>JAETRD010000036.1 GCA_021770345.1 Lachnospiraceae bacterium | reverse complement strand
AAAACATCCATAAATAAAATAATCTGACGTAGAAAGCATCAGATTAACTTATCCGTCTGATATATTTATTTGACGGATAAGGGGAAAATGAGTGGATGGGAATTTGACGGTCTACACTTGTTGCCCTCCGAGTGAACCATGATCTCGCTCTCTTTTGCAAAAGCGGGACAGGTGCTGCGGAAACGTAACATCTCTAACTGTCTTGCCACTACCGGCTGCTTCAATGCCTCTTCCATCTGTGTTGTTGTAAGGTTCGTACGGTTGATCTCTTTGTGTCCACCTGCTCCGGCACGTTTTACTGCCTCGTAATCATTCTTTCCTGCGAAAAGATCAAGATACCAGATCTGTGGTTTACCCGGCATGAAAAGCTGTAATGCTCTTGCAAGCAGCATCTTTGCATTGTCTTCACCCAATGCATAAGAAGGGACAAAGTTTAGTACAAACAGCAAAATCGGCGCAAAAACAGCAGGCGGCACATAACGGTGCGCAAACCTGCTATTTTTCATTCTCGCCATTATTCAAAATCCCGTGACTTGGAAATGCACCCTTGCTTATAAATTCGGATACCAGCGCAGCAGATCGCCGCGTCCTTCGGCCTCGATCCGCTCCACCGCATACCGGAGCCACTCCTCCGGCGTGGGTATCTTCCCTGCGCGGGGTATCCTTTCCCATTGCGCCCGCTTCTCCGGGTCAGGGTCATTCATTCCGGCCTCAATGCGGGCCGAGATAATCGCCCGCATTTCCTCCACCGTGATATTCCTTTCACGGGCCAGCCTTTCAAATACAGTTTCTTCTTCCATAGCAGCCTCCCGATTTTTTTTGAATAGTATACCCGCCTGTCTACCACGCTATAACAGAGCAATTCCTTTTTGGGAAATAGTCTGTCTACCGATTGTGACTATTATAGCACCCTTTTGGGAATTAGAATAGATACAGATAGGCAGGTGATGGCATGGATGCGCAGAAACGCATAAAACAGCTCATGGAGGAACGCGGCTGGACGGATTACCGCTTGGCGAAGGAATCCGGCCTTTCTCATTCCACCGTTACAAATATGTTCAACAGAAATAATGCGCCGACGCTGCCAACCTTAGAGGCGGTATGCGGGGCGTTTGGTATAACTTTAGCGCAATTCTTCTCCGAGGGGAATGGCCCGGCGGAATTTACCGAGGAACAGCGCATCCTGTTTTCAAAATGGAGTACCTTAAACGACGAGCAGAAAAAAGCCCTGCTCGCTCTTATCAATACCATGTGAACGACGAAAAGCCCGCAGGCTCCGGAATAGAACCTGCGGGCTTTATCATGCCTGTCTTATTTTTTCTGCTTACGGAAAACCTGCTCTGTTCCCCGGAAGCCTGCCAGCGGATTTCCCTGCGGGGTATTCAGCCGGATATGCTGCTTTCCCAGCTTTTCCTCGAAGCGGATCAGGTCGCCGGTATTGCGCGAAATGCGGGAAAGGTTTGTCACCAAGATTTCTTCTATGCGGCTTTGCGCCGCCAAGACAAGAAGCTCCCGGATACCGGGCCGGTCAAGGGAAAGGCCCTTTGCTACTTCGGAAACCTCCGCCACTACCGCATAGCCCTGTGCCTGCGCATAATTGCGGAGATAGCTTTCCTGCATTTCCAAGCCCCTTCTTTCGTCGTTGTCCGTCGCCATGCGGCAGTAAATTGCCGCTCGGATTTTCTTCTCGTTCTCTTTCTGCTTTTCCATTATGCCGCCTCCCATGCTTCTTTTTTTACAGTTATCTTTTTCCCGTCGCGGAAGGCAAACACCATCCGCCCGTCTTTATATACCGTTACGGAATCCACCGTGGAATACCAAAGCTCCTCGTCAAATTCTGTCACCAGATCGCCGCACCCGGTGAGCCGGTCAAGGAACATGGCCATTTTTGTCCGCTTGGCATTGCGCTCCAAGCGAAGCTCCTCGATTGCCGCCATCCGCTGTCTTGCCTTTTCATACCGGTTATAATGCCGGGTATATTTTTTCTCATATTCTGCCTGATCCATAGCCTTCTGCGCATTGTCCTCTATGACCTTTCGGATCAGGCCCATCACTACTTCACATTCACTTTGAAGCTGCTCTCGCTCGGTATCAAGGTCGGTGGTATCGGTCAGCGCCTCCATGACCTCGTGGTATGCCTCTATGATTTCTTCCCGCTTCCCTAAAATGCGGTTGAAGGCAATGAGGAAAGCGGCCTGTATATTCGCTTCGGTCAAATGCGGCGTTTTACAGTGCTGGCCCCGGTTCTTCTCGTTGCATTGCCACACCAGCGTCCGGTTCGGCGTATTTGAGTGCCATACCTTACTGCCATAAATGCCGCCGCACTCCCCGCAGATTATTTTCCCGGAGAATGGATACGCGCAGCTTGTAAAGCGCCCGTCCTGCTTGCGCTGTTTCAATTCATACTGTACAAGGTCGAACAGCTCCGGCTCGATAATGGCCGGATGGCTGTGCGCCACATAATACTGCGGCACCTCGCCCTCGTTGATTTTGCTTTTCTTCGTGAGGAAATCTATTGTGAATTTTTTCTGCAGAAGTGCGTCGCCTTTATATTTCTCGTTGGATAGGATACTTTCAACCGTCTTGCTCCGCCAGATAGTCTTGCCGCCCGGCGTTTTGATCCCCTCGTCGGTCAGATAGCTGGCAATGGCCGAGGGGGATTTCCCATAGAGGAACAGCCGGTATATGAGCCGGATAATGGCGGCCTCCTCCTCGACGATCTCCGGCAGGTCATTTTCGCCTTTCCGATAGCCGAGAAACCGCCCGTATGGAATACTGACCTTCCCGTCTGCAAAGCGCTTCCGCTGGCCCCACGTCACATTCTCGGAAATGGAACGGCTTTCTTCCTGCGCCAGCGAGGACATAATGGTGATAAGCAGCTCCCCCTTGCCGTCAAGGGTTCGGATATTCTCTTTCTCAAAAAATACCTCGATTCCTTTTTCTTTGAGCCTGCGCACCGTGGTTAAGGTATCCACCGTATTGCGGGCAAAGCGGCTGATTGACTTGGTAATGATAAGGTCGATTTTTCCGGCCAGCGCGTCGGCCACCATGCGGTTAAAGCCGTCGCGCTTTTTGGTATTCGTTGCGGAAATACCTTCGTCTATCTAATAGCCCATTTTGATACAATTTTATTTTCCCTATACTTTTTTATTTTGCCTCCAAAGGGGGTTCAAATGTAAAAAACGCCTTTAAAATAAGAAAACACTCCACATTCCCGTGAAGTGCAATCTGTATTTCCTATTTGGTTTTTACCGGAATCTCCATCCCGTTCTTAAAGGTGAACCGCACATCTTCCCTGCCGTAGACCGTTACAAAATCCACCATGGCGTACCAGGCTCCCTCGTAAAAATAATCCACCTGCTCCGGCAGGCTCCGCAGCTCCTCCATGAAGTTCTCCATCATTTTCTGCTGCGCCTGTTTCTCCGTGATGGCTGCCTGCACCTCCTCCAGCCTTGCCTTCGCCGTTTCAAACCGCTCCACCAGAGCGTCATAGCGTTTTGCGTATTCGCCCTGGTTCTGCGTAATGCGGGCGTTTTCCCCGATGCATTTCTGTATCAGCTCCGCCGCCACGTTCATCTCCCCATTAAGCTGCCGCGTCTCCGCCTCCAGCTCCCCGGTTTCAAATGCCGTGTCCCTGACTTCCTCAAAGCCTGCAAGAACGAGGTCTTTCTCTTTGCCAATGATGTTCAGCGCCTTTATGAAAAGCTGCCGGATGGTTTCCTCGTCCAGATGCGGTGTGGTGCATTTCTCCCCTCCGTCAAACTTATGGTTGCACTGCCAGATTACCTTCCGGTATTTATCGTTGGAATGCCAGACCTTGGAACCGTACCAGCTCCCACAGTCCCCGCAGCGGATTTTGCTGGAGAAAATGCTCACGCAGCTATTCCGGCCGTTCCCTTTTCCCCGTGACTGCATCAGCACCTGCACGTTGTCGAAAACGGCGGGCGGTATGATGGCTTCGTGGTTTCCCTCCACATAATACTG
>JAETRD010000011.1 GCA_021770345.1 Lachnospiraceae bacterium | reverse complement strand
GGCAGAGGTGGAAGTACAGCAATGTATGGAGCTGACTGTTACTAATCGGTCGAAGGCTTGACCAAAAGCGGAGAAAGCGGCTGGATGATGACCGCTTTCGGTGTAGTTTGTTTGACAATTATTTTTCGGAAATCTGTATGAAGTTTTGAAGGTATAATGAAATTTTAAAATGGTTCGTAATATCAGCACATTGTGCTGGTTGTTTATAGGGGATTGGTCAAATGGTATGATAGGGGTCTCCAAAACCTTTGGTGGGAGTTCGATTCTCTCATCCCCTGTTAAATAAAAAATCGCTCAAATCTGATAAATCAGGGATTTGGGCGATTTTTTTGAGCGTATTTTTATATGGAGTATTCCATTTAGGGTAGTATTGCATTTGTTATTTTCCCGTCTGGCGTGGTGCTCATAGGGGCAGGAGCCGTGGTTGCTAAAAGAAAGATTAAGCAGAAAACTTTGTGATAATTTTGGATGCAACTATATCAAAAATGTAGACTATTGTATAAGCTTTTTTATTGAGATTCCTATGAAATTAATTTGCGAAACTTATGATACGTCGTCAAGTCTCCCGACGAAATCGCTTGAAAAGCCGCATATTTGCACGAGTATAGATTCTGGTGCCCGGTCGAAAAAATGACCCGGGCACTTTTTTGTTATTGTCATGCAATTGAAAAACTGCCTCTGTGATTGGGATACAACTACCGGTATAATAACACCACGATTATTAGTAAATATGGAGGAGATAATTATGGAGCATGTATTTATTTGCGATGCGAAGACCGCAGTTGTGGAAACTGACAAGGGAACCGTAAAAGGATATGTGTACGACGGAATTACCATGTTCAAGGGTATTCCATATGCAAAGGCAGAGCGCTTTCGCGCACCGCAGCCGGTGGAGCATTGGGAGGGAATTCTGGATGTGACTAACTACGGATTTGTATGTCCGTTACTGGACGCTTCGATGAAACCGAACGGCGAGATCGCAGTGCCGCACCGTTTCTGGGTGATGAACGAGGACTGCCAGAATCTGAATGTGTGGACGCCGGCATGTGACGGGAAAAAGAGACCGGTTATGGTGTGGCTGCACGGAGGGGGGTTCGAGGCCGGTTCTGCGATTGAGCAGATCGCATACGAGGGCGAAAATATGTGCCGGTTAGGAGACGTGGTTGTGGTATCGATCAACCATCGTCTGAATATCCTGGGGTATTTTGACGTGTCCGAGTATGGGGAGGAATATGCGAATTCCGGAAATGCCGGAACCGACGATATCATCGCGGCACTGAAATGGATTCAGACAAATATAGAGGCTTTCGGCGGGGACAAAGACAACGTGGTTGTATTCGGGCAATCCGGCGGTGGTGCGAAGGTTACAACGCTGCTTCAGAGCAAAGACGCCGACGGACTGTTTGCAAAGGGCATTAACATGAGCGGAGTGATCGGACCGGTGCTTGCGGACCAGAAGGGAAGCGGAAAAGAACTGGCAGAGGCGGTCATGAAGGAGCTCGGCATTGAGACGATAGAGGAACTGGAAAAGGTGCCGTACGAGGCATTTGCGAAGGCCTATCTGAAAGTGAAGCCGGCTCTGCAGAAAGAAGGCAAATATGTGGGCGGCGCGCCGTGCCCGAACGCGTTTTATGCGGGAGAGCCGATTGAGAACGGATTCCGGAAAGAGACGGCACAGATTCCTCTTATGGTGGGAAGCGTATTCGGGGAATTCGCGTCATTTGCACCGAACCGCTATGACAGATCTGCCATTTCCGAGGAGGAAGCGTGGAGCGCGGTAAAAGAGATGTTAGGAGAGGAAGGGGTGGCGGAGTTAAAGCCGCTGTTTGAGAAGGCCTATCCGGATCGGAACCCGATTGATCTGCTGACACTTGATTTTATTTTCCGGCTTCCGGAACAGCAGTACATAAAAGCGAGATGCGAGGGAAGTAAACAGACCTGGTCGTATCTGTTTAACATGGATATGCCGATTGAGGGCGGAAAGACGCCGTGGCACTGTGCGGATATCCCGTTTTTCTTCCACAATACGGAGCTTGTTCCGGTTTCACAGGTGCCGGGAGTCACAAACCGCGTGGAGGAGGAGATTTTCCGGAGCGTGATGGCGTTTGCACACACCGGAGATCCGAATAACGATGCGATTGACGAGTGGCCGGCATCGACACCGCAGGAGGAGCACACGATGGTGTTCGGAAAGAAGAGCGGAGTCAGAACGAACTTCGATGCGGAATTAATCCCGGCGCTTGCGAAATATATGGGTCCGGTATTTGCAAAGATGATGGCACATGCGGACGTGCAGCATTAAGAAGGGGAAGGAGGAATACATACAATGAAAGTAAAAGGAAACAAAGAGCGCAAATATACAAAAGCGGCGATTAAAAAGGATTTTCGGAGAAACGGGAAGCTTTACCTGATGATCATTCCGGCAGTCATATGTCTGATCCTGTTTGCATATTTGCCGATGGGCGGACTTCTGATGGCATTTGAAAATTACAAGCCAAAGAGCGGTATTTTCGGAAGCCAGTGGGTCGGTCTCAAGCACTTTAAAGATTTCTTTACGTCGTTCTATTTCCCCCGGACGATGAAAAATACGCTGTGGATCAGTTTCTTACAGCTGGCGATTGAGTTCCCGGCAACCATTATTTTTGCATTGCTGTTAAATGAGGTTGTAAATACAAAATTCAAGAGGACGATTCAGACCATCAGCTACATGCCGAACTTTATTTCCATGGTTGTCATTTCCGGTATTATTGTGGACTTCTGTTCCTCGAGAGGAGCGCTTACGGCGTTGATATCCATGTTTACGGGAAGCAATCAGAACCTCTTAAGTATGCCGCAGTACTGGAGGCCGATCTACATCATTTCGGATTTATGGCAGGGAATCGGATTTGGAAGTATCATTTATATGGCAGCGCTTGCGGGCGTGGACAAATCACTGTATGAGGCTGCCGAGATTGACGGGGCCGGGCGCTGGAAACAGACGCTGCATGTGACGCTCCCGGGTATTGCACCGACCATTATTATTATGCTGATCTTAAAAATCGGAAGTATGATGGGAGTCGGATATGAGAAAACGATTCTGCTTTACAATTCCCAGATTTATGAGACGGCAGATATTATTTCTTCTTATGTGTACCGGAAAGGTCTTGAGGAGTTCAACTACGGCTATTCCACGGCGGTCAGTTTGTTTAACTCCGTCATAAACTTTATATTGCTGGTTATCTCAAATAAAATGAGCAAGAAGTATACGGAAACAAGCTTATTCTAAACGCGTACATATGGAGGGTAAAAATGAAAAGAAAAAAGACAGTTCCCGGCAGGATTTTTGATTTTTTTAATACGATATTTTTTATTTTTGTAATTGTTATCTGCATCTTACCGATCTGGCATGTGGTGTGTGCTTCATTTTCAGATGCGGCGTGGGTGATGGCACAGACGGGAGTCATCACACATATTAAAGACTTTAATCTGAACGGATACAAACTGGTGTTCGAGAACAAGGAAATCTGGTCCGGATATCTGAATACGATTTTTTACTGTGTCGTGACGACGGCACTCGGACTTCTGATCACGGTGATGGCGTCTTATGTAACCGCAATCAAGGGCGTTCTGTGGGCGGATGCGATTATGCTCTTTGCCTCTTTTACGATGCTCTTCAACGGCGGTATGATTTCTTCGTACATCATCAACACACAGATGCTTCACCTGTATGACAGCCGCTGGGCGGTCATTTTACCGGGGTGTTTTTCCGTGATGTATCTGATTCTGATTCGAACGGCAATGAAAGGTGTTCCGGACAGCCTGATTGAATCGGCGATGCTTGACGGAGCCGGTCATATGACGATTTTGTTCCAGATCATGCTGCCTCTGATTAAGGCGACATTGGCAACCGTCATTCTTTACTATGTTGTAATGCAGTGGAACTCCTGGTTCCAGGCGGCCATCTATTTGAGAGACCGCTCGAAGTATCCGCTTCAGATCATCATCAAGGAGATACTGATTACCGGTGATACCACGTCGGCGAACGGTTCAAGCTCGTCGGACTTCTCCGGAGATATGACGATGTATAAACAGCTGATTAAATATTGTACGATTGTGGTATCCACGGCGCCGATTTTTGCATTTTATCCGTTTATTCAGAAATATTTTGAGTCCGGTGTTATGATCGGTGCGGTAAAGGGTTAAAAAGGGAGACAGAAAAGAGGATATATGGGAAAATATTTTTTAGATTCGGAAAAATACGCATCGCTTGCGAGAGCGGTGGCGGCGGAGGGATGTGTTCTGTTGAAAAACGAAAAGCAGACGCTTCCCTTCCGCAGGGGAGAGAAAGTGGCGGTTTTCGGAAGGATTGCGCACACCTACTATAAAAGCGGACTTGGGTCGGGAGGACTTGTCAATACCAGATATGTGGTCGGAATACTCGATGCATTCCGCAGCGAAACGGATCTCGTGTTGAACGAGCAGGTCATCAAGATGTATGAAGATTGGATTGCGGAGCATCCGTTCGATGAGGGAAGCGGCTGGGGAAAGGTTCCGTGGGCGCAGGAGGAGATGCCGGTGTCGGAGGAACTGCTCTCGGCCGGCGCTGATGCGGATGCCGCGGTGGTTGTGATCGGACGCACGGCCGGGGAGGATCAGGACAATACCCCGGAAAAAGGAAGCTATCTGCTGACAGATGCAGAATATGAGCTGATTAAAAAGGTCAGCGCCCGCTTTGAAAGAACCGTTGTCATTCTCAATGTGGGAAACATTATCGACATGAAGTGGGTAAAAGAGCTTGCTCCGTCTGCCGTGCTGTACGCATGGCAGGGCGGCCAGGAGGGCGGAAACGGCGTCATGGATGTGCTGACGGGGCGTGTGAACCCGTCCGGGAAGCTGCCGGATACGATTGCGGAGGATATTGCGGATTATCCATCGACGGCAAACTTCGGAGGCGATAAGGAAAACGTCTATGCGGAAGATATCTATGTGGGATATCGCTATTTTGAGACATTTGCGAAAGAACAGGTGCTTTATCCGTTCGGATACGGATTGTCTTATACAACCTTTGAGACAGATGCCGGGCTGGCCGGGAATCGGGAAGGCGAGCTGACTGTTACGATCACGGTGACGAATACGGGACAGGTGTCCGGAAAAGAGACGGTTCAGGTCTACATAAAAGCGCCGCAGGGACGTCTGGGGAAACCGGTACGCGTGCTGGCAGGCTTTGGGAAAACAAAAGAACTGAAGCCCGGCGAGTCGCAGACCTTGTCGCTTGTGATCGAAAAAAGCCCTTATGCGTCCTATGACGACGCCGGTGTCACCGGCCACAAGAGCTGCTATGTGCTCGAGGAGGGCGAGTATGAGGTCTTTGTCGGGACTGACGTGAGGAGCGCTGCGTGGGTGGCATCCTTCCATGAGGATCTCTGCGTGACGGAACGGCTCGAGGAAGCGATGGCTCCGGTAAAGGAATTTATACGCATGAAACCGCAGATACGGGAGGACGGAAGCGCTGAAATCGGTTATGAACCGGCGCCGCTACGCACCGTGCGTCCGGACGGGCGGCGGGCAGAGAGAATGCCCTCCGAAATCGCATATACCGGCGACAAAGGTTACAGGCTCTGCGATGTATATAACGGGAACGTTCCGATGGAAGAATTTGTCGCGCAGCTTGACGATGAAGCGCTGATTATGTTATTCCGCGGAGAGGGAATGTGCAGCCCGAAGGTGACGCCGGGAACGGCATCCGCGTTCGGAGGGCTGACGGAAGCGCTTGCGCACTACGGGATTCCGGCAGGCTGCTGTGCGGACGGCCCGTCCGGAATCCGGATGGACTGCGGAACCAAAGCGTTTTCGATGCCGAATGGCACGCTGATCGGCGCAACGTTCAACCCTGAACTGGTGAAAGAGCTTTATACGTTTACGGGGCTTGAACTCCGGAAAAACCGCATCGACACACTGCTCGGACCGGGATTAAACCTTCACAGGAATCCGTTAAACGGCCGTAACTTTGAGTATATCTCGGAGGATCCGCTGCTGACCGGAAAGATGGGTGCGGTGCAGCTTCAGGGAATGAATGCGTCGGGTACGACCGGAACGGTGAAGCATTTCTGCGGCAATAACCAGGAGGCGCATCGGCGCGAGGTCAACGCAGTCGTGTCGGAGCGCGCACTTCGGGAGCTCTACCTGAAATGTTTTGAGATCGCGGTAAAGGAAGGAAACTGCCGCTCGATCATGACAAGCTATGGTCCGGTCAACGGAATCTGGACCGCCGGAAATTATGACTTAAACACAACCATACTGCGGAAGGAATGGGGATTTTCCGGAATCGTCATGACAGACTGGTGGGCAGGCGCCAACACGGAAGGCGAAAATTGTGAAATGAAAAACCGCGCCGTGATGGTCATGGCGCAAAACGATCTGTTTATGGTGAGCACTGACGCGGCGGAAATGAGTCAGGATAACGTGAAGGAAGCGCTCGCGGACGGTGTCATCACAAGAGCGGAACTGCAGCGCAATGCGGTGAACATTCTGAACTTCCTGTTGCAGTCTCCGGCGATGCTTTATCAGATGGACGCGATCAGCGAGGAGGAACTCGCGGACCGGAAAACCCTTGAGGAAGGGGAGGTCTTTGCGGAAGATATCGTGTATTACGAGCAGGATGAGACGACCGGCGAGGTTTTGGTGCCGGGCGCGGGCTGGGATACGAAGAACGGAAGCAGCATCGTGTTCGGTATCCACGTCAAAAAAATGGGAATGTACGAGATTGCGGTCACGATGAAATCCGATCTGGGAGAGTTAGCGCAGCTGCCGGTATCCGTATATTTTGACAATCAGCTGAAGATGACAATCAGCGTTCGGGGATCCGAGGGGGCAGTCTTTACCGAGACACGCGATATGGGAATGATTTTCGGAAGCAATCATTACATAAAGCTGTATTTCGGAGCAAGCGGCCTTGCGATAGAGAATATCAGATTCACTTTGCGGGAAGAGATCAAGATGCCGTTTTAAAAGATATGCGGATAATGTATTGTCCGTGAATTACAATTTGGGCGCCGTAAACTGTTTGGGACAGTTTACGGCGCCCGAATTTGACAAGAAGGAAGACATGATTGTCTATTCGCTTTTCTGATTTGCCACGGTTTCTTTGTACTGGCCCGGTGTGATGCCTTCATAGCGCTTGAACGCGCGCTGCAGCGTCTTGATATCCGTATAGCCGGTCAGCGCGACGCAGTCTTTGATGGCGTATCCCTGTGCCAGCAGATCTTTGCAGCCGGACAGGCGCACCATATGGATATAATCCAGGATGCCGATGCCGCTGAGTTTGCGGAAACGGTTGCCGAGGTGCGCGGCCGAGACCGAAAAATGCTCTGCGACATAGGAAACGCTGAGTTCGGGATTGGCCGAATTCTCACGGATATACTGCTTGACGGATTCGGTCCAGGCATCGTCGGAACTGTTCTGGTTCTGATAGTCAAACAGCTCGTCAAAAACGGCGGAAATCTCGTTTTTCAATTCTACGATCGTGTGTGCGTGCAGCAGGCGGGAGGAGTATTCCTCTTTCACATCGTCGTTCATTCCCATATCGTTCAGTTTATCCAACAGCATACTGATCAGGGCGTATGCCTGGCATTGATTGTACGAAAAATAGCGGATGTCGTGCAGAAAATAATGCGCGACGATCTCGTCAATCAGAGATTTTGCCATGTCATAGTTATTTGCAAGAAGGCTGTTGGACAGCTTTTTCTTGAGCAGAAGCAGTGAATTGCCGTCCGGTCGCGCATCCTCCATCTCCGCGTGATAGACACTGACGGGGCATTCGTTTTCCCAGAAAGAGATATGGGAGTTCAGGATGTAGGCTTCGGAGTAAGCCTCGGGCAGTTCGGTCCAGAGCGTATGCCGCGCGCTGACCGCCGCGTGGGAGTGAAGCTCAAATACTTTCTGGAAGAAATCAATATAACTTTTTACGTTCGCAATCAGATGATCGAGGGCAGCGGCATCATCGCCTGCAGGGATAATACAGATAACCATGCTGTCGGAGACGATGCTGATACCGCTTGCGGTGTTTTCATCCTTTTTAATAAAAGCCTCGTCAATGACGTTTTTCAGGGAAAAGAACAGCAGGGAATACGATTCCTTACTTTCTTTCTGGCCCCGGATGAATTTGCAGGTCTCGATATTGGAAAATGAAAACAGCAGGATACAGTAGTCTTTGATTCCGCGGAGTGCCGGATGACTGTCGTGAAACTCCAGAATCCAGTCTTCATTCGGATAAATCCCTTTCAGAAAGTCCGAAAGCGTTGTCTCGGACAGGGTTTCTTCCTGCAGGTATACCCGGTGTGTGAGCCTGCGGTTATCTTTGAGCATCGTGGTAAGCGCATCCTCCAGCTTTTTATAGCTCTGCGGCAGCGCGATCCCGGCGTTCTTTTTTCGGCTGTCCTCGATGATCGACAGAAGGTGATTGATCGGGGCCGTGCTCTTTTTCGTAAAATAAAATGCGAGGAAGAGGCCGATCAGGATGCTTGCCGAAAGGCCGGCAATATATTTTAGAAGAAGCAGATTGATCGCGCGGTAAAACGCATCCTTTTCGAGGTACATTCCGTAATAGAAGGAAAGCTCGTCGGAGGGAATCCCGGAAATCAGCGTGTCTTTGTTTTTGGCAAAAAATGTCTGTTTTCCGCCTGTCTGTGCATACATCGTCTCGTAATCGGGAAGCATGTCCGTGGAGACAAGATTATCGGAGCATCCGAAAAAGACGTTGTCTTTGTTCAACAGGAAAAATGCGCCGTTTTGCGTCGTTTTGTAGTAACCGAGCTGATGCTGCAGGGCATCCCAGGAGAGAATCCCGTATGCGACGGCGGTTGTCTTTTTCAGGCTGTAGTCAAAAAGAGCCTGATAAATCAGAATATAAGTCTCATCCGCGCCGGTCAGGAGCACATATCCGCTGGGGGCGTTTGTCGATGCGAGAAAATCGTCGATCGTCAGATCGTATCTGCCCAGGTAGGAGCCGTAGAGGGGGGGTGCATAACGTTTGGAGTCGGTTACGAAGGAGTCGTTGTGACGGAAGTAGATGCCAAGACTGTCAATATAGGGATAATTACGTTTGTAATCGGAAAGCGAATGAGAAAGTCTGGCCGCCAGATACATAGACTCGGGGGAAAACGCGGTCTCATCCGAAAGCAGCTTGGCGTTTGCGTCAAGGGAAGCCGTGTTGACGACAATTTTTGTATTATGTATCATTGTATCACAGATCGTTTTTTCGTGTTGCAGGATGCTGTCCTGATAGTGCAGGGTATCCTGTTTCATGATGGAATTTACACTGAACAGACAGAGAACAAAGGCGATAAACGGAAGAAAAAGCATTACCAGATAGGTAAAATAAAGAAATTTGTGCTCCTTGATAAGACGGAGAAAATAATGGTTGCCGGATGGAAGCATGGTATCAAACTCCTTTGAATTTTTAGATCATATAGAATTCCGATATCATTCATTATAGCAGACAAGAAGCCGTGCAACAAGAGAAATGTAGCGGAAACCCATAATTTTGACCCGGACAAAAATATTGGTATGCCGAAAGATAAAAAAACGTGGTC
The DNA here is from genome assembly GCA_021770345.1 of Lachnospiraceae bacterium. Taxonomy (GTDB): domain Bacteria; phylum Bacillota; class Clostridia; order Lachnospirales; family Lachnospiraceae; genus Roseburia. The sequence continues at coordinate 193,034 of JAETRD010000011.1, read as the reverse complement.
AAGGCAGGTTTTTGACGCTTTTAAGGGAACTTCAGGTGCGATATCGTGGAATTACCGAAGGGGATTTCGGGAATATAGAATGCAGAAAGGGAAGAAATATGAAGAAGAGACAATGTATCAGCGCGCTGCTTGTCGCAGCGATGCTTACCGGGCTTGTGGCCGGGTGTGGGGAAAAGGAATCGGGTGCGGACGGAGCCGGGGGAGCCGTAGCAGGCGGAACCGAAGTGGCGGCAGGAGATTTTAACGGAGACATTAAGCTTCCGCTCACCGACGAGCCTGTCACACTGAAGATGTATATCACTTCGGATGCAAATTATTTCCTTGTAAAAAATGACTATGCAGAGAGCGAGTTCTTCCAGGAGATGGAGAGAAGAACCGGCGTGCATATTGAATTTGATGTTCCGCCTTCCGGCGAGGAGACGACCGCGTTTAACCTGATGATTTCTTCCGGCGAGCTTCCGGATATGATCTGTATGGCGCAGGGCTACCCGGACGGAATGGATGCGGCGATTGACGACGGTTACTATCTGGATCTGACGCCTTATCTCGATACTTACTTATATAATTACAATCAGGTGCGTCAGTCGGATCCGTATTTTATGAAGAATTCTGTGACCGATTCCGGCCGTGCGGCGATTATCGGCATCTTAAATACAGAGAAACAGGGACCGTGGGTCGGCATGCAGATCCGTCAGGACTGGCTTGACGAGCTGGGCCTCGAGACGCCGACGACTTATGACGAGCTGGAGAACGTGCTGACTCAGTTTAAGGAGAAGAAAGGCTGCTACGCACCGCTGGCGATGAGCTCAAACGGAAACTATGTGTTTGGCGAGCTGGCTGCAGGCTTCGGCGTGACCGGAGACTACATTAATAAAGACGGTACGGTGGTTGCAGGCTTTGCAACGGATGAGTGGAGAGCATATCTGACAAAGATGAACGACTGGTATGAGAAAGGGCTGCTTGATCCGGACTTTATGACGGATTCGCCGTTCTTTGTGGACACGGAGCTTGTCACCACGGAGCAGTCCGGCGTGTGGTACTCCATGTATACGATGGCTGCGATGTATGAGGCAAGCGTTCCAGGCGCGGTTGTAAAAGCGCTGCCAAGCCCGAAGTTAAACGACAGCGATACCCTGCATATCCGTATTCCGGATACCTATATGGCAGCCGGCGGACTTGCGATTTCCGCGGACTCCGAGCACAAGGAGCTTGCAATGCAGTGGATTGATTATCTGTTTACGGAAGAGGGTGCTGCGCTCGCGAATTACGGAATTGAAGGGGAGACTTTTAATTATAATGCAAACGGCGAAGTTGAGTGGACAGACGAAATCTTAAACAGCTCAGAGGGGCTTACCGTATCACAGGCATTGATTGCAAAGACGCTTGTTCCGTCACAGATTCCGAGCCACTATGACTGGACAAGAGAATTGATTCTTGTAAACGAGAAGGATATCGAGTCTTACGATATCTGGGCAGATGATACACACTTAGACGACTGGGTAATACCGGGCGGCGTATCGCTCACCAGCGAGGAGAATGTGGAGTTTACGTCCTACAATGCAAATATCAGCACATATTCCAAGGAGGCTTCCAATCAGTTTATCTCGGGCGTGCGTGACATCGAGAACGACGATGACTGGAATGATTATATTTCTACCATCGAGGACATGGGGCTCGAGCGCTGTATCGAGCTGAAGCAGGCTGCTTTGGAGCGTTATCTGGCACGTTAGGCGGGATTCATTATTGGAGTCCAGAGCAAGAATAAATCTTCGTGATATAGGATTTAAAAGTTATTCTTAATGTGGAATATACGAATTAACTGACGATGGAAGGACACCCCGGGAAAGCCCCGCGGGTGTCTTTTTCTATGTTTTTCACAAAAAAACAAGGTTTTTTGAAAGTAGTATGGAATATCTGCCGAAAATATGATACACTTTCCTATATAGTATTTACGGAATATATATTGCTTAAGGAGGACATGACAATGAGATTAGTGACGCGTTCGGATTTTGACGGCCTTGCCTGCGGAGCATTGCTTCTGGAAGCTGGGATTATTGATAGTTGGAAATTTGCGCACCCGAAGGATTTGCAGGACGGCCTTGAGGAGATAAACGAGAACGATTGTCTGGCAAATGTGCCGTTTGTCGAGGGCTGCGGCCTCTGGTTTGACCACCATTCAAGTGAACATGAGAGACTTGAGCTCGAGGGGAGATATAACGGGGAGAGCCGGATTACGCCGTCCTGTGCGAGAATCATATATGAGTATTACGGCGGGAGAGAGCGGTTCCCGCAGTTTGACGATCTGATGGAGGCGGTCGACAAGGTGGATTCCGGAAATCTGACGATTGAGGAGGTTATGAATCCGCAGGGATGGATTCTGATCGGCTTTCTGATGGATCCGCGGACCGGGCTCGGAAGATGGCGGCAGTTTTCGATCTCGAATTATCAGCTGATGGAGAAGCTGATGGAGGCTTGCCGTGTTATGACGACCGAGGAGATCCTCGCGCTGCCGGATGTCAGAGAGCGCATTGAGGTATATAACGACCAGATGGACAAATTTAAAGAGATGGTGCAGAAGCACACCCGAATCAACGGAAACGTCATTATTTCCGATCTGCGCGGTGTGGATCCGATTTATACCGGCAACCGCTTTATGGTTTACAGCATGTATCCCGAGCAGAACATTTCGGTATGGATCGTAAACGGCCGCGGCGGCAAGGGCTGCTCGGCTGCCGTCGGATACAGCATCTTAAACCGTACTTCGGATGTCAATGTCGGAAGTCTGATGCTCAAATACAACGGCGGAGGACACAGAAAGGTCGGCACCTGCCAGTTTTCCGATGAGAGTATGGATTCGGAGCTGCCGAGGCTGCTCGCGGAGCTTTGTGATCTTGCAAACAAATAGTGTAGATCCCGGCGTCGGTACATATATTGGAAATATAGGAAATATTATGAAAAACACCCATTTTATGGGTGTTTTTTTTGTAAGGTATTTTTGGCATATTCCGGCAGCGGAGAAAGCTGTCGGGGCGTATTTGACACAAACGGGAAAAAAAGTGATTCATTTATAGACAATAAGAAAGAAATTTTTCTGTAATAATTTTGTATATTAAATTTGACATTTGGTAATAATTTAGTATGATAAGGGACATGTGCCACGGCAGAGACTTTGCCGGGCAGAATCTGGGTATCATTTTTGAGGAAAGGAGCAAAATGAACAAGAAAATATTGAACGCGGCGGCTGTGGCGCTGTTTTTATCGGTGCTCGCGGTCACGGCCAACGTTCAGGGGAAGCAGGTGCAAAAGCTCTGTATTGCCGACGAAAACTGGTGTCGTCAGCCTGCGGCAGGGATATGCCTTGCGCTTTCCGATTATTCATTTACGACAGAATCAAATGAAAAAACAACGATTGAGAGAAATAATAATTACAGAGTAATGGCAGGATATGAGTCCCCGGCAGAGAACGGCGCGGAGGAAAAGAATTTAAAGACGATAACATACAGGGAGCGTATCCCGCGGGAGCCTTCCCCGGAGGAAGCAGCCGGGAGTGTGAATGCAAATCGGTGGAATATTTCGCTGACGCAGGAGGAAACCGATCTGCTTGCCCGGATTGTATGGCTCGAGGCGAGAGGAGAACCGGTGGAAGGACAGCAGGCGGTGGTCGAGGTGGTTTTTAACCGCATGGCATCGGAGCTGTTTCCGAATACGCTCTATGAAGTGCTGAGTCAGGGAAATCCGACGCAGTTCTGCTCGTGGAAGAGCAGAAACGCGGCACAGCCGACCGAGAAGGAATACGGTTCGGTGTACGACGTGATGAACGGAAATACTACTATATTAAGAAATGATACGCTATATTTTTCAAGGGAAGCGCTGACTCCGAATCTGGATAAACGGATTGGGGATCACAGCTTCTGCTATTAAAAGAGTGCCCACCATGGCCGGAAACGGCCATGGTGGGCTTTTTTTGGAAATATCTACTTGTAGATAATCGGAACTTCCTCTGATAAAATGCAATGGTGATTTAAATGAAATAAATTTGTAACAATTGCGAAACAAAATTGAAACGGAGGAACATATGAAGAGACGAATGAGACGGGTGGCATTGCTGTTTGCCGGATATCTGATGGTTTCCGGCGCATGGACACAGGAGGTCCGGGCATCCCAGGCACCCAAAAATCCGACGGCTGGTATTTCGGCGATTTTTGCGGAGATCATGGCGGAAAACGAACAGCGCGGAGAAAAAACCGAGGCAAAACAAAAGGAGCGGCTAAAGAGCATGCCCGAGAAGATCGAGCGCTCGGAATATGCGGATATCGCGGTTGCACAGGTAAACAACTATGTGAATGTGCGGAAGGAACCGAATACGGAGAGCGAGGTCCTCGGAAAACTTTATGACGATTCCGCCGCGACGGTCTTAGAGACGACGGAGGACGGCTGGTACCGGATTGAGTCGGGAAGCGTAAACGGTTATGTGAAGGCGGAATATGTGGTTGTCGGGGATGAGGAGCTGGCGCGAAGCGTGAGCACGCGGTATGCGACGGTGACGACCACCACGCTGTTTGTGCGGGATATTCCGAGTACCGAGGGAAAAGTACTCACGATGCTGCCCGAGGGAGACGACCTGGTTGTGACGGAGGAAGAGCACGAGGGCTGGGTGAAGGTTTCCACGGAAGAGGGAGACGGTTACATATCGACGGATTATGTAAATTTAAGCACGGAGTTCATCCATGCAGAGTCAAAAGCGGAAGAGGAAGCAAGGCTCGCGCGGGAGGAAGCGGAGCGTCGGGAGGCGGCGCGGGCTGCAGAGGCGGCACGGGCTGCAGAGGCGGCACGGGCTGCACGCCAGGCTGAAGCTTCACGGGCGAAATCATCGCAGGGAGCGGGACAGAGTGCGAACCGCAATCCGGCGCCGGCTGCTCCGAGCGGTTCCTCGAACGGACAGGCGGTTGTGGATTACGCAAAACAGTTTGTCGGCAATCCGTATGTGTACGGCGGCAACAGCCTGACGAACGGAACCGATTGTTCCGGTTTCGTCAAGGGCGTGTATGCGGCATTCGGAATCTCGCTGCCGCGGACGTCTGCAGAGCAGCGGAATGTGGGTTACGGCGTGAACCTGGAGAATATCCAGCCGGGCGATATCGTCTGCTACAGCGGACATGTGGGCATCTATGCGGGAAACAATACGTTGGTGCACGCGAGCAACGAGCGGACCGGCATTACCTACACATCCCCGATCACCTATCGCCCCGTGCTCGCGGTGCGGAGAATCTTTTAAGCGAATGTGATGGGTATGTGAAAGAAATATGAAAAAAATGTGAAAAAAATTGTTGGAAGCCCTTGCCATTTTCATCATACTGTACTAAAATCTAGGTAAAGGATGTTATAGTTCTTTTGCTATTTTTAAAAGGTAGGAGGAAAATACGGTATGAAATCAAGGAAGATGAACAGAATCTTAAGCCTGTTACTGGCGATGGTGATGGTAGTCGGCGTATTTGTAGTGCCGACGCCGGATGAGGTGTCCGCGGCGAGCAAGTCGTATGCGTTCCAGAGCACAAAGGCTTCGTCGGTTACGATCAAGGATGCGGACTGCTACACCAGCAGCGGCACCATAAAGGCGAACTACATCAAGTTTAAATCCGGCTTTACGGGTTATATTACCTTAAAGATGTCAAACGCATCGAAGGCGTCCAATTATACGGCCGGATACCTGACGCTCTGCAACAGCAAGAAAAAGCCGATCGGTGTCACAAGAGAGTATTGGGATACGAACCATGACGCTTCCAATTACTACACCAGAACTTACGGCGTGAAGAAGGGACAGACCTATTATTTCAAGGTAGAGGCAGCTGCAGGCGTTAAGATCAAAACGGCAGTGAAGGCTGTATCAAAGAAATATACCTCACAGAAGAAGGCAAAGACCTTAAAGGCAAAGACGACGGTTGGCGGCGTGATCATCGCAAACGACAAGACGGCTGACTGGTACAAGATTTCCGTTCCGGCAAACAAGCGCGTTAAGATCACCGTTGCTGCAAAGACCAACGGCGATGATGACAAGACCGGTATCAAGGCGACACTGATGAAGTCCAACGGTAAGGCATTTAAGACCAATGCATACTGCTATGCATCCGTAGTGACAAAGTCCGACTGGTGCAAATATCTCAGAAAAGATCAGTACGGAAGAGAGTACGGTATCTCCGACAAGAAGGGAACCTACTACATCAAGGTTGAGCGTCTGAACAAGAGCTCCAACGGCTACTACACATTAAAGTGGCAGACATACTAAAAGCAAAAGAATATAACAGGAATCGACAGAAAGACCGGGGAGAAAACTCCCCGGTCTTTTTTCGTCCGTCCGCCGCATTTATCTCTGAATTGTATGAATAGGATGTCGCATATAACATAAATGTAAAATGCGACAGTCCATTCTGCATCAGTCTCGAAAACGAGTGGATTAATTGTCGCTCTCGTCGTCTGCCGACATCGAGTAAACCTGGCGTTTCCTTGCCATCTCGTCGTTCTCGAGATACTCGTCGTATGTGGAAACCTTGTCGATAAAGGTTCCGTCCGGCAGAAACTCGATGATACGGTTGGCTGTCGTCTGTACGACCTGGTGATCGCGCGAGGCGAAAAGCACAACGCCCGGGAACTTGATCAGCCCGTTATTTAAGGCGGTGATGGATTCCATGTCCAGGTGGTCGGTCGGCTCGTCTAAGATCAGGATGTTGCTGCCCATAATCATCATGCGGGACAGCAGCACGCGAACCTTCTCTCCACCGGAGAGCACCCGCATTTTCTTGGTTCCGTCCTCACCGGCAAAGAGCATGCGGCCGAGGAAACCGCGGACGTAGGTCGCGTCCTTAATCTCGGAATACTGGGTCAGCCAGTCGACAATCAGCAGATCCGTGTCAAAGATTTCGGTGTTGTCCTTCGGGAAATAGGACTGGCTGGTTGTGACGCCCCACTTGTAGGACCCGGAATCCGGTTCCATCTCCCCGGCCAAAATCTTAAACAGTGTCGTCTTGGCGAGCTCATTGCCGCCGACAAAGGCAATCTTGTCATCGTGGCCGACGATAAACGATACGTTGTCGAGCACTTTTGTGCCGTCGATGGTTTTCGTAAGTCCCTCCACGGTCAACACTTCGTTTCCGATCTCGCGGTTCGGGCGAAAATCAATATACGGATATTTGCGGCTGGAGGGACGGATCTCATCGAGCTGGATTTTTTCGAGCGCGCGTTTTCTGGAGGTCGCCTGTTTGGATTTGGAAGCGTTTGCGGAGAAGCGGGAGATAAACTCCTGCAGTTCCTTAATTTTCTCTTCCTTTTTCTTGTTAGCTTCTTTCATCTGCTTGACGAGCAGCTGGCTCGACTCATACCAGAAATCATAGTTGCCGGCGTAGAGCTGAATCTTGCCGTAATCAATGTCCGCGATATTGGTGCAGACCTTGTTTAAGAAATAGCGGTCATGGGATACGACGATGACGGTGTTCTCAAAGTTGATCAGAAATTCTTCCAGCCAGCTGATCGCGTCGAGATCCAGATGGTTCGTCGGCTCGTCTAACAGCAGGATATCGGGATTGCCGAACAGCGCCTGCGCCAACAGGACTTTGACCTTTAGGGCGCCCGGCATATCTGCCATAAGGTTGTAGTGTTCCTCGACCGGGATACCGAGGCCGTTTAACATGGTTGCGGCGTCGGACTCGGCATTCCAGCCGTCCATATCCGCAAATTCCGCCTCGAGCTCGCTGGCGCGGATTCCGTCCTCGTCGGTGAAATCCTCCTTCATGTAGATGGCGTCCTTTTCCTTCATAATATCATAGAGACGCCTGTTTCCCATGATGACCGTATCGAGCACGGTATACTCGTCGTACTTAAAGTGATCCTGCTGCAGGAACGAGAGCCTCTGCCCGGGAGTGATAATGACCTCGCCGTTTGTAGGTTCGAGCTGTCCGGATAAAATCTTTAAGAAGGTGGATTTTCCGGCGCCGTTTGCACCGATCAGACCATAGCAGCAGCCTTCCGTAAATTTTATATTTACATCCTCAAAGAGAGCTTTTTTGCCGATTCGTAAAGTGACATTGCTTGTACTTATCATTGCGGTTATCTCCTTATTCTATCTTTCCGAAATTTACATCAACTCGTATCATACTAAAAAAAGGAGCGAAATGCAACCGAAACTTCTTATTAAAAATGTATTCGGGGGTTCCTGTTTGAAAAAAAGTTTGCTATAATAATGCACGTTGATTGATTTGTGCGTGAAAAAGGGAGAAAAATATGGGACGATGTGAGCTGGAATGGGGAAAAACAGTACACGGGGAGAGTGTGCCGGTACTGATGGACAAATTACATCGGGAGAAATATGAGAAGAAAAAGATGCAGGAGCTTGTCCGCGGACTTCCGGTGGGAATCGCGGTGCTAAAAGGGGGAAACGAACTGCATTTTGAGGAAGTCAACGAGGCGTTTCTGCGGAAAGAGGGGTATCTGCGCGGGGAGCTTCTCGCGCAGAACCGCCCGTTTATCGACTATATCTTTCGGGAAGACGTCGGCGGCTTTGAAGAACTCATAGAGAATTGCCGTGACGGGAAGATGACGGAGCACATGGAACTGCGTTTTGTCGGAAGCGACGGAACGCTGCACTGGTCTATGGTGCAGTGCAAGCTGTATGCGTACCGAAACGCGGTGCCCTATTATCTTCTGACGTCATGGAATATTGACGAGCGCAAGGCGCTTGAGAAGAAACAAAAGCGGGTGGACAAAAAACTGCACAGGCAGCTGGAAGAAGAACTGCGCCTTGACCCGCTTACAAGGCTTCTGAACAAAGTGGCAATCGCGGATGCGATTACGCGGGCGATCGCCAAGGAGCCGGATGCGACGCATGTACTGTTCCTGATCGACATAGATAACTTTAAGCAGGTCAACGATACGTTCGGCCATACCGTCGGCGATACGGTGATTCTCGACGGGGCGCAGGCGATCGCAAAGCAGTTTGACGAAGAAAGTCTGGTAGGAAGAATCGGCGGGGACGAATTTCTTGCGTTCATGAAGCATACAACAGTAGAGAAGGCGAAAGCGTGTGCGGCGAAACTCTGTGAGGAGACCACAAAGAAACTGATCGGTGATGATGTGGTGGTAAATGTGACACTCAGCGTCGGAATCGCAGTCTATGGGGAGGATGCGTTTGACTACGAGACGCTCTTTGATATGGCAGACCGGGCGATGTACCAGATCAAGAGGAGCGGCAAGAACGGCTATCACTTTGTCAAAAAGGGAGAGGAGCATGCCGTATTGTCCGAGGAACGCAGGAGTGCACGCAGGGAGGAAGGGTATGTGCGGAGCGGAGATATGGACAAGGAATTTCTTCACTTTGCGTTCAGCCTGCTGTCTCACGCGCGGGATATCAACGGATCTTTAAATGTTCTGATGGAGCAGATCGGAAAGAAATATCATGTGGATTTTGTTGCCGTCTTCGAGAATGTGGAGGAAAGTTCGGAGGTGATGCTGACAAATTGCTGGAGCAATTATGGACAGGTGTATGAGAAGCCTGTATTTACGCCGTATATCCGCGAGTTTGAGGAGGCGGGTGTCGGCGAGTTTGTGATGGTGGAGGAGAAGGCGGGAGAGGAGCGCATCCTGCTCTCAAACTGGGACAGGACCAGAGAGCGCATCTGTCATCTTGCCGAGCTAAAGTTTGAGTTTTCGGGCAGCCGCATCGGGCGTCTGTGTGTCGGCTGGCATCACAGGGAGGGCAAAATCACGGCGTCGGAGAGGGGAACGTTCTGTGAGCTTGGACGTATCATCGGCGTGTTTGTCACGCTTCGGCGGAAGCTGAGCGAAGATCAGCGGGAGATCAGGAAGCTGCAGGAGCGGGATATGCTGACGGGACTCTATAATCCGGACGCGTTCCGAAAGAGGGTGCAGGAACATCTGGCCGTGATGCGGGAGCGGACGCCGGGCATGGTCTACGGCCTTGTGCATATCGATATCAATAATTTTTCCTACGTTAATGAGAATTTCGGTTCGGAGGTAGGAGATCATATTTTGCAGGAACTGGCAGAGCAGATTCGCGGAGCGGAGCACGTCTTAGAGGGGTGCCATCTGTACTCGGATTATTTTGTGGAACTGGTCTGCGGCAGAAGCGAAGCGGAATTGTATCACAGGGTTTTGGAGGAAAACTGCAGGTTTGCGGACAGGCAGAAGGAGAAATATCCCGCCAGCGCGATGTCTCTGTCCGCGGGCATCTGTTTTGTGACGGGGCCGAGGGAGGCGTTTGAGACGGTGCTCGAGGGGGCGAATCTCGCGCGCAAACAGGCAAAGGAACAGAAGAATATCAGTGTTGCGGTTTACCGTGAGGAGATGCGCAGAAAGCGGGACGCGACGATTCAGATTACCGGGCGCTTTTATGCGGCGATGCAGAAGGGCGAGATCGAAATCTTCCTGCAGCCGAAATTTTTGCTGGACGAGGGGCAGATCTACGGGGCGGAGGCGCTGGCGCGCTGGAGGAACGCGGCCGGCGAAATTGTCTCTCCCGCGGACTTTATTCCGTCGCTTGAGAATATCGGCTATATCGTGGATCTGGATTTTTACATTTTAGAGCAGCTGCTGCGGGCGATGCGGCGCTGGAAGAACGCCGGGAGACAGCTGTTTACCGTCTCCACAAATTTTTCGAGAAGACATTTTGAGGACGGGGGACAGGAATTTGTGGGACGTCTCCGGGAACTGATGGAGCGCTACGGGATAGAGCCGCAGTACATAGAGATTGAGGTGACCGAGAGTGTGATTGTGGATAACCTTGACAGGCTCAAAGCCTGTCTGACCGAGCTTGTGCGGGAGGGGTACCGCATCGCCATCGACGATTTCGGCACGGGGTATTCGTCTTTAAGCGTGCTGATGGAAGTGCCGGCGGACGTGATCAAAATCGACAAACAGTTTACGGAGCGCATCAGCGTGGCGGAGCAGCGAGAATTTGTCACGCGGATGGGACAGTTTATCCGGGCGGCGAAATCGGAGATTATTTTCGAGGGAATTGAGGAAAAGGAGCAGCAGCAGTTCCTGCTCGACTGCGGATTCCGTTACGGACAGGGCTACCTCTTTGACAAACCGCTGCCGGTGGAGGAGTTTGAGCGGAAATATATCTGAATTGCATTTGTTTTTGTACAGCAAAAACGTTTACAATCGACAAATTAAATGATAAAATTATCTATAGGTCGGTAAAATGACATACTAATTACATTTACTATTAAGTAAGAAGGAGGAATAAATAATGTCCAGAGCAAAACAGTCAATGGACGGTAACACAGCCGCAGCTCATGTTGCGTACGCGTTTACAGATGTTGCAGCTATTTACCCAATCACACCTTCCAGCCCGATGGCAGACTCTGTAGATCAGTGGTCCGCAGCAGGTCAGGAGAACATTTTCGGAAATCAGGTGAAGGTTGTAGAGATGGAGTCCGAGGCAGGCGCCGCAGGTGCCGTTCACGGATCTCTTGCCGCAGGTGCACTGACGACGACCTTTACGGCATCCCAGGGGCTTTTACTTATGATCCCGAATATGTACAAGATTGCGGGTGAGATGCTTCCCTGTGTATTCGACGTATCTGCCCGTACCGTAGCTACCCAGTCTCTGAATATTTTCGGCGATCACAGCGATGTATATGCCTGCCGTCAGACCGGTTTCGCGATGCTGTGCGAGACCAATCCGCAGGAGGTTATGGACTTAAGCCCGGTTGCGCATCTGGCAACGATTGAGGGAAAAGTTCCGTTTATCAACTTCTTCGACGGATTCCGTACTTCTCACGAGATTCAGAAGATTGAGAAGTGGGATTTTGCGGACTTAAAAGAGATGTGCAATATGGACGCGGTTGCGGCATTCCGTGCGCATGCGCTGAATCCGGAGCATCCGGCTATGCGCGGTTCCCATGAGAACGGCGACGTATTCTTCCAGCACCGCGAGGCGTGCAACACCGCATACGATGCGCTTCCGGCAATCGTATCCAAGTACATGCAGAAGGTCAACGAGAAGCTTGGCACAAACTACGATCTGTTCAATTACTACGGAGCACCGGACGCAGAGCGCGTGATCGTGGCGATGGGTTCCATCAATGACGTTGCCGAGGAAGTAATCGACTACCTGACCGCGAAGGGTGAGAAGGTCGGACTCGTAAAGGTTCGCCTGTATCGTCCGTGGGTTGCGGAGTCCTTCCTGAAAGCGCTGCCGAAGACCGCGAAGAAAGTGGCGGTTCTCGACCGCACGAAAGAGCCGGGATCACTCGGAGATCCGTTGTTCTTAGACGTTGCCGCTACACTGCGCGAGGCAGGTCTTGACACCGTTGTCCTCACAGGCGGACGGTACGGCTTAGGCTCCAAGGATACGCCGCCCTCCTCTGTCTTTGCAGTATTTAAAGAGCTCGAGAGCGACGCTCCGAAGAAGAGATTTACGATCGGTATCGTGGACGATGTGACGAACTTAAGCTTACCGGAGGTAAAGCCGGCTCCGATCACATCCGCGGCAGGCACCGTAGAGTGCAAGTTCTGGGGTCTCGGCGGTGACGGTACCGTCGGCGCGAACAAGAACTCGACCAAGATCATCGGCGACCACACCGACAAGTACATCCAGGCATACTTCCAGTATGACTCCAAGAAGACCGGCGGTGTGACGATCTCTCACTTAAGATTCGGTGACAAGCCGATCAAGAGCCCGTATTACATCAACCAGGCAGATTTCGTGGCATGCCACAATCCGTCCTATGTGACAAAGGGCTTTAAGATGGTTCAGGACGTAAAACCGGGCGGAGTCTTCATGATCAACTGCCAGTGGTCCGACGAGGAGTTAGAGCATCATCTGAATGCTGCCGCGAAGAAATACATCGCTGACAACAACATTCAGTTATATACGATCAACGCGATTGACAAAGCGATTGAGATCGGTATGGGCAAGCGTACCAACACGATCTTACAGTCCGCATTCTTTAAGTTGGCAAACGTAATGCCGATTGAGGAAGCGGTTGATTTCATGAAGCAGGCTGCGAAGAAGTCCTACGGCAAGAAGGGCGATGCAGTCGTTGAGATGAACTACAAGGCAATTGACGCAGGTGTTGACGCCGTACATAAGGTTGAGATTCCGGCTTCCTGGTCGAACCCGGCAGCGGATCCGGCTCCGGCAGAGCTTGTAGGACGTCCCGAGACCGTTAAGATGGTCAAAGAGCTGATGAACCCGATTTCTCTGATGGACGGCGATTCCCTTCCGGTTTCCGCGTTCATGGGCAATCCGGACGGACAGTTCGAGCACGGCGCTTCCGCTTACGAGAAACGCGGTACCGCAGTGACCGTTCCGACCTGGGATGCAGAGAAGTGTATCCAGTGTAACCAGTGTGCGTTTGTATGTTCCCATGCAACCATCCGTCCGTTCATGCTGAGTGAGGACGAGGTAAAGGCTGCTCCGGAGCAGATCAAGCTTGCTGACACCAAGCCGAAAGCAGGCGAGTACAAGTACACGATGAGCGTATCCCCGTTAGACTGTATGGGATGCGGCGAGTGTATCACCGTATGTCCGGTAGGTGCGATCGCGATGGTTCCGCAGGAGTCCCAGGCGGCAGAGCAGCCGGTATTCGATTACCTGGTTGCAAACGTGGGCAAGAAACCGGGTATGCCGGCGGACAACACCGTAAAGGGCTCCCAGTTCAATCAGCCGCTGCTTGAGTTCTCCGGTTCCTGTGCGGGATGTGCGGAGACTTCCTATGCACGTCTGATCACACAGCTGTTCGGCGAGCATATGTACATCAGCAACGCGACCGGATGTTCCTCCATCTGGGGCGGTCCGGCAGCTACTTCGCCGTACACGGTGAACAAAGATTCCAAGAAGGGTCCGGCATGGGCGAACTCCTTGTTCGAGGATAATGCAGAGCACGGACTCGGTATGCAGATCGGACAGAAAGTGCTCCGTGACCAGGCGATCGCAAGCGCAGAGAAATGTGCTTCTTCTGACAAGGCTCCGGCTGAGTTAAAGGATGCGTTCGCGAAGTTTATGGAGACAAAGGACAGCACGAAAGAGAATGCGGCAGCGACGGACGCACTGGTTGCAGAGCTTGAGAAAGCAGCTGCAGCGGGATGCCCGGATGCAAAGGCAGCGCTTGATAAGAAGGATTACCTCGTAAAGAAATCCGTTTGGATCTTCGGAGGAGACGGATGGGCTTACGATATCGGTTTCGGCGGATTAGATCATGTACTTGCTTCCGGCGAGAACGTAAATGTCATGGTATTTGATACTGAGATGTACTCCAACACCGGCGGTCAGGCTTCCAAGGCTTCCAATATCGGTGAGGTATGCCAGTTTGCTGCGGCAGGAAAAGAAGTCGGCAAAAAGAGCCTTGCGGAGATCGCGATGAGCTACGGTTATGTATATGTGGCACAGATCGCACTCGGCGCGAATATGGCGCATGCGGTGAAGGTACTGGCTGAGGCTGAGGCTTACAACGGCCCGTCTCTGATCATCGGTTACGCTCCGTGTGAGCTGCACGGTGTAAAGGGCGGTATGAACCACTGTCAGGATGAGATGAAGAAAGCCGTAGCTGCAGGCTACTGGAACCTCTTCTCCTTCAATCCGCAGCTTAAGGCGGAAGGCAAGAATCCGTTCACGCTGACCTCCAAGCCGGGCGACGGAACCTACCAGGAGTTCCTGAACAACGAGACACGTTACAGCCGTCTGACCAGAGCGTTCCCGGAGAGAGCAGAGCAGCTCTTTAAGGCATCCGAGGATGCGGCAACGGAGCGTTACGAGCACCTGCTTCGTCTGGTAGAGCTGTACAAATAATTGCATAAAAGCTGACCTGTAAGGTCGGCAGCAAAAAAGCACCGTCCGGGAACTGCCCGGACGGTGCTTTTTTCGGGAATAAGGCTTGCTGACGGGAAATCTATAAGATATAATTATAATGGATTTTAATAACTCAGAGAAGGTGATGCAGTGAGAATCGATTTTTTAGAATTATATAATTTCAGAAACATTGAGCAACAAAGGATAGAGTTTAAAGACAAAAATTTTGTTGTCTTAATCGGAGATAACGGGAGCGGAAAAACAGCCATTTTGGAAGCTATTACGAAGGCATTTGTGCCTGTTCTGAGAGCGATAAGCAGTGAGGCGGTAAAGGAATGTGATTTGACAAACAGTGATATTCGGGATGGGACTGGTGAAACAGCGGTTCGCATAGGGGTGTCCTTAGAAGGGAAAACGTATATCTGGACGAACAAAAGACGTGTTCGCTCAATAACTCTGATTGAAAATACTACGGAGCAAAAGACGCAGGCACCGAATGATATAAAGCCTTTAAAGGCAAAATATGTGGAATGTGCAGAAAAAAAGGCGCTGCCGCTAGTCCTTTATTATGGTACCGACAGAATCATTCGCGAGATACCACAACGTGGACATATTAAGAGTTTTGAGGTGGCTGATGCGCTTAGAAACTGTTTTAACAATGCAAGTTATTTTCGTGATTTCTACGACTGGTTTAAAACGGAAGAAGATATCGAGCTTCGTAGACTCAGAGATAACCCGAAATACAAAAATCCAAAATTAAATTGTGTTCGCATGGCACTGGAAAGAATGATAAAAGGTTACACAAATTTGAGAATTGAACTATCTCCGTCCAGAATGCTGATAACGAATGCGGAGGGAATTGATTTACAAATAAATCAGTTAAGTGGAGGGTATAAAGCGGTTTTGTCTGTGGTAGCGGATATTGCAAAGAGAATGTCGATAGCAAATCCGGAATCTGAAAATCCACTGGAAGAGGAGGCTGTGATTCTTATTGACGAATTGGATTTACATCTTCATCCAAAGTGGCAAAAGACAATCGTGGAAGATTTGAAAAGAACCTTTCCTAACTGTCAGTTTATTATATCCACACATTCTCCATTTATTATACAGTCATTGAGTGCAGCTGAATTATTTGATATCAGCACCATGCATTATGCAGCGGGGAGCGGCAGTTATAATGGTTGGAGTATAGAAGCGATTCAGGAACAGAAGATGGGAGTGGAGCCCAAAACAGCGGCTTTTAATGAGCGTCTGGAAGCTTTTTCACTGGCGATGGATAAAGAAAACTATGGCAAAGCAAGAAATCTTTATCGGGAACTAAAGGAAATGGTAAATCCGGGAAGTCATGAGAGTAAAATCTTGGATTTGGATATGGAGTTGATGGAAGCAGATGATAAAACTTGAAAGGGGAGCGCGTCCGAAAGAACTGACACCAGAGGTCTGTGAAGAATTGAAAAAATTGTATATGGAAAATAGAGATAGGGATGTGTGGAACTCTCCTAAAATTAAGAAACCGCTGAAGGATGCATTGCTTAAGATGAGTCATAAGAAGTGTGTGTATTGTGAATGTATGCTTGACATAGAAGCGAAGGATGTTACGATTGACCATTTTTTACCAAAATGAACGAATCCGGATCAGGTGGTAACATGGGAAAACTTATTTCCGGCATGTTTACGATGCAACAGAGAAAAGAGAGACTATGAGGGAAAAATAATTAACCCTTGCATAGACAGGCCGCAGGATTATCTTGCATTACATTCGAAATGTCGGTATCGTTTCAAGGGGATTGATTCAGCGGGTACAGGAAAAGACACAATAACAGCCATGAAACTAAATGATACTATGAGAGTGATGGTGCCCAGAATGACAGAATGGGAAGATATCCATAAAAAAATGGAAGAAATACTGGAAGATTTAAATGAAGGAGGATATAAACCCAGATATAAAAACAGAATGGGAGTCCTTATGAGCAAATGTACGAAGGAAAACTCTTATGCGGCAGTGAAAGCAACAAATATGCTTGATGACGACTGCTATATAGAAATAAAAAAATTTTTAATTCAAGAGGGACAATGGACAGACAAGCTGAAAACGTTTGAAGATGAAATGAAACAGATATCATTGCGGCTCGTATAGAAAGTACCCAAACGTTTTTTAATTCGTTTTCCTGTTTGAAATTTCAGGTGCAATTTTATCAATCGTGAATTCCGAAACAGAAACGTAAATTATAAAACCGGATGCGGATGCTCCTTATTGTAAAATAACGGCAATAAGGAGGTATGTGCAATGCAGTATGAAACATTATTTGAGAAACAGACGGTATGGAAATCCATTGTCTCCCTGGCGATTCCCTCGGTTGTGATCATCGTTGTGATGATTCTTTACAATATGACGGATATGTTTTTCGTCGGTCAATTGGGGGATTACAACCAGGTGGCTGCGGTCTCTGTGGTGGGGCCGCTTTTCTCTGTGTCTGCGGCGGTGGCGACGATGCTTGGCAGCGGTGGATGCGCTCTGATCGCAAAGGCGCTGGGAAGTAATGATAAGAAGGGAGCCAGGACATATGCCAGCCTGTGCTTCTGGGGTGCGATTGGCTTTGGCGTGTTGATTACGGCGGTTCTGCTTTTGGCGCGGAATGCAATTCTTCCTCTGCTTGGCGCGGCGGAGGGGATTCTGCCTTATGCGGGAGCGTATATGGAAATCTGTGCGCTGGGCGTGCCGTTTATGCTGGCGTCGACAACGCTCGGAACAATCATACGGGCCGAGGGGGCGGTGAAGGAGGGCATGATCGGGAATCTGGCGGCGACAGCGGTCAATATGATACTGGATCCGCTGTTTATTTTTGGATTTGGTATGGGGGTCGCGGGAGCGGCGGTGGCAACGGTTATCGGAAATCTTGCCGGGACACTGTATTATCTGCGCTATATCGCGAAAAAAGCGGTGATTCTCAACGCGGATATCCGTCTGGCAAAAGAAAACAGAAAGGCGTTGTTTGCGGTGATTGCGCTTGGAATGCCGAATGCGCTGTCAAGTATTTTGTCCGGGTTTGCGTCCACATTTTCCAATCGGCTGCTGGGAAGTTACGGAACGGATGCGATCGCGGCGATGGCCGCCGCGGGAAAGACTGCGATGATGATCGGAATGCTTCAGATGGGAGTCTGTATGGGAGTACAGCCTTTGCTGGCATACAATTACGGGGCCAAAAATGTACCGCGTTTGCGGGAGACGATACGGGATGTCTCGTTGCTGACTGTCGTCACAGGGACGGTGACGGGGATTTTGTGTCTGGTGTTCCGGGAACCGATCATCGGTATCTTTATCAAAGAACCGGTCGTTGCAAAAATGGGAGCCGCAATGGCTCCGTATCTCATAGCTGCAAGTCCCGTGATAGGTTTTTATTATCTGAGTACGAACTTTGTACAGTCTGCCGGAAATGCGCGCTCGGCGACTCTGATGTCGGTTCTGCGGCAGGGGGTGCTTTTGATTCCGCTGCTGTATCTGCTGCACGCGGCGATGGGGCAAAACGGGATTGCGGCTGCCCATACGCTGGCGGATGGTTTGTCGGTAGGAATCGGAGTCTTTCTTATGTGGAGGCAATACCGCCTGCTGAAAGCGGAGGCAAAGAAGGAGAAATGAAAGTATGAAAGAGCTGTATTTATTGCCGATGATGCGTTATACGATACATAGGCAGATACCTGTCTGACGGCACAGGATAAATATAAAGCGTATTTGGATTATTTTAGGATTTCGTATGAAGCAGGAACACATAGCGATTTATTTTAAAAATCTATTGAAAAGGGGCATATCAAACTCTGATATGCCCCTCCTCTTGCAGTCAGCAGAAAAGTTTTCTGCTATTTCAATGCTTCTTCAATGATTGCCTGTTTCGCGGCAGCTTTCTTTTCCGCGATACGCTTCTGAACTTCGACCATCTCCTCCTTGTTGAGGGAGCAGAACCGCATTGCAATCAGTGTGACCACCCATCCAATCAGAGGGAAGCCGAACATCAATACCATTGTCATCCAGAAAATGCCTCCGGTCAGTTCATCGGTGGGCTGCGGCATTGTCTCGCGGTAGCCGATCAGTGCGACTGCGCCCGTGGCGATCAGCGCGCTGACGGAGGAGACAAGCTTGTCGATCAGGCTGTAGACGCCGGATACGACGGCAGGTATGTATTTTCCGCCGCGGTCGAGCTCATAGTCGATCACGTCGGCCATAAATGCGCTGTTTCCGGTCGTGACGCACATTTTCGTGGCATTTTGGGCCAGCGTCAAGACCACATAGATGATCATCAGTGGCAGAGCGCTCGAGATAGCCCTTGTGTTGCCGCCTGCATGCAGGATGACAAAGAACAGGATCGTGGCGCAGGTCACATAGATGCACATGTAGGTCCATGTGACGATTGTCTTTTTGCTGCCGTGTTTGCCGGCATACTTCGCGCCGATAAAGGCGAAGATAATCGACGGGATAATACTGATGGTGGTCAGTGTAGTGGAAATCGAGATATCACCGATGATAATGCCGCCCAGCATCGTACTGATGATGGACTGGCTTGCCACCTGCTGTGCGATTTTGTCGGACGCGCCCGAGGCGATGTAGCACTGCAGGGGACGGTTGTTTTTGAGCACGTCGATCATGTCTTTTAGCTTCAGCTTTTCTTTCTTTGCACTTGTGCCCTCAAAGTTTTCCGGCTTGTCAAATGCGGAGATTCCGATGCAGGTCAGGACGATTCCGACTGCAGAAAACCCGACCGCCACCCAGCAGGCGGATGCCAGAAATTCCAGAGTGTAGCCGCCGTATTTCGGCATCAGTGCCACATAGAAAACCATACTCAGAGTGATGGGGACCACATAGTTAAAGATGGTGGAAAACACGCCGACCAGCGGGCGCTGCTTTGGCTCGTTTGTCATCAAAGCCGGCAGCGTCTGGCTTGTCATGTTAAAAAGCGTGTAGCCGATGATGTAGATCATGTACAGTGCCACAAAGGCGGCGGTTCCGTGTCCTTTGCCGGCGGCCCAGTTAAACATCATCAAAAGGGCGAGGATCATAATCAGCCATCCGCTGACGAGAAGAATGCGGACTTTGCCGAACCGGGTGTTGACCTTGTCGTATACAAAGGCGAGCAGCGGGTCCGTGACTGCGTCGAAAACGCGCGTGAACGTCAGGATAAACCCGACGGCGACCGTTGCAATGCCGAATCCGATACTTGCGGTGTAGCTTGCGAGACCGATCAGGGAATAAAAACTCATCCCGATCAAAGCGCTTGTGGAGACCAGGATAATCTGCCACAGGCTGGCGCGCCGGTACTGTACGCCGTCGATTTCACTCTGGCTTTTTTTCTTTTCGTTTGCCATAACAAAATTCCTCCATATAGATGATTTGCTGTTTCTGCCAGAATTATATAAAAGAATTGCCGGACAGGAGTTTATAAATTCAGCAGGATGTATCAAAATTTCATCTTTTGTGGTGTGATTGTTCAGAAAAGAAACATGTGGATGAAAAAAGCAACATAAGAGACAATGTGCGAGGTTTTATATACTTTGGCGACAATCTGCCGAAGTGTGTCGGTTATACAGCATTTGCGCCAACATTGCTGATTGAGGACCGCTGTGCGCTGCGCTATTCTTAAGAAAAACAAAAAGGAGACGAGGATATGGATTTTAAAAGTGTAGCGGGAAAAGTTGCAATCGTGACGGGCGCGAGCCGTGGAATCGGGGAGGCGATTGCGCGCGTGTACGGAGAAAACGGAATGAAGGTTGTATGTGCGGCGAGAAGCGCAGAGCAGGGGGAGCGCGTGGCGGAGGAAATCCGCAGAAAAGGCGGGGAAGCCGTTTTTGTGCAGACGGACTGCAGCGATACGACACAGATTAAGAGGCTGATTGACCGGGCGGTGGAAACGTATGGAAAACTTGACGGCGTCGTCAGCAACGCGGGCATCGGACAGGGAGGAAACCCGCTGCACGAGTATGAGACAAAAGACTATGACAACATCTTTGCGCTGAACAGCAAAGGGGTCTTTGCGGGAATGAAGTACGGCGCCGAGGCGATTTTTCAATCGCACAGCGCGGGTGGTTTTCTGATTAATGTCGCGTCGGTCGCGGGGATTCTGCCGCAGCGCGGACAGGCGCTCTATGTGGCGACGAAACACGGCGTGGTCGGCATGACAAAAGCCGCGGCTCTCGACTATGCGCCGCACGGGATTACCGTAAACGCAATCTGCCCGGGGTATACCAGGACGAGTATCTTCGGGGATGCGCCCGAGCAGGCGCTGGAGTATTTCGCGAAGGACTGTCCGGCGGGGCGCATGGGGCAGCCTGAGGAGTGCGCGTATCTCGCGCTGTTTTTAGCGAGCGATCTGGCGCGCTACATCACAGGCGCCGCGATTCCGGTGGACGGGGCGCTAAGCGCGGGGAGTAAAAATGTGTCCACATGGAAACATCCGGAGATTCTGGAATAATCGCCGGACGGGCAAAACGGAAAGCTCCGCAATCAGAGCTTTCCGTTTTGTTTGCGGTATTCGCTGGGGGACATGCCGATGTGCTTCTGGAAGCAGGAATAGAAATAGCTGCGGTTGCTGAACGCAAGGCTGTCGCTGATCGACTGGATGCTGTCTGCGGTTCCGGCTAAGAGAAGTTTGGCCTGCTCTAATTTTTCTTTCAGTATATAGTCGTTGACGCTGCACCCCATTTCCTTTTTGAACTTGTGGGAAAAATAGTACTCCGAATAGCCGGTGCGGTTCGCGAGTTCCCCGATGGAGAGCGACTCCGTAATATGCGTGCGGATATATTCGCAGGAGCTTAAGATGGCGGCGGAGACGGAGGAGCTGTTTTTCATGTCCTGCATCCGGCCGACATAGTCGTCGAGCATCGCAAGGCTCAAATCGTTCAGTTCCGTGATGGAATTGCACGCTTCGAATTTCTGGGCATAGTAGTCGTTTAAGTCATAGGCGATTGCAGGCGGCAGGCCGCCCCGGATGCAGGAGCGGGAGCACAGCGTGAGCAGGACAATGCAGTTGTTTTTCTTGTTCCGCAGGGAGTCCCCGGAATCGGCTTTGACACCGTCGCTGAGGGAGAATGACTGCTCGAGGGCTTCCCGATATCTGGGATCCCCGTTTTCGAGCATCTTGCACAGTGTCTGCTCGGCAAGCCAGATTCCGCCGTGTCCCGGATTTCCCATGCGGGATGCAGGGGCGGGGGAGTGCGCGGTATTCAGGTAGGTGACGTCGTGGAGGGAGTGTTTTTCCCGATTCAGGCAGTAATGCAGCATCACGGCGTACTGGTTTAGGATATTGGTCGGAATCACCGGAACCTCTTCGAATATTTTAAAGATCGTCGCGCGCAGCTTTGCGGTGAGCTCGAAGGAATCCAGTTTTTTTCGAATCAGCATGGGCGTGTCGCGTCCGCCGAGAACCGGTCCAATCAGATGGCAGCTTGCAGGCTGCATGTCGGAAAAGACAAAGCCTGCAATCCACAGCAGGTTCGATTCGGCCTCGATGATGACGGGCGTCCGTTTCCCGTCGGCGAGAAATTGCTGTATCCGTTCGCGGAACCCCATATAAGCGAAAAAATCTCCCGCGAACAAATCTTTTTGCCAGTTCGTGGAGACAAGGTTTAAGGATGCGTCAAAATCCCAGTGGTAGAGCGGGTAGGAACAATTAATGAGTTCCCGAAAAAAGGATAGCTTTTCTTCTGTCGTCATAAAAATCCTCCGCGGAAACATGTGCGCAGATGAAAAAACATGTTCCGATAAATACACAGGGTACATTTTATAAATGAATCATAACACATCTTCATGAAAAACAGAACAGTAAATATGTTAAAATCAGGATTGTTTGGTTACGGAGAGCGTGAATCTCTGCAAGTGCTCCGCGATAACTTCAGGGGATTCTTCCATGCCGCTTTGCAGCCAGTACTCAATGATGCCGCCGATTCCGCCTGCGATATAGCTGAAATGCAGCATGGACAGGGATGGATTCCCGGCATCGGGGTCTTTGGGGGACTGCTCATAGATTTTGCGGAAACAGCAGATGGAGAGACGATAGAGAAAACTTTTGTCGTCTCCGGCCGAAGTGAGACTGCAAAACCAATCCCGGTTTTTTTTGATGGTACAGAGAATCGGCAGCAGAATCTGTGCGAGATTTTTGTCCGCGGCGTCCTCGATGATGGACAGCAGGCTGTGTATCGCTTCAAGTTCGAGCTGTTCGAGCAGGTCATAGGGGTCGCGGTAATGTTTGTAAAAAGTTGTGCGATTGATTTCCGCGGTTTCACAGATTTCTTTTACGGTGATTTTTGCGAGCGGCTTTTCTTTGAGCAGTTCCAAAAACGTGTGCCGGATGATCATACGGGTATAGCGGACGCGGGCATCGGTTTTCATGGCGGCTCCTTTCGAGACAGTTTTCTTTGAAGTATATATCAGACGAGATAATTCCGCAGGAGTTCATAGTCCGCGCTGTCCTCACACAGAATCGCAGCGCCATTTAAGAGCGCCGGCTGCCCCTGAAGGGAGGCAAAAATATATTGGCACAGCGCGGATTTGAGCGCCAGCCGGTCTCCTTCCGGGGAAAGGAAGGTGACGTCTGCGCGGCATTCCCGCACTTTGAGAATAAAATCCGACAGGTTGATGTTTTCTTTGAGTTTCATAAGATAAAATCACGTCCTTTCGTTGTTCGTCGTTATTTCCTTCCGTGGCCAAAGGGCGTGCGTTCCTTTGGCCGCTGAGGGATTGTGAATGGATTATAGCACAGACAGATTTCGGATGTGTTTGAAAATTCACTTTAGCGTTTGAATTTTAAACAGCAGAAGGCGAAAGCAAGAATATCCGAACATAAAAGTGAGAAAAAAAACGCAGGAAATCTGTCGTTGCGCTAAAATAAAGAAAATGGCCGCACAGGCGGAATAAGATTGAAAATTAAAATTTTCAATCCCAAGTTTGTGCGCACACGCACAAACTTGAAATGCACAAAAAGCGTGTGCGCATGGAGGTAACTATGCGAAGAAAGGAACGGATATCAGATGAATCAGACGATTGCAAAATTAGTAAGCGGAGCGTGGGACAATCACATTCTGCCGTTTTTCTGGCAGCACGGGGAGGACGAGGAGACACTGCGTGAGATGATGGCTGCGATTGCCGGGGCGGGATGCGGCGCCGTCTGCGTCGAGAGCAGGCCGCATCCCGATTTCTGCGGGCCGAAATGGTGGCAGGATATGGACGTGATCTTAGATGAAGCGCGGGTGCGCGGGATGAAGGTCTGGATTTTAGACGACAGCCATTTCCCGACCGGGTTTGCAAACGGGGCGGCCCGTACGGCAGAGTATGCGCTGTGCAGACAGAATATTTTTATGAATGGGACGGAACTTCCGACGGAAGCGGGGAGGCAGACGGTTTCGCTGCGGGAGCAGGGTTTCTTTGAGGCGCCGAAAAAGGAGGGGCTTTCCCCGATGGAGGCGATGTTTTTCAATCAGCCTCCCGCGCGCGTGTACGAAAAAGAGACGGATGAGGTGCTCTGTGTCGCCGCGAAAAGAGAGGACGGGAGTGTGGTCGATTTGACCGGCCTGCTCGACGGGGAGACGGTGACGTTTGAGAAACCGGAGGGCGCGTGGGAGCTTTTTGCAGTGATTGCAAGCGGAAACAGCGGGTATCACCGCGACTACATCAACATGACGGAGCAAGAGAGCTGCAAAATCCTGATTGACACGGTCTACGAGGCGCATTACGCGCACTATGCAGACGATTTCGGCAAAACCATCGCCGGATTTTTCTCCGATGAACCGGAGCTCGGCAACGGGATGCTGTACAATAAGGGGAATCTTTTAGGATGCCGTCAGGATCTGCCATGGGGCAAAAACATGGCGGAACGAATGGCGGTGCGGCTCGGCGAAAACTGGAAGGGACGGCTTGCCGCGCTGTGGCGGCAGGAATCCGACGCGGAGACGTCGTTTGTCCACTTTGCCTACATGGATGAGCTGACAAAGCTTGTGCGGGACAATTTCAGTAAGCAAATCGGTGACTGGTGCAGGGAGCACGGCGTGGCGTACATCGGGCATGTGATTGAGGATGACGGGCAGCACTGCCGGACAGGTTCAAGCCTCGGCCATTATTTCCGCGGCCTGGAAGGGCAGGACATGGCGGGAATCGACGATATCGGCGGACAGGTGCTGCCGCAGGGCGAAGATGCGCCGACCGTCAACCATATGCGTCAGCCGCGCAACGGCGAGTTTTACCATTATGGACTTGCGGCGCTTGCGGAGAGCGCAGCAGCGATCGAGCCGGGCAAAAACGGGAACTCCATGTGTGAGATTTTCGGCAACTACGGATGGGAAGAGGGCGTGAAGCTGGAGAAATATTTAGCCGACCATTTTCTGGTGCGCGGGATCAATCATTTTGTGCCGCATGCGTTCAGCGGGCATCCGTTCCCGGACCCGGACTGCCCGCCGCATTTTTACGCGCACGGGCATAACCCGCAGTACCGCCATTTCGGGGAGCTGATGGGCTATATGAACCGCGTCGCGACGGCGACGAGCGCCGGACGGCATGAGGCGCCCGTCGCAATCCTCTACCACGGCGAGGCCGAATGGTGCGACAAGGACGCGATGCCGTTTGAAAAGCCGCTGCGCGCGCTCTATGACCACCAGATCGGCTGTCAGGTACTGCCTGCGGACGTGTTTGAAAAGCCGGAATTTTACCGGGCGGGGTACGGCAATCCGTTTGTCGTAAACGGGCAGGAATACCGGGTGTTTGTCGTGCCGGAGTGTGAGCGGATTCCGAAAGCGGCCGCAGGCGGCATCGCGCGGCTGGCGGGGGCCGGGCTTCCCGTATTTTTCGTGAACAGGCGGCCGGAGGGATTCTGCGAGGAGGACGGGGCACTGCCCGACGCACTTGCAAAGTGTCCGGTTGTCCCGCTTGCGGGGCTGGCGGAGGCGGTGGAGAATCGGAATCTTTGCACACCGGCGCTTTCTCCTGCGGATAACCGCATCCGTGTGCTGCAGATTCACGGGGATACCGAACTGTTTTTCCTGGTGAACGAGGGCGAGCGGGATTACGACGGGACGATGTTGCTGCCGGGAATTTCGGGAGGCGTTTTCCGGTACGACGCGTGGGCAAACCGCACGGAGCGGGCGGATTATGAGGAGACAGAGCAGGGCCTTAAGGTGGCCGTACACCTTGTGCCGCGAAAGAGCGTGTTCCTCGTGTGCGGCGACTGCGGCGCACCGATGCATACGGAGCGAAAACGCGGCGACGAGCTTGGGCTTGCCGGCTTTTCACGAGCAGTCTGCGAGGGTGCGGCTTACCCGGCGTTCGGGGAGAAGAAATCTGTCGTCCTGCCGGATGCGCTGGCGGAGGAAGAGCCGGAGTTTTCCGGGTTCGTCCGGTATGAGACGCATTTTTCGCTGGAGGAGGATACGAAGCTTGTGCTCGTAATCACGGATGCCGAGGAAGGCATCGAGGTCTTTTTAAACGGGGAGAGCGCGGGGATTCAGATTGTGCCGGAGTATGTGTATGAGCTTTCCGGAAAAGCGGGGGAGAACACGCTTGTCATCGAGGTTGCGACGACGCTCGAGCGGCAGTGCTATCCGCTGCTCGAAGGGTACCGCAAGATGCTCGCGACGCCGCCTGCGAAGGGGAGCGGCATTACCGGGGAAGTGCATCTCTACCGCGCAGCCGAATAGAATCAGGAAACAGAATCAGAGAACAGAGTCAGGGGGAAATAGAATATGAACTATTACTGCAACCCAATTAATATCAATTACCGTTATCAGTTTAACGCCGACCAGCGCGCGGGCGGCCTTCAGATTGGCAGGGAGGCGGCCGACCCGTCGATGATCTGCTTTCAGGGGCGCTATTACATCTTTGCGTCCATGCAGCTTTCCGTCTGGGTGTCGGACGATCTGGTGCACTGGGAGAGTCACAGGCTGCCGGAAAACCTGCCGCTGTACGACTACGCGCCGGACGTGCGAGTGGTCGGGGAGTATGTGTATTTCTCGGCGTCCAAGCGCGGGGAAAACTGTAATTTCTACCGCACAAAAGACATCTTAAACGGGCCGTATGAGGAGTTCCCCGGAACGTTTGACTTCTGGGATCCGAACCTGTTTTGCGACGATGACGGAAGGCTCTATTTTTACTGGGGATGTTCTAATGTGACGCCGGTCTGGGGCGTGGAACTCGACCCGGCGACGATGCATCCGCTCGGGGAGAAACGGGCGCTGATTTACGGCGACGCGTGGAGCAGGGGGTATGAGCGCGCCGGGGAGAATCACAGCAAGACACCGAAAAGCGATGAGGAAGTTGAGGCAGCGTTCCAATATTTTATGAAGCAGCAGGGCGGTCAGGGCGGTCAGACCGCCGACGTGCCGGCGGAATATATCCCGCTGATTAAAGGCATGTTAAGCGATAAGCCTTACATTGAGGGCGCATGGATGGACAAATATCAGGGAAAATATTATCTGCAGTACGCCTGCCCGGGAACCCAGTACAACATCTATGCGGACGGCGTCTATGTCGCGGATTCCCCGCTCGGACCGTTTGCGCTCGCCGAAAACAACCCGTATTCCTACAAGCCGGGCGGATTTATGCGGGGCGCGGGCCACGGCTCCACGATGTGGGATAAACAGGGGAACCTGTGGCATACCTCCACGATGCAGATCAGCAAAAACTTTGACTTTGAGCGGCGCGTCGGGCTGTGGAAGGCGGGCTTTGACGCCGACGGCGAGCTGTTCTGCAACCAGAGATACGGCGACTGGCCTGTCGCTGTGGAGAATGGAAAAACGGATCCGTGGAAAAACCCCAAGTGGTATCTGTTAAGCTACAAAAAGCAGATGACGGCGTCGTCTTACACCGAGGGAAACGGGCCAAAGCTTGCGGCGGACGAGAATGCGCAGACCTGGTGGCGCGCCGCGTCCGGGAAACCGGGAGAGTGGCTGCAGATCGACCTCGGGAAAGTTTTTGACGTGCGCGCGGTGCAGATTAATTTCGCGGACGACAAAATCGACCTCCCGTCACCGGGGGAGATCCGCGGGACGACGCAGGCGCGGTATATCGAGGAGAAAGACTATGCGACGCGCTGGAAGCTCGAGGGCTCTGCGGACGGCATCTCTTATTTTGTGATAGAGGATAAATCGGAGGCACAGACGGACCTGCCGCACGATTTTATCGTGCGCGAGGAAGGGATTTCGGTCCGCTATCTGCGCCTGACGATCTATGAGGTTCCCTACGCGCAGAAGCCATGCATCTCCGGGCTCCGCGTGTTCGGAATCGGGGACGGCGCAAAACCGGACGCTCCGGAATTTACGGCGAAACGCGTGAGTGACCTTGACATGGAGATTGCAATTCACGGGGAGAATGCGGTCGGGTACAATGTTTTGTGGGGAAGCTCCCCCGAAAAGCTGTACCACAGCTGTATGGTGTTCGGGAATACGCAGACCATCGGCGCGCTTGTAAAAGGCAGGGCGTACTGTGTCCGCGTGGACGCATTCAACGAAAACGGGATTACCGAGGGGAGAGAGACGGTCTTTGTGCCGGAAAATGAAAATTAAGCCGAAGAAATGGGAAAAGCCATGAAGTGTCTCTGCGGGCACTTTGTGGCTTTTTATACAGTGCGATATGTCGTGCTCTGAATCTTAAAAAAGTATAAAATTCAATCGTGCACTATTGAAATAAAAAATTTCCCGTGATATAGTGGGGTACAAATCCAAAAGGAAGCATAATGCTGCGGCGGCCGACGGTTTGCCGCGCGGAAACGGAGGTGACGATGGACAGTCAGTTTGACTGCATATATGCCATAAAAGAAATGCATGACAGTATCAAGAAACATGCGGACGGCGTGCTGCGGCAGTACGATTTGACGATGGTACAGATGGGAGCGCTGACATTGCTGAATATGAGGGGGAACGGCGAGTGTACCTTTAAGGAATTTGAGCAGCTTCTTCATCTCGCGCAGTCGACGACGGTTGAGATTGTGAAGCGTCTGGAACAGAAAGGCTATGTGACGACCCATGCGGACGCGCAGGACAAACGCATCAAGAAGGTGCGGATCACGCGGGTGGGGATGGATCTGTCCGACAGTACGGTGGATATGGTGCGGACGATGAACCGGAAGATGTTTTCCGGTTTGTCGGAGGAGGAAATCGAAACCTTTGTCAATGTGACGAAAAAGATTTACGACAACATACAGGAGAGTGAGAGGAGGAACTGACAGAATGTTTAAACTGTTTCGAAACCTGACAAAAAAGGATGTGGCATTTCTGCTTTTTGCGGTGGTATTTATCGTGATGCAGGTGTGGCTGGATTTAAAGCTTCCCGACTATATGTCGGAGATTACGGTGCTCGTGCAGACCGAAGGAAGCGAGATGGCTGAGATTATCACGGCGGGTGCAAAGATGCTTGCTTGCGCGCTCGGGAGCCTGATTTCCGCGGTGGCAGTCGCAGTGTTTGCGGCCAGAGTCGGAATCAACTTTTCGGCAAACCTGCGCGGAAAGCTGTTTCATAAGGTGCAGGATTTTTCCATGGAGGAAATCGGCCGGTTTTCCACGGCAAGTCTGATCACGCGCACGACAAACGATGTGCAGCAGGTGCAGATGGTGATTATCATGGGGCTGCAGGCGATTGTGAAAGCACCGATTATGGCAGTGTGGGCCATTTTAAAAATTTATAATAAGAGCTGGCAGTGGACGGCCTCCACAGCGATCGCGGTGGTGCTTCTGCTTGCGGTGGTACTGATCTGTATTTCCCTTGCAACGCCGAAATTCAAAAAAATGCAGGTGCTTACCGACGACCTCAACCGGGTGACAAGGGAGAACCTGACGGGATTAAACGTTGTGCGTGCTTACAACGCGGAGAGCTATCAGGAAGAAAAATTTGCGCGGGCAAACGAGAACCTGACGTCGGCAAACCTGTTTGCAAACCGCACGCTGAGTTTTCTGATGCCCGGGATTCAGGGAATCATGAACGGTCTGACGCTCTCGATCTACTGGGTGGGAGCGATCCTCATTAACAATGCGGCGATGAGCAGTAAGCTGACGTTGTTTTCCGACATGGTAGTGTTTATCTCTTACGCGATGCAGGTTGTGATGTCCTTTATGATGCTGGTGATGATTTTTATGATCTGGCCGCGGGCGTCGGTTGCCGCAAAGCGTATCCTCGAGGTGCTTGAGACAAAGGTGCGGGTCGAGGACGGAGCCGGGGCGAAAGACTCGTCGGGAACCGTCGGGGAAGTTGAATTCAGAAATGTGTCGTTCCGCTATCCCGATGCGGCTGCAAATGTGATTGAAAATATCAGTTTTAAGGCAAAAAAGGGTCAGACGGTGGCATTTATCGGCTCGACCGGCTGCGGCAAGAGTACCGTAGTCAACCTGATACCGCGGTTTTACGATGCGACGGAGGGAGAAGTGCTGGTAGACGGAGTCAACGTGAAGGAATATCGGCAGAAGGAGCTCCGAAACAAAATCGGTTATGTGTCTCAGAAGGCAATTCTCTTTTCCGGTGATATCACTTCGAACGTGGCATACGGGGACAACGGAAGAGGAGCCATTACAGAGGAGGCGGTGAAGAACGCCGTGGAGGTGGCGCAGGGAACGGAGTTCGTGGAGCAGCAGGAGGGAACCTACAAGGGTTATGTGGCGCAGGGAGGAAGCAATTTTTCCGGC
This sequence comes from Lachnospiraceae bacterium, assembly GCA_021770345.1. Lineage (GTDB taxonomy): Bacteria > Bacillota > Clostridia > Lachnospirales > Lachnospiraceae > Roseburia. The sequence goes on along the minus strand of JAETRD010000011.1, from coordinate 162,592 downwards.
GGACAAAAGCAGCGTCTCTCGATCGCGAGGGCCGTTGCGAAGGACCCGGAAATCTTTATTTTTGATGATTCTTTCTCCGCGCTCGACTATAAGACCGACCGGACGCTCAGACAGACGCTGCGGGAAAAATGCGCACAGGCCACGAAACTGATCGTCGCGCAGCGCATCGGCACCATCCGGGATGCGGACCTGATTCTGGTGTTAGACGGCGGAAAAGTAGCCGGTGCGGGCACACACAGGGAATTGATGGAGTCCTGCGAAGTATATCAGCAGATCGCATATTCACAGCTGTCAAAGGAGGAACTGGCATAATGGGAGGACGAATGGGACATATGGGAGGCGGTCCGGGCAGAGCGGGCGGCCGCCAGAATAACGAAAAAATTGCGAGCGGTACCTGGGGAAAGCTCCTCAACTACTGCAGAAAATATTGGGCAGCTATCCTCATCGCCGTTTTCTGTGCGGCAGGAGGCACGATACTGACACTTGCAGGGCCGGATAAACTGTCCGAGATCACGGACGTGGTCGCGGAGGGAATCGCGCCGGACACAGGGAAACTTGCGGATATTTCGGAGGAAATGGCACAGAATCTCTCGGCAAATACAGAGACGGTCATGGGGGCCATTGCGGGCAATCTGATGCCGGTATCGGACATGACGCAGGCGCCGGAAGAGATAGAAGTCAACGGCGTGACGATTCCAGTGGAAGATCAGATGGCGGCGATGGAGCTGTTCGGAAGCCTTGATACCGAAAATCAGACGCCCGAAGTGGCGGCGGGCGCGCTGGAGGAGCTGCCGGAATCGGTAAAGAATGCGCTCTACACGGATATCACGGTTGACGGCGTGACAATAAGCGCAGAGGACCAGAGGGAAATGACGGAGCTTCTCTCCGGAATTGACGGGGAAGACGCGGACGCGGCTCTCAATGCTTTTGACGGGCTGCCGGAATCGGTTTACGGGCTGGTGAAGCCGTCGGTTGACATGGACAGAGTCGTGGAAATCGCAATGATACTGGTTACGCTGTATGTGATCGGCGCGGTGTTATCGGCGACACAGGGCTGGGTGATGTCCACCGTGACGCAGATGATATCGAAAAAGCTGCGGAGCGATATCTCCGAGAAAATCAATCGGCTCCCGATGAGCTATTACCACCACAATTCTACCGGTGATGTGCTCTCCCGCGTGACAAACGACGTGGACACGATCGGGATGTCTCTAAACATGAGCGTCGGAACGCTTGTCTCGGCCATCACGCTGTTTGTGGGTTCTCTGTTCATGATGATAAAGACAAATCTGACGCTGACGGGGACGGGAATCCTTGCGACCGCGATCGGGTTTGTGCTGATGATGGCGATTATGGGGCGTTCTCAGAAATATTTTACGCGCCAGCAAAAGCATTTGGGCGCGATCAACGGACATATCGAGGAAATCTATTCCGGCCATACGGTCGTGAAAGCCTATAACGGAGAGGAGGCGGCGAAGGAGGAATTTGACCGTCTCAACGGCAGACTGCAGGACAGCGGCTTTAAGGCGCAGGCATTGTCGGGACTTATGATGCCGATCATGACGTTTATCGGGAATTTTGGCTATGTGGCGGTCTGCGTAGTGGGCGCGGCGCTCGCATTAGACGGAAAGATTTCTTTTGGCGTGATCGTTTCATTTATCATGTACATCCGGTATTTTACCCAGCCGCTCTCACAGATTGCACAGGCGGCGCAGTCTTTACAGTCGGCGGGTGCGGCATCCTCGCGCGTTTTTGAATTCCTCGACGCCGAGGAGATGGCGGATGAGAGTGCAAAGACGGCGGTGCTTGCGGATACAAGAGGAGACGTGTCGTTTTCCCATGTGCAGTTCGGCTATGACCCGGGAAAAATCATTATCAACGATTTCTCCGCCGAGGCGAAAGCGGGGCAGAAGATTGCGATTGTCGGACCCACCGGAGCCGGGAAGACGACGCTGGTCAATCTTTTGATGCGCTTCTATGAGATTAACAGCGGGGAAATCCGGATTGACGGCGTTCCCGTCGCGGACTTAAAGCGGGAGGAGGTACACGCGCAGTTCTGTATGGTCCTGCAGGATACCTGGCTGTTTGAGGGAACTGTCCGGGAGAACCTGATTTACTGCTCGCCAAACGGTTCGGAGGAAAAGATGCGGGATGCCTGCAAGGCCGTGGGACTCGATCATTTTATCCGCACGCTGCCGAATGGCTACGATACGGTCTTAGACGATCAGGTAAATCTCTCGCAGGGGCAGAAACAGCAGCTGACGATCGCGCGCGCGATGATCGCGGATAAGCCGATTCTGATCTTAGACGAGGCGACAAGCTCGATTGACACGAGGACGGAGCAGAAAATTCAGCAGGCGATGGATGAACTGATGAAAGACAGAACCTCCTTTGTCATCGCGCACCGGCTTTCCACAATCAAAAATGCGGACCTGATTCTTGTGCTCAAAGACGGCGACGTCATTGAGAGCGGAAATCACGAGGAACTGATGCGGCAGAACGGGTTCTATGCGGAGCTCTACAACAGCCAGTTTGATCAGGCGTCTTAAGAATGCTTTAGAAAGGAGCGAAGAAGTTAAGTATGCAGTATATTACAATAGAACGGGAGTACGGGAGCGGCGGGACGAAGATCGCGCAGGCGCTGGCTGCGCGCTGTGAAATCCCCTGCTACGGACAAGAAATTTTAGAGAAGGCGTCGGAGAAGCTCGGCGTCTCGCCGGAGCAGATCAGAGAGTATGAGGAGAAGGCGACAAACAGCCTGCTGTATTCCATGTACATGGTCAGCCAGGTACAGCGGGGAAACTGGGATATGGTTTCGAAAGAGGGAAAGGTGTTTGCGGAGGAGCAGCGTGCGATTCTGGAATTTGCAAAACAGGGAAGTGCCGTCTTCATAGGGCACTGCGCCTCGGAGGCACTCCGGGAGTACCGGGATGTGGTGAAAGTTTATATCCATGCGGATGCGGACACAAAGCGGGAACGCATCGGCACCGATTACGGAATCCCGGAGCGGGAGATTGGCGCGGTGGAGCGGAAAAACAACAGACGCCGCGCCAGCTATTATCTGGCGAACACGCAGAAGAAATGGGAGGACTTCCGCAATTACGATGTGGTGCTTGACAGCAGCAGGTTAGGCATCGAGCGCTGCGTCACCATCCTTTCGGGAATCATGCGCTAGCACGGCCCTGCGTCCCGTCTTCCTTTTTCCTTTACAAAGAAAAACGTTAATGTTAGAATAAGCCTAGACGTTTCGCAAAAATCTGGGGAGGAGCAACATGGCAAATTTATTTGAGTACTTGTTTTCGCAGCTTTACCCTGAGAGGAACCGGATGGCACAGGCACAGAGGGAGTTTCGGGACGGCCGGCCGGGAAGCGGCAGACCGTCGGAGACAGCGAAACCGCCGCAGGATGAGCCGGCAGACGGGGAGCCGGGAAGCGGCAGACCGGAGGACACGGTGCAGGTGCAGGAAGAGGAAAGGATACAGGCTACAGTGGAAAAAGAGGATTTTTTATTAAGTCAGATTGACGAGTTCAGGGAGAAGGCAAAGCAGCTTCAGGAGCTTCTTATCGCAAAGGAAAGCAAGGTCATGGAATTGCAGTCCCTTGTCAATGAGCGGGAAGATAAAGCGCAGGAGTTAGAGCAGATACTGACCGAGCGGCAGCAGGAGGCGGACCGCATCGTGACCGCTTTCGGAAAGCGTGTGGACGAGCTTGCGGAGCAGGTCACCGCAAAGATGACTGAGATTGAGACGAGCATTTCGACACAGGTTTCGCAGGTTTCGCAGGCGAGCGAGAGACAGCTTTCCGAGAACCGGAAGCTCAACGAGGAGCAGATTGCGGCGAACAAAAAGCTTTCCGAGGAACAGCTCGCGACAAACAAGCAGTTTTTGGAGGAGCAGGCGATTGCAAACAAACGCCTCTCCGAAGGGCAGATCGCGGAGGTCAAGGCGCTTCTGGAGAATGCGACGGCACAGTTAGAGTCCATCAAGACCGACCTGTCGGAAAAGGTGCACTCGGAAAACGTCAAGTGCTATCGCAACATTCAGGATCTGTTCAACGAGTTTGATTCAAAAATCGAGAAGATGGACGAGATGGAGCGGGGCGTGGGCTCCGTGAAGGGCTATGTCAAATGTCTTTCGTGGTTTTCCGTTTTAAATTTCTTGGTGCTGGTCGTATTTATGTTGTATTCGTTGGGCGTATTTCAGTTTTAGAGAACAGGACAGGGGAAGCATATGAGTGTGGAGCCGAAGAAAGTATGGGTGGTAGGCCACAAAAATCCGGACACGGATTCCGTCTGTGCGGCGATTTCATACGCCTACTTGAAGAATCAGATTGGCCCGAAGACTTATGTCGCAAAGCGGGCGGGGGCAATTAACGAGGAGACCCGCTATGTGCTCGGGTATTTCGGCGTCAAGGAGCCGGAGCTTGTGACGTATGCGGGGGCCCAGATCAAGGACATCACCATCCGCAAAACGGCGGGGGTCAGCAGTCAGATTTCGCTCAAACGCGCGTGGGAACTGATGAAAAAGTTAGAGGTCGTCACGCTTCCCGTCACAAATCAGATGGGAAAGATCGAGGGTGTCATTGTCACGAAGGACATTGCGACATCCTATATGGATGTGTTTGACAATCGGGCGCTCTCGCAGGCGAGAACCCAGTACAAGACGATCGCAGAGACCTTGGAGGGCTCGGTCTATGTCGGCAATGAGCATGCCTTTTTTGTCCGCGGCAAGGTGGTAGTCGCGACCTCCAACAATGAGTATATGGCGGATTATATTGAGGACGACGATCTGGTGATTTTAGGAGACAGAGAGGAAGCACAGATACAGGCGGTTCAGTCGAATGCGAGCTGTATCGTGATCGGAGGCGGCTTAGAGGTCAGCGAGGAGGTAAAGAGCCTCGCGGAGCGGCGTGATTGCGTGATTATCACAACCCCGTTTGACACGTTCTCGGTGGCCCGTCTGATCAACCAGAGCATGCCGATCAAACAGTATATGACGCGTGCGGAGCTTATCACGTTTGACATTGACGATTATGTGGACGACGTCAAAGAGGTGATGTCAAAAGTGCGTCACAGAGATTTTCCGGTGCTGGGCGAGAGCGGGAATTATGTCGGGATGGTTTCCCGCAGAAATCTGATGAGCATGCAGAAAAAGCAGGTGATCCTCGTGGATCACAATGAAAAGTCCCAGGCGGTAGACGGGATCACGGAGGCGGAAATCTTAGAGATTATCGACCATCACAGACTCGGAAGCTTAGAGACGATGTCGCCCGTGTATTTCCGGAATCAGCCGCTTGGCTGTACGGCGACGATTGTTTATCAGATGTATCAGGAGAACGGCGTGGAGATTCCGCGGGAGATTGCGGGACTTTTGCTGTCCGCGATCCTCTCCGACACGCTGATGTTCCGTTCCCCGACCTGCACGGCGGCGGATAAGGCGGCAGCGGAGCGTCTGTCGGGGCTCGCGGGGGTGGAGATTGAGGAGCATGCAAAGAACATGTTCCGCGCCGGAAGCGATTTTAAAAATAAGACGACCGAGGAAATCTTTTATCAGGATTTCAAGGTGTTCCACACCGAGGAAACCGATTTCGGCGTGGCGCAGATCAGCGCGATGAGCAGGGAGGAGCTTGACAGGCTCGGCGAACAGCTGCGGCCGTTTCTGGTGGAGGTGCTCGCCGAGAAAAAGCTTGACATGGTCTATGTGATGCTGACCGATATCCTGGCGGAATCCTCGAAGATCATCTGTGCGGGAAACGAGGCGGGGCGTATCCTCGCGAGGGCGTTCCGCAAGCAGGAGGATGCGTCCGGCATTCTGCTTGACGGCATCGTGTCCCGGAAAAAGCAGATGATTCCGACATTGATGAATGCGCTTGCTGAGAATACATGATCGTTCGGCACAAATCCAAAATTCAGACGGAAATGCTTTGGCGGGATTCCCGGGGGGATTCGCCGAAGCATTTTTTGTATGCGCGCGAAAAGGTTGAGTAATTCTTAAAGCCGCAGGCGTAGCAGGCTTCGGTGATCGGCATTCCGCGGGAGACCAGTTCCCTGGACAGGAGCAGCCGCTTGGTTGAGATATAGTGGCCGATGGTGTAGCCGGTCTGTTCCTTGAACGCGTGCATCAGATAATAGCGGCTCAGATAAAACCGTGCGGACAGATCGCTGACGGAGATGTCCTCGGTCAGATGTGCGGCGACATAGTTTAGCACTTCGGTGATCTTGCCGTCGGACGGCGAGTTTGCGATAAACAGCACACCGTTGTGAAGCGTGGCGCGGTTCAGCTGAATCATAAATTCCTGAAACAGGACCTTTTGGTGCAGTGCGGCGGCGAAATCCGTATCGTCGATCGAACTATCAAGAGCGCTTATGGCGCCCCGGACTTTTTCCGCGGGAGCGGACGGAAGGCGAAGCACATGGGAACGGTTTAAATAATCCGGCCGAAAGCAGAGGCCGAGATCGCAGTCGTCCTCCTGTTCGGCCAGGAGAAATTCCGGCGCCACATAGATGATAATGCGGTCATAGAGCCCGTCCGATTTGATAATCGGGCGGTGCACCTCCCCTGCGTGGACGAGGACAATGTCCCACGGCAGAAGGTCGTAGGTGCGTCCCTCGATGCAGTAGGTGATATCGCCGCGCAGCAGGATAAGAATTTTGTGAAAATCGTGATAATGATAGGAAAACTCCCGGTGTTCGTTATCTTTCAGGTGAAATAATTTAAAACCGGAAGTCAGATAACCGGATTTTTTGTATTCGGGCATTTGAAAATCGCCTCCTTCGGAAATACTAGGGACAGACGGGATTGCCTGCTTCTCTTATCGTAAAACAAAAAAGCACAATTTGCAATATAGAAAGCACTGCGCGCATATATATTTTAAATAGTGTCCACTATAATGAAAGCAGAGACGAGCGGAATGATTAATTTTTATGGAGGGAAATCCTATGAAAAATTTCAGCAATTACAGCGACTTCGACAAAAAGGAAGCGCTGCATTTTGAGTCAAAGGTTGTGCACGGGGCGCTCGGCTGTGAGCCGATCACCGGAGCGGTCAGCATGCCGGTGTTTCAGACCGCGACATTCCGTCACCCGGAATTGTTTCAGTCGACCGGATACGCTTACTCGCGGCTGCAGAATCCGACAAGGCAGGAGCTGGAGCGCACGATGGCAATCCTTGAAGGAGGCATCGAAGGGTTTGCTTTTTCCAGCGGACAGGCTGCCAATATGGCGGTATTCTCGCTGCTGAGTCCGGGTGAGCATGTGATCTTGTCCGATGATATCTACGGCGGGACGTTCCGTATTGTCGGGGACGTGTTCGGCAGATACGGCATCGAACACACCTATGTGGATATGGCGGATTTAGATGCGGTGCGCGCGGCGATCCGGCCGTCCACGAAGATGCTGTTTGTCGAGACGCCGACAAACCCGATGATGAAGGTGGCGGATATCGCGGCCGTCTCCGCGATCGCGAAAGAAATCGGCGCCCTTATGGTGGTGGACAACACGTTTCTGACTCCGTATTTCCAGAAGCCTTTAGCGCTCGGCGCGGATATTGTGACCCACAGCTCCACAAAATATTTAGGCGGCCACAACGATACGATTTCCGGCATCGTCGTGGTGAAGGACAATGAGGAAATCGCGGACCGCATCCGCGTCCACATCAAATCCCACGGAAGCCAGCTTGCGCCGATGGACAGCTGGCTGGTACTGCGCGGCATCAAGACGCTTGCGGTGCGCATGGATAAGCACAATGAGAATGCGCTGAAGGTGGCAACCTGGCTTAGGAGTCAGCCGAAGGTGAAGGAAGTGTTCTATGTGGGCTTTGCGGACCACAAGGACTATGAGGTGACAAGGCGCCAGACGACGGGCTTTGGCGGCATGATCTCCTTTACCGTGGACAGCGCGGACACGGTGAAGCGCATTCTGAAAAACGTGGATATGATCATGTTTGCGGAGAGCCTCGGCGGGACGGAGACGCTGATCACCTATCCGACGACGCAGACGCATGAGGACACGCCCAAGGACATCAAGGAGAAGCTGGGCATCACGGACTGTTTCCTGCGCATGTCGGTCGGAATCGAGAACGCAGAAGATATCATCGCGGACTTAGACCGCGCCATGAACGATTGAGCGGTTCAGTCATGGAGGATGAAATATGAAGTTTACAAAGATGCAGGCATACGGGAACGATTACGTCTATATCGATGCGATTCATCAGGAGTTAAAAAACCTGCCCGCACTCGCGCGCTTTGTCAGTGACCGCCATTTTGCCGTTGGCTCGGACGGCATGGTTTTGATCTGCCCTTCGGACAGCGGGGACTTCCGTATGCGTATGTTTAACCCGGACGGCTCCGAGGGGGAGATGTGCGGCAATGCGCTGCGCAGTGTGGGAAAGTATGTGTATGACCACAGGCTGACGGATAAGACGGAGCTTGTCATCGAGACGCTTGGGGGGATGCAGCACCTTGCGCTGACCGTGACGGACGGACTTGTCACGAATATCCGGGCGGATATCGGGGAGCCGGTGCTTTCGACAGCGCGGATTCCGGTCATAACGGAGCTGGCGCAGTTCGTCGAACAGCCGGTGCAGGTGCGGGACCGGACGTTTCACATCACGGCGGTCTCGTGGGGCAACCCGCATGTGGCGATGTTTGTCGATTCCGTGGCCGAGCTTGACGTCTGGGGCTACGGCAGAGAGATTGAGTGCAGGACGTCCCTGTTTCCGAACAAGACGAACGTGACGTTCGCAGAATTTGTGAGCAGGGAGTACATTAAGATGCGGGAGTGGGAGCGTAACTGCGGTGAGACGATCGGATGCGGGACCGGCTGTGCGACGGCGGTCGTGGCCGGTGTGCTCACGGGCAGACTGGACCGCAGGGTGACGGTCGAGCAGATCGGAGGACCGCTTCTGATCGAGTGGGATGAGGCGACAAACCACCTGTTTATGACAGGGCCGTCTCACACGGTGTTTGAGGCGGAGATTGACGCCTCCCACATTCGGTAGATAAAGCGGAACTGTGAAGACAAATGATTGTGTATATACGCCGTGACGGACGAAAGAGCCGTCTGCGGCGTCAGAATAAAAAGAGGAAGACATGAAATTAAGCCAGATTTGTAAGGAAACGGAATACGAGTGCCTGCAGGGGAGCATGGACTGCGAGGTGCGTGATATTGTCTATGATTCGCGGAATCTTACGGCGGGGACGATGTTTGTCTGCATCGTGGGGGCCATCGCGGACGGGCACTGCTATATCCCTGACGCCATTGAAAAGAAAGCGGCCGTCATCGTGCTCGAGCGCAGAAAGGAGGCGGCGCAGATTCCGGAGGAGATCACCGTGCTGTGCGTGAAATCCACACGGCGGGCGCTCGCGCTGATGTCGGCGGCGCTGTTTGACTATCCGGCCCGCAAACTGATCACGATCGGCCTGACGGGAACGAAGGGGAAGACAACCACGACGTATATGATAAAAAAAATTCTCGAGACGGAGGGGAAGAAGGTCGGGCTGATCGGCACGATCGGCGTGCTGATCGGGGACGAGCAGATTCCGTCAAAGCACACGACGCCGGAGTCCTATGAGCTGCACCGCATATTTGCGGCGATGGTGGAGGCCGGCTGCGAGTATGTGGTGATGGAGGTGTCCTCCCAGGGGCTCAAGCTTGACCGGACCGCGGGTATCTGCTTTGATTACGGGGTATTTACCAATCTTTCGCCGGACCATATCGGGCCGGCCGAACACGCGTCGTTCGAGGAGTATCTCGCGTGCAAGAGCCTTCTGTTTCGCCAGTGTAAGACGGGGATTGTCAATGTGGACGACGAACACTGGAGAGAGATTGTATCGGGACATACCTGTGAGCTTAAGACATTTTCGACGGCGGACGCTTCCGCGGATGTCGACCTGCGCGCGTATGACCTCGGCTATATCAATGAGGACGGGCGTCTCGGCATGCATTTCTCCGTGGCGGGCTGTATGGAGTGTACGGCGAAGGTGCATATCCCGGGCAGATTTTCCGTGTACAACTCGCTGGTGGCGATGCTGGTGTGCCATCTGGCGGGGATTTCCGGGACGGCGATTTTACAGGGGCTCTCGAAGGTGCAGGTCCGTGGCCGGGTGGAGATGCTTCCGGTGTCGAAGGACTATTATCTGATTATCGATTACGCGCACAATGAGGCGAGCACGAGAAGCGTTTTGACGACGCTGCTCGAGTATCATCCGAAGCGTCTGATCTGCGTCTACGGCGCCGGCGGGAACCGCTCAAAGCTGCGCCGCTACGATATGGGGGAGGTCACGGGCGAGCTGGCGGACCTGTGCGTGCTGACCTGCGACAATCCCAGAGACGAGGAACTTCGGGATATCAATGCGGATATCAAAGTCGGACTGGCGAAAAGCAACGGGAAGTATATCGAGATTGAGGACCGCAAGGAGGCGATCGCCTACTGCATCACGCACGCGCTGCCGGGTGATATGATCGTGCTGCTCGGGAAAGGGCATGAGGATTACCAGGAGATCAGAGGGGTCAAACATCACTTTGACGAGCGGGAGGCCGTGGCGGAAATTTTAGACGAGATCAAAGAGGGAAAGCGTTAGAGAGAGGTGTACATGGAAGAAAAAGCAATGGCGCGGTGGGAGGAACTGAAACGGTATCTCGGCGGGAGGGAATCGCTTGCGGTGGCGTTTTCCGGCGGTGTGGATTCCGCGTTTCTTCTGGCAGCCGCAAAAGAGGCGCTCGGGGAACGGGTGCTTGCCGTGACGGTAAAGTCCTGTTTTTTCCCGTCACAGGAGCTTTTTGAGGCGGAGGCGTTTTGCAGGGAGAGGGGAATCCGGCATAAGATTGTCGCGGTGGATGCGCTCGGGATAGAGGGGGTTGACAGAAATCCCCCGAACCGCTGTTATATCTGCAAGCGGGCGATGTTTACAAAGATTCTTGAGGCGGCTGCGGAAAACGGGATTACCTGTGTGGCGGAAGCCTCAAATATGGATGACAACAGCGATTACCGGCCGGGGCTTATGGCGGTCGAGGAGCTTGGCATAGAGAGCCCTCTGCGCGCGGTCGGATTTTACAAGCGGGAAATCCGCGCGTGCTCAAAGGAACTCGGGCTTCCCACCTGGGGAAAACCGGCGCTCGCCTGCCTGGCTTCCCGGTTTGTGTACGGGGAGACGCTCACGGAGGAGAAACTTCGGATGGTGGAGGCGGCGGAGCGTTTTTTCCGGGATGCAGGTTTTTACCAGGTGCGCGTGCGCGTGCATGGGACGCTGGCCCGCGTCGAGGTTGCGGCGGATGAGTTTGCAAAAGTTCTGGAAGACGGATTTTGTCTCCGCGCAAACGAAACCTTAAAAGCGATCGGGTTTTCTTATGTGACGATGGATCTGGGCGGCTACCGCACCGGGAGCATGAATGACAGTATTCTGACGCCGTGACGGAGGAGTATCATTCCGGAATTACAGATAAAGGGTGCCGTATGAACGCCTGTCTTACATGGTTGTAATATTCACCATGCAGGGCAGGCGTTCATGCGGCATCCTTCTTTTTGTGAACATCCAAATACGGGCGGAAGATATTTGCACAATGCTGCATATGATAAAGAGAGTTTCTTTGGTCTGTGCCGGAAGAAAACGACACACCCAAAACGGAAGAGAGGAACAAAATGTGGATTGGGAAGTGATTGTACAATATCTGCCGCTGTATGGGGAGGCCGCGAAACTGACGCTTTGTATCGGGTGGATGGGCATCTTGTTTGCGGTCGGCATCGGACTGCTCTGCGCCGTGATCACCCATTACCGGATTCCGCTTCTGTGGCAGCTGGTCAGACTGTATGTGGAACTGTTTCGAAATACACCCCTTTTGGTGCAGCTGTTTTTCCTGTATTTCGGGCTGCCGAAAGCAGGAATTCCTATGACGGCGGAGACCTGCGGGACGCTTGGGCTTGCGCTGCTCGGGGGAAGCTACATGGCGGAAGCGTTTCGGAGCAGTCTTTGCGCCGTGCCGGTGATGCAGACAGAGAGTGCAAGGAGCCTTGGGATGACGCGCACACAGGCGTTTGTGTATGTGGTTCTGCCTCAGGCCGTGTCGGTCGGCGTACCGGCTTTTACGGCAAATGTGATTTTCCTGCTGAAGGAGACCAGCGTCTTTTCCGCGGTCAGCCTGATGGATCTGATGTTTACTGCGAAAGATCTGATCGGTCTCTACTATAAGACGGCGGAGAGCTTAGCGCTGCTCGTGGCGTTTTACCTCATGATCCTGCTGCCGGTGTCTGTGCTCGGCAGTCTGGCGGAAAGGAGGATGCGCTATGCCGGATCTGGGGATTGAGGTGCTCTTTGCAGGCAGGAATATGGCGCGCATGCTGGGAGGACTGTGGGTGGCGCTCCGGATCAGCCTGGTTTCCGCGGCGCTCGGTATCCCGTCCGGCATTTTGCTCGGCGTTGTGATGAGGATGAAAAATCCCGTCACAAAGATACTGACCAGGCTGTATCTGGAGGTTGTGCGCATCCTGCCGCAGCTGGTTTTACTGTTTCTGGTATTTTTCGGAACGACCCGGATGTTCGGCTGGAATTTGGAGGCCGAGACGGCGGCGATCATCGTGTTTACCTTCTGGGGAACGGCGGAGATGGGCGACCTGGTGCGCGGCGCACTGGCCGGCATCCCGGCGCATCAGTATGAGAGCGGGGCGGCGCTCGGGCTTACGATGCCGCAGATTTACAGGTTTATCGTGATTCCGCAGACGCTGCGCAGGCTGATTCCGCTGTCGATCAATCTGGTGACGCGGATGATCAAGACGACGAGCCTGGTGATGATGATCGGCGTGGTGGAGGTTTTGAAAGTCACACAGCAAATCATCGAGGCAAACCGCGTGGCGCACCCGCAGGCGGCTTTCGGACTGTACGGGGCGGTATTCGTATTCTATTTTCTCGCCTGCTGGCCGATCAGCCTTCTGGCGGGATATCTCGAAAAAAAGTGGAGCTGAAAAGACAGGAAAACGCCGTGTCCTGATCCGGAATGAAAGGCCGCCTGCGGCGGAAGGGAGGGGAAATGAAGGAGGATTTGCTTAGAATTGAGCATGTGAGTAAGAGTTATGGGGAAAACCGGATTTTAAAAGATATTTCTCTGACCATCCACCGCGGGGAGGTGGTGGTCGTGATCGGTCCATCGGGATGCGGCAAGAGTACGCTGCTGCGCTGCGTCAACGGCCTTGAGCCGATACAGCAGGGGAAAATTACGCTGCGGGGAGAGCTGATTGACGGCAAGAGCAGAAAGATTACGGCAATCCGTCAGAGGGTCGGGATGGTATTCCAGAATTACGAGCTGTTTCCCCACATGACCGTTCTGGAAAATATTGTCTTAGCGCCGGTAAAGGTGCAGAAAAAAGGACGCAGAGAGGCGGTAGAGGAGGCGGAAAAGCTCCTTGCGAGAGTCGGACTCTGCGGGAAAGAGGAGAGCTATCCGAGAGAGCTGTCCGGCGGGCAGAAACAGCGTGTCGCGATTGTCCGGGCGCTGATCATGGAGCCGGAAATCCTTTTGTTTGACGAGGTGACGGCGGCGCTTGACCCGGAGATGGTGCGCGAGGTGTTAGACGTCCTGCTGCAGCTCGCAGAACAGGGACGCACGATGGTCATTGTCACGCACGAGATGGCGTTTGCGCGGGCGGTGGCGGACCGGGTGATTTTTATAGATCAGGGGAACATTGTCGAGCAGGGGACACCGGAGGAATTTTTCGGAAATCCGAAGTCGGAGCGGGCGAAAAAATTTCTGCGCACGTTTGAGTTTGAACCGGTTTCCGGGAAAACTGCCGGAGCAGGCAGTGCCGTGCAAAGTGTTCCCGGGATTTAAAAGCCGCCTGCGGCGGCAGAATGGAGGATATGATGAAAAAAGGTGCGAAAGGAATCGGAATATTTCTGGCAGCTGCGGTGCTTGCCGGCGCTGTGTTCGGCGGCTGCGGGATGAAAAACGGCGGGGGCCAGGACGGTGCGGTGTACCGCAGCGTGGAGGAAATTAAGGAAAGCGGAACGATCAATATCGGTGTTTTCTCCGATAAGAATCCGTTCGGATATGTGGATGAGAACGGGGCGTATCAGGGATATGACATTTACTTCGGAAACCGCATTGCAAAGGATTTGGGCGTCGATATCAATTATGTCTCCACCGAGGCGGCCAGCCGTATCGAGTATCTGCAGACGGGAAAGGTGGATCTCATTCTTGCAAATTTTACGGTGACGCCGGAGCGGGCCGAGGAGGTGGACTTTGCACTGCCGTACATGAATGTGGCGCTCGGTGTGGTCTCCCCGGATTCCGATGTGATTACGGATCTTGCAGACCTCGGCAGCGAGGAGGAGGTCATCGTCATTTCCGGAACCACCGCGGAGACGTATCTGATTGAGCATTACCCAGATATCGCCCTGCAGAAATACGATGCGTATGCGCAGGCGAAGACCGCGCTCGAAAACGGCAGCGGCGCCGCCTGGGTAAACGACAATACGGAGGTGCTCGCCTACGCGAGACAGAATGCGGGCTATACCGTAGGGATCCCTTCGCTCGGGGAGCAGGCGACGATTGCCCCTGCCGTGACGAAGGGGAATGATGCGCTTCTGACGTGGCTGAACGAGGAGATTACGGCCCTTTACGGGGAGGGATTTTTCCACGAGGCCTACGAGGCGACACTCGCGGACACCTACGGAGCGGCCTTTGTGGAAGACCTTGTCGTCGAGGGCGATACGGCCAGGTAGACGAATACAGGTTCTATATTTCTGTGTGCAGAAAGTCTTGCAAATTGAGACCTGCCGCGTTATACTTTTATATAAGTTACTAAATTTGTATATTTTTGTACGGAAGGTTAAAATTGTTATGACAAAACGAGAAACAGCGGAAAAAGTGCTTGCGGATTCGGACGGAATTGCGAGAACGGCAGATTTTTTGTCCGCCGGATTGAATAAAACGGATATCTGTGCATTTTATGACGAGGGATTTCTTGAGCGTATCCGACACGGGTATTACCGGCTTGCCGACAATGACGATATCCTGGAAGAGCGGCTTCTTTTGGCGCTGATTCCCGAGGGCATTGTGTGTATGGAATCCGCACTGTATTACTACGGTTACAGCGACCGTTTTCCGAGGGCCTGGGCGCTTGCCGTACCCCGGACGGTTTCCCGCGCCAAATTAAAAACGGAGGCATTCGACTTCAAGGTGTACTATATTCCGAAGGAGAATTACGAAATCGGAAAGACGACAGCGGATTTCAACGGTGTGTGTCTTTCCGTTTACGACAGAGACCGCACAATCTGCGACTGTTTTAAGTATCGGACAAGGCTGAATAAGGAATACTTTGAAAAGGCGCTCCGCGCATATGGGGCGGACGGGAAAAAGAATCTGGACAATCTTGCGGACTATGCGCAGAAAATGGGGATTTTCAACAGGGTAAAGATTTTTATTGACAGACTGGGAGAGATGACTGCGGAGGAACTATGAACTGCATCGGCGTAAATGACAAGAACGGGTCCCTTCCGCTTCGGGAGCGGTATGCATTTTCCGCGGAGGAGCGGAGGCGGTTTCACGGTATACTAAAAGAAACCTGCGGCTGTACGGGGGCCGTCATTCTGTCAACCTGCAACCGCAGTGAAATCTATTTCTGCGGGGACGCCGGCCGCGTCGAGCAGGCGCTTGCGGAGTATAAAGGCATTCCGAAAAGCGAGGTTCTGGCGCACATATACAGTTATGCGGGAGAACAGGCGCTGCGGCATCTGTTTTTTGTTGCGTGCGGCCTGGACTCGATGGTGCTCGGCGAGGATGAGATTCTGCGGCAGGCAAAGGACGCATACGGGATTGCGAAAGAGCTGGGGTGTACCTGCAACGAAATCAACATCGCATTTCAGGGGGCGTTTGGCTGTGCGAAGGACATCAAGACCAATACGCTGCTGTCGCGGACCCCGGTGTCTGTGGGCACGCTTGCGGCAAACCGCATCGAAGCGTTTCTGCGGGAAAACGGGGGCGGCGACGTTCTTCTGGTGGGCATTACCGGAAAGATCGGCAGTATTCTGGCGAAGAATCTGCTGGATAAGGGAATCCGGGAGATGATCGGTACAACGCGCAGGCATGCGGGGGTTTTTCGCACGTTTTCTGACAATGAAATCCAAATGGTCGATTTTGCCGACCGCTACCGCTATGTGGACGGTGCGGCTGTGGTTGTCAGCGCGACTGCGGGACCGCACTATACGTTTGTTGCCGACCGCATCCGGGGGATGGCAGACTGTGGTCGTCCCCGGCTTTTTATCGATCTGGCGGTGCCGCGGGATATGGATGCGGAGATCGGAGACATCCCGGGAATCACGCTTTTAAATATCGATGATTTCAGACGGATGGCTGCCTCTAACAATGCGCTTAAGCTTAAGGAGACGGATAAGGCAGAGCTGATTCTCGGCGGGCATGTGGAGGAGACATCTAAGAGTATTTCCATGTCCGCATTTATGGAGCGTCATAAGGAAGCCTTTGCGGCGCTGTCGGGGCAGAGCTTCGGGAGCGTCGTGTACCGGCTGCGGGACGAGCTGTCGGGAGAACAGTGGAATGCGCTGCTGAAAGCGATAGAACGGTTGGTGGAGTGAGCATGGCATATTTTCCGTTGTATGTGGATATCGAAAATAAAAAGTGCGTGGTCGTCGGCGGCGGGCGCATCGCTGCGGGGAAGATCAGACAGCTGGCGTCGTTCGGCGCGGATATCACGGTGGTAGCCCCCGCGGTCTGCGGGGAGGTGCGGGCGCTTGCCAAGGAGCCCGGCATTCTGCTGCGGCAGCGGCGCTTTGCCGCGGAGGATATCGCGGACGCCGCGCTCGTGGTCGCGGCCACGGACGACGGGGAGGTAAACCGCCTGGTCTCGGCGCTTTGCCGCGAGGCGAAAATCCCGGTCAACGTGGTGGACGAAAAGGAACTGTGCAGTTTTTATTTCCCGGCGATTGTACACCGCGGCGACGTGGTCGTCGCGGTGTCGACCGGCGGCGACAGCCCCGCGCTTGCGGCGCGCCTGCGCAGGGAACTGGAAACGTGCGTGCCCGAACGCTACGGAATGGCAGCGGAGACGCTCGGCGCGTTCCGGGAGACGGTGAAAGCGCAGGTGCCGCAGGCTGCCGCGAGAAAGCGTGTGTTTGAGCGCCTGCTGGAGCTTTTTCTCGCGCGGGACGCGCTGTCCGACGAGGAGGTGCGCGCGGTTATCGCGGAGGAGACGGGCATCAAAGGGGAGGAGAGAGACAGCAAAGCAGGGAAGAAAGGCATCAAAGGGGAGGAAGGACATGGAAGCTGCGGCAAACGAAACCGTGATACCGGAGAAGTTGAAAATAGGAACGAGAGGAAGTCTGCTGGCACTGGCGCAGACGGATTTGTTTATTGAAGCGGTGAACCGCGCATACCCCGGGCTTGTCTGTGAAAAGGTAATTATCAGGACGGCCGGAGATAACATACAGGATCGGCCGCTGGCGGAATTCGGCGGGAAGGGCGTGTTTGTGACGGAGTTTGAGGAGGCGATCCGGCAGGGGAGCATCGACTGCGCGGTGCATTCCGCCAAAGATATGCCGACGGAGCTCGCGGACGGACTCTCGATCGTCTGCGTCCTGCCCAGGGAGGATCCCCGGGACGTGCTGGTCGTGCGCCGGGGGACGGATCTTGCGGCGCGGCAGCAGGCGGTAATCGGGACCGGGAGCCTGCGGAGGCGGGCGCAGCTTGCAGCCTGTTATCCGAATATGGCGTTTGCCCCGCTGCGCGGCAATGTCCCCACGCGGCTGGAGAGACTGCGGGCGGGGGAATATGACGGGATTGTGCTCGCGGCAGCAGGGCTAAAGCGCCTCGGGCTTGCCGCCGAGGAGGACCTTGCTTATCGGTATCTTGCCGCGGAAACCGTGATTCCGGCGGGCGGACAGGCCGTCATTGCGGTGGAGGGCAGAGCGGACGGCACACAGGCATTTTTAAGCCGTCTTTCGGACAGCCGCGCGGCGGCTGAGCTTGAGACGGAGCGGCTGATTTTGAGGAAGCTGAATGCGGGCTGTCATGAGGCAGTCGGCGTGTATGCGCAGGTCGGTGCGCCGACCGGGACGTTCCGGGAGTCTGCAAAGGACGTGATCTGCATCCGCGCGGTGCGGGAGAAGGACGGCGTTCTGCTGCGGCAGGAGCTGTGCGGAGCGGCCGGGGAACGGTGCGCGCTTGCACGGCAGATGGCCAGACGGCTTTCTATGGGAGCGGAATAGATGGGAAAAGTGACATTGGTGGGCGCCGGGCCGGGGGACGTATCCCTTCTGACCGTCCGCGGACGCGAAAAGTTAAGACAGTGTGACGCCGTCGTCTATGACCGGCTCGCGTCGGAGGAATTGCTGCGCGAGACGCCGCGGGACTGCGTCCGCATCTATGTGGGAAAAGAGTCCGGCGCGCACACATACAGCCAGGAGGAAATCAACCGGATTCTCATTGAGTGTGCGGGAAAGTACCGTCATGTGGTGCGCTTAAAGGGCGGGGATCCCTTTGTGTTCGGGCGCGGCGGCGAGGAGCTTGCTGCGCTGCGGGCGGCAGGGATTTCCTGCGAGACGGTTCCCGGAATCACCTCGGCGGTGGCGGTGCCGGAGCTTTCCGGAATCCCGGTCACGCACCGGGGGCTTGCGCGCAGCTTTCATGTGATAACCGGGCATACCGGGGATACCGGCGGGCAGACGGCACACATGGACGCCGCAGGGCAGGAAGCCTGCGGCGACGCGGATGTGGCTGCGGCTGCGCCGACCGGAGCCCTCGCAGCGGAGGATTACCGGAATCTGGCGAAACTGAACGGGACTCTGATCTTTTTGATGGGGCTTGCAAATCTTCGGCACATCGCAGAACAGCTGATCAGATACGGAAAGAGTCCGGATACGCCGGCCGCGGTAATTGAAAAAGGGGCCACCCCGCAGGCGCGGACGCTGCGGGGAACACTCTGCGATATTGCGGGCCGCGTGCGCGGTGCGGGTGTGACGGCTCCTGCGGTGATCGTGATTGGACCGGTGGCGGAGTTTGCGCTTGCACGGGAGGCCGTGCCGGTGTATGCGGTCGGTACTGCGCCGACGTTAGAGGCGTTTCGCGCGCACATCGAAGCGCGCGGCGGGTCTCTTGTGCCGCTGATTGAGATGCAGGCGGCTGCGTGCGCGCAGATGCCGCTGCTTGTGCGGGAACTTGAGCGGATTTCGGACTATGACTGGATTTTTCTTACGAGCAAACAGGCGGTGGAGCAGTTTTTTTCGGCGTTTGCGGAGGCGGAGGCGGATATCCGGTCGCTCGGCGGCTGCAGGTTTGCTGCAATCGGACCGGGGACCGGCGAGGCGCTGCGCGGACGCGGGATCCATGCGGATTTTATCCCGGATGTGGCGGACGCAGAACATTTCGGCAGGGAGTTTGTGCGCCGGTTCGGAGCAGAGAAGCCGCGGGTATTGCTGCCGCGGGCCGTCCGCGGCAATCCCGTACTGAGTGAAATCTTAAGCGCTGCGGGATGCGCGGTGTGTGAGCTTGCGGTGTACGACGTGACGCCCCGGAAGGTGTGTGAGTCAGACCGGCTCACGGAGGATGCGCGCATCGCGTTTTTCAGCGCGTCCGGCGTGGAGGCTTTTTTTGCGGCGCTTTCCGCGGGCGAATATCAGCCTCCGGCGCGGGGCAGATTTTACTGTATCGGGCGGCAGACAAGAGAGGCGCTTCTTGCGGCGCTTGCGGCAGAGGAGTCGGCATCCGCGGGTGCGGGCGGGGTGTCCGGAGCGCGGATTGTGACGGCAGAGGAGTCGGCATCCGCGGGTGCGGGCGGGGCGTCCGGAGCGCGGATTGTGACGGCAGAGGAGCCGACTGCGGCGGCTCTGGCGCAGATTATGATGGAGGACGTGCAGAATCAGGAACGTCCCAGGGAGTGAGAGGAGAAGACAGATGAATCGACTGAGAAGACTGCGGGTAAATGAGACGATGCGGCAGCTGGTGCGCGAGACGCGGGTGGACCGGAGCGATCTGGTATATCCGATGTTTGTGACGGAGGGGGAGAACGTCAAAAACCCGATTGGCGCGATGCCGGGCATCTGTCAGTATTCCGTGGACCGCATTCATGAGGAAGTGGAGCGGGTTGTAAATGCCGGGATAAGCGGGGTGCTGCTGTTCGGGATTCCGGCGCACAAGGATGAGGCCGCCAGCGAGGCGTACAACGATGAGGGCGTGACGCAGCGCGCAATCCGCCGGATAAAAGAGCAGGCGCCGGGGCTGCTCGTGATCGCGGATGTCTGTCTGTGCGAGTATACCTCTCACGGGCACTGCGGCGTGGTCTGCGGAGGGGAGATTTTAAATGACGAGACGCTGCCGCTTCTCGCGAAAATGGCGGTGTCGATGGCGCGGGCCGGAGCGGATGTGGTCGCGCCGTCGGATATGATGGACGGGCGTGTGGCGGCCATCCGTGAGGCGCTCGATGCGGAAGGTTTTAAAAATACGATGATCATGGCCTACAGCGCGAAGTTTGCCTCGGGTTTTTACGGCCCGTTCCGGGAGGCGGCACACTCTGCGCCGTGCTTCGGGGACCGGAAAACCTACCAGATGGACCCGGCAAACCGCAGGGAGGCCGTCCGCGAGTGTCTGACGGATATCGAGGAGGGAGCGGACGTGATCATGGTAAAACCGGCGCTGGCGTATCTCGACATTGTCCGGGAAGTCACAGACCGCACAGACTATCCGGTCGCTGCGTACAATGTCAGCGGCGAGTACGCGATGGTGAAGGCGGCGGCCGCAAACGGCTGGATTGACGAGCGAAAGGTTGTCATGGAGATTCTCTGCGGCATCCGGCGTGCCGGGGCAAAGATTATCATTACCTACCACGCGCTCGATGCGGCGGCGTGGCTTGGCGAAGAGGAACGGGGAAACGGGGGAGTGTAAGATGCGGTTTGCGAAATCGGAGGAGTTGTTTGAACAGTCGAGTAGGAGGATTCCGGGCGGGGTCAACAGCCCGGTGCGGGCGTATCGGGCGGTACACCGCCATCCGGTTTTTATCGACCGTGCTGCCGGGGCATATATCTATGACGTCGACGGGAATGCGTATGTGGATTATGTCTGTTCCTGGGGACCGTGTATTCTCGGGCACGCGCATCCGGCCGTCGTTGCGGCGGTGCAGGAGGCATGCGAGCGGGGGCTGACCTACGGCGCACCCACGGCGGCGGAGCTTGCGCTCGCCGAGCTGATTTATGAGTGTATGCCGTCGATGGAGGTTTCCCGTCTCGTGAGTTCGGGTACGGAGGCGGTGATGAGTGCGATCCGGGTGGCGCGGGGGTATACCGGGCGTGATAAGATCGTGAAGTTCCGGGGCTGCTACCACGGCCATTCCGACGGCCTTTTAGTCCGGGCAGGTTCCGGTGCGCTGACCCAGTCGGTGCCCGACAGTAAAGGGGTTCCGGCGGACTACACGAAACATACGCTGATCGCGGAGTACAATCATCCGGAGACAGTAAAGGAGCTGTTTGAAAATAATCCCGGCGAGATTGCAGCCGTCGTCGTGGAGCCGGTGGCCGCAAATATGGGCGTGGTACTGCCGGAGCCGGGCTTTCTGGAATTCCTGCGCGACATCACGAAGACCTGCGGCGCGCTGCTGATTTTTGACGAGGTGATCACGGGCTTTCGGCTCGGAGCCGGCGGTGCGCAGGAACTGTTCGGCGTGAAGCCGGATCTGACGACGCTCGGGAAGATTATCGGCGGAGGCATGCCGGTCGGCGCCTACGGCGGAAGGAAAGAGATTATGGACATAGTGGCTCCGGTCGGGCCGGTATACCAGGCAGGAACGCTCTCGGGGAATCCGGTCGCGACGGCCGCGGGCATTGCGACAATCCGGATTCTGCGGGATGAGCCGGAGATTTACGGGCAGCTCGCGGCGTACAGCGCGGAGATTGCGGACTGTGTGCGGGAGAACCTCGGCGCGTCCGTGTGCGTCAATCAGATCGGCTCGCTGCTTTGCGTATTTTTTACCGGGGAACGGGTGACGGATTACGAGAGCGCGACCGCCTCGGATACGGATGCCTATGCAAACTATTTCAATTATATGTTAGAGCACGGCATCTATCTGGCACCCTCGCAGTATGAGGCGATGTTTGTCTCCTCCGCCCACACAAAGGAGGAATTGGCGAAAACCTGCGCGGCGATAAAAAGTTTTTCGAAAAGATGACATATGTTCACGGAATTTTCAGTTTAAGAACAGACACACATCAAAAATCCCATGTATCATGCATCCATACCCTCAATTGACAGGGGCACACACGACCGTGTGTCGCTTTGTACACCGAGGGCAATGAAAAAGAAGGGAGCATGGATACATGGGAATCCAGACAACATTTCGGCGATATGAAATCAAATACATGGTGACCGCAGAGCAGAGAGAAGCGATTGTGCGCGCCATGGAACCCCATATGAAATCCGATCAGTACGGAAGAACAATCATTCGAAATCTCTATTTTGACACCGACAGCTACAGGCTGGTGCGGAACTCGATTGAGAAGCCGGTGTACAAGGAAAAACTGCGCATTCGGAGCTACCGGCAGACGGAAGAAAACGACAGCGTGTTCGTGGAATTAAAAAAGAAATACGATTCGGTGGTCTATAAGCGCCGGATTGTACTGCCGCAGAAGGATGCGGACAGATGGCTTGCAAAGGGCGGCAAAATGCCCGCGCTGCCGCGGCAGGATGCGCAGATCGGGCGGGAGATCGCCTGTTTTCTGGCATTTTATCAGTCTCTGCATCCGGTGGTGTTTTTGTCCTATCGGAGGGAGGCATTCCTTTCTGCGGACGGCAGCGATTTTCGGGTGACTTTTGACGACGATATCCTGGCCAGGCAGGAGATGCTTTCCCTCGGCGTCGGCCCGTACGGGGATGCGCTGCTGAATGGGGGAATGTCGGTGATGGAGCTGAAGACTTCCGGGGGGATCCCTCTTTGGATGAACCGGATTCTGACGAAAGAGCGGGTGTTTCCGTGTTCTTTTTCGAAGTACGGGACGGCTTATCGGACAATGATTTACAAAGAGAGGAGGAGTGCACGGTATGCTTAATCAGATCTTTCAGGGGGTGTTTTCGGAGGGGATGGGCCAGGCGGTTGCCGTGTCCGAATTTCTTTTGTGTGTGGTGTGCGCGCTTGCGGCGGGACTTGTGCTCGCGGGGATGTATGCGTACCGCAGCCGCTACAGCAAAAGCTTTCTTATGACGCTTGCGCTGCTTCCGGCGATCGTCTGCGCCGTGATTCTGATGGTAAACGGCAATGTCGGAACCGGCGTTGCGGTGGCGGGAACGTTTAGCCTTGTGCGTTTCCGCTCGGTTCCGGGTACGGCAAAGGAAATCGGCGCGCTGTTTTTGGCGATGGGAACGGGACTGATTTTCGGGATGGGGTATCCCGGGCTTGCATTTTTATTTGTACTTATACTCGGAACGGTTATGATGGTGTACAGCCGTCTGGACTTCGGAGCCAAAAGGAACGGTGCGCGGGATGAGACGCTGCGCGTCACAATCCCGGAGGATTTGAATTATACGGAAGTGTTTGACGGGATTCTTGACCGCTATGCCGGGGAGTGGGAGCTGCTCTCGGTAAAGACGACGAATCTCGGAAGCCTGTTTAAGCTGACGTATCAGATATCCCTCAGGACGGCAGGCAGTGAGAAGGAACTGATTGACGAACTGCGCTGTCACAACGGAAACCTTGAGATTATGGTCTCGCGGCGGGAAGATTGCGGGGCGGAATTATAGCGCGTGCTTTGCGGGAAAGGAGCGGTATTTATGAAAAGAAAGACAGGGGTGCTTTTGCTGCTTGCCTTTTCGGTCCTGGCTTCGGCCTGCGGCGGCGCGGGGCCGGAGCGCCTGCGGGGGCAGGCCGATGCCATGCCGCAGCCCGGCGGACCCGGGGATGGGGAAAACGGAGACGCTGCGGTCGGCAGTATGGAGATTTCGATCGACACCGGCGATATGTTTACCGATCGGGATAAGAGAACGGATTATGAGGCGGAAATTTTCCTTACACTGTCGGATGACGGGGTCACCGCGGAGGCTGCTGCGGAGACGTCTGCAAAAGTGCGGGAGGAAACATCCGTCGGGGAGGAAGCGGTGCTTGCGGACGGGAACACGGTGACCATCCGCGGGGAGGGAACCTATGTGCTGTCCGGAACGCTGTCCGACGGCATGATTATCGTGGACGCGGGGGAGACGGATAAGGTTTGTCTGGTATTGGACGGTGTGCGGATTCACAGCGAAACATCGGCGGCCGTCTATGTAAAGCAGGCGGACAAAGTGTTTGTGACGCTTGCGGACGGTGCCGAAAATACGCTTTCTAACGGGGGATCGTTTGTCGCGACAGACGATAAAAACATAGACGCGGCTGTTTTTTCCCGCGCGGATCTGACGCTGAACGGAAGCGGTTCCCTGGTGATTGCATCCCCTGCCGGACACGGGATTGTCTCGAAGGATGATCTCGTGGTCACGGGGGGAAACTATGAGATCACGGCCGCGCAGCACGGGCTTTCCGGGAAAGACAGCGTGCGGATCGCGGACGGGGTGTTTGAGATTACGGCGCAGGAGGACGGCATTCATGGGGACAATGACGAGGATGAGACGAAGGGCTTTTGCTACATTGCGGGCGGAACATTTACCGTAAATGCGGGGGACGACGGCATCCATGCGAGCGGCCTGCTGTATGTGGAAGGCGGCGATATCGCGATTGCCGAAAGCTATGAGGGCCTTGAGGGAAAGCAGGTTGCGGTCGCCGGAGGAAACATTACGGTGCATGCAAAAGACGACGGTATCAATGCCGCACCTGGTGCGGAGGACACCTGGATCTGGATTTCGGGCGGAGTGGTGTCCGTGAACGCCGACGGGGACGGGATTGACTCCAACGGTGATGTAAAGATAGACGGCGGCACGATTACGGTGTCGGGGCCCTGCGGCGACGGGGACGGCACGCTTGACTATAACGGAGCGGCCGCGATAAACGGGGGCGTATTTATGGGTACGGGCTCTGCGGGTATGGCGCAGGGGTTTGGGACGAATTCCGCGCAGGGGTCCGTGCTTGCGGCGGTTGGCGCGCAGGAGGCGGGCAGTGTGGTTACGCTGCGTGATGCAGGGGGAACGGAACTTGTCTCCTGGACGGCGGAGAAGGACTTCGCATGTGTCAATGTGAGTTGTCCCGGGCTTGTCGCGGGCGGCGTCTACACGCTGACTGCGGGCAGCTTTGAGACGGAGTTTGAGATGAGCGGCATAACGTATGCCGAAGGCGCTGTGGAGGCCGGCGGTATGGGCGGCGCAGGAGGACGGAAAGGAGGAAAAACCCGGATGGAGAATCCGCCGACGGGAGACGAAAATTTCCCGCCGGAAGGGGAAAATCCGCCGACGGGAGACGAAAATTTCCTGCCGGAAGGGGAAAATCCGCCTGCGGGGGAGGAAAATCCCCCGCAGGAAAAGGGGATATAACACAAAAAACTATCAAAAGGTGTACCTTTTGATAGTTTTTTCTATGTGTAAATTTATCATACGGGGCGACAAAAGGCAACAATTTTTTCCGGGCAGCACGGATTCTCTTGTCTGTTTTTGCGTATTTTTGCAGAAAAAAACGCGGTTTTGGGAAAGCGTCAAAAGGTACACCTTTTGAGGAGCGCAGGGGGACCGGCATGGCGGGGTGTCGTCAAAAGGTACACCTTTTGAGGAGTGGAGGACCGGCATGACGGGGGGAATTTTGGGATTCGTATGGATATTCTGGGTGATTGCGATACGCATGCTTGATTGGTTTGCGGCGGGGAAGCGGGAGCCGGAAACCGGTCGGTGGAAGAAGCGGCTGTTTGCCGCCGTGTGCGGGGGCTGTATGACGGTACTGACCTGCAGTTTCTGGTGGCTTGCGGCTCTTTTTGTGATCGCGGCGGGGGCAGCGGTGACGAGAAAGGCGTCGTACGGGGCGCCGCTTGTGCTGGCGGCGGCTCTGGCACTTGCGATCGTGACGGCTGTGTTCGGGAGTGCCGTCCATTTTTTTGACATCTGAAGTTTCAGTTCAGCCTGATCTGTTACCATCGGAATCTTAGCAGTCAGAAAAACTTGACAATAGTATGAAATCGTACTATAATAATCCTATGGTACGATTTCGGACAATGATGCGGCGGCTGTACCGGTTACAGCCGCCGTAACCATTGCAGGTATTTAAGCAGGAAAGGATGCGAACGTTTTTATGTGTGACAAACAGGAAGTTTCCGTCAGGGATCTGAGCCGGTGCTACAACGTGTCTGACGAGTTGTATCACAGGCTTTCGCTGTATTACGGGATGCCGGACAGCCACCTTTGGGTGCTCTACTCGCTCTATTTCGGAGGGAGGCCCTGTACGCCGAAGGAGCTGGCCGAGACATGGTTTCTGCCGAAGCAGACCGTACATTCCGCGTTAAAGGCGCTGCAGCAGGGCGGTTATCTCACGATGCAGCGCTCCGAGGAAAACGGGAGAAACCGGCTGATTGTGTTGACCGAAGAAGGGATGGAGCTGGCCGCACGCGTGATCGAGCCGGTGATCGCGGCGGAGGAGAGGGCGTTTGGATGCCTCGGCAAAGAGGAACAGCGGCAGCTGATCGGGCTGATGGACAGATATAACAGAGCCCTTCGGGAGGAGCTTGAAGGGCTGATGAATTCGCACGCTGAGAAAGGAGTATGATTAGAAACATGAAAATTCAGTTGTCGGATCACTTTACATACGGGAAATTGCTGCGGTTTACGGTTTCGTCGATTGTCATGATGATCGTGACGTCGATGTACTCGATTGTGGACGGGCTTTTTGTGTCAAATCTCGTGGGAGACCTGGCTTTTTCCGCGGTCAATATCGTGTTTCCCGTCACAATGATCGTGGGAGCTGTCGGTTTTATGCTCGGAACCGGGGGGAGCGCGGTGGTGGCAAAGACGCTTGGAGAGGGGAAGGATGCGCTTGCAAACCGGTATTTCTCGATGATTATTGCGGTTGTGGCGGCAAGCGCAGTGGTGCTGAGTGTGCTGTGCATTCTGTTTCTTGAGCCGATCATGCGCCTTTCGGGTGCCAGCGATCTTTTGATGGATGACTGCATCCGCTATGGGCGCATTATGTTGGGAGGATCGCTGCTGTTTATGCTGCAGGTGGCGTTTCAGAGCTTTCTTGTGGTGGCGGAAAAGCCGCAGCTCGGGCTTGCCGTTTCCGTGGCCGCCGGCGTCACAAATATGGTGTTTGATTTTGTGTTGATTCGGGTTGCAAATATGGGGATTGCCGGGGCTGCATGGGCGACGGTGCTAGGCTACGTTGTCGCGGGCGGAATTCCATTTTTCTATTTCCTGCTCTCGAAAAAGAGCCGGATCCGTCTTGTGAAGCCGGGATTTTACGGGCGTGTGCTGCTTAATGCCTGCACGAACGGTTCCTCGGAGATGATGAATAATATCGCGACATCCGTTGTCAGCATTCTGTTTAACGTGCAGCTGATGAAGATGCTCGGGGAGCAGGGGGTTGCGGCTTTCGGGGTGATGATGTATGTGGATTTCGTCTTTGCAAGCACGTTTCTCGGCTTTTCGATGGGGAGCGCGCCGGTCGTCAGCTACCATTACGGGGCGGGAAACCACGACGAGTTAAAGAACCTGTTCCGCAAGTGCATGACGATGATCGGCGTATTTTCCGTGGTGATGGTCGTGGCGTCCCAGCTTTTGTGCACGCCGCTGGCTGCGATTTTCGTGGGGTATGACAGGGAGCTTTTGGAGCTGACGATACACGGGTTTCATATTTTTGCGCTGAACTATCTTGTCTGCGGTGTGAATATCTTTGCGTCGGCGTTTTTTACGGCGCTCTGCAACGGAAAAATCTCCGCGCTGCTGGCATTTTTACGCTCATTTTTGTTCCGCGGCGGCATGGTGCTGCTGTTTCCGCTGGTGGCGGGCGTGGACGGCATCTGGTTTTCCGTGGCGGGAGCGGAACTTTTTGCGGCAGTCTTTTCGGTGGCGTTTTTTGTGAAAAAGAGAGGCGAATATCATTACGCGTAGGAAGAGGAATTGGGATTTACCGCATTTCGAATTGCTTCCACAAAATCCGTCACGGATTTTGCGGAAGCTTTTTTTGAATCAGCGGACCGTTCGCAAGGCGTGCGGTCCGTTGGTTTGCAGATAATCCCGTAGGGAATCTCGTAGGTCCAGTCCATCGGCAGCGTGACGAGAGCGGGATGGATGTCTGCCCAGATATCTAGGGTTCCCATCAGGTAATTCATTTGTTCGCATCTGTTAAAAATAGAAGTATCGTAACGGTCCGAAATATCTATGATGTTGATGTTCGGATGATTTGCCAGTATGTCGTCCCACATGCGGTCGAGTACGGGGGAATCCCAGCGTCTGCCGATGATAAAGTTTTCCCCGTCCAGGTCGGACCAGCACAGAACTTTTTTGCCGGCTAAACGGTGTTTTCGCGGGACGGCAATCCGGCAGGGAAGATGGTCGAGAACCAGAATATGATATTTCGTCTGCCATTCGACAGAGTCGCAGGGACCGATAAAACAGTCAATCTGTTTTCCGGGTGTGGAGAACACCGAAGCGAGGCCGGCAGGATCGTCGTCAAACGGGATGACAGAGATCTGAAACGGCAGATTTGTCGTATCGATGTCATTCCAGATGTCTATGAGCCGTTTGCATGGGCGCAGAATGGAGGTGCCGATGCGAATCTGATTCCGCTCGGAATCGGCGATACGCTGCGCTTTTTTGACGGCATTTTCCGCAAAATCAATCATTTGCTTTGCATCCCGGTAGACGGAATGGCCGGCGGCAGTCAGGGAGGTCCCCTGATTGGTGCGCACCAGGAGCTTTGCTCCGATCAGGCACTCGAGTTTATTCATCTGGTTCATGACAGACGCAGGCGTGGTATATAATTTTTGTGCTGCTTTCAGGAAGCTGCCCTGATCGGCGACGGTGATAAACGTGTTCAGTTCCCGGATATACATAGCGGTTCCCACCTCTTGCTTTTCGATTTTCTAAAAACCATTATAGCATTTTCGGATATTCCGGGTCAATTCCCGTCGTCTTAGAATTAAGGGCGGTCAGGAATTGTCGGATGAAAAGGGGGAATGATATGAAACGATATATTTACTACTTTATAGGCTTAAATCTGATAGCGGCAGCCGTGGTATTAAATATTCGATATAACCTGGGGGTTGCGGCATTTAGTTCCGTCATGTATTCCATTTCCGAAATATACGGGATCTCTCTGGGAACGGCATCCATCATCTGCTATCTGCTGTTTGTGCTGATCCAGTGTATTTTGTCGAAAAAAATTACGCTGGCCTATCTTCTCGAGGTGCCGCTTTCGTTCGCATTCGGGGTTTTGACGGACCTGTACGATCTGTTTGTGCCGGAAATAGAGTGTGGCAGCGCGCTGCGGATGATATTGTTTATCCTGACAATGTTTGTCACTGCGATGGGCGTCTATCTGTGTGTGGTAACGGATGTTGTCCTGACGCCGACAGACGGGATAGTCAAGACGATTTCGGAGGTATTTTCCTTTCCGTTTTCGGCGGTGAAAAATGTGTTTGATATTTCGCTGGTTGCGGCCAGCGTCGCGCTCTGCCTGGCCAATCACACAAAGCTGTACGGAATCGGGGTCGGAACCGTGCTGACGGCGCTGTTTATCGGGAGAATCATTAAGCTTTACGAGCGCTATCTGCCGATCAGACTGGCGGGAAAGAAGGAGAAAAACGGCGGGCAGACGGAGGGGGAATCGTAAATTGCGGACATAAATCCATCGAAGTAAAAAATATCGGTCAGCAACCGTGTGCGTGAGCGGGAAATCAGAAGAAGGTTTCCTGCTTTTTTGTGCGCATTTTTGGTTTTTTATAAAAACCACAAAAATATCTTGACAGCCATCTGTAAATACTGTATATATAACTTATAAACAGTTAAGAGAGGGATGCGGATGAAGATTTTACAGAATTCAGGCGTGCCGATCTATCAGCAGATTGCGGAACAGCTGCGCGGCGAGATCCTCGCAGGGAAGCGAAAGCAAGGGGAATATCTGCCGTCGATCCGGGGGCTTGCGAAGGAGCTGCGCATCAGCGTCATCACGACGATGAAGGCCTACGAACAGCTGGAGGCGGAGGGACTGGTGACGGCGGTGCAGGGCAAGGGCTATTATGTCAATGCGCAGGACGGGCAGATGCTAAAGGAGCAGCACCTGCGGAGAGTGGAGGAGAATCTTCTCGCGGCGATTGCCGCGGGCCGGATTGCGGGCATGAGCGACGAGGAGCTGACAGAGACGTTTGGGACGCTGCTTAAAATGGAAGATTGAAAATTAAAATTTTCAATCTTCAGAACATGGAGGGAAAGATGGAAAATGTGATTCAGGTAAAAAATGTCGAGAAGAACTATAAAAATTTCCGGCTCGCGGTGCCCAAGCTTGCGATACCGAAGGGGTTTGCGACGGCGCTGATCGGGGAGAACGGCGCGGGAAAGACGACGCTTATCAATATCCTTGCGGGCACAAGGCTCGACTATAAAGGAGAACTCTGCTTTTTCGGCAGATACAGCGATGCGGACCGGGAAAAGCCGGAGAGCGGCGTGCGCGAGGCCATCGGCTACACGGGGCCGGGCTGTTATTATCTGCCCCACTGGAATATAAAACAGGTGGGGGAGGTCAGCGAGCTGCTGTTCGAAAACTTTCGGCCCGAGAGATACGGCCGCCTTCTGGCCGAGCTCGGACTTGTGGGGGAGGGGAACCCGGGAAGCGGGAAAAAGGTGTCGGAGCTGTCCGACGGAAACCGCATGAAGCTGATGCTGGCCGGGGTGCTCGCGAGGGATACAAAGCTTTTGATCCTAGATGAGCCCGCGTCTCCGTTAGACCCGCTGATGCGTGACAAACTCTGCGAGATGATAAGAGAGTATCTCGCGGACGGAGGCGGGGAGCGGAGCGTGCTGTTCTCGACTCACAATATCTCGGATATGGAAAATGTCACGGACTACGCGGTGATCATGGAGCACGGCGCCGTGGTGGAGCAGGGATTTGTGGAGGATTTAAAGGAAAAATATGTGTTGGTGAAGGGCGAGAGGGAGGACGCCGAAATGGCGCGGAAAATCCTCTACAGCATGACGGAGAACCGGTACGGTTTCGAGGGAATCTGCCTTGCCGAAAAGCTTGACGGACTGGCGGGGATGGACGTCTGTACGGAGACGCCGAACCTGTTTCAGATCAGTGTGGCCGTGATGCGCGAGAACACGTCGCTGCAGTTTCATTAGGAGGCGGAAGATTGAAAATTAAAATTTTCAATCCCAAGTTTGTGGCTGCGCGGCATCCACAAACTTTATATGCAATAGTCTCAGCGTAGCTAAGCCATAAAAAGCTGCGCAGAAATGGGGATAAGTATGGAAAGAAGAATGGGAAACAGAAACAGTTACCGGGCGTTTGCGCCGGCGTGTGTCCGTCTGATTTTATATGTGGCGCTGCCCGCGCTGCTGCTGGCTTTGCAGGCATTTGTGCTGCTGTACGCGGGGCGGTCGTTGCTGGAAGTCTGTGCGGGGTTGTACGGCGCCGCTGCCGTCTTTTTCGATTTTTGGATTTTCGGGGGAATCTGTGCGCGCGGAACGATGGCATTTGAATATCTGAAGACTTCGGTAAGAGGGACGAAACTGATAGAAAGAGCGCTGGTGTGGGACGGTTTCTGTCATTTTTGCGGCATGGCGGCGATTATCCTGCCCGGAGCGGTTCTCGAGCGAATCTTGCCGCCGTCGGAAGGGGTCGCGGCGGGAATGACAGTCCGGCTTCTTACGGTTCTTTTTCTGGACTATGCGGTCTGGCTTCTTGCAGCGTCCGCCGCGCGGCATGTTACGATGATGGTGTGGTATTATCTTATTTCCGTGTGTGCAATGGGAATCTTTATGGCACTGACTGCGGGGGCGCTCGGGCAGATCGCCGCAGGGCACATCTGGGTGCTTGTGCCGGCTGCCGCGGCGGCGCTGCTGCTTGCGGTCTTTTCGGTGAAACATGTGATGCAAAGAATGGAGGGAAGTTATCGTGATGAGACAATTAAAACTGGCAGTGCGGATGATTAAGTACGCTTACGGCATTGTAATGAATCTGGCCGCGATGGTTCTGATCGCAGGAGGCGGCATTGCGGTATGGATTGTGACGGGGGGAAACAACGTGCAGTTTCTGAACACGGCGCTGTTTTTTCTGGCACTGTTTCCGATGTTTGTCGTGCAGATCTGGTACAGCATGAATTCCTGCGAGCTGCTGCGGTCTTCGCCCTGGAAAAAGGCGGCGGACACGTCGATACCGACGCTTCTGACCGTCTGCGGCATGCTGCCTGCGTATACGATCGTGGCTGCGGCGACCGTCGCCCGTGGAGGCGCGGGCGACGCCATGCAGATGTTTTCACTGCTCTGGATGGCGGTTTCGGCGTTTCTGATTATGCTGCTGTGCGGGGCATGCTACAAATATTTTGTGGCTTCGATGATCGTGTTTTTTTTGCTTTATTTCGGCGGCTCTGTGGGGACTACCTTTTATATGCTGATGACTGAGCCCATATTGCGGCTTTCGGCTCCCGCGGTTATAGTGATCGGTTACGGGTTTATTTTTGCGGGAGCGCTCGGACAGTACCTTCTGTCTTGCCTCTTCTATAAGAAAAATGTGTCAAAACTCGCGCAGGGGGCGGCGCTGCGGAAATATCTGTAAGAAAGACAGGAAAAGAATCTGCGCGCCGCACCATGGAAAACGAATCCGGGACCTGCCGAAAATTGCCCTGTCTTTCAAAAAATAATTATTTTCTGTCACACGGACGGGGAAATATTGTCTAATGAAACAGGAGGTAAAAATCGATGAACAAAAAAACGAATGACGAACTACAGGCTTTGGTCCGGGAAGCCACGGCGGGGGATAAAAAAGCCCTTGAAACGCTGGTTGCGGGCGTGCAGGATCTGGTATTTAATTTATCCCTGCGGATGCTCGGCACATTTGCGGATGCGGAGGATGCCACACAGGACATCTTATTAAAAATGATCACGCATCTGTCCTCTTTCCGGGGCGACAGCTCATTTACGACATGGGTCTTTTCCATTGCGGCAAATCATCTGAAAAATTACAAAAAGCATATGTTTGCCCGCTATCCGCTGAGTTTTGCGTACTACGGAGACGATATCGAACATGCAGACATAAATTCTGTGCCAGATTTGGCACAGAATGTGGAAAAGGATATCCTCGCGGAAGAACTCAAAATGTCCTGTACGAATGTGATGCTGCAATGCCTCGACGCGGAGAGCCGATGTATTTTTATCCTGGGTACGATGTTTCAGATTGACAGCCGTATTGCGGGGGACATTCTGGGAATGACCCCGGAAGCGTATCGCCGGCGGCTCTCCCGCATCCGCAAAAAAATGGCGGACTTTCTCGGGCAGTACTGCGGAGAATACGGCAACGGCAGATGTAAGTGCAAAGACAGAGTGAACTATGCGATACAAAACCACAGGATAAATCCGCAGCAGCTCGATTATGTAACAGCCGCGGAAATCCCCGTTCAGACCATGGTGGATGTGAAAAATGCGATGGAAGAGATTGACGATTTGTCACAGGATTTTTCGTTCTGCAAACCCTATCAGTCTCCCGAGCGCACGAGACGTCTGATACGGGAATTTTTAGATTCCACGCAGCTTTCCGTGATCCGGAAATCATAGAGGAGGAGAGAGATTATGAATACACAGGTTATCATAGATTATTTATCGGCGCTGAGCAGGAATAACAACCGCGAATGGTATCATGCTAACAAGGACGACTTCAAAAATGCAAATGCCGAATTTGAAAAGTTATTGCAGGCACTGATACTGGAAATCGGAACATTTGACGGCAGTATTTTGCATAACGAACCGAAGGATCTCACGTTTAAGATTGTCCGGGATACGCGGTTCAGCCACGACAAATCGCCGTATAATCCCGCGTTCCGCGCGCATATTTCCGCGAAGGGAAAACTGCCCGTTCCGGTCGGATATTATCTGATGATAAAGCCGGGCGATCAGTCCTTTTTGGGCGGCGGCCTGTTTGCGGATATGTTTAAGGACGCGACAAGGATGATACGGGATTATATCGCGGCGAACGGCGAAGAGTGGGAGAAGATCATCCATGAGCCGGAGTTTGAAAAATATTTCACGGTGCAGGGAACGTCATTAAAAAATGTTCCGGCGGGATATGAGAAAGAACACCCGCAGGCGGAATATCTGAAATTTAAGAGCTGGTACCTGGAATATCCGCTGAGAGACGAAGAACTGAGCAATGCGGGAGCATTTATCGCAAAAGCAGCAGAGCTTTTCCGGATCATGAAACCGTTTAACGACTATCTGAACAGGGCGCTTGCGGACTTTCAGATGCCGACAAGGTGATATAAAATTCAGATTGTGTTTAACCGCAGATTCATACGGCGGGAGAGAGGATGGCTGTTAATTGCTCATCCTCTTTTTTGTGTTCCGGTACCGGTTGACAAATCAAAAAACATGTATTACTATAAAACATATCGTATTACTATGATATAAACCGAAAAGGAAGTGAATACATGATGGAAAAAAAGATTATTTATATGGACAATGCGGCCACTACGCCGGTGAAGCCCGAGGTTCTGAAGGCGATGCTTCCGTATTTTACCGAGAAGTTCGGCAATCCGTCCGGCATATACAGCATTTCTTCCGATAACAGGAGCGCCGTCGACGACGCGCGGGCGCTGATCGGGACGACGATCGGAACGACGCCTGAGAATATTTATTTTACCGCCGGAGGCTCTGAGTCGGACAACTGGGCCATAAAGGCTGCGGCGGAGGCGTACAGGGATAAGGGGAAGCACATAATCACGACAAAGATTGAGCATCATGCCGTGCTGCACACCTGTCAGTATCTGGAAAAATGCGGCTATGAGGTGACGTATCTGGATGTGGACGAAAACGGGATCGTGGATTTGGAACAGTTAGAGCGCGCCATCCGCCCGGACACCATTCTGATTTCCGTGATGTTTGCAAACAATGAGATCGGAACCGTCGAACCGATCGCCGAAATCGGAAAGATCGCGAAGGAGCACGGGGTGCTGTTTCACACGGACGCCGTGCAGGCATACACCCGTCTGCCGATAGACGTGGACGCGATGCATATCGACATGTTGAGCGCGAGCGGGCACAAGATAAACGGGCCGAAGGGCATCGGTTTTCTGTATATAAGAAAGGGTGTGAAAATCCGTTCCTTCGTGCACGGCGGCGCCCAGGAGCGCGCCAGAAGAGCCGGGACGGAGAACGTGCCGGGCATCGTAGGGTTTGCGCGGGCGGCGGAGCTTGCCACGGAGCATATGGAGGCTTACACCGCAAAGGAGCGAAAGGTGCGGGATCATATGATCGCCCGCATTGAGGCCGAAATCCCTTATGCGCGGCTGAACGGGGACCGCGAGCGGAGATTGCCGAACAATGTCAATTTCTGTTTCCGGTTTATCGAGGGGGAGTCGCTGCTGATTCTTCTCGACGGGAAAGGAATCTGCGCTTCGAGCGGTTCGGCCTGTACTTCGGGGTCGTTAGATCCTTCGCATGTGCTTTTGGCCATCGGGCTTCCCCACGAGATCGCACATGGTTCGCTGCGGCTTACCGTCAGTGAGGATACGACGATGGAGGACGCGGATTATGTCGTGGACAGTCTGAAAGAAATTGTGGCGCATCTGCGGGATATGTCGCCGCTTTACGAAGATTTTGTGAAGAAAAACAGGGGGGACTCATATGTACAGTGAAAAAGTAATGGATCATTTTCAGAATCCGAGGAATGTCGGAGAGATCGCGGACGCGAGCGGCGTGGGTACCGTGGGAAACGCGAAATGCGGCGATATCATGCGCATGTATCTGGATATCGACGAGAACCGCATCATCCGCGACTGCAAATTCAAGACGTTTGGCTGCGGGGCCGCGGTGGCGACGAGCAGTATGGCGACGGAGCTCGTGCGCGGGAAGACCGTCGAGGAGGCGATGCAGGTCACAAACAGGGCCGTGATGGAGGCGTTAGACGGGCTGCCGCCGGTCAAGGTGCACTGTTCGCTGCTGGCGGAGGAGGCGATCCACGCGGCGCTCTGGGATTACGCGGAGAAGAACGGCATCAAAATCGAAGGGCTCAAAAAGCCCAAAGAGGATATCGGCGAGGAGGAAATTGAGGAGGAGTATTAACAGGGAAGAAGTACGGGCGAGGAGGAGTACCGGCATATGAAAATATCCACGAAAGGCAGATACGCATTGCGGCTGATGCTGGATCTGGCGATAAATGAGAAAGAGGGGGAGGTCATCCGCATTAAGGACATCGCAGCGAGACAGCAGATATCCGACAAATACCTTGAGCAGATTATCTCCGTCTTAAACAGGGCCGGGTATGTGCGCAGTGTGCGGGGGCCCCAGGGCGGTTACGCCTTAAAGCGGCGGCCGGAGGAATATACGGTGGGGATGATTCTGCGCCTGACTGAGGGAAGCCTTGCCCCGGTTCCCTGCGTCGAGGAGGAATTTTTCTGCGAGCGCGGAAAGCAGTGTGCGGCGCAGGAAGTCTGGAAAAAAATAGACGATGCCGTAAGCGGTGTCTTAGACGGTATCACGTTAGCGGAGCTGGCCGAATTGCAGCGGGAAAAGCAGAGGGGGCGGACGGAGGAGCACGATGCAGTATAAGTTGTTGGCCGCAGACGACGAAGAAGAAATCTGCCGGATGCTAAAAGACTATTTTGAGATGCTCGGATATGCGGTATATACGGCAAATTCGGGAAAAGGGGCGCTGGATTTGCTGTACACGCAGCCGGATCTGATTCTGCTCGACGTGAATATGCCGGGGATGGACGGACTTGACCTGTGCAGACGGATTCGGGACAGCGTCAATGTCCCCATTCTCTTTCTGACCGCAAAGATTGAAGAGCAGGACCGGGTGGAAGGTTTCCTGGCGGGCGCAGACGACTATATTTTAAAGCCGTTTTCGATGGAGGAGCTGCAGGCAAGAGTCATGGCCCATCTTCGCAGGGAAGCGCGGAGAATGGACAGAAAGAACGTCATGAGTACCGGACCGGTCCTGGTGGATTACGCGGACCGGAAAGTGCGCGTGCAGGGAAACGAGGTCAGTCTGACGAAAACGGAATTTGACATTCTGGAACTGCTGAGCAAAAACCGCGGGCGCATCTTTGACAAAGAAACGATTTACGAGAAACTCTGGGGCTATGACAAGGAGGGAAACAGTGAGAGCATTACGGAGCACATCCGCAGAATCCGCAAAAAAATCGGA
The DNA here is from genome assembly GCA_021770345.1 of Lachnospiraceae bacterium. Taxonomy (GTDB): domain Bacteria; phylum Bacillota; class Clostridia; order Lachnospirales; family Lachnospiraceae; genus Roseburia. The sequence goes on along the minus strand of JAETRD010000011.1, from coordinate 125,357 downwards.
GCGCATACCGGGCAGGAAGTGATAGAGACAGTCTGGGGAGTGGGATATCGATGGATTTTATAGAAGAAAAGTGGAACCGGTTTGGGGATATGCTGCGAAAATCAACGATAAAAAAGGCGCTCATGCTTTATGTGGGAGCAGGGCTTTTAGCGGCTTTTTGCAGCGGTCTGTTTGCGGTAAAGTATCTTGAAAACTGGAAAGAGATGATTGAGAAACTGGAGGAATCGGTAAGGGCAAACCGGTTTTTGCTGTATCTGTCTTTTGCGGAGGCCGCGGCCATTGTGCTGCTTGTCTGCGGGATTATTTTTGTGGTATGTCATCTGTTCTACAAAAACCGGATGGAACCCGCGCTCACATTAATCGAAAAGGAAATCCGTTTCCTGAACCGGGAAGATCTGAGCTTTGACTGCGGACTGGACGGGGAGGACGAGATGGCGCAGGTTTGCAAAAGCCTGAACGACATGCGGCTTGCGCTGATCGAAAACCGGAGAAAAACGTGGGAGCTGATGGAGGAGCAGCGGGTGCTCCACGCGGTGTTTGCCCACGATATCCGGACGCCTTTAACCGTTATGAAAGGGTATCTTTCGATGATGGAGAAGTTTTATCCGACGGGAAATATGCCGGAAGAAAAAGTGACGGAAACGGTGAAAACCCTTTTGGGTCAGGTGGAGCGTATCGAGCGGTTTTCGCAGTCGATGAAGCATATGAACCGCATGGAAGAGTGGGAGATCGTCTATAAAAAGGTCACGGCGGAAGCGCTTTTGGAAATCCTTGGAAAGAATGCGAAGGGGCTCGAACAGGGGCAGAAAGTGAAGATAGCGGTCACGGCGGGCGAGATACGGCAGCGGGAATTTTTCTGTGACGGCGGAGCCGTTCAGGAGGTGGCGGACAACCTGATACTCAACGCGATGCGCTATGCGCAGGAGACGATACGGGTGACGCTCGAGGTGGCGGACGGGCGGCTGTTCTGCTATGTGCAGGATGACGGGCCGGGTTTTTCGGCGGAAGCGCTTCAAATGGGTGCACGGCCGTATTTTATAACGGAAAAGGGACATATGGGAATGGGGCTTTCAATCTGCAGAATGCTCTGCAAAAAGCACGGCGGGGACCTGGAGCTGACAAACAGCATACACCGGGGCGGTATCGCCTGTGCTTTTTTTCGCGTTACGGTCAGGTAAAACGGCCGGGCCTGTTTTCGAAGTCTTTCTCGAATTTCCGCCGTTTGGCCGCCGTTGACACAGGGATGTCTCCGGCGTTATAATAAGCGTATTGAACAGGGCTTTGGGGGTGCGGGAAACTGCATTTTTTGGGCATTTGTCAATACTTTTCGAAAAAGTGGGGGAATTTCAGGAACAGGGTCACAAAAGCCGTATAAATCAGGCTTGGTGATTCCATGATTGTATCAAACAAAGGAGGTATTTTATGGTTTACAATCATCTATTTTCACCCGTAAAGATCGGCAGTGTGGAGATTCCGAACAGAATTGCGCTGATGCCGATGGGAGTGCTTTCTCCCCGTATGATGAACCGGGACGCATCTTACACAAAGGATGGGGCGGACTATTACATCGAGAGGGCAAAAGGCGGCACCGGATTGATTCTTACCGGGATAGCCCCGATTCCGCCCGGAGAGTTTCTGCCCTCCATTGTAAATAATCCCGCTACCTATACCGAGAATACGAAATATCTGGCGGACGGCATTCACAGGTACGGCTCGAAAGTATTTGTTATGATTTCGGCCATGTCGGGAAGAGCCGGAACACCCGGCGGCATCGCGCCTTCTGCCCTCCCGAACGTGTGGGACCCCAGAGAGGTGCAGCGGGAGATGACCGTGGACGAGATCCATCAGTTTGTCGAGTGGTTTGCCATTGGAGCCAAAGCCGCCAAAGACGCGGGAATTGACGGTGTCGAGGTCCATGCGGTTCATGAGGGATACCTGTTGGATCAGTTTGCGATTTCCTCGTTTAACAAGCGCACGGACGAGTACGGGGGCTCGCTGGAGAACCGCCTGCGGTTCGCGACCGAGGTCGTGCAGGCAATCAAGGCGAAGTGCGGAAAAGAGTTTCCTGTCTCGATTCGCTACTCGGTAAAGAGTTATACAAAGGCTTTTAACCGGGGCGCCGTTCCGGGAGAAGAATTTGAAGAGTTCGGAAGGGATTATGAGGAGAGTAAAAAAGTTGCCAGAATGCTGCAGGATGCAGGCTATGATATGTTAGACTGCGACAACGGAACCTATGATGCATGGTACTGGCCGCACCCGCCGGTATATATGCCGAAGGCGCTTAATCTTGCGGATGTCGCCCTTATCAAGAAGGAAGTGGACATTCCCGTCATCTGTGCGGGCCGCTTTGATGATCCTGCTCTGGCCGATCAGTCTATCGCAGAAGGTAAGATTGATATGATGGGCATGGGGCGTCCGCTGCTGGCTGACCCTGACCTGCCGAATAAGTTCAAAGAGGATAAGCTTGACGACATCCGTCCGTGTATCGCCTGTCATTTCGGATGTCTTGCCAGAATCGTGCAGTTTGATTATGAGAAAATGGCATTGAAAGACATCTCCTGCGCGCTGAACCCGCGATGCGGTATGGAAAATCATTACAATATCACCGAGGCGGAAACGAAAAAGAAGATCGCCGTTGTCGGCGGCGGAATCGCGGGAATGGAGGCTGCCAGAGTCTGTGCGCTGCGCGGCCACAAAGTTGATCTGTACGAGAAAAACGATATCCTGGGAGGGATCTTTATCGCAGCGGCAGCCTTTGATTTCAAGGATGATGACCGCCGTCTGATTGAGTGGTATCGAAAACAGATGAAGGATACGGGCGTTAATGTCCTGTTAAATACGGAATTTAAACCGGAAGACAAAGACGGTTACGACGAGATATTTGTCGCTACGGGAGCAAAAGAAAGAAAGCTGCCGATACCCGGATTTGATCAGCCGGCTGTCCGCTATGCCGTGGATGTGCTGCAGAATCAGAATATTCAGGATCAGAATGTCGTCATTGTCGGCGCCGGCCTGACCGGATGCGAACTGGCGTACGATCTGGCAAGGAAAAACAAAAAGGTGACGCTGGTGGAAACCTGCCCGACGATTCTGAATGTGGAGGGCTTATCCGCCGCTAATTATAACTGCCTGAGGGATTTGATGGAATACTATAAAGTTGACATTCTTAAAAATTCCAGCGTTGTGAAGTATGAAGACGGAAAGGCGTATATCGAGACCGTTACATACAATGAGCCCAATATCAGAGACAGAGCGCTCAATCAGAGCCTGCAGGGAATCCATAAGACCGTAAAACCGGTGGAGGCAGACACCGTGGTTGTATCGGTCGGCTATGTTTCCGATACGGAACTGTACGATGCAATCAAAGCAGATCACGTACATCTGTTAGGGGATGCACAGCGGCCGTCGAATCTGATGGGCTGCATCTGGTCTGCGTATACGACGTGCCTGGATATCTGATGCGTCATATGTGTCATATGACGATTTCAGACAAACTGAATGAAAGAGAGATACGGGGAGTCCGCAGTGTTTGCTGCGGGCTCCCTGATTTTGACTTTACAGGAAATTGGGGCAGCGCAAATCGTCCCGACAAAAAGCATCGCTTTTTCATACGAAAGCAGGAGGCGTCAAAATTTGAACCGAAAAAAAGTCCGTTTCATTCCGGAAACCGTTGCGTTATAATATAAAAAATTTCTTTGCAGGCTTGTCTGGGACAGCCGTTTTCACAGGCGCAAAGGAAATAAAGACGTACAGGGAGGATGTATGGAGTTATGAGAAAACGGAGGAAAAGGCTGAGTGCGAAAGCGTTTACCGCCATCGTTGCTCCGCTTCTGGCGGTCCTTTTGGTGTTTTCAGTTTTGCTCTCGGTGATTACAACCGGCAGGTTTGACCTCGTGCTTCGCGATATTTTCGGCGAGGCGGAAGCAAAAAAAAGCGACGACGCGATTCTTGAAGGCGTAGACGCCGATTATTACAAAAGGGATATTACAGATTCGGCAAAACTTCAGAAAGCGGAGCAGGCATACACCCGAAAGGCGGGTGCGGAGGGCTTTGTGCTCTTATATAACCGGAATGAGGACGGGAAAGGGCTTCCGCTCGAAGGAGGCTCAAAACTGAGCCTGTTTTCCGCATCCTCGGTGGATCTTTTGGCCGGCGGTACCGGCTCCGGCGTGAGCACGATTTCGAGCGATATGCGCACCGCTCTCGTGGAGCAGGGGTTTTCCGTCAATGAGGCGCTCTGGAAGTTTTACAGCGACAATCATGGCAAATATACCCGCGGAGGCGGTGCGATTATGTACGGCGGGGACGAGGACTGGTCCATCCATGAGGCGCCGCTTGCGGATATCTCCGAGGATGCGAAAAGCGAGGCGTCCGGCACGACCCCTGTTTTTTTCATTTCCCGGACAGGCGGCGAGGGGCGGGACCTCGGACGTTATATGGGAAACTGGACCGACGTGGCGGAGGACAAAGAAAAACACTATCTGGAGCCGGATTCGGTGGAGCTTGGGGTGATTCAATACCTCAATGACAACTTTGACAATGTGATTCTTGTGGTCAATACCAACAATGCCTTTGAGCTGGGATGGGTGGCGGACTATCCGAATATTACCGCGGTTCTCTGGGCTCCGGGGGCGGGCGGCGACACCTGCCGTTCCGTTGCGGACGTGCTGGGCGGAGCGGTGAACCCTTCCGGGCACCTCGTGGACACGTTTGCGTATGACGCGTTTTCTTCCCCGGCCATGCAGAATATGGGCGACATGATGATGGTAAATGGCGGAAGCAACGTAGAGGCAGGCGTTTTCTATGACGAGGGCATCTATGTGGGTTACCGGTATTACGAGACCCGCTATGTGGATAAAGTCATGGAACAGGGAAATCCCGGTGAATATGATTACGCGTCGACCGTGCAGTATCCGTTTGGTTATGGAAACTCCTACACGACATTTGAATGGTCGGATTTTAAAATGGGAGCCATGGACGAGGACGGCACCGTCGAAATTCAGGTCACTGTGAAGAACACGGGAGACGTGGCGGGCAGGGATGTCGTGCAGGTGTATTTAAATGCGCCCTATACCGATTATGATAAGGCCAATCATATCGAGAAATCTGCCGTCACCCTGGTGGGCTTCGAAAAAACGGGAGAAATTGCGCCCGGCCAGTCGGAGACGGTCACGGTCACCGCAGACCGAAGGGATTTTATCTCTTATGATGACGTGCAGGCAAAAACTTATATTTTAGAGGCCGGGGATTATCTGCTTACCGCAGCCGAGAATGCCCATGCCGCAGCCGACAATTTTCTGGTTTACGCCGGGCAGACGGTGGAAGCGCAGTTTGGCGGCGCAGATGCGTCTTTTGTAGGCAAATGGAGCTATGAATACAGCGAAAACGGCGGTGTGGACAATGTCACCTATGCCAAATCCTTAAACGGGACAGACATCACGAATCAGTTTGACCATGCAGTCTATGAGGAATTAACGCCGCGTGAGAACTACCTCACCCGGAATGACTGGACGGGCACGTTTCCTGTGACGCACGGAACACAGGAGAATGCGAAAAAGAGCGGCTACAGCGAGAAGAACGGTTATACCTGGGAAGTGGAGGTGTCCGATACCATCCGTGAGAACATCAAAGCGAAAGGGGCTTCGGCATCTCTGAATCCGATGACGGAGGAGGAAGCCGCCGCTCTGGCAGGCGAATACGGCAAAGAGGGAACGGCGCAGCTGATTGATTTCCGCGGAAGGGACTACGATGAAGTGGAACAGGAAGGCGGCTGGGACGCGCTCATTGACCAGATGGAGGAGAGCGAGCTGGAGAATATCATCTGTAACGGAGGATATCAGACGCTTGGCTCCGTAAACTGCGGGAAACCGCGCGCCATCGACTTCGACGGCCCATCCGGACTCAACGAGGGCGGCGTCACGCATGAACCGTATTCGATCACCTACCCCTGCGCCGCCAATCTGGCTGCCAGCTGGGACAGGGAAAACTCCAGGCTTCACGGCTACTATGTGGGGGAGGACGCTCTGGCTGCAGACGGCAACTGGGGCAATCATGAGTACACCGGTCTTATCTCCGGCTGGTATGCGCCTGCGATGAATATTCACCGGACGCCGTTTGCGGGCCGCAATTTTGAGTATTACTCCGAGGACGGCTTCTTGTCCGGCGAATTTGCCCTTGAGGCTGCAAACGCCTGCGCAGAGAAGGGTGTGTATGCTTATATCAAGCACTTCGCCCTGAACGATCAGGAGGATTACCGCAGCCATATCGCTACGTTTTCAAACGAGCAGGCAATCCGCGAAATTTATCTGAAACCGTTCCAGACCTGTATTGAGCGGCGTGAAACTATTGGCGTTGCGGTTTGGAACTACGATGAGGAAACGGAAACGTATGTGCAGGGCGAAGCGGAGATTCCCGCAGTCATGGCGGTGATGACTTCCTTTAACCGCGTCGGATGTACCTGGGCCGGGGGAAATTACAACCTGATCACCAACGTTTTGCGCAAGGAGTGGGGATTTGACGGAACCGTCATCACAGACTATGACGGCGGCGGGGTGATGGATACGGAGCAGTGCATCCGCGCAGGCGGCGATTTGAAGCTGACCGGGTATGCGGTGAATGCGCCGCTCGATATCAGCAATCCTTCCTCGCAGTATTTTGCACGCCAGTCGCTCAAACATATCCTCTACACGACGGCAAACTCGAATGCGATGAACGGGATTGTGCACGGCGTTACCACGTCGGAACTGCCCTTTGCCAATTACTACTATATCCTCATCGGGGAGGGCATTTTTGCAGCTGTAGTGATTGTGCTCGGAGTACTCGCAATCGTGCGCCGCTGGAAAAAGGAAAAACAGGGAATCCGATAGAAAAGCAGGCATCAGAGCCTTTGCGGCGGGGTACGCGACATTGTTCGCGTACCCCGCCGCTGTTTTTGGCTGTGATTAGCCGAATTGCAACGCGTGGCGGCATTCGTTACAACCCCTGCATTTGAAACAGTTTCGCCATTTCCTTTGCGGATTCTTTCATCCCTCTCTGAAACCACACTTCAATCCAGCCATACAGCGTATAGGCCACAAACGCTTTGGCGTAAGCTTCGGCGTTGGAATGCTCCGGCTTTGGGCCGCAGAGTCCGATGATTACATCTTTTAACAGGAAAATAAGGTTTCGCCGGTTCAGGAGTTCATAAAAATCCCGGTGTTTTTCAAAGTGGGAAAATATGGATTGGATGAGTGTGCTTAGCGGCATCGTTTCACTTTGCCCGCATACATCCGTCCACTCGGAAAACAAATGATTGAGATGCAGGCGTAAAATATCTTCTTTTGTCTCAAAATTCCGATAAAAGGACGCTCTGCCGACGCCTGCCGTATCGCACAGGCTGCTGACGGAAATATCGCTTAGTGGATAGTCGCGCAGCAGTGTAAGAAGCGCGTCCGTCAGATGCTCCATCACATAAGTGTTTCGTCCTTCGTTGCTCATCGGTGATACATTTTTTTCGGTTTGTCTCATTTTTATCCCTCCCGTTGACGGAATCTGATTTCGCAGATATAATTGTATCGACGAAACAGATGTATCATCAATTACCATAGCGCAATTCATCTGAACTGTCAAGAACATCAAAAAAAGCAGGAATGGGGAAAAGAATTTGTGCTTACGCCCAAATTCACACACCGAGAAAGGAGCATGGTTATAAATATGACACTTACACAGAAACGGATTCTTATCTTAGCCATCGTCATTGTCACGGCAGCCGTTTTGGGAAGGCTGGCAGTCCGGGCGGTTCTGAATGTTCTGCTGGGAGGCACCCTGTTCGGAGGAAACTTTTTATGAGAAGAGAGAGGAAAGAGACGAAAGAGAAGAAGGAGAAACGGAGGGGCAGAGTGATGTGGGGCGTTATCTATGTTGCAGCGTTTCTTGTTGCGTTCGGAGGGTCGGTTGCATTTAAAATGACATACAATCCGTTCGGGGACGAATTTTCGGTCGACTGGAATGATTCCGTCGGCAGGGTATACAATGATATTGCATACGGGGAGGGGGAAGCCAATAAATTTGATCTCTATCTCCCGGCCGATGATACAAAGAGCAGTTATGGATTGGTGGTATATCTCCATGCGGGAGGATTCACCAGTGGAGATAAATCCGGCGATGCCGAAATATTAGAGTGGCTTTGCCAGAGAGGCTATGTGACAGCAGGCATTAATTATACGCTGGTCAGTGAGGAGCATCCCGACGCAAGCGTCTACTCCCAGTCGATGGAAATCAAAGAGAGTATCCCTTATGTGATTGCGGAAGCGGAAAAACTGGGGTATCCTATTGACGAGATGGCGATTTCCGGCGGTTCCGCGGGCTGCTGCCTCGCCCTGCTGTATGCATACCGCGACGCAAAGACTTCGCCGGTACCGGTCAAAATGGTGTTTGGAGCGGTGGGGCCGTCTTCGTTTTATCCCGAAGACTGGAAATGCTACGGATTTGACCTCGGAACAGAAGAAAGCGACGCGGCCGCAAGGGAGATGTTCGGGGCGATGGCGGGAAAAGAACTTCGGGCAGAGTTCGGTACACCGGAGTATGACGAAGAGATAAAAGATATCTCCGCGCTGCTCTGGATAGACGAAAACAGCGTTCCTACGCTCGTGGCGTATGGGAAATATGATAAAATCCAACCCTATGAAGGCTCGAAAAGGCTTCTTGCCGCGCTCGAGGAGAACCATGTTCCGCACGATTACTATCTGTGTGAGCATTCCGGGCACGGCCTGCAGAATGACAACAAAGTGTACGGGAAATATATGCGAAAGATAACGGAATACCTTGACGCCTATATGCCCATAGACGAAACGATGTGAACAAAGCCGGTTTCATTTTGGAAAAAGAACGGATGAAAGCGGATTTGCGGAGACAGTTTATGAAATGGAAGAAAAGAATCTGGATTGTGGTATTATTTTTGCCGGTTGTGCTGGCAGGAGCCTGGGGACTGTATGAAATCTTTGGCATGTGCGCAAATCATATTGCAACCAAAAAACAGAGCAATAGATTGCGGACGAATCTGGAACGTGAAATTTCCGATATTGAAATTGTAAGCATTGAATCGCAGACAGGGAATGCGTCGGGAACCGGGAACCATGTGGACTGTGTGTCTGCTGTCCTGTTTTCAACGGAAATGCAGGAAGCGGAAATAGAAGATTGTATGTCGAAGTACTATGTGTTTGACGGGTGGGATTGTTATATCAGGGAGACGGAGGACGGATATTACATGATTTCCGTAAGCACATCGGCCCCGTTTGCGGACAATATAGAGGGGCATTGATATTTTGCAAAAAAGTAGAGAAAATATTGAGAATTTGCCGGTATGCTAAAGACAGACAAAAAGAGAGGAGCATACCGGATGAAGACAGAGATTGTTTTGCAGGACATCTGCAAAAATTACGGAAAAAAACAGGCATTAAAACATCTGAACCTGACGATCCCGGAGGGCATGTTCGGGCTTTTGGGGAGAAACGGCGCGGGCAAGACGACGCTGATGAAGATTCTTGTCACCCTCCTTCCGGCGGACAGCGGTACGGCGTCTGTCTGCGGGACCGACATTCGACAGAGGAAAGAAATCCGCGCTATGACAGGGTACCTGCCGCAGGATTTCTCGATGTACGGAGGGATGAGTGTCTACGAGGCGATGGATTATCTCGGAACGCTCTCGGGATTGTCAAAGGCGGACAGGAGAGAGCGGATTCCGCTCCTGTTAGAGCAGGTAAATCTGGGAGAGAATTATCGCACCAGAGTGAAAGCGATGTCCGGGGGCATGCGCAGAAGGCTCGGAATCGCGCAGGCGTTGTTAAACGACCCGAGAGTTCTGATTGTGGATGAGCCGACCGCGGGGCTTGACCCGGAGGAGCGCGTGCGCTTCCGCAATATTTTAAGCGATATCGCGCGCGACCGGATCGTCATTCTCTCGACCCATATCGTGGGCGATATCGAGGCGACCTGCGAGAACATTGCCGTGCTCGACGAGGGAACGCTGCGATTTACCGGCACGGTGGATGAACTGCTCGCGCAGGCGGCCGGAAAAGTATATACGGCGGAGGTCTCAAAGTCGGAGCTGGAAAAAGTAAAACGCCGGTATCTGGTCACCGCGATGCACACGAAGGGCAGCCGCGCCGAGATACGCTTTCTCTCGGAAGAAGAGCCGTTTGCCGGAGCGCAGAAGACGGAGCCTGACGTGGAGGACGCGTACATGTATCTGATGAACAGAAGGGGGGAAAATTAAATGGTTTTCTCACTTCTGGGACAGGAATGTAAGATGTGGCTGAAAAACGTTTTGTTTTACGCTTATTTTATTGTTCTGGTTATGTTTTATATCACGCAGATGGATTCTTCTGTTCTCGTAAAGCCGGCGCCGGGAGGGGATAACTACGGCATTGTCTATACGACGGACGAAACCGCGATTATGGAGCATACGCTGGAAAATCTTGTCAGGGAATACGGACAGCGTTCGTTTACGACGTATCCGATCGGCTTTTATAAGGAAGTGATTCCGGATGAAGAGGCGATGCGGCGAATCGGGGATATCATTTCGGAGATCACCGGCCGGACAGAGGCGCAGTGGACAGAGGAAGAGATGCCCGGGGTAAGAGAAGGACTTCGTTTTTCCGAATTTCAGGAGGCGATGGCGGAGGTTGCGGGACTGATCGGGCCGGGGAGCAGTTATAGCGCAGAGAGTCTCAGACAGACGGGAATTCCGATGACTTATGAGCAGGCGTTAGAGGAATATGAGGCAATCTGTGAGACGGATCGTGTGACGGGCGCATATGCACGGCTGTTCTGTGATTATGTGGGAATTATTCTCGGGATTCTGCCGGCGTTTTTTGGCGTGGCGCGGGTGCTTCTCGACAGGAGGAGTCAGGCGGCGCAGGTGCTGTACACAAAGTCCGCCTCGTCTGCGGCGGTGATTGCGGCAAGGTATCTTGCGATGGTTGCGGTACTGTTTGTACCGGTGTTGATTGTCGCGCATTTTGCGGCCTTACAGTACATTTATGTGGCGAAGGCGCTGGGGGTGGCGCCGGATTATCTGGCGTATGCAAAGTACAGTGTGCTGTGGCTTTTGCCGACGGTTTTATTTGTGACGGCCGTCTCGTATCTGATTGCGGAGCTGACGGAGAGCGTGCTGTCCGTGCTGCTCTGCGGTGCGCTTTGGTTTGGTTCCGTTTTTATGGGAAGCGGTATGGGCCTGCGGTTTGTGGGCTGCAATATGATTCCGCGGTTTAATTCCGCAGGTGCAACGGAGCAATTTTTCTCCATGCTGCCGGAATTGATTCGGAACCGTCTGGCGTACAGCGCGGCAGCCGTGTTTCTGGTGATTGTCACCGGATTGATTTATGAGAAAAAGAGGAGAGGGGGCATGGGCAGTGGCAGAAAGATACGGCAGAATCGCACTGGTAAACCTGCGGCATAATCTGCTCCCGTATCTCGCGGCGGCCGTCGCATTTTGCCTGGCCGCGCCGCTTTTTATGGGAACAAGAAATCTGGACGGGGTACAGAGCGCGAAGGTGATTGAAATGTACCTGTCTTTTCTGGGCATCATTCTTTTGATGCCGGTGTTCGCGCCGGATATGAACCGCGAGATTTTTGATGTGGTCCGTTCGAAAAAGGAATCCATGGCCGTGGTATCGCTGATTCGCATTGCGCAGAGCGTATTCTTTTTACTGCTCGCGGGCTTCGGGTTTCTGTTTTACCTGAAAGCGGGAAACTGCGACTTCTCGATGGCGGAGGGCATGTACGCATTTCTGGCGGACACTTGTTTTCTGGGCGGACTCGGACTTGCGGTGTTTGCGGTTTCCGACAACGTGGTATTCGCCTACATGATACCGGTTGTCTATTACATTGCCAATATCGGAGGCGCGAAAAAATATCTGGGAAAGCTGTATCTGTTTTCGATGCAGGCGGGGCAGATACGGGAGAAGTGGATTCTGCTTGCGGCGGGCGTGCTCTGCATCGTGTTTGCGGTCTGGTATCACTTGACGTTTCCATGGCCTGTCACTTATAATGGGAGACATGGAAAACAGTAAGGAAGGTATCAGCTTTATGTCGATCGATCAGAGTAAAATCCGTAATTTTTGTATTATTGCACATATAGACCACGGCAAATCCACGCTCGCGGACCGCATTATCGAGAGCACGGGGACGCTGACGAGCAGGGAGATGCAGGCGCAGGTGCTCGACAATATGGAACTGGAGCGCGAGCGGGGAATCACGATCAAGTCGCAGGCCGTGCGCATTATCTATCGGGCAAAGGACGGGGAGGAGTATATCTTTAACCTCATCGACACGCCGGGACACGTCGATTTCAATTATGAGGTGTCCCGGAGCCTTGCGGCCTGCGACGGCGCGATTCTTGTCGTGGACGCGGCGCAGGGGGTGGAGGCGCAGACGCTCGCGAATGTGTATCTGGCCTTAGACCACAATCTGGACGTGATGCCGGTCATCAATAAGATAGACCTGCCGAGCGCACAGCCGGACGAGGTCGTGCGGGAGATTGAGGATGTGATCGGCATCGAGGCGGAGGACGCGCCGCGGATTTCCGCAAAGACAGGCCTCAATATCGACGAGGTGTTAGAACAGATCGTGACAAAGATTCCGGCGCCGTCCGGTGACGCCGCCGCGCCGCTTAAGGCGCTGATTTTTGACGCGCTCTACGACTCCTATAAAGGCGTGATCGTATTCTGCCGCGTCAAGGAGGGCACGGTGAAAGTCGGCGATATGATCCGGATGATGGCCACCGGCGCGCAGTCCGAGGTGACGGAAGTCGGGTATTTCGGCGCGGGGCAGTTTATTCCCTGCGACGAGCTGTCGGCGGGCATGGTCGGCTATCTGTGCGCGAGCATCAAGAACGTGCGGGACACGCGTGTCGGCGATACCGTGACAAATGCGGCAAGGCCGTGTGAGGAGCCGCTGCCGGGCTACAAGAAGGTCAACCCGATGGTGTACTGCGGCATGTATCCGGCGGACAGCGCAAAGTATCCGGATTTGCGGGATGCGTTGGAGAAATTGCAGATTAACGACGCTTCCCTGCACTATGAGCCGGAGACCTCTCTGGCGCTCGGATTCGGGTTCCGCTGCGGATTTTTGGGATTGCTCCACCTCGAGATTATCCAGGAGCGTTTAGAGCGGGAGTTTGGCCTGGATCTTGTGACGACGGCGCCGGGCGTTATCTATAAGGTGCACAAGACGAACGGGGAGATGATCGAACTGACCAATCCGTCGAATCTGCCCGATCCGTCGGAGATCGAATATATGGAAGAGCCTGTGGTTGCCGCGGAGATCATGGTGACGAGCGACTATGTGGGAGCCATCATGACGCTGTGCCAGGAACGCCGGGGCGTCTATATCAGCATGGAATATTTAGAGGAGACAAGGGCGCTCATCAAGTATGACCTGCCGCTCAACGAGATTATCTACGACTTTTTTGACGCGTTGAAATCCCGTTCGAGGGGCTATGCGTCGTTTGACTATGAGCTGAAAGGGTATGAGCGCTCGGAGCTCGTGAAGCTTGATATCCTGATCAACCGGGAGCAGGTGGACGCGCTCTCTTTTATCGTGTTTAAGGACAGCGCCTACGAGCGCGGCAGAAGGATGTGCGAGCGCTTAAAGGAGGAGATTCCGAGACACCTGTTTGAGATTCCGATTCAGGCGGCTGTGGGCGGAAAGGTGATTGCGCGGGAGACCGTGAAGGCGATGCGCAAGGATGTGCTTGCCAAGTGCTACGGCGGCGATATCTCCCGGAAGAGAAAGCTTTTGGAGAAGCAGAAGGAGGGCAAGAAGCGGATGCGCCAGGTAGGAAACGTGGAGATTCCGCAGGAGGCCTTTATGAGCGTGCTGAAATTAGACGAGGATTAGTGAGCGTATGAGGAATCTGGAATTATATGTCCACATCCCGTTCTGCATCAAAAAATGTCTGTACTGCGACTTTTTATCTTTTCCGGCGGATGAGGACACGCAGAATGCCTATGTGGAGGCGCTGCTTTCTGAAATTGCATATTATGGGACGAAATGCCGCGACTACTGTGTGTCGACGGTATACATCGGCGGCGGGACGCCATCCTGGCTCAGGGAGACGCAGACAGAGCGGATTATGGAGGCACTCCGCCGCTCTTTTTCGATTGTGCGCGATGCGGAGGTGACGATTGAGTGCAATCCGGGGACGGTGACCGATCGCATGTTTTTTGTGTACCGCAGGGCGGGAATCAACCGCGTCAGCATCGGGCTGCAGTCGGCGGACGACGCACAGCTGAAAATGTTAGGGAGAATCCACACGTTTGACCAGTTCCTGAAAACATTTGATCTGGCGCGGCGCAACGGGTTTGACAACATCAATGTGGACATCATGAATTCTCTGCCGGGGCAGACCGCGGAGAGCTTTTATCAGACGCTGCAGCAGGTGCTGCGCTTAAAGCCGGAGCATATCTCCGCCTACTCGCTGATCATCGAGAAGGGGACGCCGTTTTATGAGCTTTACAAATTCGATGCGGTCAAGCAGCAGGCAGGATTGCAGCCGGTGGAACTGCCCACGGAGAACGAGGTCTACCGTATGACGAAGCTGACGGAACAGCTGCTCGCCGAGGCAGGCTATATGCATTATGAGATTTCCAATTTTGCAAAGCCCGGCTTTGCCTGTATGCACAATGTCGGGTACTGGAGGCGGGAAAATTATCTGGGCTTCGGCCTTGGCGCCGCATCTTTGATGGAGAATATCCGCTACACCAACATCCGGGAGCTGTACCCCTATATCGAGCAGACGAAACACTTAAGGGAGGGGCTCTGGCAGAACGAGAACGAGGAACTGCCGGCCACGAATCTCCACGCGTCGGCGGAGCGTATAACCAGAAAAGCACAGATCGAGGAATTTATGTTTCTGGGGCTTCGGATGATGGAGGGGATCAGCCGTGCGGATTTCGAGAAGGCGTTCGGCGTATCCATCGAGGCGGTCTACGCGGAAGTTCTCGCGAAGCTGCAGGGGGAAAATCTTCTGGTAAAGCGGGCCGGAAGAATTTTTCTGACGGAGCGGGGACAGGATGTCAGCAATTATGTGCTGGCGCAGTTCCTTTTATAGACGGTTTCGGTACGCTTGTCCACTGAGAGTATGAGAATCATAAATTCTTAAGAAAAAATTATAAATTCCGATGTTGTGCTTTTTTTGCGGTATGTATTACAATAAAAACGGTGTCGGTGCCGTCCGCAGTGTGAGAGGCGCCGCAGAATACGAGAAAAAGTGAGAGAAACGTGGACGAAAAGAGACAGAGGATACGAAAAAAGAGACGCATCCGCAATCTTGTAAGCATCGGATATTGTCTGCTGCAGCTTCTTTTGGTTGTGGCGGCATTCCGGGGCGGCGGAAAACTTTTGGAGCTGCTTTTCCCCAAAACCCCGCCGGTATCTGCAGACTATGAGATGACGCCCGACGAGGAGCCGGGGGAGGAGCATACGGGACCCGTCGTCTGTATTGATGCGGGGCATGGGGGCAAGGACAACGGCTCCGATTATAAGGGAAGATATGAGAAGGACGATAATTTAAAAATAGCACTGGCAGTGGCGGACTATCTGAAAGAAAAGAATGTCACGGTCGTGATGACGCGGGAGACGGATGTTTTCTTAAAGCTTTCGGAGCGCTGTGACGTGGCAAATGAGGCCGGGGCGGACTATCTGATTTCCCTGCACCGGAATGACGGCGAGGGCCGGGGCGTGGAAACCTGGGTGCGCAGCGATGCAAACGAGGAGACAAAGAGCCTGGCGGAGCGGATTATGAAGGGGCTGAGCGATGCCGGTGTGCAGAAAGACCGGGGCGTGAAGCGGGGAACGCAGAAGGGCTCGGACGGGGACTATTATCTCAACCTGAATTCGAAAATGCCGTCCTGTATCGTGGAGCTCGGGTTTATCAATAACGATAACGACAATAAGCTGTTTGATGATCAGCTGGAGCGGTATGCCGCTGCCATCGGAGACGCGGTGCTGGCGGTCTACGGGGAATTTGGTGAGTCGGCTACAGGTACGCCGTCGGATAATACGCCATCCGCAGGTGGCGCGCCATCAGAGGATGGCGCTGCATCCGCAGGCACGGCGTCGTCGGAAGACAACTCGCAGGGGCAGGCTGCGCATACACAGATTGCGAATGTGGAACAGCTTGATGCCGCCGGCAGGGACTGGGGGCTTGGCTCGCATACCGACGAGTGGAACCGTCCGCTCGATGCGATCGCGGCGCAGGAAGAGTACGGTGACAAGAGCGCGTTATTTATCAAAGAAAACGAAAAGACGATCTATCTGACGGTTGACGAGGGCTACGAATACGGATTTTCGGAATCGATTTTGAATACATTGAAGGAAAAGGGCGTCAAAGCGGTATTTTTTGTGACCGAGCCCTACGCGAAAGAGCAGCCGGAGCTTGTGAAACGCATGATCGACGAGGGACATGTGGTGGGAAACCACTCGGTGACGCACCCGTCTAAGGGGCTTCCGTCTCAGACGCTTGCGGAGCAGAAGGAGGAGGTCATGGGGAACCACGCGTATATCAAAGAGAATTTCGACTATGAGATGCGCCTGTTCCGCTATCCGGCGGGGAAGTTCAGCGAACAGTCTTTAGCGCTGGTAAATAACTGTAATTACACCAGCGTATTCTGGAGTTTTGCCTATCTCGACTACGATGTCAACAATCAGCCGGATGCGGCGGAAAGTTTGAAAAAGCTGGTGGATAAGCTTCATCCGGGGGCAATCTATCTGCTTCACGGGGAATCGGAGACCAACACAGAGATACTCGGCGATTTTATCGATGCGGCGAGAGAGCAGGGGTATACGTTCGGGACTCTGTAGCGGGGGAAGAGAGGAAATATAAGAATGAAACATAAAAAGAAAATCATAACGTATCTGCCGGCAGTTCTCGCGGTCTGTGCGCTGCTTTTTGCGGCGGCCTGCGGGGGAGAAAAGACAGGCGGCTATGCGGCGGGAGAGCCGGATACCGTGCGTCAGACCGAGACGCAGGAACCGGGGTTGACGGAAGCGGCAGAGATCGGAACGGAGGAGAGACTGCCGGGTACGGGGCAGCCGGAAAACACACAGAAGGATGAGGCAGAAGCCGTGCCGGATACGGAGGAGCCGGAGCGGGCAGGCACGGAGCAGCCGGCCGCGGCGGACAGTGCGGCGGGAGCCGTGCAGCAGGAAGGACAGCCGCTCATCGTGATTGATGCGGGACATCAGGGGAAGGGCAACAGTGAGCAGGAGCCGGTCGGGCCGGGCGCATCGGAGACAAAGGCGAAGGTGGCCTCTGGTACCGCCGGTGTGGCGAGCGGCCTTGCCGAGTATGAGCTGACGCTTCAGGTTTCGCTGAAGCTGGAAGCGGAGTTAAATGCCAGGGGTTATCAGGTGCTGATGATACGGACGACAAACGACGTGAATATCAGCAATGCCGAGCGCGCCGTGACGGCGAACAATGCCGGAGCCGATGCATTCTTGCGGATTCATGCGAACGGTTCTTCGGACGCTTCGGTAAACGGGGCGATGACGCTGTGTCAGACGGCGTCCAATCCCTACAACAGTGCGCTCTATGAGCAGAGCAAGGCGCTTGCGACGAATGTGCTTGACGGGCTCGTGGCAGCGACCGGCTGCAACAGGCAGTACGTCTGGGAGACCGACACGATGAGCGGCATCAACTGGTGCCAGGTTCCGGTGACGATTGTGGAGATGGGCTATATGTCCAACGCCGACGAGGATATGAAGATGGCGACCGAGGAATACCAGCAGAAGATTGTCACGGGGATTGCCGACGGTGTGGACGCCTATTTCGGGCGCTGAAGGGAAGAATGCGGGGCAAGACTGTTTTCAAAAGAACTGTTTTTTGCCCTGCGGTAAATGATGACGGCGCTGATTATGTCTGCGACAAAGATAAATTGCAGGATTCCGTGGAGAATCAGAAACGGTCCCGTGCATTTGCCGCTGCGATAGAGTGTCGATACTGCCAGAAGTCCAATCATCCCGGACAGACAGATTGTCAGGCAATCAAAGAAGACAAAGAACAGGGAAAATCCCATTGTAAAGATCGTAATCATGCACAAAAGCCCCAGAGCAAAAATCAACAGGTATGCCGGGATATGAATCAGTTTGATCAGCAGATTGATAAAAGGAAGATTGGCAGCATTGTATTTGCCTGCAAGATGCCGCGCCATAAAAAGGATGTTTCCGGCAGCCGCAGTCAAAAAAAGCGCGCCGAGGCACAGCAAAATATCTATGACTGTTATGGATGGAAAGAGTTCGTTTATACGGCCCGTGAAGATGCCGTACAGGAAGAGCAGCATGCAGTAGGGATATAAAATACCCGGCAGCAGCCATATGATTGAACATAAGGATTGTTCGCGAAACGTGCGGTTCGTTGTTTTTTTCATAGAGTTCGGTTTCCTCCGTTCGATTTTTGCCAGATACAACTGCGGTTTTCTCTGTTTTATTTTAAAATAGCCGCCCGCTATTTGCAATGTGTATTTCTCCGCTTGACAAAACGCCGGTGAGAGGGTAAAGTAGAAATGGTTTTGAACATGGTGTAACGTGCCGCCTGCGGCGGCGGAAAAGGAGGAGCGATGTATACAGTTTCCTGTCAGTAATCAGTAAAAATGCATATCAGGTCTGCGCGGATGCGTGCAGATTGTTTTTGGTATGTCCCGACGACAGGAAATTTGAAAATCTTTTTCCGAAAGGCTGCGGAGCGGTTTTGTGTGCGTGCGCACAAAACCTGCGATGGGCGAGATAGAAAGATGCGGGATTTCGGCATCTTTTTTTATGCACAGGGGCGCACAGATGAAATTATTGCTTACGCAACGTGCGCCCCGCGCGGCGAGTACTCGATTGTTCGGAGGGACATACAGGAGCAAAGGAGTGTGATTGTATGTCGAGAATCAGTGTGGAAGGGCTGACGTTTTGCTATGACGGCAGCTATGAAAACATTTTTGAGGACGTGTCGTTTGCGATTGACACGGACTGGAAGCTGGGGCTTGTGGGACGAAACGGCAGAGGAAAGACCACGTTTTTAAAATTGCTTTTGGGAGAGCTTGCGTACGGCGGAAGGATTTCGGCCTCGGTGGAATTTGACTATTTTCCGTACGAGGTGCAAAACAGGGAAAAAAACACGATTGATATTGTGGAAGAAATTTATCCTGCCTATGAGTTCTGGGAGCTTGCCAGAGAGTGGTCGTGGCTCTCGGGTGCGGACGATGTGTGGTACAGACCGTTTGAGAGCTTAAGCAACGGGGAGCAGACGAAGATGCTTCTGGCGGTGCTGTTTTTGAAGGAAAACAATTTTCTGCTGATTGACGAGCCGACGAACCATCTGGATGAGGAGACGAGGGAGGTCGTGTGCGCGTATTTAAAGCGCAAAAAGGGATTCCTTGCCGTGTCGCATGACAGAGCGTTTTTAGACGGCTGTATTGACCATGTGCTCGCGATAAACCGGAGCAATATCGAGGTCGCGGCGGGGAATTTCTCGAGCTGGTGGGAGAATAAGAAGCGCCGCGATGCTTTTGAGCTGGCGGAAAATGAGCGGCTGAAAAAGGAGATCAAACGGCTTTCGGGCGCGGCAAGACAGGCGGAGGGCTGGGCGGATAAGATAGAGGGCACGAAGATCGGCCGGGACACTTCGCAGAAGGACGGGGCGAACAGAGATTACATCGGGGAAAAGTCGAGACGGATGCAGCAGCGGCGCAAAAACTTAGAGCGCCGCAGGGAACAGGAGATTTCCAGAAAACAATCCCTGCTGCAGAATATCGAGAGCGAACAGGAACTTCGGATGGAGTGTGCAGTTCACCATAAACAGACGCTGCTTGCGGCGCGGGATATAACGCTCTCCTACGGGGACCGAACGCTCTGCGCGGGGGTATCGTTTGAGGTTCATCCCGGAGACTGTATCGTATTCGCGGGACAAAACGGCAGCGGGAAGTCTTCGATGCTGCGGGCGGTGCTCGCAGCCGCGGGGCGAGCGGTACCTGCGGAGAAAAATGTTTTTGGGGACGACGCAGGAGCCGCGGCAGACAACGCGGCGGGACGAACGGTGGCAAACGACGCCGCAGGGCTGACGGTTGCGGGGACGCTTAAGACCGCCGGCGGGTTGAAAATATCCTATGTGCCGCAGGATGCCGGCGGGCTTTCCGGGTACCTGCGGGACTATATCAGGGAAGCGGAGGCAGACGAGACGCTTTTTTTGCAGTTTCTGCGGAAGTTTGATTTCCCGCGCTCCCATTTTGAGAAGCGGATGGAGGAGTTCTCCGAGGGACAGCGAAAAAAGGTGCTTCTGGCAAGGAGTCTGTGCGAGCGGGCGCATCTGTATATCTGGGACGAACCGTTAAATTTTATTGATATTTTCTCGCGGATGCAGCTTGAGGAGGTGCTGGTGAAATACCGGCCCGCGATGCTTCTGGTCGAACACGATGCGGCGTTTACCGCGCGGGTCGGGACACGGATTGTACATTTTTAGAAACAAGATGTACAAAAAATCCGCAGCTTCTTGTCAGGGAACAGCAGCTGTGTTAGGATAAAAGTGCTCTGTGGAAAGAGAAAATCTGACCACAGAGCAGATAAAACGTAAAAAGTATGTCTCTGACACCAAAGGATTTTCTGCGGTGAAAGCTATGGCAGCAGATAGAAAGGTATGGGGAGCAGTCCGCCGCAAAGCGGGAGGATACTACTTCTGTCGGATAAAAGTGCCAGGCGGTATGTCGTATTTTGGGTCAGAGACGACCTGAGATACGGCATTTTTTACCTTATAGGAAATTGCGTCGCAAGACGCATCAAAAGTGTCGCGCAGCGATACTTTTTTATGGGAGTGTGTGAGATGGAGACAAGGATTGCGCTGATCGGCATTATCGTGGAACAGACAGAGTCGGTGGAACAGTTAAACCGGCTGCTTCACGAATACGGAAGCTATATTATCGGGCGGATGGGGATTCCCTACCGGGAGCGGGAACTAAACATTATCAGTGTGGCGATGGACGCGCCGCAGGACATCATCAATGCCCTGTCAGGAAAGATCGGGCGGCTCCCCGGGATCTCCGCAAAGACCATATATCAGAAATAGCGGCTTTCGATACCAGACAGAAACAGAGGACTTAAACATATGAGAGACAGAATTGATCGGATCGCCGCGGAGCGGACAATTTCGGCGGAGGATTTGCGGGCGCTGTTGGAGACGCAGGACGCGTCGGCCACAGAGTACCTTGCGGCGCGCGCCAGAGAGACGGCGCAGCGCGTCTACGGCAGACAGGTGTATGTCCGCGGGCTGATTGAATTTACAAATTACTGCAAAAACGACTGCTACTACTGCGGAATCCGCAGAGGAAATCCGAACGCGGAGCGCTACCGGCTGACGGAGGAACAGATTTTCGACTGCTGCAGGAGCGGCTATGCGCTCGGATTCCGCACGTTTGTGCTGCAGGGCGGGGAGGACGCATACTATACGGACGAGCGCATCTGCGGGCTTGTCTCTGCAATCAAAAAGAACCATCCCGACTGCGCGGTGACGCTGTCGATCGGGGAAAAGTCGAGGGAGAGCTACCAGGCGTACTTTGACGCGGGGGCGGACCGCTATCTGCTGCGCCATGAGACGGCAGACGAGGCGCATTACGGAAAGCTGCATCCGCCGGAGTTGTCGCTTTCAAACCGAAAGCGCTGCCTTTGGGATTTAAAGGAAATCGGCTATCAGACCGGCTGCGGGTTTATGGTGGGGTCTCCGGGACAGACGGTGGAGACGCTTTACGAGGATTTGCGGTTTATTCTCGCGCTTTCGCCCGCGATGGTGGGCATCGGCCCGTTTATTCCGCAGAAGGACACGCCGTTTGGGAAGGAGGCGCCGGGTACGCTTGCGCAGACATTGCGTCTCCTCTCGATCATCCGGCTGCTTCTGCCGCATGTGCTTCTGCCGGCGACCACGGCCCTCGGGACGATACACCCGCAGGGCAGGGAACAGGGGATTCTCGCCGGGGCAAATGTGGTGATGCCAAATCTGTCCCCGGTAACCGTGAGAGAAAAATATAAGCTCTATGACAATAAAATCTGTACCGGCGACGAGGCGGCAGAGTGTAGAAACTGCCTGAATGGGCGGATGGAGCGCATCGGCTATGAGATTGTGACGGACCGCGGAGACTGTAAGATGCCGGAGACCTGACAGGAATACAGGGATTCGAGAGCCGCATGGCTGCGTGAGGCGGTACGCAAACGGTGTAAGAGAGAACAGATACAGAAAGGAAAGAAAAATATGTACGACGTAAAATCATTCAAAGCGGAGGAATTTATCTCCGACGAAGAAATCAGGGACACGCTGGCATACGCGGATGAAAACCGCGACAATGTGGAGTTGATCGATGCGATCATTGAAAAGGCAAAAGAGCGAAAGGGGCTGACACACCGGGAGGCCTCGGTGCTTTTAGCATGTGAACTGCCGGAGAAGCTTGCGGAGATTTACGCGCTGGCAGAGCAGATCAAAAAGGACTTCTACGGGAACCGCATCGTGCTCTTTGCGCCGCTCTACCTCTCGAATTACTGTGTCAACGGCTGTGTGTATTGTCCCTATCATCTGAAAAACAAGCATATTGCAAGGAAAAAACTGACGCAGGAAGAAGTGGCCGCGGAGGTTACGGCGCTGCAGGATATGGGACACAAGCGCCTCGCGATCGAGGCGGGGGAGGACCCGGTCAACAACCCGATTGAGTATATTTTGGAGTGTATCGATACGATATACGGCATCAGACATAAAAACGGCGCGATCCGCAGAGTCAATGTCAATATTGCGGCAACGACCGTGGAAAATTACCGCAGGCTGCACGATGCGGGAATCGGAACCTATATTCTGTTTCAGGAGACCTATCACAAAGAGAGCTATGAAAAACTGCATCCGACCGGCCCGAAGCATGACTATGCGTACCACACGGAGGCCATGGACCGCGCGATGGAGGGCGGAATCGACGACGTCGGGCTCGGCGTGCTGTTCGGGCTTGAGATGTACCGCTATGAGTTTGCGGGGCTTTTGATGCATGCGGAGCACTTAGAGGCGGTTTTCGGCGTGGGGCCGCACACGATCAGTGTTCCGCGGGTAAAGCGGGCGGACGACATTGACCCGGCGCAGTTTGACAACGGCATCAGTGACGAGGTGTTTGCGAAAATCTGTGCGCTGATCCGCATTTCCGTGCCCTACACCGGCATGATTATCTCCACAAGGGAGAGCCAGGCCGTGCGCGAGCGTGTGCTGCCGCTCGGCGTGTCCCAGATCAGCGGCGCCTCCCGCACCAGCGTGGGCGGTTATGCATCGGACGAGCCGGAGGAGATTACCTCGGCGCAGTTTGATGTCAGCGATCAGAGAAGCTTAGACGAGATTGTGAACTGGCTGATGAAGCTGGGGTATCTTCCGAGCTTTTGCACTGCGTGCTACCGCGAGGGGAGAACCGGCGACCGCTTTATGGCGCTCTGCAAAAACATGCAGATTTTAAACTGCTGTCAGCCGAACGCGCTGATGACGCTGAAAGAATATCTGGAGGATTACGCCGGCGAGGAGACGAAAAAAATCGGAATGGAGCTGATCGAAAGAGAGCTGGAGAAGATTCCGAATCCGAAGGTGCGAAAGACCGCTTACGAGCATATTCACGATATCAGCGGGGGCAAGCGGGATTTCCGCTTTTAAGAAGCAAAGCGGGAGCGAAAGGCGGCTTTTGACAGGAGAGGATGATATGGCAGCAAATTTAAACGAAACACCGGGCGCAGAGCGCCTTCATATCGGGATATTCGGGAGGACCAACAGCGGAAAATCCGCGTTTGTCAACGCCTTTACCGGCCAGCAGGTCTCGATTGTATCGGATGTGTCGGGGACTACGACGGACCCGGTCTATAAGGCGATGGAGGTGCAGCCGTTAGGCCCCTGTGTGCTCATCGACACGGCGGGCTTTGGCGATGTGACAGAGCTTGGCACTGCGCGCATGGAAAAGACACGCCTTGCGGCGGAAAAGACGGAGCTTGCAATTCTCCTTTTTTCGGCGGAGCAGGAAAAGATCGGGGAGGAGCTTGCCTGGTTTCGCTATTTCAGGGAAAAGAATACGCCGGTACTTCCCGTTGTGAATAAGGCGGATCTGGCAAAAGATGCGGCGGAACTGATGGAACGGATTAAAAAGGAGACGGGAAAAGAGCCGCTTTCTGTCAGCGCGGCAGACGGCCGCGGGATGGATGCGGTAAAGGAAGCGCTCGCGCGGATGCTTCCGGAAGATTACGGAAATCAGTCGATTACCGGCGGGCTGGCCGGTGACGGGGATCTGGTGCTTCTCGTGATGCCGCAGGACATTCAGGCTCCGAAAGGACGCCTGATTTTGCCGCAGGTGCAGACGATTCGGGAGCTTCTGGATAAGAAATGCATGGTGATGAGCGTGACGACGGATGGGCTTGTGCCGGCGCTTGCGGCGTTAAAGGAATCGCCGAAGCTGATTGTCACGGACTCGCAGGTGTTTGGCCATGTCTGTTCGCACAAGCCGGCGGAGAGTATGCTGACGTCGTTTTCGGTATTGTTTGCGGCGTATAAGGGGGATTTGCCCTATTATGTGGAAGGGGCAAAGCAGATGGACAGATTAGGGCCGGATTCGAAAGTGCTGATCGCGGAGTGCTGTACGCATGCGCCGCTCACAGAAGATATCGGCAGAGTAAAGCTGCCCCGGATGCTGCGGAAACGCTACGGAGAGGAACTCTCCGTTGAGGTGGTGAGCGGAACGGATTTCCCGCAGCAGCTGGGGGATTATGATCTGATCATTCAGTGCGGCGCCTGTATGTTCAATCGGAGCTATGTGCTGTCCCGGATTGCAAGAGCAAAGAGACAGCAGGTTCCGATGACAAATTACGGAGTGGCGATCGCACATCTGACCGGGATATTAGAGCAGGTGTCGATGCCGTAGCGGCAAAATGATTATTCGCGCAGCGATGCATCCTGCAGTTCGTCAAAGGCGGCCATACACTCGTCTACGGTAGCGCCGTTTAACAGTTCGCGCACGATCAGGCAGGTGTTGCCCCACTGTTCGACTTTCATGCCTGCGTTGGAGCCGAGGACATAAACATTGTCCTGAATCTTATCGTTGAGCGGCTTTAAAGCGGGAATGCACTCTACCTCGACGTTTTTGGAGGGAGAGATGACCCGGTTGATTTCCGCATAGGCCTGGAGTGCGTCGTCGGAGAGGATGGCGTCAAGTACGAGCAGCGCATCCTCGGCGTGATCCGCGTCCGCGCCGACGGCAAATCCGGTCATTGGCATGACGGGCATCTGTCCGCGGCTGCTTGGAAAACCGATGACCTGCAGATTGAAATCCGGATCCCCGTAGGCGGTATCGGTGTTTGCCGCACCCCAGTATGCCATTACGATCGGCGTTTTCTGTGCGAGAAAATCAGGCCCCTCCGCCTCGATCGCCTCGCTGACAGCGGCCTTTTTTGCATCAATATAGCCGCAGTCGATCAGTTCCTTTAGAAATTCAAAACCCGGGCGCATATAGTCGCTGTATCTGGCTTCGCCGCTGTTGAGAGCCGCGATTTCCGCTTCCGTATTTCCGCCGTTGTACAGATCCGCATATGCCTGGGCGAGAACGAAGGTCTCAAGCCACCAGCGGTTTGCGCCGACGGGCGTCTCGATGCCGTTCTCTTTAAATACCCGGCAGCATTCCAGAAAATCTTCCGGTGTTTCAGGAAGGGAGAGACCGTATTGGTCGAACATGTCTTTGTTGACAAAAAGCCCGTACGCGACCACTTCCTGTGGGATTGCCACGAGTTTTCCGTCTACGGTATTCGCTGTCTTTACAATATCCCGCAGATTTTTGACACAGTCAAGCTCCGCCAAATCCATCAGCGCGTCTTCCGAACCGAGTGTCAGGATTGTATCCGGATTCAGCAGATAGATGTCGTCCATATTGTTGCGCACGCGGTCAAGGGATACATCATCATAGGTTTTATCCTGATAATTTTCCGCCGTGTAGGTTCTGTATGCCACTGTGATGCCGAGCGCTTCTTCTGCCATGGCAATCGTGGTATCGGATGCGCTTCTGGCAGTGTTTTTGGAATCCGGATCCGTCTTTTCCATAGGGCTGAACAGCGTGACGGTCCGGTTATCCTTCTCTTCGGTGATGATGACATTCTGTTCGGGATCAGGGCTGATGCCGCAGGATGTCAGTACAAACGCGGTGACTGCCGCAAGGCAGATTCCCGGGAGCATCCGGGCAGCTGTATTTCTAATTTGTTTCATGATAAGTTCCTTTCATTTTGTGTACTGTCGGATTACTTTTTTCACCAGAGCCACGTCAAGCGGCTTGGCGACATGCGCATTCATTCCGGCATCCAAAGCGGCCTTCTGGTCTTCTGCGAAGGCGTCTGCGGTCATGGCGATAATGGGAATTTGTCCTGCGTCGCTGCGGTCGAGTGCGCGGATTGCCCTTGTCGCCTCGTAGCCGTTCATGACCGGCATCTGCACATCCATCAGAATCGCGTCGAATTCGCCTTTGGCGGCATGTGAGAACCGTTCTACCGCAAGCCGGCCGTTTGCGACGATTTCGCAGGTCGCACCCTCTATTTCGAGAATCTCCGTGAGAATCTCCGCATTGATTTCGTTGTCCTCCGCAGCGAGAAAATGGAGTCCTTCCAACGAGGGGGCGGCCCCGTATTCGTCGCTGTCGATTGCGGCGGAACCGTTTTGTATCACGATGATTTTTTCTTTCAGTGCGGATAAGAAAAACGGTTTTGCGAGCGTATCAGGGTTGCCGGCCGAAGCGGAGAGGGCGGTCTCGTCCGTGTGGTGCTCTGTCAGTAGCAGAATCAGAGCCGGATGCGGCAGGGAATCGCGGAGCATCGAAACGGTATGTGTATCGTCCGCCTCCGACGTTTTGCGGTCGAGCAGAACGAGCTGATAGGGCTCCTGCGCTGCATCGGCCTCCCGAATCAGCCTTAGGCCGTCCGAAATGCCGCCGGCCGCGTCCGCGGAGATATTTACCTCTTTCAGGAGCAGACGGATATTCTCGTTGGATTCCGTATCCGTGTCAATCACGAGAACGCGGGCGATTTTGCTCTGTTCCCAGAACAGCAGGTCGGTCTGTTCTTCCGGGATGCGGAATTCGAGTTCGACCGTAAACAGGCTTCCCTTATCTACTTCACTGGAAACATCGATGGTTCCGCCCATGAGCGCCACGATATTTTTTGTGATTGCCATGCCCAGACCCGTGCCCTGGACCTTGTTTGTGGTGCTGTTTTCCGCTCTTGTAAACGCGTCGAAAATCGTTTTGAGATATTCGGGCGTCATGCCGTATCCGTCATCCTCCACTTCGATGCGGATGTGTTCGTACTGGCAGGAGTGCTGCTTCTGGCCGGTAATGCGGAACCGGATATTTCCGCCCTCGGGCGTATATTTGACTGCATTGGACAGAAGATTAATCAAAATCTGATTGAATCTCGTCTCGTCACCCATCAGGCGTTCGTGCCGGATTCCCGTGACATCCACATGGAAATGCTGATGCTTTGCCTTTGCCATGGGCTGGATGATCGCGTCCACGGACGATACGACATCGTTCAGCGAAAATTCTTCATATGTCAGTACGACTTTCCCGCTCTCGATTTTGGAGATGTCGAGAATATCATTGATCAGGCCGAGCAGATGCTGCCCGGACGCTGTGATTTTTTTGGTGTATTCCCGGACTTTTGCCGGATTTTCCGCATCCCTGGCGAGAAGTGTCGTAAAACCGAGTACCGCATTCATCGGTGTGCGGATGTCATGTGACATGTTGGAGAGGAAGATTGTCTTGGAGTTATTGGCAATCTGCGCCGCCTGAAGAGCTTCCGTAAGCTGTTTGTTGTGGATTTCGCGCTCGGCTTCCCGTTCACACCTGTTTTTCAACTGCTGGCGCTGGTTCAGGTAGTAGAGGATACTGCACAGGAAGAAGGAGATCAGCATCACGATCACAACCAGCAGGATATTCTGATTGACAGACTGCCCTTCCTGCTGTATGGCGTCATACGGAACATATCCGACCAGATAAATGGTTCCGTCATTTACCGGCCACATATAGTTGAGGGAATTTACATGGCGGATATCATGGTAAAACAAAATGTTTTTGCCGGCTTTGAGAGAGTCGTACACCTCCCTCTGCAGGATGATGTCTTCAATGCTGTTTGCGCGGTAAAAATCCGGAAGATTGAGATGGCCGGCATCCCGCATTCCCATGCCCTCCGGGTTTAACACAAACCGTTCGCTCCGGGCATCCATGATGTAAAGCACGGCCTGATTATCGTAAAAGCTCTCCGGAAGAAACCGGTCGAGTGAGTCGTAGACATATTCGATATAAAGCGTTGCGATCTTTCTGCCGTCTTTGACGACGGGACATTTCATGGTGTATGCCCAGGTTCCCATATAATTCATGTAAGACTGGGAAACGGGGAGCCCCGCGACAGTTCCACCCGCGGAGAAATCGAGATCCTGAGCCGAAAAGATATCCCCGGTGTTTGATATCCCCTCGGTTTCGCCGGTCATGATCAGAGACATTTTGACCATGGTCTCATTTGTCTCATACAGGCGGATATACTCTGCAGGGTCGTCAGCTAATGCCACTCTGTGTGCAATCAGGATTTGAAATTCTGCTTCATTATTTAAAATGGCCTCGATGGTAGACTTGATGAGGTTGAGGTTCTCACTCAGGTTCTGGATGGCTGCTTCAGACATTTCGCGTGACACTTTCTGCGCTACGGAAAACACGACGGTCCCAAGGACGCAGAAGATGAGTACGATGGACAGCAGCAGAGGGAATCCTATATTCTTATGCGTGTTGTGTTGCTTTTTTTTCATTTCAACTCCCTAATTCAGAAATATCATTTTGTCAAAACGTATATAAAATATAATGGAAATAAATTATAGCACAATGTGAGCGCAAAATCCATATTTTGTGTGATATAACATAGTATATGACGGTTATACACGGTTTGCCGTATTTTCCGGGGGAATATTGGGAGAAAATGCAGGTTAATTTTTTGGTATTTTTGTCCGATATCTGTCCGTGAATTTATGAAATCTGTTTGCGGAGCGGGGGGACGGGCATGATACAGGACATTTTGCCGGAGCATTTTTATAACCAATATGAGAGACGGGAACCGGATGCAGACAGCCGTGTGCTGCTGTTTGCGGAGGACGGCCTGTACGTCAGAGCGGCATTGCCGCAGGCGCAGGGGAGCGGGGAAGTGTCAGAGCGGAGGGGAACGTCGGGGAGCGGGGAGGCATCGGGATGCGGGGAAGCGTTCGAATTCCCTTGTTACCGTGAACTTGCGACGCTGTGCGGCATGCGGGGATACCCGATGCCGGAGTTTATCTATCTGTTTGCGGTGGAGAAGGAGACCTATTTTCTTGCCGTGCCGGAGGAGGTGCAGAACATTGTGCGGGCTGCAGCGGAAACACCGCAGACAGCGGAGACGCTTTGCCTGCGGCATATGTCCATGTTTGAAGTGCGCGCCATGCGGTCGAAAAAGCAGGTGCTTGCGGCGGCGACGGCCTGGCATCTGTTTTGCTGGTACAAAGATAACCGGTTCTGCGGCAGGTGCGGCGGTCTCACGCGGCACGGTGAAACGCTCCGCATGCTGGAGTGTCCGGCCTGCGGCAACCAGATCTTTCCGAAAATTGCCCCGGCGGTCATCGTCGGGGTCACGGACGGAGAACGGATCCTGATGACAAAATACGCAGGCCGCGCGTATAAGCGCTACGCGCTGATTGCCGGGTTTACGGAGATCGGGGAGACGGCGGAGGAGACGGTGCGCCGTGAGGTGATGGAGGAAGTCGGACTGCATGTAAAGAATATCCGGTATTACAAAAGCCAGCCGTGGGGGTTTGACTCTAACCTTCTGCTCGGGTTTTTCTGTGAGCTTGACGGCGCGGGAGAGATTGCGCTTGATACGGAAGAGCTTGCGGTCGCAGAGTGGGTAAACTGGCGTGATATTCCGGACGATACGGAAGGTTTGTCCCTGACGGGAGAGATGATGACGGCGTTTCGGGAGCGCTGCCGCAGAAATCCGTTACAGTTCAGCTTTCATCCCGCCTTTTTTCGGGAAAGTACTTGACAGATAAACAAAATAACTGTATTATTGCAATAGTACAGACGTACAAAAAGAAAAGAAAAAGATTTACGGATAGAAAACTTAATATTTCTTAAGGTTTCCTTAATACCATTTTCGTACGAAAAAGATTCTGGTACAATCGGTGTAAATCAAATTATTAAAGGGAGATATGAAAAATGGCGGACAATATGCAGACAAAACCCAAAAAGAAAAAGAAAGTATGGTTGATTGTGTTAGTCATTGTCGCAGTGCTGGCGGTTGTGATCGGCATTGTCGTACATAACATGACAAAGACGGTGGAGAAGGTTTCCAACACCGTTGAGGTGGAGCCGGTACAGCTCCGGGATTTATCGGACACGATTTCGTTAAAGGGAACCGTATCCGGTGAGAACAGCGTCAATGTCACGTCGAAAGCGACGGCGGAGATTACTGCGGTGAATGTGCAGCTCGGCGATATCGTAAAAGAAGGGGATGTGCTGGTAACGCTTGACTCCGCGTCGATTCAGGAGAAGATCGCGGAGCTTGAGAAGACGATGGCGAATTCCAATGCGGTAAACAGCATCAATTCAAGACAGACGTCCAATGCGCTGGTGCAGGCACAGCAGGATCAGACGACGCAGCTTGCGGAGGCGCAGAAAGCCATCGAGCGTGCGGAGCAGGCGTACAATGTGGCGCAGGCGACTTACGACGCAAGCCAGAAGACAGACGCGGATTTTGCGTCGCTGCTGTCCGCAAAGCAGGCGATCGACGACGCGAAAGAGGCGTATGACAAGACGCTTGAGAGCACAAACCGCGCGATTGAGACGGCGAAAATTCAGCTTGAATTAGACCGCTACAAGGATTCGGACTCTTCCTCGAAGGACACGTTGAATTCTTTGCGGGAGCAGTTAGAAGACTGTGAGATTAAGGCGGCCTGCGGCGGCGTAGTGACTGCGGTGAATGTGAAAGTCGGAGATATCAATACGGAAAAGGTTACAATGCTCACCATCGAAAATACGGCTTCCCTGAAGATGTCGGCGACCGTTCAGGAGGCGGATATCTTAAGGCTTCAGGAGGGACAGACCGCGAGCGTGACGGCGGACGCGACGGGAGACGAAGAGATTAAGGGCGAAGTCACCCGCGTGGTGCGCGTGAAGTCGGCAGGTTCCGCAGACGGTTCGGGCCAGGTCGCTGCAGGCGGTTACTCGGTTGAGATTTCTCTGGACACGAAGGAACTTCTGGTCGGTATGGATGTCAAGGCGAGAGTCATGCTCAAGGAAAAAGGCAGCGTGCTGGCTGTGCCCTATGACCTTGTTCGCTATGATGAGGACGGCAGCGCGTATGTGCTTGTGGCCGAGAGCGGTTCCGACGGGTTTGCAACGGCGGTGCGAAAGAATATCACGGTCGGCGAGACGGTGGATTATTATGTTGAGGTGACCGGCGGAGATCTCGCGGAGGGCGATAAGCTGATTTACGATTATACGGGAACCGTTACCGAAGGCCAGAGCTTTGCACCGGAACAGATGTATTCCGAGCAGATGATGGAAGGCATAAACGGTGCCGGTGACGGAGCAGGTGGGGAGGTTGTCGAGTAGTGAGTGAACCAGTGATCCGAATGGAAAATATTGTAAAGACATATTATGAGGGAAAGCCGAATGAGTTAGAGATTCTCCACGGCATCAGCCTTGCGGTAAATGAGGGAGAATTTATTTCCATCGTCGGGGAATCCGGTTCCGGAAAAAGTACGCTGATGAATATTATCGGGGTTCTGGACCGACAGACGGCGGGAACCTACTATCTGGAAGGTTACGATGTGAACCGCATGACCGACGAGGTGCGGAGCGCGGTGCGCAATGAGCGGATCGGATTTGTATTTCAGAATTTCAATCTTCTTCCGCGTGCAAACGCACTGAAAAACGTGATGATTCCGCTGATGTACAGCGAGCACAAGAGAAAGGACCAGAAGGAGCGCGCGATGGAGATGCTCGCGATGGTAGGCATGGAAGAGCGCGCCGACCACAGGCCGAATGAGCTCTCCGGAGGACAGAAACAACGTGTGGCGATCGCGAGAGCCATGATCAACAATCCTGCGATTATTCTCGCGGATGAGCCGACCGGTGCGCTGGACTCGAAAACCGGGCATATGGTGATGGATCTGTTCCACAAGCTTCATGAGGAGCAGGGAAAGACGATCGTGCTGATCACGCACTCGCAGGAGCTCGCATCCGAGACACAGCGCATTGTGACGCTGCTCGACGGAGAGATTGTGTCAGACAAGGGAGGTGAGCGGTAATGCTTTGGGAAAATATCAAAGAGGCGGTCACCAGCATTAAATCAAACAAGATGCGTTCGCTGCTGACGATGCTCGGTATCATTATCGGTATCAGTTCCGTTATCATTATCACGACCATCGGCGGTTCCATCCAGAGCACGCTGACGGCGACGTTAAATTCACTTGGCGGAAATACCGTTTCCGCCTATGTGCAGGCGCGGTATCCGGAGACGGACGAAGAGTGGGCAACCTGGGTTTACCCGGACATGAAGGACAGCGACTATGTGAGCCAGGAGATGATAGACGGGCTGATTGCGGCATATCCCGACGAAGTGGCCGGTGTTGCGGCGCAGAACAGTCTCTGCTACGGAACGATAACGGATGAGAAAAATGCCGACAATTATGCGAATGTAAATGTGGGCGGAATCACGCCGGAGTACCTGAATTATATGAAACTGGAAATGCATGCCGGGCGCAGTCTGACGTCGGAAGACAATCAGACGCAGAAGAGGGTCTGCGTTGTTGCGGATACGATGGCGGCGCGTTACTTTGACGGGAAAGACCCGATCGGGGAGCAGATTTCGGTTGTGGCCACCGACGGGGGAATTTATGATTTTGTCATTGTCGGAGTTTACGAGTACAACCAGGCGCTGTTCGGAAGAGTGGACCCGACCGTGCCGGAGAAAGACCGCTCGACGCAGATGATGATTCCGTATCAGACCTGCGCAAAGTTATCGGGTTCGGATCAGACCGGGTATGATTATTTCAACCTGCTGCTGACGCCGCTCGCGGATGTGGAGCAGGCAACGCTTCATATTCAGGAATACTTTGACGAGATTTATGCAAATAACGAGAATTTCTATATTTATTCCTATAATATGCAGTCCGATATGGGTATGATCAACACCGTATTAAACGTTATCACGGTGGCGGTGTCCGGTATTGCCGCGATCTCCCTGATTGTCGGCGGCGTCGGTGTCATGAATATCATGCTGGTATCGATCACGGAGCGTACCAGAGAAATCGGTGTGCGCATGGCACTGGGAGCGAAACGGAAAATCATCAAGCTGCAGTTCGTCATCGAGGCGATCGTGCTGTGTCTGATCGGAGGGATTATCGGAATCCTGATCGGAGTCGGAGTCGGGGCACTGCTCGGGGCAGTGGCAGGATTTATCATTCAGAATGTGTATGCGGAGTATTCGAGCTACATTATTCTGTCGGTGCATCCGTCCGCGCAGGCCATTATGCTGTCGCTGTTCTTCTCGATGCTGACCGGTGTGTTCTTCGGATATTATCCGGCGAACAAGGCGTCAAAGCTCGAGGTTATCGACGCGCTGCGGTACGAGTAACATGATTTTCTGCGGGAGGGCATAAGTCCTTGCGGTATCCGCGTGTTTTAAAAATTGTCATTTGAAAACATCCCTGTCATTCGGCAGGGATGTTTTTTTATGTCGCGGATTTCTAAATAAAATCTAAAATCCGGATTTTTATCAGATTCCCTGTTGACAAAAAAATGGGTTGGTGCTATTTTAAGTACATAGATGTTAGCACTCTTTTTGATTGAGTGCTAATAAAGCAAAAAGAAACTGCATATACTCTTTGCACAGGCAGGCATGTTGCACAGGCAGGCATGTGCGCAGGGAGGAAACAATGGATGATTTCGAATTGGATGAAAGGAAAACTACAATATTAAAAGCGATTATCCGCAACTATCTGGAGACGGGGGAGCCGGTGGGATCCCGCACGATCTCAAAGTATACGGATTTGAACTTGAGTTCGGCAACCATCCGAAACGAGATGGCGGATTTAGAGGAGCTGGGGTACATCGTTCAGCCACACACCTCGGCGGGACGGATTCCGTCGGATAAGGGGTACCGATTTTATGTGGATCATCTGATGGTCGAGAAAAACCGCGAAGTGGATGAGATGAAGCAGTTTGTCATCGAGCACACGGAGAAGGTGGAGCAGGTGCTCGAGCGTGTCGCGCAGATGCTTGCGGCGAATACCAACTATGCGACCATGGTCACGGCGCCGTCCTACCACCGCAACAAGGTAAAGTTCATTCAGCTGTCCAATGTGGACACGGAACAGATTTTAGCCGTGATTGTCACGGAGGGGAATCTCGTCAAGAACAAGATTATATCGGTCTCCGAGCCGATTGACAACGAGACGATGCTCAAGCTGAATATTCTGCTGAACTCCAATCTGAACGGCCTTGCGCTTGAGGAGATCAATCTCGGAACAATCTCCAGGCTGAAAGAGCAGGCGGGAATCCACAGTGATATCGTCAGTGACGTGCTTGACACGCTGGCGGAAACGATGGGCGTGGATGAGGATATCCGGATTTATACCAGCGGAACGACGAACTTTTTCAAGTATCCGGAGCTGAGGGATTCGGAGAAGGCGAGTGAGCTGATCTCGACGTTCGAGGAGAAACGGCAGCTGGCGAGCTTTGTGACGGAGAATCTGCTCGAGGAGGAGAACACCGGGATTCAGGTATATATCGGAAATGAAAGTCCGATTCAGACGATGAGAGACTGCAGCGTGGTCACGGCCACCTACGAGCTCGGCGAGGGCGTTCGCGGGACGATCGGAATCGTCGGTCCGAAGCGCATGGATTACGAGAAGGTCATGGATAATCTCAAGGTGCTCAAACAGTCATTGGACGGCATTTTAAACAAACCAAAAGGATAGCAGGGAAAGGCGGCCTATAGATGTCAGATATGAAAACGGAAAAGGAAGAAATCTTAGAGGAAGTGTTAGAGGAACTCGAGGCGGAAGCGGCAGCGTCCGGTGAAAATGCATCCGGTGGAGAGCCGGGCGGAACAGACGCGGAAGCGGCGGAAACAGGTGAAGCGGAGGCGGCCGGGGAAGAGCCGAGCGGAACCGATGCGGGAGAGGAAGCGGCGGATGAGGATGAGCCCAAAGCCGCGGAGGCGGAGAAGAAGGGCTTCTTCAAAAAGAAAAAGGACAAAAAAGACGAACAGATTGAAGAGCTGAACGATAAGCTCAGACGGCAGATGGCGGAGTTTGACAATTTCCGCAAACGCACGGACAAAGAGAAAGCTCAGATGTATGATATGGGGGCGCGCAGCATCATCGAAAAAATGCTCCCGGTCATCGACAATTTTGAGAGAGGTCTTGCAGCTGTGCCGGACGAGGCGAAAGAGGATGCATTTGTTGTCGGCATGGATAAAATATATAAGCAGCTGCTCTCCGAACTGGAGACGATCGGCGTTGCGCCGATTGAGGCAGTGGGCAAGGAGTTTGACCCGGAGTTCCACAATGCGGTGATGCAGGTGGAAAACGGGGAGCTTGAATCGGGTGTGATCGCCCAGGAGCTGCAAAAGGGCTACACCTACAAGGATACGGTCGTCCGCCACAGTATGGTAGCGGTCGTACAGTAAAGGGTCTGCCGCGGCAGACCAGAGGAAACAGCGAATCATCATTTCATATAATTATAGGGAGGAAACTATCATGGGAAAAATTATCGGAATTGACTTAGGAACCACAAACAGCTGCGTGGCGGTTATGGAGGGCGGAAAGCCGACCGTGATCGCAAATCAGGAAGGCGCGAGAACCACACCGTCCATCGTTGCATTCACAAAGACAGGTGAGCGTCTGGTGGGCGAGCCTGCAAAGCGTCAGGCGGTGACAAATGCAGAGAAGACCATTGCTTCCATCAAGCGGCATATGGGAACCGATTACAAGGTAGCCATTGATGACAAGAACTATTCTCCGCAGCAGATTTCCGCAATGGTGCTCCAGAAATTAAAGGCGGATGCGGAAGGCTATCTCGGTGAGAAGGTGACGGAGGCGGTGATCACCGTTCCGGCGTATTTCAATGACGCGCAGCGCCAGGCGACAAAAGATGCCGGAAAGATCGCGGGACTCGACGTAAAGCGCATCATCAACGAGCCGACGGCAGCGGCACTCGCATACGGCCTTGACAACGAAAAAGAGCAGAAGATCATGGTATATGACCTTGGAGGCGGTACCTTTGATGTCTCCATCATCGAGATCGGCGACGGCGTCATCGAGGTTCTTGCGACGAACGGCGATACGCGCCTCGGCGGTGACGACTTCGACAATAAGGTGACACAGTGGATGATCGACGAGTTCAAGAAGGCGGAGGGTGTGGACTTATCCGGTGATAAAATGGCGCTCCAGAGACTGAAAGAGGCGGCTGAGAAGGCGAAAAAGGAGCTGTCCTCCGCGACTACGACAAACATTAACCTGCCGTTTATCACCGCGACCGCAGAGGGACCGAAGCATTTCGACATGAACCTTACAAGGGCGAAATTCGACGAGCTGACACATGACCTGGTTGAGAGAACCGCAGTTCCGGTACAGAACGCGATGCGCGATGCGGGACTGACGAATGCCGACCTCGGTCAGGTGCTCTTAGTCGGAGGTTCCACGCGTATTCCGGCCGTGCAGGATAAGGTAAAACAGCTGACCGGCAAAGAGCCGAGCAAATCCTTAAACCCGGATGAGTGTGTGGCGATCGGCGCGTCGATTCAGGGCGGCAAGCTCGCAGGAGACGCCGGCGCAGGTGAAATCTTACTTCTTGACGTTACCCCGCTGTCTCTGTCGATCGAGACGATGGGCGGCGTCGCGACGAGACTGATTGAGAGAAACACGACGATTCCGACGAAGAAGAGCCAGATTTTCTCCACGGCTGCGGACAATCAGACCGCGGTGGATATCAACGTCGTACAGGGTGAGAGACAGTTTGCAAAGGACAACAAATCGCTTGGACAGTTCCGTCTCGACGGTATTCCGCCCGCACGCCGCGGTGTGCCGCAGATCGAGGTTACGTTTGATATCGATGCAAACGGTATCGTAAACGTGTCCGCAAAGGATCTCGGAACCGGCAAAGAGCAGCATATCACGATCACCGCGGGCTCGAATATGTCCGACGACGAGATCGATAAGGCAGTCCGCGAGGCGGCTGAGTATGAGGCGCAGGATAAGAAGCGCAAAGAGGCCATCGACGCGAGAAACGATGCGGATTCTTTCGTATTCCAGACCCAGCAGGCGTTAGATCAGGTCGGGGAGGGCATTGACGCGGCAGACAAGGCTGCGGTCGAGACTGACATGAACGCCGTGAAATCGTTCCTCGAAGCACATCAGAGTGCGGAGGAGATGACGGAGGCGGATGTAGTGGAGCTGAAGTGCCTGCAGGAGAAACTGACGCAGAGCGCACAGAAGGTATTTGCAAAAATGTATGAGCAGGCGCAGGCTGCACAGGGCGCAGGTGCGGGCCCGGATATGAGCAATATGGGCGGCACGGACAACGGCGCGGCAGATGACGTTGTGGACGCGGATTTCAAAGAGGTATAATCGCGAGACTTAGAACTTCTGAAAGCTATGGGGTTTCCGGATGGTGACATCCGGAAACCTTTGTGTGGTACTCGGATTTGGAAAGAGGAAAGGTTATGGCAGATAAGAGAGATTATTATGAGGTCTTGGGCGTTGGCAAGGGCGCGTCAGATGATGAGATAAAAAAAGCATTTCGTTCTATGGCCAAGAAATACCATCCGGATATGCACCCGGGGGACAAAGAGGCGGAGGAGAAATTTAAGGAGGCGCAAGAGGCATATGCCGTTTTGAGCGATGCGGAAAAGCGCCGCCAGTATGACCAGTTCGGTCATGCCGCATTTGACGGCGCAGGAGGCGCGGGAGGCTTTGACTTTTCCGGCATGGATATGGGAGATATTTTCGGAGATATCTTCGGAGATTTCTTTGGCGGCGGCAGGAGGAGGGCGAACGACGGCCCGATGAAGGGGCAGAATCTGCGAACCAGTGTCCGCATCACATTTGAGGAGGCGGTCTTCGGCTGTGAGAAAGAAATCGAGATGGTGTTAAAAGACGAGTGCGCCACCTGCCACGGGACGGGAGCAAAGCCGGGAACATCGCCGGAAACCTGTCAGAAGTGCGGGGGAAAGGGCAAGATCGTCTACACGCAGCAGTCGTTTTTCGGCACGGTGCAGAATGTGCAGACCTGTCCGGAGTGTAACGGAAGCGGCAAGGTGGTGAAGGAGAAATGCCAGAGCTGCTACGGGACCGGTTATATTTCCAGCAAGAAAAAAATTCAGGTA
This sequence comes from Lachnospiraceae bacterium, assembly GCA_021770345.1. Lineage (GTDB taxonomy): Bacteria > Bacillota > Clostridia > Lachnospirales > Lachnospiraceae > Roseburia. Next base: position 86,903 of record JAETRD010000011.1, on the reverse strand, counting down.
TCGATTCCGGCCGGTATCGATAACGGACAGAGCGTGCGCATCCGGGAAAAGGGAGAGCCGGGAGTCAACGGCGGGCCGAGAGGGGATCTTCTTGTGGAGGTTGTGGTGTCGAGACATCCGTCCCTCACACGCCAGGATATGAATATCTTTTCCACGGCCAGAATTTCGTATGCGCAGGCCGCGCTGGGAGGGGAAATCCGCATCGGCACGGTGGACGGCGACGTGATTTATGAGGTAAAGGCAGGCACACAGACGGGGACGCGGATCCGTCTGAAAGGAAAAGGGGTGCCGTCTCTGCGCAATAAGTCTGTCCGCGGCGACCAGTATGTGGATCTGATCGTTCAGACGCCGGCGAACTTAAGCCAGGAGGCGAAGGAGCTGCTGCGGCAGTTTGATGCGGTGACCGGAGATTCCCTTGGCAGGGGGGCGGAGGAAAATGCCGGCGAACCTGCGGGAAAACCCAGGAAAAAAAAGGGGTTCATGGATAAGCTCAAGGAATCTCTCGACGATATATAGGATTGGACGGAACGGGGCTGTTGCATTTTACGCAAATGATTACAGGCATGTATCATAAGTGTGAATGCGACAGCCCCTTTTTAGTCATATTGCCTATTGAGCAATGCAACTAAATGTAGTATTATGTCATTAATTTGGAACAAGTTATAGTATTTGCATCTGCGGAAAGCGAGGAAATCATGGATCAGTCAGCAGTTAAGACGGATGACATGAGTGTCAGCCTTGGGCAGTGGTGTTTTCATGAGACAGCAGTGATCGAGCGCAAGAAACAGGCATTGCAGCGGGAAAAAAGGGAATTTGAGCGGGAACGCCGCAAATTTGAGCGGGAGAAGCAGGAGTTTTCAGCCATAAAGAGCGTGGAAGAGCAGCGCATTCGCAAAGAAAAGCAGCTGTTCGAGATGAAGTGGAAGATATTGGAGGAGGAGCTTGTAAAGCTCGCAAACGAGAAATCACAGGTGGAGAAACAGCGCAGGTTCTACGATCATGTGGCTGCTCACGAGGCAAAAAAAGCGCCGCTGCCCGGCGCGAAAGTGGTACGCGGGGAGCAGTTTTTCATCGGTGTGGAGAGTGAACAGTCGTTAAAGAAACGCTATAAGGATCTGTTAAAGATTTATCATCCCGATAATCTTGCGGGGGATACCGATACGATTCAGGAGATAAACAGAGAGTATGACAGGTTAAAAAGGCTGTACCACTGACGGGAAGGCCAGGCGCCGCATCCGGCAGTTCTCATGAAAATGCCCGTGCGTTCGGAATGCGGGAACCACGGGCATTTTTTCAGGAAGGGTAGACAAGGTGCGCATCGTCGATTTGGTAGAGTGTGTTGTCGAGATAGCGGCCGGCGAGATAGTTTGCCATGCCGGGATTCATGTCCAGATAATTGCCGCAGTCGTGCGGGGATGCGCCGGGAATTTCGTCTTTGAAATCGCGGATAAATTCGAACAGCTCAATGATCAGCGGAACAATATCGCGGGATTCGTAATCTCCGGCCAGAAGCAGGTAAAAGCCGGTACGGCAGCCCATGGGGCCGAAATAGAGGGTCTTTTTGCCGTAGACTGGATGGCTGCGGAGAAACGTGGCAGCGAGGTGTTCGATCGTGTGTATCTCCGCGGTGTTCATGACCGGTTCGTCGTTCGGAGAGGTCATCCGGAGATCAAATGTCGTGATAACCTCTGCGCCGATCGGGTCTTTTCTCGACACATAGACGCCGGGCTGTAATTTGATATGGTCAATGGTAAAGCTTGCAATTTTTTCCATAGTGAAACCTCCGTTTTGTAGTTTAAATCTACCTTAAAACAGGAAAACGGTTTCGTCAAGGAAAAATGAGGAAGGAAAACGAAAAGAGCAGTTTTCTGAAAATTTTCGTTCGTGAATTTTGTTAGAAATGATTGAAATAAAATCTTAGCTATGCTACAATTTTTGCAGAGTCCAATACATACAAAAAAGGAGAAATAAAATGCGCAGAAGTATCAAAATAATGGTTGGAATCCGTGTGGTTGCTACTTTTTTGGCAGTTTTGCTGTTCAGTGTACTGATCACGAAAAATATTTTAAATATGGAGAATTCCGAGGAATTTAATATTGAGATTAACGCTCTTTTGCAGAGGGCGCAGATGGCGGAGACAGCTCATTACAAATGGTCAAGTAACCTCAGCAACGCGCTCTACAGCGGCACCGAATTTACCGGCAGCACGGATCCGACCGGATGTGTGCTCGGACAGTGGCTTTACGGTGAGGCAGGGACGGAAGATGAACTGATTCTTGATCTGCGCAGACAGCTTGAACCGCTTCACAAGGAGCTTCATGAGTCTGCCACTTCTGTATTGGATATGTACAAGACAAACCCGACGCAGGCACAGAAATATTATCAGGAAACGATTCTCGGCAATCTGAGCACGATTGTCGGGCTTTTGGATGACGTCGTGGAACGCGGAACGGTACTCAGCGATGAGAGTGAGGTACAGATGCGCAAGACGGTGATGACCATGCACACCGTGACCGCAGTGGGATTGTGTCTGGCCCTGCTCTGTCTTCTGAGTCTGGTGATCTATATCCTGCGGAAGGTCGTAAGGCCGATTCTTCGGATCACGGAGGAGACAAAGCCGCTGCAGGACGGCTGCCTGAGACTGGATTTGAATTACGATGCCAATGACGAGATCGGCGACCTGTCGAGAACACTGAGACAGTCGATGGAACAGACGCGCCGATATGTGGAAGATATCAATCATATCATGAGTGAGGTTTCCAGAGGCAATTTCAATGTGTCTGCCTCGATACCGTTTATCGGGGATTTTCGTTCGATTTCGGATTCGATTGACAAATTTACGGCTTCGCTGTCTTCCGTAATTGCGAATATCCATGACGTGGAGTATAAAGTGTTCGGGCATGCGAGGAGCCTTTCGGACGGTTCCCAGACACTCGCGCAGGGAGCGGTGCAGCAGGCGAGTGCGGTGGAGGAGCTTTCCTCCACATTGGAAGAGCTTTCGAGAAGCGCAAAACAGAATATCAAAATGGCATCCGATATGCGGGATAATGCGCATCTCACCGGGGATCAGGTGAACTTAAGCAGCCAGCAGATGGAGCAGCTGATCAATGCCATGATGGATATCCGCACGACGTCGCAGCAGATTGAAGAGATTATTTCCACGATTGAAAATATTTCGTTCCAGACCAATATTCTTGCGCTGAATGCCGCGGTGGAGGCCAGCAGAGCCGGCGAAGCAGGAAAAGGTTTTGCAGTGGTGGCGGAGGAAGTCCGCAATCTTGCCGGTCAGTCCGATCAGGCAGCCAAGGCTACGAAGGAGTTAATCGAAAATTCCGTGCATGCAGCGGAGCGCGGTAATAAGATTGTAGAGGAAGTTTCCGAGTCGCTGCAGAAGACCCTGAAGCTGGTAATCCAGTCCAATCAGGCAATCGACGAATTTACGGATGCGGTACAGGTGGAAGCGACCGCAATCTCCCAGGTGGCGGAGGGAATCGGACAGATTTCCAATGTCGTACAGACAAACTCCGCAAACAGTGAGGAGTCTGCGGCTGTTAGCACAGAGCTGTTTGAACAGGTAAATCTTCTGAAGAATCAGACCAATGACTTCCAGCTGAAGCAGAGATAGGGATAACAGATAGTTTGAATGACGATCAGGGACTATGGAGACATAGTCCTTGAAATATTTTACGGGTAATTTACAGTACAGAAAGGAAGTTGCAGCGTGATTTTAAGTGTCAGCCGCAGAACGGATATTCCGAATTATTATTCTGAGTGGTTTTTAAACAGAATAAAGGAAGGTTATCTGTATGTGCGTAATCCGGTGAATGCCCGTTGGATCAGTAAGGTCTCATTGGCTTCCGAGCTTGTCGATTGTATTGTTTTCTGGACGAAAAATCCCGGGCCGATGCTTGACCGGTTGGGGGAGCTGGAAGATTACCGGTATTATTTTCAGTTTACGCTGACCGGGTATGGCAGAGACATAGAGCCAAACATTCCACATAAAAAGGAATGCATGATTCCGGTCTTTCAAAGGCTGTCGCGCATAATCGGTAAGGAAAAAATAATATGGAGATACGACCCGATTCTGTTCACAGACAGATATACGCCGGACTATCATTTGAAAGCGTTTGGGCGGATTGCCGAAGAATTACAGGGATATACGTCAAAGTGTGTGATTAGTTTTGTCGATACCTATGCGAAAAATCAAAAGGCGCTCAAAGCACTGCAAGTGTGTTCCCTTCCGGAGGAGAGGCTGACGGCGTTTGCAGTGGAGATTGCCGCGATAGCCCGAGCCTGCCATATGAAAATTGCATCCTGTGCGGAGGAGATTGATTTATCCGCCTGCGGAATCGGGCGCAATTGTTGTATCGACAAGGAATTGATTGAGCAGGTGATCGGGTGTAAAATCACAGCGGGGAAAGACAAAAATCAGAGAAAAGAATGCGGCTGCATTGAGAGTGTAGACATCGGTACCTATCATACCTGTAAGAGCGGATGTCTCTATTGTTATGCAGGGGGCAATGCAGGAGACCGGGCATGGGGCGGGACGGAGGATGTCCCATGCGGCAGCCTCTGTGATGTCCACGCACCGCTTTTATGCGGAAAAATCACAGCGGCTGATAAAATTACCGAGCGGGATGTAAAATCATGGAGGGAAACGCAGCGGACGATTTGGGACTGACCGTCAAAATCGGCTGGTTTATATGGAACAACGGGAGAAACAGACAGGAAGGAGCAGAAATGGGAGCATATGATTTTGGGACGCAGCCGTCCCTGCTGATTCAGGGCGCAATGGATGTCGAGACGGAATATCTGATCGGGCAGCTGCAAAAGCGGGAGCGTGTGACACTCGGAAACTGGACGTTTGAGACGGGATTTCTCGGGGACGGAGGGATACCCGCCATCGTGTCAAAGACCTTTCAGGGGATGGTGAATGCAGCGGCGGCGACAAGTCTTGCGATGGTATCCTTTGCGCCCGGTGCGGTGATCAATCAGGGAATCGGCGGCGGCCATGATCCGAAGCTTCATGTGGGGGATATCGTGATAGGGACGCGGGTGGCCCCGATGGGAGCGCTGATGCGGCCTTTTGCGGCGGAGGGAGAGGGAATCGGAGATGACGATTTTACGCCGCTCGGACTTGAGGTTTTTAACCGACAGTGGGGAGAAGCCAGAAAGCTTGCCGATTTCCCCTGTAACGGGACGCTGGTGCGTTTAGCAGAGCAGACGGCGGAAGAATTTCTTGAAGAAGAGGCTCGGACGGGCGGGAAAAAACGCCGGATTGTGCCGGGGGTGCTTGGTTCCGCGGATGAGTGGAACAATCGGCCTGACCGGATTGCGCTGCTGCGCGGGCGCTTTGGTACGGCGGAGGAGGATATGGAGTCGGCGGCCACGGCGCAGGTCTGCGCCGCTTACGGGGTGCCGTTTGTCGGAATCCGGATTCTGTCAAACACGATCGTGAACGGGGAGGCGTACGACGAGCGCGTCGCAAAGACCGGACAGTGCTTTGTCATGCGATTTGCGGAAACGCTTGCGCGGGAGTACCCGGCCGGATGGGAAGACGCAGGATGAGAGCTGTGTGCCGGTGCAGCCTGTCAGATCAGTCGACCGCCCTCTGTGCCGAAGCCGTTTAGCTCGGCGATGATGGAATCTATGTCGGATTTTGATTTGGCGTCGCGCGCGCGGTTTAGAAGTTCTTCCTTCTTTGCTTCGGTCAGGCCGGAGTATCGTTCCATGGCCGCCATATTTTGTGCCAAAGCCATGCCGAAGCCGACCGGCATATCATTGTTATCCAAAAGATACATAAGAGTCCTCCTTTTTCTGTGTGTGAATGAATCGCAGTTCGGATATAGTATCCGGATTGCCGGCAAGAAATATACGGAGGATGTGTTTGCCAGAAAAAAATTTTTGATGTATAATAGTCTCGCTTGGCGCGAGCCATTATAAACGTAAGTGCTGTAGTCTCCGGTGTTGATGCAGCGCATAATCTGTACTGAAAATTTGCAATGTATTGAGATAAATGAATATATTTCATACATAACAGTTTGCGAGGAGGTGTTTTTATGCCGGCATTATCCATGTTTTATGGGATTATTGTGCGCATGCAAAGCGAAAGAGGTGGAAAACATAATAAACCGCATGTTCATGCTTTGTATGGGGAGGAAGAAATTGTAGTAGGAATAGACGGTGAAATATTAGAAGGAGACTTTCCGAATAAACAGTTGAAACTTTTGATGGCGTGGATAACAATTCATGAGGATGAATTAAAAGCGAACTGGAAACTGTTGAGTAACGGAGAGGGTTATTTTAAGATTGAGCCATTGCGTTAAATAATGGGGGAGTTATTATGCTAAGACCCACTGTTGTTCGAGTAGAAGTAATCTGTGCATATCGGATATTGGTGTATTTTGATAACGGTGAAAAAAAAAGCTTTGATGTTGAACCGTATATAAAAGGTGAATGGTATGGGAAGTTACGTTCTTTTGAATATTTCAAGCGTGTCACTACGGACGGATATACGGTTGTGTGGCCGGACGGACAGGACATATGTCCGGATGAATTATACAGTATGGGAAGAAAGATTGAAATATCCGACGAACAATTGATTTTATCAGGCAGGGAGAATTTTCATGAGATGGAATAAATACACGATAGAGACCACGACAGCCGCCGAGGACTATATGAGCGCAATGCTCGCGGAGCTCGGCATTGAGGGCGTGGAGATTGAGGATAACGTACCGTTGTCCGCGGCGGATCAGGCGCAGATGTTTATCGATTTTCTGCCGGAGCTGCCGCCGGACGACGGCGTGAGTCATGTGAGCTTTTACCTCGAGGATAACGGCACCGATTACACGGAGCTGTTAAAGCAGGTCGCGCGCGCACTGGAAGAACTGCGCAAAATCGTGGATGTCGGAAGCGGTACAATCACTTCGGACCGGACCGAAGACCTGGACTGGATCAACAACTGGAAAAAGTTTTTCAGCGCGTTTTCGATCGACGATATTGTGATCAAGCCGACCTGGGAGGAATGGAAGGGGGAAGAGGGGAAGATTCTGATTGAGATTGACCCCGGCGTATCGTTCGGAACCGGAAAGCATGAGACAACCCAGCTGTGCATCCGTCAGCTGGTCAAGTATATTCGCGGAAACGCGGAGTACACACCAAAAGAGCGTCATCCGAGGGTACTTGACGTGGGCTGCGGGAGCGGGATTCTCTCGATTGTCGCGTTAAAACTCGGCGCGTCCGCGGTTGTGGGGACGGATCTTGACCCGGACTGTATGACCTCCACGCGGGAAAATATGGAAGTAAACCGTCTTCCGGCGGAGCAGGGGAGCTTATATGTCGGAAATCTGATCGACGATGCAGCGCTGCAGGAGACGGTCGGAACCGAAGCCTACGACATTGTGGTGGCGAATATTCTGGCGGATGTGATTATTCCGATGGCGCCGGTAATCCCTGCAAGGCTGAAAGAGGGCGGTTATTTTATTACCTCGGGGATTATCGACTTTAAGGAGCAGGCCGTGCGGGAGGCGATCGAGGCGGCCGGGCTTAGCGTGGTCGAGGTGAATCATCAGGGAGAATGGGTCAACATTACGGCGCGCAAAGATTCCTGCGGCGGCGCCGATACGGGAGGGACTCGGTAGAGGAGCAGTCATGTATCAGTTTTTTGTGGAGGAGGACGCCGTTTTTGCGGAGCGGATTCTCATCACCGGAGCGGACGTCAATCATATCAAAAACGTGCTGCGCATGAAGCCGGGGGAGCAGATACGCGTCAGCACGTCTTCGGGGAAAAATTATCTGTGCCGCATTGCGGAGTTTAATGAGGCCGGCGTTTTGGCAGGGATTGCAGGGGAGGCGCAGGGAACCGAGCTTCCGTGCCGCATCGTGCTGTTTCAGGGACTTCCTAAGTCGGACAAGCTCGAGCTTATCATACAAAAGGCCGTGGAACTCGGAGCGGCGGAGATCGTCCCGGTGGCCATGAAAAACTGTGTGGCAAAGCTGGACGCGAAGAAGGCGCAGGGGAAGCGGGCGCGCTGGCAGAGCATTGCGGAGAGTGCGGCCAAGCAGGCAAAGCGCAGCATGATTCCTGCGGTCGGCGGCCTGATTAGTTTGAAAGAGGCCGTGGAGGCGGCCGCCAGGTTCGATATCGGGCTTGTCTGCTACGAGAACGAGCACGGAATGGCGGGTACGCGCGCACTTATGGAATCCGTGCGCCCGGGACAGAGCATCGCGGTTTTGATCGGTCCCGAGGGAGGCTTTGACGCGTCAGAGATTGCGCTTGCAAAAGAGGCGGGGATGCATATGATTTCTCTCGGAAGCCGGATTCTGCGCACGGAGACAGCCGGACTTGCGATATTGTCCGTGCTGATGTATCAGATCGAGAGTTTTGCCGGGGACGGGTGCGAAAGGTAAGCCTGACAGGTTATTTTTGCCGGCTGTCTGCGGTGTTTCCGGAATGGAGAGAATATAGGAATGGAAGTATATTTGGATAACTCGGCGACGACTCGCTGCGGCGAGCGCGCAAAGGAGATTATGGGAAGGGCGCTGACCGCGGATTATGGGAACCCATCCTCCCTGCACAATATGGGAAAAGCGGCCGAAGATTATATTCGGGACGCACGGAAAAAGATTGCAAAGACGCTGAAAGTGGAGGAGAAAGAGCTTGTCTTTACCTCTGGCGGGACGGAGTCAAACAATATGGCGCTGATCGGGACGGCGCTTGCGAATCAGAGGCGTGGACGGCACATTGTGACGACCGCAGTCGAGCACGCATCGGTTTGGGCGGCCGCCGATTATCTCGCGGAGCTTGGCTTTGCGATCACATATCTTCCGGTGGATGCGGACGGTCTGATTTCTTTGGATGAGCTGCGGGATGCGGTGCGGGACGACACGATTCTCGTATCCGTCATGATGGTCAACAACGAAATCGGGGCCAGAGAGCCCATCGAGGAGGCGGCCCGGGTGATTCATGAAAAGAATCCGGATGTGCTTTTTCATGTGGATGCGATTCAGGCTTACGGCAAATACCGCATTTATCCGAAGAAGGCGGGAATCGATCTGCTCTCCGTCAGCGGGCACAAAATCCACGGGCCCAAAGGCGTGGGCTTTCTCTACATTCGGGATAGGGTCAAAGTAAAGCCTCTGCTATACGGGGGCGGCCACCAGAAGGGAATGCGCTCGGGGACGGAGAATGTCCCGGGCGTGGCGGCGCTCGGCGAGGCGTGTGCGGAAGCCTATGAGGATTTCGAGGACAAAATCGCGCGCCTGTATGCGGTAAAACGGCGTTTCGTCGAAGGCGTGACGCGGATTGAGGGCGTGACGGTCAACGGGAAAACCGGAGCGGACAGTGCACCGCAGATTGTCAGCATCAGCATCGAGGGCGTGCGTGCCGAGGTGATGCTTCACTCGTTAGAAGAGCACGGAATCTATGTGTCGGCGGGCAGCGCGTGCTCCTCCAACAAGCCTGCGCCAAGCCGCACGCTTTTGGCGATCGGGCTGCCAAAGCATCTGGCAGAATCTACAATCCGCGTAAGTTTTTCGGTGCACACGACGGAGGAGGAGGCGGATTACGCCGTCGAAAAATTCGCGGAAATCATACCGTTCCGCCGGAAATTTACCAGGAAATAGTGTGAAGTTTCGACATGTAAATCAGTGAGAGAGGATTGCGATGTACAAATCATTTTTGATTAAATATGCGGAGATTGCGATTAAGGGGAAGAACCGCTATCTGTTTGAGGATGCGTTGGTCAGTCAGATCAGCAGGGCGCTCAAAAAGGCGGAGGGCACATTTCGTGTGCGCAAGGAACAGGGGCGCATCTATGTGGATATGGAGGGAGACTGCGATTTTGACGAGGCGATCGCGGCGATGAGATGCGTCTTTGGAATCGTGGGAATCTGCCCGCTGATTCAGGTGGAGGACAAGGGTTTTGACGCGCTCGCGGGGGAGGTGATCGCCCATATCGGAGAGGCATATCCGGATAAGCGGTTTACGTTTAAGGTCAATGCGAGACGTGCGCGGAAAAATTATCCGCTCGACTCGATGGAGATTAACGCGGCGCTCGGAGAGCGGATTCTTGCGGCATTTCCGGAATGCTCGGTGGACGTGCACAATCCGGAAATTGTGATCCATGTTGAGATCCGCAGTCAGATTAATATTTATTCGGTTGTGATTCCCGGCCCCGGCGGGATGCCCGTGGGGACGAACGGGAGGGGGATGCTGCTGTTGTCGGGCGGCATCGACAGCCCGGTCGCGGGTTATATGATCGCAAAGCGCGGCGTCTCCATCGACGCGACTTACTTCCACGCGCCGCCCTACACGTCGGAGCGCGCGAAGCAGAAGGTGGTGGATCTTGCAAAAATCGTGGCGAAGTATGCGGGGCCGATTCATCTGCATGTGGTGAATTTTACGGATATCCAGCTCTATATCTATGAACAGTGCCCGCACGAGGAACTCACGATTATCATGCGCCGCTATATGATGAAGCTGGCGGAGCATTTTGCAAGAGAAAGCAAATGTCTCGGGCTGATTACCGGTGAGAGCATCGGGCAGGTGGCGAGTCAGACGATGCAGTCGCTTGCGGCGACAAACGAGGTCTGCACGATGCCGGTCTACCGCCCGCTAATCGGGTTTGACAAGCAGGAGATTGTGGAGATTTCCGAGCGCATCGGCGCCTATGAGACATCGATTCTTCCTTACGAGGACTGCTGTACGATCTTCGTGGCAAAGCATCCGGTGACAAAGCCGAGCCTCAACGTCATTCATAACGACGAGCGGAAACTTGCGGAAAAGATAGAGGAACTGATGCGGACGGCGATTGAGACGGCGGAGGTGATCCGTGTTGAGGCGGACTAAAAATCGTCGCCCGGCGGCGACGATTGCGAGAATGCTTCGCATTCTCATGGAAGAAATTTGCGTTGCTGCATGATTCGGCAAACGAAAAATCGTCGCCCGGCGGCGACGATTGCGAGAATGCAGCCCATGATTCGGTAAACGAAAAAAGAACAGGGGAAATTCTCCTGTTCTTCCTGAGCGTTACGCTGTCTGCTGTGGCATAGATTAGATTAAGTACGGCTTTAAGGTCTCCATGATCTCATCGGTGTTGCCCTCTGCATGGATAGCAAGGTCGATGGGCTTGGATAAATCTAAGCTGAAAATACCCATGATGGATTTCGCATCAATCACATATCTTCCGGAAATCAGATCAAAGTCGAATTCGTACTGCGTGATTGCGTTTACGAAGGATTTTACTTTGTCGATGGAGTTTAAAGAAATCTGTACTGTTTTCATGATGAAACAACCTCCTTGAAATAGACTAACTATTTTATACAGCTTTATAGTAATGGTTTTTCATGGAAAAGTCAACAACAAAAGCAAGGGAAACGGAGAAACGAGTGAGTATGAAAAAAAGAGCAGCGTTGCACAATCTGGGCTGTAAAGTAAACGCATATGAGACGGAGGCGATGCAGCAGCTGCTCGCGGAGGCGGGGTACGAGATTGTCCCTTTTGAGGAATGCGCGGACGTCTATGTGATCAATACCTGTTCCGTGACCAATATCGCGGACCGCAAATCGCGGCAGATGCTGCACCGGGCGAAGAAGCGGAACCCCGATGCCATTGTCGTCGCGGCAGGCTGTTATGTGCAGACAAAGGAGAAACAGGCGCTTGCGGATGATGCGATTGATATTGTCATAGGGAACAACCACAAGCATGAGCTTGCCGGACTGATCGCGGAATATGAAAAAAAGCAGCGCGACGCGCATCAAAAGATGGCGAAAGTCTGTGATATCAACCGCGGAAGGCAGGCGTATGAGGCGCTTGCGCTGTCAAAGACGGCGGAGCACACAAGGGCTTTTATCAAGGTGCAGGATGGATGTAACCAGTTCTGCAGTTACTGTATCATCCCGTTTGCAAGAGGAAGGGTCAGAAGCCGTGCGGCGGAGGAGGTCATCGCGGAGATACGAAGACTTGCCGAAAACGGATACCGGGAGGTCGTACTCACCGGCATTCACTTAAGCTCGTACGGCGTGGACTGCGGGGATGATCTGCTGTATTTGATTGAGCGGGTGCATGAGGTGGAGGGCATTGCGCGCATCCGGCTCGGAAGTCTTGAACCGCGCATTGTCACGGAGGAATTTGTCCGGCGGCTTGCCGGGCTTTCGAAGGTCTGCGCGCATTTTCATCTGTCTTTGCAGAGCGGCTGTGACAGTGTGCTTGTCCGGATGAACCGGCGCTACGACACGGCGGAGTATGAGGAAAGCTGCAGACTTCTGCGCCGCTATTATGAGCACCCTGCGATTACGACCGACGTGATCGTGGGATTTCCGGGGGAGACCGGGGAGGAATTTGCGGCGACGGAGCGGTATCTGGAGCGGATTCGTTTTTACGAGATGCACATTTTCCCGTATTCGCGGCGCGAAGGCACAAAGGCCGCTGCGATGGAAGGCCAGGTGACAGAGCAGGTGAAAAAGGAGCGGAGCGGCCGGCTGCTCGCGCTCGCACAGAAGATGTCGCGGGAATTTCGGGAGGATTACCTCGGGGCGCAGGTGACGGCGCTGCTCGAGGAGCCGTTTGAATTTGCGGGAGAACGCTATCTGACCGGCTATACCGAAACCTATGTGAAAGTGGCGGTGAAAGCGGGCAAAAACGCTCCCAATCAGTTTGTGACCGGCAGGGTAGAGAAATGTTTGACCGGGGATATCTATCTTTTGGTTGAATTTTAGGACAAACTATATTAAAATGAGAACAGCAATGCTTTTGACATAAGAGTGACCCGCGGGCACCTGTTGTCTTGCAGTTTATAAGGGCGTGACAAATATGCAGAATATGAATAACACACAATATTTCAGAGTGGAGAAAGGGCCGGAGCTTGCGGTCAGCGACGTGCTTACGATCGTGTACAAGGCGCTGCGCGAGAAAGGCTATAATCCGGTCAATCAGATTGTTGGATATATTATGTCCGGTGATCCGACGTACATCACCAGCCATAATAATGCAAGAAGCCTGATCATGAAGGTAGAACGTGACGAGTTAGTGGAAGAGGTTTTAAGGGCGTATATCAGAAATAATAACTGGGAGTAAGCGCAAGAATCTGCGGCCCGGAGATTTTTGCGTGCAGCTTTGTGCGTTTCGGCCCAGGAATTGCAGAGGCGGAAAGGCAAGGTTGTGTGATGCGGATATTGGGATTGGATTTCGGCTCAAAGACGGTCGGTGTGGCGGTCAGTGATGAGCTCTTATTAACTGCGCAGGGACTGGAGATTATCAGACGTCAGTCTCCGAATAAACTGCGTCGGTCATTGGCCAGAATCGAGGAGATTATTGCGGAATACGGAGTGGAACGTATTGTGCTTGGGTATCCTAAGAATATGAATAATACCGAGGGAGAGCGTTGCGAGAAGACGAAAGAGTTTCAGGAAATGTTAGAGCGTCGGACCGGGCTTACGGTTGTTTTGTGGGATGAACGGCTTACAACTGTCGCCGCGGACCGGCTGATGAAGGAGACGGGAATCCGCAGAGAAGACCGGAAAGAATATGTGGACGAAATCGCGGCGGTATTTATTTTGCAGGGCTATCTGGATTTCCTTGGAAGAAAGGAATAGCATATGGAAAAGATCACCTTTATCGATCCCGAAACAAAAGAGGAGATTGAATTTTTTGTGGTGGAAGAAACACAGATAAACGGAGCGAAGTACCTTTTTGTGACGGAAAAGGAAGACGAAGATTGTGACGCATATATTTTAAAGGAAATGCGGGCCGACGGAGAAGACATCGTGTACGAGATGGTGGAGGACGATGCACAGCTTCGGGCGGTCGGCAAAGTATTTGCGGAATTAATCGATGATGCGGATATCGAATATTGATACGAGTATTGATACGAAAAGAATTAACGGAGGTAATATTTTGAAAAAAGAAAAAACTTCAAAGCTCAAAATCATCCCGCTGGGAGGATTAGAGCAGATTGGTATGAACATTACTGCCTTTGAATACGAAGACAGTATTATTGTGGTGGACTGCGGTCTGTCTTTTCCGGAGGATGATATGTACGGAATCGATCTTGTGATTCCCGATATCTCCTATCTGAAAGATAATATTGATAAAGTAAAGGGATTTTTTATCACACACGGACACGAGGATCATATCGGAGCGATCCCGTATGTGCTCCGGGAAATCAATGTCCCGATTTATTCCACGAAACTGACGAACGGGATTATCGAGCACAAGCTGCGCGAGCACAATATGCTCACAAAGGTAAAGCGCAAAGTCGTAAAGCACGGACAGCACATCAATCTGGGCTGTTTTCGGGTAGAATTTATCAAGACAAACCACAGCATTCAGGATGCGGCGGCGCTCGCGATTTATTCGCCTGCCGGCACTGTCGTGCACACGGGGGATTTTAAGGTGGATTACACGCCGGTATTCGGGGATGCGATCGACCTGCAGCGCTTCGGCGAGATCGGGAAGAAGGGAGTCCTGGCGCTGATGTGTGACAGCACCAACGCGGAGCGGCCCGGATTTACGATGTCGGAGAAGACCGTCGGCAAGACGTTTGACGAGATTTTTGCGGAACACAAAAACCGCCGGATTATCATCGCGACATTTGCCTCGAATGTCGACCGCGTGCAGCAGATTATCAACACGGCATATAAATATAAGAGGAAAGTCGTCGTCGAGGGGCGGAGCATGGTCAACATCATCGGCATCGCCTCGGAGCTCGGCTATATCAATATCCCGGATAAGACGCTGATCGACATCGAGGAACTCAAGAATTATAAAGACGAGCAGACCGTGCTCATCACGACCGGAAGCCAGGGGGAGGCGATGGCCGCTCTGTCCCGCATGGCAAACGGCATGCACCGGAAGGTCAGCATCAAGCCGACGGATACGATCGTCTTAAGTTCCAAGCCGATTCCGGGAAATGAGAAGGCCGTTTCCGGGATTATCAATGAGCTGTCGATGAAGGGCGCGCATGTCATCTTTGAGGATGTGCATGTGTCGGGACATGCCTGCCAGGAGGAGATCAAGCTGATCTACTCGCTGGTGCGGCCGAAATATGCGATTCCCGTGCACGGCGAGTACCGCCATCTGACGGCGCAGGCACGGGTTGCCGAGGAGCTTGGAATTAACAAGAACAATATTTTCCTGCTGTCTTCCGGCGATGTCTTAGAGCTTGACGGGGAGAGCGCAAAGGTGACCGGAAAGGTTCACACCGGTGCGATCATGGTGGACGGACTGGGCGTCGGCGACGTCGGCAATATCGTTTTAAGAGACCGGCAGCATCTGGCCGAGGACGGGATTATCATTGTCGTGATGACGCTGGAGGGCGGTTCGGGACAGCTTCTGGCAGGGCCGGATATCGTGTCCCGCGGGTTTGTCTATGTCAGAGGTTCCGAGAGCCTGATGGAGGAGGCAAAGCACCTTCTGGATGCGCGGATGATGTACTGCATGGATAAAGGCATCACTGACTGGGGTAAGATTAAGAGTGAGATAAAGGATTCTCTGAGTGAGTTTGTATGGAAAGAGACCAAGAGACGTCCGATGATTATGCCGATTATTATGGAAGTGTAAAAATACCATGAAGCTAAACAAAATTATTTACAAATTTGTCAGTATCAGTTTTTCCATATTGGTGCTTCTGCTGGTGGTTCTGGGACTCGTGAGGCTGGGCAGTTTCTGCTACGACTTCGGGTACCGCGTGTTTACGGAGGAACCGATCGCCATAGCGCCCGGAAGAGACGTGGATGTACAGGTTACGGCGGATATGTCGGAGATGGACATCGGCGGGATGCTGGAAGAGAAAGGGCTCATCCGGGATAAGGCGCTGTTCTTTGCGCAGCTGAAGCTGTCGGCGTACTCCGGCAAGCTTTTGCCGGGCGCCTACACGCTCAACACCTCGATGACGTCAAAAGAGATGATGGCGGAACTGGCTGCGGTGCCGGAAACAGAGACCGAGACGGAGGATGGGGAATGATCGTCGACGAGCGTCTTGTGACCTATATCAATTCCCTCGAGACCGGCAATACGGCGATTCTGGATCGCATTGAAAAAGAAGCCGCAGAGACCCGCGTGCCGATTATCCGCAAGGAGATGCAGACGTTCCTGAAGCTTACGAAAAGCGGATTCCGATTGCCAGGGAGAATTTCGGGCGGGCCGGACTTGAAGATCGGATTACGCTGCTTGTCGGGGACGCCGCGGACGTGTTAAAGACACTGCAGGGTCCCTATGATTTTATCTTTATGGATGCGGCAAAGGGACAGTACATTCATTTTCTGCCGGAGATTTTAAGGCTGCTTTCGGCGGACGGGGTGCTTGTCTCCGACAATGTGCTGCAGGACGGGGATATCATTGAGTCAAGGTTTGCGGTAACCCGCAGGAATCGGACGATACACAAACGCATGAGGGATTACCTGTACGCGCTGACGCACAGCGGGGATCTGGTGACGGCGGTGCTGCCTGTCGGCGACGGCATCACGGTGAGCACGAAAAAGAACGATACGGGGAGCGAGGGATAAGACATGACAAAAAAACCGGAGCTGCTGATACCGGCGAGCAGTCTTGAAGTGCTGAAGGTGGCCGTCGTCTACGGGGCGGATGCGGTATATATCGGCGGAGAGGCGTTCGGCCTTCGGGCAAAGGCAAAAAACTTTTCCATGGAGGAGATGAAGGAGGGGATCGCATTCGCCCACGCCCGCGGCGTGTCGGTGTATGTGACTGCGAATATTCTGGCGCACAACGAAGATCTTGAGGGAGTGCGGAACTATTTTGAGGAGCTTCGGGACATCGGACCGGATGCGCTGATTATCGCGGACCCCGCGGTCTTTATGCTTGCAAAGGAGGTATGTCCGGAAATTCCCCGCCATATCAGCACGCAGGCGAACAACACGAATTACGGGACATACCGCTTCTGGCATTCGCTCGGAGCGAGCCGCGTCGTCTCGGCCAGGGAGCTTTCGCTTGCCGAAATCCGCGAGATTCGCGCACATATCCCGGACGAACTCGAGATAGAGACGTTTATCCACGGGGCGATGTGCATCTCATACTCGGGGAGATGTCTGCTGTCGAATTATTTTACCGGCAGGGACGCGAACCGGGGAGCCTGCACGCACCCCTGCCGCTGGAACTATGCGGTCGTGGAGGAGACGCGCCCGGGTGAGTATTTCCCGGTTTACGAGAATGAGCGCGGAACCTTTATTTTCAACTCAAAAGATTTGTGCATGATTGAACATATTCCGGAATTGGTCGAGTCGGGTATTGACAGTTTCAAAATAGAGGGTAGAATGAAGACAGCACTATATGTGGCAACCGTGGCGCGTACCTACCGGAAGGCGATTGACGATTACACGGAATCGCCGGAACGCTACAGAGAACATCTGCCCTGGTATCTCGACCAGATCGGCAATTGCACATACCGGCAGTTCACCACCGGTTTTTTCTTCGGGAAACCCTCCGAGGAGACGCAGATCTATGAGAACAGCACATATGTGAAGGAGTATACCTATCTCGGAATCGTGGGAGAGCGCAACGAGGCGGGGAGGTACCGCATCGAGCAGCGCAATAAGTTTTCCGTGGGCGAAGAAATCGAGGTCATGAAGCCGGGCGGAGAAAATCTGACCGTGACCGTAAGGCACATTGCAGACGAGGAGGGAAACGAGCTTGCATCCGCGCCTCATCCGAAGCAGGTGCTCTATATCGATCTGGGTTGTCCGCTTGCCATGTATGATATTTTGCGAAGAAAAGAATAAGGATGGTGGTAGTCATGAAACAGAAAAGATATGTTGCATATGTGGGCACTTACACCCATGAGAACAGTGTCGGAATCCATATCTATGATGTGGATGTGGAGCAGGGGAAGCTTGCGGAGCGCAAGGTGGTGCCGATTAACAACCCATCCGATCTTGTGGTGTCGAAGAATCACAAGTTCCTCTATTCCATTGCGGATGAAGGGGTGGAAGCGTTTCAGATTGAGGAGGACGGCGACCTCACACCGATGAATAAGCAGTGGATCGGCGGCATGCGCGGCTGTTATGTGGAGGTGGACGACAAGAACCGCTATCTTTTCGTCGGCGGTCACCATGACGGCAGAGTCAGCATGATGCGTCTGCGCGAGGACGGCAGCATCGGCGAGATTGCCGACGGCGTGTTCCACAAGGGGATGGGGAGAAGCATTGCACAGCGCAACTTTATTCCGCATGTGGACTGTGTGAAGCTGACACCGGACCAGAAATTCCTCTGCGCCGTGGACAACGGCTTAGACCAGGTCAAAATATACCGCGTGGACTACGAGAAGGGAAAGCTTGAGCTGATCGATATCGTGCGCGGCGCCATCGAGTCGGCGCCCCGGATGATCCGCTTCTCGAAGAACGGAAAGTTTGCCTACATTCTTTACGAGCTGTCAAATGAGGTGGAGGTATACAAATATTCCGTGAAGAAAAACGAGCCGTACTTTGAGAAAATACAGAGCATTTCCACGGTGGACGGCAGGGAGGACGATCTTTGCGCGGCCTCCGGGATGGAAGTCTCCAAGAGCGGGCAGTATCTGTTTGTCAGCAACGCCGGCATCAATTCGGTCATCTGCTATGAGATTGATTCCCTGACGGGAAAGCTGTCGGTTGCGTTTGCGACGAGGGTCAACAGCGATTATCCGAAGGTGCTCGCGGTTTACCCCGACGAGCGGCATTATCTGACGCTGAACAATAATTCCAACGATATCTTTACTTACCGCATTGATTTTGACAGGGGGTATTCGCTGCAGGAGAGTGCCTGTGTGAAGGTTGATAAGCCAAACTGCATCTATATGCTGCGGCTGGATGCATAGCGGTCAGAAGGAAAATGCGTGTTGTTTTGAGAGAAAGATGGAGCCATGAGACCTGGAATAAGGTTTCATGGTTCTTTTTTGCAGAGGAGACTGACGATGAGAAAAGGGAGTTTTTTTAGAAATGCCATTTGTCTGGTGCTGGCGGCCGCGCTGATGATCGGCGGCTGCTCCGGGAATGCTCCACGGCAGGAGAGCCGGGCGGGTTTGGGGCAGGAAGCGGCACAGGTGTCGGAAATTTCAGAGAGCAATCAGACGGAGCAGCCGGTGATTTCGGAGCGGGAAATGATAGAGGCGACGGAGGAAGCGGGGCAGGCGACTGCCGCAGAAATGAAAGAGCCGCAGACGGCAGATGCGGACTGGTCGGGCTATTTTGACGGACTGGTCGGCGCGGCGGTTTTGTATGATGCGTCAGCGCAGCAATATACGGTTTATAACGCCTCGCTTGCCGGGACAAGAAGATCGCCGTGCTCGACGTTTAAGATTATCTCGTCTCTGATCGGACTCGAGAGCGGGGTCATAGATCCGAAGCAGTCGGTGCGCACCTGGAGCGGTGAGACATTCTGGAATGAAAACTGGAATCACGACATTGGCTTTGACGAGGCATTTCGCACATCCTGCGTCTGGTATTTCAGAGAAGTCACAGACGAGATCGGGCGGGAGCGGATGCAGAAGGAGCTGGATAAGCTTATGTACGGGAACTGCGATATTTCCGACTGGGAGGGAAACCTGAATACGAATAACGGCAACCGTGCATTGACCGGCTTCTGGATTGAATCGTCGCTGGCGATTTCACCGAGGGAGCAGACGGAGGTGATGGAGCGCATCTTCGGAGAGGACTCGGTCTATTCGAAGGATACGAGAGAGCGGTTAAAAGAGGTGATGCTGGTGCAGGGAGACACGGGCACAGACGAAGATGAGGAAGAGGGGGCGGCCGTTTCGGTCTACGGGAAGACCGGGATGGGCATGGCGCACGGAATCGTTGTGGACGCGTGGTTTACCGGGTTTGCGGAGCGCGGGGAAGAGAGGGTGTACTTTTGCGTGTATCTGGGGCAGACGGACGGGAAGGATGTGTCGAGTACTGCGGCAAAGGAAATCGCCGTCCGGCTGGCGGAGGCGTATTTTTCAAATTAATTAACAAAATAAAAACAAACATTGCGAGTATGATAGGAAAGAAGGTGGATATAAATAATCAGGAGAAGATTTGTGGGTGGGAGATTTACATGGAAGAAAAAGAACGGATAGAGCGTCAGAAAATATTTCTCGTGAAAGTTGCATACTGGGTGATCTGGGGGCTGATCGCCGTGGCCGTCGTAAAGTGCGCAGGTTCGGTGCTGTTGCCGTTTGTCGTGGCGTTTGCGGTCGCGCTTGCGCTGAAAGTACCGGTGGATTATGCGGCGAGAAAGAGCCATATCAAGCGGCAGATTCTCGCACTGACGGCGGTGATCGGATTTTATGCCCTGATCGCGGTGCTTTTGTATCTGTTCGGGAGCAGAGCGTTTTCTCTCGTGCAGGACGCGTTTGCGGAGATTACGGATTTCCTGACCCGGACGCTTCTGCCGATGGTCGAAAAGGGCGCCGGCTGGCTCGAGGGCGTTATAAGAGGAGAGCAGGAGCCGGGACGCCTGGCCGTATCGGACGGAACCTTTGCGAATGCCGAGCGGATGCTGGCAAGCGTCTCGGACACGGTGATAGACGGAATGTCAGGGATTGCGGCATGGCTTCCCGGGGCATGCATGAACCTGCTGATCACGGTGATCGCGACCGTGTTTATGGAGCTTGAGATTTCGGAGATACTGGAGTTTTTAAAGCGGCAGATCCCGGAGCGGTGGCAGCAGTCTGTGGATGAACTGAAGCGGGACTCGATGGGGACATTCGGGCGCTGGCTGTTTGCATATGCGCTGATTCTTGCGATGACGTTTGGGGAGCTCGCAGTCGGATTTCTGATTCTTTCGATAGATGGTGCATTTGTGATCGCATTTGTGATTGCGGTGCTCGATATTCTACCCGTGCTCGGGACGGGAACCGTGCTGATTCCGTGGGCGGTGATCGCAATTTCGGCGGGAAACCTCGGGATGGGCTTCGGCGTGCTCGCGCTTTATCTCGTGATCACCGTGGTGCGCAATATTGTGGAGCCGAAGCTTGTGGGGCACCAGATGGGTTTGTCGCCGGTCGTGATGCTCCCGGGTATGATCATAGGGCTTAAGGTGTTCGGCCTGATCGGGCTTTTCGGCGTGCCCTTCGGACTGGCATTCTTAAAAAAACTAAACGACAGGGAAATCATTCATCTGTGGAAAGTTTAGGGACAAAAGGTAAAAAAATCCTCCCGGATGCCGATATATATACCAGATAAAGGGATTTTAAACAGGCATTTTTCAGGGAGGAAACTTATGGGACAGATCAGCAATAACAGTGCGGTGACATCCTACGCGTCGGAGTATTCGTACCGCACAGAGCAGACGAAGAAAAACGAGACTGCA
Organism: Lachnospiraceae bacterium; assembly: GCA_021770345.1. Classification (GTDB taxonomy): domain Bacteria; phylum Bacillota; class Clostridia; order Lachnospirales; family Lachnospiraceae; genus Roseburia. Next base: position 65,620 of record JAETRD010000011.1, on the reverse strand, counting down.
AAAGAGACGGAAAATACCGCGAAGAAGAACCGGGTATCGGGGCGGACCATCGGCGAGCCGAAGCTGAGTGAGCGGGCGCAGAAGTACTATGACAGGCTGCGGGCAAAATATTCCAACATGGATTTCATTCTCGTCTCCTCGGCGATGAAGGATGAGGCGGAGCGGAATAAGGGGATGTATCAGAGCTCCAAAGAGCTTCTTGTTCTGATTGACGAAGACAAGATCGAGCAGATGGCGGCCGACGAGAATATCCGCAAGAAATACGAGGGTATCTTAGACAATGCGATGTTGCAGCTTAGTCAGGCGAAAAAAAGCCTCGGAAGCAATGCAGACGGTGTCAAATCCTACGGCATGACGATTGACGATCACGGGAATGCGTCTTTCTTTGCAGTGGTGGACAAATCTCTTGCGAAGCAGAGGGACCGCATCGAACAGAAGCGCGCCGAGAATGCGAAGGACAGAAAGGAAGCCGCGAAAGAAGCGGCCGAAAAGCGCGCCGAGGATCGGAAAGACGGAGCGGAAGGGACCGGGAACCGGGATTCCGGCAATTATGTGACCGTGACGGCAAATTCGTGGAATGACCTGTTTCGTAAGATCAATAACATTTTGACGACCGGCTATGAGGACCCGCATATGACGAAGGCGGAGAAAGCGCTGGGACAGAATTTTGACTATACATTATAAGAGATAAGACGAAAGAAAGGGGTGCGGCAGACAGCCGCACCCCTCAGTTGTGTTTGCAGATTTTGCCGGATGGCACGCCAGACGGCACGCCGGAGGTGATACAAAATAAATTTGCCCCGCACAAAAAAAACATGTATAATAGACAAAGAATATGTGAAAAGTGCAGGGGAAAGGCTGGCAGATGCACGGACGGATCGGTGTTCACCTTGCAGAAAAGAGGTAATTATGGCAGAGAAAATTATTTTGACAGGCGATCGTCCCACCGGAAAGCTGCATGTGGGACATTATGCGGGTTCACTGAAGCGCAGAGTGGAACTTCAGAATTCGGGAGAATACGATAAAATATATATTATGATTGCCGACGCGCAGGCGCTGACCGACAATGCGGACAATCCGGCGAAGGTGCGGGACAATATCATGGAGGTGGCGCTTGACTATCTGTCGGTCGGAATCGACCCGGCGAAGTCCAATATTTTTATCCAGTCCTATGTGACGGAGCTGACGGAGCTGACCTTTTATTACCAGAATCTGGTGACGGTGTCCAGACTGCAGCGCAATCCGACGGTGAAGGCGGAGATTCAGATGCGCAATTTCGAGGCGAGCATCCCGGTGGGATTTTTCAATTATCCGATCAGCCAGGCCGCGGATATCACGGCGTTTCGGGCGACGACGGTTCCGGTCGGGGAGGATCAGATGCCGATGCTCGAGCAGACGAAAGAGATCGTGCACAAGTTTAACTTTGTGTACGGCGACACGCTTGTCGACCCGCAGATCCTGCTGCCGGAGAACAAGGCATGCCTGCGTCTGCCGGGCACGGACGGCAAGGCGAAGATGAGCAAATCGCTCGGGAACTGTATCTACCTCTCCGAGTCCGAGGCGGAGGTAAAGAAAAAAGTCATGTCAATGTTTACCGACCCGGACCATATCCGGATCGAGGATCCGGGCAAGCTTGAGGGGAACACCGTGTTCACCTATCTCGACGCGTTCTGCACGGACGGGCATTTCGCCGAATATCTGCCGGAGTACGCGAATCTCGACGAGCTCAAAGCGCACTATATGCGCGGCGGTCTCGGGGATGTGAAAGTCAAGAAGTTTTTAAACCATGTGATGCAGGAGGAGCTGGCGCCGATCCGCGCGCGGCGCGCGGAGTATGAGAGCAGAATCGACGACGTGTACGAGATTCTGCGCGAGGGCACGAAAAAGGCGCAGGCGGCGGCCGCAGAGACGCTCGCCGAGGTAAAACATGCGATGAAGATCGACTATTTCGAGACGCCGGAGTTCCTCGCGGAGCAGCGGGCAAAATACGCGAAATAAGAATATCTGTAAGGGACAGGGGGAGCTGCCGTATGGCGGCTCCCCCCTGCCTGTCTGCGTGTGCTACCGTACCCGGCTTGCAGTCAGAGGGTCGGCTTTGCGGAGGTATTGTTTTTGAGCACGAGCGAAAAGCAGGTGCCGCCGCCCGGATTGTCGGTCACGAGGAGTTTCCCGCGGTGGGCGTCCGCGAGCTCCTTTGCGATGCACAGGCCGAGGCCGAAATGCTCCCTGTCGGTGCGGGAGCGCTCCGCACGGTAGAAGCGTTCGAAAATATGCGGCTTTTCGTCGTCGGGGATACCGCAGCCGGTATCGATGACGCGAAAAATCGTGAGAGCAGCGTTTCGGTCGGTGTCTAAGGCGAGCGTGACCGAACCGCCGGACGGCGTATAGAAAAGCGCGTTGTCAAGGAGGATGAACAGAATCTGCAGGATGCGGTCGCCGTCGCAGAACATGTCCGAAAGACTGTCTTCCGGCAGCCGCATGGAGAGGGAAATCTGCTTTCTCGCAGCAAGCAGCTCATATTTTTCGTAGGCGGAAAGCAGCAGCTCGTCCGGCTGGCACGGCGCGGGGGAGAGGGCAGGCGTGTTTGCATCGGAGCCTGCGAGCAGCAGCATGTCCGAGAGGAGCTTTTCCATCCGGCGTCCTTCCTGCCGGATGAGCTGTCCAAAATGACGCCGCCCTTCGGCGTCTTCGGATTTCTCCAAGGCTTCCGCACCGGAGAGGATGACCGCGAGCGGCGTGCGCAGCTCGTGGGAGGCGGAGGCGACAAAGTGCGTCTGCCGTCGGTTGTTTTCTGCAATGGGCTGCAGCATACGGCCGGTAAACAGATAGTAGAAAGCCGAAAGGAGCAGCAGCACGCAAAAATCCGCAGCCGCAAACGACAGGCGCTGTGAGAGGACGGCGCGCTTTGCCGCTCTCAGATCGTAAAAAATCAGAACGGAGAGGATGCCGTTATTTTTTGGGATAACGCCGGCCGAGACATAGCAGGACATCTTGCCGACGGCCAGCGGAAATTCCGCATGGCGGGGCAGGGTGCTGCCGTTGTCGAAAAACAGATCCAGCGCGTAGTCGTCTCTTGCGGTATCTATGGCGCGTGCGATGATTTCCTCACCGAGCTGTTCTTCGGGGGACGTCAGGCACTGGGAAAACAGGGGCAGGCCGTTGTCGTAGATGACAAATTCGCAGCCGTTCTTTTCCCGCATCTGGTTGAGCCACTGGAGGGAGACTACGTCCTGCTGTTCTAAATTGGTCAGAATGGAGGACACCTGGCTTAAAAAAGAGCTGTAGCGGCTCCTTTCCTGATTTTTTTCCGCGATAACCAGACAGACGATGGTCAGAATCAACAAAAGCATTCCGGTCACGGCGGAACAGAGCAGGGTCAGTTGGAACTGTAATCGTTTAAACATCGGGATTCTCCAATCGGTAGCCCACGCCGCGGATGGTGGTGAGCAGGAGGCGGCTTTTTACGGTGGAAAAGCGTTTTCTTAGGAAATGTACATAGGTGTCGAGGTTCGCCTCCTCAACTTCCGCGTCGGCGCCCCAGACCCGCGAAAAGAGCGTCATGCGCCGCAGGACCGTTTCCGGTTCCCGCAGAAATACTTCCGCGAGCCGTCCCTCTCTGCTCGAGAGCGCAAGGCATCCGCCGGGGCCGCAAAGCTCCCGCAGGACGGGTTCGTAGGAGAGGTCTCCGTATTGCAGGACTTCCTGTTCTTCCCATTTGCCGCTGCGTCTGCCGAGGGACCGGATGCGGGCCGAGAGCTCCTCGTATGCAAAGGGTTTCACGAGGTAGTCGTCGGCTCCGCCGTCGAGCCCCTCCACCCGGTCATAGAGTTCACCGAGCGCGGTGATTAAAATGACAGGAGTCCTGATCCCGGCATTGCGGGCTTTCTTTAACACCATAAGCCCGTTCATCGTGGGGAGCATCCGGTCGAGCAGGACGAGATCGTAGGCGTCCTGCAGAAATAAATCGAGTCCGTCCCTGCCGTCATGGCAGATATCCACCTCATAATGTTCGCGTGTAAGCTGGAAACAGAGCGTATCGCAAAGATTTTTGTCGTCTTCAATCAGTAAGAGTCTCATAAATCACCTCGTTTTTGCACGGATATCCGTGCGTTTCCTCCGAATAGAAATCACAGGTTGTCTCCGGATTATTATAGCGCAATTATCTTAAAAAAATCTTTAATTTTTAATGTAGATTAAAGACGTATTTAAAGAAAAGATAAAGAAACAGCTGGTAGGATGATGACAGAAAGAAACAACAGACGCGGTATCCGGAGATGTTTCGGGCACAAAAAGCCGTGTGGAAATGGAGGGCTATAATGAGAAAAAAGATTTTGAGCGCGCTGCTTGCGGTCGTCGTTGCATTTGCCGGTCTCTGCGGCTGCGGCGATCCTGCGGTCGGCGGAGCCGGGGGAACGGAATATCCTGCCGAAGCCGGGGGAACGGGAAATTCTGCCGAAGTCGGGAAGGCATCCGGGAGCGGCGGAATGGGGCGGTTTCTGGAGCAGGAGACGTCGTTCCCGGAAAATATGATGATATTTGGAATGGAAAAGCTAGAGGACGGAACTGTCCGCGTGCTGGGACAGAGTGAAGAGAGCGGTCAGTATGTGTTCTATGACAGCGCGGATGACGGCGACAGCTGGGTGTCTGCCGGTGAGGTATCGGGGCTTTCGGATTTTTTCCCGGAGGCCGGAGCAGTGTCGTCGGACGGGAGCGGCGTGCTGGTGATGACTCATTATAAGGATGAAACGGCCGAGATGGTGATTCTGGATCCGGGGCAGGAGGCCAGACGGGTCATGCTGACGATACCGGAGGTCTCCGCGTCGAGGCCGGAGAACCTGAAAGTGATCGTGGCGTGCGCGTTTGACGCGGAGGGAAGATTTTTTATCGAGAGCTTAAACAGCCATATCTTTCAGGTGGACCTTTCAACCGGGGAGTGCAGAGAGTTTAGCGATATGGAGGAAAGCTATTCGAGAAATATCGGAATTGCGGGAAACTGGCTGTTTGCGCTGTCAGGGGGCGGCGTTGCGATATTTAACAGCGAGGACGGCAGCCAGGTGGAGGATGCGTTTTTAAACGATCTGTTTGCCAAAAACCCGGCGCTGGGAGAAAAGAATACGGACTTCGGCGCAGGCTTCGCCCTCGCAGGAGGAACGGCGGATGAGATATTCTACGTAACTCATGAGGGATTGTTTGTCCACAGCATCGGAGGGAGCGTCGCCGAGCAGCTGATTGACGGCGCGCTGAATACGATGGGAAATACGAGCGCACTCTTTTACCATCTCGTGATGCTCGACGAAGAAAATTTTCTTGTCTCCGTGCATTTGAACCGGAAGACAACGGTGCTCAAATACACGTATGACAGCAGTGCGTCCGCGGTGCCGGAGACGGAGCTGAAAGTCTACGCGCTCAACGATTCGAATTATCTGCGGCAGGTGATGTCTGATTACCAGAAAAAGCATCAGGACGTGTATGTCAATCTCACCATCGGCATGTCGGGGGATGACGGGGTGACGGCGGAGGATGCGATACGCGCCTTAAATACGGATATTCTTGCGGGAAATGGGCCGGATGTGCTGATTCTCGACGGGCTGCCGATGGACAGTTATATCGAGAAGGGAGTGCTCGCGGATATCGCTTCTTTGATTCAGGAGATGAGAGAGAGCGACGGCTTTTTTGAAAACGTGGCAGCTGCGTATGAAAAGGACGGTGCGGTATACGGGTTCCCGGCAAAATTTTATGTGATGCTTGCGGGAGGTACGGCGGAGGCGACGGCGGCCGGCGCGTCGCTGCAGAAGATGGCGGACTATGTGGAGGCGTCGGGTGGAACCTATGGCCAGTCCGGCGCGAAGAGTCTTTTGCAGGAGCTGTATCCGGTATCCTCCGCGGGCTTTCTGAGTGGAAATAAATTAAATGAAGATAAAATAAAGCAATTTCTTATCCAGTCAAAGCGTCTTTATACGCCGACAGAGTATGGGGATGTCGAACTCTATGACGGGGGTATGGCGGATGAGCTGGTAGGTACATATGGCACCGTCAGCATTCTTATGGGGGAGAGCTGTATCTCCTGCGGTTCCATCGCCAGCATGAACGGATTGGTGCTCGAGGCAGCAGCCTCTGCACAGGGCGGATTTGATTACGGATTGGCCGGCCGTGAGGATAGTAAAAGTTTTGTGCCATACCAGATTGCCGGAATCGGCAGCGGCACGGCGAACCGGGATGCCGCGGAGGATTTTTTGCGGGCACTGTTCGGAAAGGACTGCGGAAGCATTGACGGGAACGGTTTTCCGGTGAACCGGAGCGCTTATGAGGCGCTCTGCGAATATGGGATGAATATGTTTGGAGAGACGGACGAACCGGGCGTCTCTGTCAGCTCGACGGACGGGACATCGTTATCTCTGGAAATGAAAAATGCGACCGAAGAACAGATTGCAAAGCTGACCGGGATCTTGGAGGAGGCGGACACTCCGGCGCAGACGGATAAGGTCATTGAGGACATTATTATGGAGTACGGCGAATCTGCGCTGAGGGGAGATATCGGAGTGGACGAGGCTGTCTTGGCCATCCTGCAAAAGTGCAATCTGTATCTGGCGGAGTAAGAGGAGTGTTGGGACGCAATGAAAAAGAAATATGCGGGGATTGTTTTTGTTTTGCCGCATCTGCTCGGTGTATTGCTGTTTTTGTTTTTGCCCTTTCTGGATGTGGTGCGGCGTTCTTTTGCGCAGGCAGCGGGCGGATTTGCCGGCCTTTCAAATTACGGCGAGGTTTTGCATAACGAGGCTTTTCGGCTGGCAGCCGGCAATACGATCCGCTTTACGGCGGTCTGTCTGCCGCTTCTCATGCTGCTCTCCCTGCTGCTTGCGCTCGCGCTTTACGGCATCGGAAGCGGGGAGGCGGCGTTAAAGAACAGCCTGCTGATTCCGATGGCAATCCCTGCGGCCTGTGTGGCGCTGTTGTGGCAGCTGTTGTTTGACAATCACGGGATGATAAACGGCATGCTGTCCGCTTTCGGCGTCGCTCCTGTTAGCTGGATGAGCACAGACGCATCATTTTATGTGCTGGTGGGCAGTTATCTGTGGAAGAACGCCGGGTATGTGACGGTGCTGTGGGTGGCGGCGTTAGACGGAATACCCGGCGAGGTATACGAGGCGGCGCGGATGGACGGCGCAGGAAAAATGGCGTCTCTGTTTTTTATCACGCTGCCGTGTATCCGTCCGGCGGCCTTCACGATCGGGGTTATTTCTTTTTTGAATACCTTTAAGGTGTTTCGGGAGGCTTATCTGGTCGCCGGAAGTTATCCGCAGGAGCGCATCTATCTGATTTCCCATCTGTTTAACAACTGGTTTTTAAGCCTTTCGGTGGATAAGATGGCTGCCGGGGCCGTTCTTCTTTCCGTCGTCACGGGAGCTGCGGTATATGCGCTGCAGCGGGCGTGGGAAGAGTGAGAAAGGAGCATGGTTATAAAAATGATGAGGAGGAAAAAGAGAACGGCGGGAAGCGTTCTGTTTTCGATTCTGCGCTGCGCGCCGGTGGCGGCGGCCGCGTGCGTTGCGGTGGGACCGGTCGTTTTTCTGGTTACGGGAAGTCTTATGGGACGAGGGGAACTCGGAGAGTATTTAGCTCCGGTGCTGTTTGGCACGGAGGGTTTTGTGACCTGGCGGTTTCTTCCGATGTATCCGACCTTTCAAAATATAGTCGAACTGCTCTGTGATTCCCCGGAGTTTTTCTATATGTTCTGGAATACGATGCGGATCACGGCGGGCATCCTGGTGGGGCAGCTGCTGTGCGGGATGCCCGCCGCCTGGGGGCTTGCGCGCTATCCTTTTCGGGGAAACCGGGCGGTCTACGGGCTGTACATTCTGCTGATGCTGATGCCGTTTCAGGCGCTGATGCTTCCGGAATATCTGGTGCTCGAGAAGCTTTCGCTGAACAATACGCTGTGGGCGGTGATTCTGCCCGGTATCTTTTCGACGTTTCCGGTATTTCTGATGTATCGGTTTTTTACAGAGGTGCCGGAGGAGATTTTGGAGGCGGCGCGGATCGACGGGGCGGGCGAGGGACGCGTGTTTTTGTATATCGGGCTGCCGCTGGGGCGGACGGGGATTGTCTCTGCGCTGCTGCTGCAGTTTCTGGAGTGTTTTGGGATGATTGAGCAGCCGCTTGCGTTTTTGAAGGATCAGACGCTGTTTCCGCTGGCGCTCTACCTGCCCGAGATCGGGGCGGAGCGCGCGGGATTTGCGTTTGCGGCATCTCTTGTGGCGCTCGCAGTGCCGTTACTTTTGTTTTTTGCGGGCAGCGAATATTTAGAGCAGGGCATTGCGGCTTCTGCGTTAAAGGGATAGAAAGGGAGCGGAGGATGAATCGTTTTTATGCAAAAAGCTTTGCGGCGCTGCTTGCGGTGCTGCTGTTTTTTACCTTTGTCTCGCGGGCGGCGGACAGCTTTCTGGTGACCTGCGTGACGGTGGAAAAGCCGTCCGCAAAAAAGATTGAGCATATCGTCGCGGCGGACGGAACCGTGGAGAAGAATATGGAATTCCCGGTGCTGACAGAAGCGGGCTGCGTGGTGCGGACCGTCTATGTGCAGGAGGGAGAGTGGGTCGGGGAGGGACAGCTTTTGGCGGACGTCCTGACCGATCGGCTTGCGGAGCAGACAGAGGCGCTGCGCGAGGAGATCGCGGTGTTAAAACTGCAGCGTGATGCGGCGGAGAAAAATGCGCGGCTTTCGGAGGAAACACGGGACAGACAGCTTGCGCGGGCGAAGGCGGATTACGAGCGCGCCGCAGCGGAGGCGGAGCGCGCCGTAAAAGAGGCCGAAGAGGCGAAGGCCGCAGCGGAGCAGGCCATCGGGGCGTTTTCCGCGGGCCATGCGGACGGCGGGGCGGCGGACGGGCAGGAAGAAGCGCTTGCCGGGCTCTGGCAGGCATATTTTGAAAAACAGAAGGCGTGCGAGACGGCGGCAAGAGACGGGGAGAAGAACGTGGAGGCGGCGAGGCGCGCGCTTGAGGACGCCGAGGCGGGCGTGCAGGAGGAACATACGGCCGAAATCAGCCGTATTTCGATTGCGCAGAAGGAGCGGGAACTGGCGGGATACGAGGCGCTGCTCGCGGCGGACGGAAAAATTACGGCGCCGCAGGCCGGTACCGTCACGGCCGTCTATCTGCAGACCGGACAAAACACTCCGGATACCGCGGCCTTTGCGATGGCCAAAGCCGACGGCGGGGTGCGCATAACCGCGGATATTCCGGCGGCAGATGCCGCGTATATCGACGGCGGGGACGCGGTGGAGGTGGAGAAGGACGGCAAAGTCTACGAGGGCTTTACGGTGACGGGAATCGCGCAGGCTGCGGACGGTATGGTGCACGTTACCGTGACGGGCGAGGCGGGGCCGGAGGCGTTTCGGATTGGAGACGGTGCGCGGATTACGGTCAGAAAGCAGTCCGGACTTTACGGGACGACGGTTCCGAGAAGCGCGGTTTACACGGAGCAGGGAAAAAACTATGTGTATGTGATAGAGGAGAGAGAGACGGTGCTTGGAAGACAATTTTTTACGAGAAAGGCGGAGGTTTTTGTTCTTGAGAAAAACAGCGAGTATGCGGCATTGAAAGAGGGCAGCCTCGGTGTGGACGAGCGCGTCGTTGCGACTGCGGAGCGGTACATACAGGCGGGAGACCGGGTACGCCTGGAAACTCCATGAGGCCGCAGGGAAGGCAGATTGCGGCGGCGGTCTGTCTTGTGTTTGCGGTCGTATGCGGCATTGCGGGCAGAATGTGCATGAAAGCGCACAAAACGCTTCCGGTTTCTGCCGCTTCGCGGGAGTGTGTGACTGCGGCAGAGATACGACGGATAAGAGAGTCGGAGGCGATGCGGGAGGATGCGGTGGATTTTGCCGCATGGCGGGAGGATGCGGAGGCGCGCGTGACGACGGAGGACGGTTTTTCCGGCACGCAGGCCACACTGATACGGCTGTCGGGTTCCTCGGAGTATCTGCTCCCCGGCGAACATATATTGGACGAAGACGATGCAAACGGCTGTCTGATCGGGGAGGCGGTGGCGGAGCGGCTTTTCGGAAGCCGCGCGGCGGGGAACCTGACGGTTGTCTGCGGGGAGCGGACGCTTACGGTCCGGGGAGTGTTAAGGGATGCGGCCGAGATTATCGTGTTTGAGGATACCGCGGCGGATGCGTCTTTTGACAGGTTTATCTTCGCGCCGTGTGTGAAGGAGAATGTCTGCGAGGCGTTTTTCAACCGCTACGGCTTAAGCCGGATGCAGATCTGTGGCAGAGGGCCTGTGTTCCGGAATCTGATCCCCGGGAAAATCTCTGATTTCGCGGGCTGGCGGAGCAATCTTGCGGCGGAGGAGAAACGCCTGCAGAGGCAGCGGGAACTGCAGATGAGCGTGTTTGAACTGCGCGAGGAGACGCACCGGAGAAAGGGAGGCATTCTGCTTGCGGCGGGCGTCGCATTCCTGCTCGCCGGTCTGACTCTGCCCGGTACAAATCGCTCAAAAATTCGCTATTCCTCTTGCGTCCGGCCCCGGTATCATGTATGATACTGTATAAGCTGCTGTTCTTTTTTGAGAGGAGCAGAGGGTATAGGAGGAGATGCAGGCATTATGGAAAAGGAAAATGTCTCAAGGAATTTTATTGAGCAGATCATTGACAAGGACATAGAGGAGGGGCACTGCAGTGCGGTTTGCACCAGATTTCCGCCGGAGCCGAACGGATATCTTCACATCGGGCACGCAAAGTCCATTCTTTTAAATTACGGTCTGGCGGAAAAATACCACGGGAAATTCAATCTTCGCTTTGACGACACGAATCCGACAAAGGAAAAGACGGAGTTTGTCGAGGCGATCGAGGAGGATATCCGCTGGCTCGGCGCGGACTGGGAGGACAGACTGCTGTTTGCCTCCGATTATTTTGATCAGATGTACGAGGCTGCGGTCACGCTGATCAAAAAGGGAAAGGCATATGTCTCGGATTTAAGCGCCGACGAAATCCGGGAGTACCGCGGCACCCTGACGGAGCCGGGGAAAGAGGACCCTGCCGCAGGGCGCAGCATCGAGGAGAATCTGGCGCTGTTTTCGGACATGAAAGACGGAACGTTTGCGGACGGAGAGAAGGTGCTGCGCGCGAGAATCGACATGGCGTCCTCGAATATCAATATGAGGGATCCGGTCATTTACCGCGTTGCACACATGACGCACCACAGAACGGGTGATAAATGGTGCATTTATCCGATGTACGATTTCGCGCATCCGCTCGAGGATGCTATCGAAGGTATCACGCATTCCATCTGTACGCTGGAGTTTGAGGATCACAGGCCGCTCTACAACTGGGTGATCGACGAGGTGGGCTGCGAGATGACGCCGGATAAGACGCAGATGCCGCCCCGGCAGATTGAGTTTGCAAAACTGTATCTGACGAATGTGGTCACCGGAAAGCGCTATATCAAGCGTCTGGTGGAGGAGGGTATCGTGGACGGCTGGGACGACCCGAGGCTGGTATCGATTGCAGCTTTGCGGAGGCGGGGCTTTACGCCGGACTCCTTAAAGCTGTTTGTGGAGTTGTGCGGCGTTTCAAAGGCCAACAGTTCGGTCGATTACGCGATGCTGGAGTACTGTATCAGAGAGGACTTAAAGCTGAAAGCGCCGCGCATGATGGCGGTGTTAGACCCCGTGAAGGTTGTAATTGACAACTATCCCGAGGGGGAAACCGAGTATCTTACGGTGCCGAACAATCTTGAAAACGAGACGCTCGGAAGCCGCAGGGTTCCGTTTTCACGCGAACTTTATATCGAGCGTGAGGACTTCATGGAGGAGCCGCCGAAGAAATATTTCCGGATGTTCCCCGGGAATGAAGTCCGGCTGATGAACGCGTACTTTGTGACCTGCAACCGTTTCACAAAGGACGAGAGCGGCAGGGTGACGGAGATACACTGTACCTACGACCCCGCGTCAAAGGGCGGAAACAGCCCGGACGGCCGCAAGGTGAAGGGCACGATTCACTGGGTCTCTGCAGCGCACGCCGTTTCCGCCGAAGTCCGTCTGTATGAAAATATTGTCGACGAGGAAAAAGGAGTGTATAATGAGGACGGGAGCCTGAATGTAAATCCGAATTCCCTGACGGTGTTAAGTGACTGTAAGCTGGAAGAGAATCTGGCGGGCGCCGGAGCATACGACAGATTTCAGTTTGTCAGACAGGGCTTTTTCTGTGTGGATGCGAAGGATTCAACCGAAGAACACACGGTGTTCAACCGGATTGTATCGCTCAAGAGTTCCTTTAAGCTTCCGGCTGCCAAATAGGCGGGAGACGGTATTTGCGGAGAGCGGAAAATATAAAAGACGGAAGACGGCAGTTTTCGGTCTTACATAGAAAACATGTGCGTAAAAGCGGCATAGAAATGAGGTAAACTATGAATTTATTATCGGGTCTGGAAAAATTTGGGTTAAAGGCGGATGAGACGACGAACCTTTTCGAGGAAGAAAAGAAGACGGTGGTAGCCGAGGACGGGACGACGAAGGAGGCTCCTCCCGAGGAGGAGAGCTTTCTGTTAGACAAGGCGGTGCGCTGTACGGTGTGTGACAAGGTGTTTAAGACAAAGACGATCAAGAACGGACGCGTGAAGCGCATGGAGCCGGATCTGGATCTGCGCCCGCGCTTTGAGTACATCGATACGGTAAAATACGGCGTCGTGTCCTGCCCGTTCTGTGGATACACTTCGCTCACACGGTATTTTGAGCATCTGAGCGGCGGACAGATCAAGCTGGTGAAGGAAGGGGTCTGCTCGAAGTTTAAGGGCTCCGGCGAGGGCGCGTTAGAGCCGACGGTACTCGACTATGACGCCGCGATCGAGCGCTATAAGCTTGCGCTCTTTAACACCATCGTAAAGAAGGGGAAGAACAGCGAGAAGGCGTACACCTGCCTGCAGCTGTCCTGGCTGCTCCGCGGGAAATGCGAGAACCTGGATCCGAAGGATCCGGCCGCGGCAGAGCAGATAAAGGCGTGCAAAGAGGAGGAGGAAGCGTTCTACGCACAGGCGTTTGAAGGCTTCAATAAGGCAGTTTCCACGGAGTCGTATCCGATCTGCGGCATGGACGAGTGCACGATGGATTTCCTGCTGGCAGCGATGGCATATCATTTTAAGAAGGTGGATATCGCGTCGAAATGTATCGCGAGAATCCAGGCTTCACCGGCGGCATCCAAGAAGATTAAAGAAAAGGCCTACGATTTGAAAGAGATGATCGTGGCGGATATCAAGAAGACAAAACAGTCATGACAGAGATTATGGTTGATCTGCAGGGGGGAGCGAAAGCTCCCCTCTACGAGAAAATATACGGTCATATCCGGGGAGAGATTGTCGGCGGCAGGATTCTGCCGGGAGAGAAGCTTCCCTCCACAAGGCTTCTGGCGAAGAATCTTGCCGTGAGCAGAAGTACCGTGGAAATGGCCTATGATCAGCTCCTGGCAGAGGGTTATATCAAAGCGGAACCCTGCCGGGGTTTTTTTGTGTGCGACATCACCGAACTGTACCAGCTTGGGATGCAGGCGCAGGTGTCGGCGGGCGTGCAAAAGGGTGCAGAGAGGGGACGGCGCTATGACAGGGAAACAGCGCACGGGAGCGGGCGTACGCAGGAGCGGGAGACTGCGGATATCCGGTTTGACTTTTCCCCCTATGCGATTGACACCGAACATTTTCCGTATCACATCTGGCGGAAAATTTACCGGAATGTGTTGCTTGACGACGGAGAGGCGCTTTTGTCTGCCGGGGACGGACAGGGGGATTACGGGCTCCGGTGCGCGATCGCAACCTATCTGCATCGGGCCAGAGGGGTGAACTGTAAGCCGGAACAGATGATTCTGGGCGCCGGAAACGAATACTTAGAGTTGCTGCTCGTGCAGCTTCTTGGGAGAGGGCAGAAAGTTCTGATGGAAAATCCCACCTACCTGCAGGCATATCGGGCTTTTGTCAATGCGGGTTGTACGGTGGAGACGGTTTCGGCCAGGGACGGGGGCTTATCGGAGGAATCGGTCTGCGGGAAGAACCCGGATATCATTTATATGATGCCGTCCCATCAGTTTCCGATGGGGACGGTGATGCCGTTTGGACAGCGGCTTGCACTGCTGCGCTGGGCAGCGGAGGCGGAAGGACGTTTCCTGATTGAGGATGACCACGACAGCGAGTACCGTTACCGCGGGAAGCCGATTCCTGCGCTGCAGGGGCAGGATTCGTTTGGAAAGGTGATTTATCTCGGCACTTTTTCGAAGAGCATTGCCCCCTCGCTGCGCATCAGCTATATGGTTCTGCCGCAGCGGCTTGCGGAGATTTACCGGGAAAAATGCGGGTTTTATTCCACGACGGTGCCGCGGGTGCAGCAGGAGGTGCTGAAAGCCTTTATTGAGGCGGGCGATTTTGAGCGTCATCTGAACCGGATGCGGGGGATTTATCGCGGAAAACATGATTTTCTGCTTGGAGAATTAAAAAAATATGACTGGGTGAAGTGTGTCAGCGGGGAGCATGCGGGGCTTCATGTGCTGGTGACGGTGGAGAGCGCGCACGCGCAGGAGGAGCTCTGCAGACGGGCGCGGGCGTGTGGTGTGCGGATTTCCGGGCTTTCGGAATATCTGGTGGAGGGGCGGCGGGATTTGCAGACAAAAACAGCAGACCGTACGGCAGATACTGCCGCACGGTCTGCGGAAAAGGCGCTCGCGGCAGATACTGCCGCACAGACTGCGGAAAAGGCGCCCGCGGTGCTCCTGCTCGGTTACGGAAAGCTGAGTGAGCGAGAAATTGTGCAGGGACTTGATATACTAAATAAAATCATAAATTAACTATTTTCCTGAAGCTTCATTGTTGCCTTTGTATAATTTAAATTTCACTTCTCCGGTCACATATTCCTGCGTGGATGCAACAAATGCTTTGACTGCGTCGCAGAGCGGTGTAAACCATTTTCCTTCATATACAATCTGGGCGAGCTTATTGCCCATGTCCTTCTTGACATCCATCGTCGCGCGGTCGAGCACGAGCTCTTCAAGCTGCTGATGCGCTTCCATCAGAATTGTGCCGCCCGGCGTCTCGTATACGCCGCGGGATTTCATGCCGACAACGCGGTTTTCGACGATATCGACGATGCCGATGCCGTGTTTGCCGCCGAGACGATTTAACTCGCGGATGATATCGGATACCTTCATCTGTTTGCCGTTGACGGAAGTCGGGACGCCTTTCTCAAAGGTCATGGTGACGTACTCGCCCTCCTCGGGCGCCTTCTCCGGCGTCACGCCGAGCACCAGCAGATGGTCGTAGTTCGGCTCGCAGGACGGGTCCTCAAGCTCTAAGCCCTCGTGGCTGATGTGCCAGAGGTTGCGGTCGCGGCTGTAGCTGGAATCCGCGGAGAACGGAAGATCGATGCCGTGTGCCTTGCAGTAGTCGATCTCTTCCTGGCGGGACTGCATCGTCCATTTGTCGTCTCTCCACGCCGCGATAATCTTGAGGTCGGGAGCGAGTGCCTTGATGCCGAGCTCGAACCGGATCTGATCGTTTCCCTTGCCGGTTGCACCGTGGCAGATGGCGGATGCGCCCTCTTTGCGGGCGATCTCCACGAGCTTCTTTGCGATGCCCGGGCGCGCCATGGAGGTGCCGAGCAGATATTTGTTCTCGTAGACCGCGTTTGCCTGCACGCATGGGACGATGTAGTCGTCGCAGAATTCGTCGGTGATATCTTCAATGTACAGTTTGGAGGCGCCGGATAACTTCGCGCGTTCCTCGAGACCGTCAAGCTCCTCCTCCTGCCCGCAGTCCACGCAGCAGCAGATTACTTCGTAGTCATAGTTTTCTTTCAGCCAGGGGATGATGGCGGTGGTGTCAAGTCCGCCGGAATAAGCCAAAACAATTTTTTCCTTCATAAGTATTAAGATCCTTTCTGAAAATAGTTTGAATACAACCAATATACATCACTTGTCCCGGAAACGCAAGTGAAATAATATACATAAAATACACATAAAAATGCATAAAGTTGTGCAAAGGACACAGAAATGATATGGAAAAATGCATATTAATTAAGGCGGGAAACAGAACATCGCAACATCACAACACGGTGACAGGGGGAGCCGGCGTATGGTTTTGGGGCGTATGGATACGGGGATTTCCCGAAACGGAAAATAAGACTTGCGGAAAATGCGGTATGGATGTATAATTATGCAAAAATGCAGAGAGGTGAAAAAGAATGGTTAAGGTGGGAATTATCGGGGCGACCGGATATGCGGGAAACGAGCTGGTGCGTCTTCTGATGGGACATAAAGAGGCCAGGATTGTGTGGTACGGCTCGCGAAGCTACATAGATAAGAGGTATGCGGATGTTTATCGGAACATGTTTCAGATTGTGGACGATGTCTGTAAGGATGACCGCATGGAGGAGCTGGCGCGCACGGCGGATGTGATTTTCACCGCGACGCCGCAGGGATTTCTCGCGGGAGTTCTGACGGAGGAGATCCTGCGGCAGACCAGGATTATTGATTTGAGTGCGGATTACCGTATCAAGGATGTTTCCATATATGAAGCATGGTATCAGATCGAGCATAAGAGCCCGCAGTTTATCGGGGAGGCGGTGTACGGCCTGTGCGAGATAAACCGTGACCGGGTAAAAGGAGCCCGTCTGATCGCCAATCCCGGATGCTATACCACCTGCTCGATTCTGACGGCCTATCCGCTGGTGAAGGAGGGGCTGATTGACACGGACACGCTGATCATCGATGCGAAGTCCGGGACTTCGGGAGCCGGCCGCGGCGCAAAGCTGCCGAATCTGTTCTGTGAAGTGAATGAGAATATGAAAGCGTACGGCGTTGCGAGTCACAGACATACGCCGGAGATTGAGGAGCAGTTAAGCTATGCGGCAAAAGCTGCGGTGACGGTCAATTTCACGCCGCATCTAGTCCCGATGAACCGTGGGATCCTTGTGACAGAGTATGCGTCGCTGAAGAGAAAAGCCGACGGAAGTCTGCCTTCGTATGAGGAAATTAAATCCATATATGATAAATATTACGAAAATGAAAAATTTGTGCGCGTGCTGGAACGGGGGCTGTGCCCGGAGACAAAATGGGTCGAGGGGAGCAATTATGTGGACATCGGATTTACGGTTGACGAGCGGACCGGACGCGTGATTATGATGGGAGCGCTGGACAATCTCGTAAAGGGAGCGGCGGGACAGGCGGTGCAGAATATGAATCTGCTGTTCGGATTTGAAGAGTCCGAGGGCCTGGAACTCGTACCGATGTTCCCCTAGCAGCTGAAGAACAGACAAAGAGGAAATGATATGTCGAATCAGGATTTAATAATAAGAAAAATGGAACTCTCCGATTATGAATGCGTGCATGCGCTTTGGATGGAGATTCACGGGTTCGGGATTCGGAGCGTGGACGATTCGCGCGAGGGTGTGGAGCGTTTTATCCGCAGAAACCCCGATACCAGCATGGTGGCGGAGATGGACGGCGGGATTGTCGGAGCGATTTTGTGCGGACATGACGGGAGAAGAGGCTGTCTGTATCATGTCTGTGTGAAAGAGTCTTACCGCAAGCACGGCATCGGCCAGAAAATGGTGCTGGCATGCTTAGAGGTGTTAAAGCGGGAGCGGATTAACAAAGTCAATCTGATCGCGTTTCAGAAAAACGAAATCGGAAACCGGTTCTGGCAGAGCCTGGGATGGGATTTCCGCGGGGACGTCAATTATTACGAGTGCGTGTTAAATGCGGATAATGTCACAACTTATAATGAATAAACGGAGGCGGGGATGCGTTCACCCCGATACTTTGGAATGGAGGAGCTTATGAAGAAAATAAAAGGCGGAGTGACGGCGGCGAAAGGGTTTCGCGCGGCGGGAACGGAGGCGGGCATCAAATATAAGGACCGCATGGATATGGCGATGATCTACAGCGAGGTGCCGTGCGGCGTGGCGGGAACGTTCACGAAGAATATCGTCAAGGCAGCGCCGGTGAAGTGGGATCAGAAAGTTGTATATGAGACAAAGGCGGCGCAGGCCGTCGTGATTAACGCGGGAATCGCAAACGCCTGCACGGGAAAAGAGGGAATGGACTGCTGCGAGGCGACGGCAGCTCGTGCGGCAAAGACCCTTGGTATACCGCAGACGCAGGTGCTGGTGGCCTCCACCGGCGTCATCGGCATGCAGCTTCCGATGGACCGGATCTGTGCGGGGATTGACGCGATGGCGGCGCGGCTTACGGTGCCCGCTTCGCCGCAGGGCTGTCATGCAGCGGCAGGCTTAGAGAGCGGCCATGCGGCGGCCCGCGCGATTATGACGACGGATACGCATGAGAAGGAGGCGGCCGTAGAATTGACGCTGGGCAATAAAACCGTGACAATCGGCGGTATGTGCAAGGGTTCGGGGATGATTCATCCGAATATGTGCACGATGCTTTCGTTTGTGACCACGGATGCGGCGATTTCACAGGAATTACTTCTCGAAGCGCTGCAGGCCGACGTGGAGGACACTTATAATATGATATCCGTGGACGGCGATACGTCGACGAATGACACCTGTCTGCTGCTTGCGAACGGCATGGCGGGAAACGAAGAGATCACGGAGAAAAACGAGGACTATGCGGCATTCTGCGAGGCGCTTCACTCTGTCAACGAGACGCTCGCAAAGCAGATGGCCGGAGACGGGGAGGGGGCGACGGCGCTCTTTGCGGTGAAAGTGGTAGGAGCCGCCACAAAGGAACAGGCGAAAATCCTCAGCAAATCCGTGATCACCTCAAGCCTGACAAAGGCTGCAATCTATGGGCACGATGCAAACTGGGGCCGAATCCTCTGTGCCATGGGCTATTCGGGAGCAGAGTTTGACCCGGAGCAGGTGGACTTATATTTTGAGAGCGCGGCCGGGAACATGCAGATCATAAAGGACGGCGTGGCGCTTGATTACAGCGAGGAGGAGGCGACGAAAATCCTCTCGGAGCCGGAGGTTACGGCGATCGCGGACATCAAACAGGGAGATGCCCAGGCGACCGCCTGGGGCTGTGATCTGACCTACGACTATATCAAGATCAATGCGGATTACCGCTCATAGGTCGTTTTATATAATTAAGAATTAAGAAATGCCGATGCCGGCGGAAATGGGGGAGTTATGGAAGATAAAAATATGCAGGAAATCCTTGCAAAGGCGGAGGTGCTGATCGAGGCGCTTCCTTATATACAACGTTTTAACCGGAAGATTATCGTGGTGAAATACGGCGGTAGCGCGATGGTGGACGAGACACTCAAGCACCAGGTGATTCAGGACGTGACACTGCTGAAACTGGTCGGATTTAAACCGATCATTGTCCACGGCGGCGGCAAGGAGATCAGCCGCTGGGTGGAGCGCGTCGGCATGGAACCGGTATTCGTCAACGGACTGCGTAAGACGGACGAGGCGACGATGGAGATTGCCGAGATGGTGTTGAATAAAGTAAACAAGTCTCTTGTCACGCTCGTGCAGGAACTCGGAGTCAAGGCCGTGGGAATCAGCGGCAAGGACGGCGGGCTTCTGACCGTAGAGCGCAAATACTCAGACGGGGAGGACATCGGTTTTGTCGGGGAGATTACGGAGGTGAACCCGAAGGTGCTTTACGATCTGCTCGAGAAGGATTTCCTGCCGATTGTGTGTCCGGTGGGCATGGATGCCGGTTTTCAAAGCTACAACATCAATGCGGATGACGCGGCCTGTGCGATCGCAAAAGCGGTCAACGCGGAAAAACTGGCGTTTCTGACGGACATCGAGGGCGTCTACAGGGACCCGGAGGATGCGTCCACGCTGATCTCGGAACTGACGGTCAGCGACGCGAAAGCGTTAATCGGGGACGGCGTGATCGGAGGGGGGATGCTTCCGAAGCTGAACAGCTGCATCGACGCCGTCGAGGAGGGCGTTTCGCGTGTCCACATTTTAGACGGGCGGATCGCGCACTGTCTGCTGCTTGAAATTTTTACAAACAGAGGAATCGGAACCGCAATTTTAGGAGATAAGGAGAATAAATTCTATCATGAATAAAGAATTTCATATCGAGGAGGCCGAGAAGCATATCCTGCATACATATAACCGGTATCCACTGGTGATTGATCACGGGAAGGGCGTGTATCTGTATGACACCGACGGCAAAGAATATCTGGATTTCGCCGCGGGCATCGCAGTACAGGCGTTTGGCTACGGCGACGGGGAGTATAACGCGGCTTTAAAGGAGCAGATCGACAAGGTGATGCACACCTCCAATCTTTACTATAACGTGCCCGTCGCAAACGCGGCGAAGCGGCTGGCGGCGGCCTGCGGGATGGAGCGGGTGTTTTTTACCAACAGCGGGACCGAAGCGATCGAGGGAGCTGTCAAGGCCGCCAAAAAATATGCATATACCAGGGACGAAAAGGCCGGGCACGAGATCATTGCGATGAATCACTCCTTCCACGGCAGAAGTATCGGCGCGCTGTCCGTCACGGGAAACGCCCATTACAGAGAGCCGTTTGAACCGCTGATGCCGGGGGTGCGGTTTGCGGATTTTAATGATTTAGAAAGCGTAAAAGCTTTGATTCATGAGAAAACCTGTGCTATTATTTTGGAGACGGTACAGGGTGAGGGCGGTATTTATCCGGCGGAGCCGTCATTTTTGGAAGGGGTGCGCAGGCTGTGCGATGCGCACGATATTCTCCTGATTCTCGACGAGATCCAGTGCGGCATGGGACGGACGGGCGAGATGTTTGCATGGCAGCACTACGGCGTGAAACCGGACATTATGGCCTGCGCGAAGGCGTTGGGCTGCGGCGTGCCGGTCGGCGCGTTTGTGATGACGGAGCGGGTGGCCGAAAAGTCTCTTGCGCCGGGCGACCACGGTACCACTTACGGCGGCAATCCGTTTGTGTGTGCGGCGGCGGACAAGGTGCTGCAGATGATGGAAACGCGGCAGATTACGGCGCATGTGCGCGAGATCGCGCCGTACTTAGAGCAGCGGCTTGACGAGCTTGTCGGACGGTATGAGTTCCTTACGACCCGCCGCGGGATGGGGCTGATGCAGGGGATTGTCTGTGAGAAGCCGGTGGGCGAGATCGCGGCAAAGGCGTTGTCCGCGGGGCTTTTAGTGATTACGGCAGGTTCCGATGTGCTCCGTTTCGTACCGCCGCTCATCATCGAAAAGAAACATGTGGACGAGATGGCAGACAAATTAAATTCCGTTTTAACAACTATGTAATCAGGTAAGATTAAGGAAAATACAATGAAAGCAATACACAAAAAACTGGTGTCGGTATTTCTGATCTGCGCGATGACGACCGCGGGGGCTGTAGTGGTAAAGCGATACACCCCGGTGCCGGGGACGGAGGAGGATTTTTCCACCGAGGAACCGGGGACGTCCGCGGAGAACGATGCAAAGAGCGGTCAGGCGGAAGCGCTGCCGGACGAATCGCCGTCTGCGGATGACGCTTATCAGAGTGCGTCTGCGGATCTGATTTTCTGGTATGAGGACGAGTCTTACCGGGATTATTTTGAGGAGGCGGCCAGGCGCTATTTCCGAAAAACGGGGATCAAGGCGGCCGTAATGTACCGCGATACGATGGATTATATGGGGGAAATCTATGACGGGACCATGCAGGATGATGCGTATCCGGATTTGTACCTGCTGTCGGGGCAGGACCTGGAGGAGGCATACCTTTATGGTCTTGTCTCCGTGAATGAGACGGAGACGAGCGGTCTTAGGATTGCGGAACATGCGATCGCGGCGGCTACCTGTGAGGGAAAACTGCTGGGCTATCCGCTTTCCTACAACGTCTGCGTCTTTATTTACCAGAACGGTTATTTTGAGACAGAACCGGAATCGCTGCAGTCGATTATCACCTATGCAAACGAAAATGAGCCGGGGGAAAATGTGGAGTATCTGCTGGAGTGGGACGTCAATGACCCGTTTTATGATTTCCCGTTTGTCTCAAACTGCGTTTCGTTTGAGAAGAACGGTACGGGAAGTATGAACGTGGTGTACGACGAGGAACTCTACGCAAAAGACATGGAATATTTCGAACAGATATTGGAATCCTTTTCGGTAAACGCCGTGACGGTTTCCGAGGACGAGATTATAAATAATTTCCTTGCGGGGCGGACGCTCTGTGCGATTGTGGACTCGGATTCGCTGCAGCGGCTCGAGGGCTACAGCTACTCGCTGATGGAGATCCCGGATCTGAACGAGGAGCTTTCGGCTTCGAGCGGTGCGCTCACGGATATGATCGCGGTGAATCCGTATGCGAAGGAGAAAGAAGACGCGGCGGATTTCGCCCGGTTTGTCACGGTGGATTTTTCCGGGGAATTATACGGAATGACCGGGCATATGCCTGTGATTCCGTCAGAAGATATCGCGTGGACGGAGCAGGTGTCGTATGACGCTTACGCGTCCGCCGTATCTGCGCCGGACTCCCGCGACGCGAAGGATTTCTGGGTGCGTCTCGAGGAGACGATTTCAAACTATTTTTGAAGTCTTAAATATTTCTGAAATCCAAAATATTTTTGAATTGCCCTTGTCATAAATCGGAATTTTCGTTAGAATAAAAGATAGGCATTGAGGGCTCTTTCGTTCTGACATCAAAGAATCCTGCGGCGCAGGATTCTTTTTTTGAACAACGGGCCGTTCGCAGAAGCGTGTGGCCCGTTGTTCGACATAAGGGCCGTTCGCGAAAGCGTATGGCCCGTTGTTGTGTCAAGGAAGGAGTATGCCATGAAACGATGGATGATAACAGGTTTTGCCGTATGCTTTTTACTGTCTGGACAGACGGGCTGCGGCAGGAGCGATACGGTATATTTGGAGAAAGCATCCGTGTCGGAGGACACGGAAAAGATCGGGACACCGGAGACGGAGTATACAGAACCGGAAGAGGAGGCCGTGGAGCCGGAAGGAGCCGTGCGGGAGTGCTATGTCTATGTGTGCGGAGCCGTGTGCCAGGCGGGCGTCTATGGGCTGCCGGAGGGCAGCCGCATTTACGAGGCGCTTGCGCTGGCCGGAGGACTGAGTGAAGAGGCCAGCACGGATTATGTCAATCAGGCGCAGATGATCGCGGACGGGCAGATGATTTGGATACCGACGGAAGAGGAGGTTTCGGAGATGCCGCAGGATGCACGCGCCCCGGGCGGGACAGACGGACAGACGGCGTCGCCTCGGGAAGAGTCGGAAGCGGACGGCAGAATCGATCTGAACACGGCGGGAATGGCGGAGCTTACAACGCTTCCGGGAATCGGCGCCGCAAAGGCGGAGAGCATTCTTGCGTACCGGGAAAGCCACGGAGGGTTTTCCGCGGCGGAGGATATCATGAAGGTGGAGGGAATCAAAGAGGGTGTCTATAACCGTATCAAAGACTATATAAGGGTGAGATAGAATGGCAAAAAAGGTTCTTGTTGTAGATGACGAAAAATTAATTGTAAAAGGGATCCGTTTTAGCTTAGAGCAGGACGGGATGGAGGTAGATTGCGCCTATGACGGCGAGGAGGCATTAAAGCTTGCCACGGAAAACAGTTACGATATGATCTTGCTGGATATCATGCTGCCGAAGATGGACGGGTTTGAGGTGTGCCAGCAGATTCGGGAATTTTCCAATATGCCGATTGTGATGCTGACGGCAAAAGGCGACGATATGGATAAGATTCTCGGACTTGAATACGGGGCGGACGACTATATCACGAAACCGTTTAACATTTTGGAAGTCAAGGCGCGCATCAAGGCGATTATGCGCAGAACCGGAGGAGGACCGGAAAAGAAGAAAAATACAAAGCTGCTCGAATCCGGTGATCTGAAGATGGACTGCGAGAGCAGAAGGCTGTTTATCCAGGGCAGGGAGGTCAACCTGACCGCGAAGGAATTTGATCTGCTTGAGCTGCTGGTCAACAATCCCAATAAGGTCTACGGCAGGGAGAACCTTCTGAATCTTGTCTGGGGATATGAGTACCCGGGAGACGTGCGCACGGTCGACGTACATGTAAGGCGTCTTCGGGAAAAGATAGAGAGCAATCCCAGCGAGCCGAAATATGTGCACACAAAATGGGGTGTGGGCTATTACTATTCACAGAATTGACAGGTAGATATCATGGCAAAGTTTAAATGGGCTGCGGATTTTTTCGGAAGCCTTAAATTCAGACTGACCGTATGTTTTGTTTTGTTGGGAATTATACCGGGCACGCTTATTCAGGCCGGGATGCTCAATTCTTACGAAAAGCGTGCGGTGTCGATCCGCACGAGCGAAATCTTAAGTCAGGCGAAAATTCTGGCAAATCAGATTGTTTCTAATGATTATATCAATGATGTGGATGCGGCGACGATCAATGCGCAGCTAGAGCAGCTCTCCGCGATTTATGACGGCCGCGTGATGATCATCGACGAGAGTTTTCATATTGTGCGCGACACCTATGATCTCGACGCAGGGAAAACGATTATTTCCGAGGAGGTGATCAACAGCTTTTACGGAAACGAGATCACCAAGTACGATTCGGAGAACCGCTATATTGAGCTTACGGTTCCTCTGTTTGAAAAAGCAGCCGGCGAGACGGAGACGCGCCGGACACTCGGCGTCATGATGGTCAGCGTCTCCACAGACAGCATCAACTTAAATCTGGAATATCTGGCGCGCAGTACGCGGGTGATGGGAATGGTGCTGAGCTTTGCCGTGATTTTCATTGCCTATCTGCTGGGGAATCTGCTGGTACGGCCGTTTCATGCGATGTCGAAGTCGATCGAGGAGATCCAGACCGGCTACGGGGAGGATTTGCTCTCGATTGACTCTTACACCGAGACGGCCTTAATCTGTGAGAAATTTAATGGCATGTTAGGGCGCATGAAAGTACTTGACGATTCAAGACAGGAATTTGTGTCGAATGTCTCCCACGAGCTGAAGACACCGCTGACTTCGATGAAAGTCCTTGCGGATTCCATCAACAGCATGGAAGACGCCCCGATAGAACTCTACAAGGAGTTTATGGCGGACATCGGAAACGAGGTTGACCGGGAGACCAAAATCATCAATGACTTGCTGTCGTTAGTCAGGATGGATAAGTCGGCGGCGGACTTAAATATTGCAAATCTGAATATCAACGAGCTGCTGGAACAGATTTTAAAGCGGCTGAATCCGATCGCGGAACGGCAGCATGTGGAGCTGGTGCTCGAAAGCTTCCGGCCCGTGACGGCGGATGTGGACGAGGTGAAAATTACGCTGGCTTTCACCAATCTGATTGAGAATGCGATTAAGTATAACAGGGAGGACGGCTGGGTACATGTGTCGCTGAATGCGGATCACCAGTATTTCTATCTGAAAGTGGAAGATTCGGGAATTGGGATTCCGCAGGATTCCATAGAGCATATATACGAGCGGTTTTACCGTGTGGACAAGTCTCATTCGCGGGAAATCGGCGGCACGGGGCTTGGACTTGCGATCACGAGAAGTGCGATTTTAATGCACCGGGGAGCGATTAAGGTGTTTAGTACGGAGGGGGAGGGCACGATTTTTAACGTGCGCATCCCGCTCAACTATATCTCTTAAGGAGCAGACAAAATGAGGGGTCAAACAGAGCGGCGCAAAGGGCGTGTGTACAGGGAGATAAAAAAAGGCATATACGGTCTGGCTGCGGCTGCGGTGTTTTTTACGGGAATGTTTCCGTTGTCAGGGTGCGGGAAGGAAGAGACTCCGGGCAAATACCATGTGGAATATCTGAATAAGGAAAAAAGCAGGATCATCCAGGTCGATTACGAGCCGCAGGCGACGGACACGAACGGACTGATTCAGGAGTTTTTAGCGGTGCTTTGCTCGGACTCCGACAATGTGGAATGCCGCAAGCCGATACCGAACGACGTGGAGGTGACAAGCTATTCTCTGGAAGGGGTGCTTTTGACATTGAGCTTTGATGCGGATTATAACAATATGACGACCGTGGAGGAAGTGCTCTGCAGAGCCGCCGTCGTGCGGACGATGACGCAGATTGAGGGGGTTGAGTGCGTGTCTTTTCGCGTGGGAGACAGTCCTCTTGTAGACGCAAAAGGGAATATTGTCGGGAGCATGACACCGGAGAGTTTTATTGAGAATCCGGGGGCGCAGATTAATTCCATTCAGGACGCGACGCTGACGCTGTACTTTTCCAATGAAACCGGTGACGGACTGGTCAAAGAGGTGCGGGAGGAAGTGTATTACAGCAGCAATATTGCGCTTGAAAAGCTGGTGATGGAACAGCTCTTAGGCGGAACCGCCAGGCCGGGCGCAAAGTCCGCGATACCGGCGGGAACGAGGCTTGTGACAATCTCCGTGGTGGACGGGATATGCTATGTCAGTCTTGACGAGGGGTTCCGGAATCAGGATTATCAGGTGACCGAAGCGGTGGTCATCTACTCGATCGTAAATTCGCTGTCCGAGCTGCCGGGTATCAGCAAGGTGCAGATATCGGTCAACGGAGATAACAGCGGGGTGTACCGTGACCGATTTTCGTTGAGCGAAATGTACGAGCGGAACCTTGATTATGTGGTGTCCGACGAGGCCGGCGAAGTACAAAATACAACGGAGGAGGAATAAATGTAATGATCAGACGGCCGTTTTGCGGAATGGCAGTCGGTTTTCTTCTCGGGGCGGTGTCTGCGGCCCGGGGTGCGGGGATGCTGAGCGCAGCGGCGGCGTTTGCAGGATTTGCCGCAGCGGCATGGCAGATGTGGAAGTGCCGGGACGGCGGCAGGCGGCGGGACGTGCGCTTTCATGCGGCGGTGCGCATGGCGGCGTTTGCGCTGTGCCTGCTTTTCGGAAGCGTTCGGTACGGGCAGGAATGCCGGTTCCGGGACGGTTATCTTCCGTATCTCGGCGACGGGACAAACGTGACCGTGCAGGGAAAACTGGACAAAAAAGAAATTAAAAATCAACAATACATCTATGAAATGGCATCCTGCATCATAGGATGCGGTCAAAACGAACGGTCAAAAGAGGCTCCGGTTCCCTGTAACCGGATTCTGGTATATACCGATTCCGACTTTGCCTCTGTCGGAGAAATCCTTGTGTTAAACGGAACAATTGAATTATGGGATGCGGCGCGGAATGAAGGAAATTTTGATGAGAAATCTTTCTACCAAAACCGCAAAATTGATTTTGCACTCACAGATGTGCGGCTTTGCGGGATCTACGGAAAAGAAAACCGGCTCGCCGAGTGGCTTTTTGCGCTCAGAAACCGGATGCGCGCGCTGTATGAACAGACGCTTGCGGGAGCCGAGGCCGGAATTTTGTGTGCGATGACGCTGGGAGACAAGACGCTGCTGCAGGACGGGCAGCGGCAGCTGTATCAGAACTGTGGTCTGTCCCATATTATGGCGATTTCCGGTCTGCATGTGGCGGTTGTGGGGATGGCGTGCTACGGGCTGCTGAAAAAAATCGGACCGGGCATCCGGTCTGCGGGGGCGGTTTCAGCCTTTTTGCTGGTGTGCTACGGACAGATGACAGGCATGGGAAACTCTGCGCGCCGCGCGGTTCTGATGTTTTGCCTGATGCTGTCCGCAGATATCGTCGGCCGCAGCTACGATACGTTAAACGCGCTTGGAGCGGCCGCGTTCGTTCTGCTCGTACAGAATCCGTATCTGCCGTGGGATGCGGGTTTCCAGCTTTCGTTCACGGCTGTGGCCGGGATTGTGTGCATGGGGAAGACCGTAGATTTTTCGGGGCAAAGATACGGAAAGCAGATGGAAAAGCTGTATGCGGGGACGGTGGCCTGGCTTGTGACGCTGCCGCTTGTGGTATGGCATTTTTATGAGGCGGCCTGTTATGCCGTGCCGGTAAATCTTATCGTGCTGCCGATGACGGGGGCCGTGTTGACGATGGGGCTTTTGGGCGGTCTGCTCGGGACGGCGGCGGCCGTGTTCCTTGGAGAGAGCGCGGGTCTGCGGCTTGCAGGCGTGCTTTTGTTCCCGTGCGAAAAGCTCCTCTGGCTGATTAACAGGGTCTGCGCCGTGGCGGAACAACTGCCCGGTGCGGTGCAGATTACGGGTCGGCCGCAGCCTGGGCAGATGATACTCTATTATGCGGGACTTGCGGCTCTGGCGTTTTATCTGAAAAGAAGCGCGCAGGCGGCAAAAGAGAGAAGAGCAAACGCGGAGAAAAATACACCGGCGAAACATAGATCGGAGACGGGAAAGGTTCAAAGGATGGGAAAAGAAATTGCACAGAGCAGCGGCGGTATGGCCCGGTTCTTCGCCGGCGCGGCCGTTTTGCTTATCGTGCTTTTCTGGCGCGGCAGCGGCGGCATGGAACTGGATATTCTGGATGTGGGGCAGGGGGACGGCAGTTTTCTTCGCACCGGCGGCGGTGATACGGTATTTGTGGACGGCGGCAGCACGGGTGCGGGAAAGGTCGGAATTTACCGGATATTGCCCTTTCTGAAATACCGGGGTGTGCGGGAGATTGACTACTGGTTTGTCTCCCACACCGATGCGGATCATATTTCGGGGCTGCGCGAGCTGCTTGGGGAGGGGTATCCCGTCCGGCATCTGATCGTTTCCGAGACGGCGGGAGAGGAGGATGCGGCGCTTGACGAACTGCTTGCGCTGGCGGCGGACACCGGCTGCGAAATCCGGTATGTCGGTGCGGGTGATATCCTGCATCTCGGCCGGGCGAGGATACGGGTGCTGTCCCCTCTGCGGGAGGCGGCGTACGCGGATAAAAATGCGGCGTCTCTTGTACTGTGCTATGAGGAGGGAGGATTCTCAGGGGTATTTACCGGGGATATTGGAAGTGCGGAGGAGGAAGCGCTTGTCGAGGCGGGTGTGCTGCGCCCGGTAACGTTTTATAAGGCGGCGCATCACGGCTCGAAGTATTCGAATTCGGAGGCGTTCTTACAGGCGCTTTCCCCGGAAATTTCCGTGATATCCTGCGGGGAGAACAACCGGTACGGGCATCCCGGGGATGAGGCGGTGCGGAATATGCAGCGCACGGGCAGCAGGATCTTTTATACGATGCACGGAGGACAGATTAAGATCCGGTACCGGGGAGGCCGGATTACGACGGAGGAGTATTGTGGGTGTAAAGAAGGTTGCGTTTTCCCGGTACAATTGCTAAAATGAATGCATGAAGACGATTGATGAAGATATTAAGACGGGAAATTTCAAACAAATATACCTCCTGTACGGTGAGGAAGGATATCTGAAGCGGCAGTACAGAGACAAGCTCCGGGCGGCGCTCGCCGCGCCGGATGACACGATGAATGTCACGGTTTACGAGGGGAAGGATATCAATCCGAGGGAGGTCATAGATCTGGCGGAAACGCTGCCCTTTTTTGCGGAGCGGCGTGTGATACTGATTGAAAACAGCGGCTTTTTTAAGAACAGCTGTGAGGATTTGGCCGCCTATATCGGACAGCTCGCGTCGGCAGCGCATTTCATTTTTGTGGAGGCGGAAGTGGACAAGCGCGGGAAGATGTACAAAAGCGTCAAAAAAGCGGGTAAGATTGTGGAGTTTTCGACGCAGAGCGAGGAACTGCTCACGCGCTGGATTCTGGGACGCCTCAAAAGAGAAGGGAAAAACATCACCGGCAATGTCATGCAGCTTTTTCTCGAGAAGACGGGAACCGACATGGGGAATATAGACCGGGAGCTGGAAAAGCTGATCTGTTATACGATGGGACGTGAGGTGATCACGGCGGAGGATGTGGAGGCGATTGCGACCGAGCAGACCACGAACAAGATATTCGATATGGTAAATGCGGTTGCGGAGCATAACCAGCGGAAGGCGCTCGATCTGTATTATGATCTGCTGACGTTAAAGGAGCCGCCGATGCGTATCATGTATCTGATCACGAGACAGTTTCAGATCCTTTTGACCGTGCGGGATATGGCGTCAAAAGGATTTGACAGCGGTGCAATGGCGAAGAAAGCCGGGATACCGCCGTTTGCGGTGCGGCGCAACGTGACGCAGGCGAAAGGATTTACAATGGCACAGCTAAAGCAGGCACTGCATGACGGGGCGGATTTGGAGGAGGCCGTCAAGACGGGACGCATGAATGAGCGGATGGCCGTCGAGGTCTTTCTCATGAAATACAGCGCGGCAAAAACTTCATAGTCAGACCGGCTGCGCGGGCGGTACGCAGGGCGGACAAAATGGCAGCGAAATCTAAAGGGGATAAATCAGAGATGGTTTATTCCCTTTTTTGAACCGTTTGCCGTTTCATTACAATGTATCAGTGAAGGGCAAAGCAAAAATCCCTGAGAAGGCGCCTTAAAATCAAATATACAGCGGGGAGGAAGCATGACAAACACGGAGTTGGAAAGATGCATCCGGACATACGGAAAGGAACTCTATTCCTTCTGCAGATCACTGACGCACAGTGTGCAGGAGGCGGACGATCTGTATCAGGATACGTTTTTAAAAGCTATGGAACTGGAACAAAAAATTGACTGCGGGCAGAATCCGAAAAGCTATCTGCTCTCCGTCGCGGTCCGGCTTTGGAAGAACCGCAGGCGGAAATATGCATGGCGCAGGCGGATCTGTGAGGAGCGGGTCTATGCGCAGGAGGTAAGCGGGCAGGAGTGGGCGGACGAGGAACAGTCGCCGGAGGAATGGCTGCTCGCAAGGGAGGAGGCAGCGGCGGTGCGGCAGGCGGTAGAGCGGCTTCCGGAGCGGCAGCGGGTGATCGTGCTGCTCTATTACATGGAGGAGCTGTCTGTCGCACAGATTGCAGGAGTCGTAAAAATACCCGAGGGAACCGTAAAGAGCAGACTGTATCAGGCCAGAAAGTCACTGCAGAGGGAATTGGAGGATATTTTGTATGAAGAGAGATTTGGATGACATCTTAAAGCGTGCCCTTACTCCGAATGACGAGCCGGATTTCCGGCTCAATCGAAAACTGTTAAACAGGGCAAAGGAGAGAGAACATATGACAGGAAAAAACAGAATGGCGGCAAAAATACCGGCGTTGGCGTTGTCTGCCGCACTCGTGATAGGCGTCGGTTCCGGCAGTGTGTATGCGGCGTGGAAATATCTGACGCCGGATGCGGTGGCGGAGGAGTTTGGCGATGAAAAGCTTGGCGCGGTATTTCAAAACGGGGAGGAGATAAATGAGGTTCAGACGTACGGCGGCTACCGCATTGCGCTGCTCGGGATTGCTTCCGGGGATTCGATCTCGGAATTTCTTCCGACGGTAAACGGGGAGGTGGACTCCGACAGATTCTATTCCGTGGTGGCGATTGTGCGCGAGGACGGGACGCCGATGCCGGATACTTCTTCGGGGGAATACGGAAAGCAGCCGTTTTTTATATCCCCGCTGATGCAGGGCTATGATCCGGCATGTTATAATGCGGTGACCATGGGAGGCGGATATTCGGCGACGGTGAAAGACGGCGTTGAGTATCGTCTCGCGGAGTGCACCAATGTGGAAGTTTTTGCGGACAGGGAGCTTTATCTGTGCGTCTGCGACGGAACCTTTTATAACAATGGGGCATACCTGTATGATGAGGCGACGGGGAAAATTTCCAGAAACGAGTCCTACACGGGCACCAATGCGTTGTTTCGTCTCCCCATTGACCCCGCCAAAGCGGATAAAGAGGCTGCTGCTGCGCTGCTTGAAAAGGTGGATGCATGGATGAACGGCGAAGAGGAGACCGCGGACACAGAGACCGGGGAGACCGGCGAGACGGAACAGTTCTGGCGTCAGCTGACGCCGGAGACGATCGATACCTGTGCGAAACCGGTGGAGAGCACCAGACAGACACTGACGCCGGATGCGGACGGCTGGGTGACGGTCCGTGGCGACGACGGCAATGAGAGCGGATTTAACGTCGATCTGGTGTTGGATACGTCACAGATCGGAAAGATTCAGATTGTCGGCGGCAGCGATGCCGGCACGCTCGACAGTGTCGAAATCCAGACGGCGGTCATC
This sequence comes from Lachnospiraceae bacterium, assembly GCA_021770345.1. Taxonomy (GTDB): domain Bacteria; phylum Bacillota; class Clostridia; order Lachnospirales; family Lachnospiraceae; genus Roseburia. The sequence continues at coordinate 33,739 of JAETRD010000011.1, read as the reverse complement.
CGTGCGGACGGCACCGTAGAGTATGTCGTCTACGTTCCGAGATAAGTGCCGGGATGTGCCAGAGGCTGCACGCTTTGCGGACAACCGTTTTGTTTCACAACGGACGGTTCGCAAAGCGTGCAGTCCCTTTTTGCGCACAAAAAAACCAGCATGACGGTGCTGGTTTTTACGGGGTGGGTTAGTCCCCTTGCATTCAAAAAATATATCGCCTGTTACGCCATCGCGTTTACAAGCTTTGTCAGACGGGAAACTTTTCTGGCAGAATTGTTCTTGTGGTAAACTCCCTTGGAAGCCGCGCTCTCAATCGTGGAGACAGCAGTCTTTAAAGCAGCATCGGCAGCGGCTTTATCGTTTGCAGCCACAGCAGCCTCAACTTTTTTAATAGAAGTCTTTACCTCGCTTCTGATCGATTTGTTTCTGGCAGTCTTGATGTCTGTCACTAAAATTCGTTTCTTAGCAGATTTAATGTTAGCCAATCCGTACACCTCCAATTTTATGGTTATTATCGCGTTTGAATTTATCTACATTAAAGCCGGACACGGACAGTTCAATGTAAACATACGAATGTATTTTAGGATATTCTTCCGGTTCTGTCAAGGGAAAATGCAGAAAATATGCGGCAGACGGATAATTTTTTTCGGCAGTGCCATACTATGGGATAAACAGGAAAAGAAAGACAGTCAGAATGCATAGAAAACGTGTACACATGGAGGGAAGCATGTATCAGATTCGTACGGATTTGGCTTTGGAAACGCAGGAAAAAATGAACGAAGACAACGTGGAGCTGAAAGGCGTTCGCTTTATGGAGGAGCGGATTGACAAAAATTTGACCATCAGCACCGTTGTGATCGAGACGGAAAACGGAGCGAAGACCATGGGAAAGCCAAAGGGAACCTACATTACCATTGAGGCGGGGAATATGGACGAGGAGGATGACGGGTACCACAGAGAGATCTCCGTGCAGCTTGCAGGCGTGATCAAAAAGCTGGTGCGCGTCAAAAAGGATCCGATGTCGGTGCTGGTCGTGGGGCTCGGAAACCGCGAGGTCACGCCGGATGCGCTCGGGCCGCGCGTCGTGGACAATCTTTTCATCACGCGTCATATTATTAAGGAATACGGGAAATATGCGTTCGGAAAAGACGAGGTAAACCGCATCAGCAGCATTGTGCCGGGGGTGATGGCACAGACCGGTATGGAGAGCCTTGAGATTATCAGGGGAATCATTCGGGAGACAAAGCCGGACCTTGTCGTGGCGGTGGACGCGCTGGCCGCGCGGAGTACCAAACGCCTGAACCGCACGATACAGGTGACGGACACCGGAATCAACCCCGGCAGCGGCGTCGGCAATCACAGACACGGGTTAAACGAGAAAAGCCTCGGCGTGCCGGTTATATCCATCGGGATTCCGACGGTTGTGGACGCGGCGACGATCGTCAACGACACGATGTACAACCTCGTGACGGCGATGACGCAGAGTGCGGCATTTGAGGATCTGGGAAATTCGCTTGGGGAATTAAACGATGCGGAAAAATATGAGCTGATCAGAGAATTGCTTTCCCCGAATCTGAATACGATGTTCGTAACGCCAAAAGACATCGACGAGTCAGTCAAACGCTTAAGCTTCACGATTTCTGAGGGCCTCAATATCGCTTTCGCATAAAAGAAAAGCGGCCGCATATAGTTAAGTATGCGTATTTATAGACACTCTTATCGGAGAAGGAAACAGAGAGAGAGAAAGGAAAAGAAAACGCTGATTCTTCTGATGCTGGCCGGAGCGGCGCTGCTGCTTGTCTTTGAGGGCTGGGGAAAGGGAATGGCCGGCGTGAGGCGCGAGTTTGCGGCGGTCTGCTACGAGGATCTGCTTGAACTGTATATGCCGGGGCTCTGGTATGAGGAGAGTGGCGAGGGGAATATCACGGAGTATCTGCTGGACGCCTTTTTCCCGGTGGGAGGAGCGGCGCCGGAGTCGGAACCGGAAAGCTATCCGACGCAGGTGGAGAGCGAGCTCTCCTATGAGATGATTCTGGCAAGAGAGGCGGCCGACGAAAATTATGTGGATGAGGAGACCGGGAAAGTTGTCATAGTAGGCGAGGAACAGGAGGATGCGGCCGCTTCCGATGTGCCGGAGGACGGGACGGCCTCCGACATGCCGTCGGCGGGATGGACGGATGCGCCGCCCGACGCCGTCGGGACAGGCGACGGGGAGAGCGCGGCCGCCCAGGCAGGGGAGGAGACGCCGGCGCAGGGGGACTCCGCCGTTGGTACAGGCCTGCTCGGCGCAGTGGGAACCGGGGAGAAGGTAACGGTCTACTCGCGGGAAAAGCTGCGTGATTTTGATTTTCTGGTGCAGAATTTTTACCAGATTGACAGCACGACAACGATCGACGGGAGCCAGCTCAATGTGGATGCGCTGCTTGGAAAAGACGTGAGGCTTTCCCACGACGCGTCTACGCCCCAGATTCTTATTTATCACACCCATTCCCAGGAGGGGTATGCGGATTCCATCCCGGGGGACGCCGGAACGACGGTCGTGGGGGTCGGAGACTATCTCACAAAGATTCTGACGGAGCGCTACGGCATGCAGGTGATTCATCACAAAGGGGAGTACGACGTGGGGGACAGAGACCATGCGTACTCCAATGCGGCGCCGGCGGTGGAGCAGATTCTGGCGGAAAACCCGAGCATCGAGGTGGTGATCGATCTGCACCGGGACGGCGTGCGCGAGGACACAAGGCTCGTGACGGAACAGGGCGGGCAGCGGATGGCGCAGATCATGTTTTTTAACGGTCTGAGCAGGACGACCCGCACCGGGGACATCGATTATCTGTACAATCCGTACATAGCAGACAATCTTGCAATCTCGTTTCAGATGCAGCTGGCCGCGGCGGAATACTACCCGGGCTTTACCAGAAGAATCTACTTAAAGGGTTACCGCTACAACATGCACTATTGTCCGAAAACGCTTTTGATCGAGGTCGGAGCCCAGACAAATACGGTCGAGGAGGCGATGAACGCGATGGTTCCGTTAGCGGACCTCTTAAACCGCGTGTTGACCGGACCGCAGTGAAAAGTCCTGGCGCTGTAAAAAGAATTTGATATTTCCCGGAATCTGTGCTATATAGTAATTTAATAAACTCAACCGATACCTGCTGCCTGTAAAAAAACAGATAGCAGGAGAAAAAAATGAAGATTCATGCAGTAATTTTTGATTTGGACGGGGTTCTTGTGTTTACCGACTGCTTCCACTATCAGGCGTGGAAGGCGGTCGCGGATGCGCGCGGCATTTATTTTGACGAGGAGATCAACCACCGCCTGCGCGGTGTCAGCCGGATGGAGAGCCTTGAGATCATTCTTGAGCGGTATGAGGGTGCACCCTTATCCCAGGAAGAGAAAGAGGCGGTCGCGGACGAAAAAAACAGGATATACCGCGGACTGCTCGCAGGGATGACGCCGGCGGATGTCGGCGCGGATGTGCGGGCGGTACTGGCGGAGCTTCGGGAGCGCGGCTATGCCGTTGCACTCGGTTCGTCGAGCAAAAACGCAAAATTTATTTTGGAAAAAGTCGGGCTGTCGGAAGCGTTTGACGCTGTTTCCGACGGAACGCAGATCACAAGGTCAAAACCGGATCCCGAGGTGTTTTTGAGGGCCGCCGGGCTGCTGGGTGAGGAGCCCGGACGGTGTCTCGTCGTCGAGGATGCGGCGGCGGGGATTGCGGCCGGAATCGCCGGAGGCATGAAAACCGCTGCGATCGGGGATGCGGTCCCAGGCGGTCTCGCGGATTACAGATTGGAACGGATCCGTGATTTACTGAAAATTTTATAATAAGACGAAAGTCAGCCAAGCAGGGATTGTCGATACTTTAACGGAGACATTCCCTGTATTTTTTTGAAGGTGCGCGTAAAGTAATTTGCGTCCGAAAAGCCGCACTGTTCGGAGATTGCCTGCATGCTCAGATCAGTCGTGTTTAAGAGCATAATCGCGTGACGGATCCTTGCGGTATTGATATACTCTGTCATCGTTACTTTTACCTCGCGGTGAAACAGTGTGGACAGATAATTTTTGCTGACCGCATATTTTTCGGCAAAAAAGAGCAGGGAAAGCGGCTGCTTGAAATTAAAATCAATATAGTTCAGACAGTTTCGGATCAGCGGCGAGTACTGTGCGCGGGAGTAGGAGCGCACGAGAAGGCAGTATTTGCGGACCATATTGGCGTTCAGATTGTCTAACTGCACGAACGAGTCGGCCTGCTCGATCTCCTCGATAAAGCGACCGGAGATCTGATCGATATAAAGCGGGTGTACGCAGGCGCGTTCGGCCGCCTTTCGGAAGGCCGTGTTCGCGGAGATAATATAATCCTTTGCGCTTCGCAGAGGGTTGTCGGTGCGCGTTTTGAGCGTGAAGCCGCGGAAGAGATGGAGATAGTACAGGGCCTTTTGCGTGTCTCCGGCGGCGATGGCATCAAGCATTTTGTTTTCCGTTTCATAGCGCGCCTCAAAAGCGTCATAGTCAAGGGTGGTATCGGAAGCAGAAATACTCTGTCTTGCGATGGCATCCTTTTTTGTGTCCGCGGATGTGACGGTCAGAAGATGGACGGCAGTCCCCAGCGTTTTTTCGAGAATCGCCTCGTACAGATATTTGCAGGCAAGCTGGTCGGAGATGACGGTGATTCGGGCAAAATAATTCTTTACCTGGGAGGAGTGGCGCGGGTGGATGTTGTTTTTTTCGAGGAAAGAGACGAGATCGTCATCGCTCTCGAGAAAGGACGGGCTCTGAAACAGAAAGGGCCCGAGAATATGGTAAGTGCTTTCGGATTCGATCATGCGCGCGGCGAAATAGTGCAGGCCGATGTCGTCGACGTATTCGACGGGCAGCGCAGGCGCCGCATGCGAGGTTATGGAGGCAAAAAGCGGTGCGTAGTCAAAGTCCTGATAAATCTGTCTGCGAAACTCAAAATCAATCGTGGAGAGGTTGTCTGCTGCCGCGGACAGCTGAATGTGCCGGATGCGGTAAGCGTTTAAAAAGATGCCGAACAGATCATAATTTTTTGCATCGTCCATAACAGAACCTCCTTTTATTCGTATTTGCCGGAAATGGCTGGAAATAAAGCGATAAAATTACGTTTAATTTAATATTACCGTAATATTGTGCTAAAAACAAGTAATATATGCGTGGCGGGCATAGGGATTGGAAATTAGACTATTAGTAACAGGTACAGGTATTGAGAGTTTATTGGAGGGGAACATGGAGCAGGAAATCATTTTTGAAGCAAAAAAGATGAGAAAGGAATTCGGACCGACGATCGCTTTAAATGATGTGGATTTCGTTTTGCGGCGCGGGGAAATCCGGGGACTGATCGGGGAAAACGGTTCCGGAAAATCCACGATTATGTCGATTGCCTCAGGAATGCAGCCGGCTACCAGAGGGGAAATGTACTTTAAAGGACAGCCGTGGAAGCCCCAGAGCATGGTGGAGGCGCAGCGGGCAGGGATTTCCATGATTCTGCAGGAGGCAAACACGATTTCCGGGGTCACGGTAGCGCAGAATATCTTCGCAGGGCGCGAGGATGAGTTTTCGTCGTTCGGCGTTATCAATATCAGGAAAATGAATGTCGAAGCCGATAAGCTGCTGCAGAAATTCGGGATTGCGCGGATAAAAGCGTCCGATCCGATTGACCGGCTCACGTTTGAGGATCGGAAGCTGATTGAGCTGGTCCGTGGAGTCATGGACGACACGGAGATTCTCGTCGTGGATGAGACGACGACGGCGCTCTCGTTAGAGGGCCGCGAAATCCTCTACCGGCTGATTCACAGGATGGCGGAGGAGGAAAACAAGGCCGTCGTGTTTGTCTCTCACGATATGGACGAGATCATGGAACAGTGCAACAACCTGACGGTTCTGCGGGACGGGGAAATTCGGGGAACGTTAAACCGCGGGGAGATGGATGCGGCGGACGCGGTGAAGACGATACGCTACCTGATGGTGGGGCGCGAGATCGGGGAGAAATACTACAGAGAGGACTATGACGCCTCGTGTGGTGACGAGGTTCTCCTGGAACTGGAAGATATCACGTTCGGGAAAATCAGAAATTTCAGCCTGAAGCTGCATAAGGGAGAGATCATCGGTTTCGGTGGTCTGTCCGGCTGCGGAATGCACGATATCGGAAGGATTGCTTACGGGCTTGAAAAAATCGAGGGCGGCAGAGTATTGCGCAACGGTGCGGAAATCAAAACGCCGCTGCAGGCGATCGAGAGCGGCATCGGATATATTTCAAAAAACAGAGATTCCGAGGCGCTGATTTTAGAGGGCGCAATCGGGGACAATATTGTGCTTCCGTCGATTCCGGGCATGGAGCGTGCGACGTTTATCAGCCCGAAACAGGAAAAGAAGCTGGCGGACGCGCAGATTGAGCGGTTCCGCATCAAATGCCAGAACGGAAGGCAGTATGTGAATACGCTCTCCGGAGGAAATAAGCAGAAGGTTTCGTTTGCGAAATGGACCGCGAAAGATTCGGAGGTCATTATCATGGACTGTCCGACCAGAGGTGTGGATATCGGGGTGAAACAGTATATGTACGGGCTGATCGAGCAGATGAAAAAAGAGGGCAAGGCGATTCTGATGATCTCCGAGGAACTGTCGGAGCTGATCGGAATGGCGGATAAACTGATTATCATGAAGGATTTTAAGGTGACGGGAGAGTTTTGCAGATCGCGGGATCTCAAACAGACAGATATTATTGAGTACATGATTTAGGAGGGGAAAAGAGTGGAGCGCAAATGGATAAAGGAACATGTTTCTGATTTGGCGGCATTCGGAGGGCTGCTCTTGTGTATCATTTTTTTCACGATCACGACACAGCTGAAGGGCGAGAGTATCTGGTCTGCGGCAAAGCTTTCCGCACTGATGGCGGATGTGATCGTGACGGCGCTGATGTCGGTCGGGGCGGTATTTATCTACAGTCTCGGAAATATGGACGTCAGCATCGGAAAGCAGATCGGTCTCTACAGCACCGTTCTGGTGCTGGTCGGAAACAAGACCGGTTCCCTGATACCGGCGGTTGTGATCTGTCTTGTGATCGCGGTTGCCATCGGCGTGATAAACGGCGCCTCGGGAGAGATCTTACATATGTATGCGGTCATCTCCTCGGTCGTGTTTTCGATGATTTTATCCGGGGTGAGCACAATTATTTACTCGAATATCGGAAGCCGGAACATCGCATTGAGAGGTGTTGACACGAGCTGCTTTAAGTCGCCGGTCGTAATGCTTGGCGTGCTTGCGGCGGAGACGCTGATTATCGGATATTTCTTTAACTATACGAAATTTGGAAAATACGCAAAGGCAATCGGAGCGAACAAGACCGCGGCCGAGCAGTGCGGCGTCAATATCGTGAAATACAAGGTGATCCCGTACGTCTTTCTCGCGTGTACCCTCGTGGTGGCGTCCCTGTTTCAGATGGGGTATACGGCGGCCGCATCCGATTCGACGGGAGTCGGTTTTGAGATGAATGTGATGGTTGCGCTGATTCTTGGGGGTATGCCGTTAAACGGGGGAATGAAATCAAAGGTGCTGTGCGCGATTATCGGATCGTTTACCTTTGCACTGTTAGATATCGGACTGCCAATCATCGGGATTCCGACAAGGCTTACCTTTATGGTAAAGGCAGTGATTTTCCTGGCGGTTGTGCTGATTACCTGCAGAAAGAAAACAGGGATACTGCCGCGGTAACGACACGGCAGACGGAATGGTATTCTCAGCCATTGTGGCTTTGAAGAGATAGAAGGAGGGTTTTAAGATGAAAAAAAGAAACAGTTTTCTGAAACGGTTTGCCGCTGTGGCGACGGCGGTGACATTAGCGGCCGGTACGCTTGCCGGATGCGGCGGGGACGGCGGCAAAGAGGCAGGCGGCGATGCGGCGGGCGCACCCGCGGACGAAGGCAGCACGGCAGACGCGGCGGGGACGACGGCGGATGTCGGCGGAGACGCGGCGGATGCTTCCGGTGCGGATACAAAGGGAGGAAAGATTCTTCTTTTGACTACGTTAAACAGCGGCGGCCAGTATGAGTTTTACAATGCGTTTTTCGGAAATGCCTGCGATGATCTGGGCTATGATTTTGAGATTGTATATGCGGATACCTTCAATGATCCGGACGGAAACTTAACGGCGGTGCGCAATTCCTACACATCCGATGTGGTCGGGCTGATTGCGACTGTGGACGGCGGAATCAATGCGATTATGGAAGAGTACCCGGATCTCTATGTCGCAGGTTTCTACGGGGACCTGGATGCGGTGTACGAAGAAGACGGGGTCGCCCATGAGGTACTCTCAAACGACCATTTCCTCGGGACAATGGGAGATAACTATGTATCCGGCGTAGAACTCGGCGAGGCTTACGCGGAGGAAGTCATCGCGAGAGGCTATAAGAAGATTTCGACGATTATTTTCCCGCCGTACGCATACCCGAAGCACACGACGGCAGACGCGGCGTTCCGCGCAAAGATTGAGGAATACAATTCCTCCGCGGACGAAAAGATTGAGATTGTCGGCGATGCGACGGTGCTTGAGTTTAAGCCGTTAGACGAGTCTTATTTCTTAGAGGAGGGACATGGGGACCTCGATGCGATCGTAGGGTTCTGTGCGGGAATTTCTTTTATCTACCCCTCGGTGGTGAGCGCGAAAGCGGGCGGAACCTGCGCGCCGGATATGCAGCTGGTGACCGGAGGCTACGAGTCGGAGGCGGACATCTTTGCGGACTGCGGCGATGACAAGACGATTGTTTCGATCACGATTTCGGCGCCGGAGAGCGCGCTGTTCCCAATCGTAATGTTGGACAATGCGATCCAGGGAAAACAGTTTGCGGATTATGCCGGACCGGAGCGCTATACATCCGGAATCCTTGCGATTAACAGCACGGAAAAGTTCCAGGCAATCATGACAAATTCCCCGCTCTGGGAGACAGATCTCTCTAAGATGATGATTTCCTGGGAGGATATGAAGCAGTATTTTACCCGCTACAATGCGTCTGCGACTTACGCCGATCTGGTAAAGGCGACCACGACGGATCTTTCTGTGGAAGGCTACATGAACTAAAAAGAAAGTAATGGAGACGGTTCTCATGAAGAAAGAATTAGAAATCATAAAAAGAATAGCGGGAACGCTGGCGCTTCCGGCGGCGATGTATGTGATTATGCTGCTTTTGTGCCATGCAAATGGCAAGACCTATTTCGGGACATGGAATATGTGGAAAACCCTGTTTGTCGATATTACGATCTCCGTTTCCTGTGCAATGGGAATCGGTCTGCAGTTTAAGAGCGGAAGGTTTGATTTTTCCGGGGGCTCTGTCATGCTGATCGCGGCGATCATTGCGGGAAATATGGCAAAAAGCCATGGGAACAATCTTCCGCTGTTTATGCTGCTGTGTCTGGGGCTGTGTGTAATTTTGAGCGTGGGCGTCGCGCTGGTCTATGTATACGGGAGGCTGCCGATTATGATCGCGACGATCGGAATGGCGCTCTTTTATGAGGCGATCACCCCGCAGCTGTTCGGCGGGAACGGGATTAATCTCACTGCAAATATGACTCTGCGGCAGTTTTCTTCCTATCCGCTGGTGTTTCTTCCGTTTGCGGGCGCGGTGGCGGTGTATGCGGCCTACAGCTATCTTGCAAAGAGCGGAAAGCAGGGCGTGCTTCTGGCGAATAATCAGCAGGCGGCCGTCAATATCGGAATCAATGAGAAGAAAAATGTGATCGTCTCGTATGTGTACAGCGGCCTGATCTTCGGGTTTGCGACGATGATCTACACTTCGACGGGAATCCACACGGCGTCGTTCAGCTCGCTGTCTACGGTCGGAGAACTGTTCTCGAACATCCTGCCGGTATTTGTGGGCCTGTATATCGGAGCGTTCTGCGGGGACACCATCGGTATTATCATGGGCTCGACAAGCATCTGTCTGATGACCTACGGCCTTGAAGCGGTGCTTGAGGCGGAGATGGGAGCGGCGGTTTCCACCGCGATGATGGGTATTTTCGTGCTGCTGGTAAATCTCGTCGCAGGGCAGAGCCACAATATTAAAAAAGTGTTTCAGCGGATGTTTGCCGTGCACGGACGGGAGCATGCATAACGGCTGCGGCGCGTGGCGAAGGTGCGGGCAGGGATGTGTCCGCGGGAGAAAGAGGAGTCAGGGCGAATGCTCTGGCTCCTTTTATAAAAAAAGGAGAGTGAAGGAAACGATGAATACAAAGATTGATTTAAAGGGAAATCCGTTTTACCTGTCGGATGAGGATATCAGGTGGGTGGAGGAGGTAAGGGAGAGCATGTCTTTAGACGAAAAGCTCGGGCAGCTGTTTTTCCCGATCGGCTATTCGGCCAACGAGCAGTATTTGCAGTATGAGCTTTTAAACCGCGCGCCGGGCGGTGTGATGTTCCGCACCGGCTCTGCGGAGGAAATTTTCGATGCCTACCGCTATCTGCAGGAGCACACGAAGGTGCCGCTGCTTCTGGCGGCAAACTTAGAGGCCGGCGGCGACGGGCTTGTCGCGGAGGGAACCGCTTTCGGGAAGCAGATGCAGGCGGCGGCGACCGGGGAGGCGGAGCAGGCGTACCGACTCGGGAAGGTTTCCTGCGCGGAGGGCCAGGCGGTGGGCTGTAATTATGCGTTTGCGCCGGTCGTGGACATTGACTTTGAATATCACAATCCGATCACGAATGTGCGCACCTACGGCTCCGATCCCGGGACGGTGAAGGAATATGCACTCGCGTACATGAGAGGCGCAAAAGAGTGCGGGACGGCCGTTTCCGTCAAGCATTTCCCGGGGGACGGTGTGGACGAGGTGGACCAGCATATTCAGACCAGCGTCAATTCCCTGTCCTGCGAGGACTGGGACAAAACATACGGCGACGTCTATCAGGCGCTGATCGATGCGGGGGCGCTGACCGTGATGGTCGGGCATATCGCGCTCCCCGCATACCAGAAGAAGTTCAATCCCGATTTCCCGAAAAAGGTGATGCCGGCGTCGCTTTCACCGGAGCTGCTTAAAAGTCTGCTGCGCGGACAGCTGGGCTTTAACGGAATGATTATCACGGACGCGACGCCGATGGTGGGATTTTTATCCGCGATGGACCGCGAAAAATCCGTTCCGTACTGTATCGAAGCGGGCTGCGATATGGTATTATTTAATAAGGATTACGAGGAGGACCTCTCCTACATGAAAAGAGGGTATGAGCAGGGCATCCTGTCGCAGGAGCGGCTCGAGGAGGCCGTTACCCGGATTCTGGCCGCAAAAGCGGCGCTGGGGCTTCAAAGAAAGCAGAGGGAGGGCACGCTTTCGCCGAAGCGGGAAAACCTTTCTGTAATCGGCTGCGAGACGCACAGACGCTGGGCGAAAGAATGCGCCGATAAGGCCGTGACGCTGGTAAAAGACACGCAGAACCTGCTTCCGGTTTCCCCGGAGCGGCATAAGCGCGTGCTGCTTGAAATACTCGGAAAATGCCCTTCGGAAGAGCGCGTGCTCACCCACTTTAAAGAATTGCTTGAGCGGGAGGGCTTTGCGATCACGGTGTATGAGGAGGAGGTGTTTGACTTCTCGAAGCCGATGCGTTTTGAGACGGTCACGGAATTCCGGGACAAGTACGATCTGGTGATCTATCTCGGGAATGTGGAGAACGCCTCAAACCAGACGACGGCGCGGCTGAACTGGCACGCGCCCTACGGGGCGGGGAATAATATTCCGTGGTTCGTGGAGGTTGTCCCCACGCTGTTCATCTCGTTCCAGAACCCCTATCATCTGCGCGACGTGCCGATGGTGAAGACGTATATCAATGCATATTCGAATCATGACGGGATGATTGAGGCGGTCGTGGAAAAGATTCTCGGGAGAAGCGCGTTTTTGGGCAAGAGCCCGGTGGACCCCTTCTGCGGAAAAGAATATCTGACTTATTAACCGGAAAAGAAAAAGTTGATTCAGGAGGAAATACGGATGCGGATTTCGGAGACAAAAATAAACGGGATGAAACATCCGGTCGGCTTTTCCTTCCCGCGGGTGAGCTGCTCGTGGAAGGTGGCCGACACGGAGAGTAAGACGCAGGCGCACGCCAGGATAACGGTGGCGCGCGACGCCGGGATGGAATCTGTTTTGTACGAAAAAGAGGGCGGCGCGTTAAACAGTATCGGCGAGGCGCTCGAAGTGCCGTTAGAGCCCCGCGCGCGCTATTACTACCGCGTCGAGGTGACCGGCGACGCGGGGGATACGGCAAGAAGCGAGGTGTCCTGGTTTGAGACCGGAAAGTTGCAGGAGGCCTGGAGCGCAAAATGGATCGGGCAGCAGGAAGGGGATTCGTTTCATCCCGTATTTGTGAAGGAATTTTCGCTTCCCGCGGAGGCGGTGCGGGCGCGGATTTATGTGACGGGCGTCGGTCTGTACGAGGCGGTCTTAAACGGAACGAAAATCGGGGACGATCTCCTTACTCCGTTTTTCAACGATTACCGCTTCGGAATCCAGTATCAGACCTACGATATCACGGATTTGCTGCAGCGTGAGAATAAAATAGAGATTTCCCTGGGAAACGGATGGTTTAAGGGACGGCTTGGTTATGAGGGAGGCCGTGCGCTCTACGGCGATCGGTTTGCCGCGATCGCCGAGATGCATTTCGATTACGCGGACGGGAGCCACGCGGTGATTATGACCGACGAGACCTGGAAGTATTTCGGGAGCGACATTGAGATGAGCGACATCTATGACGGGGAGTGCTGCAACCGTCTGCTGTGGGAACATCGGCGCAACGAGTTAAAAGCGGTCAGAATCGTGGAGGAAGAAAAAGAGGAGATTGTAAAACGGGAAAATCTCGTGGAGCGCTACAGCGTCCCGGTTGTGGAAAAGGAAGAGCTGCCGGTACGGGAGGTGATTCGCTCTCCGAAGGGTGAGATCATTTTGGATTTCGGACAGAATTTCGCCGGCTATGTGTGCGTACATGCAAACGAAATGCGGCTTTCCCGGGGAATGCGGCTGACGCTTGATTTCGGGGAGATTTTGCAGGACGGAAATTTTTACAACGAGAATTACCGCACCGCAAAGGCGCGGTATGTGTATGTGTCGGACGGCAGGGAGGAGGAAATCCGACCGCATTTTACATATTTCGGATTCCGCTATGTCAGAGTTACCCTACAGGAAAAGAATGGGGAAGGAAGCTGGGTCGAAGCGAAGGAGGCTTGCGAGGGTATCGACTGCAAAAAGTGTTTTGTCGGAAAGGCGGTGTACTCGGATTTGGATATCACGGCGGAATTTCACTGTTCCGACGAAAAGCTCAACCGTTTGGCAAAAAACTGCATGTGGGGGCAGAAGTCGAATTTTTTGGATATGCCGACCGACTGCCCGCAGCGGGACGAGCGGTTAGGCTGGACGGGGGACGCGCAGGTGTTTGCGCCGACAGCCTGTATCAATATGGACGCCAGAGCCTTTTTCGGCAAATTTCTGCGGGATCTGCGCGCGGACCAGAAGCGAAACGGAGGAGTCATTCCGAACTATATCCCGAATTTTGCAAAAGGGCCGTCCGGCAGCAGCGTCTGGGGAGACGTTGCGACGTTTCTGCCGATGACGCTGTATGAGGCTTACGGTGATCCGGGAGCGCTAAAAGACGCATACCCGATGATGAAGGACTGGGTTGATTTTATCATCCGCGGGGATGCGGAGCACGGAAACCGGCATCTGTGGGATTTCGGTTTTCATTTCGGGGACTGGCTGGCGCAGGACGGCGTCACCCCGCAGAGCATGAAGGGCGGAACCGACGACTTTTTTGTTGCTTCGGTCTATTACTATGCGTCCTTAAAGAAAACGGCGGAGGCGGCGGAGCTTTTGGGAGAGAACGGGGATGCGGCCTTTTATAAAGAGCGGGCGGCGGAGGTATATGAGGCGATTCTGGGAGAGTATGTGACCGCAAACGGAAGGCTTGCGGTGGACACGCAGACTGCCTATCTGCTCTGTCTGCGCTTCGGCATTTACCGAGAGAAGGAGCGGATTATCGAGGGATTCCGGCTCCGGCTGAAAAAGGACTGCTATAAGATCAAGGGCGGCTTTGTCGGTGCGACGACGATGTGTCAGGTGATGGCGGAACACGGGCTGGAAGATCTGGCATATTATATGCTGTTTCAGGAGGGCTTCCCGGGCTGGATGCACTGTGTCGGCCTCGGTGCGACGACTGTCTGGGAGCGCTGGAATTCCGTGCTCGACGACGGCCGTATCAGCGGGACGGGGATGAACTCGTTAAACCACTATGCCTACGGCTCCGTCATGGAATATGTGTACCAGTATATCGGCGGAATCCGCCCGACGGCGCCGGGTTACCGGAGCGTTTCCATCGCGCCGCAGATCAATCCGCGGCTGACGAGAGTGGAATACACATATCATTCGGTTGCGGGCACCTATGTGTCAAACTGGGAGATAAAACCGGACGGAAGTCTGTTTGTCCATGTCGAGGTGCCGTTTGGCTGTCACGCAAAGCTGCACCTTCCGGGGACGGAGGAGACCGTCTCGCTTGCAGCGGGCATATTTGAGAAGACCTATCGGACTGCAAGGGATTATCGGAAACGCTATACGATGGACACGAGGCTCGAGGAACTCCAGCACGACGAGGAGGCGATGGAAATCCTCAAGGAGGACCTGCCGCTGGCGTATGCGCATATTATGGCGCAGGATGCGGAGGAAATGTCGCTGAGTTTAGCGGAACTGCGCACATTCTTCTTTTTGGGATTTAATCCGCCGATGGTGGATCATGCCGCGGAGAAACTGCTCGCGCTTTCCGTATTTCCAATGCAGGAGAGATGCTGAAAGTTAAAATTTTCGCGCAAAGAGAGGAGTATAATCGAAGTGAAAACGAAAGCGAAAGCGATGAACCCGTATCTGCCCTTAGACGCGTATATCCCCGACGGGGAGCCGCGGATTTTCGAGAACCGTCTCTATGTCTACGGCTCCCACGATTTCGCCGGAGGAGAGAAAAATTACTGCCCCGGGGACTATATGGTCTGGTCGGCGCCTTTGGATGATCCCGGGAACTGGACTTGCGGCGGGGTGGGGTTTGCCAGGGCGCAGTGTCCCGAACTTGCCCCGGAGGATGCGATGGCTGCCCCGGATGTCGTGCAGGGGCCGGATAAGCGGTATTATCTGTACTTTAACACCAATATGCAGCGGGTGTGCCGCGTGGCGGTCAGCGATTCGCCGGGGGGCCCGTTTTCTTACTACGGCGTCGTGCAGCGGCCCGACGGGACGCCGTATGAGGACTACAAAATGTTTGACCCCGGCGTCCTCGTGGACGAGGACGGCAGAATCTATCTTTATACGGGGTTTTGCATGCCGGGGCCCGTGCCGGAAAAGTACCGGAACCTGCCGTCGCCGTTTGCGGCGACCAGTCTCGGGTTTGAGCTTGCGGCGGACATGAAAACGATAAAGGACGGCCCGTATCCCGTCATTCCGGGCGGAAATGTGACGGATGGCACCGGGTTTTGCGGACACGGATTCTACGAGGCGTCAAGCCCGCGGAAAGTCGACGGCGCCTATCTCATGGTATACTCCAGCGAGCGGACGCACGAGCTTGCCTATGCGAGTGCAAAAGCGCCGTTCGGGCCTTACCGGTACGAGGGGGTGCTGATCAGTAACGCAGACCTGGGGCTTTGCGGCAATACGAGGCCGGTGATGCCGTTTGGGAACAATCACGGCGGACTTGTAAAACTCGCCGACGGGTGGTACATCTTTTACCACAGGCAGACCCATGCAATTGAGTGCTGCAGGCAGGGGTGCGCGGAAAAGCTGGCGCTCCGCGGCGACGGTCTGTTTGCGCAGACGGAGATCACGAGCTGCGGTTTAAACGGCGGGCCGCTGCCCGCGGAGGGAAGCTATAATGCGTGCTACTGCTGTCATCTGACGTCCTCCGCGATAAAGCCGGAGCGCTTACGGCCGGGGGAGCACAGACGGGAGACGGAACCGCACATTTTTGAGGGCGGAGCGGAACATTACATTGCAAATATCCGTGCGGACGCCATAGTCGGGTATAAATATTTTTTGTTTGAAAAAGCAAAAGAGCTGGAACTGACGCTGCGGGGGAGCGGAGCGGTCCGCGTGTGCGTGCGGCTGGACCGGCCGGACGGCGGCCCGGTGGGAACTGCGCGGGAACGGCTGACGCCGGAGTGGAAAACCTGTCGGCTCGTGTTGCCCGAAATCTCCGGCGTCCATGCGCTTTATATCGAATTTGAGGCGGAAGGCGGAATGGATTTCAGGGAAATCGCATTTTATTAAAAAAAGGCCTTCGGCTCGAAATCAGTTGTGATAGGGAGGATGATTATGAACCCTGACGCTTCAATTTTGCTGTGGATTCAGGAGTATGTGCGGTGTGACGCACTGACACCTGCAATGACGTTTATCACGCATCTGGGCGACGGCGGCGCGGTCTGGATTATCCTGGCCGCGGCATGCCTGCTCTTTGCGCGGACACGAAAATGCGGAGCCCTCATGGGGGTTTCTCTGGCCTGCAATTTTCTGGTCAACAACCTGTTTCTGAAAAACCTCATCGCCCGCACAAGGCCCTACGAGGCGGTGCAGGGGCTTTCGCGCATCATCGAAGCCCAGAGCGACTTCTCGTTTCCGTCGGGCCATTCCGGCAGCTCCTTTGCGGCGGCCGCGGTCATTTTTCTGATGTGCCCGAGGCGGTACGGGATTCCGGCGCTCATGCTCGCGTCGGCAATCGCGCTGTCACGGCTTTATGTGGGCGTGCATTATCCGACGGATGTAATGGCCGGAGCTCTGATCGGGGCGGCGGTCGCGGCACTTGTGTGCAGGCTGTATCAGATGCTTGTATACAAGAGGCGGCGGGAAGCTTCGGGAGAGGGGCATGATTCTGTATAAAGTGACAAAAAATGCGGGAATTATAAATAAAATCTAAAAAAGTGAATAGAGGTTGACACTTGTATACAAGCATGTTATAGTAAAAACGGACAACAGATGTCCGTAGATTTGGATGGAATCTATCAAATCTGAACAGAATATGGAGATGAGTGCAAAAGGCAAAGGAGGGTTTTTTGGTATGGTTGATATGAAAGCAAAACCGTTTTTTCTCTCGGATGAGGACTGCAAATGGGTGGAGGACACCATTGCGGGCATGAGCATCGAGGAGAAGATCGGACAGTTATTCTTCAACATGGGTTCTTCGAGAGAGGAAGACTATCTGAAAATGACGGTGGAGAAGTATCACATCGGCGGGATTCGCTATAATCCGGCATCCGGAAAAGAGGTTCACGAGCAGAACCGCATCTTACAGGAAAACAGCAAGATTCCGCTGATCATTGCCTGCAATACCGAGAACGGCGGCAACGGCGCATGTTCCGACGGCACGATGATCGCGCCGCAGACGAAGATCGGTGCGACGGGGGATACGAAATACGCTTACGAGCTCGGACGTATGTCCAACAAAGAGGCGGCAGCCATCGGATGCAACCTGTCCTTTGCGCCGGTCAGCGATATCCTCTACAACTGGGAGAATCCGGTCATCGGACTCCGTACTTACGGCAATGACGTGGACCGCGTATGCGAGATGACGAAGGCATATATGGACGGCGCGCACAGCAACGAAGGCTTCTGCTGCGCGGCAAAGCATTTCCCGGGTGACGGACTTGATTTCCGTGACCAGCATGTGGCAAACAGCGTGAATGACATGAGCTGCGAGGAGTGGGACGCTTCCTTCGGAAAGGTATACCAGAACCTCATCGACAACGGCCTTGAGGCGATCATGGCCGGACATATTATGCAGCCCGCATACACCAGACATTTCAATCCGGATATCAAGGATGACGATATTCAGCCGGCAACGCTTTCCCCGGAGCTGATCGAAGGTCTGCTCCGCAAGAAACTGGGCTTTAACGGCATGGTGCTCACCGACGCCTCCCACATGGTAGGTCTGACCTGCCGGATGAAGAGAAGCGACATGCTTCCGGCATCTATCGCAGCCGGAGTGGATATGTTCCTGTTCTTCAACGAGATGGACGAGGATTTTGCGAGCATGATGGAAGGCTATAAGAGCGGCGTGATCACCGAGGAGCGCCTCTCCGACGCGCTGCACCGCATCCTTGCGCTCAAAGCACATATGGGCCTCCACAAAAAGGCAAAGACGGACATCGTACCTCCGGTTTCCGAGATGGAGCAGATCGTCGGATGCGAGGAGCACAAGGCGATGGCGAAGGAGATTTCCGACAAGGCGATCACACTCGTGAAATACAAGGACGAGGATGTGCTTCCGATGATTCCGGACCGCTACAAGAGAATCATGATCGTGTATGTGAAGGGCCTCTCCGCAGGCGTGATGGGCACGATGATGGCGAAGATGATGGGCGGCAAGGCGAATCCGGCGGAGCGTCTGCGCGATAAACTGATCGAGAAGGGCTTTGACGCGTTTATCTATGAGAGTCCGCTCGACGTGCTTGCAAAGCGTGCGGCTGCGGGCGAGAAGGTAGATATCAATATGTACTTTGCCGGCAAGACCGAGATTAAGGAGTTCCGCGAGAATCAGGATCTCATCATCACGCTCGTGGATATCGCGGGCGGCTTCCAGCCGGTAGCGAGACCGGGCTTTGGTATGAGCAAGGGCGGCGGGGAGATTCCGTGGTATGTGCATGAGCTTCCGGTAGTCGTCGTGGGCTGTGGACAGCCGTTCGTGCTCGCAGACATTCCGCAGGCGCGGACTTATATCAACACCTATGACAGCGCGGACCAGACGTTTGATGCGCTGATCGCGAAGCTGATGGAAGGAAAGGACGCGTTTAAGGGTACGGATCCGGTTGACAGCTTCTGCGGTATGTGGGATACCAGATGCTAGTGTAGTTTCAGGCAAGTCATTTAGCGAAATATGAACAGGTCGCTACACTAAGGCAATTTGTATCAGGTTAATAAAGTGAAGATTAGAAAAGGATGCCGTGTTTTCTGCGGCATCCTTTTTTGAATAATTGCATTTCAGTGCAACTTTGAATTCTCCGTGCCGCGTGCAATTCTGATTTTTGCCGTGTTCGCTTCGGCGGCTTGACAAAATATACCGGGGGGGGTAAAATTCTTGTGTATATTGAGGGCGGTCGGATATAACACACGAGGAAAAGGGAGGAAAAAGAATGTATCGGAACAGACAAAGAGGATGGATGTTTTTGGGGCTGCTGTGTGGTGTGCTCACTTTTGCATCATGTGGAAGTGCTGCGGCATCGGGCGAATCGGAGAAGGAGCAAACGCAGGAGAATAAGGAGAGCGGAATACCGGAAACGGAACCAGCCGTTTCACAGGCAGGCGGTTTGACGGAGCGTCCGGAAACAGAGTCCGGGGATGAGACGGGGAGTCAGGCTGAGACAGAGGATTTGGAAGAAGTTGAAAAGGAGCCGGCGGGTGATGCAGTTCCCTCTAAAGTGACGTATTCACCGGAAGAAGGCGATACAGGTCATGTGGGTTATTGTGCTTATTATGATGCGGATGGAGATCTTTTGAAGAGGGAGAGGGAAGACGGGAATGTGTATGAAGTAGAATATCTCCGGGATGAAAACGGGGCGAAGATATACGGGATGGATTATTTTGGGTTCTACGATAGGAAAAGTTATAAAAATCGGCCGTTGCGCGTTGGTAGTAAGAGTGAAGGCGGCGGTTATAATTCCGTTATTACTTATGAGTATGATGATGAGAATCGTGTGATATTTGATAGCGATGGCGCTTCGTACGAGTATACCGATAATACTTTCGTGTACAGCCATACGGATGAATGGGGGCATACACGCAAAGAGACGTCTCAGGTCAATGAAGATGGCTATCGGACATACTACTTAGCGGAAGAGTTCGACGAGGCCGGGCAGCAGACTATGAGATTGGAAGAAAGTTATGAATATGATGATGACGGAAATTGCATCAGAGAGGAATACAAAAGAGATGATGACGGAGAGTCTGTGACACAATATGAATATGATGAAAACGGAAATTGCATCAGAGAGGAATACAAAAGTGATGGTTATGAAAGCCGTGACATGTACAGTTATGGTGAGAATGGCAGGCTTTTGGAAGTGGAATCTTATCAGGACGGCGAATTGAGTACAAAGGCGTTTCTGTCCTATGACGAGGCCGGAGCTGTTTTAGAGGAAGCGATATATGTTGGAACAATAGAAATCATACGGGAATACTCCTACGATGAAGCGAAGCGCCTCACGGAAGTGACGTTTAACGGAGAGACGGAGTGGCTGATCGGCTATAATGCGCAGGGACTTCCGGAAAAAATAGAGAACTACAGCTGCGCGGCAAGTGACGAGACAACGGGAATCACAAGTGTCACATATTATGATGTCAAAAAATATCTGGGGGAATTGGCGGGAGACGGGTTTTTCGAATGTGACATTGAGCCTGGCGTTACGAGTTATGCGTACTGAATATGAGAGGGAATCCGGGGGAGTATTGTGATGAAAAAGAAGACAGTTATGTCAATTGTGACAGTTGCAGGCGCTGCTTTCCTGCTGTCGGCAGGAGTGTTATCTTATCTGTCGAAAGAAAACGGTGCGCAGACTTCCGCCGGACTTTATGAACAGGACGGAACGGAGGAAAACAAAACCAAAGAGACGGAAGAGAGCAATGCGCAGGCAGGTGATGAGCCGGAGATTGAGATTACAAAACAGGATATCGCGCGCCTGGAGGCACAGCTTGCGGTCGTTCTCAGCGCCAATGAACGGCTGAAGAAGGAAGCTGCTCTTTATGAGACGAGCTCTCATGAATTGTCACAGGAGGAGCTTGAAGAACTGGTGCAGAGCGAGATCCTGCAATGTTACGAGGAAAACACACTTCTGGCGGTCGAGATAAAGACGGTGGTGCTCGAGAGCCTTGGAGTGGAGATACCCGACAGCTTTCCAAATGAGGATGTGATGGATGATTATGTACAATTTGTCAAGGATACGGTGACGGAAGGTGTTTTGTCGCAGATTGCGTCCGAAGATGTGCAGGAATTATTAAAGTATGGCGTGGAGGGAGCGGTGGACGCATATAAAAGCGCGGGGACATTGCAGGCTGCGATTGAGGGAGCGGCGGCTTCTGCCATAGACGGTGTCTGCGCAAAGCTGCAGGATGCGCCGATGGAGATTTCGCTGTCTATTTTGGATGAGACGACCGGAGGGCTTGCAAGTTTAAGCCTGGGACTGCTGCAGAGCGACTCGCCGGAAGAATTTCTGGAAAATCTGGCAGATGAGAAAACCGGGGGATTACTCGGAACAATCAGTGAAATTGTGAATTATGACACTTCCTCTGCAGCAATGCTCGAAAATTTGTCAGACAGCGCTTCTTCCTCGGCAAGTGAGATGAAGACATTCATCGGCAAGGAGACGGTGAATTCGCAGGATATCGCATCCCTGATGTATGCATATGCACAGTTTGGAAATACCCTCGACACATTTGGAATGTACGGCGGTGAGGTGTCGTTTGACTGGGAGAGCAGTTATCAGAATATGGAGGTGCTATATGAGCGGTTTGTGCGCAACGAAATTATGATTGCGATGCTGAACCAGAGGGGAGCGGTTTCTGTTGCGGAAACGGAACGTGCAGGCGCCGCGGATGCAAAAACAGGAGATGCGCCGGAAACGGAAAAATCGACGCGGGAGACTGCAGAGGAGCGCACGCAGTCTGCGGAGCGTGACGCTTCAAAAGACGGAGCGCCGGAAACGGGGCAGAATGCGGCAGAGGGGGGAAATTCCGACAGATATCGGGAATTGCTCGACAGGATAGATGCGGCAAAAGCGCAGGCGAAAGAACTGCAGGCGGCGATTGACAGCGGCCGGGAATTGCTCGCACCGTTAGAGGAATACCGAAGTCAGGTAGAAGACTGTAAGACTGCCTGTGCTCCAATCCTGAATTATCGTGTTGAAAATTTTGAAATGAAATTTAACGGCGACGGCAGTGATTGGGTTCAGGAAAATAATAAGCTTGCCAGGGCAGCAGCGGAAATTACAAGATACACTCCATGGGGATTTGCCGCAAATTTATTCGCAACTATGGCAATTGATAACAGCGATTCGTACTATGATACTATGGTGGATATCAATGAAACGTACAGCGAAGCCTACGGACAGACGTCCGTTGATGCGGCGAATGCACTTGAGGAACTTGACGCCCGGATTGAATTTTACCGGGGACTGGTGCAGGAAACGGATGATCCAAAGCAGCAGTTTCGGAATTATTATCTGTTATCCTATATTCAGGGAGATGAACCGATTGATATGGATGCTTACCGGATGGAGGCGGCAAAAAAGTTGTATCTGCTTGCTGCGAAAACGGATGTGACAGAGAAGCTTTACCATACGGTGAAAATATATGATACGGATGCTTTCGCTGTGCAGTATGAGGAGATCATGAATATTGTGCGAGGAGTCGGGGAGGAAGAGGTAAAAGCGCAGATATCTGCGGAGGAGCTGGCGGACTGCCTGGTTCCTATGCTGGATGCGGGTATCTATGCAATTGACAGGATTGCGGGTATAAGCCAGTGGATGGAAGGCTGCGATACCGGATTTTTTCAGGTGTGGTCGAACTATGTTCCGGGTGATACGAACTGGAAGGTGGAGTATTGTATCGTAGACGGTTCGGTAATCAGACATAATGCAGGTGTCTGGATGTATTATTTTTCCTCCGGAGAGCCTTTTTATGTAGGGGAATATTATATTTATGACGGCAAAATATTGAATGGAGCGGATGATATGGACGGAGCGGCCGTCTGCGAGGAAGCGGTATGGATGAGGGGGCTTGTCGTAAATAATGAAGCGCTCTTTCCGGAAATATATGAGCATTACGGCAGACTGATCGATGCTTTGAATGATTGAGACAGTTACCGTTCCGTTTGTTTTGCAATACCGCAAAGGGCTGCGCGGCAATCTGAAAATTGCCGCGCAGCCCGCCGTTTTACAGCGACAGACGATATTTTTCCATCCAGTAATTGATCTGAATAAAATAGGCCATCAGCTGTGGTCCTGCCATCAGCTGGCCGAACCACGGCTTTCCGAGCTCCTTTTGGGCAGCCACAAATTCTTTTGCTTTCGCGACGTCAAGCAGCGGCGTCACGGGAGCGTTTTTATTTTCTAAAATTGAACAGAACCGCTCGGCCAGCAGCTTTTCGTAGCCGGGGTGATAGGTTTTCGGGTAGGGGCTTTTTTTGCGGTGCAGCAGTTCGGGCGGCAGCAGATCCGCGCACGCGTCCCGCAGCAGCGTCTTTTCCACACCGTTCTGGTATTTCATTTCCCACGGTACATTAAACACATATTCCATAATCCGGTGGTCGGCGAGCGGAACCCTGGCCTCGAGCCCGGAGTACATGCTGGTGCGGTCCATGCGGTCTAAGAGCGTCTGCATAAACCACTTGATATTGAGGTATGCAATGGCGCGGCGCCGAGCGGCCCCCGCGCTTTCTCCGGGAAGCGGCGGCACGGCGGCGAGCGTGTCGGTGTAACGGTCGTGGGAGTATTCCGCCAGATGCAGATCGCGGCAGAAATCCTCCGCCAGAAAGCAGGTGCGGGCGGACATGTCGGCAGACCAGGGGAAGCCGTCACGCTCCATCAGCTCCCTGCGGTAAAACCACGGATAGCCCCCGAAAATCTCGTCGGCGCACTCCCCGGTCAGCGCCACCTTGTTGTGCTTTGCCACAAGGGAGCAGAAATAGAGCAGGGATGCGTCCACATCGGTCATGCCCGGCAAATCTTTTGCATCCACGGCAGTGTAGAGCATATCCACGAGGGTGCGCTGGTCACATTCGAGGTAAGTGTGGTTGGTGTGACAGTGCGTGAGCATGATGTTGACGTAGGGGAGGTCGCGCTCCGGCTGGAAGGAGTTGGACTGAAAATATACGTCGTTTTCCGTAAAGTCAAAGGAGAAGGTGTTTAAGGTTTCTCCGTTTTCCTGCATATGACGGGCGGCGAGCGCCGTCACGATGGAGGAATCGATGCCGCCGGAGAGGAAGGTGCAGACCGGGACGTCGGAGATCATCTGACGTCTGACGGAGTCACGGACGAGCCAGGAAACTTTCTCCACGGTCTTCTCATAGGAATCAGTGTGTTCGCGGCTGACCAGATCCCAGTAGCGGTAATCCCGCAGTCCGTCGCGATCCCAGATCAGATAGTGGCCGGGCACGACCTCTTTCATGTCTTTAAAAACGCCGCAGCCGGGCGTCCTTGCGGGGCCGATCGCGAGTATCTCCCGCAGTCCGTCCGCGGTGAGTTCCGGCGTGATATCGGGGTGGCAGAACAGGGCTTTCGGCTCCGAGCCGAATACCAGCGTCCCGTCTTTGACGGAATAAAAATGAGGTTTGATGCCGACGCGGTCGCGGTACAAAAGCAGCCGTTCTTTCGCCTCGTCCCAGATGGCAATGGAAAAGATGCCGTTTAGCTTTGTGACAAAATCGGGGCCGTAGGCCATGTAGGCGTAGAGGATGACCTCGGT
Source organism: Lachnospiraceae bacterium (assembly GCA_021770345.1). Taxonomy (GTDB): domain Bacteria; phylum Bacillota; class Clostridia; order Lachnospirales; family Lachnospiraceae; genus Roseburia. The sequence continues at coordinate 9,286 of JAETRD010000011.1, read as the reverse complement.
GTCCGAGGTGGTTGAAAATTGAAAGCCCAGTTTTGTGAGCTCCGGGGTCAGTTCGTCGGTGTTGTAGATTTCCCCGTTGTAGGCGATGGCACAGGTGCGGCTGCCGGAAGCAGCGTCCGCGGTGCGGACCATCGGCTGCCTGCCGTTTGCGATGTCGCGGATGCTTAAGCGGGCATGGGAGAGACCGGCTTTGGGCCAAAGGCAGATGCCGGAGTCGTCATCGCCGCGGTGGGCGAGCGTTTTGTGCATTTCCGTTAAAACGGATTCCCAGTAGGGGCGTTTTTCCGGATAGTTTTGTTTGAAATTGCAGAAGCCTGCGATACCACACATACATGAATCTCCATTTTAATTTGCGTTACTGTCCGGGAGGGCAGCAGTTCTCCCTCTAGTATATGAGCGGAGGAAGTGAGATATGCGGGGCGTTTTGCAGGCTGCGGCAGATAAAAATTTTCCTTTTGAGGCAAGAATCGTAATCTATAAGAAAATATATGCAATGTATCGAAGAGAAACCGAATGATAGAATAATCATGAAAATCATGATTTTTATATGGTTACTGCAGGGAAAGAGAGAAAAGGAAGGAAAAAGGAAAAATGAACGAAAAAGAGTACAATAGAGCGAAAATATGGCAGATTGCACTATTTGCGCTGAATATGATGTCAACGAATCTGTATTTGTTTCTGATGATGTATGTCTCCTATTATGCAAACGGCCTGGTGGGAATGTCGGTTGTATTTGTGTCGACGCTCGCAACCGGAATGAGAATCTTTGACGGTTTCACAGATCCGATTATCGGCTGGCTGATCGACCATATGAAGGGAAAATACGGAAAATTCAGACCGTTTCTGGTAGCCGGAAACGCAATTCTTGCAGTCAGTATGATTTTGATTTATAAGACGACGCATCTTGTGCCGGAAGTTATCCGGATCCCGTATTTCATCCTTGTGTATGCGTTATATATCATTGGCTATACCGTGCAGGGAACGGTTACGACTTCCGCGCAGACGATTTTGACCAATGACCCGAAACAGAGGCCGTTATACGGATTTTTTACCGGGTTTTTCATGCTGTTTTTAAGTTCCGGCGTCAACTATTTGATCTCCAATCATCTGGTACCGAAGTATGGCGGGATGACATATGAATTTTTCAGCGAGCTGATCGTCTGGGTCATCCTGATTGCGTTTGTCCTGATGGTCTGCGCATTCGTAGCGATCGCGCCGAAAGACAAACCGGAATATTATGAGAATCTGGAGCAGAATAAGACGGAAAAGGTTGGGTTTAAGGTATACTGGGAGATTTTAAAGAAGAATCGTGCGCTTCAGATGCTGATCATCTCCGAGTGCACGGATAAGCTGGCAATGAATATCGCAGGAAACTCGATTGTCGGCGTTATGCTGTTTGGCATTATTATGGGAAATTATGAAGTGATGGGGCGCCTGTCTGTGATCACGATGATTCCGAATATCATTCTGCTTGTATTCGGTATTCTGAATGCAAGACATGCAGGGCAGAAACGGACGTATGTGCTGAGTACCTGGCTGTGCATCATTTTACAGGCTGCATTAGGACTGCTCTTTCTCATGGGGGATCCGACAAAGATTGACCTGAAATCGTTCGGTTTTATGAACGTTGCGTTTGTGGTGCTTTATATCGCGCTGAACGGAATCCGCAATATCGGAAGCAACATGATGATTCCGATGATGGCGGACTGTACCGATTACGAGATTTACCGGAGCGGGCATTTTGTACCGGGACTTGTCGCGACGATTTATTCCTTTGTTGACAAGCTGATTTCATCCTTTGGAACGACGGTCGTCGGACTGCTTGTCGCTGTCATAGGGTATAAAAATACGGTTCCACAGATCGGAGAAGAGCTGACGACAAGCATTTTTGTTGTTACAATGGTACTGTACTGCGGAATGCCGATTCTTGGCTGGATTATTTCGATCATCGCCATGAAATTCTATCCGCTCAACGGGGAGAAGATGAAGGAGGTTGAAGATTACATCGCAGAGCTTAAAGAGAAAAATGTCGGCGCGGAGTAATCAGAACATATATGAGAGAAGAACATAAAAACTATATGCCGGCCTGGGGGCCTTATTCCAAGAAATACATGGGGATTTCCAGAATTATGAGAGAAAGTGAAATCTCCGGGGCGAGGTTTGACCTGGCGGTGTATCCTACCTATGCGAACAGCGCGGTACCAGTGCCAAATGTAACGGTTCCGTCGGATTATCACCCGTGGGACTGCGATGCGGAGGGAAAATTTTTCCGATACCGGTATGAACTTTTGTGGAAGGATCAGTTGTATGCAGATGTTGATTTCTTCCGGATGGAAGAGGAAACCTGGGGAATCCGGGTTTCCTACGTCAACCGGACGACAAAAATGCAAAACTGTCTTCTGAATTATTTTTCGGCAATCGAATATCCGAAAAAATGGATTTGCATGCCAAAACTTCCCGAAAAGCATGAGTTCTGGAATGCGCTTGACTATGAGACATTTGCGTTTGCCAGAAAAAGGCCGTGGGAGCACCTGACACCGGACGGGTTGAGATGGGGAGAAGTGCCGGAGCCGGAATTTACGGACGGCAACGGTCTTGGAGAGACCATCTATCACATGATGGTCCCGCATTTTGGGCTGAAATGGTTCGGGAGTGAGAAAGGAGATCAGGTTTCCTGGCGCAGAGAGACGAAACACGGCTATCGGAATGCGGTGTTGACGATTCGCTATATGACAAATCAGAATCATGAGTCGGTCTCTTTTGCGACCAATTACGGGACGGTGACGTTTCCGGCGGGGAAGACGCCGCAGGCCGTAGCGCTTTCGCTTGGCGAACTTCCGGCGGGAACATTTGAACTGCGCATGACGGCGGACGGTACAAAGAGCAACGGAGTGATGCTGGACTTTCTGTGCATCACTGAGGCGGATGATGCACAAGAGATAGAGATGAAACAAAATAAGCTAAATGTGATTCCGCAGATTCACTACCGGGACGGACATGTGGTCTATCAGTATAATTACGGTGAGGCTCCGGTTTATTTTACAATGCTGAACAAAAGAGTGCGCAGCAGGAAACTGTATTCCGGATGCCTGGAGGATGCGCTGATCACCCGCCTGACCAATTCCGATGAGACGTATGACAATCTGACGCGCAGTTTTACGGGAGCATTTTCCGAGAAGCATTCGGATGACGGATTTTATCATACGAATGTGGTGGAGGCAATCTTTCTTCCGGGAGAGAGCAACCACACCGAGTATGCATATATCAGTGCGCAGGATGTGCAGTATACGAAAAAGGAGCTGGAAGAGATCTGGAAGGAACGCTCTGCCTGCACAGGGGTGCGGAATTGGAATCCGGAAGGGGACGGTTATCAGTTCTCGACAAGGCTTATGAAAGCCGCATTGTTTTCCAACGTCGTATATCCGATTTACCGGTATGGAGAGCCGATTGCGCATTATACGCCCGGAAAACGCTGGGACAGCCTGTACACATGGGATTCCGGTTTTATCGGTCTTGGAATTCTGGATTATTCGGAAGAAAGAGCCGAATATATAATGGACATTTATTTGTCGGAAGAGAAGAATCAGGATTTTGCGTTTTTATTTCACGGTTCGATGATTCCGACACAGTTTTACCTGTATTATGAGATGCTGCAGAGGGCTTCTGCCGAAAAAAGGGAGGCGCTGCGGAAGTATTATGCCATGTTTCGAAGGGCATATCTGTATATGGCAGGGAAAGCGGAAGGCTCTACGACAGGTCGGCTTCCGGGAGACCTGATGACGGTGTATGATTATTTTTATAATGCCAGCGGGATGGATGATTATCCGCCGCAGGTTTATCTTCACAGACATCATCTGGAAAAAAATGTTTCTCCGGTCTGTTGCAACGCGCATTTCATACGGTTCGCGAAGATAATGAGCAGAATTGCCGAACTGTACGGATACGGAAAAGACCGCGCGGAGTATGAGTCAGACTGGAAAAAAACGGCTGGGGCCTTGTTGGAGTATGCGTGGGATGAAGAAAGCGGATACTTCGGTTATGCCGTTTATCGGGAAGACAGGAAAAAATGGGAGATTCTTCGGACCGAAAGCGGGGAGAATCATAACAGGGGAATCGACGGGGTTACGCCGCTGTTTGCGGGAATCTGCACAAAACAGCAGGAAGAAAAGATGCTGGCACATTTAAAATCGGATAAAGAACTCTGGTCGCCGGTGGGAATCTCCACGGTGGATATGAGTGCGGAGTATTATTATGACAACGGGTACTGGAATGGCAGTGTCTGGTTCCCGTATCAGTTTCTGTTCTGGAAGTCTATGCTGGATATCGGAGAGAATGAATTTGCATTCCGGATTGCAGACAGAGCATTACACGCATGGAAACAGGAAGTGGAATTCAGTTACAATACGTTTGAGATGATACAGATCGAGACGGAGCGGGGCGGATGGTTCCACCAGTTCGGCGGGTTGTCGGCGCCGATTGTCATCTGGTATCATGCGTATTACCGCCCCGGAACGGTTACGGCAGGCTTTGAGACCTGGATTGAGGATAGCTGCTTTAATGAGGAGCATACGAAAGCGCGGATCCGTTACCGGGTAAATGTGAAAAAGAAGAACCGAATCATTGCGGTCATGGATTCGGCCAGGGAATATGAGGTGTCTGTCAACGGAAAGACCGTGCAGTGGCAGGAACATGTAAAAGGTGCACTGGAAATCTTTTTGGAGGACAGAGAGGGGGAAATTCTGATTCAAAGCGCAGAATAAGTCGGAGCATGAGCAGACAATATGAGTGTTATGAAAGTTATCAGGGCATGTTAAGCTCAACGTTTGAGATACACATCTACAAAGCACAGAATACGGTGCAGGAACATATGACGGGTGATTATTTTGAGCTTTACTGTGTGCATGACGGAAAGGCCCGGGTGGAAATGGAGGACTGCGAGTATGACATTTCCAGGGGGGATATTCTTCTGCTGCCGCCGAGGATGCTGTGGTCTGTAAAAATGCTGTCGAAAAACTATGAATGGATTAGCCTGTTGATGAACCCGTGGTATCTCAGCAGGCTTTCCAGCCATAAGACGAATCTGACGAACTGTTTTGTGAGTGCGGAGCAAAACGGCTGTCTGTTCCGTGCAGAGCCTTTTATGCGAAACCGGATCGTATCCGTGCTGATGGAACTTCTTCACGAGAGCAGAGGACAGGAGTTCGGAAAAGATATCCTGATGGAGGCGGATGTAAGACGTCTTCTGATCATTGTAAACCGGTATATAAATCTCAATATACAAAAAGAGAAAGCGACCATAGAGAATGTGATCAGTTATATCAACTGTCATTATACGGAATCCATTACGCTTGATTTTCTCTGTGACAAGTTCTACATCAGTAAATTTTATCTGTCAAGGAGCTATGAGCGCGTCACGGGAAAGAGTATCTATCAGTATATCCTTGAGAAACGGATGATCATGGCACGGCAGCTTTTGATTAGCGGAGAAAAGCCGACGGATATCTATGATCTGTGCGGATTTAATCAGTACAGCAATTTTTACCGCGCGTTTAAAAAATATTATCACATGTCGCCGAGTGAATATATAAAAAACGAAATATAAGCGGCTTGCGAAAATGCAAGAAAAGTATTCCATGTTGCGCACGCAGATGTTATAATATTACCAATCATTTATATGCAGGGACAGGGAGGATGCGCAGGATGCAGGAAAAGAAAAATGCAACATGGATGAAACTTTTAAAACCGTTACTCGTGTTTCTGGTCGTTGTCGCAGCATGGCAGATTATTGTTCTGCAGCTGTTAAAAGCGGGCGTGCTGAGTACGGTGGTTGCGATGATTTTGCTGACTCTGGTGACGGTAGTAATATTCGGCGTGATATTTGGAATCGTAAAATCCGTGCTCGACCAGATCAGGGTTGTCGTCAACGGGGCATCCGAGGAGGAAGCCGGAACGGATAAGCTGGTGGAGAAAGCAAAAAAGCTTGCCGCACAAAACGACGACGTGGGAGAGATGCTTCGCACGATCCAGGAGTATGTCACTTCTTTCGCACAGGTGATTGCGGGTATCCGCACTGCCTCAATGGAGTTAGACGAGGTGTCAAAGGATTTTAAAACTATTTTTGGAAATATGGTAGATGCGCTTTCCGGTACCGGGGAGGCGGTTGCGTCGATTACGGAGAACACACTCTCACAGGCGGATAAAACCGTCGACATGAAGGAGAAGATCGAAGCGATCGCCGCTTCTATTGACCGCATTACCGAGAATGTGGAGGCGCTTACGAAAAGCGCCGATACGATGAAGGAATGCAACGCTTCCGCCGAGCAGATTATGAGAGAGCTGATCGTCATCAGCGAGGAGAGCGGGGAGGCGATCGAGGCGGTGAAGAAGCAGACGAATCTGACAAATCAGTCGGCCCAGCAGATACAGACCGCGACGGATATCATCGCCGGGATTTCGAGCCAGACGAATCTGCTGGCGCTGAATGCGAGCATTGAGGCGGCAAGAGCCGGGGAGCATGGAAGGGGATTTGCGGTGGTGGCGGAGGAAATCCGGCTTCTCGCGGATCAGTCGAAGGAGTCTACGGAGCAGATTAACAAGATTGTAAAAGACCTCATCGGCAACTCAAACGTCAGCGTGGAGATTACCGAAAAGGTTTCCGAGGCGTTTGCGAGACAGAGCAAAAAGATTCGGGATACGGAGGATATTTTCCGGTCGCTGAATCAGGAAATCGGGCAGGTCGGAGCTGCTATCGGCAAGATCGACACGGAGGTTGAAGACCTCGGCAGGGACAAAGACGTGATCGGGGAGGGTGTTGCCTCTCTGACGGAGACCGCGGAACAGAATGCGGGGAACGCAAATATCACGGCGCAGAGTATGGAAGATTTGCAGGGAGTCGTGGTCGAATGCGACAGGACGACGGAGCGTGTTGTCAGTGTGGCGGATGCACTGGTCGGCTATATCAGAGAGTTTGAGGAGGAAGGAAAGATTTCGATAAAGCGCGCCGGGCTTTAAACGGTTTTGAGGTGGCACACCGAAGCGGTAATTACATAAATTAAACAAAGACGTCTGCTTCGGAGTGCTATGTCGAACGAAAAAATGGAAAACCTGTTAAATCTTGCCCTGGATGCCACGCAGGCGGAACGGGAAAAATCGCTTCAGCTTGATGTGGGTTATGATACCGCAGAGCGCACCTGGGAGGTCATCGTAAAGTTTAGCGGGACAAAGGAGGAGCTTGCGGCAAGGCTTGCGGAACGTTTTCCGCAGTATCAGGAAAAGATTCGGCTGACCAATCTGCAGAATGAATACGCGGTACTCGTTTTGCCGGAGCAGATTGTGGATGCGGTGGCATCGCTGAATGAAATTGAATATATGGAGAAACCAAAGAGGCTCTTTTTTGCAGTGAATAACGGGAAAAGCGCCTCTTGTATTTCTGCGCTTCAAACAGGAGCGGCGGGAACGCAGCTGACGGGGCAGGGTGTTTTGGTGGCGGTGATTGACTCCGGCATCGATTATGCACACCCGGATTTTTGCAATGCAAACGGTACAACCCGAATTTTAAGTCTGTGGGATCAGACGATTCCGTCCGGCAGCGTACCGGATGCCCGGGGGCAGACATCGGGGGAACAGGAGTTTTTGCAGGCACCACCCGGCTATTTTCTCGGGACGGAATTTCCGGAGGAGATTCTTAATCTTGCGCTGGCGCAGCCCACGGAGCAACAGAGAAACGCCGTCTGTCCAAGCAGGGATATCTCCGGGCACGGGACGCATGTGTCGGGGATTGCGGCGGGAAACGGGAGAGCTTCCGGAGGGCGTTATCGGGGAGTCGCCTATGAGAGCGACCTGCTGGTAGTAAAACTGGGAACCTCACGGGAGGAGGGATTTCCGCGCACGACGGAGCTAATGCAGGCCGTTGATTACTGTATGCGGAAGGCGGAAGAAGTCAAACGACCGATTGTGATAAATTTAAGCTTTGGAAATAATTACGGGAGCCATTCCGGGACATCTCTGATTGAGACGTATCTGAACGATATTTCGAATTTGTGGCGCAGCTCGATCGTGGTGGGGAGCGGAAATGAGGGGAGCACCGCGATACATACGGCCGGCCGGATGGTATATGGGCAGGATACACAGGTGCAGTTTGCGGTGAGTGAGTATGAGTCGACGCTGAATGTGCAGATTTGGAAATCTTATGCGGACGAAGCGATGATTTCGATTGTGTCCCCGCAGGGAACCGTGGTCGGGCCAATTCAGCGGATACAGGGGCCGCAGCGCTTTACGCTGGGTAAAACGGAAGTTTTGCTTTACTATGGGGAGCCCAGTCCGTACAGTCCCTATCAGGAGATTTATTTTGAGCTGCTGCCGGCCAGGGATTATATCGACAGCGGTATCTGGGAGGTGCGGCTTCTGCCGCAGCGGATCGTCCTCGGGGACTACAATATGTGGCTGCCCTCCGGGGGAGTTTTGAATGCCGGCACCGGTTTTCTCTATCCGGTGGAGGAGACGACGCTCACGATTCCGTCCACGGCGGAAAGGGTTGTCACGGTGGGAGCGTATGATGCAAGGTTCGGACAGCCGGCGGCGTTTTCCGGCAGGGGTTACACGAGGGAGACGAACCAGGTAAAGCCGGATATCGTCGCACCGGGAGTGGAGATTACCTCCTGTGCGCCGGGAGGCGGCTATGCGGCGCGCACCGGGACTTCCATGGCAGCGCCTTTCGTGTCAGGCGGCGCCGCTCTTTTGATGCAGTGGGGGATTGTAGACGGAAATGACGCCTATCTCTACGGCGAGAAAATCCGGGCGTATCTGATTCGCGGGGCGCAGCCGCTCGGGGACGGGACGGGGCGCAGCTATCCGAACCCGCAGCTCGGCTGGGGGACGCTGTGCGTCGAAAATAGTCTGCCGGGGTAGAATAGAGTAGGTTTTGGGGGAATAAGCACTTTGTTTTGGCATACATATTGTCGAATAAAGTGCTTATTGTGTGTTAGTTTAGGATAAATTAAATGAAATAAACATATGAGATATGAAAAATGCAAATTGTATTTCAAATATAGTTGTGTATACAGTATGATAATGATACGATGTAAATAAGAAATACGGAGGATTGTTTATGGGAAATATATATGATGGAGCATTTCGGACAATTTTAAATGATTGCAGACAGATGATTATTCCGGTAATCAATGAGATTTTCAAGGAAGACTATACAGGAAATGAAATAATAGAGTTTCATCCCAATGAACATTTTATTGACCAACAGGATGCAGCAGACAAGGAAAGAATAACAGAT
>JAETRD010000001.1 GCA_021770345.1 Lachnospiraceae bacterium | reverse complement strand
ACCCTGACCATAGATATTCGGGTGATTTGCAAGGCGGACGATTGAGGCGTACTGGACGTACGCTGATTGAGGACAACGCAGAAAATCACCCGAATATCATGGTTCAGGGCGTGTGTCCCCTTGTCCACTGAGGGTAGCGTTTCGGGAGCCCCTGTGCGCCGGTATTACTTTTTAAGCTGTAAACCGTCTTTGAAGGCGTCCCCCACTCTTTCCCCTACCTTATAATAGCCATGTGTATAAGGGTCAAAGGCGATCGCATTTACCAGGGACATATCAATCTTGTCACCGACCATAACCTTTTCATCTGCCGTGACGTTTACGACTTTGCCGATGACGCCGCATCCGTATTCGCCGTTCTGATATTCAATAAACTCACACTCTAAGCAGAGCGGGAATTCATTGATAATCGGAGCATTCACAAGTTCAGATTTGCTGGCAGTAAGTCCGCTGTTCTCGAATTTGTCTAGGACCTTGTTGCCCGACTCCACGCCGAAGTAGTCCGCTTCAATTACATGGGCAGCATCGGCAATGCTTACCGTGAAAGCGCCTTTTGCTTTGATATTCTTTACGGTTTTGTGTGTTTCCGTTAAATTGAGGGCAACAGTGCCTCTCTCCTGCATAGTGCCCCATGCGGCATTCATGACATTAACGCTGCCATCTTCATTGTAGGTTGCTACCATTAAAACCGGCATCGGGAAGATGCCTTCTGTTATGTTGAGTTTCGCTCTCATTGTAATTCTCCGTTTCTTGTTTTAGATTGACAGAACTTACGTCTTTCCATATAATTGTAGCGGGTAGCAGAAAAAATACAAGTACTATCTTATAGGAAAGCGTAAAATGATAAAGAATTATATCAGGGAAGCAAATTTTGAAGATACGGGATTCAGCTATACGCTGTCACTTATATCCGGTAAGCATAAAATGGTTATTCTCTATTGCCTGATGGAGTTTGGCGTTGTGAGATTTAATGAATTAAAAAGATACATGAAAAATGTGTCGGACAAAACACTCAGCAATAACCTGAAAGAGTTGGAGACTGACCGGCTGATTATCAGAAAAGAATATCCCCAGATACCGCCAAAAGTCGAATACAGCCTGAGCGACAGGGGGAAATCGCTGATGAATGTTTTAGATCAGTTGTGTGTCTGGGGTGAAAATAACAGAGCGTAGTCCGGAGATGTGTGTTTTCATACTTTTGCTGAAAATCGGATATATTTTGGAATAAGTTTCTTTATTTTAGTGACAAAAAGCGAGCAGAAGCGGTATAATTCTGGTATAGCAAAATTTGTCAATCGAAACCTGTTGTTTCAGAAAGTAGATCATTATGGAAGAATTAAAATCTATCATAAAAAAGTTTGCCGCGTCCAGTTGGGATTTGATATCTGTCCCCGCATAGCAGTGGTTAGACGAAAAAGCGGGTAAAGAGGCCTTAGTGTCAGCCATCAGGCATGCGGACAAAGAGGGCGGAAGCTGTGGCTGTGAGTTTGATCCGCTGTATAAAAGGGCATTGGAATTGATTTGACAATGAAGAGCTGCTTGAATGGTGATGAAGGGAAACCGGGGAACTGCCGCAATTGTAAGATAAAGGATCGTATCAAAGATAAGGAGTTATTCTATTTATTGTCCAGAGCGCTTCGATGACCCGTGCAAGCGGATAAAAAATCATGATCATTTGATTAGTGAAAAATTGGAGTAACATTAAGAAAAAATAATATATGGAGGAGACTATGTTTGAAAAAAAGAGGAGTTAGAATCTATAATTTTTCGTTAGATGAAGATAAAAGCAAATTAGAAAAAATATTTGACTCATTATTATAGATTGAAGATTTGGTTCCAATAATAGGTTCAGGATTTACTGGAGGCTTAAGAACAAAAAACGGTGTTGTACCTTCAGTGGATGAATTGAGAGAAGAAATGACAGAAATTATGCATATTATTGATGGCAGTGATGAGGATGAATTTACGGGTATAGGGTTAGCAGATTTTGCGGATACATTTTGGGAAGAATTAGAAAGGTCTAAGAAACCTAGATGTAAAGAAAGATTTCAAGAATATATAGAGTCCAATTTTACTAAAGTATATGACGTAGAACAATCAAAACGACATTTACTAAATTCTAATTAAGGAAAAAAGGAAAATACTTGAATTGGCATATAGAAACATAAATAGAGCGATGAAACTGGCAGATGATTCTAATTCTGGAAATGTTGAGTATACTATTGCACATATGAATGTAACAAAGGCATTGATATTGATTAATTACATATTTACAGGTGAACAAAATCAATTAGAAAAAACAATAGATGTATGTTATGAAGCCTTTGTTGTAGGTGAAAGTTTATGCCCACAATTGCAAAAAGAAGAAATGAAAGATGTAAAAGCGTTTTTGGATAAGTATTGGAGTGAAGGTGTAGAGGTTAGGGGAGATACAGAAGACAAATTTAATGCATTGTATACAAGTTATATTAAGAATCCCAGTTGGGCAACGGGAAGGATATAGTTGTTATATATTATATGTATGAAGTATTTACGAAATGAAAAGATTTTGTGACAGTTCTATCCAGAAAATCTGGGAGGAGCGGAAAATCTTGAGTTAGCTAAGCTGTCCGAGATGGGAGTACCGGAAAAAAACGGACTCCCATTTTTAAATTCTGATTGGGACTATCCCAAAGTTTGTGTAAACGTAAGCGCCAAATAATAATACGGTCAGATATAGAATTACCCTAGGCCTTTGCGAGTTGGGAGTAATTCACTATAATTCACATGCGATTTTTTTGATAGATTGGAGTTTTTCACTCCAAGGTGCCAGCTCCGCGAGCTGATCGTCGGTCCCCTCTTTCGTTAGCCGATGCTCCAGTAGGAATTTCAGGTAACTGTAAATATTCAGATCGTGTACTTTTCCATCTCAACCATTGTGTAGACCACTGCGCTGGCATTGGCACCGTCTACAGAATTACTGAACAGCCAATTCTTCCGGTCAATCGCAAACGGTCGAATTTTGAGTTTACACAAAACTTGAAACGGTCTCACCTGGTTTATTTTTCACTTATATGCGCCGTTCAGCTTCCAGTTTTTTAACTTCATCAAGAGGAAGTCCTACATATTCTGCAATTTTTTCAAGTGTCAACATCCCATCTGCAAGCATTCTTTTTGCTACCTCTTTCAGCGATTCATTTCTCATGTCTTCCATTACTTTACACATTTTCCGAATTCCTTCCTGATTTTCTTTCAAATACCGTGTTCTTTCTGCCATCAATTCAAAAATCATATCGTCTGCTTTGGTACAGTTAAAATCGTGCATGAGTTTTCCTAAATCAGATTCACCTCGATAATCACCATTTACATAAAGAATATGTTCTCCGTCCTCAAAAGATTTACCTGTTACAAGGTTAATCCTCTCAATAGGATAAACCGGTTCACCCCTGCCATAAAAATCTTTCTCAATAATAAAGATGGTGTAAGTGTCTGGTAATTCTCTAAATTCCTGCCCCGAGTGAAGATTTTCAATATCCATCACACTGGAATGGTATCTTGCTCTATGAGGGTCTGCTCCCTTATCCTGTCTTTGAACTTCTAAATCATATCTTTTTCCAGCTGAATCTATTCCGTATGCATCCAAACAGATGGAACGTGCTCCGACCAGCCTTTTCATATCCGTCTGTGTTTCACAATCTGTGATAACTAAATCGTGTTTATCTGTAATAATACGTAACACAAATTCAACCAGCGGAATATTGTCTTTAAAAAGACAACGCATAAAATCATCATCTATTGGGCGTAACTCCCGTAAACGCTGCAAATCTTCCTGATGCTGCTGTTCGGTCACTGTTAATCTTTCCATCTGCTTTTCCTTTCGATTTTGTATCTCTATACTACCATAAGCCTCCTGATTCTACAAGGCAGGAGCTGAGGTGTTCCCCGCTCCCTCTTCGCGGTACATCTTTTTGAGCTCCGGAATCACCGTTGCGAGCATCGTTGCAAAACATGCCAGCCCTCCGATCACGTTTGAAATCGGCTCCGCCGTAAACACACCGTCGGTTCCCATCTGAAACGCGTAGGGCAGCAGGTACGTCAGCGGGACAACCATGATAACTTTTCGGAACAAACTAAAAAAGATGGCCTGCTTCTTTTTGTTTAGCGCCTTGAAAACGGTTTGCCCGGAATACTGAAACGCCTGAAACACAAACGCGAAAAAATACAGGTGGAGCGGTCGAAGCGCCAATTGCTGCAGGGCAGTGTCGTCGCTGAAAATTTTAATAAACAGCAGCGGAAACTTTTCGATAAATATCCACATCAGACAAGTGTAAAGAATTCCCGCTGCCGCCATCAAAGAGATGGCCTGCCCAACCTTTTTGGGCCGTTTGGCGCCGTAATTATATGAAATGGTCGGCGATGCCCCCTCGGCGATTGCCAGTATCGGCGTGTCGAGGATCTGCCTGACCGAAGAAATGATTGTCATGACCGAGACATAAAGAGCCCCGCCGGTTTTCATCAGCACGCTGTTGCAAGCCACGGACACGATGGAATTCGTACACTGCATGACAAACGACGACAATCCAAGACTGATGATTTCCCTTGCATAAGGAAACGTAACAGGACGCTCAAAGAACAGTTTAAACTCATTCTTATCGCCCAGAAGAAAATGAAGAACGAAAAGCATTGATAAAAACTGTGAGATCACGGTTGCGACAGCGGCCCCGTTGACACCCAGGCCGAAGGTAAAGATAAACAGCGGGTCCAGTATAATATTTGCGACGGCTCCGACCAGTACGGATTTCATGCCGATTGTGGAATACCCCTGCGCGTTGATATACGGGTTCATGCCGGTAGAAATCATCGCAAAGACGGTTCCCGTAAGATAGATTCTGATATAAGGAACCGAGAAGCGGAGTTCGTCTGCGGTTGCGCCGAAAACCGATAAAATCCGGGACGCGAACAGTTCGCAGACGATCATGAGAATGATGCCTGTGAGCAGTTCGAGCCGGAAGGATGTATTCAGTATGTCGCGGGCCTTGCTTTTGTTATTCTTTCCAAGCTCGATGGAGAATAAAGGCGCGCCTCCGAGACCGAACATATTTGTAAAACCGCCGATCAATATGACAATGGGAAAGCAAAGGCCGATCGCGCCGAGCGCCCGGGTGCCGTAGCCTTCAATTCTTCCGATGTAGATTCTGTCCACGATGTTATATAAGAGACTGATTACCTGCGCGACCAGCATCGGCAGCGCGGTCTGTATAATATTATTTGTGATTGTCCCGTTGTCAAAATCAACTTTTTTCATGTTCTTTTTTCATCCGTCAAATCGGAGATTCCTTTCTGCTAAAAGTATATCATACAAGACGTGAAACGTCATTTGAATTTTCGATAATCGTCAGGGCATCCGAAAAATATTCCTTGACAAAAAAGATGGAAATGGGTATAATGAACAATGTTCAGTTTGAGGTGATTCTATGAATAATATTGTGACATCAAAAGAAGAGATTCTGAAAACAAGCCGTGAATTGATTCGGCAGCAGGGGTGGTCGGCAGTCAATATACGTTCTGTTGCGACAGCCTGCGGCGTATCGGTCGGGTCAATTTACAACTATTTTAATTCCAAAGCGGAGCTGGTGGGAGCCGCAGTAGAAAGTGTCTGGCGCGAGATTTTTGACTGTCCGGAAAATACGGCGGTATTCGGGGATATTCTGTCATGCATTTCATGGATGTATGAGCGGATGGAATATGGCAGCAAAGAATATCCCGGCTTTTTTACGCTTCATTCCCTGGGCTTTATGCGGGAGGAAAAGTCTGACGGAAAGCAGCGGATGCATCAGACCTGGCAGCATATTTTGGACGGATTCTGTTCTGTTTTAGAATTAGATCCCAAAATCCGGCCCGATGCATTCGGCGGGCAGCTTACGGCAGAAACGTTTGCCGATGTGCTGTTTTCCCTGATGCTCTCGGCCTTAATGCGCCAGGATTACGATCCTTCCGCTGTTCTTGAAATCGTCCGCAGGTCGCTTTATTAGCTTGTCCGCAAAGGATTTTTTTGCCGAAAACTGAACAATGTTCAACAAAAAGGAAAGAAAAGGAGGAGAGTAGCATATGCAGGCAGCTATAGAAACTATTTTTGATGCAGGCTATCTTATTTTGGTTATCACGATCGGCATTTTCATGATCAGGCACAGCGGGGGTGTTTCTCAGTTCCGGTTGTTCGGATGGATGGCCGTGGTATTAGGCGCGGGCGATTCATTTCATCTGATTCCGCGCGCGCTGGCGCTCTGTACGACCGGTCTGGAAAATTACACTGTGCCGCTGGGGCTGGGGAAATGGATCACCTCCGTTACCATGACTGTTTTTTATGTGCTGCTGTATTATGTCTGGAGGCAGCGGTACCGGATAAAAGGAGACACATGGCTGACGGCCGCCGTATACGCATTGGCGGCTTTGCGGGTGCTCTTGTGTATGATGCCGCAGAATCGATGGCTTGAGGCCGACGCACCCCTCTCGTGGGGCATTTACCGCAATATCCCGTTTGCACTGCTGGGGCTGCTGGTGATTGTATTGTTTTACCGGAGCGCAAAGCAGCACGGGGATCATGCGTTCCGGTGGATGTGGCTGACGATTGTGCTGAGCTTTGGTTTCTATCTTCCGGTGGTACTGTGGGCAGACCG
The DNA here is from genome assembly GCA_021770345.1 of Lachnospiraceae bacterium. Classification (GTDB taxonomy): domain Bacteria; phylum Bacillota; class Clostridia; order Lachnospirales; family Lachnospiraceae; genus Roseburia. The sequence goes on along the minus strand of JAETRD010000001.1, from coordinate 482,233 downwards.
TGTACCTATGATCGGTATGCTTATGATTCCGAAAACCTGCGCATATGTCTGGACAGTCATAATCGGATACAAGGCCATGAAATCTGAATGTAAGTAAGGAAAAAGATTGAAAACTTTCAATCCCGGGTTTGTGTTCGCGCGGCATCCGCAAACCTGGAAGCTATATGTGGCTTTGCAACAGTGTCAGTAAAGCTGAGCCATAAAGGCTGCGCAGAAATGAGGCTAAAAATGAAACGTTATATAAACAGCGCATTCATATATGCGATTTTTGCGATGATCGGCGGCGTATTTTACCGCGAGTTCACAAAATTTAATAATTTTGAAATGAAAACGACTCTTTCCGTAATACATACACACTACTTTATGCTGGGAATGATGTTTTTCCTCCTGCTGGTTGTTTTGGAGAAAGATTTTTCGTTTTCAAATCAGAAAACAGGGCGTATATTGATCGTGTATCACATCGGTCTTAACCTTACGGCGCTGATGTTCGCGGTACGGGGAATCGCCCAAGTGCTGTGTGCAGGGCTGTCCGGCGGTATGAATGCGGCCATTTCGGGTTTTGCCGGAATCGGGCATATCCTGCTTGGAACCGGTATTATATTACTGCTCATACAGATCAGACGCAGTGTGGCAGGATTTAAAAACGAATAGAATCACCGCGGTATTAATAAAATCTTAAACTGTTTTCAAGCTTTCTTAGAGACTGCTCTGGTAAAATCAGGGAAAAGTCAGCGCAGATGCTGTACGGTCGGCTGGTTTTTGAGTTTTCTTATGAGAGGAGAGCAAGATGAAAAACAGAGTGCAAAAGATTTTATTGACGGGAGTGCTGTGCGTCATGAGTGTCGCTGCGGCCTGCGGAGAGGCAAACGAACCGCAGGCCGTAGAAGAGCAGCAGGAGAATGCAAAGCGTACGGCGCCGGAGACGGATGCAGGGAATTGCGATTTTACCCCGGAAGCGGAGGGAGAACCTGCAGACAGCGAAGCGGGAGACACCGCGGGAGCAACGGGCAATGAGGCCGGGGACAATACAGACCCGGCACAGGAGAATGTGCCGGCTGTGGAGAATGTACCCGCGGCGTGGAGCGACACGCCTCCGGATTTGGAGGGAGATATCAGGGAAATGCAGGACGGGCAAATCACTGTTGTGAAAGCGGTTATTGAAGAGGGCGCCAACGGAGGTGAGGTTATGGTTGGGCCGGGAGACGGCGCGGATGATTCCGAATTTGACAAGGTTTCGGTTACATATGATGAAAATACGCTGTTTGCCGTGCAGACCATCTATGACGGAGGCGCAAGGTCTGAAATGTCAGAGGCGACAGCCGCCGATTTGGCAGAGAATCAGCTGGTGAAAGTGTGGGGAAGCTCCTCGGGCGACGCGCTGGATGCGGTTCAAATCTGTATTGTGAAAGTGGAATAGCCGGGCGCGCGGGTTTTCAGCGGATAATGATACTCGCGCAGCTTAAATCCTCGCCCAGATCATAGACTTTTCCGCTGGTGAGGCCCACGACGGTGGGCCTTAAAATATAGTGGGGATTGTTTTTCACGACCCTGGCGCTTTCCCCGTTGCTGAGCTCCACAACGGTGTCCACCGGATACAAAATCATGCTTTCGAGAAAGCTCTGCATGGCCTTCATGTCTAATTCGGCGGTCATTGCCATAATCATCTCGACGGCATCGCGCTGGGAAAATGCGGCCTTGTAGGGGCGTTCCGTCACCAGAGCGTCATAGATATCCGCCACAGACAGAATCTTGGCATAAGGGCAGATTTTGTCTGCGGTCATTCCGAGCGGATAGCCGGCGCCGTTGATCTTTTCGTGGTGCTGCAGGACGCCGAGGCAGACGGCCGGACTGAACTCTTTTTCTTTGATCAGATCGTAGCCGAAGACCGAGTGCTGTCTCATAATGGCAAATTCATCGTCGTCGAGACGGCCGGGTTTGTTTAAGATGCTTAACGGAACCCTGGTCTTGCCCACGTCATGAAGCAGACCGGCGACGCCGATTTCGCGAATCTCGGCTTTGGATAATCCGTGCTTTTTGGACACGATCATGGCGATGGTAGCGACGTCCACGCTGTGCTTGAACGTATATTCGTCGCTGGTTTTCAGTGCTCCGATATCGATGGCGATCGCATTGTTTGACTCGATGGAATCGAGCAAATCGCAGGCAATGCTGTCGGCGGCGTCTGCCAATTCGCCCGCTTCGGCATGGCTGTAGATGAACTGGATTCCCTCAGCCACCCGCTTGCGGACACTCGCGGACAGCGTGACTTTCGAGCGGTCGTCGGTGCGGAGCTTTTCAATCATTTTTTTGGCGCGAACGGAGACGGAAGGAAGTTTCTCTTCCTCTTCACCGTCCTGAATATAAACGCTCATGACACCGAGCCCGAGCAGAGCATCAATGATATATTTATCTAAGACCGTGCCCCGGACTACGAGATTGCGCCCCAGACGGTCTACGACGGTATGGTCTATTTTCATGCCGGGTTTCAACTGTCTTGTCCGGATATATTTCCTGCGAATCAAAGGCTCTCCTCCTCACATAACAAAATCTGATATTATTGTACCTTTTTTTGCGGGATATCGCCAACACTTTTTTCGCAAACAGCAGGAAAAGTGGTTTTAGTGCATGACAGAGAAGTAATTGATCAAAATTTCTTTGATATGGTTGTATCGCCTTGCGTAAGAGTTTTCCACGCGGATAATCTGCAGGTGATGCGCGCGGCAGATCTCATTTTTCTTCCGATCGCGGGCCTTTACGATATCGTCCTCAAAATGTTCTTTTCCGTCCAGCTCAATCGCCAGCACCGGGATTTCACTCTGACCCTGGCGCTCATACACCACGAAATCAAAGCGTCCCGAATAGAAGAGATCACTGTAGCTGATATTGCTCTCAAAGACCTGTGAGATCGCCACTTCCTTTTTTACGGCGTAGCGGTTCTGTGACAGCCAGATGTTTCCCAGCGCATGGTTCAGATTTGCCATAAAAGCTTCTTCCGTCGCGGTGCTGAACGGTTTTACGCCGAGTGCGCGGGAGTTTACCTGCTTTTCGGTCACATGGGATTCCCCGTTTTTCTTTACATATTCCACAAGCTCAAAGAGATCATCCTCGCCGTTCGCCTGATGCAGCCTGGCGAGGTTTTCGGAGTCGGAGAGTACGATCAGTTTTTCACGCGCGCGGGAGGTTGCGACGTTGATGAGCTCTTTATTATTTTTCAGCCAGTCGTAGGTCCCGGATCGGGTCTGGTCGGTGAGCGCCGTCGAAAATAAGATCACATCTTTCTCGTCGCCCTGAAAGGCATGCACGGTGCCGCATGTCACATTTTGCAGTCGTTCGCGCTGCAGAGTCTCCTCAATCAGCTTTTTCTGATTGACAAAGGGTGTGATGACCCCAACGGATTTATCGCGGTTTGCGCGGGCATAGCGGACGATTTCGCTCACTTCCTGGTCGGCCGTATTTTTGAGGTTGTCTGGGCTGCTTTTTACGTCCATGTATACAAGCGGCTGTTGTTCGGCGCTTGCGGAACAGATATTCAGTCTGGAGTGATAATATTTCCGGTTGTTAAACTCGATGATTTTACGGTTGCAGCGATAGTGGTTGTGCAAAAGGACCTCGTCGCTTACCGCATCGCAGGCGAGAAACGTTTTGTAGACGGAATTTTTCCGGTAATCGTATTCGTCCGCCACATGATAGCGTTTCCGCAGCTTCTGATTGGTTATCTCGTCCAGCAGAATGACGGGGCTTAACTGCTGGGGATCGCCGACCAGCATCAGATTTTCGCCCCGGATAATCGGTACGAGAGAAATCGCCGTATTGCACTGGCTGGCCTCGTCGATAATCACCATGTCAAACGTCGGCTTCGGCTCGCCGAGCCGGTGCGCCGAAATGCAGGTGGTGATGATTACGGGGAAGATTTTCTGCAGTTTTTTGAGGTTGTCCGTTTTGCCGAGATATTTATTCAGGCTGTCCGCCTGCGTCTCCTCGTCTTCCTCAAACAAAATATGCCGCAGTTCGCTGTACTTTTCTTCGCCCAGCTTTTTGATGTAGCGGGCGGACGTATAGTAGAGATATTTGTACAGCTCGTCCAGGTCGTCGTCGAGCAGAGCGAGGGCCTCTTTGTCGGTGATCTCCCCGAGCGTGCGGATTTTGTGCCGCACCTGATTTAACTGTCTGCCCTGCAGATCGGCTTGAAACGGAACCATCTCAAGAGAGGCTTTCAGGCGGTTCTGGTATTCGAGCATCCGATCGAGCGTCTCGGAGCGCTCTTTTAAATCCAGAACGTCTTCGTATTTTTTTAACAGTGCGGAGAGCTTTTTTGCGCGCTCCGTGCGGTCGCCCTTGTTTCGGTCGAGCGTGGATTCATATACGGTAACCGCCTGTACTTGTTTATACACGTTTTTGATATATGCAATCGCTTCTTTTATTTTGTCGATATTTCCCGTGCGCAGTACGGGAAACGGAATCGTTTTCCCGCGGTATGTCATCCGGGTCAGCTTTTCGAATACACCGTTGATCGGATGATTATTGTAGGAGGAAAAAAGCACGGTCCGCTCATTAAAAAAAGCAGTTACAATGGTGTTGATAATGGTATTTGTCTTGCCGGTCCCGGGCGGTCCCTGGATATAGGCGACCGGATATTTCATGGCGTTGTTGATCGCCAGAAGCTGATCGAGATTAATTTTTTTGTCGATTAACGTAATGGGATATTCTTTTCTCCGCCGGGGGCGGTTTAAAAGGTCGCCGAAAAATGCCTTGATCGGAACCGGGGCCTTCTCCTCGTTGTAGAGATTGAGAATAGAACGGTATTCAGTGTGCAAATCGAGGATGATGTCCCGTTCAAGCCCGATAATGTAGGGCATATCGTCGACGCTCATGACTTGCCTGCTGTGCCGCATCACACAGTCTTTGATCCGCTCGGCGTTTGCCTCGAAATCCTTCAAAAGCTCATATTCGTCCGCGTCAAGGTATTTGCGGATGGATTCCTTTGTCTCTCCGAGGATAAATTCGGTGCATATCGTGATATCATTCTCCGGCCGCAGTACTTTTTGGCGGACGTCGAGCTTCAGCTTGCGGCAGGCCAGCACATACAGTCCCTTTCCTGTGTGAATGCTCAGAACGTTCATGACAAGCTGACGGAGCACGAGCTTGCCGTTTTTGCGCTGCCGTTCCTCCATTTTGTACTGAAAGTTGTTCACGATTTCCTGAAACTGTGCGGTACTCAGATGATAACAATTGTCCCGAAAGCTTTCCCTGTCAAGGAATCGGATCAGCTCAAACTTTGCCTCATAAGGCGTGGTGTCCATGCGGTTGCACATTTCAAGGTAATTGAGAACTTTTAGGTTGGCGGCATTGTCAAACAGGGCCTTGTATTTGTGCGGGTTCAGATAGATGTCCCTCACGAGCGTGTCGTTGACGGGGCAGTAAGTCCCCTCGACAACCTGTGAAGACAAGATGGAGTCGATATAAATCGCGTCATAGGAGGCGGTCGTGTACCGGCCGAGATGAAAGCCCTCGACGGAAAGCGTGCGCCATGCCGGATTGAGGTCGCGGATTCCGATCCAGTATTTTGTGATCTGCCCGTTTTTATTCCGGTATTCGATTTTCAGCCATTTGCCCTCGTGAATGGCCCTGAAAATGTCGTGACATATATGGTTCATAGATTCCCCGATTCTGCGGCTTCACCCGTATGTGGAAGCGGGGAAGCCGGATTTATCGATGTATGTAGATTTACGGTTTTTATTATAGCGCAGCCGTCCCTGTTTGTCATTGTAAAAAGTATCGCCGCGCGTAAATATCGGATATGTGGTAAAATAATCCTGACGGCGGGAATCCGTGGATATCGGACTCTTACCGGAATATAAATCAGGAGGATTTTAAGATGGGACTGTTTTCAAAGAAGAAAAAGGAAGAAGTACCCCCTGACGAGCTGACGCCCGAAACGAAATCAAAACTGGATGAGCTGGCAGAAAGGGGCAATGCACTTGAAAAAGAAGGGAGGCTTGCGGAGGCCGTGCAGGTGTGGCAGGAGGGGCTTTCACTGATACCGGAGCCGCAGCAGTTTTACGGTGAAACGGTATGGTTTCTGGCCGCTGTCGGGGACGTTTATTTTCAGAAGAGAATGTATCAGGAGGCGCATGACTGTTTTGACAAAGCGCGGGGAAACTTAAGCGGAGAGGGCTACGGGAATCCGTTTGTCATGCTGCGGCTTGGCGAATGCTGTCTGGAAATCGGCGACGAGAAAAATGCGGTCGAATATCTGCTTCGTGCGTATATGTTTGCGGGGGAGGATATTTTTGAGCCGGATGAGGACGGGGAAGATGACGGACAGAAATACTTTGATTTTTTGCGCGCGCATGTTGACCTGAACAGAGGGGAGGACCACGCGGAACGATGAGTTCCCTGAAAACGAAAAATTTTTCCATGCATATAATTTATTGTAATTAGTTTGGCATCCAACATCGAATGCAGGAATGAGGTAGTTTCAGGTGAATAACTTTAATGCGAATCGGATGTTTTATACGCCGAACCTGTTCGGCATGAGAAGTGCGGGCAGGAATTATAATCGGAACGCAGGTCAGACTTCTTCCGATTTTATTTATGAGGCAAACACTGCCGCACCGGATTGTTCGGAACATACAGATGCCGTGGAATCGGAGGAATCTGATGCGTCCTGCGTCGGTGAATCAGAGCCGACGGGATTTGCAGAAATGCAGGGGCCCATGGGACCGATGGGACCGAGAGGAGAGCCCGGTTCGCCCGGCTGCCCCGGTGAACGGGGAGAAACCGGTCCGCAGGGAGTTACGGGCCCCCAGGGGCCGCAGGGGGTTACCGGGCCGATGGGGCCGAGAGGGGAGCCCGGGCCACGCGGGCCGGCGGGGCCGCCGGGCTATCCGCAGAACAGTATATTTGCATCGTTTTCGGGTCAGGATCTGATTCTGCCGGAAAGCGGCAATCTCCCGCTCAAAATGGCAATACCGGATATCACACAGAATATCTCTCTCTGCAATCATTATTCCGTCGCACTGACTCCGGGTTATTATGTCATCAGTTATGATATATCTGCCGTGATGAGAAGGCAGGGCTTCATAAAGCTCACACCGATATTTAATAATCGCAGACAGACTTCCTATACCGCATACGCAGAAGCGGTGAGGCGAAAAGAAATTCTGACGGTATCGAGATATTTTATTGTCGGGATACCGGCCGGTTCCACGCTGTTTTTTGTATGGCACTCATCGGCGGGCGATTGCAAAATCAACATGAATCTTTGCATACAAAAGCTTTGCCGACAATAAATCAATGGAGTGAAAAAATATGGTGACGATAAGCCTATGCATGATTGTTAAAAACGAGGAGATGCATATTGCGCGCTGCCTTGACAGTGTGGCGGAACTTGTGGATGAAATTATAATTGTGGATACCGGTTCAACAGATCGGACGGTAGAAATAGTGTCCGATTATACTGCGAAAGTTTATTCGTACCCGTGGAATGATAATTTTTCTGATGCCAGAAATCATTCCTTTTCCAGAGCGTCTATGGACTACTGCATGTGGATGGACGCCGACGATATTCTTGAGGAGACGCAAAAGGACGGATTTCTTAAGCTAAAACAGTCTTTGTCGCTGGATACGGATATTGTGATGATGAAATATCATACTTCTTTTGATGAAGCAGGCAGGCCTTCGTTTTCTTATTTCAGGGAAAGGTGGATCAGAAACAGCGAGGCGTACCGGTGGACTGGCGCGGTTCATGAGGTGATTCCGCCAAACGGAAAGGTCGTTTATTCTGAGATTGCAATCAGCCATAAAAAACTGGGCGCCGGGGATGCGGACCGGAACCTGAACATATACCGCAGGATGATCGCGGGCGGGGCGCTTTTGGAACCGCGGCAGCAGTATTATTTCGGACGGGAGTTATACTATCACGGAAAATATGAAGAGGCCGTTTCTGTACTGGAACAGTTTCTGCGTTCGGACGGGGGATGGGTCGAAAATAAAATAGAGGCATGTTTGGTCTGTGCAAACTGTTATTACCGGCTTGGACAGGAAGAAACGGCGCTGCTGACTCTTTTGCGCAGCATGAGCTATGATCTGCCGAGGGCTGAACTGTGTTGTGAGATCGGAAAATATTTTCTGGAACACGGAAACTTTCACAATGCCGTTTATTGGTATGAAACCGCGTTAAGCAGGCCCCAAAATGAATATGCCGGAGGATTTATTCTGCCGGATTGCTATGATTATATCCCTCTTTTACAATTGTGTGTCTGTTACGACAGATTAGGAGACCGGCAAACGGCAAAAGAATACAATGAGAGAGCCGGAGCCTGTAAGCCCTACTCCGCAGCATACCTTTATAACAAACAATATTTTGACAGCCTGTAAAATTTCCGAAGCCTGTCTGAAAAAGGTGGCGGTTATTTTAGAGCTGCATAAAATGTTTGTAGAAAAAGATACTTTTTAAGTTCTTTTTCGTTCTAAATTATGCAGGAAGGATATGTTTCGGATGAATCAGAATAATTTATATAACGGTTGTCAGAATCAATGCCATCCGCAGTGCTGCGAGCGCGGTCCTGCGGGACCGAAGGGAGATCCGGGGCCCATGGGTCCGCAGGGGATCAAAGGGGATCCTGGCTGCCCCGGCCCTAAGGGAGACAGAGGGGATCCGGGGCCTATGGGGCCGCAGGGGATTCCGGGAGCTCCCGGTGCAAGAGGTCCGAGAGGAAATACGGGCCCGGTCGGACCTACGGGAAACACCGGCCCGAGAGGATATGCAGGTCCGAGAGGTTATGCAGGCCCGCAGGGTATCCAGGGTGTCCAGGGGGTGCGCGGAGATATCGGCCCGAAAGGGGACCCGGGTTGTGAAGGCCCGCAGGGAGATATCGGTCCGCAGGGCCCTGCAGGTCCGACCGGTCCGCAGGGAGATATTGGCCCGCAGGGAGATATCGGCCCGCAGGGACCCAGGGGAATTCCCGGCCCGACAGGAGCGACCGGGTCGACCGGTCCCATGGGTCCGCAGGGTGTAACCGGTCCGCAGGGCATTCAGGGAGTGACCGGCCCGATCGGGCCCCAGGGACCGAAAGGCTGTCCGGGAGATGAAGGCCCGACAGGAGCGACCGGCCCAACGGGAGCAACGGGAGCGGATGGGGCAACCGGGGCAACGGGCCCGACAGGAGCAACAGGAGCGACAGGAGCAACGGGCCCGACAGGAGCAACAGGAGCGACAGGAGCCGACGGGGCAACAGGAGCGGATGGAGCAACAGGAGCGACAGGAGCCGACGGAGCGACAGGAGCAACCGGTCCGACAGGTGTTGCGGGTACGGGAGCGATTATTCCGTTTGCGTCGGGGGTTCCGATTTCCCTGACGACAATCGCCGGGGGTCTTGCAGGCCTTCCCGCTTTTGTGGGATTCGGAAGCAGTGCGCAGGGGCTTACGCTGTTAGGCTCCACAATTGATATCACAAATGCCAGCGGAACACTTTCTAATTTTGCATTTCAGGTTCCGCGTGCGGGTGTTATCACCTCGTTTCGTGCATTTTTTAGTACGACAGCGGCGCTTTCACTGATAGGTTCCACTGTTACGGTAAATGTGCAGATTTATCAGTCGACAACGCCAAACAACGTATTTACACCGATTGCCGGGACACTGATTGGCCTGACTCCATCACTTACCGGAATTATATCCGTCGGGACGCTGCTAAACGGTGCTCTTACCGGACTCAATATCCCGGTTACGGCGGGGACGCGGCTGATGCTGGTATTTTCAGCAACGGCAAGCGGAGTGTCTTTGATTAATACAGTTGCGGGATACGCAAGCGCCGGGTTAAGTATCAATTAATAACGCAGGATAAAATTATTCCCGGGGGGTTTCGACAGTCGGAACCTCCGGGATATAAAAATACGTTTTCTAACAGATAAATGTAATGATCGATTTGTTTGCAGCTCACAGCGGCTTTTCGTGATACATGATAGCGGTTTAATCTTTTTTCAGCCATTAGTTCAGAGGTATCAGCTATTATGGATGCATGAAGTGCGTAATTGTTCCGGAAGTATCAGTTTATACCCTAATCCACGGATCGTGATGATTTCAAATTCTTTCCAGTCTCCGAATTTGTTCCGGAGACGGTTGATATGTGTTTTGATGGTGCTGTCGTTGCTGTCGGTCTCCATGCCCCAGATATCTGAAAGCAGCTGGTCTTTGGTAAAAATGACATTGGGGTAAGAGAGAAGCTTAAAGAGCAAGTCGAATTCCTTTTTTGGCAGTTCAATTTGTTCCTGTTCCCGGCTTACCGTGTAACTGTCGGAATCCACAATAACGGCACCGATTGTGATCCGGCGGTTGGCGTTGATGCCGGCACGGCGCAGCAGCGCCTGAATGCGCCAGAGCAGTTCCTCATAATTGACCGGTTTTGTCATATAGTCGTCAATCCCGGAGGCGAATCCTTTACGTTTGTCGTCAAAATCAGATTTGGCAGTCAGGAAAATAACAGGTACATTCTGATTATATTCTCGCAGGCATCTGACCAGTTCATAACCGTCCATATTCGGCATCATAATATCTGCGATGATCAGGTCGATGTGCTGCCTGTAAAAAATGTCAATCGCTTCATTCCCGTCACAGGCCGTCAGGACGGTATAGGATGTTTTTAAGCGTGCCGCTGTCAGCAGGCGGATGTTTTTTTCATCTTCTACAATTAAAATGGTTGCCATACTTATCTCTTTTCGTAATTTACAAAAAATTAAGGTTGTTCCGATTCGGTTATCCCGGCAGGGAGTGTCACGGTAAAGCGGCTTCCAGCTCCCGGTTTGCTTTCCACGTCTATTTTTCCCCCGCACAATTCCACAATCCTGTGTGCTATGGAGAGTCCGAGACCCAATCCGGAGGAGGAATGGGAACGGTTGCCCTGATAGTAGCGGTGGAAAATATGCGCAAGCTGTTCTTCGGTCATCCCACATCCAGTATCCTGTATCGATACCAAAAGGTTAGTTCCCTCCCGATGGGCAAAAATAGAAATCGTTCCATTTTCAGGGGTAAATTTAATGGCGTTGTTCAGCAGGTTAATCCAGAGCTGAGAGAGAAGCGCCGGATTGCAATAGCAGGACATAGGCGGCATATCTACGGTTAGGTCAATCTGCTTCTCAGACCATGCAGGTGATAGCAGGATGGCGGTCTGTCGCAGCTGTTCATCCAGCGAATAGACCTCTCTGTCAGGAATTTTCTGCTGGCTGTCAAGCCGGGAGAGCATCATTGTCTGCTCCGCGAGCCTGGTCAGGCGTGAGGACTCTTCCGAAATAATCTGCAGGTATTCACGTTGCTCTTCTTTTGAAACTTCCGTGTCAAGCAGTAACTGTGCAAAACCATTGATAGAGGCAATTGGTGTCTTGAATTCGTGAGAAAAATTGTTTATGAAGTCGCGGCGCAGTGTTTCCACGCTTTGAAGTTCCTGCACCATTTTATTGAAGTCCCTGACGATTTCTTTCAGGGGAGCGGCGTGCGTCTCATCCAGTGTGACATGAAAATCCCCCTGGGCAACGCGGCTGATGGCAGTGGTCAGCCTGGATACCTTTTTAAGAAGATGCCTGGAAAAAAAGAAAGTAATCAATTCCATCATAAGCGCCATTGGTATCAGGATACCCAGGCCGTTAAGTGGATTATAATCAGTGCGCCATGGATGGAGGATGAAAATCATATAATCGACAAATTCATAGGCCATGATAGAAATAACGGCCGGAACAATGGCGAGAATAGCAAAATAATTTTGTAACTGGGTATCTCTTTCACAACGGTCACGGTGTTTCATGACAGTCTCCTTTCGTATTTTTTTAATCATACCACATATTTCTTTTTTATGAAAATTTTTGTTTACCATGAGTTTACCTTGCCGGTTTATTGTGTCACTTGTAAAGCAAAAACAGAAATAGGCCGTGTTTTTGCATGCGACAGGAAAACGCGTGAATGGTAATACGGAAAGGAAGGTTTTATGTTATGAAAAAAACAGTTTATTTAGTGACAGGGGCCGCGGGGTTTTTGGGAAGCCATGTGTGTGACGAGTTGTTGGAGCGCGGGGAACAGGTGAGGGCTTTGGTTCTGTCGGGAGATAAATCCGCCATACATATTCCGTCAGCGGTGGAGATTGTGGAAGGAAATCTGTGTGATGTGGATTCGCTGGAAGCATTTTTCTCTATCCCTGAGGGGGATGAGTCCATTGTCATCCACTGTGCCAGTATGGTGACAACCAATGCGGAGTTCAGCCAGAAGCTGATGGATGTGAATGTGGGCGGTACAAAAAATGTGATTGACAGATGTCTGGAACACTCTGAATGCCGTAAAATGGTATATGTGAGTTCAACAGGGGCGATTCCCGAACAGCCAAAGGGAACTGCAATCAGGGAAACAGATCATTTTACGCCGGTTGATGAGAAAACCCAGGTAGGCTGCTACAGCCAGTCAAAGGCATTGGCAACCCAGGAGGTACTGGATGCATGCAGGACAAAAAATCTCAGGGCATGTGTGATTCATCCCAGCGGTATTTTAGGGCCGAGAGATTATGCCATAGGTGAAACAACAGGCACTGTAATCAAAATCATGAATGGTGAAATGCCGGTGGGCATGGGCGGCTCTTTTAATCTGTGTGATGTGCGTGACCTTGCGCATGGCTGTGTTGCGGCTGCAGACAAGGGTAAAGTGGGGGAGTGTTATATCCTTGCAAATAAAGAGGTCACTCTGAAAGAAGTCTGTGGAATGCTGCATGATGCAAGCGGCTGTAAAACGCCATTATTTTATGTGCCGCTTTCCATTGCATACCGTCTGGCGGCGCAGATGGAAAGGAAGGCCGCCAAAACAGGGAAGAAACCGTTGATGACGAATTTTGCCGTTTATAATCTTGACCGTAATAATACCTTTGATTACTCCAAGGCGGAGAGGGAGCTTGGCTACCGCACACGCCCCTATGCGGAGACAATGGGGGATATGGCACGTTGGCTTGTGGAGGAAGGGCTTGTCGCGGGGGATAACAGTGAGAAAGCGTCTGCTTCCGTTGTATCCGCGTCTGCAAAGGCTGTTGGGATGCCTGAAAGCTTTACAGGCGGCGCTTCGTTTATTGCGTCCGTTGCGGCGGCATCTTCGGCAAATGACCTTAAACGGGTGCTGCATATGGCGGGGATAACGGATTTTACAGATGAGGCTCTTGAAAAAAATTGGAAAAAACTTGCGCTTTCGCAGAATTGGGATGAGATGCTTTCGATTTTGTGTGCCGGGGATTTTGAATCTTATGCGAGGAAACTTGCGGCACATGACATGGAAGTCAAAGAAGAGGAATTTGTACTGATTCATGAACTTGTCCAGTCTGCAGTTGATGCACCGCTTGTAGAGAGGCTGCGCAGACAGACGGATATTGACCGTGTAATGGATATTTTCCATGAGAACGGTTACACGGCAATCACGGCGGAGTTTCTGCTCGCAGTGCGGGAGCATATACTGCGCCTGCATGATGACGGATTGCTTAGTGAGGAAGATGTCGCGGCGTTGTCAGGGCAGGACTTTTTCGAGCGCTGCCGCAAGTCAGTCAATTTGGTCTTTGCGCTCGGCAGTGTTGCAGGGCTGGCGATGAATGCTGATGCGCTGACTGACCCGGCTTTCCTTGTTGCAGTGGCTGGCGGCATTAGCCTGATGTTGTGAAAGGAGGACTTTAGCATGGGTGAGGTCTGTGTCATTACAGGAGGCGGCAGCGGCATGGGGCTTGCAGCAGCAAAAAACATGCCAAAGCATAAAATCATTTTAATTTCCGGCAGAACGGAAAAGAAACTTGAAAGGGCGGCGGAGGAACTGCGCACGCAGGGCTATACGGTTTACACGAAGACCTGCGACACTTCTGACCGGGAGAGTGTGCGTGCACTTGCAGAATTTGCCGTGTCTTTGGGCACGGTAAAAAATGTAATTAACTCCGCAGGGCTTTCTCCGAGTATGGCGAAACCAGAAATGATTTTGCGCGTCAACGCACTGGGTACGGTTTATATGAACCAGGAGTTTGTAAAATATATGGATAGCGGTGTCATAGTGGATGTTGCTTCCAATTCCGCTTATGTATTACCGAAATTCTTAATCAGTAAAAAGATGTATGCGCTGGCTGATACAAATGAGGAGGCATTTATGAGAAAGGCGCTTAAGATGAGTAACCTTGCCAGGGGAGATTACCAAAAGGCCGGGTTTGCCTATTCTATCTCAAAAAATTTTACCGTCTGGTATGCACAAAAATGTGCATTTGAATATGGAAAAAAAGGCATCCGTGTAGTATCGCTTAGCCCAGGTCTGATAGCAACGGACATGGGAAACCTTGAAAAAGCCGAGGGCGGAAGTATGGTTGCCTATACCGCCGAGGGGCGCATGGGTACGCCGGAGGAATTGGGGTATGCGCTTGCTGTCCTGGCTGATGAACGTAACGGCTATCTTGCAGGCGTGGATATTCTTTGTGACGGCGGGGCGACAAATGGCAGACATTTCAAAGAGCGATGAATACCTTTTGGGGCTTCTGCGGGAAGATATGGCTTTGTAAAATTGCAATATTTTGATTTGCCATATGGATTTGACAATGTTACAATTTTTACAGACAGCCAAAATCTGTTTGATGATCTTTGGACTGAGGGATAGTCGGGAAATGGCAGGAAGACCAGTTCCGGTGGGGAGGAGTTTTTATGAGGAGAAGAGATACTTTGCCGCAGATTAAATTGTCGGACACGCAGAAAGAAAAGCTTGCTGCACAGATCAAAGCGTTTTATCTCGATACGCGCGGCGAAGAGATCGGCATGATTGAACAGATGCAGCTGACGGAATTATTTGAACAGAAACTGGCGCCGATTATCTATAACAAAGCACTCGACGATGCCAAGCGATGGTTTGCACAGATGATGGACAATATTGATTCCGATTATTATGCGCTGTACAAAAATGAAGATTGAGTGGAAAAATAAAAGGAGACGGTTATGATAAAAAAATTTACCTGTATCGTGATATGCCTTTTTATGCTCTGCGCCTGTGCCTGCGGAGGAACAACATTTGACGGAAGCCGGACAGGAAATAAAAGCGCGCTTATCATGGATTTTAAAGTGCTTAATAAGACGGATTTCCAGGAATTGACGCTTGCCGCCGGTGACATTGTTGATTTTGACATTGTAAACAAAGCCGGAAGCATAGATATTTCACTTCAAAAAGAAGGGGAGGAGCCGGTATATGAGGAAACGGATATTCAGACATCCTCGTTTCAGGTTCAAATACAAGACGGCGGTACCTATACCTTGTCAGTGACCGGGAAAAAGGCCAGGGGCAGTGTGAGCGTTACAAAGGCCGATCCGGATACGGAAACACAGTAACAGATTTGGGAGGGGAAAGATGAGTTCAAAATTATGCATTGCAACAGCTCCATGCAAAGTCTGAACGGGCAGTGATTGCATGGAGTAACAGAACTGCTCTTAGACTTTGCACGTTAAATACTTAAAATTTGACAATACAAGGAGCAAAGTCTATGAATAACAATTTCAAATACAAAGATTTCGTCGGTGCGCTCGGAGAGATGAGGCCGTATCTGCTGCTGTGGAGTACACAGTCGTTTTCCGGGCTTGGCAGTGCGATGACAAGTTACGCGCTGGTGATCTGGTCGTATACGCAGAACGGGTCTGCCCTTATGACAGCGCTGCTGATGGTGAGTTCCTATGCGCCTTATGTGCTGCTTAGCATTTTTGCAGGCGCGTTGAGCGACAGGTGGAATAAAAAGATTACGATGCTGGTGTGCGATACGGTTGCGGCGTTTACTACGGTGGTTATGTTGTTTCTGCTGAAAAACGATGCGCTGCAGATCTGGCATCTGTACCTGATCAACGGGGTAAACGGTATTATGAATACGGTGCAGCAGCCGGCGTCGGAGGTGGCGACCACGCGTGTGCTGGCTGAGAAATATTACCAGCGTGTGGGAGGGCTGCGCTATTTTGCGAGTTCCCTCAACTCGATTCTGACGCCGATTCTCGCAACGGCAGTCTGGGGGATCGCAGGGATGGACGCCATCGCGGCATTTGACCTGTTTACGTTTTGCGCGGCGTTTCTGACGCTGGCATTCTGCATCCGGATTCCGGAGAGCAGAGAGCCGGTTAAATCCCGGGAAAAGCTTTTGGAGTCCGCGGGAAAGGGAATTTCTTATCTGCGCGGAGAAAAAGGGATTTTCGGGCTGATTTTGTTTCTCGCGGCCATCAATCTGGTGGCTTCGGTCTACGAGGCGGCTTTTCCGGCAATGATGCTGTCGCGGGACGGCGGCGGGGAGCGGACGCTTGGTCTTGTGAACGCGGTGATCGGCATAAGCACCTTTGCGGGCAGTATCGCTGCATTTTTTGCAAAAAAGCCCAAAAGCAGGGTGCGGGTTATCTGCAGCTGCCTTCTGTTTGCGATGAGCACGGAAAACTTTTTACTGGCGTTCGGCAGAACGCCGCTTGTCTGGTGTATCGGCGGCTTTCTCGGATGGATTGCGATACCGCTGATGAATACGAATCTGGACGCCATCCTGCGCCTGCATGTGCCGGAGCAGATGCAGGGCAGGGTCTATGCGGTGCGCAATTCCCTGCAGTTTTTTACGATACCGATCGGGTATTTTCTCGGCGGTTTTCTGGTGGATCGGGTATTTGAACCGCTTATGGCCGCGCAGCGGGAAAACGGTATCCTTGTCAGAATGTTCGGCAGCGGCAAGGGTTCCGGCGCGGCTTTTCTGTTTTTTGTGCTCGCTTTTGCGGGAATCGGCGTGTGCCTGTATTTTTGGCGCAATCCGCATATCTGGGCACTCGAGGAGAACCGTAAGGAATGTTAGTGCTCCAGATATGCGAGCAGCGGAGCAAGATATGCCCGGTCGGTCCAGTCGCATGACTTTCCGACTGCAGACATAAGGGCGGACATCCACGGTTCATAAGTGCCCGGATCTTTTTTTGCAATGGATTTCTGAAGCAGCCGACAGAGGGTTCTGTCTGTGAATGTCATTTTGCTTTCATCCCAGGCGCCCCGCCCGTAAAAGAGCGGGGTGCCTTTTAAATTGCCGGTCAGGTTGCGCGTCCTGATTTCATGGAGTGCTTTTTCGTCATAAGGGGAAGCACCCACGCACAGCACGGCCGTTTTTTTATCTTTTAACTGATCGATATTCTTTTTCAGAAATGAAATCCCGGCGATACCGGAAGCATAGATGCCGCCGCACAAAACGATCGTGTCATATGGTATCAGCTGCCTGGGGGAGGCTTTGGCGGTCTCGATGCAGTCAAAGCATGTCGCCTCTTTCAGCCAGCCGGCATATTTTTTGGTTGCTCCGTATTTCGACTGGTAAATGATGATTCCGCGTTTTGTCATGACTCCCTCCTTGCCTGATTCCAGAATGCCTCGCAGGCAATTTCCTGCTGAGTGTAGATTTCTTCGACAGGAATGCCCGGTGTCGAAACCGAAAAAATAGTGCCGATGCCGATGGTATAGATGAGCATATTCAGATGCAGCTGTTTTGCCTGCAGAATGCCGATGCCGAGCTTTTCGGCTATGAATTCCGCGGTGCGCGGATTGGCTTCCGCCTGATATAAGTCTTCCAGGGAAGCGATATTTCTGCGCTGATGTAAAATGAAAATCCGGAACAGGTGAGGTTCCTCCCCGGCCAGCTGAATGTAAGCGGCGCCCGTGCTGCGGAATAAATCGTCCGGGTCAATGCGCGCCGCCACATAATCCTGTATAAACAGGCGCACCTGTGCGGTGACATCCTGACGCAAACCGTCCATATTTTTGCAGTAGCTGTAAATCGGCTGCGCGGAACAGCCGAGTCTGTCTGCGATGTTTTTCACCAGAACCTGTTCCATACCGCTGCTTCTTGCAATCGCAAAGGCGGCATCGACCACCATTTCCTTTGTAATCCGCTGTTTCGGCATTTGGTTTCCCCCTTTCATAAAATATAATCTATTTATATAATAGATTTATATAAACAGATTATATTTAAAAATATCCCGGATGTCAAGATGTAACATGATAAGTAAATGCCGCAGGGGCGCATTCCGATTCTTGACAACACTGTCACATCGTATTAGAATGTACTTAGCAATACTAAGTATAGGAGGGGCGTGTGAATCCAAAATACGAGCAGCAGATGAAAAAGGGGGTTCTTGAGATGCTGGTGCTAAAGCGTCTGGAATCGGAACCGAAATACGGCTACCAGCTGATCAGCGAACTGCGGGAGGAAAGCGGAGGCATGTTTACCCTAAAAGAGGGGACGCTGTACCCGATTCTGTACCGGCTGGAGGACGAGAGGCTGGTGGAGAGCAGGTGGAGCGAGCCGAAGGGTAAGGAAGTCTCGCGAAAATATTACGGCATCACCGAAAAGGGAAACGAGGAGCTGCGGGAGCTTACGGAACTCTGGAGAAGCTTTGCGGCACATGTAAATGAAATGACAGGAAATAATAAAGTGACAGGAAACGAGGAGGTGCAGGAGGGATGAGCGAGAAAGATTACATTGCGAGAGTGATCCGGAAATTAAACTGCAGCGGAGCAAAGCGCGAGGAAATCAGGCGCCAGCTGGAATCGGATATCGCGGCGGCGAAGGAAAGCGGGGAGGCGATCGGGGAAATTTTTGCGCGGATGGGCACGCCCGAGGAGACGGCCGCGGATTTTAACGCCAATTTTTCGGATGCGGAGAGAAAAGCCGGGCGGGCACGCCGCAGAAACAGGGTGTTTGTCGTCGTGGGAATCGTGCTTGCGGTGTTTGCCGCGTGGGTGTACTGGGCGTTCCCGAAGCAGCAGGAGCTGGGGGCGAGCGGACGTTTCGCGGAGGAGGAAGTAAAAGACAGAGCCCGTCAGGCGGTGGAATGGATTGCCGCAGATGATTTTGACAGTTTGTATGAGCATGCGGCCCCGGTCTTACAGAAGGCGCTCGGGGACGACTATCGGACTGCGCTTGCGGGAGCGAAAGCGCAGATTGGAACGGACTGGGGAGAAATCGTCTCCTACGGGTCGGCATATACGGCTGAACTGACGCAGAAGGGAAGACATTCCGCCGTGATACAGATGAACGTGTCCTTTGAAAACATCAGTGTGACCTTCCGGTTCTCGTTTGACGAAGAGATGCAGATGGACGGCCTGTATTTGTGGTAGTGTGAAAAGAACTTCTGGTTGCTCACAACAAAGGCTGTTTCGCGGAGAAGTTCTAAGTCTCACACAGGAGAATGCCTACAAGGCGGCATTCTCCGAACAGATTTGATGAGATCATGAAGATTTGCGTGAAAAGAATATAGAAAGGTGAAAAATTATGGATGCGGGGAGTGCAATCGGGCTGGGAATTATCGGTTATGTGAGTATGTTTATGATTGTGATCGGGGTGGTATCCTACCGCAAGAAGACGCCGTGCGGGTTCTGGGCGGGCGTGGAGCCGCCCGGGTTGGATCGGGTCAGCGATGTTTTAGCTTATAACCGGAAACATGGGATTATGTGGATTGTGTACGGTGTGGGGATGATTGCGACTTATCTGGCGGGTGCCCTGCTCGGAGATGTCTTTGCAGGATCCATGATTTCCGGCGCGGTGGCCGTGGGCGGGATCTTTGTGATGGTACTCTACCACAATCACCTTGAGAATAAATATGTGAGAAGATAACGGTTTTTCCGGGATGAACCGCCGCCGGCGCATGCGTCTGCGGATACACCTGGCCGGGAAGAGGAGGAATATTATGTGGTACTGGTGGTTTCTGTTTGCCTGTGATCTGCTGATACCGATCCTTATGATTGTGTTCGGAAGAATGATGTGGAAGCATCCGCCCAAAAAGATTAACGGAATCGTCGGATATCGAACGCCGGCTTCAATGAAAAACACGGATACATGGAAGTTTGCGCATGAATACTGCGGCCGGCTGTGGTGGAAGATTGGTTGGGTTTTGTTCGTACCTTCCGCCGCAGTGCATGTCCCGTTTTATCGCGGCTCCGAAGCGGTGATTGGAACCGTGAGCGGTATGTTATGTGCCGTACAATGTGTAATCCTGATTGTTTCTATTTTCCCGACGGAACGGGCGCTGAGAAGAAACTTTACCCGTGAGGGGATAAGAAAAGAGGAAAAATAGAAAAGAAAACTGCAGCCTGCAGTCCCCAAAGTGCATCTTAAGGGATTGCGGGTTGCTTTTTTTATGTCCGTCAGGTAATCTGATAGCACATCCAAATTTGTGCCGATGTCACAAATTGGGGTGTGAAAAGAATGGAGGAAATGTATGAAGCTGAGCCTGGAACAGATTGATGAGGGGACGGAAGAGGTCATTATCCGATATCTTCATATGACAGATCAGATCAGGGAGATTGCGGACTGTGTGAACCGGCAGGGGCAGGCGCTTCTGGCGTCAAAGGACGGGGAGTGGGCCGTGCTCCGGCCGGGGGACGTGATCTATCTTGAGAGCGTGGACGGGGTTACCTGGCTGTACACCGCGGATGCGGCGTACCGGACGGCGAGCTCCCTTGCCGCCGTGGAGGCGCGCTATGAGGAGGAAGGATATTTCCGGTGCAGCAAATCGATGGTCGTCAATATCTACCACATCGCATATCTCAAAAGCGAGCCGGGAAACCGGATTAAGGCGCAGATGGATAACGGGGAGTATGTGATGATCTCACGGCGGTACGCGAAGGAACTGCGGAGTATATTAAAAGGGGGAACGCGATGAAGCGCTTGAAAAAGATTCTTAAGTGGGAGATCGAAATAGACTTTAAAGCATGTATGTACTTTTTTACGATATTTTTTTACTATGCGGTTTACCGGATCCTCGGCGGGAGCCGCGAGGCGGATCTCGCCGCGGCCGCCGAGATGATTGCGACAACGTATGTTATGTGTTATGCGCAGGTGTATCTGCTGCGCAATTTTGACGAGAGCGAGCGCATCGGAGGGTACGAGACGGCAGCCGCGGCGGGATGCTCGCTGGTATACGGCATCGTCAGCTACGGATTCGGGTGGTTTGAGCGTAATATGACGGCGACGGTGCTGTTTGTCGTGTACATGCTTGCCTGCTATCTGTGCATGTTTTTATGCTATTATGTCAGACGGAAGATGGATACCGGGCAGCTGAACCGGGATCTGGAAGAATTTAAGAAAGAGGGGAAGCGCTGTGAACGAAAAGAAATACGCGATTGAGCTGTGCGGGCTCACAAAAACTTACGGAAAGCACCGGGGCATCGAGAAGCTGAACCTGCGCGTGGAGGAGGGGGATATCTTCGGGTACTTAGGGCCGAACGGCGCGGGGAAGTCCACGACGATCCGAAGCCTGCTGGGGCTGATCCGCTTTGACGCGGGGGAGGTGCGGGTGCTCGGAACAGATGTGAAAAAACAGCGCGCCGCGCTGCTGCGGGAGATCGGCTACATGCCGTCCGAGGCGATGTTTTATCCGGATATGAAGGTGAAAGAGGTGATCCGCTTTGCGGCGGATATGCGGGGGATGGACTGCGGCAGGGAGGCGGATATGCTGTGCGAGCGCCTCGGCGTGGAGCGGGAGAAGCGGATAGAGGAATTGTCTTTAGGAAACCGGAAAAAGGTGAGTATCGTGTGCGCGATGCAGCATGTGCCGCGGCTGTTTGTGTTTGACGAGCCCACAAGCGGACTTGACCCGCTGATGCAGGCGGAATTTTTCCGGCTGGTGTTGGAATACAATGCGCGGGGGACGACCTGCTTTCTGTCCTCCCATGTGCTGTCGGAGATCAAAAAGTATTGCCGCAACGCCGCGATGATACGGGACGGGAAACTGGTCTGCACGGATACTGTGGAAAACCTGACAAAAACCAGCGCGAAACGCATCCGCATGGTAAAAGACGGCAAAGAGGAGGAGTTTGTGTACAAGGGGGATCTCAACGAATTGTTTGCGGGTTTTGCGGGACACGATATCAGCGATATTGTCATCGAGGAGCCGGGGCTTGAGGAGATTTTTCTGCACTACTATGAGAAGGACGGGACAACGGCCGGGGAGAAATCCCGGGGATTGGGAGGCGGTTATGATACGGCGCGGTAAGACGTTATATTGTCATGAAATGAAACGGAATTTTAAGAGTCTGGCGATCTGGACAGTCAGTGTGGGAGCGATCTGTTTCGGCTGCCTTTTGCTCTATGCGAGTGTGGAGGAGTCCATCGGGGATATCTCGGATCTGTTTTCGGACATGGGAGCGATGTCGGCGGCGTTTGGGATGGATAAGATGAGCCTTGCGACGCTGACCGGCTATTATGCCACGGAGATTGCGATGATTCACGGGCTGGGAGGCGCCATGTTTGCCGCAATCCTCGGGAGTGCGCTGCTGTCAAAGGAGGAGGCCGGTCACACGGCGGAATTTCTGTATGCGCTGCCGATTCCGAGAGGGGAGGCCGTTTTTGGGAAATATCTGGCGCTTCTCTCGAATCTGGCGCTGTTTGAGACGGTCTGCACCGCATCCTACCTGATCGGATTTGCGGTTATGGGGGAGGAAATCGCGGCAAAGGAAATGCTTTTGTGTGCGGCCGCACAGTTTCTGATGATGGCGGAGGTCGGAAGCGTCTGTTTTCTGATGTCAGCCTTCTCACGGAAAATACAGATCGGGGCGGGACTCGGCATTGCGCTTGTCTTTTTCGCGCTGGACATGATGTGCCGCATCGTTCCGGCCATCGAAAACGGGAAATATCTGACTCCGTTTTACTACAGCAATGCGGCGGATATTTACACGGAGGGGGCACTTTCCGCGGCGGCGTGCGCGATCGGGCTTGCGGTCACGGCGGCGTGCGCGGCGGGAGCATGGATGAAATACACGAAAAAGGATCTGGCATCGTAGCGTGGCACCGTATACCGCGGAAAACCATATAGTAAAAGAAAAGCAAGTGAGCTGTTTCTATGAATGGAATTGACGTGAGTCAGTGGCAGGGCTATATTGATTTTTCGGCGGTGAAAAACGCGGGGGTTGAGTTTGTGTATATCAAAGCGAGCGAGGGAGCGGAGTTTACGGATCCGTTTTTTTACCGGAATTATGCGAATGCGGTACAGGCGGGACTTCCGGTTGGGTTTTACCACTATCTGACGGCGGGGAACGCGGATGCGGCCCGGGCGGAGGCCGCGCATTTTGTGGCTGTGACGGAGGGGTTGACCGCGTCGGGTAAGATGGTGATGGATATTGAGGATATGCGGGGGATGTCCCGGGCACAGGTAAATTCCGTTGCCCGCACCTTTTTGGAAAGCGTGGAGACATACAGCAACCAGTCCGCGGCGATTTACGCGGACGCCTGCTATGCGGAGGGGGTATTGGATGCGGATTTGTCCGGATACCCGCTCTGGATCGCGCAGTACAATACAGAGGAACCGACGGCGGATACCCCCTGGGGAAGCCCTGCAGGCTGGCAGTATACGGACATGGGCCGGGTTGCCGGGATTCAGGGGAATGTGGACAGGAACATTTTTGGCGAGGAGATGCGAAGCGACGGAACGATTGTAAAAAGAACGGGAGAGCGGCCGGAATATCAGGCGGCAGACAGGGATATGCGCTACCGCGTGCAGCCTGGCGATACGCTTTATGAGATCGCGGAGCGTTTCGGGACGTCGGTTCCCGTTCTGGCACGGATCAACCATATCAAAAACCCGGGGCTTTTGTATCCGGGGCAGCAGATAAAGCTGCCGATGCAGGTTTGAGAGCCGTTTGGGGTTTTTAAGCTGCTTGCGGTCGCAGAGTATCATGTTGTCAGAGCCGGATATCCGTATGACAATGCGCCGATGTGGAGGTACTTTATCACCCTGAAGAACGAATGCACCAATCTGTATAAATTTCGGACGGAGGAGGAACTGTACCAGACTGTAGAGGAATTCGCCTATGCCACCTGCACACGCAGTCTGGGAAGCAAAGAAGGAGGAAATCATGTTCTTTTTTGAAATTGACCCATTTCTGACGCGAAAAATCAGTGAAAGTGTAGAACCGGTTTCATGTGAGTGTCCCGACTGCCAATGGTATTGTGAATTTATGAAGCAGCTTCCTGTTTCTGCCGCTGCGTTCTTTGCGGAAACCGGACTTGATCCTCTTAAATGTCAAGAATTATGGGGTTACCATACACATGACAATGGGTATAACCATTATTCCGGATTCTTTTATATTGCCGTTAACAAGACCGAACAGGAAAGCCGATTCTGTATAACAGGAGATTGCAAAACATTGGAGTATGATATTTGCAGATTTAGAATCTGGCTGGAAGGAACGCGAGACGGAAAAACTATTTTAGGATTTGAGGCGGATTTGCCTGAATCAAAAGATTAGCCCCCTTTCTTTATTCGGTTGTTGTTTTGTGTTGCGTCTGCAGGTGCGAAGCGTTAATATGGAATATATATGGATGACGGATGAAGGCGGAGATGGCCGGGATGAAGGAGGGA
Source organism: Lachnospiraceae bacterium (assembly GCA_021770345.1). Lineage (GTDB taxonomy): Bacteria > Bacillota > Clostridia > Lachnospirales > Lachnospiraceae > Roseburia. Next base: position 457,852 of record JAETRD010000001.1, on the reverse strand, counting down.
TCTCTATGTGGATAGGCTTTGCGTTTGCGTCCGCTTTTTTCGCCGGGGTGACATCAATTCTGGCGAAGTGCGGAATCAAAAAGACGGATTCGAACGTCGCGACGGCGATCCGCACGATGATTGTGCTGGTATTTTCCTGGATTATGGTGCTGCTTTCCGGCTCTCTGGACGGAGCGGGGAGCGTGGAGGGGAAAACGTGGCTCTTTCTGATTATGTCGGGGCTTGCAACAGGCGCTTCGTGGCTCTGCTATTTTAAGGCACTGCAGCTGGGGGATATCAACAAGGTGGTGCCGATTGACAAATCGAGTACGGTTCTGACCATCCTGCTGGCGTTTGTGTTTCTGCATGAGACGGTGACGGGGGTAAAGATCGTCGCCGTCATTCTGATCGGCGTCGGAACCTGGCTGATGATACAGAGGAAGAAAACGCCTGACTTTGAGACTGCGGAGGGGAGTGCGTGGCTGATTTATGCCTGCCTGTCCGCACTGTTTGCCAGTCTGACCTCCATTCTGGGGAAGGTGGGGATCGAGGGGATCGAATCAAATCTGGGTACGGCGATCCGCACGAGCGTGGTACTTTTGATGTCCTGGGTCGTGGTATTTGTGACCGGAAAGCAAAAGACAATACATGATATTTCCGGAAGGGAGCTTGTCTTTATCTGTCTGTCGGGGCTTGCGACGGGGGCGTCGTGGCTATGCTATTACAGGGCACTGCAGGATGGATTTGCGAGCGTGGTCGTGCCGATCGACAAGCTGAGCATACTGGTCACCATCCTTTTTTCTTATGTGGTGTTCCGCGAAAAGCTCTCAAAAAAGGCGGCTATCGGACTCGTCATGATTGTGGCGGGGACGCTCGCGATGCTGGCGCCCGTGTAACCCGTACTGGCCCAACGCGGTATTCTGGTGCCCTGATTTGTGCAATTTGTACAATATTAAATCGAAAAAATCAGTATTTCCAACAAGTTGACTTTTTTCCCGAAAAATTATATAGTGTATATAGTTCAATATTGGTAACGACGTGTAACTGTTAAATCAGGCATAAGTTCTACAGCGGGTAACCGCTTTAGAATTTATGCTTTTTTTGTGCTTTTGAGGAAGAGGGAAAGGGTTATGCGGTCTATTAAAATTTTCAACAACAATGCGGTTTCGGTGGTGACGCCGTCCGGACGCGAGGCAATCGTACTGGGGAACGGCATCGGCTTTGCCAAGCGTCCCGGCGACGAAATCGACGAGCGGAAAATCCAGAAGGTCTATTACATACAGGATGAGATGCAGATGAAGTTTTTGCAGATGCTGCGGGATATAAGACCGGATGTGATGGATGCTGCGGACCGGATTATTGCGTTGGCGGACGCGGAGGGGTGCTTTATGAGCAGCCAGGCAACCATGTCCCTGATTGATCATATCAATTTTGCCATTGAGCGGCAGGATAAAGGGATGGCATTGCCCAATCTGCTGTTGGGGGAGACAAAGCTCCTTTATCGGAAGGAGTACGCACTGGGATGCCGCGCGTTAGAAATCATAGAGGAGCACTGTGGCGTGGCACTGCCGGAGGATGAGGCGGGGTATATCGCGCTGCATCTGATCGCCAATTCCGTGGACCGCGATGCCGCCTACGGCATTCTCAAGTTTGTGAAAGGTGCGCTGGATATCATAAAGGGAACTTACGGGCTGATGTTGGACGATGAAAGTCTGGACACCATACGGCTGATCACGCATCTGAAATTCCTTGCGCAGCGCATTTTTCAGAAGACGGTCTGGACTGACGAGAAGGTGGACGATTTGTATGAGCAGCTCCTTTGCCGGAATCCGCAGAATCAGGAATGCCTCCGCAGGCTGGATGCCTACTGTTCCAAAGAGTTCGGCTATACGCTCAGCAGGCAGGAGAAATTTTATCTGCTGATTCATCTGACAAAGATTTTGTGAGCGCGGGAAATCCACGGGTTGCCGTGTTTAGATAAATGATAAATTTAAAATCAAAGTATGGAAGGAGAAAACAACATGAAAGACAAAGTAATGGGCGCGATGGAGAAATTTGCCAAAGCGATGGTACAGCCGTTGATGTATCTGTCCGCGGCGGGTATCCTCATCGTTGTCGGCGTGCTGCTGACAAACAATACCATCACAAGCCTGCTGCCGTTCCTCAAATGGGCGCCGATTCAGACGCTGGGGCAGACGCTCTACAATGCCGTGATGGCGATTATCAATAATCTGAGCGTTGTTTTTGTGATCGGTCTGCCTGCCGCGCTGGCGAAGAATGAAAAACACAAGGCGGCGCTTGTCGGGTTTATGACTTACCTGATGTATCTGACCAGCTCGAATACGCTGCTGAATCTCACGGGAAAGCTGGCGGAGGAGCAGCCGATGCTGGGGCTTTTCGGAACGGGACAGTCTAAGATCCTGGGAATCCAGTGCGTGGACATGGGCGTGTTCGGCGGCATCATCCTCGGCTGTATCGTGGGGTATGTGTTTAACCGCACGTTTGAAAAACGGTTTAAGGGAGCGATGCAGATCTATTCCGGTGCAAACTTTTCGTATATGTGCCTTGTGGTGGTCGCGATCTTATTTGCACTGATCTCAAACACCTTATGGCCGTTTGTGCAGGGTGGAATCAGCGCGCTGGGCGGTGTCATTAAGAATACGGGAGCGTTCGGTCTCTTCCTTTACGGTTTTCTGGAGCGGTTTTTGCTGCCGACCGGACTGCATCATCTGGTTTACACCCCATTCCAGTTCTCGGATCTGGGCGGTGTGCTTCAGATGGGAGATACCGTTGTCGCCGGAGCATATCCGATTGTAATGGCGGAGATGAATATGCCGGTGGAGCAGTTCTCCGACAGCATTTACTACATGTCGACCGGATTCACGAAGATGTTCGGTTACATAGGAATCGGCGGAGCGTTTATCTATACCGCGTATCCGGAAAACCGGAAAAAGACGATCTCTACGATTGTCCCGCTCGTGGTTACCGCATGTCTCGCCGGTATCACCGAGCCGATTGACTTTATGTTTATTTTTGCGGCGCCGCTGCTGTATCTGATTCATTCCTGCATTGCCGGTCTGTTTATGGCACTGCTGAAAGTGTTCGATGTCATCGCACTCTGGAACGCGAACCTGCTGACGTCGATTCTGACAAACATTGCAAATGTTGACAAGACGAACCGGATGCCGCTGATGTTTATACTCGGAGCGCTCCAGGCGCTGGTGTATTTTGTGGTATTTTCGTTCCTGATCAAGAAATTTAACTATCATACGCCCGGCCGTGAGGAGGCACAGACGGAAGAGGACGCTTCTCTGGCGGAGAAGGCGGCCGTGCCGAAAACGGATGCGCCGAAGGCGGCGGCCGGCGCCGAAACCCTTGAGGGCGGCGGAACGGCGATGGATATCATCGACGGCCTGGGCGGCAGGGACAATATTGTGACTGTGGAAAACTGTATCACGCGTCTGCGCGTGACGCTGAAGGATCCGGACCTGCTTCAGGAAAAGCTGATCAACAGAACCCAGAACCGGGGTATCGTGAAAAAGCAGAACGATGTTCAGATTATCTACGGTCTGCAGGTGGCGGACGTGCGCCGGGCAGTGGAAGAACAGCTGGCAAAGCTCTAAGCTGCGCCGGGTAAAACGGAACGGGACAGAAAATAAAACAGAAAAAATATAGAAAGAAAAGAAAGGAAGAACGATTATGATTATTACATTGATTGGCGGCGGGAGCACATTTACTCCGGGGATTGTGAAATCAATTGCCCTGCGCAGGGAAGAACTGGATGTGACGGAAATCCGTCTCTTTGATATCGACAAAGAACGTCAGGACAAAGTGGCTGTGGTTGTGGACTGGATTCTCCACAAGGAGCTTGAGTGCGACATTAAACTCACGGTGACGACGGACCCGAAAACCGCTTACACAGACGCCTCCTTTATTTTTGCACAGATGCGCGTGGGCAAGTATGCGATGCGGGAGCAGGACGAGAAGATTCCGCTCAGACACGGATGCGTGGGACAGGAGACATGCGGCTGCGGCGGTATGGCATACGGTATGCGCACCATTTTCCCGATGATAGAGGCGATCGACGACGTGGAGAAATATGCGAAGCCGGATTACTGGATTCTCAATTACTCGAACCCGGCATCTATCGTTTCCGAGGCATGCCGCCGTCTGCGGCCGAATGCGCGCATCATCAATATCTGCGATATGCCGATCGCGATTATCGATATGGTGGCTGCGGCTCTGGGAATTGAGAATAAAAAGGAAATCGTTTACGATTACTTTGGGCTTAACCATTTCGGATGGTTCACGTCCATCGAGCACAATGGAAAGGACATCCTGACTCCGCTGCGCAAGTATATCAAAGAGAACGAGATTTTCCTGCCGGCAGCGTATTTAAAGAGCAATTCGTCGCTGGCGAAAAACAGCAAGACAGGCAACCGTCACGCGAAGGGAAGCTGGTACTATGTGTGGAAGGGCGAGTATGAGATTATGGAGAACTTCCCGGAGATGCTGCCGAATACCTACCTGAATTACTATCTGCAGCAGAAAGAGTTCGTAGAACACTCGGATCCGGATTATACCCGCGCAAACGAGGTCATGGACAGCCGTGAGAAGAATCTTTTCGAGGGAATTGACCGCTATCTGGAAACGGGAGAGCTTGAGAAGGATGTATTTTATGCCGGAAGCCACGGTGACTGGATTGCAGATCTTGCGATCGCGCTGAAAAACGATACGAAGGCACGTTTCCTGGTGATCACCGAGAACAAGGGCGCGCTGCCGAATATGCCGCATGACGCGATGGTGGAGGTGCCTGCATATGTGGGCAAGAACGGTCCGGAGGTCATTGCACAGAATCCGATTCCGCTGTTTCAGCAGGGACTGATGATGCAGCAGCTCAACTGCGAAAAGCTGCTTGTGGAGGGCTGTATCGAGGGCAGTTATGAGAAAGTGCTGCAGGCGTTCACGCTCAACAAGACCGTGCCGAGCATGAACGTGGCAAAAGCGGTGCTTGACGACATGATCGTGGCGAACAAAGATTACTGGCCGGAGCTGAAGTAGATTTCATAGGAGGTATACAAAATGGGATTATTTGATTTCCTGAAAGGAGAGAAAGACGCCGGCTCGAATCCAGAGAATGCTCCTGTGATGTTAGGCGCGCCTGCAAAGGGAACATTTGTGGCGATGGAACAGGTTCCCGACGAGGTGTTTTCTCAGGGGATTATGGGTGCATGCTGCGGTATTGACCCGGCGGAGGGAAAGGTTTACGCGCCGGTAGACGGGCGTATCAGTCAGCTGGCCGATACGCTGCACGCGGTAGGCATGGAGGCGTTCGGTATGGAAATTCTGATTCATGTGGGAGTGGATACGGTTGAGATGGGCGGCGACGGTTTCTCGAATGCCGCCGCGGCCGGCCAGAATGTGAAAAAAGGAGATTTGCTTCTGACGATGGATCTCGATAAAATTCGTGCCGCAGATCATGCAGCGACCGTGATCATGGCGGTCACGAACTCGGACGATTTTGTTTCTGTGGAGGCGGTCGCGGCGGGTGAGGTTTCGCCTGGAGCCGACGTTTTGCGGGTCGACAGGTAAGACGTGCCAATTATTTCTTTATGAGGGAGGAACAGGGATGTTATCATTTACATATACGATCACAGATGAGATGGGAATCCACGCGAGACCGGCGGGGCTTCTCGTAAAGAAGGTAAAAGAGCTGGACAGCAAAGTGACGATCCGCAGGGGTGAGGCGTCCGCGGAGGGTACCAGACTGATGGCGATTATGGCGATGGGAATCAAGTGCAAAGACGAGGTGTCGATTGAGGTTGAGGGCGGAGACGAGGAAGCGTCGCTTGCGGCAATGAAAGCCTTTTTTGAGGAGAATCTGTGATTACCCGAAGGGAGGATGATCCATGGTAGAGTATCAGGGAAAAGCCGCGTTTGGCGGAATTGCAATCGGAAAAATCGTGGAGATGGGCAAAAAAGAGGCCGTGGTGAGACGCTGGCACATCGAGGATCCGGTGCAGGAGGTGGAGCGCTTCCATCGGGCGAAGGAGACGGCCGCAGGGCAGCTGCAGGAGCTTTACGAGAAGGCCCAGAGGGAAGTCGGGGCGGCGAGTGCGGCGATTTTTGAGGTGCATCAGATGATGCTCGAGGATCTCGATTATATCGACTCGGTGGTCAACATCATAGAGACGCAGGAAGTGAATGCGGAATACGCGGTCTCGATGACCGGGGATAACTTTGCCGAGATATTCGCAGCGATGGATGATGCGTACATGCAGGCGCGATCGGCGGATGTAAAAGATATATCGGCGCGCATCGTGCGCATCCTAGCGGGCAAGGATACGGCGGAGAAATCGGATGAGGCAGGAATCCTTGTCGCGGACGACCTCGCGCCGAGCGAGACCGTGCAGCTTGACAAGACGAAAGTGTATGCGTTTGTCACAAGATTCGGTTCCACCAATTCCCATACGGCGATTCTGGCGCGGACGATGAATATTCCCGCTCTTGTGATGACGCCGGTTCCGGAAGGAACGGCCGGGAAAACGGCGATCGCGGACGGGTTTGCCGGAAAGCTGATCGTGGAGCCGGATGAAAAGACGCTGGAGTTTTACCGCGCAAGACAGCAGGAAGAAATTGAAAAGCGCAGGCTTTTGGCGGAGCTTAAAGGGAAGCCCACGGTCACAAAGAGCGGCAGAAGCGTGAAGCTGTACGCGAACATCGGCGGTGTCGGGGACATCGGCGCCGCATTGCAGAACGACGCGGAGGGGATCGGTCTGTTCCGCAGCGAGTTTTTGTATCTGCAGTCGGACACTTATCCGACGGAGGAGGAACAGCAGAAAGTATACCGCCAGGTGGCGGAAATGATGGCGGGAAAGAAGGTCATTATCCGGACGCTCGATATCGGGGCCGATAAGCAGATCGGCTACTTCAATCTTGACCGTGAGGAGAACCCGGCGATGGGCTACCGCGCGATCCGTATCTGCCTGACGCGGGAGGAAGTTTTCCGCACACAGCTGCGGGCGCTGTACCGCGCGAGCGCGTACGGAAGCATTTCGGTCATGATTCCGATGATTACATCACTGTGGGAAATCCGCAAGGTGAAGGAAATCGTCGCCAAGGTACAGCAGGAGCTTGCGGAGCAGGGAATTACCTGCGGGAACGTGGAGCTGGGCGTGATGATCGAGACGCCGGCCGCGGTCATGATCGCGGATGAGCTTGCGCAGGAGGTGGATTTTTTCAGTATCGGGACAAACGACCTGACGCAGTATACGCTCGCGATTGACAGGCAGAACGAGAAGCTGAATCCCTTTTTTGACGCGCACCATCCGGCGGTGCTGCGCATGATCGAGATGACCGTAAAGAGCGCGCACAAGGCCGGGATATGGGTCGGAATCTGCGGTGAGCTCGGCGCGGACACGGAGCTGACAGAGACCTTTGTGCGGATGGGAGTCGACGAGCTGTCGGTATCGCCCGCGCTGCTGCTTCCGGTAAAGGAAAAGATCATCGGGTGTGAATAAACGGTGAACTGGAAAAAATAATAGATAGCAATCCCTGGAATCTGTAGTATAATGTTTTCGTTAGAAAAGATAAAGAGGGATTGTACATATGACTTTAAATGAACTTGAAATCGGAAAGACAGCCAGAATTTTGTCTGTCGGGGGAGAGGGCGCACTGCGCCAGCATTTTCTGGACATGGGATTAATCCCGGGAGCCAGAGTCACGCTGGTAAAGTATGCGCCGATGGGGGACCCGATGGAGCTGCGCATCCATGGCTATGAGCTGACGCTGCGCTTAGCGGATGCACAGGATATAGAAATCAGTGAAATTGCGGAGGCGGATGATGCCGGGGAAGAGAAGCGGAGAAAAAAACAGATTCCGCATCCGGGCCTCGGGGAGGGCGGCAAATATCACGCCAAAGAAGATGAGCATCCGCTTCCGGCGGGGGTCAGGCTGACGTTTGCGCTCGCAGGGAATCAGAACTGCGGCAAGACGACGCTTTTTAACCGGCTGACAGGATCAAATCAGCATGTGGGGAATTTTCCCGGTGTGACGGTGGATCGCAAGGACGGTGAGATCCGGGGACATGAGAACACGCTGATCACGGATTTGCCGGGAATCTATTCGATGTCCCCTTACAGCAATGAGGAGATTGTCACGCGGGAATTTATCCTGCGGGAGAAACCGAAGGGAATTGTCAATATTGTCGACGCCTCCAATATAGAGCGGAATCTCTATCTGACGATGCAGCTGATGGAGCTTGATACGCCGATGGTGGTGGCGTTAAATATGATGGACGAAGTGCGGGAAAACGGCGGCGCTGTCCGGATTAACGAGATGGAACAGATGCTCGGGATTCCGGTAGTGCCGATTTCTGCTGCAAAAAATGAGGGCATCGGGGAACTGGTGGATCACGCGCTGCATGTGGCAAAGTATCAGGAAAAGCCGGACGAGGTGGATTTCTGCGGCGCCGAGGACGAACAGAGCGCGGTGCACCGCTGTATTCACGGCATTATGCACCTGATTGAGGACCACGCCAGAGCAGCCGAAATACCGGTGCGCTTTGCGGCTTCCAAGCTGGCGGAGGGGGATGCGCGGATTTTAGAGAAGCTGCAGCTTGACGCCAATGAGCGGGATATGATTGAGCATATTATCTGCCAGATGGAAAAGGAGCGGGGGCTTGATCGTGCGGCGGCGATTGCGGATATGCGGTTTTGCTACATCGAAAAGGTCTGCGAGGCGACGGTCGTAAAGCCAAAGGAGAGCAGAGAGCATATGAGAAGCCGCAGGCTTGACCGGGTATTGACCGGGAAATACACGGCGATCCCGGCATTTATCGGAATCATGGCGCTGGTGTTCTGGCTGACCTTCGAGGTGGTCGGAGCGGGGCTTGCAGCGCTGCTTGAGGCCGGGATCGAGAAACTGACCGGGTGGGCGGCACTGGCGCTCGCAGCAGGAGACGTGAATGAGACGCTCTGTTCTCTGATTATCGACGGAATCTTTAACGGGGTCGGCAGCGTGCTTGGGTTTCTCCCGATTATCGTGACGCTGTTCTTTTTCCTGTCCATGCTCGAGGACAGCGGCTATATGGCCAGAGTGGCCTTTTTTATGGATAAACTGCTACGGCGGATCGGGCTGTCGGGGCGGAGCATCGTGCCGATGTTAGTCGGCTTCGGGTGCACGGTGCCGGGGGTTATGGCGAGCCGCACGCTTTCCTCCGAGCGGGACCGCAAGATGACGATCCTTCTGACTCCCTTTATGAGCTGCTCGGCGAAGCTGCCGATTTACGCATTTTTCACGGCGGCGTTTTTCCCGGAGCACGGCGGGCTCGTGATGTGCGGGCTGTATTTTACCGGGATTGCCGCAGGGATATTGGCGGCGCTGGTGATGAAGCGCAGTATTTTCCGTGGGGAGCCGGTTCCGTTCGTGATGGAGCTGCCGAATTACCGCATGCCCGGCATGAAAAATGTGATGCAGCTGCTGTGGGAAAAGGCAAAGGATTTTCTCCAGAGGGCCTTTACGGTAATTTTTCTGGCGACGATTATCATATGGGTCTTGCAGACATTTGATCTCCAGTTTAATGTGGTGACAAACCCGCAGGACAGCATTCTTGCGATGGCAGCGGGCGTGATCGCCCCGCTTTTCGACCCGCTCGGTTTTGGGGACTGGCGGATTTCGACGGCGCTGATCACAGGTTTTATGGCAAAGGAGAGTGTGGTGTCCACGCTGTCCGTGCTGATACCGTCCGAGGAAGTCCTGTATACCCTTTTGACGCCATTGAATGCGGCGGCGCTTCTGATATTCTGCCTGCTCTATACGCCGTGCGTGGCGGCGGTGGCAGCGATACGCCGGGAGCTGGGCACAAAATGGGCCGCGGCGGTCGTCATCGGACAGTGCGTGATCGCGTGGCTGGCGGCGTTTGCCGTGCACGTCATCGGCAGTATGTTTCTGTGATACGCAGTGCGAAAGCAGAGACCTGGCTAAGACAGAGGAGAAAACGGTATGAACTATGAGATACTCACATTAAACCTGACATTTCCGGACTGGAAAAGATGGTACGGCCGCAATGTGTTTGTCGCGGAGGAGGAGGTTCCGGCTCCCGCAAGAACTGTCGGGGAGGACTACGCGTCGGGGGAGTCGTTCGGGCTTTACGTCGATGACGACGAGCTGGCATACCAGCATGCGCTCTGTATGGCGGATCAGATTCGTAGAAAAAATCAGACGAAAGCGCGCTATTGGCTATATTTCAACCGCTTTTATAAGGATATCATCAACTATCTGCATGTCTCTGAAATGATGTCTGCGGGGACGAGGGAGACGGCGGAGTTTTTGCTGCGCTATGCCGCGACTTATAATCTGAAGGAAAAACTGGCGGATATCGTGCACAGCTACTGGGAAGATTACTGTGAGAGCGGGGCACTCTACGCGCTTGACTTTGACGGGCTGTATATGGCCTGCGGCGATAAGATGCTGTTTGAAAAGCGCGATATCACGGCGGCTGTGCGGTTCTATGAGCTTGCGGCGCTGGACTGGGAGACGGATGAGGAGGAGAGTGGGCGGAGCCGCAAACGAAAAAGGGAGGTACCGGGACTCGCGGACTTACGGGCAATCGCCGGGGAAAAGATGTTATCCTCAAAGAAGGAGGATGTAAGGGAAGAGGAATACGGATGCAGAGAACTCTATGCGGCATTTATCGTACTGCGGGCGGAAAATCCGGGTGCATATGACCGGCTGTTAGATTATGCGGGCAGATTCTGTGCGGCATACGGGCAGTTTATCGGTGTGCGGGAAGGCAGGCAGAATCAAAATGCGGGGCAGACGATCCAAAGTGCCGTCCGGCGCTGCTACAGTATGGCGCTTGTGATGAAGCGCATGGGCTTGCCGTATGCCCTGTTCTATCTGGCGGAGGAAGGGCGCGGCGTGCAGGCGGACTACAGGGATGCCGTGTGGAGGGGACTGTATGAGACGACGCGGGAAAACCTTTTTCCGATTCAAAAATATGTGAGAAGCGTGAAAAACGAGCAGGAAATCCCATATGAAATGCTGCTCGATCTGGCATACTGCGCGGGGGTGACGGAGCTGATTTCCCTGATCCTGCTCGAGGAGGACACGGAGCAGGAGCTGGCCTACTACACCTCGATTGAGACGTTCCGTTTCCTGCTGCCGGAACATGCGGGCGAGGAGTGCGGGAAACTGTCGGTCATGCATATGGCGTATATGAATGACCCGAACGAGGGAAAAACGCTGCAGCGGTTCGTCAGCAGAAAAGATGCAGAGGACGGGGAGCGGGCGAGAAGGTCGGTGCGCTACCCGTATGTGTTTATGAAATGCTTTACCTCGCTGATCGACGATCTGCCAATGTGGGAAATGTATGGAAACCATGCCAAAGGCTGCTGTGTGATTCTCGACAAGGACTGTCTGGAAGACAATGAGCAGCGTGGGAAGATTCCGCTGTACCGGGTCTGCTATCTGAAAAAATCGAGGGGCGGCTATCGCGCGACAAAGGAGGCAAACCCGCAGATTAAAGACTGGAGAAGCCTGTCGGCATATTTAAAGCTGCTGCGGCAGTTTTATGACAGGTTGCGGGGGAACCCGGCTGCACTGCAGATTTATTTTCAAATATTGGATGCGATCACATTCCTGTTTAAGGATGCGGACTATCAGCATGAGCAGGAACTGCGTATTCTGTACAGCTACGGCGAAGCGTCGGATGAGTTCCGGCATACGCCCGGGGAGTTCCCGAAGCTGTATCTGCTTCCGGATTTTTATATCTGGATGAAAGAATTGATTCTCGGGCCGAAAGTGGAGAATATCGCGGAAAAGATGCCGTATCTGCAGGAGCAGATCGAAAAGATGTGCGATGAGATCGGAGTCCTTATGCCGGAGATTACCGTGTCGGAGATTCAGTACCGCTGAGCAGACATTTTCTTCTTAAAGCCTGCCGCAAGGCGCAACCGCACAGGGGGAAATTTTTCGCCCGGAAAGAATGTAAAAAGACGGATAGAAAGGAAAAATTGTGCAGTGCAGGTATAAAAATTACCGGACCGGTGCATACTGTCCCTAAAATGAAAGGAGGGATTTGTGTGAAGGCGAAGGTAAACGAAGGCTGTATCGCGTGCGGCGCCTGCGTGGGCACATGCCCGGAGGTATTCCGATTCGGAGACGACGGCTATGCAGAGGCATATGCGGATGTGGCACCGGAAAACGAGGAGCTTGCGAAGGAAGCCAGAGATAACTGTCCGGTGTCGGTCATTGATATTCAGGAATGACAGACGGCGCCTTTTGGCGGAGACTTTTCTGCGGGCGTCATGATTGTGACTGCGTCACAGAACTTTTCGGCGGAACCTGTTATTCTACAGAAAAATGAAGGAGTAACAGTATGGCGACAAAACAGATAAAACGGTTTGCTTCCGTGGATGAAACACAGTGTGTGGGCTGCGGAAACTGTATAAAAGCCTGTCCCCGCGGTGCAGTCAGTGTGCCGCAGGGCATCGTGGCAAAGGTAGACAGCGAACAGTGCGTGGGCTGCGGCCTGTGTGCGAAAGCGTGTCCGGCATCGGTGATCACGATAAAGGAGGCGGAGAGAGGGGCAGAGCCGGCGGCGAATAAGATGCCGCGAAACACGCCGGTGAATGGTAAAAATGGGCATAAATGGTACGATTATCTGTGGATTGCCTCGCTTACATATTTGATTTTGGGATTTGTGAATATTCTGTTCGCGTGGCTGGGGCTGATCTGCTTTTTCGTGCCGCTTGCGATTTCGATCGTGAAAGGGAATAAGGCCTACTGCAACAAATACTGCGGGCGCGGACAGCTGTTTGACCTGCTCGGAAACCGGTTCGGCCTGTCGCGGAAGCGGGATATACCGCGCTTTCTCAAAAGTACGGCTTTCCGCTATGGATTTTTGATTTTTTTCCTTGTCATGTTCGGAAATATGCTGTTTGCCACCTATCTCGTATTTGCGGGAAGCGGCAGCCTGCGCCAGGCGGTGACGTTGCTGTGGACATTTAAGCTGCCCTGGCAGTTTGCATACCACGGTACGCTGTTTGCCCCGTGGGTGGCTCAGTTTTCGTTCGGATTTTACAGCGTGATGCTGACGTCCACGGTGCTCGGGCTTGTGACAATGCTCCTGTTTAAGCCGCGCTCATGGTGCGCCTACTGCCCGATGGGCACGATGACGCAGGGGATTTGCAGGTTAAAGCACCGCGGAGAGGGCGGGCAGACGGTTACAGAAGACTCCGCAGACCTTTCCTGTCCGCCAGAGTGACGGTGCCGCGGGAGGCGGTGATATAGCCTTCTTTTGCAAAGTATTTCAGCATCCGGGAGACGACCTCTCTGGCGGAACCGAGATATCTTGCGATCTGCTCATGGGTCAGGTGCAGTTCATTGCTGCCGGTTTTTGCGGATTCGTCGAGCAGGAAGGTCGCGAGGCGCTTGTCGAAGCTCATGAAAAGAATCTGCTGCATGGCCCACATCACATCCGAGAAGCGCTCGGTTGCCAGCCTGTAAGAAAATAATTCCACATAGACATTTTCGGCAGACAAACGGGCAAAAGAAGCAGCGCCGAGCATTAACAGTTCGCAGTCAGACTCGGCGTCGATGGACACGTCGAAATCAATATATTCTAACACACAGGAGGCGGAGAGAATACAGATATCTCCGCCTTCTAAGCGGTACAGCGTGATTTCCCGTCCCTCGTCCGAGGTCATATAGGTGCGTAGCGTGCCGGTCTTTACAATGAGCAGACCGATGCAGTCCGTCTCTCCGCAGTGGATGGACTGGCCGGCGGAAAAGCGGGCCGGGGCTGCCCCCGCAAGCAGCGCATCCCGCTGTGTTGTGGTTAAATGTTCCCAGAACGGGAGCTTTTTTTGTAGCAAAGAAATTTCATCCTGATTTAACATCTGAATCCTCCATGCACCGTTACAGGCGGCACAAACAATTTGTGAAAAATATCGCATGTGCGCTCTTCTTGTAAGGCTTTCTTCTATTCCTAATTATGATAACGGAAATTGTGTGCGCCGGCAAGCGGTTTGTGGGGGCGAGCTTGTCTTTTGCATTGAATTGTAGTAAACTGATATAAAAAAGTGTGGGCCGTCACGGGATTTTTGTCGGCCTCTCCGAAGGCCGCCGACAGGGGCGGAATGCGAGGTAAAATGAAAGAGTTACTGTATTGGATTGTGGAATGCATCGCGAAAATTCACAGCTGGCTGCTGCACTTAAACGATGCATATGAGTATAATTTTACGGATAAACAGCTGCATTTTCTGGTGATCGGCGTGCTTGGCATGGGGCTGATCTTTGCGGTCTATCCGGTCTTTAAGTGGCTTGCGAAGCGCGGCCATGTGATGACGATCGCCTGGATTTATGTATTTACGCTGATTATCGTGATCACGTTTGCCATCGAAATCGGGCAGAAGGTGACGAATACCGGGGCGATGGAGTTTGCGGATATCGTGATGGGCGTATTTGGGTTTGTCGTGATGTTTACGGTGTTTGCGCTTATCCGGCAGATTGTGAAAGCGGTTGTGGGCCTGTTTGCGGGGGATCGGGATGACGGGGAAGAGGTGTAGGAAATGACATTGCAGCAGTTGCGCTACGCGCTTGCCATCGCCGACTGCGGCTCGATGAATGAGGCGGCAAAGCAGCTGTTTCTCTCGCAGCCAAGCCTGTCGGAGACGATTTGCTGCAGTCCCGCTATGTGGATAAACAGCGGAAGGAAAAGTTCAGTGTGTCGATGCAGCACTACACGTTTGCGGTGAAAGCCTTTGTCGAGACGGTTAAGCAGGCGGGGATGGACCGGTATGAGTTTGCGGCAAACGAGACGACGACCTATGACGTGATGGAGAATGTCCGCAATTTTAAGAGCGAGATAGGCGTGCTCTACCTGAACGACTTTAACGAGAAGGTCATGAATAAGATCATTCACGAGAAGGGGCTGGAATTTGTCGAGCTGTTTTGCTGCGATACTTATGTGTATCTCTGGGCGGGACATCCGCTGGCCGGTCAGGCGGTGATCTCGATGGAGGAGCTCGACGCATACCCGTGCCTTTCGTTTGACCAGGGGAAGAACAGCTCTTTGTACCTCGCGGAGGAGATGAAGAGCACCTATGATTACAAACGGCTGATCAAGGCGAGTGACCGGGCGACGCTTTTAAACTTTATGAAAGGGATTAACGCCTACACCCTGTGCTCCGGCATTGTCTGCGAGGAGTTAAACGGGGACGAATACCGCGCCGTTCCCCTGCGGGAGACGGAGAAGATGCGCATCGGCTATGTGAAGCGCAAGGGGGCAAAGCTGAGCCATATCGGTGAGATCTATGTGGGGGAGCTGAAAAAGTATAAGGAGAAGATTATGTGAAAAAGGTGCGGCTATGTGAGCCGCACCTTTTTTAAATCTGAAATTAATATTTTCTACTCAAACGGAATCACCGCGCCGTCATAGGTGTCGTTGATATACTGTTTGATTTCGTCGGATTTCAGTATCTCCACGAGCGCCTGCACGCCGGGATTTGTCTCATTCCCCTCTTTTACGGCGATGACGTTCACATATGTCTGCGCCGCCTCGGAGTCGGATTTCTCATAGGCGATGGAGTCCTGACCGACCGAGAAGCCTGCGGCCAGTGCATAGTTTCCGTTCAGCACGACGAAAGCTACCTCCGGAACGACGCGCGCCACCTGCGCCGCCTCAAGCTCCTCAAACGTGATATCATAGGGATTTTCGGCGATATCGTTGACGGTGGAGGTCAGCCCTGCGCCGTCTTTTAATGTGATGATGCCGTTATCCTGCAGCAGAAGCAGCGCTCTTGCCTCGTTGGTGGTATCGTTCGGAATCGCGATGACGTCCCCGGCTTCGAGCGCGGAGAGATCGCTTTTGGTTCCCGGGTAGATGCCGAAGGGCTCGTAGTGGATACCGCCTGCGTTGACTAAATGCGTGCCGTTGTCCGTGTTGAACTGCTCGAGATAGGGGATATGCTGAAAATAATTCGCGTCAAACTCGTCGCTTTCCACCACATTGTTCGGCATGATATAGTCGTCAAAGACGGTGATCTGTAAATCCCAGCCCTGCTCCGCGAGAAGCGGCTTTGCCTGCTCTAAGATTTCGGCGTGGGGCGTCGGGGAAGCGGCTACGGTAATCGTGCCGCCCTCTGCGGATGATTCCGCGTCAGGAGAGGAGTTGTTGTCCGCCGCAGAGCCGTCGCTGCCGGCATTCTTGTCCGCTGCACCGCCGTCGTCAGAGCCGCTGTCCGCCGCGCTGCCGGCAGCCTGTGTGTCGGCCGGGTTCTTTAATTCCACCGTCGTGCCGCCCGCTTTACCGCCGCAGCCGGTCAGTGCTCCGACTGTCAGAATACCTGCCAGAATACCTGTCAATAATCTCTTTTTCATAATGATTTCCTCTTTTCTTATATTTATATTTAATTTTTAAAATATTACACATTTTCTGATGCTTTGGGGTAATGCGTGTGAAAACTTATTTCCTGCGGTCCAGCCGGGAGGCAATATGCATGCCGACGGACTGGAAAATCTGAACTAACACGATCAGCAGGATGACGGTCACAAACATAATGTCGGTCTGCCAGCGGTGATATCCGTAGCGCACGGCGAGATCTCCGAGTCCGCCTCCGCCGACGGCGCCCGCCATCGCGGAATAGCCGAGAATGGTTCCGATCGCGATCGTGCTCCCGACAAGCAGGGAAGTTCTGGCCTCGACCAGCAGTACCCGCGTGATGATGGTGAAGGTGCCTGCGCCCATGGAGCGGGCTGCCTCAATCACCCCGGCGTCCACCTCCTTTAAGGAAGATTCCACCATGCGGCCGATAAAGGGAATGGCCGCGACGACAAGCGATACGATGGTGGCTGTCGGGCCGTAGCTCTTGCCGATGAGTGCCCTTGTAAACGGAATCAGCAGAATCATCAGAATCAGAAACGGAATACTGCGGATGATATTGGAAAGCGTGTCGAACACTTTATAACAGACCGCATTCGGGCGGATTCCGTCTTTGTCGGTGACTGCCAAAAGGATTCCGAGCGGGAGTCCGAACAGGTAGCCGGCCACGGTCGATGCAATGACCATATAGAGCGTCTCGCCGATGCCGCTGATAATCATTTGTATGGTTTCACTCGTCCACATCGTCTGTCACCTCCTCAATCTCAAGTCCTTTTTCTGTCAGATAGCGTTCCATTTCCTGCTGCAGTCCGGCCTCCGGCGGGAGCCCCAGAATCATTTCACCTTTTGCCACGCCGCCGACGTTTTTGGTGTCGGCCCGCAGGATGTTGACCGGAACGCCGAATTTGAGCACCATATTTGCGATGACGGGCTCAAACGCCGAGTTTTCCGAAAACACGATGCGCAGCTTTTTGTCCGCGGAAAGCAGCGGGCGCTGGCGGCTTTCCCCCTCCCAGGTCGCATCGCCCTCCCAGCTGCCCTCGGGGCGGTCTTTCAGAATCAGATCCCGGGCCACTTTGGACTTCGGGTGGTTAAAGATTTCCTCGACTTCGCCCTGTTCCACCAGACATCCGTGCTCAAGGATGGCGACGTGGCTGCAGATCTCCCGGATGACCGACATCTGATGGGTGATGACCACCATCGTGATGCCGAATTTGCGGTTGATCTCCAGCAGCAGGTCGAGGATGGAGGCGGTTGTCTGGGGGTCTAAGGCGCTTGTCGCCTCGTCGCAGAGCAGAATCTTGGGGTCGGAGGCCAATGCTCTTGCTATGGCGACCCGCTGTTTCTGTCCGCCCGAGAGCTGTGCCGGATAGGCTTTTGCCTTTTCCTCGAGGCCTACGGTGCGCAGAAGTTCAAGGGCGCGGGCTCTCGCGGCGTTTTTTTTGGTTCCCTGAATCAGCATCGGAAAACACACGTTGTCCAGCACGTTTTTCTGCATCAGCAGATTGAAATGCTGGAAAATCATCGCGATGCCGCTGCGCTGTGCGCGGAGTTCCCGCTCGGAAAGTTCGGCCAGATTCCGGCCGTCGATGATGACTTCGCCTTCCGTGGGGCGCTCGAGATAGTTCAGGCAGCGCACGAGCGTGCTTTTCCCGGCGCCGGACATGCCGATGATGCCGTAGATGTCGCCCGCCTCAATCTGCAGGGAAATATCCTGCAATGCCTCCACGCAGCCCTCTTTCTGTGTGAACGTTTTACATAGATGGTTTACCTGTATCGCTGGCATATAAAATGGTTCCTTTCCAAAAACAGACGTCTTTTTCGGTGTGTGCCCCAAAGGGATCGTATCCGCGGGAATCGGTTCTGCGGACATGATTTATTATAACGGGGAATAGAAAAAAGTGTTAATATGAGAAGCCGATTGCCAGATATAGGATAAACCTATAACAAAAAAATCGCCGCATACTTGACAAAGTCCACAAAAAGGGCAGAATATGTTACAATATCTGCGAAAGCAATGAGCAGTGCCACTGCGCAGTGACAGGGCAGATGCGCAGTGCGGGGAAAATAAGGAAAAACGATTTGAATGCTAAGAAACGGAGACAATAACATTGATCAGAGCGGATATCATTTCAACAGTTGGACGGGAATATCTGACGGGCAATATGGAAAATGACGAATACAGTTACCCGAAAGCATTTCAGGAAGCCTCGTTGCCGTTTCAACCGATACAAAACGGCGCAGGAAGAAAATTTGAAAAAATAGACATACGTTTTGTGAAAGAGAATATTTCTGTTCTTATCGAAACAAAACAGAAGTTTGTCAAATCTGACGAAGAACAGTTGTCTGCCTATGTAGAATATGAAAAGGCGCTTACCGGTAACAGAGTAGTCGCCATACTGGCAAACACCGCGGATGACAATATAAAAGTGTGGCGAGGGGTCGTGTCCGACAGCGATTATATGCCGGGAGAAACAGCTCTGCGTACGATGGCGGAATACGTTGATTTTTACACTTCAAAAATTAATGACAAAGAAAAAATAATGCAAAATACCTATAAACTGAACGAAATGTTGTATCGCCACAGTATTCCGGAGAAACTGCGCAGCCAGTTTGTCGGCACATGTCTTCTTGCCTTAAAGAACGGCCTTGATTACACGCACCCCTCTCTGACTGCCGCTCAAATCAGGGTGCGGGTGAAGGAAGTGCTTGAGGAACTTCTAAATTCGGATATCAATAAAGCCGAAAAACTTGCCCTGTTAAACAGAAATGTTTTGGGCGATCAATATGTGCGCCAGCTAAGTATCGTTGCGTTTAGGGAAATCTTAAAATACATAGAGGATCACATACTGCCCTTTATTAATGACAAGAGTACCTCGGGACAGGATTTACTCAATCTGTTTTTTGTTACATTCAATAAATATGTGGGAAAATCGGACAAAAATCAGGCGTTTACGCCGGATCATATCACGGATTTTATGGCTAAAATTACCGGTGTGAATAAACACTCCGTAATACTTGACCCCTGCTGCGGGAGCGGCTCTTTTCTGGTTCGTGCAATGACGCAGGCGCTCGATGACTGTTCAACGGCTGCGGAGCAGGAACATGTAAAGAAACATCAAATATATGGGATTGAATTTGATGAAAACGTATACGGCCTGGCAACTACAAACATGTTAATCCATTCTGACGGGAATTCGAATATCCGTCAGGGAAGCTGCTTTAAGCTTTCGGATTGGATCAGAGAAGCCAGACCGAATGTTATATTAATGAATCCGCCATATAACGGACAGAGAATCCATCTGCCGGAAAGCTATGCGAAAAAATGGGACAAAAATAAGAAAGAAGACCCGTCGAAAGGGTTGTATTTTGTAAAATATATGGCGGAAGAACTGAATAAAGCGAATTTGCAGGCAACGCTTGCCGTGCTGCTCCCGATTGCCTGTGCGATAGGCGTAAAAGGCGAGATGAAACAAATTAAAAAAGATATCCTGAAAGAAAACACGTTAGACGCAGTATTTACGTTGCCGAGCGATATTTTCTATCCGGGCACAACCGTTACGGTGTGCTGTATGGTGTTTAAAATCGGGAGAAAGCATGCCGATATTTCGACGCCGGACACCTTCTTTGGTTATTTTAAGGACGACGGATTTGCAAAGAAAAAGAATCTTGGCAGGATAGAGCAGACGGATGCCTCGACGGGCAGGAGCAAATGGGCCGAAATAGAAAAACGGTGGATGGATTTGTACCGAAACAGAAAAGAACAGGCGGGATTTTCCGCGACGCATAAAGTCGGATGCGAAGATGAGTGGATTTGCGAAGCATACATGAAAACGGACTATACGATATTGAGCGAAAGCCACTTTGAGACTGCTGTCAATAAGTATTTTTCATATCTGGTCAGTATCGGAAAGCTGTTTGATCAAAGATATATGGCGGATGCGCAATTTGCTATGGATTATTTTGAATTTGTGCGGGTGGAATCCGGGAAAAGAGGTGCTCCTATTGATACCGGTGAGTGGAAGGAGTTTGTGTATTCTAAGATTTTCGATGTGAAAAAAGGATTTTATAACAAAAAACCGGAGCATGGTTTTAAGGGAGATATCCCGTTTCTTGGAGCAACGGAGCGCTGCAACGGCGTTACGGAATACTATGCACTGGAAGATATTGAAGCGGCATCAAAGACGGGCGACGAAAACAATGCAGAAATCGGCGAGAAACTATTCGACGGAAACGCGCTTTGCGTTACCAATAACGGTTCTGTCGGTTGTGCGTTCTATCAGCCGGTGCCGTTTACATGCAGTCACGATGTAAATCCGTTGTATATTCTGGACGGCATGTTTAATATGTATAACGCTCTGTTTGTTGCAGCCGTGATAGAAATTGACAAATATCGCTGGGCATATGGACGAAAATGGCGGCCGGAGCGAATGGTGAAATCTACCATTCGCCTTCCGGCGACACTGCGGGGTGGAGAATATGTGCCGGACTGGGATTACATGACGGACTACATGAAATCCCTGCCGTATATGTAAAAGCAGCCCCATGTGTTTATGCATGGAACCTTTCCGGAGAATTGCGTACAATAAAAACCGGAATGAGATTTCGGCGGGAGGATGATATGTTACGGGATTTACAGGAGATATCGGACGGGAAAATATACGGAACAAATGATATGGTGAGAACCGCATACCGCGGCTGTGAGGGCTGTCACGCCTGCTGCGTGGATATGGGGGAGTCGATTCTTCTCGACCCCTGCGACATGTGGATGCTTTCGGGAGAGACCGGCAGTACGTTTGAGGCGTTAATCGCGGAGGGACGCATTGCGCTCTGCGCAGCGGACGGAATGATTCTGCCTCATCTGAAAATGGATGCAAAGACAAATTGCTGCAGCTTTTTGAACGGGGAGGGGCGGTGCGGAATTCACGCTGCGCGGCCGGGACTGTGCAGGGTATTTCCGCTGGGAAGAATTTATGAGGAGGGCCGGATTTCTTATTTTTTGCAGACAGGCGCCTGCGAAAAGCCGGGACATGCCAAAGTAAAGGTAGGGAAATGGCTCGACGGTTCCGGCACAAAGCAGCAGGAACGATTCCTGCTGCAGTGGCACGGGTTCAAAAAGCGGGTGCAGGAGCGCCTCGCAGGCTGCGCGGAGGCGGAAGCAAAAACGATTCATCTGTTTCTGCTGCAATTGTTTTATGTGAAGCCTTACGAGAAAGACGATTTCTATGTACAGTTTGAAAAACGTCTTGCGGAGGCCGAAACTGTGTTGTAATTTGAAAATGTCTGGCCGAGGCGGAATGTATGTTGTAAATTGCCGGAAATATCAGCAATAAGGAGCTCATTTTGCAAAGAACGAGACGCAGACTCCGCCGGGGCCGGTGTGGGTTCCGATCGTGCTTCCGATCGTGCTTATGGGAAGCGACTCGACTTTATCTTTCCAGAGAGCGCTGCTGTCCGCGATATATTTTTGCAGAAGGGTGTCGTCAAGTCCGGTATATCCCAGACAAAACGGCATGGTATAATCGATGCCGCCGGTTTTGCCGATCTCCTGCATCAGCATATTGTTTCCGTTTTTGGAGCCGCGCGCTTTGCCGAGAACCGCCACCTCGCCGTCCACAATGGCGATGACCGGTTTGATGGAGAGCAGATTTCCCGCGAGAGCCGCCGCGCCGGAGATGCGGCCGCCGCGCTTTAGATATTCGAGTGTGTCTAAGAGAGCGATCACGCGGATATCCTTTTTCTTAGTGTCGAGTGCCGCAGCGATTTCTGAAGCGCTTTTGCCCTCGTCGCGGAGGCGGCATGCGTATTTGACGAGAATCTGTTCGCCGAGGCAGACATTTTCGCTGTCCACGAGGCAGATACAGTCCTCGTAGCCGTCGAGAGCAATGTTTGCGCTCTGGAAAGAGCCGGACAGGCGGGAGGAGAGGACGATGACAACCGCGGTGTCCCCGGCGGCTTTTACGGCGGAGAAGGCGGATTCGTATTCGTGGGGCGGAATCTGGCTGGTTGTGGGCAGGCAGTCGCTCTCAATCAGTTTCTCATAAAATTCCTGATGGCTCAGAGTGACGCCGTCTAAAAATTCCTCCTCGCCGAAAATTGTTTTTAACGGGATGCAGGTGACTCCCAGAGCGCTGACCTGTTCTTTTGTCAGATCGGCGGCGGAGTCAATGATAATCTGTACGCTCATAGATACCTCCAAATAAAAAGTTTGATTGTCAAAGTATTATAGTGTAATATAGTACATTGCGAGGGAGTTGTCAAGGTGATTTGGTTTTCAAGAAAGGAGCATGGTTATAAAAATGCGATATGCGAAACAGTTTCTGATCATACTGCTGTTCACGTTTCTGGGTGAACTTCTGCGGGTATTGCTTCCGTTCCCGGTCCCCGCGAGTATCTATGGATTACTGCTTCTTTTTGCCGCACTGCTTACGGGAGTGCTGAAAATAGAAGCGGTGAGGGAGGCCGGAAAATTTCTGATAGAGATTATGCCGCTGATGTTTATCCCGGCCGGTGCGGGCCTGATTGACGCATGGCCTGCCTTAAAACCGCTGCTTTTGCCGGTAGTGGTGATCATGGTGGTTTCCACGGTAGCGGTGATGGCGGTTTCCGGCTGTGTTACACAGTTTATCATGCGCCGCGGCGGGAAAGATAAGGGAGGACAGGCAGTATGAGCGCGGTAAAAGAACTGACAGGCGAGTCGATATACTTTGGTGTGGTAATCAGCATTCTGGCCTATGAGGCGGGAGTCTTTTTAAAAAAGAAGCTCAAATGGACGGTCTGCAATCCGCTGTTAATCGCGATTGCGGCAGTGATTGCGGTGTTGGTGATGTTTCGGATTCCGTATGAGAGCTACAATGAGGGCGCGAAATATTTAAGCTATCTGCTGACACCGGCCACTGTCTGTCTGGCGATTCCGCTATACGAACAGGTGGAGATGCTGAAAAAATATCCGGCCGCCATTGCGGCGGGGCTGACGGTCGGAGTCGTCACAAGCGGTCTGTGTGTGTTTGCACTGGCGGTCCTGTTTCGGCTGGATCATGCAGCCTATGTGACGCTGCTGCCGAAATCCATCACGACGGCGATCGGAATGGGGATTTCCGAGGAGCTTGGCGGATATGTCACGATCACCGTGGCGGTCATTATCATCACCGGTGTGCTGGGAAATGTGATAGCGGAAACGGTCTGCCGCATCTTTCGAATTGAGGAGCCCGTGGCGAAGGGAATCGCGATCGGAACGTCCGCCCATGCGCTTGGAACCGCCCGTGCGCTGGAGCTCGGGGAGGTGGAAGGGGCGATGAGCAGCCTCTCCGTCGCGGTGGCGGGACTTATGACCGTCGCCGCAGCGCCGCTGCTCGCCCTGCTCTGGTGACCGCGGACACATTCAGACGAATCCGGCATAGAATATAAGGAAGATATCATATATATGGAAGAAACGGAATGAATTGTAAGAATAAAATAACGCATACCGTACAGGAGGGAGACTCGTTATATAAGCTGGCGAGGCAGTATCGCACGACCGTGACGGAATTGATTCTTGGAAATTCGGGTGTGAATCCGTATAATCTCCAGATCGGAATGAAACTTACGGTCTGCCCGGGAGAGGAATATGAAGAGCCGGAGATGCCGGGGAGACCGGGAAACGGGATGATGCCGGGGAGACCGGGAAACGAGATGAGACCGGGGAGACCAGGGAACGGAATGATGCCGGAGGTGCCGGGAAACGGAATGAGACCGGGGATGCCGGAAGTGCCGGGAAACGGGATGATGCCGGAGGTGCCGGGAAACGGAATGAGACCGGGGATGCCGGAAGTGCCGGGAAACGGGATGATGCCGGAGGTGCCGGGAAACGGAATGATGCCGGGGGTGCCGGGAAACGGGATGATGCCGGGGATGCCGGAGGTGCCGGGAAACGGGATGATGCCGGGGATGCCGGAGGTGCCGGAGAACGGTGCGAATCCGGAGGAACCGGGAAACAATATGACGCCGGAAACGCCGGGACAGCAGGAGAATGCGGTGAGAAAGCTTATGGAGGAGATGCGCCTTGCATGGCTTTCCAATATTTATTGGACCCGGATGTATATGATGAGCATCGATGCGGACAACGCGGACCAGCAGGACGTATTTGAGCGTATGCTGCAGACCGCGGACGAAATTGTGGATGTGTTCGCTCCATTTTTGTCAACAACGATGACAAGACAGCTGCAGAATCTGCTGATGGAGCATGTGGAACTGACCGGACAGTTGATACGAACGTTAAAGTCGGGACAGATGGAAGATTATGATTCTCTGATCCGTGACTGGTACGGAAATGCAAATCAGATTGCGCTGCTGCTTGAGGGGCAGAATCCGTATTTCGGGAGCCGTGAGACAAGAAACCTGCTGCTGAATCATCTGGATATGACAAGAGAAGCGATAGAGTACCAGTTTAACGGGGACTACGGACGCAGTATTGATACGTTCCGGGACATCAAAAATCAGGTGCTTAACATGGCTGATTATTTTTCACGGGGGCTGCTTGCGAGATAGAGACGACAGGAAAACGCTTTTTTCGAAAAAATCATTTGACGGAAGCGGTATTTGTGTTTAATATATATATCGTTACAGAAAACCGCCAAAGCGGGTGAGGCGGCGGTTTTTATATGATTCAGGAAATTGCGGTAAATAAATTATTCTGACAAAAAGTGCAGCTTTTTGCAAGCGAGTGCGCGGGCACTCGCTTTCTTGAGAAGGAGCGGAAGAAAATGATTAAAGTTGTGAAATTCGGCGGCAGTTCTCTGGCAAGCGCGGAGCAGTTTGCAAAAGTGGGGAAAATCATACATGCGGACAAAGACAGGAGATATGTAGTTCCGAGTGCCCCGGGAAAGCGTAACGCGAAGGATTCTAAGGTCACGGATATGTTGTATGCATGTTACGAGCTGGTGGAGGCGGAGGAGGATTTCCGTGTGCCTCTGATGAAAATCAAAGACCGTTACGACACAATTATTAATGGTTTGAATCTGAAGCTTTCCCTGGAGGAAGAATTTAAGAAAATTACGGAGAATTTAAAAAGCGGGGCCGGAGTGGACTATGCCGCGTCGCGCGGCGAGTATCTCAACGGTATCGTTATGGCATGCTATCTGGGCTATACGTTTGTGGATGCGGCGGAAGTCATATTCTTTGACGAGAACGGAAATTTTGATGCGGATAAGACGAACCGCGCGCTTTCCGCACGCCTGGCGAAGGAGGAGCATGCGGTTGTGCCGGGATTTTACGGTTCCATGCCGGACGGCAGCATCAAGACGTTTTCGAGAGGCGGTTCGGACATTACAGGTTCCATCGTCTCACGGGCCGTGCATGCGGCCTGCTATGAGAACTGGACGGACGTGTCCGGCTTCCTGATCGCAGATCCGCGGATTATCAAGAATCCGAAGCCGATTAAGACGATTACTTACCGGGAGCTGCGGGAGCTGTCCTATATGGGAGCGAGCGTGCTGCATGAGGATGCCGTTTTCCCGGTGCGCAAGGCTGGCATACCGATTAATATCCGCAACACAAATGCCCCGGAGGATGAGGGAACCTGGATTGTGGAGAGTACCTGTCAGCAGTCGAAGTATACGATTACGGGAATTGCCGGCAAAAAGGGATTTGTTTCGGTCAATATCGACAAGGATATGATGAATGCGGAGGTCGGATTTGGAAGAAAGGTTCTGACAGCCTTTGAGGAGAATGAGATTTCGTTTGAGCATATTCCCTCTGGCATCGATACGATGACCGTGTTTGTGCATCAGCCCGAATTTGAGGGCAAGGAGCAGGCGGTGATTTCGGCGATTCATCGTCTTGCGGAGCCGGACAGCATTGATCTGGAGGGCGATCTGGCCCTGATAGCGGTGGTGGGGCGCGGGATGCGCGCGACCAGAGGAACGGCGGGAAGGATTTTTTCCGCGCTGGCACATGCCAATATCAACGTAAAGATGATCGATCAGGGTTCCTCGGAGCTCAACATTATCATCGGAGTCAGCAACGCGGATTTCGAAAACGCGATCCGCGCCATCTATGATATTTTTGTGGAGACACAGCTGTAACTGCAGCGGACATGGAAAAGGCGACATTGAAATCATTTTTCAATGCCGCCTTTTAAACTATTTCGTCCATGGGACTATACCCCTTTCTTTTATTCTGGCTCTAAGGTGCCAGTTCCTTTGGACTTCTTCAATTCCTCCTCCGCCTTCGTATCTTACTCTGCCATGACTTGTGAAATCGTACCATATCTGAGATGCTCATCTGATACTGACTTCTGTGTTCCATGATTTGGAATGTCATGCGCTACGTTTCGTCGAATGAAAAATTGAATGCGATTGAGTTTTCGGTGGTCTGTACCTCTCTTTCTTTGTTTTTGTTGATTTTATATTATCAGATAGAAATGCAAAAGTCAAGAGCTTTTTTGAAAAATTTTTGAAAAATAGTTTATATATTTTATATATAATTTAAAATAATAAAAATATTCAGAAAATATAAAAATTCGGAAATCGAAAGCCGACAGCAGAACGCCGTATCATTCGCTTCATATAATAAATGGAAGGGAGTGCAGTGTATGAGTAAACAGACCATACTTCTAATCAGTGACATGCGTCAGGTGTATCTGGCCGAGATATTGACGAAAAAAGGCCAGAGTGTGCGCTGCCTGGATATCAGAAATAATAAGACAGTCCTGGGACAACTCGAAAAGTTGAAGGAGTTTTTAAAAGAGGCGGATATTCTGATACTGCCGATTCCGGTGTCTAAGGTTCCAGAGCAGGGAATCCTGAACGATATATTAAATAAAAATCTGACAAACGGCACGCTGGTGCTGGGCGGCTGCTTTTCTGCGGAGCAGGTGGAACTTCTGAAACGTAGAGATATTCATTATCTTGATTTTATGGAAGACGAGACCGTGACGGAGGAAAATGCGGTGGCGACGGCCGAGGGCGTCATTGCCGAGCTGGTAAATAAAAGTCCTTACAATATTGACGAAGCAAAGATTATCGTGTCGGGCTACGGCTTTTGCGGGAAGGCGATTGCGGAACGCCTGATGGCGCTGGGCGCGAGAGTGACGGTGCTTGCGCGCCGCAGGGAGGTGCGCAAAGCGGCGAAGAAGGAAGGTTTTTACGCGGTTGATTTCGCGTTTGGGCCGGAGGAGGCCATGGGTGCGGCAATGCTGGTGAACACGGTGCCGGCGCCCGTGATTACGCGCAGCATTATCCGGGAACTTCCGCGGGACGCCTATATCCTGGATATTGCGTCGGCTCCTGGCGGAACGGACTTTGAATGTGCGAAAGAATACGGAATACGGGCGGATCTTGCGCTGGGACTTCCGGGGAAATATGCGCCGAAAGAAAGCGCTTATATTTTAGACCGGGCAATTGACCGGTTTGTGAGCAGGGAGGAGGGCGTGTGATGGATTTTTCAAATTACAACATCGGCCTCGGCATTACCGGCTCCTTCTGTACCTTTGCAAAAGCGCGAAAGGAAATACAGAGGCTTTGCGATATGGGAGCCAATGTCGTGCCGATTTTTTCTTTTAATGCCCAATCGTGTGATACGCGGTTCGGAAGTGCGAAAGAGTATGTGGACGGAATCTGTGAGATTACCGGGAATGAGGGAATCCGCACCATCTGTGCGGCGGAGCCGATCGGGCCGAATAACTTTCTGGATGTGATGGTGATTGCGCCCTGTACCGGAAATACGGCCGCAAAATTGTGTAACGGGATTACCGACACGCCGGTGCTGATGGCGACAAAGGCGCATATGCGGAACGGAAAACCGCTGGTTATCGCGATTTCGACGAACGATGCGCTCGGCGCCGGGTTCAAAAATATCGGGATGCTGATGAATATGAAAAATATTTACTTCGTGCCCTTCGGGCAGGATAATTATAAGAGTAAGCCCAATTCGATGATTGCGAAGCTCGAGCTTCTGCCGGATACGATTGAGGCGGCACTGCAGGGAAAACAGATTCAGCCGATTCTGCAGAATCCCTGACGGAGCAATTTTTGGAAGACGGCGGGCGGCAGATGTTGCGGCCCGCCTGTTCATTCCGTGAAGGGAACTGTCTGCATAGCGCATAGATGACAGGACTGTTATCGTTTGCGCAAATGCAGACAGTTTTTTATGCGTTCTTCGACGCCTCGAGTGCGGCGCGGCAGGCGCGTGCGAGCTGGTCTCCGCAGGAGGTGCCGCGGCCGTTGCAGGAGATGCCGGAAATTTTTTCCTCGACCTGCTCGACGGTAAGCCCTTCCACAAGCTTCGGAATCGCCTGCAGATTGCCGTTACAGCCGCCGGTGAACTTCACGTTGTGTACGACATTTCCGTCCAGTTCCAGCTCGATCATGGAAGAACAGGTACCTTTTGTCCTGTATGTGTATGTCATAAAAGCCTCCTTATAATGATGTTTATGTATTAAAAGTATATACGCTGAACATTTCGGTTTCAAGGTTATTTCTTTAAAATAGTACTAAGGTACTATTTAAGGAAAAGGCAGGGCGGGATTATAATGGAAGTGCTTCGAATCAACGGAACAGTGGGGGAGAACGCTATGAGAAAAGGAATCAAAAAGGTTTTGGCGCTTATACTGATGACAGCGGTCGTTCTGACAGCCGTGAATCTGACGCCGCAGAGTGCGGCAGAGGTACAGGCGGCGGTGACGCCGGAATTTGTTTCGCCGAACCCGGTGTATACCTACAAGTCCGGCGACGGTGTGAAACGGTATTATGCCGATCTGCGAATTGCCGGCTGCACGAAAAGCTCGGAGATCCACGCACTTAAGAGTTCGAACAAGAACATTAAGGTAAAGGCGCTCAACGGGATGATTCGGGTGGAATACGGCAGGAAGGCATGTAAGGCAAAGATTACCTGCAGGGTAAACGGAAAAAAGCTTGCGACAAATTTTACGGTAAAAAAATACACCAATCCGTTGTCGTCCCTGAAAATCGGAGGAAAAGAATTTAAAAGCAAATTTAACCAGAAGACGATGTACGGGCAGAAGGGAAGCTATAAAAAGAAGCAGCTGCGGATTCAGCTGAAGAAAAACTGGAAAATCACCGCGGTTTCGGTACATACCAGCAGCGGGAAAAGCTGGATTTTCACGGAGAAAGGGAAGGGGAGCGCGAGTTTCTCGAGACAGATTTCGCTTGCGGGCCGCGGTGCCGGTGTGTATATATACTGTACCGACACAAAGACCGGCATTTCGGAACAGCTGATTTTCTATCTGAAAGACTGAGACGGTGAGTGAACAGATTGAAAATTAAAATGTTCAATCCGGAACGAAAGCCGTTTGCGGCGGAATGAGAGGAAATTATGAAAAAATGGTTGAAAAAAGTGTTGTCTGTGATCCTTCTGTCGGCGGTTCTTGTCATGTCACTGACGTTTGCACCGCAGGGGACCGCAGAGGTACAGGCGGCCGTTAAGCCGTATTTTACGATCAAAAACCCGACGGTGACCTACAAACCGGGCGACCGTTATTTGCGCTACTATACGGTGCTGCCGATTGCAGGATGCAGTAAAAAGTCTGAGATTAAAAGCTTAAAGAGCAGCAATAAAGGCGTGAAAGTACAGGCGGGGAACGGTTATGTCACCGCATATTTCGGTGATAAGGCGCTGACATCCACCATTTCCTGCAAGGTCGGAGGAACGAAAATTTCGACAAAGCTGACCGTCAGGAAATACAGCAACCCGTTTGAAGGCTTCAAAATCGGGAAACAGAATTTTACCGGCAAGTTCAACAGGAATAACGAATACCGTCAGGGGAAAAATATCGAGAGGCAGACGCTGAATATCAGGGCAAAAAAGGGCTGGATGATCACAAAGGTGGAGGTATACAGCGACGGGGCAGGCAAAACCTGGCGTGTGAATAAAAGCTCGTTTTCAAAGAAAATCACTTTGAGCGGAACATACGGTGCGGCGGTTTATGTGTATGTGAAGAACGCGAAAACCGGGATATCGGAGCGGATCATTTTCCGAAAGAGCGGCGGCTATTAATAAAAAATTTATAAACGTTTGCGGCTATTACAGTTGTGCCGCCAGGGGAAAAGTGCTACAATATCACTATTATGCGAGGTTTTGCCCTGACGGCGGAACCCTTAACAGAACTGTTCCGGGAGCGGAGCAGACACAGATAGGAGCTTTTATGAGTGCATTGACGAAAATCTTCGGAACGCACAGCGAGCGGGAGTTAAAAAGAATTTACCCGATCGTTGACAGGGTGGAATCCTATAAGGATGCGATGGAGGCCCTTTCCGACGAGGAATTGAAAGGCAAAACGAAAGAATATAAAGAGCGTCTCGAAAAGGGAGAGACTTTAGACGACCTTCTTCCGGAGGCTTATGCAACGGTGAGGGAGGCGGCAAAGCGGGTGCTTGGCATGGAGCATTACCGCGTACAGATCATCGGTGGAATCATCCTGCATCAGGGACGTATCGCGGAGATGCGTACCGGCGAGGGTAAGACGCTGGTGTCCACGCTTCCGGCATATCTGAACGCGCTGGAGGGAAAGGGCGTCTGCGTCGTGACGGTCAACGATTATCTGGCAAAGCGTGACGCGGAGTGGATGGGAAAGGTACACGAGTTTCTCGGCCTCTCGGTCGGCGTGGTCTTAAATTCGATGAACAATGACGAGCGGAGGGACGCCTATAACTGCGATATTACCTATGTTACGAACAACGAGCTGGGGTTTGACTACCTGCGCGACAACATGGTCATTTATAAAGAGCAGCTGGTGCAGCGGGGGCTTCACTATGCAATCATCGACGAGGTTGACTCGGTTCTGATCGACGAGGCGCGGACGCCGCTGATCATTTCCGGACAGAGCGGCAAGTCGACAAGGCTTTACGAGGCATGCGACATTCTGGCCAGACAGCTGACAAGAGGAGAGGATGTGCCGGAGTACTCCAAGATGGATGCCATCATGGGAATCGAGCAGGAGGAGACCGGGGATTTTGTGGTCAACGAGAAGGACAAGGTCGTAAACCTGACCCAGGAAGGGGTAAAGCGGGTCGAGCAGTTCTTTAAGATTGAGAATCTGGCGGACCAGGAGAACCTTGAGATTCAGCACAACATCATTCTTGCGCTGCGCGCGCACAATCTGATGTTCCGCGACCAGGACTATGTCGTAAAGGATGACGAGGTGCTGATCGTCGACGAGTTCACCGGGCGTATCATGCCGGGCCGCCGTTATTCCGACGGTCTTCATCAGGCGATTGAGGCGAAAGAGCATGTGAAGGTAAAGCGTGAGAGCAAGACGCTTGCGACGATCACGTTCCAGAATTTCTTTAATAAATTCGAGAAAAAAGCCGGTATGACCGGTACGGCGCTGACCGAGGAGAAGGAGTTCCGCGATATCTACGGCATGGATGTGATCGAGATCCCGACGAACCGCCCGGTCATCCGCGAAGATTTGCAGGATGTCGTATATAAGACCAAAAAGGAAAAATATCACGCCGTGGTGGAGGCGGTTAAGGAGGCGCATGCGAAAGGGCAGCCGGTGCTGGTGGGAACGATCACGATCGAGACGTCGGAGATTATCAGCGGGCTTCTGAAGAAGGCCGGAATCAAGCACACGGTGCTGAATGCGAAGTTCCACGAGCTTGAGGCGGAGATTGTCGCAGGGGCAGGAGTGCACGGTGCGGTTACGATCGCGACCAACATGGCAGGACGAGGTACCGATATCAAGCTCGACGACGATGCGCGCGAGGCGGGCGGTTTAAAGATTATCGGTACGGAGCGCCACGAGTCCAGACGTATCGACAATCAGCTGCGTGGTCGTTCCGGACGTCAGGGAGACCCGGGTGAGTCCCAGTTCTATATTTCCCTGGAGGATGATCTGATGCGCCTGTTCGGCTCTGAGCGTCTGATGGATATGTTTAACGCGCTCGGTGTCCCGGAGAATGAGCAGATACAGCACAAGATGCTGACTTCCGCCATCGAGAAAGCACAGACAAAGATTGAGGGCAATAACTTTGGAATCCGTAAGAACCTGCTCGAATACGACCAGGTGATGAACGACCAGCGTGAGATTATCTACGCGGAGCGTCTGCGGGTATTAAACGGCGAGAACATGCGGGATGCGATTTTCAAGATGATCACGGACCGCGTCGAAAACAGTGTGGATACCTGCATCTCTGCGGATATTGACAAGGACGAATGGGATCTGAACGAGCTGAATCAGCTGCTGATTCCGATTATTCCGATCAAACCGGTTTCCGCGGCGGATGTGGAAAGCGTGAAAAATAACAAAGAATTAAAGCACCTTCTGAAAGAGCGTGCGGTGAAGCTTTACGAGGCGAAGGAGACGGAGTTCCCGGAGCCGGAGCAGTTCAGAGAGTTAGAGCGCGTGGTGCTGCTCAAAGTGATAGACCGCAAGTGGATGGATCACATCGACGATATGGACCAGCTCCGTCAGGGAATCGGTCTGCAGTCCTATGGACAGCGTGATCCGCTTGTCGAATATAAGATGTCCGGCTTTGACATGTTTGATGATATGACTGCCAATATCCAGGAGGATACCGTGCGGCTGCTTTACCATGTGAAGATCGAGCAGAAGGTGGAGCGTGAGCAGGTCGCGAAGGTGACGGGAACGAACAAGGACGATTCCGCGCCGAACGCACCGAAAAAGCGGGAGTCCGCGAAGGTGTATCCGAACGATCCCTGCCCGTGCGGCAGCGGCAAGAAATATAAGCAGTGTTGCGGGAGACTGGCGTGAAAATAAATTTTGCAGAGTGTAGAATTTCTTAGGCGAATAACAGGAGGAAAGATTGAAAATTAAAATTTTCAATCCCAAGTTTGTACGCACACGCACAAACTTGAGAGCCATATATGGCTTTGCACAAAAAAGCGTGTGCGCATGGAGGTAAACATGAGTGAGATTGTGATTAGCGATGCCGTAAAATATGTGGGAGTGGACGATCATGAGATCGACTTGTTTGAGAGCCAGTATGAGGTTCCGAACGGCGTTTCCTATAATTCGTATGTGATTTTAGACGAGAAGATTGCGGTGATGGACACCGCGGATCGCCGTGTGAGTGAGCAGTGGTTTGCAAATGTCGCGGAGGCGCTCGGAGACAGACAGCCGGATTATCTCGTGGTGTCTCATATGGAGCCGGATCATGCAGCGAATATTCAGAATTTCCTTGAGCGGTATCCCGGTGCGAAGATTGTCGGAAACGCGAAGACGTTCGCGATGTTTCCGCAGTTTTTCGAGATGGACCTGCCGGATGAGCGGCGCATCGTTGTAAAGGAGGGGGACGAGCTTTCCCTCGGAGAGCACACGCTGGTGTTTTTGATGGCGCCGATGGTACACTGGCCGGAGGTCATGGTGGAGTACGAGAAGAAAGAAAAGATCCTGTTCTCCGCGGACGGCTTCGGCAAGTTCGGCGCGCTTGATACGGAGGAAGACTGGGCCTGCGAGGCGCGCAGATATTATTTTAACATCTGCGGAAAATACGGCGTGCAGGTGCAGGCGCTGCTGAAAAAGGCGGCCGCGCTGGACATATCGATGATCTGTCCGCTGCATGGGCCGATTTTAAAGGAAAATCTGGACTACTATATCGGTCTTTACGATACCTGGAGCAAATATGAGCCGGAGAGCAAAGGCATCTTTGTGGCCTATGCGTCCATTCACGGAAATACGGCGGCTGCGGCGGAACATTTTGCACAGATGCTGCGCGACGCCGGGGCAGAGAAGGTGTCTGTCGCAGATCTCTCCCGGGATGATATGGCGGAAGCGGTGGAGGATGCGTTCCGCTATGACCGGATGGTGCTGGCCTGCGCGACCTACGATGCAGGACTGTTTCCGTGCATGGAGGATTTCCTCAGCCATCTGAAGGCGAAAAATTATCAGAAGCGGACGGTCGGGCTGATCGAGAACGGTTCCTGGGGGCCGATGGCCGCAAAGAAGATGCGCGAGGCGCTCGAGGGCATGAAAGATGTGACTGTGCTCGAGCCGACGGTGACGATCAAATCCGTGATGAAAGCGGAGAATGAAGAGGCGATGAAAGCGCTGGCGGATGCGCTGGTGAAGCAGGCAGAATAACGTACATAAACAATTTTTAAAAGGTACAGGACAATCATTCGGGTTGTTCTGTACCTTTTTAACGTAAGGGCTGTTCGCGAAATGTACGGTTCGTTGTTTTATTTAAGGATTTTTTAATAATGATTGCTGTATACTCTTTTTAGCCTCAGCGGGGAAAACGCGCATTCCCCTGTCGGATGAGGGGGAAGCCGAAAACGACAGGTTGCGGGCGGAAAGGAAAAGGGTATGTTTTTTCGGATTTTGAAAAAGGATTTAAAACGAAAAAAGACAATGAATATGATCTTGCTGCTGTTTATTATTTTGGCAGCGATGTTTCTCTCGAGCAGTGTGGATAATTTAATCGCGGTGAACGGGGCGATCGATCACTTTATTGAAATATCCAGGACGCCGGATTTTTTCAGCATTGCGCTGACGGACGGCAAAACGGATAAAATTGCGGAATTTTTAGAGGGGAATAAGGCCGTTTCGGAATATGAGGTCATAAATACGTTTAACCTGATTAATGAGGATATCACGATCACGGCCTGCAGGGAGGAGCCCGGGCGCACCAGATATGAGAGGACGAATATTCTGTGCATCGAAGCGGTACCCGGGAATTTTATGAAGGTCTTTCGAATGGATGATGGCAGCCTTTCCTTAGAGTCCGGTGAAATCGCATTTCCGAAAGTGGAGGCGGACAGGAATCATCTGCACGAAGGGGATAAAGTCTCAATCAGGGTCGGGGATGTGGAGCGGGAATTTGTCATTGCCGCGATTGTGAAGGACGCCGTATTCGGGAGCACGATGATGGGCTTTAAGAGGCTGCTGATTTCCGGGGAGGACTTTGCGGAATTTGCACGTCAGGAGGGCCTGGTCCATACCATGATGTACAATGTCGATTATGCGGACAGGGAAAAGTTTCAGGAGCAATGGAAGGAACAGAATTTTGTGGTGCTCAGTTCGATAGAAACGGACAGCACAATCCGCATGTGCTATATCATGGATATGCTGATTGCGGTGATCCTGATCGTGGTGAGCGTATGCCTGATCTTGCTTGCGTTTCTGGTGCTGCGCTTTACGATTGTGTTTACGCTGCAGGAGGACTACAGGGAAATCGGCATTATGAAGGCGCTCGGTATCAAAGACAGGGCGATTAAGGGGCTGTATCTGATCAAGTATCTTGCCATTTCCGTGGTGGGCGCGGTGATCGGTTTCGGGCTCGGATTTCCGTTCGGGAGAGTGATTCTGGACAGAGCGATCGTGAATATCGTGGTGGACGGGGCGAAGCAGAATTTTGCGGTAAACCTGATCTGTGCGGCTGCAGTTGTTTTTGTCGTGCTTCTCTTTTGCTGTTTCAGTGCCGACAGGCTAAAGAAGATCTCGGTGATGGAGGCAATCAGAAGCGGTTCCCGCGGTGAGAGATACCGGGCAAAAGGTCATTTAAAGCTCCGGCGCCGTCCGCTGATGAAGCCGTATTTTTATCTGGCGGTCAATGACATATTGAGCAGCTTAAAGCGGTTTGGGATTTTATTTGTCACCTTTTGCCTTGGAACGATGATGATTTTATTGCCCCAAAGCGCGGCGAGTACGCTAAAGGGCGACGGCATTATCGCATCTTTTAGCTTAAGTCCTTCGGATGTCTATCTGGACACGGGAAAGGGAGAAACCTATACGGTCGACATGGAGCGTATGCTTCGGGATATGGAAGAGATCGAACAAAGGTTAAAAGAGAACGGGATAACGGCGGAAACCGGGGTGGATATGGGGTATATGCTTTCCTGTTACACGGATGACCCGAAGGACAGTGTGACGTATTATGTGCTGCAGGCAATGGGAAGCTGGGACAGACATTATACGCTGCTCTCCGGCAGAGAGCCGGAGCTTTCCAATGAGGTCATGATCACGGAACTGACGGCGGAGGAACTTGAGGTGGGAATCGGAGATACGATTCATTTTGCGACCGCGGAGTCGGCGGAAGAGTTTATCATTACGGGAACCTACCAGTCTATGATGAATATGGGACAGGGATACCGTGTGAGCAAAAGCGCCGTGCTGGACCCGGCATATGCGTCCGGAATGCTCTGTATGCAGGTGGAGGTAGCCGACATGGAGAGCGAGGAGGCGTGCGCGAAGCTGAAAGAACTTTTTCCGGAATACAGGATTATGAATGCGGAGGGATTTCTGGATAATATGATAGGCGGGATTGTCCGGCAGATCGATACGCTGACCGCTTTTATCGTGGGGATTGTGCTTGTGATCAACAGTCTGATCACGATATTGATGATGAAGACGATTATGACAAAAGAGCGGGGGGATATCGCGCTTTTAAAGAGCATCGGATTTTGCGACCGTTCTCTTATGGCGTGGCAGATTGCGCGGATTTTGCTTGTTTTGACGGCGGCGATCCTGACGGGAACGATTTTGTCAAATGTGCTGGCGCCCTACATCATCGGACCGATTTTTGCGATGATGGGAGCGACTTCGATCGAGCTGGTTACGAGGACGCCTGCGTCCTGCATTTTGTATCCGCTGCTGCTGTCTGCCGCGACGGGCGCGTCGGCGTTCCTCTGTGCGGGAGGAGTAAAAACGGTGGATTTGAAGGAAGTAAATACAATGGAATGAGAATGTGCGTACAGATACGCGGATTGGAGGATATATGGAGTCGCTGCGGGTGAAGGATTTATGCAAGACGTATATTGTTAATAAGAGGCAGAATAACGTGCTTAAAAATATCAGCATGGAGATTAAAGAAGGGGAGATGACGGCGGTGATGGGGCCGAGCGGCTCGGGGAAATCCACGCTGCTCTATACGGTGAGCGGTATGGATGATATCACAGCCGGGAAGGTGGACTTTTTCGGGAGGGATATCGGCAGCCTGAATGCGAAGCAGATGAGCGAGCTGCGCCTGGATGAGATGGGATTTATTTTTCAGCAGATGTACATGTTAAAAAATCTGAGCATCTATGATAATATCATATTGCCGGCATATCAGTCCGGGCGCGGGAAGGGCAGGGAGCGGAGAAAAGAGATCAATGACAGGGCCAGAGAGCTGATGCATAAGCTGGGGATCAGTGAAATTGCGGAGCATGATATGAATGAGGTATCGGGCGGACAGCTGCAGAGGGCCTGTATCTGCCGAAGCCTGATTAACAATCCGAAAATGATTTTTGCGGACGAACCGACGGGGGCGCTGAATCAGCAGAATTCCAGGGAGGTCATGAAGGAACTGAACCGGATTAACCGGGAAGGGACGACGGTCATGCTGGTCACGCATGATATGAAGGTTGCCGCAAAAAGCGACAGAGTGCTCTATATAGAGGACGGAACGATAAAGGGCGAGTATGTGTTGGGGAAATATACCGGCGAGGATGCGATGCGGGAGAGAGAAAAAAAGATATCAAACTGGTTAATGGAAATGGGATTTTAGGAGGAATGAGGAATGACGGATATTCTTCTGGTCGAGGATCATGAGGAATTGAATGAACTGATACGGATTTTTCTGGAAAAGGGCGGATATTCGGTGAAGGGCGTATATGCGGGAGAGGAGGCGGTCGAGTTTCTGAAAAAGGAGCGGGCGAAACTGGTGATTCTGGACGTCTCCCTGCCGGGGATGGACGGGTTTGCCGTTTGCGCTTCCGTCAGGGAAAGCAGCAATATCCCGATTGTGTTTCTGAGCGCAAGAGTGGATAAGGAGGATAAGATGAACGGCTTCTTGCAGGGGGCGGATGACTATGTGGAAAAGCCGGTGGACATGGAACTTTTGCTTGTGAAAATCAACGCGCTGATGCGCCGGAATTACAGTTTAAAACAGGAAAATGCAGTCATCCATTCCGGTGCGGTTTCCATAGACAAAGAGGCGAAGCGGGTATTTCTGAACGGCAGGGAGATCACCCTGACGGTCAAGGCGTATGAGCTGCTTGTCCTGCTTGCGGAGAATCCGGGGAAGACGCTGAATAAGCAGTACCTGTTTCAACGGATATGGGGCGCAGACAGCTTCAGCGAGGATCAGACGCTGACGGTCCATATCAAAATGCTGCGGGATAAGATTGAGGAGGAGCCGAAAAAACCGAAACGGATACAGACGGTCTGGGGCATAGGGTATCGATATGAAGAAATTTAACGGTCTGATGGCGGCGTCCGTGTTCCTTTATCTGGCAATATCCGCAGGTTTATTTTTTTATTTCCGGAATAACGCGACAGGGGCGGATTTAAGCTACAAGGTGGAAGTGAATCAGGTGATGCGGGGCTTAGAGAATGCGGGAGCGTTTTCTGAGCCTGATTTGCGTGAGGCGGAGAATATCAGATCGGTCGGTTTTCTGCCGGCGGAAGAAACGGACGTGCAGGAGATACGGCTGTTCTATCAAAATCGAAACGGGATGCGCACGGCGGTGCGCCCCCTGATTGCAGAGGAGCGATTGCTGGGGTATGTGAGATTTGATTATGTGGAGACGGCGGGAAGCGAAAAGCTGCTGTGGGTTGCCGAGGGAGTTTTGCTTTTTGCGTGGGCCGTGGTCTTTGCGCTGCTCTGCTATATCCGGCAGATGATCCTGAAACCGTTTCACGCTTTGAGCGAGATGCCTTACGAGATGTCGAAAGGTCATCTGCAGGGGGAACTGCAGGAGGGCAAAAACCGGTTTTTCGGAAAATTTGTGTGGGGGCTTTGTATGCTGAGGGACACCCTGAATATGTCGAAGGCCCGGGAATTAAAGCTGGAAAAGGAGAGGAAGCTGCTGCTGTTATCCGTTTCCCATGATATTAAGATTCCGCTCAGCGCGATTCAATTATATGCGAAGGCGCTGCGGGAAACGATTTATCAGACGGAGGCGGAGCGGTTTCGCGCAGCCGTGCAGATAGAGAATCATGCAAAAGAAATTGAGGATTTTGTAAAGGAGATTGTGAGCACGGCGAGCGAGGAGATCGCAGCGCTTGAGGTCGAGGATTCGGAGTTTTATCTGAAGGATTTTGCGGATAAGATCCGGGCATATTATGAGCCGAAATGCAGGCTTGTCCTGACGGATTTCGGAATTGGGAAATATGAGAATAAGCTGCTGAAGGGCGATATGGACCGCGCGCTGGAGGTGATGGAAAACCTGATGGAGAATGCATTTAAATACGGGGACGGGAAAGGAATCCGCATCGATTTCTATGAGGAGGATTACTGTCAGGTTGTCAGCGTCTATAATACGGGGGCGGCGGTGCCCGAGAAGGAGATGCCGCATTTGTTTGACAGCTTTTATCGGGGAAGTAATGCGGGAAATAAGAGCGGAAACGGACTGGGGCTTTTTATCGGCAGACAGCTGATGCTGAAAATGGAAGGGGAAATTTTTGCGCAGAGAGCGGAAGGCGGGATGCGGTTTTGCCTGGTGTTCCGGATGTGAGGGTATATCTACATTGCGCCTGATCCTGGCTTGTAAAATCAGGAGATTTACGGTAGTATAGAGATACGAAAACGGAAGGGCAGGTGGGGAGATTGGCAGTGACGGAACAGATAGCAGACATTGAAAGAGGGATTCTGAGCGTATGTTAAATTCAAAGGGAGGATTTTGTAATGAAAACAGGATATGATGATTTGCGGAAATACATGGATATGGGAGATATCAAAAACGCAGCAGAGGAGTTAAATCGTTTGCTGCTAAAATTTAGGGGGGGGGCAGGAAATAGATGATGACCTTGCCGTTCTTGCTGCCAGGTTTGCGTTACAGGTGAAAGATGAAGAACTGGCCTGGGGGTTTATCAGAGAGGGACTTCTCTTTAATTGCAGGAATGCCATGCTGTACTTCATGCTGGGAAAGTATTATGAGGATAAGAATATAAATCAGGCATGGCTGTGCTATGAGAATGCGGAATATTATTGTGATTCGGAGAGCGAGCTTACCGGGATAAAGCGGCGGAAGGAATATATAGAGCAATTAGAGGGATGGTCTGTCCATAAGGTTTCAATTGTGGTATTAACCCATAATACGAAAGACTTGAATATACAATGTATTGAAAGTATAAGAGATACGAATTATTCGTCCTCCTATGAATTAATTGTGGTAGACAATGCGTCCACTGACGGTACCGTGGAGTGGCTGAAAAAGCAGAAGGACATTAAATTAATCTGTAATCAGGAAAATAAGGGATTTCCGGAAGGATGCAACCAGGGAATCAGGGCGTCGGAGGATGGCAACGACATTCTGCTTTTAAATAGTGATACGATAGGGTTGCCGAACGCAATTTTTTGGTTGAGAATGGGACTATATGAGGATGAACAAACGGGCATAACCGGAGCTACCTCAAACAGTGTTATAAATCATCAGAGGATAGAAGAAAAATTTAACAGTATAGATGAGTACGTCGTATATGGAAATCGGCTTAATGTGCCGATGCGTCGACCGTATGAAAAGAAAACGTGGCTGGTTGGCTTTGCAATGCTGATAAAAAGAAAGGCGCTTGATGAGGTGGGGGGGGTGGACATTCGCTTTTCGCCCGGACAGTATGAGGATATGGATTTGTGTGTGCGCATGAATTATGCCGGCTGGAAAGTAGTCTTATGCTGGAATAGTTTTATTGTTCATTACGGACATGGCAACGGGGCGAATCGTGAGATATGGGCAGAGACGTTAGATCTGACAGCCGAAAAGTTCAAAAGAAAGTGGAACTTTCAGTTAGAATATTATACTTTTTTACGAAAAGAAATCTGCGATTTGATAGACCATCCGAAAGAGGCGCAAATATCTGTTCTGGATGTGGGATGTGGGTGTGGAACCACACTGGCGCGTATTGAGTGGCTGTGGGAACACGCATCTGTCTCAGGTATTGAGAATGACGAAAGGATTGCAAAAATAGCGGCCGGAAATTTTGATGTTGTACAGGGAGATGTTGAGACAATGGATTTCCCATATGAAGAAAAAGCGTTTGACTATATTATTTTTGCGGATATATTAGAGCATTTGCGTGACCCGGAGAGAACGATAAAACGTTTGAAACCATATTTAAAAGAAGACGGAAAGCTTTTATGCAGTGTGCCGAATATCATGAATCACAGCGTGGTAACACGGCTGCTTCAGGGGAAATTTGATTATGCGGATGCAGGTATTCTCGATAGAACACATATCCATT
Source organism: Lachnospiraceae bacterium (assembly GCA_021770345.1). Lineage (GTDB taxonomy): Bacteria > Bacillota > Clostridia > Lachnospirales > Lachnospiraceae > Roseburia. The sequence goes on along the minus strand of JAETRD010000001.1, from coordinate 416,369 downwards.
TTTTTACGTTGGACAGTATCGGGAAGATGTTGGATTCTTGCGGAATGGAGATGGTTTGCCTCGAAGCAACTTACAATCAGGAACCGGACGAGCAGAAGGACAGAGAATTATTTGAAAGTCTGCGGCAGCTTCCGCATTTGGCACAGTATGAATTGTTTCAGGTGTATCAATTCGTTTTTGCGTGTCGGAAGAAAGCAGAATAAGAAGAATGGGCTGTGATGCAATCAATGTAAAAGAATATAATCCATATTGACAATATTTTCATACAACCATCCATACCATTGTGGTGTCAATTTGGATATTCTTGATAAAAAGCGGTTTCTTTCGTATAATAAAACCGTGACAGGGGTAAAGATTTAATCAGATATATGTTATGATGCTGCCACACAGGAGAAAAACGCAGGCTTGGAAGTATGAAAGGGCAGAAATTTATTGCGGACGGTCATGATATAGACGAGTGCAATGATGAAATTGCCGGATTATTTGAGGTGAATGATTGATGTAAGGAGACCAAAAGGGACGGCTTATGTAGGTTCAGGAGAGGACGAAAAAGTTATGCGAAATAGGAATTGATGCAGAGAGGACCGTACAGGCGTCTATCTTGAATTGACGCCATAGGAATTCGGTGAGTTGTGGGCAAAAATAAATGTAAAAGGTTTAAAATCCGGGCTTGGTGGGGTTCATCACAATAGTGGTGCCCCGCCTTTTTGTTTTTTATGTCGCTGATGGAGGGGAGATGGGGTGAAAAAGTGTATAATCAGATAAAACTGCTATAAGTTATGTGAAATATAGAGGGGAGCGATAGGTTGGAGTCCCTCTGTTTGTATGCAAAATTTATAAATGTCAGTGGTATACAGCAGATAGATGTGGTGTAGATATAGTAATAAAAAACATGGTCCGCGTTCTCGGAATTGTGGTAAAATGGAGGATAAATAGCAGGTGGGGGAGTGCTGTCATGGAGGAACTGTTCGTTTATGCAATTTTGCTTTATGAAGACCTGGCAACAGAAAACGAGTATAAGAAACGTCTGGATGAATTATTTCTCAACGACCCGGAAAACGATGATTTGCTCTATTTGGAATGGGAAACAGACATAAAGAAAGCCATTATTTATGTAAGAACACATATTGATTACAAAAATCTTGACGTTGAGCGGTTTGGCAGAATTTTAATGAGTAAATTAAAGGTGGTCTATGCAAATTGTTCGGATATAAAATGTTTTGCAGGTCGAATGTATGGTTTATGGGAAAGTCTGCCTGGGAATATTCAGAACATAGAACCGCTTTGGACGTTATGCTATGCGGATGACCCTTTATCATGGGGGGATGAAGAACAGACCAGAAACATTTATGAGCGTATGTTGGACTACTATAAGGATTAGCATATGGGAAATCCCCGATATATAATTCATTTCTGTAAAAATGACGTATCAGCCCTATTTTTGGTATCTTACAGAAATTTTAGCAGGTAAAAAGGCAATGTCAAAGACTTTTGACAGACAAAAAAGTTTTACTTGAAGTATAGTTTTGAAGGATAACCCCAATGTCAAAGACTTTTGACAGACAAATAGAATACATTTAGATACAATAAAGGAGAAGATTCCGGATGGATATTGGATTACGAATCAAGAAATTAAGAGAACGGCAAAAGATTTCTCAGGAAGAGTTGGCTCTAAAAATATTTGTTTCAAGACAGACAATCTCAAACTGGGAAACAAATAAAAGCTGTCCGGATGTTAAAAGTTTAATAATGTTGTCCAATATCTTTCATGTATCTTTAGACAGTTTTATAAAAGAAGATATAAAGGAGATGAGGGAAATTGTTGAAAAGGAAACAATTAAAAAGTTTCATGTGGAGAGTGTTGTTTTCCTGGCCGAATTGATAATTGTAACGATAAGTGCTTATCCTTTAGCTAGTATGGATGGGTATATTGGAATTATTATCTGGCTGTGCCTGTTTGCTGTAACACTGTATACAGCAAGTAAGATTGAAAGGTTTAAAAAGAATTATGACATTCAAACTTGTAAAGAAATTCTGGCATTTATTGACGGAAAACAATTAACTTATGACGAAACACAGCAGGAAATTGGAAAGAGAAATTATCAAAAAATTATATTTGCGCTTTTCGTAGGTGTAATCGCACTTGTCGTATGTTTGATTGTAATCTTTATCTGCCGACATTTATCAAATTGAGAGGAGAAAGAAAGATGATGGAATTTTGGATTATGATGTTAGTTCTTGTAGGTATGGGCGGAAGTTGTTCGTTAGCAGGCACCTGGTGGGAGAGAAAGAAGAAAAAGGAAGAAAAGAAATAAGAAAATTTACTTTTTGATGTTGAGGAAGCGGTTGATCTTTTAAGATTGACCGCTTTTTATAGTGTTCCGTTGCTATTTACTGTCTTATCTTTATTTTGGAATATGGGGATACCAATTGTTTTCAGCCCAACAGGAGGAACCGGCAGAGTTGCGGAAATTATAACGAAAGCATTGGAAAAGCCGGTAGCTAAAATTGACTTGTCCGATGCGGAAACAGATGATTCTTTACTTAGCTTAGCGACAGATAATATTGCAATTATTGCGATTCCCTCATATGGAGGACCAGCTTATGCTATTGTTCCGGGGCATGGAATTATCTCATTTCATATATTTTTCTTGAATGCTTCCCGTTTTTTTGCTTTTGATAATTCTTGCTCCTTATAAATATGTCTATACGGTTTTATCAGTCAGTCCAAATAAAACATATAATAACCTTGACATAGCGTTGTCAGGGTTTTCGTAATATAATCAGACTATGGAGGTGATGAGTTGCAGGAAAGCAGACTGTTTAGAATTTTGTATTACCTATTGGATAAGGGACATGCGACTGCTCCCGAATTGGCGGAGAAATTTGAGGTGTCCGTCCGCACAATTTATCGTGATATAGACGTTATGAGCAGTGCGGGTATTCCGGTCTATGTCACAACCGGAAGAAACGGCGGTATACGGTTTCTTGATGATTATGTCCTCAATAAATCCTTTTTTTCGGACAGCGAAAAGTTAGAGATATTATCCGGCTTGCAAAGCCTGTCCGCCATTCAATATCCGGAGGCAGACACCGTTTTGAACAAACTTGGTGCAATTTTTCAAACCGGCTTAACGGATTGGATTGATGTAGATATTTCACGTTGGGGCAGTGATGCGGAAATTGAAAACAGATTGTTCAGACAAATAAAACAAGCGATATTTGAAAACCGTGAAATCACCTTTGATTATCATAGTTCTACCGGGGATAGCGGCAAGCGAAACGTATATCCATACAAATTCGTTTATAAAGATAGGGCATGGTATTTGTATGCTTTTTGTCTGTCACGAAATGAGAACAGATTGTTTCGCCTTTCAAGAATAAAAAACCTGATTTTAACCGAAGTGTATTTTGAACGCAAAACAGATACATACCAATATCATTCTGTTTTTCCAATGCCAGAGGAAATTGGGAATTTAATAGACTTAGAATTGGAATTTACGTTAGATGTTGGGTACAGGTTGTTTGACACGCTCGACGACACGGCTATTACAAAACACGAAAACGGATATACGGTTAAGCTCACCCTGCCGGAAAATAATTGGCTATATGGTTTTCTTATGTCATTCGGAGATAAAGTAACAATAATTCGGCCTGACTCTGTTCGTCAAACATTGATAACAAAGCACAAAGCCGCAGGTGAGCATCAGAAAGGAGAATAGAGACATGAATATTAAAAAGGAACTTGAAACGAAAGTAGGTATGGCAAACGACATTTATCTGAACAACGTTGATCTTGATCCGCTTACGATTAAGGCAATTATGATAAATGAAGTTGTTCCCGCTGACCCCTTACAGGATTTTTATGGGAGCCCTGACGCTGATTATCTGAAAACAACGATTCCGCTTTTTCAGGGGGCGAGAACAGAGGTTGCTTCCATACAGGAGATATTGCAGAAGGGTATCTATATCACAAATGCCGTCAAAACGCCAAAGACAGGCTATGCCATTGATAAAGGCAGTATTGAAAACAGCTTGCCTTATTTGGAAGCGGAACTTTCTTTATTTCCTAACATAAAGGTTATTATGCTTATGGGTGATATTGCAAAGAAAGCCTTTAACATGATTTCGAAAAAGTCAACAAAGAAAAATGCCATTCCCGCTGTTTCGACCTATAAATTGCGGAATAGCGAAATTTATTATAAGGGTATTCGGGTAATGCCGTCATATATAATGACAGGGGGGAATATCTTAATCGAAAAGTCAAAAGTAACAATGGCAACCGAGGATATTGCGGCTATGTTGGAAATAATCAGGTAAAGCGCCTATCGTGCAATTGAGCATACACTCATTCTAAAATACTACAGAACAAAAGTTCGATTTTGTCTGTACTATTTTTGATTTCTGTGTTATAATGAAAAACCAAATGGTGGAGGAAGTCTTTCCGGAGAATATGGTGAAATACATTGTGTCCAATTTGGGGCTATGGCAGGTTATGATATTTTACATTATAGATTTTTGCCCCGTCCTGCAAAGAACCTTGTTGAGTAAATATATAGAAATAGTAGGAATATAATTGATACAATTAAAATATTATCTGAAAATCATGTTTTAAAATGGTTGTATAATTTGATACAAAAAAGAATGAGACGTGTGGAATTGGATGATTTTGTTAATCATTCTGAATTTTATTCATCTACTTTTGCAACAGCCCCAGAAAAACATTTATTGCAATATATCGGAGTCAAAGAATCGGGAATATGAGGCAGATTTATGGAACAAATAAGGATGGATCGGAACTCACAACACTGTTGGGAGAAAGTATATATAGCCTATTGTAATTATTAAAAAATGGTGATAAAGGATATGAATCAAGATGTACAACTACAATAATCTAAGTGATTTTGAATTTGGGATATTGTGCAAGGATATTATGCAGAAAAAATTAGGCATGAAATTATATACGTTCCAAAAAGGAAGGGATGGAGGGATTGATATAACAGATGATCCTAAAAACAAAAGTGTAATTATACAAGTCAAGCATTATATAAACAGTAAATATAGCGATTTGCTTGGAACGTTAAAAAGGGAAGTGCAAAAGGTAAAGGAATTGAATCCCGAAAAATATTATATATGTTGCGCCATAAAACTGACAGCAAAAAATAAACAAGAATTATATGATATGTTTTCAGATTACATGAAAAGTGCCAATGATGTCATGTCTCTTATAGATATTGATGATTTTTTAGAATGTCCTGAAAATATGGATATTGTAAGGAAACATTATAAATTATGGCTTGAATCAACGAATATTTTGAGTATGGTATTTAACCAGAGTATTTTTATTGACTGCGAATCACTTTTATGCGACATTGAAGAAGATAGTCGAAGATTTGTGGAAACCAGTTGCTATAATGAATGTTTAGATATTCTTGAAAAAGAAAGGATGCTGCTGTTATTAGGTATGCCTGGTACGGGAAAAACTATGACCACCAAGATGCTTGCCGTATATTATGCTTCAAAGAGGTATAGAATTCGTTACACAACGAATGGAGATATAAGTGATATTAAAAATGCAATTTCGACACAAAAAGATTTACCCGAAATCATATTACTAGACGATTGCTTGGGTCAGCACTATTTTAGGATGAAAGAAACTCAGGGAAATGAAATTTTAAGTTTGGTTAAATATGTTGCCTGCCATAAGAATAAGAAATTGATTATGAATTCCCGTGTAACTATCTTTCAACAGGCAAAAGAACGTGTGATTGAATTTAGGCAATTTGCGGAAGATGAAAAATTTAAAATCAAAATTTTAGATATGGGGAAATTATCCCTTTCAGACAAAGGCAGAATTTTTCACAACCACATTTATTTTAAGAGGTTGCCCGCGGCTTATTATCAGAATATATTAAAAGAATATCATTATAGGGAAATTATTAAGCACACTAACTATACACCGCGTATAATGGAATTTGTTACGCGGGAATATAATTTTAAAAAGGTATCCAGTGATAATTATTATGAATTTGTACTCCGGTGTCTGGATAATCCAACAGAAATATGGCATGATGAGTTTTCGGAAAAATTGCAGCAGGAAGATAGGATCCTTTTGACAACCCTATATTCATTGACAGATACCAGTATAGATGAAAATAGGCTTAAGAGGGCATTTAATTACAGATTATGTAATAATACTATGATGGATACAAGCAGGAATATATGGGAGGATGTTCTTAAACGGTTAGAGGGTGCATTTATACAGAACATAGAAAAAAACAGAAAAAGAGAAATCGGGGTCATTAACCCATCTGTGAATGATTTTTTGAGAGAGTACATGCAGAAAAATGATATAGAAAGAGAAAATATCCAGAAAAATGCCACGGAATATGAGCAAATAAAGCGTGGATTTTCTGAATGCATGGAAGATATAATCAAAGCGGGTAAGGCAAATTTATACAATTATACCAGCCCGAATGAAGAAATGTATGTTATATTGACTCATATTTGCAGGCTTGACGTGTTTCATGACAATTACAAATATGTAGTTGAAAGATTTTTCCAAACATTACCATACGATTCTTTTGAAGGAATGATGGGAAGGTGCGAAATATTTATTAGATTGCTTTCGAGTAAATTTGATACATTTTATCATACATATGATTATTTGGATGAAGGCGTATTAATTGAGTTTTTCTGGAATTTAGATTTAAAGGAGTTCCAAGGTCTTATTGAATCAGCAGAAAAATATGGCATTGATTTTTTCTATACGCAATACAGAGATGTGCTTCTTGAAACAATACAAGCTGCAATTTATGCATATATGGAAGATGTTGAAGCAGATGATTATTTATGGAGATTATGATATTGATGACCTTTTAAAGCAAAACATGAGACATAATGGTTATTATGATGAAATAGATACAGAATCTGTTGTGGATACTATATGTGACTTTATAAAAGAGGATGTGGAACAGGAAGTTTTAGAAATGATTGGAAAACTTCCACAGGATATTTTAAAAAGAATTATAATTTCAAAAAGTAACGTAAATGTAGAGAGGTCAGATGTTGAAGGGTATATAGAAGGTTATCTGGAACCATCAGAGCGGGAATATGACCATCATGAAAGGGATTATGATTATGGGATTTCCGGCGGAATGGATGTTTTGGATTGTATTTTTAAATAGATGTTACAATTCATTTCAGCCGGGAATTATCTGTTGTGTAGAAGGTTTTGTGAATTCGGTAATTATCAATTACCGAATTGGAATAGGGAGGTATTTGGAATGCAGAATATGAAAAGCAGTGATAAATTTTTTGGTCAGGTTGTGCAGTTGTTTCGGGATGCAAAACGTAAAATGAGTATGGCAGTAAACATGGCCATGGTTTATTCCTATTATGAGGCTGGCCGGATGATTATAGATGAGGAGCAAAACGGCGATGAGCGCGCTGCTTATGGGAAATATATTCTTCAGGAATTGTCCAGACAGTTGACAGAAGAATTTGGCAGAGGATTTTCCTATGAAAATTTAAAACTTATGCGCCGTTTTTATGTGGTATATTCAAAAGATGTCATTTCGGATTCAATTTTTTCACATTCGGATCAGCTTCCAATGACCACTGAAGGTAGGCGGTTTTATTTAAGCTGGTCGCACTACCTTATTCTGATGCGAATAAAGAATGTAGAGGAACGTCATTTCTATGAAATAGAAGCATACAGGAATGGGTGGAGTAAGGATGAGCTTGGGCGACAATATGGAAGTTCTCTATATGAAAGACTTGCATTAAGCAAAGAGAAGGAAGAGGTAATGCGCCTTGCTTTGGAAGGACAGCAGGTTGAAAAACCGGATGACATTTTTAAAGATCCCTATGTTCTGGAATTTACTGGATTGCCGGAAGAAGCTGTTTATTCAGAAACTGAATTGGAAAAACGTCTGATAGACAATCTGCAGATGTTTTTGCTGGAATTGGGGAGAGGGTTTACTTTTGTAGGACGCCAAGTGCGGTTTACATTTGAAGAAGATCATTACAGAGTGGATCTGGTATTTTTTAATCGCCTGTTAAGATGCTTTGTTTTATTTGATTTAAAGGTTGGCCAGTTGAAGCATCAGGATATTGGGCAGATGCAGATGTATGTCAATTATTACGATAGGAAAGTAAAACTTGAGGATGAAAATCCGACAATTGGCATCATTGTTTGTAAGGATAAGAAAGATGCGGTGGTAGAAATGACTTTACCAAAGGATAATAATCAGATATTTGCGAGTAAATATCAAACGGTGCTTCCAAGCAAGGAGGAGTTGCAGCGGTTAATGAATGAAAAAGAATAGATAGATGGTTAGTATGGACGGAAAGAGTATTTTAGAAATACTTCACAGGGAGAATATTATTATGGATCATTTTGAATTAGTATCGCAATATCAGCCCACCGGCGACCAGCCGCAGGCCATCGCCGAGCTGGTCAAAGGCTTCAAGGAGGGCAACCAATTCCAGACTTTACTGGGGGTTACCGGTTCCGGTAAGACTTTTACGATGGCAAATGTCATCCAGCAATTAAATAAGCCGACGCTTATCATTTCCCATAACAAAACGCTTGCGGCGCAGCTGTACGGCGAATTCAAGGAGTTTTTCCCTCATAACGCGGTGGAGTATTTTGTGTCCTACTATGATTATTACCAGCCGGAGGCCTATGTGCCGCAGACGGACACTTATATCGCAAAGGATTCCGCGATTAACGAGGAAATTGACAAGCTGCGTTTGTCCGCCACGGCGGCGCTGGTGGAGCGGAGGGACGTCATTGTTGTCGCGTCGGTATCCTGCATCTACGGTCTGGGCAGCCCGGATGACTATCTGAACATGATGGTGTCCCTGCGGCCCGGGCAGGAGAGGGACCGGGATGACGTGATACGCGCGCTGATCGACATACAGTACACGAGAAACGAGATGGACTTTCACCGCGGTACGTTTCGCGTGCGGGGGGATGTGCTGGAGATTTTTCCGGCAAACTTCGGAGACACGGCCGTGCGGGTAGAGTTTTTCGGGGATGAGATTGACCGCATCACGGAGATTGATGTGCTGACCGGGGAGATAAAATGCCGGCTCGAGCACTTTGCGGTATTTCCGGCGTCCCACTATGTTGTGCCACAGGAAAAGATTCTGCGGGCCTGCGACGATATTGAGGCGGAGCTTGCGGAGCGGGTGAGGTACTTCAAAGGGGAGGACAAGCTTTTGGAGGCGCAGCGCATTGCCGAGAGGACCAATTTCGACATCGAAATGCTAAAAGAAACCGGATTTTGCAGCGGCATAGAGAACTATTCAAGGCATCTTGCGGGGCTGCCGGCAGGGGCGACGCCGCACACGCTGATGGACTATTTCAGGGATGATTTCCTGATTATTGTGGATGAGTCGCATATCACAATCCCCCAGGTGCGGGGTATGTATGCCGGGGATCAGTCCCGGAAATCCACGCTTGTGGATTACGGCTTCCGCCTGCCCTCGGCAAAGGATAACCGACCGTTGAATTTTGAGGAATTTGAGAGTAAAATAGACCAGATGCTGTTTGTGTCCGCGACGCCGAACGTTTATGAGGACGAGCATGAACTGTTCCGGACAGAGCAGATTATCCGGCCTACGGGACTACTTGATCCGGAGGTTGTGGTGCGGCCGGTGGAGGGGCAGATTGACGATCTCATCGGCGAGGTGAATAAAGAGGTTAAAAATCACAACAAGGTTCTGATCACGACACTGACAAAGAAAATGGCGGAGGATCTGACTGATTACATGCGCGAAGTCGGAATCCGTGTCAAGTATCTGCACTCCGATATCGATACGCTGGAACGCGCGGAGATTATCCGCGATCTGCGGCTGGATGTATTCGATGTGCTGGTGGGAATCAACCTGCTCCGCGAGGGACTCGATATCCCGGAGATTACGCTGGTGGCGATTCTCGATGCGGACAAGGAGGGCTTCCTGCGCTCGGAGACATCGCTGATTCAGACGATCGGCCGCGCGGCCCGCAACAGCGAGGGGCATGTCATCATGTATGCAGATAACATCACGGACTCTATGCGAGTGGCAATCGAGGAGACGGAGCGCCGACGCAAACTGCAGCAGGCGTACAATGAGGCGCACGGCATCACGCCGACCACAATACGGAAATCGGTCAGAGAATTGATCTCCGTGTCGAAGAAGGTGGCGCAGGAGGAGATGAACTTTAAGAAGGATCCGGAATCGATGAGCCGCGAGGAGCTGACAAAGCTGATTGCGGATATCCAGAAGAAAATGCAGAAGGCGGCTGCGGACCTGAACTTTGAGGCGGCTGCGGAGTACCGCGACAAGATGGTGGAGCTCAAAAACATGTTGAGGGATCTGTAGGGGAGAAAACCGTTCACAATATATAAAAGAAATGTGTCGGTGAATAAAAATTCAAAATAAAAATCAAAATTTACAGGAGGAACAGGTATGGATCGCTTTCAAAAAGTTTACAGTCAGGGAACAATCAGTGTGGTTGAAATTTGGGTGGATACGGAGACGGGCGTAAGTTATATGTTTCACAGGGACGGAAACGCATCAGGCCTTACGCCGCTGCTTAGCATGGACGGAAAGCCGGTGGTGACACGATACCGTTCGCAGGATTGACGAAAAAGAGATTCATTAAACAGAAACGGAGAGGGACATGAAGAAAACATCGGAGAGAAAATATATCAGGATACGAGGAGCCTGTGAGCACAATCTGAAAAATATTGATGTGGATATCCCCAGGGACGAATTTGTCGTTCTGACGGGACTTTCAGGCTCGGGGAAATCCTCTCTGGCATTTGACACGATTTATGCCGAGGGTCAGCGGCGCTACATGGAGTCGCTCTCCTCCTATGCGAGACAGTTCTTAGGGCAGATGGAGAAGCCGAATGTGGAGAAGATCGAAGGGTTGTCCCCGGCGATCTCCATCGATCAGAAATCCACGAACCGGAATCCGCGTTCCACGGTCGGAACCGTGACGGAGATATACGACTATTTTCGTCTGCTTTATGCGCGCATTGGCATCCCGCACTGCCCGAAGTGCGGCAAGGAGATCAGGCGACAGACGGTCGACCAGATGGTGGATCAGATTATGGCGCTGCCCGAGCGGACGAAGATACAGCTCCTTGCCCCGGTCGTCAGAGGGCGCAAGGGAGAACACAAAAAGGTGCTGGAGCAGGCGAAGCGCAGCGGTTATGTCCGGGTGATCGTGGACGGAAGCATGTATGAGCTGGCGGAGGAAATCCGGCTGGATAAGAATAAAAAGCATGACATTGAGATTGTGGTGGACCGCCTCGCGATAAAGGCGGGCATCGAAAAGCGTCTGGCGGATTCGATTGAAAATGTGCTTCAGCTGGCGGAAGGGCTGATGACGGTGGACGTGGCGGACGGCGAACCGATTCAGTTTTCCGAGAGCTTTTCCTGCCCGGACTGCGGCATCAGTGTGGATGAGGTGGAGCCGAGAAGTTTTTCGTTTAACAATCCGTTCGGGGCATGCCCGACCTGTTTCGGTCTGGGATATAAGATGGAATTTGACGAGGAACTGATGATTCCCGACAAGCGCCTTTCCATTGCGGAGGGGGCGATTCAGGTTATGGGCTGGCAGTCCTGCACGGACCCGTCGAGCTTTACCTATGCAATCTTAAAGGCGCTGACAGAGGAATATCATTTCTCACTGGAAACGCCCTATAAGGACTATCCGGAGGAGATTAAGCAGGTTCTGATTTACGGTACGGACGGCAGGACGCTTCGGGTGCACTATAAGGGGCAGCGCGGGGAAGGCGTCTACGATGTGGCGTTTGAGGGACTGATTCGAAATGTCCAGCGCAGATACCGGGAAACAGGTTCGGAGACGATGAAGCAGGAATACGAGCAGTTTATGCGCATCACGCCCTGCGAGACCTGTAAGGGGCAGCGGCTGAAAAAGGAATCGCTGGCGGTGACGGTGGCAGATAAAAATATCTATGAGATGACCGCGATGTCGGTAAAGAACCTGAATCGCTATCTGGCGGAGATTGAACTGAATGCGCAGCAGCATTTGATCGGAGATCAGATTTTAAAGGAAATCCGTGCGCGGGTGGGATTCCTGAATGAGGTCGGCCTGGATTATCTGGCGCTGACGCGTGCGACCGCAACGCTGTCCGGCGGGGAGGCGCAGCGGATTCGTCTCGCGACCCAGATCGGTTCCGGGCTGGTCGGAGTGGCCTATATTTTGGACGAGCCGTCGATCGGCCTGCATCAGCGGGACAACGACAAGCTGCTCGGTGCGCTCAGAAATCTGAAGGATCTTGGAAATACGCTGATTGTCGTGGAACACGACGAGGACACAATGCTTGCCGCAGATTATATTGTGGACATCGGGCCGGGAGCCGGCTCTCACGGAGGCGAGGTCGTGGCCTGCGGAACGGCGCAGGAGATCATGAAAAATAAAAACTCCGTCACGGGCGCCTACTTAAGCGGCAGAATCAAAATTCCCGTGCCCACAGAGCGAAGAAAACCGTCTGGTTTTCTGACCGTAAAGGGGGCGAGGGAGAACAACCTTAAGAACATCGACGTGCAGATACCGATCGGAGTCATGACCTGCATTACCGGGGTGTCCGGTTCGGGAAAGAGTTCCCTGACCAATGAAATCCTGTACAAGCGTCTGGCGCGGGATTTAAACCGTGCCCGCTGCATTCCGGGACAGCACGACGAGATTCTCGGCATCGAGCAGTTAGACAAGGTGATCGATATCGACCAGTCGCCGATCGGAAGAACGCCGCGTTCAAATCCGGCGACCTACACGGGCGTTTTCGACATGATCCGGGATCTCTTTGCGGCGACGCCGGATGCGAAGGCAAAGGGCTACAAAAAGGGCAGATTCAGTTTCAACGTCAAAGGAGGCCGATGCGAGGCATGCTCGGGAGACGGTATTCTGAAAATAGAGATGCATTTCCTGCCGGACGTCTATGTGCCCTGCGAGGTCTGCGGCGGAAAGCGCTACAACAGGGAGACGCTCGAGGTAAAATATAAGGGAAAGAGCATTTATGACGTGCTGGATATGACGGTGGAGGAGGCGCTGGATTTTTTCAAGAACGTGCCGACAATACACCGCAAGATACAGACGCTATACGACGTGGGATTGTCCTATGTGAAACTAGGGCAGCCGTCGACCGAGCTCTCGGGAGGAGAGGCACAGCGGATTAAGCTGGCGACGGAGCTGAGCAAACGCAGTACCGGAAAGACCATTTATATTCTCGACGAGCCGACCACGGGACTTCATTTTGCGGACGTGCACAAGCTGATAGAGATACTGCGCCGGTTGTCGGAGGGCGGAAACACGGTTGTGGTCATCGAACACAATCTCGATGTCATCAAGACGGCGGACTATATTATCGATATGGGGCCGGAGGGCGGCGAGGGCGGAGGAACCGTCATCGCGGAGGGAACACCGGAGGAGGTGGCGCAGATGCCGCAGTCCTACACCGGACAGTATGTAAAAAGATATCTCGAATAGTTTACCGGACAGAAACAGAAAACGGGACGCGGCATTTGCCGCGCCCCGCGTTTGCTTTTTTGGGGAGCGCATACCGGGATACAGTCCGTATCCCGGTATGCATGAGTTATGAAAAACATACTGCCTGTCAGACGAAGGTCTGACAGACTCCGGATTGACATGTTGTGAGTGCCAACCAGTCGGTACTCTGATACTATAACTGTAAAATGTGATGATTGTGTGACGGAAAGATGAAAATGTGAAGAAATTCTTATTTTTTCACAAAAATATTGTTTGCAGTAAAAAAGCCTTTGAAAAATCCCAGTTTTTGTATATAATGAGACTGTATATGTAAAAATATGATTAAATGCGTTTCTATGCCGTTTTGAGGGTGGAAAAGCTTCTGTTATAAATAGAGAAATCACACGGAGAATGAAAGGGGCAAAGGTAGGATGATGAGTACAGATATCGGTATCGACCTTGGTACTGCGAGTATATTAGTTTACATCAAAGGAAAAGGCGTCGTGTTAAAAGAACCGTCCGTTGTGGCGTTTGACCGCGACACGAACAAGATAAAGGCGATCGGAGAGGAAGCGCGCCTGATGCTCGGCAGAACACCGGGGAATATCATAGCGGTCCGGCCGCTGCGCCAGGGTGTCATCTCGGATTACACCGTGACGGAGAAGATGATCAAATATTTTATCCAGAAAGCGCTCGGCAAGAAAACGTTCCGCAAGCCGCGCATCAGTGTCTGTGTGCCGAGCGGCGTCACCGAGGTGGAGAAGAAGGCGGTTGAGGACGCCACTTATCAGGCGGGAGCAAGGGAAGTTACGATTATCGAGGAGCCAATTGCGGCGGCGATCGGTGCGGGCATCGATATCGCAAGGCCGTGCGGGAACATGATCGTCGATATCGGCGGCGGTACGGCGGATATCGCAGTGATCTCTCTCGGCGGTTCGGTAGTCAGCACATCCATCAAGATTGCGGGAGACGATTTTGATGAGGCGATCGTCCGCTATATGAGGAAAAAACACAATCTTCTGATCGGTGAGAGAACCGCGGAAGATATCAAAATAAAGATCGGGACCTGCTTCCCTCTGGCACAGAACGAGACGATGGATGTCAGAGGGCGCAATCTTGTGACCGGGCTGCCGAAGACGGTGACGGTATCGTCCGAGGAGACCGAGGAGGCGCTGCGCGAACCTACACTGCAGATTGTGGAAGCCGTGCATTCGGTTCTGGAGAAGACGCCGCCGGAGCTGGCCGCAGACGTCGCGGACCGGGGGATTGTCCTGACCGGAGGAGGATCTCTGCTCCGCGGACTCGAGGAACTGATTGAGGATCGGACCGGGATCAATACCGTGACCGCGGATGAGCCGATGACCTGCGTGGCAATCGGGACCGGTAAATTCGTAGAATTTTTATCCGGAAAACGGGATGAGGATTAAGATGTCGGCGTTGTGTGCCGATATATATTAACATAGGAAAGAGACAGGAGAAGGAGAGCTTATGGTAAAGGGATTGTATACGGCGTATACCGGAATGGTGAATGAACAGAAGCGTCTGGACATTCTATCCAACAATCTTGCCAATGCAGACACGAACGGTTATAAAAAGGAAGGCACGACCTCCCAGACCTTTGCGGACGAGCTGGCAATCAAGATTAAGGACACATCGAGCTACGATATTCCCAGAAGAATCGGTGGTATGAGTATGGGAGTACACATCGGTGAGACCTACACGGATTACGGTGCGGGGAATCTGAAGGTGACGGACAATATGACGGATTTTGCGCTGAAAGGCGACGGTTTCTTCGCGATTGCCTACACGGACAAGGCGGGAAATTCTTCTGTGAAATATACGCGGGACGGCGCGTTTGTGGTCAACCGCGAGGGATATCTTGTGACGAAGGACGGTGATTTTGTCCTGAATATGAATGATGCCAGAAACGGAAACGTCAACGGGCGGATCCGCGTAAACCCGAATCTCGAGATTACCGTGGATGAGCTTGGGAACATTTCCCAGGACGGGCAGGTTGTCGCGAATATCGGTTATGTCGATTTTGAGGATTACAATTACCTCGCAAAGTTCGGCGAGAACATGTATGACCTGGTGGACGGCGGAACCGTTATCGCATCGGAGGCTACAGTGGAACAGGGAATCATTGAGTCCTCCAATGTCAATGTGGTATCCGAGATGGTCAATATGATCACGATTTCGAGAGCATTTCAGGCGGGACAGAAGATTATCAATGCAGTGGATGAGACGCTTGACAAGGCAGTCAATCAGGTTGGTAAAGTTTAATGTGGAGGTAGACCGGTTATGATGAGAGCACTTTACACTGGCGCGACAGGAATGCTCGCCCAGCAGGCAAATGTCGACAATATTTCAAATAATCTGGCGAATGTCAATACCGTTGGATATAAGCAGGAGAAGACAGAGTTTAAGTCCCTTCTATATCAAACGATTCAGACGAGGACGACGAGCGCAAACGGAGAGCAGAAACCGATTTCGGCGCAGGTGGGACTTGGAACGAGAGTTGCGTCCAACACGTCGATCTATACGCAGGGAGCGCTTCAGGCGAGTGAGAACGCGACGGATTTTGCCGTTGTGGGCGACGGCTTTTTTGCAGTCCGCGGATCGGACGGAGAGACGTATTACACGAGAGCCGGCAACTTTACATGGGCGATCGGTGCAAACGGTGCGATTACACTCTGTAATACGGACGGTTATCCGGTGCTTGATACGGCCGGGAACCCGATTGTACTCCCGGCAGGAGTCAGCGCAAGCAGCGTGATCGTGACCTCGGACGGCGGATTCGGTTACATAAATGCGAACGGTGCGTACGTCAATATGAATCAGAGATTCGGGCTGCATCAGTTTAACAACGCGGCGGGACTCGAGAAAGTCGGAGATAATCTTCTGGCTGTGACAGAGGCATCCGGGCCGGCATTGAACGAGGCGAACAATGCAAATCTGATATCCAGTAAGATTCGTCAGAATTATCTCGAGGCTTCCAACGTGCAGGTGGCGAACGAGATGGTAAATCTGATTATTGCACAGCGTGCATATCAGTTAAATTCCAAGGCGATTACCACCTCGGATGATATGTTAGAGCAGGCCAATAACCTGAAACGTTAGTTATAGTACACAACGATATGGGATTTCAACAAGGAGGCTTCTATGAGTTTTGCGATTGACGGTATTTCCGGTCTGATAGATAATACGACCCGGCAGGCCGCTTTGGACGGTGTGAATTCTCTGAAAAATTCGGCGGACAGTCTGTCCTCGGAGTCGACAGAGGAAGAGCTGATGCAGGTCTGCAAGGATTTTACCTCCTATTTTGTGGAGGAGGTACTCAAGGAGGTCAAGGAGAATATGACTTCCGAGGACGAGGATGAGGATTCCTCGCTGAAAACACTTACCGATTTCCATATGGACGGAACGATAGAACTGATTGCGGATCAGGTGACGGAGCAGGTGGGCGGATCTTTCGCACAGCAGCTGTTCGAACAGATGAAGCGCAATTATAACATTGAGTGACCGGCGGGAAAGCGGCGGATTATGTAAAAAACCTTGAGGATATCAAGGTTTTTTTTATGCATGGCCCCATGCAGAGGAAGTGTGCCGCTAAGGCGGCGCATGGGGCGTGCGGCGGGCAGGGGAAGAACGCTTCGCTGTCGATTCTTATGGGAAAGGGTACGGTTTTACATTGGAAAAGTTGACGGGGTATGTAGAGCATATTATATACAGAAATGCAGACAATGGTTATACAGTATTAAATCTGGTCAGCGGTGAGGAAGAGATTACCTGTGTGGGAATGTTTTCCGCGATAGCGGAGGGGGAGAATATCGAAGCTTTCGGGGAGTATACGGAACATCCGACTTACGGGAAACAGTTTAAGGTGGACCGCTTTGAGGAGAAAGCGCCAGAGGACGAAGAGGCCATTGAGCGATATCTCGGCTCCGGTGCAATCCGGGGCGTGGGACTTGCTCTGGCAGCACGGATCGTGCGGAGGTTTAAGGAAGACACGTTCCGCATTATTGAGGAGGAGCCGGAGCGCCTGGCGGAGGTTAAGGGAATCAGTGAGCGCAAAGCCATGGAGATCGCGGATCAGGTCAACCAGAAGCGGGATTTGCGGCAGGCCATGATTTTTCTGCAGCAGTACGGGATCACGATGAATCTTGCGGTGAAGGTATACCGGCAGTATGAGCAGGAGGTATACGGGATTATCCGCGAAAATCCTTACCGTCTGGCGGACGATATCGAGGGGGTGGGATTTCGGACCGCTGATGAGATCGCGGCCCGGGTGGGAATCCGGCTGGACTCGGATTTCCGCATCCGCAGCGGGATATTATATGTATTGCAGCAGGCCGGCGGCGAGGGACATACCTACCTGCCGCAGGAAGAGCTTACCGAGCGCGCGGTCAGACTCCTGGAGGTGGAGCGCGCACAGGTGGAAAAGCAGTACATGGATTTGGCGATTGAGCGCAAAATCATTTTAAAACAGCGGCAGGAAGCCCAGACGCAGATATATGCGGCATCCTTCTATTATATGGAAGCAAATACGGCGACGATGTTGAAGCAGCTGAACGTGCGCTATGATGTGCCGGATATCGAGATTGAGCAGCGGATCCGCGGTATTGAAAAACAGACGGGGATGACGCTCGAAGAACACCAGCTTGCGGCAGTCAGGGAAGCGGTACAGTGCGGGCTGCTTGTGATTACCGGAGGGCCGGGAACCGGAAAGACGACGACCATCAACACGATTATCAAATATTTCGAGTCGGAGGGTATGGACATTTTTCTGGCGGCGCCGACCGGGCGCGCCGCAAAGCGCATGAGCGAGACGACGGGGTGCGAGGCGCGTACGATCCATCGTATGCTGGAGCTGAACGGAGGAGTGGAGGGGAGCGCCGGGTTCGAGCGGAACGAACAGAATCCGTTAGAGACGGACGTGATCATCATTGATGAGATGTCGATGGTGGATATTTCCCTGATGAATGCCCTGCTCAAAGCGGTTCCGGTGGGGACGCGCCTGATTCTTGTCGGGGATGCAAACCAGCTGCCAAGCGTGGGGCCGGGAAGCGTGCTGCGGGACATTATTGAGTCCCGCGCCTGCAATGTCGTAAAGCTCTCCAAAATATTCCGGCAGGCATCAAGCAGCGACATCATCGTAAACGCGCATAAAATCAACCAGGGAGAAGAGATTGTGCTTGACAATAAGAGCATGGATTTCTTTTTCCTGAAACGCTACGAGGCGGATGTGATTATCAATGTCGTGCTGCAGCTTGTGATGCAGAAGATGCCGAAGTATGTGGATGCGTCAATGTATGAGATTCAGGTGCTGACTCCGATGCGGAAGGGGCTGCTCGGCGTGGAAAGGTTGAACGGTATTTTACAGCAGTATCTGAATCCGCCGGCAAAGCATAAAGTAGAAAAGGAACACGGCGAAATGATATTCCGGGAGGGCGATAAGGTGATGCAGATACGCAACAATTATCAGCTCGAGTGGGAGATACGCACAAAGTTCGGACTTTCGGTGGAGAAGGGATGCGGCGTCTTCAACGGCGATATGGGAGTGATCCGTGAGATCAATGAGTTTGCCGAGACGATGACCGTGGAATTTGAGGAGGGAAGGACGGCGGAGTACCCGTTTAAGCTCATCGACGAGCTGGAGCTCGCCTATGCCATCACGATTCACAAATCGCAGGGAAGCGAATATCCGGCGGTGGTGATACCGCTGCTCTCGGGGCCGGCAATGCTTATGAACCGGAATCTGATCTACACGGCGGTCACAAGGGCAAGAAAATGTGTGACTCTTGTGGGGGATGAGGCGGCTTTTGCCCGAATGGTGCAGAATATGTCCCAGCAGAAGCGTTACAGCGGGCTTTGGGAAAGGCTGCGTGAGGACTGACGACTGCTCTGCCCTCAGTGAGCAAGAGGATGCGTGCTCCTGCTCACTGGGGGTAAAGAAAATCTGATGGAAAAATTAAGAAAATGTTTATGGTATCCGCGCGGGAAACGTGATAGGATGAGACGGAAGTAAAGAAGGAACTGCCGCCGGGAGAGATTTTGGAAAGGAGACTATGAAGTTCGGCAGGAACCGAAAGAAAAAAAGGGAAAATGTTTTGCTTGCGGGATTGCTTGACGCGCTCTATCCGCCCCGATGCCCGATCTGCGATGGGCTGTTGTTGCCGGGAACATTGATTTGCGACGGCTGCCGCGCGCAGGCCATCGTGCTGAGGGAACCGGTCTGTAAGCGCTGCGGAAAGCAGATTCGGGACGCGCAGAGGGAATACTGTTTGGACTGCGCAAAAAAGCCGCATCGTTACCGGCAGGGCAAAGCAGTGTTTGTCTACAAAGGAGGAATTCGCCAGTCCCTGTACCGCTTTAAGTATGCAGGGAAGAGAGAGTATGCCGTATTTTATGCGAGGGAGGCAGCGGATCTGCACGGCGCATGGGTTCAAAAAAATCAGATAGAGGCAATCGTGCCGATTCCGATGTACCGGGGGAAACAGCGCAGACGCGGATACAATCAGGCCGAGGTATTTGCGGAGGAGCTGGGGAGGAGATTGCAGCTCCCGGTGGAGAAAAAGATGGTCCGTCGTGTCAGAGACACGACGCCTCAGAAGAATCTGAACGAAAAAGAACGAAAAGACAATTTAAAAAATGCTTTTCAATTTACAGATAATATAGTAAAATATAAGAGAGTATTACTGGTAGATGATATATATACGACTGGAAGCACGATAGATGCGGTGGCCGAAGTATTGATTTCCGGCGGAGTAAGAGATATCTGTTATATCTGCATCAGCATCGGTGTCGGATTCTAATGAGACGGCAGGAGGATTAAAACAATGGAAGTGAAGAGCTGTAAGGATTGTCGGAGATTATTCAATTATATGGGAGGTCCGGTTCTCTGCCCGGCGTGTGTCAAAAAGCTTGAGGAAAAGTTTCAGGAAGTAAAGCAATACTTAAATGATTATCCGGGTTCATCGGTGAGTGAGGTGTCCGAGGCGATGGATGTTTCCGTAAAACAGATCAAACAGTGGATTCGCGAAGAACGCCTGACACTGTCTGACGCGACGGATACGGGGATTGTCTGTGAGCAGTGCGGAGTGCCGATTTGTTCCGGCCGCTTCTGTGACAAGTGTAAGGTGCAGATGCAGAATACGCTTTCGACAGTGCTTACGAAACCGAAAGCGCCCGAAATGAAAAAATCCGAAAAAGACGGAAACCGTATGCGTTTCCTCAAATAACTGAGAACGAACAGGGCCTGATATCAGCGCCCTGTTTTTCTTAACATAAGGATGAGTGGCGAAGCCGCGGAATCCGTTGTTTGACATAAGGATGAGTGGCGAAGCCGCGGCGCCGTGCAGTAAGATTATTTATTCTTTGAAAATTGCCTGTGCTATGCTATAATGATTAGAAGAACGCGCAAATTACGCACAGGGGGAAATTGCCACTATGGTAAATGAAGAACGTTTGCGGCATATGATTAAGATGGCCGAATTCGATGAGAATGACGGCAAGCAGTGCAAGCCGATGATTCAGTACGCGAGAAAAGACTATGTCTCTTTACATTTGCTGATCAGCTTTGTGACAGGAAGCATGTGCTATGCGCTGTTGGTTGGGCTGTGGGCGCTTTGCTCTGCAGACAGCCTCCTTGCACAGTTAAACCAGATGGATATCCGGAATGCATTGATGTCGGTGCTGATAACCTATCTTTTGTTTATGGCCTTATATCTGGGCGCGACCTGTGTTGTCTACAATGTGAAATACACGGCCGGGCGCAGGAAAGTAAAGCGATATTACGCCAATGTGAAAAAGGTCAACCAGATGTATGAGCGCGAAGAGCGGCTTCGGGCCAGTGAGAACAAAGATTGGGAATAACGGCGGAGGGCAAAGATGACAACCATATTAGAGATAAAAGAGAAAATTACGCGTTTCTACGGGAGAAACGAACTGTATATTAATCCGGTGTTGAAATTTTTACTGGCATTTGTCACATTTTTAATGATAAACCAGAATATTGGTTTTATGGCGGGCATCAGCAGAACGCCGATCGCACTCGTGCTGGCGCTGGTCTGCTCGATGATTCCGGTAAACGGGATGATCGTGCTTGCATCCGCAGTGATTGTGGCGGATATGTATGCATTGTCTCTGGAGGTATGTCTTGTGACATTGCTTCTGTTTGTGGTGCTGTATCTCGTATACTTCCGGTTTGCGCCGAAATACGGCTATGACGTGGTTCTTATGCCGATTTGCTTTAAGCTGCGTATCCCTTATGTGATGCCCGTGGGAGAAGGGCTGCTTCGGGAAGGTTACTCCGTCTTTGCCGTTGCCTGCGGGACGGTTCTGTTCTTTTTCCTTGACGGGGTGAGGCAGAATGCGGCCGCACTCTCGAATACGACAGAAACGGAGGAGGCTGCCTCAAAAATTGCCGTTGTGCTCAATCAGCTGACAGGCAATAAAGAAATGTATCTCGTGCTTGGCGTCATGGTGGTCACGACAATGACCGTGTATATCATCCGCAGGCTGTCAATCGAAAATGCATGGGGGATCGCAATCATAGCGGGGGTTTTATTAGATACCGTCGGTCTGATTGCCGGTTATATGCTGCTGGGAATCTCGGGGAAGACGATCGGCGTGCTTGTGGGCAATGCGGCTGCGGCGTTGATTGCGTTTTTTATGCAGTTTCTGTTTTTTAATCTGGATTATTCGCGGACGGAACGTCTGCAGTTTGAGGATGACGAATATTTTTACTATGTGAAAGCGGTTCCGAAAGCCGTGGTGTCCGGGACGGACAAAAAGATTACGCGGTTCGGCGGCAGGGACGATAAGGAGGAACGTCTGACAAAGAAGCGTTTTGCCGAAGAGATGGATATCGACGAAGAATTATTGGATTAAGGAAGTGAAGAGTGTGCAGAATATAATTGCGACACTGGGTGCCTTTTTTGAAAAGGCATCCACCTATTTGAATTTGCCCAAAATGACCATAACGGATATTGTGGAGATTGTCATAATCGCATTTCTGTTTTACTATATGCTGGTATGGATCCAGAATACAAGGGCGTGGATGCTGCTGCGCGGATTGCTTGTGATTCTGCTGTTTGTGCTGATGGCTGTTATTTTCCAGATGAATACGATCGTGTGGATCACGCAGAATATACTCAGCGTCGCGCTTGTCGCGCTGGTGGTCATCTTTCAGCCGGAGATGCGCAGAGCACTGGAGAATCTCGGGCGGAAAAATATCCTGTCGTCTTTTTTTTCGTTTGACTTCTCGGGAGACGAGGCCGGGAAGTTTTCGGATAAGACGGTCAATGAGCTGGTGAAGGCCTGCTATGAAATGGGGAAAGTGAAGACGGGAGCGCTGATTGTGGTTGAGGATGAGATCATGCTGTCCGAGTATGAGAGGACCGGTATTGCGGTGGATGGCATCCTGACCAGTCAGCTCTTGATTAATATTTTCGAGAAAAATACACCATTGCACGATGGTGCTGTTATTGTGCGCGGAGATCGCGTCGTGGCAGCCACCTGTTACCTGCCGTTGTCGGATTCCCTGAGCCTCAGCAAAGATCTGGGGACGAGGCACCGGGCGGCAGTCGGCATCAGCGAGGTGGGAGACTCCCTCACAATCGTGGTCTCCGAGGAGACCGGCAGGGTCTCCATTGCCATGGGAGGAGAACTGTACCGCAATGTCGATGCGGAATTTCTGAAAAACAAGCTGAACTACATTCAGCGGCGGGAGAAACAGACCTCGAGAATCGGACGCTTAAAGAGGAGGCTTAAGAATGCTAAAAAAAATCATAAAAAAGACAACGCATAATATGGGCCTCAAACTGTTGGCGGTGTTTTTTGCGATTGTACTGTGGATTGTCGTGGTAAATATTGACGACCCGATGGTGCCGCGTTCCTACACGACCGTCATCACGCCGATTAACGAGGAATATATTACGGCCCAGAACAAATATTACGAACCGTTAGACAGCAACAATACGGTGACCTTTACCGTTTCCGCAAAGCGCAGTGTGCTCGACGAACTGTCGAATTCCGATTTTACGGCGGTTGCGGATATGGAGAAGATCGAATACGATCAGGAGGACGGCAGATACCGGGTGCCCGTGACGATCACGGCGACCAGGTACAGCAGCAGCGTGGAGGTTACGGCCAGACAGTACTATTATGAGGTTGGACTCGAAGATCTGGGAACCTGTCAGAAGGTGATTTCCGCATCCACAAAGGGGAGCGTCGCAGACGGCTGCGCACTTGGAAATGTTGCGATTGTGGGATCCAACCTGCTTAAGATATCGGGTCCGTATTCGGTGGTAAGCCAGGTGGACACCGCGGTTGCGACGATCAACGTGGAGGGAATGGCCACGGACGTGACGGACAGTGTCGTTCCGGTGCTCTATGATGCGGGCGGCAATATTATTAACACGGCGAAACTGAAACTGAGCATCAGCACGGTGGCCGTGGCGGCTCAGATTTTAAATACTAAGGATGTGTCACTGGAGTTCTCCACGACGGGAACGGCGGCGGAAGGCTACACGGTCACGGGTATTACCTACAGCCCGGATACCGTGCGGATCAAGGGGCAGACTCCGGTCTTAAATGCGACCAGCAAAGTGATCATTCCGCCGGAAGTACTGGATGTGACCGGTGCAACGGAAGATATTGAGACGACCGTGGATATCACGTCCTATCTGCCGGAGGGAGCATCCCTGGTTCTGACATCCGATGCGAGAGTGGAGGTTGTGGTCCGCGTGGAACCCGTGATCAGCAAAACGCTTCAGGTTCCTGTGGCCAATCTGACCGTGGAGGGACTGCGGAACGGTTACAACATAGAATATATGGAAGACAGTTTTTCCGTGGAGGTATTCGGGCCGAAGAGTGTGATTGATGGTCTGACGGCCGGTGATATCAAAGGAATCGCAGATGCGGGAAGGCTGGGAAGCGGAGAGCATATGCTCAGAGTGACGCTTACCGCAGCGGAAGATGCATACTGGACCGAACAGTCACCGGAGGTTGCGGTTGTCATCAGCGGGACGTCCGGTTCGGGAAATACCGGGACGCCGAATCACACGGATAACGGAGCGGGAGGCGGTACCGGGACAACGGATAACGGAACGACGGAAGGCGGAACGGAGGGAACACCTCCGGGAAACAGCAGCGGAACAGAGGGAACACCTCCGGGAGATACCGGCGGTGAGGGAACGCCTTCGGGAGACAATGGTGGAACAGATGCCGGGGCGACAGGTGGTGACACGGGTGCTGCGGCGCCGGATGCCGCACAGTAAATATTAGAAGACGGAGGATTTGGATATGGCTAGAATGTTTGGTACGGACGGCGTGCGGGGAATCGCGGGAGCCGAGCTTTCGATTGAGCTGGCGACAAAGCTTGGACAGGCGGGGGCGTATGTGCTCACAAAGGAGCAGGAACATCAGGCGACGATTATTGTCGGGTGTGACACCCGGATTTCCGGAGGAATGCTGGCGAGTGCACTGATGGCAGGTATCTGTTCGGTTGGGGCGAACGCGATTTTTGTCGGCGTGATGCCGACGCCGGCGATTGCTTATCTGACGAGAAAACATAAGGTGGACGCGGGGGTTGTGATTTCCGCCTCGCATAATCCGATGGAATTTAACGGAATCAAGTTTTTTAACGGGGAGGGCTATAAGCTCTCGGACGCTCTGGAGGATGAGATTGAGGAGCTGATCCGAAATAACATGAAGGATGTGCAGCTTCCGATCGGCTCCGGCGTGGGCAAAATCGATTACCGCTTTGACCTGCGGGATGAATATGTGAAGTTTATGAAAAAATGCGTTCCGGTTTCGCTGAAAGGGAAGAAAATCGTCGTGGACTGCGCGGAGGGAGCCGCTCACTATACGTCGGTTCGGACGCTGCGGGAGCTGGGAGCCGAACTGGTGGCAATTCACACAAACCCGGACGGCACAAACATCAATTCCAACTGCGGTTCGACCCATATGGACGAATTAAAGGCGCGTGTGGTCTATGAGAAGGCGGATATCGGAATTGCGTTTGACGGGGATGCGGACCGCATGCTTGCGGTTGACGAGTATGGAAATATGGTGGACGGAGATCAGGTGATGGCGATCTGCGGCAATCATATGAAGCAGAAGGGAACATTAAAGAAGGATACCATCGTGGTTACGGTCATGTCAAATCTGGGATTTACCCTGATGGGGGAGCGCGAGGGGATTCATGTCGAAAAGACAAAAGTGGGAGACCGCTATGTGCTGGAGAATATGCGGGAGAACGGCTATAATATCGGCGGGGAGCAGTCCGGACATGTGATTTTCCTCGACGACAATACCACGGGAGACGGGCTTTTGAGTGCGCTGCATCTGCTGGAGGTGATGGTGGATACCGGGAAGCCTCTGTCCGAGCTTGCACAGATTATGGAGGTGTTGCCGCAGGCTCTGGTAAATGCGAGAGTGCCGGAACATAAAAAAGAAAACTTTATGGAATACCAGGAGATCGCGGATGCGGTTTCCGAGCTGGAAAAGAAATTCAACGGAGAGGGAAGAGTATTGATCCGCCCGTCGGGGACAGAACCGCTGGTGCGGGTAATGATAGAGGGGAAGGACCAGCGCGTGATCGATGAGGAAGCGGAAAAACTTGCTGCGCTGATTACAAAAATTATGTTGTAAAAATATGTTTTGGAGGGAAAACTATGGTAAGTCAGAAAGTCACAATCAAGAATCCCACGGGCCTGCATTTAAGGCCGGCGGGAATCCTGTGCAAGGAGGCGATGCAGTTTAAGGCACACATCACCTTTCAGTACCGCGAGAATACGGCAAACGCGAAAAGCGTCTTAAGTGTGCTCGGGGCATGTATCAAATCCGGTGACGAGATTGAGCTGGTATGTGACGGTGAGGACGAGGAGGAGGCGCTTACAGCGCTGGTAGAGGCGATCGAGAGCGGTCTCGGCGAATAAGGAGAAGTATGAAAAAAATTTTGGTGACAGGGAGTAACGGACAGCTGGGACGGGCCATCCGCAGAGAATATGCAAAAGATGACGTGACGTTTATCAATACGGATGTGGCGGACGGGGAGGGCATCGTACGTCTCGATATTACGGATGTGGAAGAGGTGCTCTCCATGGTGAGGGATACACAGCCGGATGTGATTATCAACTGTGCGGCCCACACGAATGTAGACGCCTGCGAAAAGCAGTGGGATCTGGCTTATAAGATTAACGCGATCGGTCCGCGCAATCTCGCAATTGCGGCGTCCGAGACAGGGGCGAAACTGATGCATGTCTCCACGGATTATGTGTTCAGAGGGGACGGGAATATGCCTTATACGGAGTTTGACGAGCCGGACCCGGTGAGTGCATACGGAAAGACAAAGCTGGAGGGAGAGCGGTTTGTTCGGGATTTTGCAGACCGATATTTTATTTTTCGAACCGCATGGCTCTACGGGGACGGCAAAAACTTTGCAAAGACGATGCTGAGACTGGCGGAAAGTCATGATGAGGTCAGCGTGGTCTTTGACCAGAAGGGTTCCCCGACCAGCGCAGCGGAGCTTGCGCGGGCAATCCGCCATTATGAGGGCACCGAAAATTACGGCGTGTTCCACGCGACCTGCGAGGGAGAGACGAACTGGGCGGCGTTTGCGGAGGCGGTCTTTGCAAGGGCCGGGAAAGATACGAAAGTCCGGCATGTGACGAGCGCGCAGTACGCCGAAATGAATCCCGATGCGGCGTCGCGGCCGGCATATTCCGTTTTGGACAATTATATGATGCGTCTGACGGACGGCTACCGCATGGCAGACTGGCAGACGGCGTTGGACGAGTATATGGCAGAGCTGCCGAAACAGACAGAGTGATGCGATGGGAGAATTCAAAAGATTTGTGCAGGAGCATAGAGGACCGCTTATTCTGACGGCGTTTGCGGCATTTCTGGCATTCGGTCTCCTGGTATTCGGCGGAAATATCCGAATCGATACCGAGGAGCTGATCAATAAGCCGGGAACTACGCTGGGATGGCTTACGATCGGAAGATACGGATTGGTGCTGCTGAAACGAATTCTGGGACTTGGCACCCACAGCGTGATATGGAGTGGCATTCTGTTCTTTTTGTTTTTCTGTCTGGGCGTGGGTCTGCTGTTGTTTTCCTTTTCGCATTTTGCGGGAGAAAAGGCGCGCTACCCGTACTGGGTGTTTGTGTTGCTGTACGCGACGTCAAATATCTGGTGCTATCAGATTTATTTTTCATTGCAGCAGGCGGAGATCGCGCTTGCAATGCTGCTTGTCGTTGTATCGGCGCATCTTTCGACGGAGGCGTGCTTTGTGCACCGTGGACTCGGGCGGTGGCCGATGCTGGCCGTCTCGCTGGCGCTTCTGACGGTGGCGCTCGGAAGCTATCAGGCGCTGGCGGTTTACTATGTGGCTGTTTGTGCCGCGCTGTTTCTGCTGTATATCGAACACTGGTGGCAGGAACGGCAGCCGCGGGACGTGCTTGCCGGGATCGTGGTGCTGTTGGTTCACTTTCTGCTCGCCTACGGGGCCTACAGCTTTATTGCAAACCGCTGGTTTATGGCGGCGGGGATTTATATGGATGAGCAGCGCGGATGGGGCAGGCTTTCGACGCCGGATTGCATCAAAAATATCCTGCGGCTGATGCGGGACGTATTTCTGATGCGGGGACCGGAGAATTTTTCCTTTTATGTGGTCGGAGCGCTGCTTGTGCTGATTGCCCTCGGCCGGGAATGGATGCATCGCCGGACGGCCGGGAATGGCGTCCTGGATGACAAAGCGACACCTGCAGACGAGAATGCCGCGCCGGGACTCCGGGAGGTTTTGCGGCTGCTCGCGCTTGCGGTGCTTTTGTACAGCCCGTTTCTGATGGTCACATATTCCGGTGAGAAAGTCGTGACGCGGACGCAGTTTGCGCTTCCGTTTGCGGCGGCGTTTCTCGGTATGTACGGAATCGGAAAACTGCAGAGCGTTTTTTCGCAAAAGGCGCCGCAGCGGGCGGTGTTTGCGCTTGCGGTGCTTGCTGCCGCGGTGCAGGTAAGCTACGGATACCGGCTGACTTATACCGACAACGTCCGGTATGCGCAGGATATGAAAAGAAGCGAACGGCTGCTTGACGCACTGGGAGATGCCTGCGGCCAAATCCCCGAGGTTCCCGTTCTGTTTGTGGGACAGGCATCCTCCGAATTGACGGAGGTCTGTATTCTCACCGAAATGTACGGTTGGTCGTTCTATGAGTGGGATTACAGTGAAGAAAATCCTACCGGGGCAACCCACCGTATCTGCGGATTTATCGAGGCGTACTCCGGAGTGAAGCTTTCGGAGGGGGCATCGGAGGAACAGCGGGAGAAAGCGGCAGAACTTGCGGTTGATATGCAGGATTTTCCTGGGCCGGGTTCGATACGGGTGACGGAGGATATGGTCGTTGTCCGGCTGTCGGAAATTTCCGGGAGGGGGCAGCAGGGTGCGCCGGTCACGGAATAAGGATAAAAGAGGGATTTGGTATGAGCAAAATTACGGTGATTGTGCCGTGCTACAATGAGGAACCGACGCTTCATTTTTTCTATGAGGAGATGGAGCGGGTGGCGGCACAGATGACGGAAAATACCTTTGAATATCTGTTTGTGGATGACGGCTCAAAAGACGGCACGATGCAGGTGATCCGGGAACTGCGGGCAAAGGACGAGAGAGTAAAGTATGTGAGTTTTTCGCGGAATTTCGGGAAAGAGGCGGCGATTTACGCCGGGCTTACCCATGCTGCCGGCGATTATGTGGCGATCATGGATGCGGATTTGCAGGACCCGCCCGCACTGCTTCCGGAAATGTACCGGGCGGTGGCAAAGGAAGGGTATGACTCCGCAGCCACAAGGCGCGTGACGCGCAAAGGAGAGCCGCCGATCCGTTCTTTTTTTGCGCGCCGGTTCTATGCATTGATGAACCGCATCAGCGACGTGGAGCTGATGGACGGGGCGAGGGATTACCGCCTGATGAACCGGAAATATGTGGATGCGCTGCTTTCCATGGGAGAGTATAACCGGTTTTCCAAAGGGCTGTTCGGATGGGTCGGCTTTCGGATCAAATGGATTGAGTTTGAAAATGTGGAGCGCGTTGCGGGGGAGACAAAGTGGTCGTTCTGGAAACTGTTTAAGTACTCGCTCGACGGCATTGTCGCATTTTCCTCGACGCCGCTCTATATCTCCTCGATTCTCGGGGCAAGCATGTGCGGCGTGGCGGCTGTGGCGATTCTGTTTATCATCGTCCGCCAGCTGCTGTTCGGCGGTTCGGCCTACGGGTGGCCGTCGATGGTCTGCATCATAATCTTAATCGGAGGGCTTCAGCTGCTGTGCCTCGGGATCCTCGGGCTCTATCTCTCAAAGGCATATCTCGAGGTAAAGCATCGGCCGATCTATATCGCCAGGGAGGCAGAGACGGATAAGCCGACGGAGAAAGCGGCGCAGTGAGGTTTTTATCCGAACGAAAGAGACGATACAAACGCGAAATAGCGCGAAACTTGTGCTGACAGGAAATATATGGTAAAATTTTAATGTTTCATTTTGGCTTGAAAGGAAAAGAATTATGAGAACGTATCTTGTAACCGGGGGAGCGGGGTTTATCGGAACCAATTATATCCATTACATGTTCCGCAAGTACGGCGATACGATTCGCATCATCAACGTGGATGCGCTGACCTATGCCGGAAATCTGGAAAATTTAAGAGAAGTTGAAGACAGGGAAAATTATACGTTTGTGCGGGCGGATATCACCGACGCGGAGGCGATTGCGAAGATTTTTGCGGAGAATGAGATCGACCGCGTCGTGCACTTTGCGGCGGAGAGCCATGTGGACCGCAGTATCCGGGACCCGGAGGTATTCGTGAAGACGAATGTGCTTGGGACCGCGGTGATGTTAAACTGCGCGAAAGCTGCCTGGGAATTGCCGGACGGCACATTTAAGGCGGATAAGAAGTTCCTGCACGTCTCCACGGACGAGGTGTACGGTTCGCTTGAGGAGGACGGGACTTATTTTTATGAGACGACGCCCTATGCGCCGCACAGCCCGTATTCTGCGAGCAAGGCGTCGTCGGACATGCTCGTGAAGTCCTATATCGACACCTATCATTTCCCGGCCAATATCACAAACTGTTCGAATAATTACGGACCGTATCAGTTCCCGGAGAAGTTGATACCGCTGGTCATTAACAACGCGCTGCAGGGAAAGAAGCTCCCGGTATACGGCGACGGAAAAAATGTCCGGGACTGGCTGTATGTGGACGACCATGCGAAGGGGATCGACATGGTGCAGGAGCAGGGACGGCTCGGTGAGACCTACAATATCGGCGGCCACAACGAGAAACAGAATATCGAGATTATCAATATTATCATAGAGACCTTACAGGAGATGCTTCCGGCGGATGATCCGCGCCGGGCGCTGGTAAGCAAAGATCTGATTACCTATGTAGAGGACAGAAAGGGACATGACAGGCGGTATGCCATCGCGCCGGATAAGATTAAGGCGGAGATCGGCTGGGAGCCGGAGACGATGTTTGAAGAGGGAATCCGCAGGACGATTGCATGGTTTTTTGAGCATGAGGAGTGGATGAAGAACGTGACAAGCGGTGATTATCAGAAGTACTATGAGGAGATGTACCAGAACAGATAACGGATGCAGGCAGCAGTACCGCGTTTTGCGATACTGCTTGTTTGCATTTTTGTAAAAGGATTGGAGGGTTACAGTGAAGGGAATCATACTTGCAGGGGGAGCCGGAACCAGATTATATCCGCTGACGAAGGCGATCTCGAAACAGATTATGCCGGTGTATGACAAACCGATGATTTATTATCCGCTTTCGACGCTGATGCTGGCGGGTATCCGGGAAGTGCTGATTATTTCCACGCCGCGGGATCTCCCGGTGTTTGAGGATTTGTTCGGGGACGGAAGCCAGCTTGGAATGAAGTTTTCCTATGCCGTCCAGGAGGAGCCGCGGGGGCTCGCCGATGCATTTCTGATCGGGGAATCATTTATCGGAGACGACACGGTCGCACTTGTGCTCGGGGACAATATTTTTTACGGGCAGAGCTTTTCGAAGGTTCTGCGCACGACCGCAGAGCGCGTCATGGAAGAGGGCGGCGCAACGATTTTCGGGTATTATGTGAGGGATCCGAGAGAGTACGGCGTCGTGGAGTTCGACGAGAACGGGAAAGCGCTTTCGATTGAGGAGAAACCGGAGCGGCCGAAGTCGAATTATGCGGTTCCGGGTCTTTATTTCTATGATAATGACGTCGTGGAAATCGCAAAGAATGTGAAGCCGTCCGCCCGCGGAGAGATTGAGATCACGGCGGTCAACAACGCGTATCTGCAGAGGGGAGCGCTGCGGGTGGAGACGCTCGGGCGCGGATTTGCGTGGCTTGACACCGGAAATCACGATATGCTGCTTGCGGCGGCGGATTTCGTTTCCGCTTTTCAGAAACGGCAGGGGCTTTACATTTCCTGCATTGAGGAAATTGCTTACAAGAAAGGATTTATTGACAGAGAGCAGTTGATCAGGCTCGCGCAGCCGCTCCTTAAGACGGACTACGGAAAATATCTGATAGAGATTGCGGAGGGATTATAATGGGAAAGATAAAGGTGACGGAGAACTGCGGCGGAATCGAGGGGCTGAAAGTCATAGAGCCGGCAGTGTTCGGGGATGCCAGAGGCTATTTTATGGAAACCTACAATTATAACGATTTTGCGGAGGCCGGGATTGACTGCACATTTGTGCAGGACAACCAGTCCGCATCGGCCAAGGGCGTGCTGCGCGGGCTCCATTTTCAGATTGACTACCCGCAGGATAAGCTGGTGCGCGTGATAAAGGGAGAAGTGTTTGACGTGGCTGTGGATCTGCGGGAGGGTTCCCCGACTTTCGGAAAGTGGTACGGGATCCGGCTTTCCGAGGAGAACAAAAAGCAGTTTTTTGTCCCGAAAAATTTTGCCCACGGGTTTCTCGTGCTCTCGGATTATGCGGAGTTCTGCTACAAGGTGACAGATTTCTACCACCCGAACGATGAGGGAGGGATTCTCTGGAATGACGCGGAACTTGGCGTGGAGTGGCCGATGCCCGAGGGAATGAGAGCGGGAGAACTGATTCTGTCGGACAAGGATAAGGTGCAGAAAAGCTTTGCGGAATATAAGGCGGCACACGGATTGGAGAACCGGGAATGACACATCTGATTGAACATCGGAAGTTGCTGTGGAATCTTGCCAAAAACGACATCAAAAAAAAGTTTGCGGGCTCTTACCTGGGGGTTGTCTGGGCTTTTGTGCAGCCCGTGATCACGGTGCTTTTGTACTGGTTTGTATTCGAGGTCGGATTAAATTCCAAGGCTGCGGATCTTCGAACCGGCATCGAAGTCCCGTTTGTGCTCTGGCTGATGGCGGGGCTTGTTCCGTGGTTTTACTTTCAGGAGGCGATGAACGGCGGGACCGGCGTGATGGTGGAGTACAACTATCTGGTCAAAAAGGTCGTGTTTCAGATTGATATGCTGCCGGCGGTCAAGCTGATTTCGGCACTGTTTACCCACGCCTTTTTTATCTGCTTTGCGGTTGTCCTGTTCTGGTGCATGGGCTATACGCCGGATTTGTATGTGCTGCAGGTTGTCTATTATACGTTTTGCATGATTTTGTTTACCGCGGGACTCGTGTATGCGGCGAGCGCCGTCAACGTGTTCTTCCGGGACATGAAAGAAGTGGTATCGATTCTGTTGCAGATCGGCATGTGGGTGACGCCGATTATGTGGAATTTTGAGTCGATGGTAAAGATACCGGAGTGGGCGAAGATGATCCTGCGCTTAAACCCGATGTACTATATTGTGTCCGGCTACCGGGATGCGTTTATCAACAAAATCGGGTTCTGGGAGCACCCTGGACTCTCGGTATTTTTCTGGGCCGTGACGTTTCTGCTGCTCGGAGTCGGAAATGCCGTATTCAAACGCCTGCGCCCGCATTTTGCGGATGTATTGTAAAAGGGAAGCTATGAACGAGATTGCAATTAAAGTTGACGATGTCAGCAAAATATACAAACTGTATCACAAGCCCTCAGAGCGGCTTTTGGATGCGCTCGGGTTCGCCCGAAAGGGGAAGTTTAAGGAGCACCGCGCGTTAAACCATGTCTCTTTTGCGGTGGAGAAGGGGGAAACCGTCGGCATTATCGGCACGAACGGTTCCGGAAAATCCACGATTTTAAAGATTATCACCGGCGTGTTAAGCCCGACGGAGGGAACGGTTGAGGTCGCGGGGCGGATCTCCGCGCTCTTAGAGCTCGGAGCCGGTTTTAACATGGAATACACCGGCATCGAGAATGTCTATCTCAACGGGATGATGATGGGATTTTCGAGGGAGGAGATGGATGCGCGGCTGGACGAAATCCTGCAGTTTGCGGATATCGGGGACTTTGTAAACCAGCCCTGCAAGACATACTCGAGCGGCATGTTTGTGCGCCTGGCGTTTGCGGTGGCCATCAACATCGACCCGGAGATCCTGATCGTGGACGAGGCGCTCTCGGTCGGGGACGTGTTTTTCCAGGCAAAATGCTACAAGAAGTTTGAAGATTTCAAGGCGCAGGGGAAGACGATTATCTTTGTCAGCCATGATATCAGCAGCGTGGCAAAATACTGTGACCGGGTGATTCTGCTGAATAAGGGCGATAAATTATCCGAGGGGAATCCGAAGGATACGATTAATCTCTATAAAAAAGTGCTGCTGAATCAGTCGCAGAATATCGCGAGCGGTCAGGTGCTTGCGGATGGCGGCTCGGCGGGAGAGAAGCTGTGGAAATCCAATTACGAACTGAATCCGGATGTGAACGAGTACGGGACCGGGGAGGCGGAGATTATCGATTTCGCGATTATTGACGAGTACGGCAGCTACACGAACTGCATCCAGAAGGGAACGTCCTTTTCCATCAAGTCCAAAGTGCTGTTTCAGTCCGACGTGCAGGACCCGATATTCACCTATACGTTTAAGACGGTGCAGGGGACTGCGGTGACGGGGACGAACACGATGTATGAAAAGGTGGGAGTCGGAACCGCGAAAGCCGGGGAAGTGTATGTGGCGACCTTTAAACAGAACATGGATATGCAGGGCGGGGAATACCTGTTGTCCGTCAGCTGTACCGGATATGTCGGGGGCGAGTTCCGGGCGTACCACAGACTGTATGACGTCTGCGGGGTGACGGTCATATCCGACAAAAATACGGTGGGATTTTACGACATGAATTCAGAGACTACGGTGGAGCGGGTCAAATAGAAAAACGGGAGTGAAAGAGAAATCTTTCGCTCACAGGCGGCAAAACGGAGGAGAAGAATGGAGGATGCGGCGTTTCTGCGGGAACTGTGCGGGATTGTAAAACAGAATAGAGACAGCTTTGACACAGTGATTGCGGAGCGGGCCTCCTATCCGTACCTGTATCATCTGTCGCGGATTCGGGAGAACCTCGTGGACTGGCTCCCGCTTCTGCCGGGAATGCATGTACTTGAGTTGAATCCGGGCTGCGGTGCGCTGACCGGAAAGCTTCTGCAAAAGACCGGCCGCGTCACCTGCGTGGCGGAGGACGAACCGCACGCGGCAGTCCTTCGCGCGCGGTTTGGCGGGGGAAGGGAGAGCGGCAGGGAAGATAAGACCGCGGAAGGTTCGGCAGCAGGCTGCGGGGGAGGCGTGCATGTGCGCTTGCCCAAGCAGTGGGACGACAGCGGGGAGGCGGAGTTTGACGTCATTTTGATTGCAGGGGAGTTCTGCCGGTATAAAGAGTGGCTCTGTGCGCTGCGGAAACGGCTTCTGCCGGGCGGGATGCTCGTGGCGGCGGATGCAAACCGTCTCGGCCTAAAATACTGGGCCGGCTGTATGGAAGAGTATAAAGACGGCTATTTTACCGGGCTTGAGGGGAATGCCGACGGTCTCTCCCGGAGCGAGTATGAAGCGCTGCTCGGTCAGGCAGGCTTTTCGGACGTGCGGTTTTATTATCCCTACCCCGACCATAAATTTCCGCACACGATCTACTCGGACCGGCGGCTTCCGCAGAGGGGAGAGCTCGCGGATAACCGCCGGAACTTTGACAGGGACAGGCTCGCGCTGTTCGACGAGCGGAAGGTCTACGATTCCCTGCTGGCGGAGGGATTGTTTCAAAAGCTGTCAAATTCGTTTCTGATTCTCGCGGGGGATGCGCCCTGCGGCGGAGAGCAGGTTTGTTACGAGAAGTACGGCAATGAACGGGCGCTGCCGTTTCGCATTCGCACGGAGATCGCGGAGGATCGGGAAGGTGTGTTTACCGTCGCGAAATATGCACTGGAACCGGAGGCGGAAGCGCATGTCCGGAATATGGAATGGGCGGCGGGCGCGCTGGCTGCGGCCTACGCGGGCAGCCCGATCGCAGTCTGCCCCTGCCGCGTGGAAGACGGCGTGCAGGGCGTGCGTGCGGTTTTTCCGTTTGTCGGCGGCAGAAGCTTAAAGGAACTGCTGCAGGAGGCCGCGGAGGCGGGGGAGCGCGGCGGAGTGGAACGGCTTTTGCGCGCGTACGCCGACCGGCTTCGACGATACGGCGGTGAGATCCCGTTTGCCATCACGCCGGAGTTTCGCCGGGTGTTCGGGGAGCAGGCGCCGGACGAGGGACTTCCCTGTGCGAAGGCATGCAATATCGATTTTATCTTTTCCAATATTTTTGCGGAGGAAGTGCAGGCGGGGGAGATGGAGGCCCGGTGGACGGCGATCGACTACGAGTGGACGTTCGCGTTTCCGGTGCCGAAAGAGTTTATCGTCTACCGCGGCCTGTATTTCGCGTATTATGAGGTGCTGATACACTGGGGTTTCAGTCTGAAAGAGGTACTTCTTGCCGCGGATATTTCCGATGATGCGGCGAGGTGCTACCAGCGGATGGAGGAACATTTTCAGGAATATTTAAGCGGAGGCGTTCTGCCGGTGCGGAATATGCAGCGGCTGATGGGGACAAGGATCATTCCGGTGCAGCAGGCAGCCGTGGAATATACCGGTGCAACACCCGGGTCAGCGTGTGCGTCAGGATGTTTGGCTTCGTCGGCACCTTCGTCAGCGCTTGCATCAGCGCCTTCGTCAGCGCCTTCGTCAGCGCTTGCATCAGCGCCTTCAGCGCGGGAGAGCGCGCGGCTTCCGGTAAGGAAGATCCTGTACCACATCGACCGACAGGAGCGGCAGGACGGCAGTATGCTGTGTGCAGGCTGGGCGGTCGCAAAGACCTGGGACGGAAAGGTGTTTGCGCCGCAGATTCGCGTGACGGATGCGTCGGGAGCCGAAATCCCGTTTGAGGTGACGCGGCGGGAACGCCCGGATGTGGCGGAGGCCCTTCGGATCCGGGGCGTGGAACATCCGGCGTGGGGATTTGACTGTACCTGGCTTTGGCCCCGCGCGAAAGAGCACACAAAAGACTGGAAAATCATTTTTTCATCAGGGAAGAAAGAGGAAATCTATTCATGTACCATTCGAGACAACGAATACAGGACGTAATGCTGCTGCTGGCGGATATGGCATGTTTTGTCCTCAGCTATTTCGGGGGCGGATATCTGTGGCTGGTGAGTTACCGCAATGTATCTGTGGCGGATATGAGGGCGGAGCTGATGGAGAGCTTCGGTGCGGTTCTTGTGGTCTATATGCTGGCAATGCTGTTTTCCGATATCGAGAAAAATTTTATCAGGAGAAATATTTACCGGGATCTGTGGGCGGCGGTGCAGGCCGGCGTGCTGATCGTGCTGATCACCTCGCTGACGATTTTCTTACAGCACAACCATGCGAACGCTTCCCGCGGCGTGTATTTCAGTATCGCGGCCATCAATTCCGCACTGTTTTTCGCGGCTCATGTGCTGCTGAAATATTATCTTCTGAAAGTCTACCGCAACAAACGCGCCACAAACCAGATTTTTCTGGTGACGACCGCGGACAGGGTGCGGGACATTCTGGCGGAGGCGGACAATACAAAGGACTGGGCGCACCGCCTGACCAGCATCGCGATTATCGACGACAATCAGGTGGGAAGATGGTATGACGGGGTACCGGTTGTGGCGACCTACGATACGATGTTCCAGTATGCGAAACAGGAAATTGTGGACGAGGTATTCATGAATGTGCCGTACGATACCGGCGCCTCGCTGGCGCAGGTTGTGAATACGTTTGAGGACATGGGGGCGACTGTCCATGTCAGCATCGAGATCCTCAACCGCTTCGACGACTATCACAAGAGCTTTAATGTCATCGGGAGCATACCGGTTGTGACATTTACCAACCAGTCTTACGACTGGAAGATGATGCTGGTGAAACGGCTGATGGATATTGCCGGAGCGCTTGTGGGGCTCGTGATTACCGCGGTGGTCACCGTATTTCTGGCTCCGCCGCTTTTGATCGAATCGCCGGGACCGCTGTTTTTCGCACAGAAACGCGTGGGAAAGAACGGCAGGTTTTTTAAAATATATAAATTCCGTTCCATGTACCAGGATGCGGAAGCAAGGAAGAAAGAGCTTGAGAGTCAGAATGAGATGAACGGTTTTATGTTCAAGATGAAGGACGACCCGCGGATTACGAAAGTGGGGAAATTTATCCGGAAAACCAGCATCGACGAGCTTCCGCAGTTTTTCAATGTTTTAAAGGGCGATATGAGTCTGGTGGGGACGAGGCCGCCTACGGTGGACGAGTTCCGGCAGTATGAGGCGCACCAGAAGCGCAGGCTTTCCGCGAAACCCGGGATTACCGGGCTCTGGCAGGTGAGCGGAAGAAACGACATCAAGGATTTTGAGGATGTGGTAAAGCTGGACGTGCAGTATATTGATAACTGGAGTCTGGGACTCGACATCAAAATTCTTCTGAAGACAATTAAAGTTGTGTTTGAAAAAGGCGGCGAGTAAAGAAAGGATGGAATGCATGAACAAGGAGTATAATCTGGACAAAGAGTATAATGTGGTGGAAATTATCCGCTACAATCTGAGGATGTGGTGGCTTGCGGTGATTTTTGCGGTGATCTGCGCCGGGATTCTGGGCGGATATAAATACAAGGCGAATCACCAGTTTGTGGAGCGCGAGCTGTACGAGAATATCCAGCAGGCGGTGGCGACCGTGTATGTGAAGACTTACAGTGACGAGACCTCGGTCGAGCGCGTGGGAACGATGATCAAAATCGCCTACAGCAACCGTACCTACGACAGATTTATCGAGAACACGGGATACAATCTGCCGTTCGAGGGGTATCAGCAGCTGTTTGAGCCGACGGTCGGCGAGGTGTCCGACATCATGACGCTGTATCTCAATTATCCGGCTTACTACAATGATTTCACGATCGACGACGAGGAGGACGCAAAGGAATTTCTCCGCCAGGTGATCACGGCGACGAACGAAGTCGCGCGGGAAATGATAGGGACAGACTGTATCGAGAGCCTTGACGCGCCGTACACGGCGACGACAGTTCACAAGCTCGAGTCCTACTCCATCACCGAGGAGGATTTCCGGAAAGGCGTGCTCAAGGGAGCGGTAGCGGGACTGGTGCTCGGAGTGATTGTGGAGGTGGTGCTCTACACGTTCTGGATGCTGATTTATAAGAAGCCGAAAAATGCGGAGGAAGTGCGCCAGGGATTTGATGCGCCGATTATTGACAGTCTGAAAAAAGGAATGGACGACGAGGAGGGCTTTAAGAAGCTGGCGCTGTTTCTGCGGGATGACGAGAAGTCTGCGCGCACGGTCTGCTGCATGCCGGTATCGTGTCCGAAGAAGGACACGGCGTTAAAGCTGGCGATGAGCATGGCAAACGAACAGAGGCGGACGCTTTATATTGACCTTGCGGAGGCCGGCGAGGGCAGCTCCATCAGCGCGTGGATTCTCGGTGAGGGCGAGGAGCCGAAGCCGCAGGCGCTCAATGCCTATCTCGATTCCGTCAGCCGCAGCAGTAAGGACGAGAAGAACTTTAACCTTGTGATGAATGTGCGCTTTGCGGAGTATCTGGAACAGAAGCGCGGAGACTACGACTGCGTGATCGTGAACGCGCCGGATGTGACCGGAAGCGCGGATGCCTATGCGGCGGCAAAGCTGTGCGATAAGACGTTTGTGGCCTGCGGAAGAAAAGAAGTGAAAAACGAAGTGATGTATCGTGTGAAAAACACGGCAGATGTAAGCGGAATCCGCATTGAAGGGGTTTTGGTGTATGAATCTTAAACCGGTTCTGGTTTTGAGCCTGATGTTTGTCCTGGCGCCCATGTGGATCGGGACGATATGGACGGAGCTGCTGTGCACAAGGGGGCGCGTAAGCCGCGCCCTGCACGCATGGGTGTTCGGCTTTGCGACAATGCTTGCGGCGGGACAGATCGTGTTTGTGCCGATGGTGGCGCTCGGGAGAAAACTTTCGGAGGCCCAGGCGGTCTGGGAATTTTGTATGGAATTGCTCGCGGCCGCGGCGTTTGTCCTGCTTCTGGTAAAGAGGGGAGGGCAGCTTTTTGCGGGTGAGAAGGACTGCGCAGAGCGCGGAAAGCAGGTTTTTCCGATTATTTTCGGTGTGCTTGCGGCGGTTCTAATTTTTCTGCAGGCTTATATTCCCGCGCGCTACGAGCACAGCGACGACGACGACGCACGGTTTATCGCCGAGGCGGTATCGGCGGTCGTGCACGATTCCATGTATCAGGACAGTCCGATTGACGCAGACTTTATGTATTGGGATGTGGGGGAGGTGCGCAAGGACCTGACGTCTCCCTGGGCGATGTTTCTGGCGATGCAGTCGAATATCTGCGGGCTGGCGCCGGCGGTTCTCGCCCACTCTTACCTTCCGTTTTTTTTGATTTTGCTGTGCTACGGGCTCTATGCGCTGATCGGAGCGGAGCTGTTTGGCGGGGACTGTGAAAAGACGGCTCTTTTTCTGATTTTCCTGTCCGTCATCCACCTGTTCGGCTATACGTCGACGCACACGCTGGCGTCGATGCTGCTGCTGCGCATCTGGCAGGGCAAGGCGGTGTGCGCAAGCTTTGTGCTTCCGCTGCTCTTTTACCTGTTCTGCCGGCTTATAAAAGGCAGAGGTACGGGTGAGACGGCGCTGCTCTATGTGACCGCGGCGGGCGGCTGTATGCTGTCGGGAATCGGCATCGTGACGTCCCCGATCGTTTTGATGATATACGGGATCGTGGATTTCTGTTGTCACAGGAAATGGCAGCGGCTGCTTGCAGTCTGGGGAGCGGCGCTGCCGTGTGCGGTGTTTCTGGGATATTATCTGTTTGGATTCAGGTGAAAGGAACTGTCATGGAGTATGTACATGCCGTTTGGAGTGAATTTTTAAATTTCATAGGCGGAAGGGGCGGTCTGCTGCACTGGCTGCTGTTTGGCGCCGCGATGGCGTGCTGTTTCTTCTGGGGAAAACGGGAGCGGCGGCTTTTGTTCTGGCCATCGGTGCTGGTGCTTTTCCTCTTTTTTAATCCCCTCTTTTTTAAATATGTGGGGACGCGGTTTCTGACCGGCGTGTATTGGCGGCTGCTGTGGATGCTCCCGATTTCGTTTGCGATTGCCTATGCGCTGACGCGCGTCGCCGCAGGGGTAAAGCGAGATGTGCTGCGAGTCGGTGTGATCGTGCTGGCATGCGCCTGTATCGCGGCAAGCGGCAGGGCGATTTTTACCGGGGAGACGTACCGGGAGAAGGAGAACGAATACGAGCTGCCGGACGCGGCGATCCACATCTGCGATTATGTGATGGGGCAGCTGCAGTCCTGGAAAGAGACGGTGATTGTGCCGAACGAGCTGCTCTGTTCGATTCGGCAGTACTCGACTTCCGTCTGCCTGCTGTACGGCAGAAACGCGGGCGGGTTTATCTCGGACATCGGCGAGGAGGAAGCGGCCGTCTATGCCGAGATGAGCAGCGAGACACCGGATGTGGCGTTTGTGACACGCGTCGCGGGGGAGAAAAACTGCAGATTTATTGTGTTCAACACGGATTTTCACCGGATACCGGAGGATTTGACCGGCTACGGCTATGAGCTTGCGGCGGTGATCGACGACGTCTATGCGGTGTACCGCAGAGCGGAGTAGCGGACGGACAGAGGGAAGACGGTTTTTGCGGCGTATAGGGACAGATTACGGGGCATAGGACCCGCCGTTTTGTCAGAGAAAGGGCATAAGTTTTATGGATAGGATAAAAGAGTATTGCAGCAGGGTAAACTGGCAGGAAGTCGGAATTATCGCATTTTACGGATATTTTTCCATCAATATTCTGATGAAAGCGTTTACCTATGACCACGGGGATTTTATCTACAAATATTTCTTTGTGTTTGCGATGACGTTTTTGGGGATTAAAATTGTCACAACCAAATACACGCTGCGGGAGGTTGCCTGGATAGCAATTTTGATCGGCCTCGGGCTGGCGCTTTCGGTCATCACGAAACAGAATACCTGGCTGCTTCTTTTTCTGACGATTCTCGGCATGAAAAACTGCAGCTTTCCGGTGCTGATTCATCTGGGCGTCTATATTCGTGTGTTGAGCCTTGCGATTCTCGTCGTGGGCTCTACCTTCGGTGCGTTTGACATCGGATTTAAGACGACGCCGGACACGAAATTTGTGGAGATTCCGGTCTACAGCTTCGCGATGAATGAGCCGAATACGGCTTACCTTGCGGTGTTTCTGACGCTGATGCTGCTGCTCTACGACAATTACGAAAAGCTGAATGTAAAGTGGTTTCTGGGGACGTCCGCGGTCGCGTTTCTGTTTTACGAGCTGACGTTCTGCCGCACCGGCATTGCCGTATTTTTCTTTGCGTGGATGCTGATTGTGTTTGATAAGACCGTAAAAAGCCACAAGATGAAATTGATACTGGCGCTGTCGGTTCCGGTGGGAGCGGTGTTCAGCCTGCTGACGATGGTGTTCTATAACGGGGGCAATCCGCTGATGCATCTGATCAACCATTTTGTCTCGGGGCGAATCTATATCATGAACAGCTACTATATCGACCAGGGAATCGCACTGTTTCCGCGGACGCAGGAAATTTTTTACGCGAGCTATCACGGCCTGATCGACAATACCTACATGTTTGTGCTCCTGTACTGCGGGGTGTTTGTCGCGCTGTTTTTCTTTGCGCTGGTGTCGTGGACGCTGTTTCGGCTGTACCGCGGCGGACATTATAAGGAGCTGGTGTTTATCGCGGCGATGGCGCTGTACGGCGTATTGGAGCAGTATGTGATGAACGGATTTATGAACCCGTTTATCCTGCTGTGCGGCTGCCTGCTTTTCCCGGGACTGCTTGAGAATCGGGGAATGGAGCTGACGGCGGAAAAGGCGAGGAGTAGGGAGGCAGCGTGAAAAATTATCATATTTTACAGGTTCACAATTTTTATCAGATTCCCGGCGGCGAAGATGTGGTGGTGCGCAACGAAAAGCGGCTGCTTGAGGAGCACGGGCATAAAGTATACACCTACTACCGCTCCAACAGCGAACTGCGGGAGAAGGGATTGATCGGAAAGCTGCTGCTGCCGTTTACCGCGGTCTACTCGTTCAAGACGGCGCGGGAGGTGAAGCGGATTATCCGGGAGAATAAGATCGATATCGTACATGTCCACAACACGCTCACGATGGTGAGTCCGTCGGTGTTTTACGCGGCGAACCGCTGTGGGGTGCCGGTGGTGCAGACGCTGCACAATTTTCGTATGCTGTGCCCGGCGGGGTCTTTCTTCCGCGACAACGTGATCTGTGAGGAATGTATAAAGGGCGGTATGAAATGCGCGGTGCGGCACAAATGCTACCGCGGCAGTACGGCGCAGACCATTGTCAGCGCGGCAATCCTGCAGATTCACCGGCTGCTCGGGACGTACCACAAAGTCAACTTTATCTGTCTTACGGAGTTTAACCGGGACAAGCTGCTCAATTCGTTAAAAAAGCAGATTGTCAATCCCGACAGAGTCTATATCAAGCCGAATTTCACGTTTGCCGAGGGCATTGTCCCGGGGGAGAGCGGCGGGAAAGAGGATTATTTCCTGTTTGCGGGCCGCGTGGAGGCGCTAAAGGGCGTTGACATTGCGATAAAAGCGTTTGAGAAGCTTCCAGAAGAACAGCTCTTTATCGCGGGGAGAGGGCCGATGATGGACGAGATGCAGGCCTATGTCAGAGAGCATCACATGAAAAACGTGCGGTTTCTCGGCTATCTGCAGAAAGAGGAGATGTCCGAACGCTTTTATCACGCGAAAGCCGTGATTATGACCTCCCAGTGTTATGAGGCATTTGCGATGACGATCGCGGAGGCTTACTCCTACGGCGTGCCGGTCATTGCCGGGCGTGTCGGGAATATGGACGGCATGGTGCAGGAGGGGAAGACCGGGGTAAAGTTTACCTACAATTCCGCGGACGATCTGGCGGAGCAGATTCGGGCCTTTAACCGGATGGACCTGGCCGAGCTGAAAGAGAACGCGCGGAGTTTTTACGAGACGAGGCTTCGGCCGGAAGACAACTACAGGATGCTGATGGAGATATACGAGGACATATCAAAATGAAAAGAGCGCTGTTTATCACAAATATACCGTCCCCCTACCGCGTAGATTTTTTTTCGTTTTTACAGAAAAATTATCCGCAGTATGAATTTCATATTCTGTTTTCGGGCGCCGGCATGGAGAACCGCAAATGGAGTGTCGAACTTCAGGGGCTATCCAATTACACGATTTTAAAATCGAAAACGATCATCATCCGAAAACGCTTCGACGACCGGTATATATTTGTGCCGGTCGGCGTGGAGCGGGCGCTTGCAAAGATAAAGCCGGACGCGGTGTTTGCGATGGAGTACAATCTGACGATTCTGCGCGCCGTGCACTGGTGCAGGAGAAAAAAGATTCCGTTTGTCAGCTGGACCGACGGAACCTTGCACTCCGAGCGCCGGATCGGGCGCTTGCAGCGGCTTGCGCGGTCGTATGTCATAAAGCGCGCGGCGGCGTTTGTGGCGAGCAGTACCGCGTCGAGAGAGGCGCAGATTGCCTACGGGGCGGATGAAAAAAAATGTTTCCTGTCGTACCTGACGGTGGACATTCACAAATATCTGCAGGAGAAATCCGATTACGGCGGGCGGCAGCTTCTGTATGTGGGAAGCCTGATACAGCGGAAGGGGCTCGATCTGCTGCTGCCGGCATTGGCGCAGACGCCGGAGGATATCCGGCTTGTGATTGTTGGCGAGGGGCAGGAGAAAGAAGCGCTTGCCGAACAGGCGGCAAAGCTCGGAATTTCGGATCGCATCGAGTTCCGGGGTTATGTGGAGGGGGAAGCGCTGCGCGCGCTCTACCACACGTCGGATATTTTTGTCCTCCCCACGCGGGAAGACTGCTTCGGGCTGGTGATTCTGGAGGCTATGTGCGCATCCCTGCCCGTCATCTC
Organism: Lachnospiraceae bacterium; assembly: GCA_021770345.1. Lineage (GTDB taxonomy): Bacteria > Bacillota > Clostridia > Lachnospirales > Lachnospiraceae > Roseburia. The sequence continues at coordinate 371,509 of JAETRD010000001.1, read as the reverse complement.
GTCAAAGTATGCGGACGGCGCCGTCGATCTGATTGCGGACGGCGAGAACGGGAGGATTGTAGATCCGGAGGATACCGACGCTTTCGCGGCAGTGATCACGGATGCGTTTGCGGATGAGGAGCGGCTTGCCCTCATGGGAAAGAGAAGCTACGAGAGGGCGCAGGAATTTGCATTTGACAGAGTGGCGGAGGGATGCGTGGAGGCATTAAGGTCAATACTATGAAAAAGAAAAAAATTTTGTTCAACGGCCTCGGGAACCGGGGGTGGATCGGCGGCCTGTATTATTTGAAAAATATTATATTCAGCATTCTGCAGAGTCCGGCGCTCTCGGAGAAGTTCGGGATTGTCGTGCTAATCGACCAGGAACACGCGGATATTTTTGCGTGCTTTCGCGGGAAGATTGACATCCGTGTTTTTGAGGGGACGGGAAAGCTGAAACTGGCATTTTACGAGATGCGCCTGATCTGGTTTGGCGGCGTAACGTACTGCTATGCACTCGAGCTCAATAAAATCGGAAAACTGTTTGCAAACCGCGGCATATTCTGGATTCCGGATTTTCAACACCGCACGCTGCCGGAGTTTTTCCGGCCGGAGGAGCTTGAAAAAAAGCAGCAGACAGACCTTGCGATGGTGATGCGGGCAAATCCGATGGTGCTCAGCAGCAACGATGCAAAGCATGACCTGGAAACTTATTATCCCGGGCATAAGTGCCCGGTGGAGGTCGTTCATTTCGTCTCTTATATAGAGCCGGAAATCCGCAGTATCACGCCGGAGACGGAGCAGGCGGTCGCAGAAAAATTTGGTCTGAAAAAGAATTATATCTATCTGCCGAACCAGTTCTGGCAGCACAAGAATCACATCGTGGCGGTAAAGGCGATCGAGATAATCAAAAGCCGGGGGCTTCTTGCGGATTATGATTTTGTGTTTACCGGGAATCTCGAGGATTACCGCAATCCGGCCTATATCGACACGTTAAAGGAGATTATGGAGGCGCCGGCGGTGCAAGACTGCGTGAAACTGCTTGGGTTTGTGGAGCGGACCGAGCAGCTGTGCATTATGAAGCGGGCGAAGTTTCTGGTGCAGCCGTCGCTGTGCGAGGGCTGGGGTACGGTGCTCGAGGACGCGAAGGTGCTCGATAAGACCGTGCTGCTCTCTGACATACCGGTGCATCGGGAGCAGAAGAACGAGAAGTGCCTGCTGTTTGACCCGCATAATCCTGGGGAACTCGCCGATCTGATCGTACAGACGGCGGCTTTGGACTTTTCGGAGAGCGTCGAACATGGTATTATGAGGATGTACGGGGAAGCGAAAGAGTACGCGAAAGCACTCGAGCGCGTGTTCCTGTAACAGAAGTTTTCCGGAGCCGCAAATCTGAATTGCAGAGGAGAAAATGTCTGTGCAAAAACAGCTCCGACAGGAGGGGTAGCATGAAAAAGATGGTGATTACCGGCGCGAACGGGTTTATCGGGAGAAGCGCCGCGGAATATTTCGAAAAAGAATACGATATCGTAGGAATCGATATTGCGGAGAAGGGCGCGGGCCCGGCGGACGCCAGACGGACCTATTACCAGTGCAATCTGTCAAAGGAACCGGCGGAGCTGTCGATGATTTTAGGCAGCGTGCAGCCGGACGTGATTCTGCACTGTGCGGGGAGCGCCAATGTGGGGGCTTCCGTGGTCAATCCGATGGCGGATCTCGACGGCAATCTGCACAGCCTGTATCAGCTGCTGATCGCGCTTCGCGCCATCGAGAAGAAGCCGAAGATTATTTTTATGTCGAGCGCGGCGGTGTACGGCAATCCCGTGCGGCTGCCGATCCGGGAGGGGGACGCTCCGGCGCCGATTTCGCCGTACGGCCTGCACAAGCTGATGTGCGAGCAGCTGTGCCATTATTACAATGAGGTGCACGGCTACCGCACCCGGAGTATCCGCATCTTTTCCGCCTACGGCAGCGGCATCCGCAAGCAGATTTTCTGGGATATCTATCAGAAATATCTGACGTCGGGGACGATTGATCTGTTCGGAACCGGGGACGAGACGAGGGACTATATCCATGTGGCAGATATCATGCGTGCGATCGACTGCGTCATCAAATACGACGGTGAGGAAGAGATCTTTAACGTGGCAAACGGGGAGGAGATTCCGATCCGCGAGCTGGCGCACTCCTATGCGAAGCAGCTCGGGGAGAGCACTGATATTGTGACATTTAACGGGAAGGTAAAGGCGGGGGACCCCCGCAACTGGCGCGCGGACATCACACTGCTCAAAAAGACCGGTTATCGGAAGAGTGTCTCCTTTGCGGAGGGTGTGAGCGATTATGTGCAGTGGGTGAGAAAGCAGGGCGAATGAACGGAAGAATCTATGTGTTAAACCAGAGGCGCGAGGAGACCTTTGACGCGGCGGGCAAGGCGATGCAGGATGTGTTTTCCGTGCTCGCGGACCGGGGAGCGAACGTCATATGGAGTATGCCAAAGAGCAGCAAAAAGTTTTTAAAAGCGCTCGATTTGCCGTACTTGTTCTTCTTTCTGCTGTTTCGCGCCGGAAAGAGGGATTTTGTGTTTTATTCCATCCCGGAAAGCCGCATCAAAATCCGTCTGCTTGCGAAGGTCAAACGGGTCAAAGGCTTTCAGATGATATGCTTCATCAATGACTTAAACGCGTTCCGGTACGGTTATCGGGCCGGTGAGACGTTAAGCGCCGAAGCGCAGGCGGAGCTTTCGGATATCAATGCGGCGGAGCATGTGCTGGTGCCGAATGCCGGTTCCGGGGAAATGCTGCGCGCGGCCGGCTGCCACAGTCATATGGTGACTGTGGGCGTCTGGGATTACCGGATGAGCGACGCACAGGCGGCGCAGATCGAACAGAGAAGTCAAACAGGCCGGCCGGCCGGCCGCCGCGGGACGGGAGCAGAGAGCGGCGGTGTCTGCGGCAAAGCGGAAGGCGGCGAAGCAGGCGGGACATTTCATATTGCGTTTGCGGGGAACCTGAACAAATCGGAATTTCTTGCGGCGATGGAAATTCCCGCAGGGGTTCGGTTTGACCTGTGGGGAAGGCTCGACGAGGAGCGGCGCAAGATGCTGCCGGACGCCTGTGATTATCACGGCCTGCTGTCCTCGGAGGAGGTTCCGCTCGCGGTCTGTACCGCGGATTTCGGCCTGGTCTGGGACGGGACGGGCAGGGACGAAATCGAGGGCGGACTCGGAGAATATCTCCGCTACAACAATTCGCACAAATGCGCGCTCTATCTCGCGGCGGGGATTCCTGTCATTGTGTGGAGCCATGCAGGGATGGCGCATTTTGTGCGGGAGCATCAATGCGGAATTTTAATTGAGCGTCTCAGTGAATTATCCGGGGCAATCCGGCAGGCGGATTACGGCAGGCTTAAGGCGGCTGCAGAAGAGGTGGCACCCCGCCTGCGCCGCGGGTATTATCTGAACCGGGCGCTGGATGTGATTAGGAAGGAAAGCTGAAAATTAAAATTGACGCGCGAAGAAGGGAACAAAAAATGGGCGATACGCGAAAGACGGCGCCGGTCATCCTGTTTACCTACAACAGGCCGGAGCACACGAAACGGACCATCGAGGCACTGGCCGCAAACGAGCTGGCCGCAAAGACCGACCTGTACATCTATTCGGACGCGGCAAAAAAGGAAGCCGACAGGGGAAAGGTGCAGGAGATCAGGGATTACGCGCAGACAGTCACGGGCTTTGCAAAAGCAGAGCTTCGGGCGCGGGAAACGAATTACGGCCTTGCGAAAAATATCATAGAAGGCGTCACGGAGATTGTAAACCGCTACGGGACCGTCATTGTCTTAGAGGACGATCTGGTGACGAACCGCTATTTTCTCCGGTTTATGAATGACGGGCTCGCGCGCTATGAGAGTGAACCGCGCGTCACCGGAATCACCGGTTTCTCCCATTTCGGAGACGGGACGAAACTGCCGTTCGAATCGTATTTTAATACACTGACGGGCACGAGCTGGTCGTGGGCGACCTGGGCGGACCGCTGGAGCTGCTTTGACGCAGAGTGCGCGGACTGGACGCGGCTTGTTGCGGACGACGGGCTGCGCAGGCGTTTTAACTATGACAACACCTACAATTTCTATAAGATTTTAAAGATGCAGCAGACGGATGAGAAGACGAACTCCTGGGCAATCCGCTGGTACTGGACAAATTTCCGAAAAAATGCGCTGATCCTGTCGCCGACAAAATCACTGGTGAGCAATGAGGGGTGGGACGGCAGCGGTGTCCACTGCGGCAAGTCGAAAGAGCCGGTGTTTGACCACCGCCTTGCGACGGACCGACCGATTACGGAATTCCCGACGGAAATCGGGGAACTGCCTAAGGTTCACCGGCTGATGAAGCGGGCGCTGCGCAAAGAGTCGGAGCCGAACCTGTTAAAGCATGTGTACCATATCGTGTTCCGCAGAAATTATATTGGAGAAAAATAGTATGAGGATATTAGCGATTTTTACCTGTTTTAACCGAAAAGAACTCACGAGGCGCGGCATGGAGACGCTGGCGGCAAATGACGCCGTCACGTTCGACTATGTGATTTTGGATGACAACAGCTCCGACGGCACGAGGGAAATGTTAAAGGAGCTGCGGGATGCGGGCACATATCAGATTGATCTGATCGAGGGGGACGGCAGCAATTTCTGGAACGGCGGCATGCACAAGGCCATCGAGCACGTCAAAAAACATCACAGGGATTACGATTACTATATGCTGATGAACGACGACACAAAGTTCTTCCCGGGCATCTTCGACGAGATGGCGGGGGCGTTAAAGTCAGACGAAGTGACAGTGGGAGCAATCTGCGGCGAGCGGGGAGAACTTAGCTACGGCGGCATTAAGTACACGAAGGGGATTAAATACAAAAAGCTCGGGCCGGACGCGCCGGACGTAAATTGCGATACGTTCAATGCGAACTGTGCGGTGATACCGAAAGAAATTTTTCTGCAGGTCGGAATCGACCCGTATTATCAGCACAGCATCGGGGATTTCGACTACGGCTTGCAGATTGCCAGGCTCGGGTACGCGATCCATATCTATCCGAAATATGTGGGCGAGTGCAACGACAACACCCTGCAGAAGACCTGGCAGGACGAGTCGCTGCCCAGGCTGGAGCGCATCCGGTTAAAGGAGAGCAGGAAGGGGCTGCCGTTTCGCGATTGGTTCCATTTCCTGCACAAGAATTTCGGGCTGGGAACGGCGATCGTGCGCTCGATTACGCCCTATGTCCGGATTATCCTTGGGACAAAGACCAGATATTCGGGGGCGTAGGAGCCGGATCCGGAAGAACAGATTGCGGAAGAAAGGGGTGAGGATATGGGGAAGAGATTGCTTTCGGAACCGGAGGAAACAAATCTGGAGGATTACAATACCATAGAAGTAAAGGATGAATCCGCGGAGGAAGGATTAGATTATCCGGATTTGAAGATTAAAATTGATAAAGACCAGTATTCCGTTTATGAAATGAAACGCAAATATGACAGAGGAAAGATTTGCATGGACCCGTCGTTTCAGCGGCATTTTGTGTGGAACGGCAGACAGATGTCCGAATTGATAGAGTCCGTGATTATTGGAATCCCGCTGCCGCTGATTTATCTGGCGGAAAGCCAGGAGGGAAATCTGGTGGTCGTGGACGGGAGACAGCGGCTTACCACGTTTGTGAGATTTTTGAACAATGAATTTAAATTAAGCGGGCTTCGGATTTTAAAGGAGATCAACGGATACGGGTTCCGGGAATTGGAGGAGGAGAAACGCTTTTCCAAATATGCGACAAGTATTGAGGATTTCCAGCTTGTGGTGCAGGTAATCAAATATCCGACGCCGGATAAGGTGCGGTTTGATATTTTTGACCGGGTAAACCGCGGCGGTACGCCGCTGAATAAGCAGGAAATGCGAAATGCGCTGTATCAGGGGCAATCCACGCAGCTTCTCAAGGAGCTTGCGGAGGGGGAGGCGTTTCTGGCGGCGACCGGGAACTCTATTTCGCCGAAGCATATGAAAGACCGCTATATTATTCTTCGCGCGATCTGTTTTAACCTGTATCAGAAGCATGCGCTTACGGATACAGAGGGAAAGGTCGTGGAGTACCGCAGTGATATCGAGGATTTTCTGGGGCGCGGAATGGAATTTTTAAACCATCTGCCGGCGAAAAAACTCGAGGAGCTGAAAGCGGAATTTGAGCGTACGATGCGGCATATTTACCGGGTTTTGGGGGATAATGCATTTCGTATTCCGGCGCCCTATGAACGGCGCAGACCGATCAGTATGACGCTGTTTGAGGCATTGTATTATCTGTTTCAGGAGTTTGAAACCGTGGACGATGCAAATGTGCGCAGCCGGCTGACAGACGCGGTAGACGAATTGCTTCTGGATAAAGATTTTTTAGACAGCCTGCAGTTTTCGGTGGACAGTAAAAATCATGTGGATATCCGATTTCAAAAGGTGATGGAAAAGTATCAGGAGAAATTTTATGATTGAGAAACTGGCGGTTCAGAATTTTAAATGCATCGATTCCGTGGAGACGGAGTTTTCGGGATTGAATCTTTTGACAGGGCCAAACTCTACCGGGAAATCGACGCTGATACAGGCGTTGCTGCTGTTGGCGCAATGCGTCAAAAATAAAGGACTGGTTGGAACGAACCTGATAAACGGCGAGTTTGTAAAGTTGGGTATGCTGCCGGATATCCGAAATATCTATACCAACGGAAAACAGATGAAAATCAGCTGGGAAGCGCAGGGCGAAAGCGTGTGCAGCTGTGAACTGAATTTCGCCGACATGGGGGAAAACGGCACAGCGACGATTATAAGTGAGAAAGGATTTACGCTTCCGGATCTTGTATATCTGAATCATGACCGGGTTGGCGTAAAGGATATCTATGACAAAAATCTTGAGAATGTGAGCCGGATCGGAACCGCCGGGGAATATGCGTTTGATTATCTGAGCCGCAGAAAGCTGGAGCCGCTTGCGGAGCCGGATTTTGCCGCGGAGCCGATGAAGGTTGGCGTTAATCTGGGAAATCAGGTCGATTACTGGCTGGAGTACATTATGGGATATCGGGTATCTGCGGAAAGTATCGAGAGTACCAATTATGTCCGGGTGCTCTATGAGACCGCAAAGAGCAGCAGACAGCTTCGCCCGTATCACATCGGGACGGGTGTGAGTTATGTGGCAAATCTGATTGTCTCCGCGTTGTCGTGTAAAAAGGGCAGCATCTTTATTGTGGAGAATCCCGAGATTCACCTTCACCCTGCGGCGCAGTCAAAGCTGCTGGAATTTTTTGCTTTTCTTGCGGTCCGTGGCCTGCAGATCTTTGTGGAGACACACAGCGACCATATCTTTAACGGGTTGCGGAAACTGATTCATAAAGGGAAATTGCAGACAACGGACGTGGCGGTTTATTTTATCGTAAAAAACGAACAGGAATGTTCCGATGCGGTGCGAATCCGGATTACAGAGGAAGGAAAAATTAAAAACCAGCAGAAAGGCCTGTTTGATCAGTTTGATGATGATTTAGACGAGCTGCTGGATTTGGATGCTTATGAATGAAATAATTTTAAATGAGAAATCCCTCTGCGGACAGTATCCGTCTATGGATGAGTTTTACCGCAGCATTCTGCCGTTTCTCTCCAATGTGCAGTATTTTGTGGAGGATGCGTCATGGGAAGTGCTGAAAAAATCGGATTTGTTCCGGAGCCGGGTTACGGAACGTGAGTGTTTTTTCCGAATCAGAGGGGACCGTTCCGACGCAGCGCGGAAAATAAAGGGACTTTTATGCCGTTTATCAGACGAACCGCCGTATTGGGATATGGACAGCCGGCAGGACGGCAGTTATTTCGCGGACGGTGAGGATGTAACGGGAAGTTCCGTTGCGGAAGCGGCGGCCAGAACCGGCTTTCTTTTATCATTTCCGCGCTCGGCGTATGAGGACAGAGAATTTACGGTAGCGCATGAAGAGCGGGAATACCGTGTGATGTCGATTTCGACGCCGGCCTATCGCACGGAACGGCTGTATCAAAGAGGATATTGCGATATCTATACATATCTGCGGGAGCATTTCCGTGGGACAAGGTTAAATTTTGACGAGTTTGATGCCGCATACGGGTTTGATTCGTTTGAGGGAAGTGAGATAGAAGAATGTATCGCGGATTTTGAACGTTTTGCGGGACACGCAGACTGGCAGGAGATAAAGGCGGATTTGGCGCTGTACTGCAAAGAATATCGGCCTTCCAAAAAAGAGAATTGGTTTCGCGGGACAAAATATGCGGATATGACAATTTATAAATTTCGCTGCGGCAATCCCAAACGATGCTTTGGCTATCGAAAGGGCGATATTTTTTATGCGCTGCGAATGGAGAGAGACCATAAAATCAGTGATAACGGCTGAGGGACAGAAAATGGGAAATATCAGTTTTGTAATCTTAAATTATAAAACCTGGCAGGAGGCGGCAGCCTGCGCCGAATCGATCTTTGCGTCACAGACGTACGGGGATCTTCAGGTGGTGATCGTCGACAACGGCTCCGGCAATGAGAGTGTCAAAGAGCTTCGCGCGCACTTTGCGGGTGAGCCCCGGGTGCATCTTGTCGTATCGGAGAAGAATCTTGGCTTTGCAAGAGGGAATAATCTGGGAATCGCCTACGCCAGGGAGCATTTTGCGCCGGATTTCATCGTGGCGGCGAACAGCGACATCATCTTTGAGCAGAGGGATTACTGCGAGAAGCTTGCGGAAATTTACCGGGAAACGCCCTATGCCGTTCTGGGGGGCGATATCGTGGATGCAAGCCGCACCCAGCATTTCAATCCGGTTGCGCGGGAGCGCGTATACACGTTAAACTATATGAGAAAGCAGGTGTTTGTCTCGTGGGCGAAAGCGGTGATGTTTCGGCTGATTAAATTGTTCCGCCTGAAACGGGCGGTGGCGGGCCATTACGGAATTGCGGCAGACGCGCACGGCGCCGATGTGCGCGACGGCAGTAAGAACCTTACGACAAGGGAGGTTGCGGGGAAATCCGTGGCGGCGGACGCGCGCATCGCAGAGGAACTTTGGGGCGTGCTGCTGCACGGCTGCTGTCTGGTGTTTTCGAAGGATTTTTTCGCGGAATTCGACGGGTTCTGGGAGGGAACCTTCCTCTATGCGGAGGAGGAGATTCTCTATTATCTGGCGGCAAAAAAAGGGCTCTCGCTGCTCTACTCGCCGCGGGTGACCTGTGTGCACAAGGAAGCGGTGACGACGAACACGCTGTACCGGGATTTCTGCGACGCAAAGATTTTTTATTTTTCCCATATCACAAAGTCGTACCGGCTGTTTTTAAAGCTGATGAAGGACATGGGGGAATCGTAAGATGGGAGAACCACGGGTTACAATCGTCTGTTGCTATAATGATCTGACGCAGTATCGGGCGTTTGAAAACAGCCTTAAGGGGCAGAATACGGAATATACACTGCTCGGAATCGACAACCGCGGGCAGAGATTTTCCTCCTGTGCGGCGGCGCTCAATTCGGCGGCGGCGCGGATTGAGACGGAATATGTGATCTATGCGCACCAGGATATCGCGCTGCCCGAAGCGGATATGCTCGCGCGGTTTGCGGCGTACCTGGATCTGCTTGGGCCGGAGGATATGCTCGGCGTGGCGGGGGCGGTGGCGGATGATTCGGGGAAGGCGAGGGAGCAGACCTGCGTGCTGTCAAAGGTACGGCACGGAAAGGCGCTTGCCTGTGCCGGGGAGCGGGATTACGCCGGTGCCGTGGAATGCGATTCCGTGGACGAGTGTTTTTTCGGCGGCCATACGGAATTTTTCCGGGCGCATCCCTTTGATGAAAAAATTTGCGACGACTGGCATCTGTACGCGGTGGAGCGCTGCCTGTTTACGCGGGCGCGGGGCAATCGGGTGTATGTGTGCGATCTCCCCTTGCTTCATTTTTCCGGAGGAACGATCGGCCACGCTTATAATCGGGGCTTTTACCGGCTTGCGCGCCGCTGTGCGGGGTATGGGAGACGGGGAGGAGCCGGGCGGAAAATCACATGGCTGCGCACGGTCTGCGGCAGCAGCCGCACGGACTGGTTTCACCGCACCTGTTTTTACTGGAAACGAGAAATCCTGATTCGAATGGGCAGGTATCAAAATGGCTAAAAAATCGCTGGCGAAAAATTCCATATTCAATATGGCGTACAAGGGCTTTACGGCCCTTTTTCCGCTGATTACCACGTCCTATATCTCGCATGTGATTCTGCCGGCGGGTGTGGGGCGTGTGGCCTATGCAAATACGATCGCATCTTATTTTGTGCTGGTAGCGTGCCTTGGGCTGCCGAGCTACGGGGTGAAGGTGATCGCGCAGAATAACGCGTCAGGGGAGGAGCGCAGCAGGACGTTTCTGGAGCTGTTTTCGATCAATTTTACGGCGACGGTTCTGTGCACGGCGGCCTATTATCTGTTTGTGAATACGTTTCCGTATTTTGCGGACAAGCGCCGGCTGCTTGATATCATGGGGCTGATGCTGATACTGAATATTTTCAATATCGACTGGTTTTATCAGGGGATGGAGGAATATGTCTACATCTCGGTGCGCAGCTTTATCGTCAAGGTGGCGTCCTTTGCGGCGATGCTGATTTTCGTGCGGGACGAGGAGGACTATCTGATTTATGCGCTGATTTTGTGCGTTGCGACGGCGGGGAACAATCTGTGGAACGCGTGGAATCTGAGAAACTATATTTCGCTGCGCATACCGGGCGGGCTGCGGCTGAATCCGGGCAGGCATATGCGCCCGGTGCTGATTCTTCTCGCGTCCACGATTGCGACAGAAATCTACACGATGCTTGACACCGTCATGCTCGAGTATTATTTTGGAGATGTACCAGTCGGCTATTATTCGAATGCGGCGAAGGTTGTGCGCATGGTCTATACGCTTGTCATTGCGTTGGTGGCGGTCTTTTATCCGCGCATCAGCCTGTGCTATAAACAGAAGGACTATGGGACGGCAAATGATCTGCTCAACCGCGGGACAAAAATTTTGCTGCTGCTGGCGCTGCCCTGCACCTTAGGACTGCTTCTGACGGCGGACGACGTGGTGCCGCTCCTCTTTGGCGCGGAATTTGCTCCCGCGGTTTCCACGCTGCGGCTGCTTTGCATTTTGATTCTTATTTTCTCGCTGGCCTATTTCCTCGGGCATATCGTTCTCACGGCGACCGGGCTCGAGCGGATGATACTGCGGGCGACGATCGCGGGCGCGGCGGTCAATGTGTGCGCGAACTTTGCGCTGATACCCATGCTGCGCCAGGACGGGGCCGCGATTGCGTCGGTGCTCTCGGAACTGGCCGTGACCGTGATTCTGCTGTGGCATGCCCGCAAATTTTATAAGCTGAAATTGGGAAGGCATTATATGATAACCGTGTCCGCGGCGCTCGCGCTGATGGCGCTGTCGGTGTTTTTGCTGCGGCTTTTGCCTTTCCGCAGCCCGAAACGTGTGCTGGTGTTTATCGCAGCGGCTGCGGTCGTCTACTTCGGGGGGCTGCTGGCGTTCGGAAACGAGGTTGCGCGGGAACTGTGGCAAAAGTTGCGCGGGATATTCGAGAGAGTCGGAGGTGAGAGATGATGGATTCTGTTTTGGGCGTTGTGCTGGCGCTTGCAGCGTTGCTTTGCTATGGGTTCCTTCTGGGGAGCAGCTTTTGCGCGCTCTTTCAGAAAAGGGAGCGTGCCGGATTTTGCCTGCTTCTCGGAATGATGCTTTTTCTTGCGGTCTTTACGGTGACGGAGCTGCCCATCGAAAAGCTGGGCCTGCCGTTTCATGTGCTGGTGTATGTGCAGACGGGCGTGCTTCTGGCGCTTTTTGCGGCATGTATTGTGTTCTGTGCAAGGAAGGGCGTGTTTCGTGAGTGGAAAATGCCTGCGGCGTCGGACATCTGTATGACAGTTTTTCTGCTGCTGATTCTCTTTCAGGTGATTTACGGGATGAACAACGGGGGCCGCATTAACGGGTATGATACCTCCTACTATAACGGACATGCGATGAATGCGATCTACACGGATACGATGTACCAGTATAATCCGAGGACCGGACGGTATATCGGGCTGGAGACGTATGAGTATGACGGCTATCCGATGCTGATCGCATATCTGGCAAAAGTATTTTTTATGCATCCGCTGGTTGTGGTGAACCGGGTGCTCGCAATCCTGGAGATTATCCTTGCAAATCTGATTGTCTATGAGACGGCGATGCGTCTGTCGTCGGGCAAGCGCAGGGTGGCGGTCTGGACCGCGGCGATTTATGCGGGGATGAGTGTCTTCTGCTACCAGTTTGAGGAGGGAAGATTCTTTTATCTGTGGCAGCGCACGGCGGAATCGAAATCCATGCTGGCCAATGTATACCTGCCGTTTGCGCTGCTTGCGCTGCTTATGCTGGTGAAGGAGAGCGGAGCGCTGTACGGCTGGCTGATTCTGATGCTGGCGGCGATCGTCGGAGCAGGGCTGTCGGTAAGCGGAATCTTTGTGATGGCGGTGATGATCGGAAGCGGGCTTCTCGCGCTGATCGTGTGTCAGCGCAGGTGGAAGTATCTGCCGTACTCCGTGCTCTGTATGCTTCCGGGCATGGCGATTGGAATTACACGGCTTTTTTTGTGACAGATGAGGGAATAACAGATGGTTAGCGGATGGGATTTGGAATTTTACAGGACGGTTTTTACAAATTACTGGTGGCACGGGCTTTTTTTCGTCGTCTATCTCGGCGGGCTGGTTTATCTGGCGGCCGGCAAATCGGCGGAATTAAAGCAGGTGTTTGTGTGGCCGTTTGTGATTATGCTGATTTCCATATTCAACCCGTTTCTTATGGAGCCGATTTTACAGCGCACGGGCTGGCAGAACCGGTACAGCCGGTTTTTCTGGATGCTGCCGGCGGAACTGCTGTGCGCCTATATTCTGGCGGTTTTAATCGAGCGGCAAAATCGCGCGGAGTGGCGCACGGGGATGATTGTGATGGCCGCGTGTCTCGTCTTTCTATGCGGGGGCAGCGCGACGGAGTTTGCACTGGATGACAATATATACAAGATAGACGACAGCGTCATTGCGGTGGCGGAGATGATTGACGCGGCGTCGGAGAAGGAGCGCCCCGTTGTCTTATACGACGAAGAAATGTATTATTGGATCAGGCAGTATGACGCCTCGTTTACGACCGGGGCAAAGAAATCCGAGATGGAAACCTACCGCTGGATGACCGCGGAGGAAATCGACGCGTCGGAGCAGTATGAGAGCAGGGGGCAGGCGGTCGCAATGTTTGTGCGGGGAGTTGAGGTGGAGCCCGCGCTGATCAACAAAGTATTTGCGGGCCGTGAGATTGATTTTTTTGTGAGAAACAGAAACTTTTACTCGGAGGAATACCTAAAGCAGCTGAATCTTGTCTATGTGGACGCCGTGGAGGGGTATGAGCTGTACCGCTGCGTACAGGCCAGGGAGGAATAAAAATTGCTGACTGTCGGAAAGCTGATGATTGCAATCGTGATATGGGCGGCGGTGCCGCTTTTGTTTGGAAGTCTGTGGAATTGTTTCGGAACGAGAGAAAAGGGCGGGGTTATGCGGGCTTATCTTATGGGCTCCGTGACGGAATGGGCTCTTTTTTTCCTGACGGCAAAATGGGCGATTATCGGCAAAAAGTCTCTGAGGGAGCTCTGTATCATATGGCTGGCCGCGCTGGCTGTTCTGGTTTTGACCGCGCTGGTGCTGCTGGTGCGAAGGATCCGAAAGCGCGGTATTTCACGGGATATATCCCGTGGAAAGCCGAAACCGGTCGGCATGCTGTTTCTGCCGGTGCTGATCGCAATCGCTATTCTGTGCGGCGGCACAAATCAGGGCGAGTACACGATAGAGGAAGCGTGGACGATGTATGCGACAGATACACTCTATGAGTACGATGCGGTCACCGGCCACGGTGCGGGCGAGATGCTCTCCTTTGAGAGGCAGCGGCTTAAGGAGCGTGCAGAGGCGCCGGTTGAGGCGTATTACGCGGCGAACAGTTTTGTCTGTAACTGGAATCCGGCCAAGTTTATCCGGCTTGTGCTGCCTGTATTTCTGATTCCGTTTTATTTCGGGGTCTATCAGGCATGGGGAGTGTGGCTGTTTGGGGAAGCGCGGGGAAAGAGAATCGCGTTTCAGGTGACCGTATGGCTGCTCTACGGGCTTGCGCTTGTCTCGGAACGGAGTTATGTATTCGGGATTTTTACAAATTGCTGGAACGGGGAGACGCTGCTTTTTGCGGGACTGGTGCCGTTTGCGGTGCTTCTCGTACTGGAAGAAAAGGAGAGAAAAAGGCGTATCGCGCAGTATCTTGTGTGTGCGGCGGCGGGGCAGCTGCTGTCCCGGGACGGATTTTTTGTCATGACGTTTCTGTGGGGAACGGCACTGCTTGCGGAGAGGATAAAGGGGTGGAAGATTGAAAATTAAAATTTTCAATCCCAAGTTTGCGCGTGTACGCACAAACTTGAGACGTACAAAAAGCATGTATATGTGTGGAGGAGAAAATGATAGCGGCATTTGAGGCGTTGAGAGAGGAATTTCGCATTTTCGGTACGGAAGGGATCAGTATGGTGCTGGTGTGCGCAGCCATTTTGTTCTGTGTTGTCGGAAAGAACGGAATGGGAGAGCATATCCGAACGCTGACGGCGTACGGCGTGCTTTTCTTTGTACTGCTCGCAAATCCGTTCGGGTATCATATCATTCATTCTTTCTGGGTGGAGGATTACCGGAATCTTTTTATGCTGGTGCTCCCGGCCGTATTTGTGGCCGTTGCGATTATCGAGATGACCGCAGCACAGGACGGATTTCCGAAACGTGCGGCAATCGCCGTCTGCTGTGCGGGGGTCGTGCTCGCGAGCTCCTTTTTTGATTTGAGGCCGGGAAGGCTTGTGGAGACGGCGGATATGTATGCAAACAGACGGGAAATCGAGGCGGTGGATCAGGTGATCCGGGATGCGGGGATCGTTTCCCGGAATATGATCGCGCCGCGCGAAATCGCCGCAGGAATCCGCGAGGTGAATCCGACGGTGCAGTTATTGTATGGAGAGACGCTGACGGAGGGTATACTAAATAAAACGGTGACGGCGGAGAATGAAACGGAGCAGGAATTTCTCGATGATTGCACGACGCTTGTCGCAGTCCCGTCCGCGGTGGATTTTCGGATTCAGATGGCGGAAAAGTACGGGAGCAACTGTATTTTGCTTGAAAATTCATATGATGAGGCAGAATTGATGGAAAATGCCGGCTTTCTGTGCTATGGTAGAACAGAAAATTATGCGGTGTACTTCAAAGATTAAAAGAAGGATGAGGGAATGAGCAGAAGAGAACAATACAAGCATCTGCTGAACGGAACAGCCAACTGGATACTGTATGCGATACACACGGTGATATTCGGGTATATCTGGTATCAGATTTATGTGCCGGAGCTAAAAGACCCTTTCTGGAACCGCGGAAACTGGGCGGTGATCGGAATGTATACGCTGTTTGTGTTCTTTTTCAGCCGTATTTTCGGCGCGTACCGGATCGGATATATGCGGATTGTCGATATCTGTACGGCACAGCTGCTCGCGACCTTTTGTGCAAATTTTATCGCCTATTTTCAGGTGTGTATGGTGGCGAACGACTACATGCAGGTGACGCCGATTCTTGCGATGATGGCAATCGAGGCGGCAATTATTGTACCGTTTGTCTACATGGTGCGTTATATCTATGTGCGGCTTTATCCGCCGCGGACGATGATCGTGGTATATGGCCGCTATTCGCCCGACGCGCTGATCGCGAAGATCAATACGCGCAAGGACAAGTATCATATCTGTGCGTCGGAGAGCTATGAGATCGGTTATGAAAGGCTGTATCCGATGCTGCGGGAATACAATTCCGTGCTGCTGTGTGATCTGCCGTCGCAGGCCCGCAATCAGATTATGAAATATTGCTATCAGGAGGGAATCCGCACCTATGTGACACCGAAGATATCGGATCTGCTGTTGCGCGGAGCGGAGGATATCCACCTGTTTGACACACCGCTTCTGGTGTCGAGAAATCAGGGGCTTACCGTGGACCAGCGGTTTTTTAAGCGGATAGAGGATATCGTGATTTCGCTGCTCGGAATCATTCTCGTCTCCCCGCTGATGCTTGTGATTGCGGCGGCAATCAAGCTCTACGACGGCGGCCCGGTTTTCTATAAACAGAAACGTTATACCAGAGACGAGAAAATTTTTGATATTCTGAAATTTCGGAGTATGAGCGTGCACGAGGAGAGCTTTGAAAAGACGGAGATTACGAAAAAGGAGGACGCGCGCGTGACGCCGGTGGGAAAGATTATCCGCCGGACGCATCTCGACGAGCTTCCGCAGCTGTTTAATATTTTAAAGGGGGAAATGTCGGTGGTAGGTCCACGCGCGGAGTGGGTGAATACCACGGAGCGCTATATCGAGCAGGTGCCGGAATTTATTTTCCGTCTGAAGGTCAAAGCAGGTCTTACCGGTTATGCGCAGGTATACGGAAAATACACGACAACGCCCTACGACAAGGTAAAACTGGATATCACCTATATTCAGAACTATTCGCTGTGGCTCGATATCAAGCTGATACTTCTGACCGTCAAAATCCTGTTTGACGGGGAGAAGACGGAGGGTGTCGACGGCGGTCAGAAAACAGCGATCAGAGAGGAAAAATGAGATGGAAACGGTGAGCATCGTGGTTCCGGTGTATAATGCGGAAAAATATGTGGAGCGCACAATTCAAAGCGTGATCAATCAGACGTGGACGGAGTGGGAGCTGTTGTTGGTGGACGACTGCTCGACAGACGGAAGCCGGGAAATCCTGCGCCGCTATGAGAGCGATAAAATTCACTGCTATTACTGCGAGCGGAATGCGGGACCCGCGAATGCCAGAAATATCGGGGTCTCCCACGCAACGGGGAGGTACCTTGCCTATGTGGATGCCGACGATCTGTGGGAGCCGGAGAAGCTTGCGCGCCAGATGGCGTTTATGCAGAAAGGCGGCTATGCGTTTACGTTTACGTCATACGAATTTGCCGACGAGAATGCAAAACGCAGCGGCGTTGTAAACCGTGCGCCGGCGCGCGTGGATTACAAATCGCTTTTAAAGAGCTCCACGATTGCGCCGAGCACGATCATTTTCGACCGCAGTCAGATCAATGCGGACCTGATGCAGATGCCGTCCGGGATTGACAGAGAGGATTACGCGATGCTGTTTCAGATCTTAAAGACCGGGATTGCGGCATACGGGTTAGACGAGATTCTGACGATATACTGCAGACATGAGGGCGCCCGCTCGGGCAACAAGTGGAAGGCGGTGCTCGGAAAGTGGCAGCTTTACCGCACGGTTGAGGGATTTTCGATTCCGAAATCGCTGTACTATGTCGCGGCGAGCACCTGGGCGGCGGTAAAAAGGAGGGTTTGAGGACAGATGGGAACAGCATAAGAGCTTGACTTTGATGTGTATTTTGATACAATAAGACTACAAAAGAAGAATTGCAGATGTAAAATAATAAGAAATGCAAAGTGGAGAAAAATGTATTCCAAATTAAAATCTACGATAAAAAATGAGGGTAAGTCATTAGGAATAGTCATTTTCTGGCTGATTCTGGCGCTGTTTCTTGATGCAGTGCATTACAGGCTCATTACATGTGAATGGATTTTGAAGCTGTGGCGTTGGTTGTCGGATCTTACGGGTATTACATATCAGAGTGCTTTGGATGTACTGAGTGGAAATGCCGGTACTGTAATGACATTGGTGAGTATGTTTCTTACGATTGGGATAAGTATTGCAGAGAGACAGACGGAACATTTGTATGGAATTCCCTGGTCTGAATTAGAGCCATTTCAGGAAAATGGATATAAATATGCCCGAAAGATCAGTCATGTGGCGCCTCTGCTTATAGTAATTATCTTAAATTTATCGTTGTGTATGACGGGTTATCTGCTGTATGTTTACTGCTATGCATTTTATTTTATGTATTATCGAACGCACGAACA
This sequence comes from Lachnospiraceae bacterium, assembly GCA_021770345.1. Lineage (GTDB taxonomy): Bacteria > Bacillota > Clostridia > Lachnospirales > Lachnospiraceae > Roseburia. Next base: position 353,499 of record JAETRD010000001.1, on the reverse strand, counting down.
GAGTTATGATAGAGAACGAAATCAATATCTGATTGTAAAAAAGATCTATACGGAATATGAAGAGGGCCGTGGCGCGGGCCTGTTGGCTGTACGGGCGCTTTTTGAAAGAATGGGAAATGAGGCGGAAAAAGCAAATAACTGGAACGAAATGCGTATGATTTATAACAAAATGATGAGGGAATGTTATAAATACAATGCAGAAAGTGTTCATGATATTGCAGGCAGTTTTTTTTCTATTATCTTTTTTAAGGGTTCTCATGAATTTGAGACTCGGAAGTTTGTCAGAGATTTCATGACGGATTTTGATAAACACAGACATGATGAGATAATGGATAAAGATTGGGTGGAAATTTTTTCAATATTTGAAGTTATTATTATGAACATGGAAGAAGATAAACTGATTGGGATGCTGGAAAGCGCAGATGATTTTTCAAGCCGTAAAAAGGAATTAAACCGGGAATGGAAAGAGGATTATGAGGGGCATCGTGCGGAATGTTTACAACAGCTTAATTCTGTTACAATATCGTTACAGAGAGTGTTGATCTGTGTTCTTCTTGAGTGCAGGTTTCAGTGTATTTCACAGGGACCACGAACGGTACCTCTGGCAGAAGCTGTGAGAAAATGCTGGTGTGCCGTGACTGTTCCGGAATATTTCAATCAGCTGGAGGAATACGCTGTTTTTATGAATCACTATTCAGGGATTAATTTTATAGAGATCATAGAGACTCTGGAGAGAGATTATTGTAAAAAAACAAGAGAAAGTATAATAGCAAATACGGCAGCTGTTATATTGTGAAGGAGAAGAAAAAATGGATCGTGAAGTTTGCCGTTCAATTATGTTTATTAATTATCATATTCCGGTTCCTGTGATTGATGAAGAAAATGAAATTGAATATTCAGCGGTAGGTTTTTTTGATGGGATGAATACGGAAAGGATTCCTGTTACATACGGAAAGGATGATTTTAAGCCGTTGTGGGAATACTCAATGAGAAAAATGAAAATGAAACAAGTAAGTTATTCTTATCAGAATACATTTGCTTTTAGCGATGACGGCTGGAACTCGCAGAGTGATGAAATCTTTTGGAGTGAGGATACAAATGAGCAGTATCCCCTTACGTTTGTAACTTTTTTTCAGCTAAAAGATTATAAAACAGGCCAGAGCGGCATAAAGGGCATGTGTAAGAAATTCAGCAAACTTGCAGAGGAAAAGCTGAAAGACAATGAGAGCGGTGAGTTTCCGGACAAAAAACAGAAAAAAGGTGAGAGCGGTAAGTTTCCGGAGAAAAAACAGGACGGAATTGTTTATTCATACTATACGGTTGATAAAAATGATTTTGTAGTTTGTCTCAAATGTATGCATTATGAAAAAGCGGTAGAAGTGATAAAAGAATTACATAATATAGAAGAGCGGGTTATATATAGTTACGCCGTATTTGTCGTTTCAAACAAGGTGTTGTCCGAGTTGTCCGGGGAAAAATATCCGGAGCTTTTTGAGCAGTCAATGGATTCAATTTGTCTGAAGGGAATAGCGAACAGTACAGATCAGACAATACGGTTGGATCGTAAATACCGCAGTCTGTGCGACAGGCTTGTTGAGCAGTTATATGGCAATGATAAGAAGGATAACAGACTGTATGATATTCTGGGGGACGATGACTTTCGTTTTATTGCCCGTAAAGTGAACCTTGGAAATTTGCTTTTACAGTTTGCTCCGGGAGGATTATTGTGCTACACAGAGTCTGTATTTCGGTTTTATCTGTTCTCGTCAAGTCTGGTCATAAATACAGATACGCCGAAAATTGAGAAGCTGGGAGGGAGTATTGATGAGGCTACGATTAATTCTGCAATGGAAAGTGCCGAAGCGACGAGATGCAATCAGTTGCAGGGAATGCTAGAACAAATCATTGATGATATATATACCGATGCCGGGACAGAGGGAAAGGAGGAAAAATATTCTTGTCTGTTTGCAATATGGCAGCTTTTGCAGTCTTTAAAGGCACTGGAATTAGCGCCAACAAAAAAATATGATTTTTGGTCGCTGTATGATCCGTTGTCAATGCTGATTCAGATATTGAGCAGAAAAATGAACGAACTTTCAAGGAGCAAAATGCTTCATGAATTTATACATAAAATCAGCATGACATTACACGGAACGCTGCGGACGGATATACAGTTTTTCCAAATCAGAGATTTCAATGTAATTGTGCATTATGCGCCTGCGAAATTAAGGGCATTTTATTCGCTGTGGGTCGTTAAGGTCAGGGATTTTTATAATGCGCTTAGCGCCGTTAAGCTTGAAAACGTTTCAGATAGTGACGATGCAGGGAAAGAGCGTTCGTACTCGTTTGTGTTTTCACCTGGAATGGTTAAGGAAGTAAGCGTAAGGCAGCTTTATGAGGCGTACGAAGAGAAACAAAAGCTTATGCTGATCACTTCGCCGGAAAGATATTTGTATTTTTTGCGGTGGACGCCGCTGATACTTGCACATGAAGTCTCACATTTTGTGGGAAGGCAGCCGCGTTCCAGAGAGGCCAGACATTTTGCATGGTTAGAGTGCTGTGTCAGGGTTCTGGTACTTGAAGAGGAGCGTTTTCGCTATGATTCGATTGTGGATGATATGACAGGCTGTGATTTGGCATTGTCTCTGGAAAAGGCGATTGCTGAGACATCTGTCTATAATGAAGTGTTGGAATGTGTGAAAAGGAATGAAAAGGCGGTAAGGAAATATGAACAAAAATCAGAATATCCGTTTCACTCGCGTAATTCGATACGAATAATCAGGAATACGTTTCGAAAAACGGGGGAAAATGATATGGAACATCTGATCAGTGGGGATAGCGGCGGGATTCAGCGTTTTATGCAAATGGATTTGAAGCTGGAAAAACTTTCCGTTGAAGAACGATATAGGGTGGAGGAGGAAATCAGAAAAGTTACGTATGGAAGAGACAGAACGTTGTTGACATTTTGGACCAGATATGAGAATGAATTCCTTCAGTCGATATTAGCTCTGTTAAAATATCTGACAGTGGAGGGTCATGCAGACCTGATCATGGTTCTGAGCCTGGAGCTTTCTCTGGAATGTTATCTGCGGTCATTTGTTGAAAGTACTGTGAGACAGCAGGGGGATAATGGGGTGCGAAACTGGAATTCTATGTTGATTCCAAGAGTTGCATTGGTAACGGAGGCCGTTCGCTCGATTGTAAATAAAACTCCCAATTTTTTTGAAACTCGATTTGTGGAAGCATGGTCAGGGGACCCTATTCGTAAAATGGCGAATACATTGCCGAAGAGCGAGGATTTATTTGAGCTTGCGGGATATGTCTTGGTATATCAGGATAGATGCAGGAAGACAGATTATCAAAAAATAATCAGGCATTATAAACCAATGTACAACCGTAAGAGAAAAAAATTTGTGAACACAGAGACTGCGTTTTTACAGGATAATGTAATCTGGAGCTTGTTGAATGGATATATGCTGACCTGCGCAGAGGTATATGTTGCGGCGTTAGAGAAAAACGAAGCACTTCATGATATGCAAAGACAGTTGAAGCAGACCTATGAAGCGATGACAGGCAGTTCCATTTATACAGCGGTTCAGGCAGTAGAGGATTTTCTTGAGAGCTTTGAGCAGGGGAAAACGTCGGTTGCTGAGAATGAAAATCCAGGCTTGCAATTTGCGGGCAATCAGGTATAATATAAAGGGTTATTAAGATTATGGGAGGAATTGACATTGAATAAAAACGGAAGATTGTATATCGATGACGGAATCGATATGTATGACGGATATAGGGCAGATCCGATTTGGACTTTGCCGGACAACTACAGCACATATTGCAGTGAAGAAATTGACAGTCAATGTACACTCCCTGATCTTAATTTGGATGAGATAATAAAAGAGCTGGGACGGGATTAGTCATTCGTTACAATTGAATATTGTGAGTGACAAGTCAGAGACAAATTTTTGACTTGTTATGAGATAAATCAGTAAAGCTCTTATAAAAAAATAAGATTTTTACTGATTTTTCTTTTGATTGTGAAGAAAATCGGAAATCTTAAGAAAAACTTATGATTTACCCGGAGGGAATATATGGTATAGTTTGCGTATATGGTTTGTAACATGTTACTATATGGATGTAAATCTTAATAAAATGTAAATTTTAGAACAAACAGTAGGGAGAGCGCAAAGGAAAGAACATGAAGAAGAGAATCTTGGCAATGATGATGGCAGTCAGCGTATGCTTTACTTCGGTGGGGACGGATACCCCGCTGCATGCGGCAGGCGCAGAGATTGTCACGGAAGATACGGAGGGCGCGGAGGTGACAGAGCCGGCCGAAGTTACGGAAGAAACCGAAGATACCGGGTCAACAGAGCCAACGGAGAAGCCGGAGGGAACCGAGTCCGCGGAGAATACGGAAGGCAATGAAGACACGGAAGGAACCGAGTCGACGGAGAACACGGAACCGACGGAGAATACGGAGGGAACTGAGCCGACAGAGAGTACGGAAGGAACAGAGTCGACGGAACCGACGGAGAACACGGAGGGAACAGAGTCGACGGAACCGACGGAAAGCACGGAGACGGAGGAAACCGAAAGCACCGAGGCGGAAGAAACTGAGGGGACGGAAAGTACTGAGACGGAAGGAACAGAGTCGACGGAACCGACGGAAAGCACGGAGACGGAGGAAACCGAGAGCACCGAGACGGAAGAAACAGAGGATACGGAAGACACCGAAGAGGAAGAGATTCCGGAAGTACTGCTGAATTACATAATGGTGGAGAGCGACTATCTGCAGACGCCGGCGACCCAGAATATTGTTGCGAGCGTGGGTGAGGAAGGGATGGAGCTTAAGGACCTCGTTTTGAACTACAGGAATACCGCCACCGGAACCGTGTATCACGAGAAGGTCTCGGCGCAGTATGAGGATCTGGCACTATTCAGTATGGAGTTTGCGGATGCGTCATGGGCGGGAGCCTATGAGCTGGTGAGCATTTCCTGTACGTTGGAGGACGACGAGTACGAACTGTTGCTGTCTGATATGGACCTTACGGCCAGATTCGGAGTGAATGCCGAGGTGGATGCGAATCCGGACGAGGTATTCTATGAGGAGGAAGACCTGTCCGACGTGGATGTAAATGTTGTCACGATGGACGAAAACGGTACAATTGTCTCCGAGAACACGGTCGAGGATGTGCTCGACAACGGAATCGGCAGCGGGATGCGCCGGTTCAGCGATATCAAAGGCGCAAACGGGAATCTTGTCGTGATGCTTGACCCGGGACATGACGCGACGCATCAGGGAGCACATTATAACGGAGCGAGCGAGGAAAGTCTGGTATTAAAGATTGCGGCGTACTGCAAGGCAGAGCTGGAAACCTACCGGGGCGTCACGGTCTATATGACGAGAACGGGCGAGGGATGCCCGAACGGAGGAACCGCGGGCGACTGCAATCTGCGGCGTGTGGAATATGCCGCCAGTGTCGGCGCGAATGTGTATGTCAGCTTTCACCTGAACGCAAGTACCAATTCCGGCGCCGGCGGAGTCGGTGTCTATTATCCGAACAGCAATTACAATCCGGCCATCGGACAGACCGGACATGACCTTGCGGCGAAGGTGTATGAGAAGCTGCGCGCATTGGGATTAAGCAGCTGGGCGAGCGGGATCATGACATGGAATGCGACTTACGACAAGTACGATGACGGTTCCGTGGCGGATTATCTCGGCGTCATCCGGAACTGTAAGAAAAAGGGAATCCCCGCAATCCTGATCGAGCATGCATTTATCAGCGGGACAAACGATTACAACAATTTCCTCAATTCCGAAGAGAAATTAAAAAATCTCGGCGTTGCGGATGCGACTGCAATCGCAGAGTACTATGGGCTTAGCAAGGCAAATACAAAACCGTCGATTTTGTACACGCAGTCGCAGAAGGGCGGAAAATTAAAAATCGTCTGGAGTAAAACGGACGAGGCCAAATCGTATGAAGTGTGGCGCAGTACCACAAACAATTACGATTATACGATGATCGACGAGGTAGAGGATGCGACGTCCTATGTGGATGAGGACGTGAAAGTCGGAAAGAAATACTACTATATTGTCCGCGCGGTCTATAAGAACGGCGGCGTCAGCGAGTATTCGGCCGCGGTGGACGGCAGGGCGTTAGATAAACCTGCGGTCACATCGATTGTCTCGAAAAGCTCCAAGAAGCTTGCAATCACCTGGAAAAAAGTGAGCGGAGCGGCAGGGTACTATATTTTCCGCAGTGACGGAGGCTCCTATGACAAGATAGCGACGATCACATCGGGAAGCACTGTGAGCTATGTGGACAGCGTACCGAAAAACAATAAGAGCTACAGCTATAAAATACAGGCATACAATACGAAAAACGGAAAAACGGGCGTCGGAAGCTACTCTTCGACGAAGAGCGGAAAGGCCGTCGGGAAGACAACAATCACATCGGTTCTCTCGGAGAATGACAATACGCTTAAGATCACCTGGAAGAAAGTGAGCGGGGCGAGCGGTTACACGATTCAGAGAAGTACCTCAAAGGACAGCGGCTACAAAAAAATAGCGACCATCAAAAAGGGAAGCACCGTTACCTATGAGGATGACACCGTAAAGAAAGACAAGACCTACTATTACCGGATTCAGACGATCAATGAGGTGAATGGAGACAAAGGTTACAGCGGCTACTGCAGTCCGGTCGGCGGGAAAACGCTGGTGAAGACGAAAATCACTTCCGTTGTGTCGAAAAATTCCAAGACGCTGACAGTCAAGTGGAAAAAGGTCAGCGGAGCAAGCGGCTATACCGTACAGCGGAGCACCTCGAAAAGCGGGGGCTATAAGACGATAGCGACCATCAAAAAGGGGAGCACCGTCAGCTACAATGACGCGGATGTGAAAGCAGGGAAAACCTATTATTACCGGGTTCGTGCCTATAAGAGCACAGACGGCAAGAAGGGGTACAGCAGCTACAGCACTGCGGTCAGCGGAAAGGCAGCGCCGAAGACATCGATCAATTATGTGATCTCCTCCGGCAGCAGCGCGTTGAAAATCGGCTGGAAGGAAATCGACGGGGCATGGGGCTACCGCATCCGGCGCAGTACCTCGGAAAACGGTTCCTACGAGACGATTGACGTGGTGACAGGTGCGGATAAGACAAGCTATACCGACAAGAAGTTAAAGGCGGGCAAAACCTATTACTACAAGATTGAAGTAATTAATAAAGTCCATGGCGTGAAAGGCTACAGCGGGAACTCCAAAGTGGTATCGGGGACGGTACTCAAAGCGACCACGATAACGAAAGCGCAGGAAAACAGCGGAACCGCGATGACGATTACCTGGAAAAAGATTGCCGGTGCGGACGGTTATCAGATATACCGGAGCACCTCGAAGAACGGCACATATGACAAGGTCGGCGTTGTCAAGGGAATGAAGACCGCAACGTATAAGGACGAGACGCTTGCTGCCGGCAAAACCTATTACTATAAGGTGCGCGCTTACCAGAACAGCGGGACAAAGACCGGAACGGCGACATTTTCCGCTCCCCAGAAGGTGTGGACGGTAAAAAAGACGGACATCGCGAAGGTGTCCGGCACGTCGGGGAATAAGATCACGCTCAACTGGAACAAAGTTTCAAAGGCGGACGGCTATTTTATTTACCGCAGCACAAAGGCGGGGTCCGGTTTTGAAAAGATTGCGGAAATCTCTTCCGCGGATACGGTCAAATACACGGACACAAAGGTGAAAGCCGGCAGGATGTATTACTACAAAATTGCGGCGACGAGCAATATCACCGGGAGCACCGTCGGGCGCGGCGATTACAGCAAGACGGTCGGGGTACCGGTGTTAAAGGGGCCGGAGGGACTCTCGGCATCCATTGCCGAAGGAAACTCCGCCGTGATCAGATGGCAGGCGGTCGGCAATGCGCAGGGCTATCATCTGTATTACGGCACGAAAAAAGACGGAGAGTATAAGAAGCTCGCATCGGTGAGCGGAAATTCATATACGCACAGCGGACTCGGCACCGGAGGAAGCTATTACTATAAGGTCCGGGCATATTACAAATTAGACAACGGTTCGACGGTATACGGCGACTGGTCCGAAGTGAAAAATCTGACCGCAGGCTATGCGATTATGGGGGCAAGCGCGGTGACCGTGGACCAGATGGTGTCCTACTATAACGCGCGGTACAGTTATCCGTCTTATGTCTACAGCTCCAAGGGAGCGGCGGACGCACGAAGCTTCTTTACGATTCTGAAGGAGGAAGCGGAGAACGAGGGTGTCAAGACCGAAGTGCTCTTCGCGCAGGTGATTCTCGAGACCGGCGGGCTGCAGTTCGGCGGAGACGTCAGAGCGGAGCAGTGTAATTTCGGCGGTATGGGAGCGACCGGCGGCGGAGTCGGCGGCGCGACTTTCGGGAGCGTCCGGGAGGGGCTCCGCGCACAGACGCAGCACTTAAAGGCATATGCGAGCACGGCGCCGCTGAACAACGCGTGCGTTGACCCGCGGTTTGCCTATGTCACACGGGGAACGGCTCCCTATGTGGAATGGCTGTCGATTCCGAACAACCCGTACGGAAAGGGCTGGGCGATGGACCCGAACTATGCGGCCAAACTGTTTTCAATTATGAATAACTTATAAAAAGAGCGAGACAAACCCATAGTCAGAGAGGAAGCGGCGCTCCGTGGCGAAATTTTTGCCACGGAGCACTGCTTCTTTTTTGCGGTAAAACGTAAAATGACAGGAACGATTGCATGTAAATGCAAAAAATGGTATAATATATAAAATAGGGTAGAATGAGTATAATTATGGAAAGAGAAATGATACAATGCGAACGAAATTTATAGCGGATCTGAAGAAACATTATAAGTATGCATTTTATTCGGCGAAAGCGGAATTGCTCGCGGAGGTTGCAGGATCCTATCTGAACTGGGTGTGGTGGATTCTGGAGCCTATCTGTTTTATGCTGATATACACGCTGATTTTCGGATATGTGTTCAATGCGTCGGAGCCGCATTTCCCGGTATTTATTTTCATCGGGATCACGTTCTGGGACTTTTTTACGCGCAATGTGCGCAGCAGCGTCAAAATGGTAAAAAAGAACAAGGCGATCGTGTCAAAGGTTTATATTCCGAAATTTGTTCTGATCCTGTCAAAGATGATGGTAAACGGTTTTAAGATGCTGATATCCTTCGGGATTGTCATCCTGATGATGATCGCATACCGGATTCCGGTCAGCATCAATCTGCTGTATGTCATTCCGCTGATGATTGATCTCTGGCTGCTCAACTTTGGAATTATGTGTATTTTACTGCACTTCGGCGTGTTTGTGGAGGATCTCTCAAACGTTGTGGGGATAGTGCTGCGCCTGCTTTTCTACCTGACCGGTATCTTTTTTTCGATTGAGAGCAGGCTCGGGAAAAATCATCCGGCGCTTGCGGCGGTGCTCGGGAAGGCAAACCCGATGGCCTATATTATCATATCTATGCGCAGCAGCCTGATTTATGCGGAAACGCCGGGCAGAAAGCTGATGGTGGTGTGGTTTTTGATTTCGCTGCTGATTTGTGTTGTGGGAGTCCGGACCATCTATCGCAATGAAAACAGCTATGTAAAGGTGATTTGACAATGGCAGAAAAAAAGTATTCGGTTACGGTGACGGATGTCAGCATCCGCTACCGGAACCTGAAATCATATTCGATAAAGAAACAGTTATTCCACAGGAAGAAAAACGAAAAGCAGTACTTTGAGGCCGTAAAGCGTGTCTCGTTCCAGATTGAGGAGGGGAAAATCCTTGGCATTATCGGAAAGAACGGAAGCGGGAAATCAACGATGCTGCGCGCGATCGCGGGCATCTTTGCCCCCGACGAGGGCGAGATCGACCTGCACGGACACAGCGTTTCACTGCTGTCCATCGGCGTCGGATTTCAGAAGGAGCTGACAGGACGGCAGAATATCATGCTTTCGGGTATGCTTCTGGGGTTCAGTGAGGAGGAAATCAAAGCAAAGGCAGACGAGATTATCGAGTTCGCGGAACTCGGGGAATTTATCGACATGCCGGTGCGGACCTACTCGAGCGGAATGCATTCCAAGCTTGCATTTTCGATTACGGCAATCCTTGAGACGGATATCATGCTGGTCGACGAGGTGTTGAGCGTGGGCGACCACAAATTTAAAAAGAAAAGCTATAAGAAGATGAAAAAGCTGATTGAAAATAAAGACCGCACGGTGATTATTGTCTCTCATAATACGGATACCCTGGAGGAGCTCTGCGATGAGGTGATGTGGATGCATGAGGGCGTGATCAAGAAAATCGGAAATCCGAAAGAAGTGCTTGACGAGTACAAGGAGTTTATGCAGTAATCGTTCGAGGAGAGAAGGCTTGAAAAAATTCTGGGAAAAGCTAAAAACGGCAGACATCAGGGATGTGGGGCATATATTTTTATTTCTGCTGGCGATCGTCCCCGCGTTCTTTATGAAAAGAAAAAGAAAAGATATGTGGCTGGTATCCGAGTACCAGATGGAGGCGCGGGATAACGGATACTGGTTTTATCGATATATGCGGCGGTGCCATCCTGAACAGGATGTCGTGTACGCGATTGATTTTGCATCGCCGGACTACGCGCGTGTCAGGCGCCTCGGCGAATGCGTGGATTACGGCACGTTGCGTCACTGGATTTATTATCTTTGTGCGCGGGTGAACATCAGTTCGCAGAAGAGCGGAAAGCCGAATGCGGCGGTGTGTTATGTGCTTGAGGTATACGGTCTGCTCAGAAACACGCGCGTGTTTTTACAGCATGGCATCACGAAAGACGATGCGGAAATGTTTTATTATGACAACACCAAAATGCGCCTGTTTATCTGCGGGGCGAAGCCGGAGTACGAGTTCATAAAAGAAAAATTCGGATATCCGAAAGGGTATGTGGCATATACCGGGTTCCCGCGGTTTGACAATCTGCTGCGTCCGGACAGGGAGACCGAAAAGCTGATTCTCGCTGCGCCGACATGGCGGCGCTGGCTGTATGAGACGAGCAGCAACCCCTATGAGAACCGTCTGTCCCATATCGAACACACGGAATACTACCAAAAGTGGATGGGATTTCTGGAGTCGGAACGGCTTCGGGAGCTGCTGGAGCGGTACGATTATAAACTGGTATTTTTTCCGCACAGAAATATGACGGAGAGCTTTTCCTCCGGGAAACAGATTTCGGACAGAGTCTGCTGCGCGACATGGAAGGATGCGGATATTCAGCCGTTGATGATGAAAGCGGCCTGTATGATTACCGATTACTCGAGCACGGCGATGGATTTTGCCTATATGAAAAAGCCGCTGCTGTACTACCAGTTTGACGAGGCAGAATACAGGGAAAAGCATTTTAAGAAGGGATATTTTGATTACAGGGAAGACGGTTTCGGCGAAGTGTGTACAGAGTTTGGGAATCTTATGGACAATCTCGAACAGATACTCGAAAGTGGCGCGCAGATGACGCCGAAATATCTGGCGCGGGTGGAAAATTTTTTTGTGCTGCGTGACAGAAATAATTGTAAACGCATTTATGAACAGATCGTGCGCTTGTGAAAAGAGGGGAAATTGTCAGGTTTAGTCAGTGTGATCGTACCGGTATATAACGTTGAACAATATATAGAGAAATGCCTTGACAGCATCTGCGGACAGGATTATGCAAACCTGCAGATTATTCTGGTTGACGACGGTTCCACGGACGCATCCGGAGCAATCTGTGACCGATATGCGGACAGAGACGGCAGGATTCAGGTGATTCATCAGAAAAACGGCGGCCTGTCTGCGGCGAGAAACGCGGGCATGGACAGAGCGGAAGGGGATTATCTGGTATTTGTGGACAGTGATGACTGGATCGAACGGGATATGGTCTCCTATATGGTGCATAGAATAGAGAAAGAAGAGGCGCAGATGGCAATATGCGGAATGTATCTTGTCACGGGAGGGCGCAGGAGGATCCGTTCGGTCTCGAAAGACGAGGTGCTCAGCCGGGATGTAGCATTGCGGGAACTCAGCAGGAACGGCAAAATTCAGAATTATGTGTGCAGCCAGATGATAGAGCGGCGACTCATGCAGGAAATCCGTTTCCCGGCCGGCCGCAATTTTGAGGATATTCTGACGACCTACCGTGTGATGGAAAGGGCGGAGCGCATACTTCTGCTGAAAGAACCCAAATATAATTACCTCCAGAGAAAAGGGGGTATCACAAACGGAAAAAAGCAAATTACGAATCTGGCGAGGTGCGATGCGCACAGAGTCAGATATGAAGATATGGCAAAAACGCATCCGGAGCTTGCGGGGGAATTGTTGAGACAGTTTTTTCTCTCGTACCGCAAGCTGGTCAGGGATGGACTGAGGAAAGGGGAGGATTTTAAAAAGTTAAAGGAATTTTATCGGAAAGTGGAGCCGGGTCTGTGCGCAGGAGCGCTGCTCGATCCGCTTGAAAAGCAGGAGGCCGCAATCATGAAACGCTATGACGGCGGCGTAAGCTTTCAATTACTGTGGATGGAATGCCGACGTATCTGTAAGAGAAGACAGATAGAAATTTGAAGATGGGAGGAAAACGGTATGAAAAACGGAATTCGAAAACTATTGTTATGCATGTTTGCACTGGTATGCACGCTTCTGATACCGAATGTATCGTCGAGTGCGGCGGCCGGCAGTCAGATGAAAATCCATGCGATTTACCTCGGGGAGGTAAACGGAGATGCGGTCCTGCTTGAATCGGAAGGGCAGTATCTTCTGATGGACTGCGGGGACGAGAGATCTTACGATAAGGTGAAGGCCTATTTGCAGTCTCTCGGGGTAAAGGAGCTGTCTTTGTATATCAGCCATTTCCACGGGGACCACACCGCGGGGCTTACGGACGGAGCAGGCTTTGACAAGCTGACGTCCGCGTTTAAGATAAACAAAATATACCTGCCGGCGGAATCCATGATCAGCAAGCTGGACGTGTCATGGAATTATGAGAAGATACGCGCGGTTTTTGATAAGAAGTTCCCGACGATCGGTTCGGCTAAAGGCGTGGTAGAACTGAATGTGGGCGACAGCTTCACAATCGGGGATGCAAAGATTGAGATTATCGGACCGGTAAATCCCGGGTCGTTCAGCGTTGACAAAAACGGCGCCGAGGATGACGAGAAGCCGGAGGACACATACGAGAATAACTGCTCGCTGGTTGCGCGGGTTACCTGCGGTACGACGACATATCTGACGGCGGGCGACTGCAAGGAAGAGGGCGAGGCGGCGCTGGTTAAGAAATATGGTTCCGCACTAAAGTCTGATATTTATAAGATTTCACACCACGGAATGCCGCCCGCAAACACGGAGGCGTTTATCGACTGCGTACAGCCGAAGGTATCCTTCGCGACAAACGGAGGAGCGACGGAGCTTGTAGAATACGGCACCGAGGGGAAGAAACACCGGAAGACCTACCCGGCCAGATATGCCTGCAGCCAGTATGGATTTGTCTATACGCTCGGGGAGGAAAAGAAGTCTCTGATCATCGACGTCAACAACGATGTGATCAATATGTATCGCCAGGGAATTACCACGAAGATTAACACGCCGGGATGGGCGAAGGTGTTCGGTTCGGACGGCGTATATGAAAAATACGACTATTATTATTTTGACAGCACCGGTAAACTGCTCACGGGTGTGCAGAAGATTGACGGAAAGGTTTACTATTTAGGAACCGGAGGATGCAGAGAGGCCGGCACCTATGTGATAGAAAACGGTGTTAAAGTCTATAAGGGTTGGAAAAACTACGAGCTTGCAGACGGGAGAACCGAGCGGCGGTATTTTGCGAAAGACACGGATGTCATGGCAGTCGGTCTGAGCAATGTGGAAGGAAAGTACTACTACTTTGAAAGCGACGGAGATCTGCGGCTGGGCGACGCGAAGTGGACCCCGCAGAAGATTAACGGAAAGTACTACGCAATCTATACGTCCGGCCTGATCAAGACGTCGGGGTGGATGGAATATTCGGGCGGCAGACGGTATTTCGGAAAGACAGGAGAGATGGCTACCGGCTGGCTGACGCTGAGTGGGAAGAAGTACTATCTGAATTCCAAGAGCGGCTACTGCGCGACCGGCGTGACGAAGGTCGGCAGCAATACCTACAGCTTTTCGGATTACGGCAGTATGCACACGAATAAGTGGGTCAAGGATTCCAAGGGGAAGAGATATTTCGGCGAGGACGGAAAGATGGTGACCGGCTGGCTGAAACTGAGCGGAAAGAAATATTACTTAAATTCAAAGACCGGCTACGCGGCGACAGGAAAAGCTTCGGTGGGCGGCAAATATTATCTGTTCTCGGATGCCGGCGCGCTTTACACGAACAAGATGGTCACGGACAAGAAGAACAAAACGAGATATGCCGATTCGAAGGGGCGGATGCTTGTCGGGTTCCAGACCATCAAGGGAAAGCTGTATTATTTTGACAAGGACGGAGTCCTGTTAAAAGGCGATTCGAACTGGAAACGCATTAAAATCGGAAAATATTACTATGCCGTATACAAGTCCGGAACGATCAAGACATCGAGCTGGAGGAGTTATAAGGATAAGGGCGGCGGCAGCTGTTTCTTCGATGCAAAGGGACGGATGTGCACCGGCTGGAAGAAGATAGACGGGGCGAAATATTATCTGGATCCCAAGACGGGATACCGTGTGACCGGCGTTACCGAGATTGACAAAAAGATCTATAATTTCAGCGATTACGGACAGCTTTGCCCGAATTCTTCCGTGAAAATCGGCGGCAAGACTTACCGGTTCAACAGCAGCGGAATGCTGTCAAATCCGCCGTCTGTTTCGAAGGTAAAGATCAAAAAAGTAAAGGCATCGACAGGTAAAGTTGCGATTTCCTGGTCTAAGAGCTCAAAGGCAGACGGATATATCATCTACTGCGCGACATCTGCGGACGGAAAATATGAAGCCGTTGCGGAGGCGAAAAAGGGAAAGACGACTTCGGGAACGATTAAGGGACTCGATTCCGGGAAAACCTATTATTTCAAGGTAGTTGCCTATAAGAAACTGGGCGATGCAAAGGTTTATTCAAAGGACAGCGGCGTTAAAAAAATTAAAGTGAAGTAGTGGAGTGAATGATGGATGAATTGATCAGTGTAATAATTCCGGTGTACAACGTGGAGCCGTACTTCTCGCGATGCATGGACAGTGTCATAAGCCAGACATACCATAATCTCGAGCTGATTTTGATTGATGACGGTTCTACGGACCGAAGCGGCGAGCTCTGCGACGAATATGCCCAAAGGGATGCGCGCATAAGAGTGATACATCAGGAGAACCGCGGCGTGTGCGCCGCGCGCAATGCGGGCATGGAAATCGCGAAAGGCGCGTATATCGGGTTTGTAGACCCGGATGACTGGTGTGCACCGGATATGTTTGCGTATCTGCTGGACGGCGTCAGGAAAAGTCAGGCAGATATCGCGTGCTGCCGCTACTATCGCGTAATCCCGGGAAAAACGACTTCTGCCAGGTGTGACGGCGTGGACGCCGTCCTCACCCCCGGCGAGGCGATGGAAGAACTGGTGAATCATTTTGTGATACGGAACGTATTCTGGAATAAGCTCTTTAAAAGAGAGCTTTTCCGGGATATCCGGTTCCCCGAAGGGCGGATTTATGAGGGGACGGCAATGATTTACCGGCTCATTGAAAAATGCGGCAGGCTCGTTCTGCTCGGACAGCCGAAATATTATTATTTCCGCAACAAAAAAAGCTATATCTACCAGAAAAGCGTTCAGAACAGCGCGGATTATGTGATCGCGCATCTTGAGAGATACGAGTATTTGAAAGACCGGTATCCGCAGATCAGAGAAAAGCTGGCGGACGATCTGCTCGAGGTGCTGCAGGAACTTGGCAGGGCGGTGGACGAAGCGGGGCGGGAAGCCGGTGAGGAATGCGTGGATATCCCGCGAATCCGCACGTTCTGTGAGGAGAACCGCGCGGATATGGATGCGGCACTCGCCAGGCAGTACCGGAAGGACGGGCCGCTGATCAGTGTGATTGTGCCGGTTTATAAGGTGGAGGCTTTTCTGCGGAAATGTGTCGAGAGCCTTTTGGCACAGACCTACCGCAATCTCGAAATCATTCTCGTGGACGACGGCTCACCGGACCGGTGTCCGGCAATCTGCGACGAATACGCAGCGAAGGATTTCCGCATAAAGGTGATCCATCAGCAGAATAAAGGGCTGTGCGGGGCGAGAAATGCCGGACTTGGCGCTGCGACGGGAAACTATATCGGATTTGTGGATTCGGACGACTGGTGCGCGCCGGATATGTATGAATATCTGTATCGGAAATTGACGGAGTATAAGGCGGATGTGGTGAGCTGCCGCTATTACAGGGTTGTGCCGAACAAAAACATGACCTCGCGCTGTGACGGTACGGATGTGATCTTAAATAAAGACGAGGCGATGCGTGAGCTGGTGAACCGCTTTGTTTTGCGGAGCACGTTCTGGAATAAACTGTTCCGCAGGGAGATGTTTGAGAACTTCGCGTTCCCGGAGGGGAGAACCTACGAGGGTACGCTCTGCATGCATAAACTGCTGGAAAATGCAAAGACTGTCGGTATGCTCGGGGAGCCGAAGTATTATTATTTTGACAATGAGACAAGCATTATCAACACGCGCAACGTAAAAAACGGAATGAATTATGTGACGGCCTATATTAACCGCTATCAGGATCTGGTTGAAAAATATCCGGATCTTCAGAAGAAGCTGGCAAAGGATGCGGTTTCCGCGGTCCTCGGGCTGCGCCATATGTACCGTGAAATAACGCCGGAGGCGATCGCACAGCATCGTGACGACTTTGAGATGATGAGAAGGTTCCTCGAGGAAAATGCCGCATATATCTATGCGGAGGTCATCAGAGACGACAGGGAGCAGAAGGCGCTTAACAACATCAGGAAACTGACGCCGGGAGGCTTTAAAAAGGCGCATCATATCATGGCGTACGGGGACAGGATAAAGCAGCTGAAACGGGCATTCCGGATTAATAAGGGGGGCGCCAGGAGCGCGGTATATAAGACGGTTGCGCGCGATCTGACGCCGGAGCAGCAGGATACGCTGCACGAGCTGCAGGCGACGCTGATCGAGATTTTGGACGAGATTGTGCGGATCTGCGAAAAGCACAATCTGCACTATTATCTGTACGGAGGCACGCTCCTCGGTGCGGTCCGGAATAAAGGGATTATTCCATGGGACGACGATATGGATATCGTTATGCCGAGGAAAGATTACGAGACATTCAAGAAGGTGTGCAGGACGGAGCTGAATGAAAAGTATTTTTATCAGGACAGCTTTACTGACCGGGGATATCCGAATATTGCGGCAAAGATAAGGAAAAACGGAACCTATGTGAGAGAGCCGAAGTGGGACGACAGAAAACTGCACAAGGGAATTTTTGTGGATATTCTGCCGCTTGACTATTTCCCGGAGAACGAGCGCATCGGAAATCTGCTGCTCCATCTGGCCTCCTTCCTTCATCAGCTGTGTGCATACCAGCGGAGCCACTCGAAGAAGGCTGGAATCCGGGCACTGTTTTGGGTTTGTCATCTTCTGCCGAAACGGTTTCACTACCGGATGCGGGATCTTGTGCTTAAGACAAGCAACCGGCTGAGCGGGAAGAAGTATGTGTGCAGCTTCGGAAGCCATTACCAGCCGATGAGAAAGCGCGTGTTGGGGGCTGATTGGTTTGAGTCGGGCGTGCCGATGGAAATGGAAGGAAAAGAGTATATGGCGCCGGTGAAATGGGAGAGCTATCTGCTCCATCTGTTCGGGGAGCATTACATGGAGCTGCCGCCGGAGGACCAGCGGATATGCCATTCCGACTTGAGCAGTATTCAGTTTGATGTGCAGAAGGAAGGCCGATAAAGGCCTGGAGGAGCAAAATGAAGAAATATAAAGTGGGATATACAACCGGCGTTTATGATATGTTTCATATCGGGCATCTGAATCTGTTAAAGAGGGCAAAGGAGATGTGCGATTACCTGATCGTGGGAGTTACGACGGACGAGCTGACCTCGTACAAGAACAAAAAGGCAGTGATTCCCTTCGAGGACAGGATGCAGATCGTGGAAGCCATCCGGTATGTGGACGAGGCGGTGCCGCAGGTCAACATGGACAAGATGGAAGCCTGGGAGAAGTATCATTTCGACGCGATGTTTGTGGGCGACGACTGGAAGGGCACAGAGAAATGGAACAGACTCGAGGAGGACTTCCGAAAGGTGGGGGTGGACATCGTCTACTTCGAATACACCAAAAAGATATCCTCCACGATGCTTCGGGAACAGTTGAAGAGGGATGAGTAAGTGGAGTCAGGCAGGAATTATAACGCGCTGGATGCGATGAAATTTGTTGCGAGCCTGTTTGTCGTCGGGATACATGTGCATCCGTTCGGAGATTTCAGCGGCAAGGCCGACTATCTGTTTATCGTGCTTGCAAGATTCGCGGTCCCGTTTTTCTTCGTGACATCGGGGTTTTTGCTGTTTAAGCGTCTGAAATCAGAAGAAAACCCGAATCGATATCTGAAAAGCTATGTGATGCGCATCTTAAAAATGTATCTGTTTTGGTTTATCGTCGATCTGCCGATGACCTATGCGCGGAAGCTGCAGCCGCTCGGCGGGGACAATGCCGGAGCAAAAATCCTGGAGTTCTGCAAAAATGCAGTGTTTACCTCGACCTTCCGCGGTTCGTGGTTTCTGATGGCAACGATTTACGGCGTCCTGCTTGTCTGGCTGTTGTCGAAAAAGTTCGGGAACAGGACGCTTCTCGGGCTCGGCCTTCTTCTGTACGGCCTGTGCATTCTGACAAGCGCATACGAGGGGATATTTAAGGAGAGCGGCGCATGGCAGGTCTACAGGGTGTACAGGGAACTCACAGGCGGAGCCGCATATAACCGCTGGCCGGCGGGTTTTCTGTTTCTCGCGCTGGGGAAATGGTTTGCCGACAACGAGCAGAGACTTCCGATATCGAGAAAGACGGCATTTTTCGGCTGTATCATTTCGGTATACCTGATGATGCTGGAGATGACATGTTTAAAAGGGCGGGAAATCGTGGGAGCGAGCGACTGCTTTATGACCCTGATTCCGTTGACGGTGTTTTTGTTTGCGTTGCTGCTGCACACACAGCTGCCCGACGATTCGCTGTACAGGAAAATGCGGGCTGCGAGTACGGTTACGTTTTACGCGCATTTTATGCTGTTGTTTTTGTTTGAAGGGATGAAGAACAGATTTGGAATCACGCCGGACAAGCTGGTGCGGTACGGGATGATCGTGCTTTTGTGCTGGGGACTGACAGAGCTTATTCTGCGCCTGGAGAAAATACGGGGATTTGGATGGCTGAAATATTCACATTAAGGCGGAGTGGTAGAGCATTGATGAAAAGCAGAAAACAGAGAGGGAGCGTGCTGTTTCGCAGATACCTGTGGCTGATGACGGGAATAATCGGAAGTATCGCCATTGCGTGTATGGCGCTGTGCGGCTCCTTCAATTTAAATAAATTTTATGACGCCGGCGAGGTGTGTGATTTTTCGGAAGCAAAGATCAGTTCTGCATGGAGAGACTGTGTGAGAAAAGCGACAGGAATGACAATAACCGACGACCCGACAAGAATCGTTTTGCCTCTGGAAGAGATACAAAATACATGGAATTATATCATGGTTGGTGTCAGAGAACTGGATCAGGATCAGGTGGCAGGTATCTGGCATATTTATAACGGTGAAAATGAGCGTTTGAAAAGCGGCAGTTTTACCCTTGCAGAGGGAGATAACCGTATCGATATCCTGTCCGAAACGCCTTATGCATCGGCGGAGTTTGTGTTTTTGGAGGGGGTAGGGGCTACAATTCGATTGGAGAGTATACAGCTTCGAACAGAGCCTCCGGTATTTGACGGATGGGAGCTGCTTCGGATGAGCGCGTTCCTGTTCGGTATTTATGTATTCTTGTCATTGGGAATCAGATATGCGGTGAGGGGAAAGCCCAAATCGGATATGTATGGCATTATTATTTTTCTGCAGAAACAATATGCAGTATTGGGAGACAGCTGTGGGAGGCTGTTTGCCGGAATTCCGGAAAAAGTTCGAAGCGGCATAAGAGCCGCTTTATTTTGCTTTCTGCTTTTATATATGCAGGCATCCAAGAATCTTAACTGGTATGAAAGTTCGGGAGCTTATAAGTATCAGATTCTTGCGGCGGGTATTCTGATTTTGCTAATCGCGCTGCTGAGCCGTGAGGGGACGCTGCATGCGGTCAACTGGAAAAATCCGCTTGTGATATCATGGGTCTGGCTTTGGACGGCTGTGTGTGTACTGGATTTTCTGGTACCAAAATTTTATGCGTGGGTCGGCTATGGGATGCTTATTTCGGTGGGGACCTTTTTTTTCCTATGGAATAACATGAGAAATCCGTATTTGCTGGTGGAAGAGTTTATGCTCGCAGTTAAATGGTCGTTTTTCTTTAATCTGCTTTTCTGCCTGTTCTGCAGGCCCCAGGTAAAAGGGATCCGTTATATGGGCGGATACTTTAACGCAATCACGTTTGGCATGTACCTTGTGTTTGTCTGGATTGTGCTTTTACAGAGTATTGCCGGACGGATAAAAAGAGGGGAAAAATGGTACCGCTATATGCCCGATTTTGTGATGGGAGGTGCGGTCTGGACTTTTTTGTGGAAGGGACAGTGCACGACAGGAGTCATACCGGCAGCGCTTGCGGCAATGCTGTTTGCGGTTGACCAGAGACTGTTAAAGCGGACGAAAATCAGAGTGACATTTGCGGCGCTTGCAGCGGCTGCCGCAGTGATGACAATCTGGTTTGTCGACTGGGGAATCAGTACGATACCGGATAAATGCGGGACGGCGGTTCAATTTGAATATGATGTTTATAAAGTTAAACCGGATGTATCCTTTGGAGCGGAGACGGTTTACGCCGGACAGAATACGAGCTTATCCGGGAGGAGCCGAATTTATCAAAAACTGTTTTCGAGCACGTCTTTCGAGAATTTTACAAGCGGAAGAAATCTGTTCTGGATGACATATCTGCGGGAATTAAATCTGTTCGGACATGCCGAAAAGACGCTTCGGATGTGGGGGTCTCCTGCAAGACCGCATAACGGCTTTATCGAAATCGCGTACCGGTATGGTGTGATTGCGTTGATTCCTTATATCAGCATGGTGTTTCTCAATTTCTGGTATTCCTGGAAGCGGTTCTGCGGGAGAAACCCATACGGGTATCTTCTTTTTGCAGGAAACGCCTGTTTTCTGATTCTGCTTTTGGTTGATAATATCGAGCGCTCCTTTCAGCAGCTGGGATGGCTCTTTTTCTATCTGATGATGGGAATCAATTTTGTGCGGGAGGGGGAATTGCATGAAGAAGCTTGAGACACTGCTCTACGGTCTTGTCGCGTGCGTGATGATTTCCCTGTGCAGTATGGGGGACGGGCTGAATCTGCGGTGTTTTCTGGGAGCGGAGCGGGTGTATGACTTTTCAGATCAGGAATTGACGAAATCTTCTTCGGGGTGGGAATATCAGGAGGAAGGACAGTGTTTTCTGCTGAATAAAAACGGCGCGCTGCACAGATATCTGCTTAACGGGAAAACAGACAGCTGGAAATGTCTTCTGATTACGGTGGACAAACTGAGCCTGCCCGCGGTGGAAGCGCTGATTGTGTATTACGATAAGGCCGGTGAGGTTCTCGCGGAGCAGCAGACGGAACTGGTCTGCGGAGAGAATCAGATTCTGCTCTATGAGGACGTCCCAATGTACCGGATGGGGATCCGGATTTTTGGGGCAAAAGGGGAATACATTTCTGTCGGAAGCATGCAGATCAGAGACGGTCTTCCGGGGTTTTCTCTGCCTGTGTTTGCCGCGATGACAGGCATTTTATATGCGATATATGTGATCGGCTGCAGCCTGTGGCGGCATTTCGGAAAGCGGAACATGCGGCGGACCGGACGCGGTGTCGGGTACGCGGCAGTGGATACGTTGCAGAAGATCTACATGAATTTCGGAAATTCTGCGTGGAGACACACGGCCGGAAAGGTGCGGCCCGCTGCCCGAAAGACGGTGCTGGGAATTCTTTTTTCGCTGTTTCCGCTCTGGATTATTTTCTGCGGTGCGCTCGGCTGGTCGGAGGGAGACTTCTATCGGTATTTTGCCGGGACAATCGCAGTGATGCTTTTGGCATCGGGTCTGTTTACGATAGAGCAGCCGTTAAAGCGGGTGGATTGGAATACGGACCTTGCAAGAATCTGGCTGGTGTTGTGGCTATTTGTGACGGTTTCCGATATTTTTGTCGATGCGGGGGACAAATTTCTCGGCTATCTGATGCTGTTTTCCGGCGGTTTCTTTATTTTTGTGTGGAATCAGACGAGAAAGCCTGCGGCGCTGCTTGCGGAGATCATGACGGGCCTGGAACTGTGCTTTGGTCTGACGATCGTGTTCTGTATGTTTTTCCGACAGAAGAAAACGGCGGTATATTACAACGGAGTCTTTACGAATGCGGAGGACTTCGCCATGTATTCGCTGCTGATGCTTGCGGTGTTTCTCACAGAGTTCGGGAGGGCCCTGCGGGAAAAGAAAATGCTGCGGTCGTGGATATTGTACGGAATCGGGGCGGCGGCCTCACTTTATTTTGCGGTGCGCGCGGGAGGGGTGACGGCTTTTATTGCACTGGCGCTTGTCACGGCGACGGCGGGGTGGTACCTGATTGAATACTACCGCGGCAGCGGCGGGGCACTGAAAAAAGATCTGCGCAGAAATGTGCTGCAGATCGCTGCCGCATGTACCGCGGCACTTTTTGCCGCCGTATGCATTCATAGTTCCGTGAAATACCTGCCGCTACAGACCGGTATGAATATGAACTTTGAGGAAGAACAGTGCATCAGCGTCCTGCCGGAGGAGGAATTGGAGCTGTACCGAATGCTGCTGCCGGAGGAGCTGGAGGGAGTGGTGTCGCAGGATACACTCGAGATTGGAACATATCAAAAGAGTTATGCGAGACTTCTCGGGCTGACCGGAAATATTGCGGATGTGCGTGTATACCGGGAAAAGGTAAAATCATACAGCGGTTATCTGTCCATAATGTACCGATACGGAATGCTGACGGCGGTGCCGTTTCTGTTATTTCAGATCTACGCGGTGGGGGCGGCGGTAAAGAGACGGAACTGGTTTCTTCTTATGACCGATATCGTTTATATCTGTTTTTGCGTCGGCGGGAATGCAGGAATGGCCATGACACAGCCGTTGACCTGGTGTTTTTATCTGTTCAACGGCTGGTGTTTTGCTGGTAAATCGAACAGGAATGATTGAAAAAACGGCTGAATTGTGGTATAAACAAGATATGTTTTGTCGAATAACCGTATAAAGTAGGTAGAGGGAGTACGAGAGACTGATGGTTTATAAATTAAAAGATTTTTTTGATAATACCGGTAAAACGACCCGTGTTGCACTGCTGCTTATTTACGATATTATGGCAGTCTGTCTGGCGGAGTTTATGGCACTGTTTACGAGATTTGAATTTTCCTTTCAGGGTGTAAACAACGTATACCTGGAATTGGCGGGCCGTTATACGCTGATTAATATTATAACTACACTTATTATTTATGCACTGTTTAAGCTGTACAGCAGCCTGTGGCGTTATGCGAGTGTGCGCGAAATGCTGAATGTGGTGGCGGCGTGTATGGTATCGGCATTTGTGCAGAGCTTCGGAATGCATATGCTGCGGATTACGATGCCGCGCTCCTATTATATTCTGTATCTGTTCTTTTTACTGGCGTTTACGGCGTTCAGCCGTTTCTTTTACCGGGGAGTCCGGGTGGCACGCAGAAGTTTTCTGATGGAGCGCGATCGGAATGTGATTCCGACCATGATTATCGGAGCCGGGGATTCCGCGTATTCCCTGCTGAAGGATATGAGTAACAGTCCTGTGGTGCGCAACCGTGTGGTCTGTGTGACGGATGAAGATCAGCGGAAGATCGGTAATAATATTTTGGGCGTGCCGATTGTCGGGAACGACAGCAAGATTCCGTGGGCGGTGGAGCAGTATCATGTAAAGGAGATCTTTATCGCAATTCCGCACATGTCGGCGCAGCGCAAAAAGGAGATTCTCGAAATCTGTAAGAATACGGGCTGTACGCTCCGCATATTGCCGAGTATGGCGCAGATTGTAAACGATGAGGTCAAGGTGTCAAACCTGCGCGAGGTAGGCATTGAGGATCTGCTCGGAAGGGAGCCGGTAAAAACAAACCTTGACGAGGTGATGCAGTATATCAGCAATCGAATTGTGCTTGTCACCGGAGGAGGAGGTTCCATCGGGAGCGAGCTCTGCCGCCAGATTGCGGCGCATCATCCGAGACAGCTTATTATTTTTGATATTTATGAGAATACGACCTATGATTTACAGCTGGAATTAAAGAAAGAGTATCCCGGATTAAAGCTTGTCGTGTTGATCGGATCGGTCAGAAACACACACAGGGTTGATACGATTTTTGAGGAGTATAAGCCGGATATCGTATTCCATGCGGCGGCGCACAAGCATGTTCCGCTGATGGAGGACAGCCCGAACGAAGCGATCAAGAACAATGTGTTCGGCACTTACAATGTGGCGAAGGCTGCGGCCGTGCACGGAACGAAACGGATGGTGCTGATTTCCACGGATAAGGCGGTAAATCCGACAAATATCATGGGAGCCTCCAAGCGCATCTGCGAGATGGTGATTCAGGGCATGTACCGGCAGTACCCGACGACGAATTTCGTGGCGGTACGCTTCGGAAATGTGCTGGGAAGCAACGGCAGTGTGATTCCGCTGTTTAAAAAGCAGATTGCGGAGGGCGGGCCTGTGACCGTCACCGACAAGAATATTATCCGCTATTTTATGACAATACCGGAGGCGGTATCGCTGGTGCTGCAGGCCGGAGCGTATGCGAAGGGGGGCGAGATTTTTGTCCTGGATATGGGAGAGCCGGTGCGCATCGACGATATGGCGCGCAATCTGATCAAGCTTTCCGGATATGAGCCGGACGTGGATATTCCGATTGTCTACACCGGACTCCGCCCGGGCGAGAAGCTGTTTGAGGAATGCCTGCGCGAGGAAGAGGGACTTGCGAAGACGGAAAACAATCTGATTTTTATCGGAAAGCCGATTGAGTTTGACGAGAAGCAGTTTTTTGATCAGCTGGTAGATTTAAAGAAGACCGCTTATGACGATGACCCGGATATGAAGCGAGTGGTTAAGGATTTGGTGCCGTCGTATCAGTATCCCGGCAAATAAAGCGTAAACAGAACAGAGAGAAAAAATAGAAGCGGCCGGAACCGGCGATGTCTGCAAGTAAGTTGGCGACACCGTCGGTTCCGGCCGTCAGTCTGATAAAGCGGCAAAACGCCAGGAAACGTGTTGTGCTTTATCCGGTTACTTAAATTTATGGCCGACTAAGATTTTGACGCAATCCGTATTTTCATATTCGTATACTCTGAGCAGTCCGTCGCAGCAGACGATATCCATGTAATCCGGAGAGATGTATGCAATCTGACCTTCCATCCCATAATATTTTGTGTTTTCCAGATAATCCGCCTTCCAGAAAATAATTTTATGTTTTCCGTCATAATTGCTGAACGCTCCGGGATATGGCTTTGAAACGGCGCGTATCAGCCGCTGTATTTTTTCGACCGGGTCTGTCCAGTTGATCAGGCCGTCTTCCGGGGTACGCTTTAACAGATATGTAGCCATAGCGTCGTCCTGCTTCTGCCTCTGTGCAGTCCCGTTTCGCAGCTGCGGCAAAAGTTTTTGTGTCATCCGTCTGATCGCTTCGCACAGCTTTCGCTCCACATCGACGGCATAATCGCTGTCCTCAATCGTGTATGGTTCCTGGATCAGGATATCGCCCGAATCCATTCCCTCATCAAGGAAAAACATGGTACAACTGGTCTCATGAACCCCCAGCAGTACCTGCCATACCATAGCAGCCCGGCCTCTGAATTTGGGCAGCGGCGTCGGATGAAAACCGATAACGCCTTCCTTTGCCGCATCCAGAATGTCGCTTTTTACCAGCTGCGACAGACCGATAATAAAAATATAATCGGGCTGCAGGCTGTTAATGATTTCCACATTTTCTGTATCTCCTATTTTTTTAAACTTTTTGTATGGAATATGATGCCGCTCCGCCAGCTCATGAATCGGACGGTAGCCGGACACATTTTCGGAATATTGTTCATCCAGTGAAAAAACGTAATCTACCGGAAACGATGCATCTATCATCTCTTCTAAAACAATTTCGCTGGAAATTACCGAACCAATCAGGATTGTTTTCAATGTTTTTTACACTCCTTTTTGAATTTTTGTTCTCCGCAGATTACGACCAGAACTGTTTTTAATAAAATCATCAGATCCATCCAGAGAGAAAAATTTTCCACATATTTAACGTCAAATACGATTCTTTCGTCCCAGTCTAATGCGGTATTTCCGTTTACCTGCGCAAGGCCTGTCATTCCGGGCCGCATCTTAAGCCTGCGGAGCTGGAACTTGTTATAATTCCGTACCTGCTCGATGACGGTGGGTCTTGGACCGACCAGACTCATATCTCCCGCAAGTACATTCAGCAATTGGGGGAGTTCGTCTATTTTCAGTCTTCTTAAAATGTTGCCGGTTTTTGTCATTCGTTCTGAATCTTTGGAAAAGTCATGCGTCTGCTCCGCTTTTTTATCCTCTTTCATCGTTCTGAATTTCAGGATATGAAAGATTTTTTTATTCTTGCCGACTCTTTCCTGCTTGAAAAAGACCTTTCCGGGCATCGTTATTTTAATCAGAACGGCGGTGACTAACAGTACGGGAGACAGAATGATGAGTCCCAGTGTACTTACGGCAATATCAAAACCTCTTTTTATTGCAAGTTGTATTTTTTTTATCTTTTTTTTCCTGCTACGCATTTTCGGCTCCTATCATAAATCACAAATTATTTTTTATTATACTATATTTTTGAGGAATTGCAAATAGTAGAAAGATTGCAGAAACAGGTATGGTGTGTTACAATGTTACGGAATTAATCACACAAATTGTACAGATAGAATAGAAAAGAGGCTGTGGGATATGAAAGAACATATTTTTCTCGCATCCCCTCATATGAGTGAGGAAGGATACGAACGGGACTATATAAAAGAAGCGTTTGACACAAACTGGATCGCGCCGCTGGGGAAGAACGTCACGGAGTTTGAGCGGGAGATGACGGAAAAGCTTGGAGCGAAAGCCGCAGTGGCATTGTCGGCGGGAACGGCGGCGATTCACATGGCATTAAAGTCCGTCGGTATCCGGCAGGGGGATTATGTATTTTGCCAGTCACTGACATTTTCCGCGACGGCCAACCCGATTACCTACGAGGGCGGGATTCCGGTTTTTATCGACAGCGAGGAGGCAACATGGGATATGAGTCCCGCGGCACTTGCGCTGGCATTTGAGAAATATGAGAAGCTGGGACAGATGCCGAGAGCGGTAATTGTTGTGCATTTGTACGGCCTGTGCGCGCATATAGAAGAAATAGCAGCGCTCTGTAAAAGGTACGGGGTACCGCTGATTGAGGATGCTGCGGAGAGCCTGGGAACGACTTATCAGGGGAAGTACACGGGAACCTTCGGCGATTATGGGATCATCAGCTTTAACGGAAATAAAATTATCACGACGTCGGGCGGTGGGATGCTGCTGTTTAATACGCCGGATGCGAGGGAGCGGGCGAAAAAGGTACTTTTCTGGGCGACACAGGCAAGAGAGCCGGCAAAATGGTATCAGCACGAGGAAATCGGTTATAATTACCGCATGAGCAACATTGTGGCCGGAATCGGCCGCGGGCAGCTTAAGGTGCTCGATGCGCGTGTGGAGAAGAAACGGTATATTTATGAATATTACCGGGAGCATCTCGGAGACTTGCCCGGGCTTGCGCTGATGCCGCTCGGTGAGGATACTCACAGCAACTGCTGGCTGACGGCGATTCAGCTGGCTGACGACTGTTCCGTGCGGCCGACAGACATTATGACAGCGCTTGAGGAAGACGATATAGAGAGCCGGCCGGTCTGGAAGCCGCTGCACTTACAGCCGGTATTTGCGGACTGTGACTTTGTCTCGGAGACGGAAGAACTGCATGTGGTGGATGCGGAGAACGGGGCGGATAACAGCGTGGCCGGCACGCTTTTTGGCCGGGGCGTCTGCATGCCGAGCGATACGAAGATGACGGATGCGGATTTGGAGAGAGTCTGTGGGATTGTGAGGGGGTTGTTTTCGGTATAGATGGCATCAGGCGAGGCAGTGCGTGACACAAAAGTCTAAGAAGGAGAAGCATATGCAAAGACTTATTATGAATCAGCTTGGACCGATCAGGCATTGTGAGCTGGAACTGAACAATTTTATGGTTTTCACCGGAGTGCAGGCTTCGGGAAAGAGCACAATTGCAAAGAGCATATTTTTCTTTAACAATATCAGAAATTTGTTGATACAGCTGTTGCGCAGACAGTGTTTGCTGGAGGAGCCGGTTTTTGACAATGTACTCAGAATGCCATTAAAAAAACGAGTGATACGGGAAATAAGGTCTAACTTTTTGCAGATATTCGGTTCGACGTGGTGCATGGACAATTCTATGTATCTGGAATATTATTATAAAGAACATACCTTTATTAAATTATCCCTGAAGTCAGATGAGAAGACTTCAAATTATATTTGGATCGATTTCAGCGAGGATTTTTCAAACTTTCTGGATGATGTTGGAGAACTTTGTTCACCGCAAGGGGGGTCCGGAAGTGTATATGATGATTTCCTGATATTGAGAAGAAGGGTGGAAAGTTTTTTTGGGGAAAATTCCGAGATTGTGTATATTCCGGCAGGCAGGAGTATGATTACACTGCTCAGTACACAGCTGAATTATATATACAGCAGTATGGATGATACGCAAAAGAGAAGCATCGATTATTGTACGCAGAATTATCTGGAGCGTATTCTTCAACTGAAAAACAGTTTTACACTTGGCCCGGAGCAGATGATAAAAAATATGCTCCGGACGACGGATGCAAGAATAGACAGGGAGCTTTTGGGTGGGGCGGCACAGCTTATGAGAACAATTCTTCAGGGAGAATATCGCAATATCAACGGAGAAGAGCGGCTTCAGATATCAGAAGACAGATATGTTAAAATTAACTTTGCATCCTCCGGTCAGCAGGAGGTTCTATGGATTCTCAATGTACTGTTCTACTATCTGCTGAATAATCGGAGTTCGTATTTTATCATAGAGGAGCCGGAGTCTCATCTGTTTCCGAATGCGCAGAAGTTAATTACGGAGTTTATTGCGCTTTCACAGAATGATGGAAAGAACAAGATTCTCATTACAACGCATAGCCCATATGTTTTGGGGACCATTAATAATCTTTTATATGCAAATAAGATAGCGGGCATGGTGCAGGAACAGGAGCTAAAGAAGATCGTTACGCGAAACCGGCGTGTTGCGTACGCGGAATTATCTGCATTTTTTATCCGGAACGGGTATGCAAAAGAGTGTGTGGACACGGAATTCGAAGCGATTGAAAATGAAGTGATTGATGGGGCATCGGAAGATATTAATGAAGATTACGACAGGATGGTATCTTTAAAGGAACAATATGATAAATAAGGAGAATTAACAGAATGCTGCTTACCTCGGAAAATTCAGATTGTGAAGATCGGCAGAAGATTATTGTTTCGCGTGATATGGGGACGCGGAGGGAGCATCGGGCGCTTAATCTGAAACAGGAATATGCGGTGCGTCACTATAAGCTGGATAAAAAATTGGTAAAACAGCAGACCTGCTGTGATTTTCTGTTGACGAATGACACACTGCACAGGGCATATTTTATAGAGCTTAAGGGAGGAAATATTGATGAGGCAATTCCGCAGCTTGAGAATGCGGCTAGAATATGCCGGGAAGAACTTGTGGGATATGAATACCATTATCGGATTGTACAGAGCAAGGCGCGGACACATGACATAAAAAAGGTAAGTTTTCGGAAATTCAAGGATAAGTGTGGAAGCAGGCTGAAGTATCAGACAACTTGTATGGAGGAAGAATTATAAAAACAGGAAAGGGCTGTGGAATTAATGAAAATGCAGGATATTGTAATCATCGGAGCGGGAGGATTCGGCAGAGAAATACAGTGGCTGATCGAGCGCATCAATAAACGGGAATGCGTATGGCACCTTCTCGGGTATATTGACGACGGTGTGGAGCCGGGAACGATCGTGGATGATCTGCCGGTGCTTGGAAATATGGAGTATCTCATGCGTTATGAAAAGCCGATTGCGGCGGCATGTGCCGTCGGCTCTGCAAAGACGAGGAAATTGCTTGTCGGGAAAGCAAAGCAGAATGAGAATATATATTTCCCCAATCTGATAGATCCAGATGCAAAAATAGGGGAACGTATTCGGATGGGCCGGGGCAATTTAATCTGTGCGGGAAATATCCTGACGGTGGATATTGCACTGGGAGATTTCGATATTATCAATTTGGACTGTACCGTGGGACACGATGCGGTGCTCGGGGATTTTGTCACGGTGTACCCGAGCGTCAATATTTCGGGCTGTGTGTGCGTGGGAGACGAGACGGAACTTGGAACCGGAAGCCATATCATTCAGGGAGTTCCGATTGGGGAGCATACCGTGATAGGAGCCGGTTCGGTTGTGATAAAAGAAATACCGGCATGGTGTACCGCAGTGGGAAGTCCTGCAAAACCCATAAAATTTTCCGGGGGGGGGGTATAAAAGGTTTGTAATATCAGAGAGGCGGCTGTCACGGAAGCGTAATTGCCGGACCGTCATTCGCGCCGGATATATTTGGAAGTCCGAGAATTCTAAAATGGAGGTGCGGCTGTGATGGCAGAAAAAATATTATTTACCAGCATCGGCCGCAGAGTAGAATTGGTTCAGGCATTCCGTACCGCGGCGCAGAGGATTCGGATTGATTTGGAGATATATGGCGCAGATGTTTCGGAGACGGCGCCGGCAGGGCAGTTTTGTGATCACAGGATAAAAGTGTGCAGAATTGACGATGAAGCATATATTCCGCAGCTGTTGGAAATCTGTAAACGGCATCAGATTGATGCGCTGATTCCTACGATAGATACGGATTTGCTTATTCTGGCAGAAAATAAGGCGAGATTTGAACGCCAGGGAACAAAAGTATTTGTGAGTGCGCCAGAGATGGTGCGCGTTTGCCGTGATAAGCGAAAGACGGAAGACTTTTTTACAGAGTGCGGACTGGAAGCGCCGCATACGGTCGATGATATAGAAAAGTATAATCAGGGGTTTCCGGCATTTATGAAGCCGTTAAACGGAAGCTCAAGCATCGATGCCTATAAGATAAACAATCAGGAGGAGCTTGTAAATTACAGTCACAGGGTGAAAGATTATATCGTTCAGCCTTATATTGAAGGTCGGGAATATACCGTAGATATTTTCTGCGACTATGAGGGGAATCCGGTCTATATTACTCCGAGAGAACGCCTTGCAGTCCGAAGCGGAGAGGTGTTGAAGACGCAGATCTGTCAGGATGAGGAGATGATTGCACAGATGCGGCAATTAATCAAAAAGTTTCGGCCTTGCGGTGCGATCACGGTTCAGCTTATCAGACAAAATGGTACCGGAACATGTTTCTATATAGAGATTAATCCGCGTTTTGGGGGAGGAGCGCCGCTGTCAATAAAAGCAGGCGCGGATTCGGCGGAGGGAATTCTGCGCATTCTAAACGGGGAGCATTTACAATATCAGGAATACGCTGCAAATGATAAGGCGGTTTACAGCAGATTTGACCAGAGTGTATGTATACTGGAAGGGATAAAAAGATAAGTGATAAATAAAGTGACACGGTTGGCAGATATATTTGAATATATCGGAGAATATGAGGGTGTTATTTTTGATCTCGATGACACCTTATATCCGGAGAGCGATTATGTCCGAAGCGGGTATCGGGAGATCGCGAAGGTGCTGAATACTGTTTCGCAGGCGGAGAAGCGTCTATGGAGCTATTTTACGGACGGAAAAAATGCGATTGACTGCCTGCTGGAGGACGAGGGAATTTATTCCGGGGAATTAAAACAGCGCTGTCTGGAAGCATATCGTTTTCATAAGCCTGCGATAACGTTGACGCGGGAGGTAAAAGAAATACTGGAAAGAATAAAAGCGGAGAAATCGTATCTGGGCATTATCACAGACGGGAGACCGGAAGGGCAGCGGGCGAAGATAAAAGCGCTGGGACTCGAAACGTATACGACCGATATTATCGTAACGGATGAGCTGGGGGGAATTCAATACCGGAAGCCGTGCCCGCTCGCTTTTGAACAAATGCAACAAAAATGGGGAATTCCATATTCGAAAATGGTGTATATAGGCGATAATCCGCGAAAGGATTTTACTGCGCCGGAAAAACTTGGAATGGGAGCCGTCTGGTTTTGGAATGCCGGCGGACTGTATAAAGAACAACTGCGGGGGAATAAAAACATGAAAAAAATTTTGGTGATCGCGCCCCATGCCGACGATGAGATTTTGGGAGTCGGCGGAGTGATGGCGCGGAATATTGCGGAGGGAAACGAGGTGTATGTCTGTGTGGTGACACATGGGGAGGAGCCGCTGTTTCCAGGAGAACTTGTAGATAAGCTGCGGGGGGAGACGATCCGTGCGCACGAGTTTCTCGGGATTACAAAAACGTTTTTCCTGGAATATCCGGCCGTTATGCTTGAGAATGTTCCGCGATACAAGCTCAATCAGAGTATTGCGGATGTGATCGCGGAGGTGGAGCCGGACGAAGTGTATCTCCCTCATGCCGGCGATATGCAGAAAGATCATCAGCTTGTAAACGAGGCGGCGATGGTGGCGGTGCGGCCGAAGAACGCACGGAAAATTCGTGCGGTTTATGCATACGAGACATTGTCGGAGACGGAATGGAATATTCCGAATACGGTCAATGCGTTTATACCGACCGTGTACCGCGATATCGGCGCTTATATCGAAACAAAAAAGAAAGCGCTTGGTTACTTTACAACGCAGGTTGCAGAATTCCCGAATCCGCGCTCATTAGAGGCGGTCGAGGCGCTTGCCAGGTACCGCGGTTCCACAGTCGGGGCGAATGCGGCGGAGGCGTTTGTGCTGATTCGGGAAATAAGATAAAAGACTTCGGTGAATCAGACGTGAGAGAAGACAGGGAATAAGATAATGGATAGTGCAACAGTGAAAAAGGGGGCTGCCGGTACGGCGGTAATATTGGCAATATGCTCGATATTTGTAAAAATCACAGCATTTGCAAGGGATATCGTGCTTTCTTATGTCTATGGCGCCGGTACGGTAAGCGATGCATATCTTGTGGCGGCGGCGATTCCGACCGTTCTCTTCACAGGAGTCCTGACGTCTCTGTACACGTCATATATCGTCATGTTCTATGATGTGCGGGCGAAGGGGGAACATGAGGTCAATAAATATACAAGCAATCTGATCAATGTGATTTCGATTGCGGCGGTTTTATTTATTCTTATATTTTGGATATTCAAAGAGCAATTTGTATATCTGTTTGCTTCGGGATTTGCGGAAGAGGCGTTTGCGCTTACCGCCGGGCTTAGCCGGATCAGTATCATATCAATTATATTTATGGGAATCTCTTATGTCTTTCAGGGATATCTGCAGGCCAACAATCGGTTTTATCTGGTAGCGCTGTTTATGGTTCCGGTAAATATTATGATTGCGCTCGGAATCGTGTTTTCCGCGCAGGGACAGAATTATATCGTTATGTCCGGAGCGATTGTGCTGGCGTATGCGGCGGTTGTCCCGATATTCTGGATACAGGCGGCAAGGAGCGGATTCCGATTTGTTCCGTATCTGAATTTCAGAGACGCTTATCTGATAGAGACAATGCGGGTTGTGCTGCCGATTTTTGCGGGACAGATGCTGGCGGAGATTAATAATATTGTGGACAAGAATATGGCATCGAGACTTCCGGCAGGCTATGTGACGTCGCTGGATTATGGCTTTAAGGTTGCTACGATGGTGCATTCGGTTCTCGCATGGCCGATAGCGACAATGATATTTCCGAAACTGTCACAGTATTTGTCGGAGGGAAAGGTTGAGGAGAGCAAAAACAGCATTCGTAAATGCCTTACGCTTATGAGTATGGTGATCATTCCGGTTGTTTTGATGGTTGCGATTCTTGCGGAGCCGATCATTGAACTGCTGTTTTACAGGGGCGCATTCAGAGAGGAAAATGTGATCATAACGGCGCAGACACTTAAGGTATATGTGATCAGTTCGATACCGATCGCGTATCGCATTATTTTTGAGAAGGCGTTCTACGCAATGAAAGATACAAAACGTCCGATTATCTTTTCCGCATTCGGCATCGCGATCAATATCCTGTTGGATATCTTGCTGTTAAAGCGTTTTGCACATGTGGGACTTGCATTTGCGACTGTGATATCCTGTACGGTGACGACATTGCTCTACATGATTTGGATGACGAAGAAGAAAATGACGGGACTGTTTGACAAAACGTTCTGGCTGGTGATGCTGCGGACGGTGATTGCGGCGGCGGTGATGACCGCTGTGGTGTGGGAGATGAAACAGAGGCTGTATACGGGCGTTACCGGCGAACTGGCGCAGGTGTTCGTCAAACTTATCCTTACAGGCATGGCAGGCCTGGGAGCATATGCACTGAGCTGGGCGGCACTGAGCTGTATGGGAAAAAGGGGAGAAAAGAAATGCTGAAAATAAAATGCAGTGTGACGAAGGAAACGTTTTTTAAGGCGTATTGGGTACTGTTTCTGTTGGAGGGAATTATCACAATGACGGTGTATTTCCTGAATACGATATCCGCTGTTTTTACGCCTTATCTGGGTATCTATAAAATAGCGCTGATTCTGCAGGTCGTTTTGGCAGGAATCTATATTTTTGTTATTGACAAAGGGATTTATTTAAACAAAATTGCGGCTGCATTTCTGCTGTTTTTGCCGGTTGGAATGGTGCTGGGCATCATAAAAGGTCAGCTGAATACAAAATATTTGTCGCATATGTATTTTTATATGATGCCGATCCTGCTGATGTCATTCGGATATGCATTTTACAGGGAATATGAAACAAACGAAAACCTGCAGAGATATGTGAAAAAAATTATGTTTATTGCCACAGTGGTTTTTTCAATATATGTGATTTCTTTTACGGTGGCAAGCAGACTGGGCTTGCTGCGGTATAATAATTATGGTATGACGCTGGGAACATACGCAATGACGTTTTATCTGTGCGGCAGCAATTTGGAGATCCTGATGGGGTATCTGCTGATTGTGATAAATATCATGACAAAGAAAAGAGTGACATTGGTGGCGTCTGTAGCGCTGCTGATTATCGCTTATTTCATCGGCAAAAAAACAAATAAAAAAGTTGCAATCCATTTACTTTTGCTGGCAGGTTTAGGGGGTGTCTGTATCTATCTGGCCTGCAATACAACCGTTTTTTCAAGAATCCTCACGACGATAAGCGGAATTTTAGGGGGGGGGAGAAAGACTTGTATGCAGCCACAGGCGGAAGAGATCTGGAGATCGAGTGTATTGTGGAGTACTTAAACAGTGATAAGATGATGTGGCTATGGGGAATCGGCTTTGGCGGCAAGGTGTGGATCAAAGAGCTTTATCGTCATTATTCGCATTTTTCCCCGCTGGCATATGTGATGACGGGAGGAATTTTCTTTTCGGCATATCTGTATATCTCGTTGATATGGTATGCGGTGCTGGGCGTCAGCAGAGGGATGAAAGGAAAATTAAGGCAGCTGGATATGCCGTATGTGTTATTGCTGTGTTACTTTGTGCTCACGTCTTTATCAGGGCCCAATATACTGTCGACGCCGCTTTGCTGGTTTGTCGTCGGGGTTAATGTCAGGCTGGTAAAAGATCGTGTTTGTGTTCTTAAAATGCAAAACAGAATGGGTGGTAAAATTTATGAAAAAGGTACTTATTGTAGCGCAGACCATTCCGCAATGGTATGTGGATCTTCTGACAGAGGCGATAGGGGAGCAGGCGAAGGTTGAGATTATCACGGGGAGTAAGGTGGAGGGAACTGTGATTCCGTCGCCCCCGTACGATGCCACAAGCTTTAAAACAAAGCTGCTGTGCTGGTGGCGTCATTTCCGGTTTATGCAAAAATGGCTGAAAAGGAATCGCAGGAAACACTATGACCTGATCTTTGCGGTCTCGAATCCGCCGATTAATTCTTATATTGGATTAAAGCTGAAAAAGGCGTTTCATGCCCCGTTTATCTATATGAACTGGGATCTGTATCCGCAATATATTGAATATATGATTCAAAATACAGCCGTGATGGGTGTGTGTAAGCTGTGGCATCTGTGGAACAGCGGGAATTATCCGGGAATCGATCGAATGCTCACAATCGGGGAGGTTGTCGCGGAGTCGATGAACCGGGATTTGAAGAAAAAGATTCCGGTTCGTGTGATACCGATTGCCGCGGACACAGACAGGCTAAAACCGATACCGAAAGCGGAAAATCCGTTCTGTGCAGAACATGATCTGACAGACAAGTTCGTGGTAATGTATTCCGGGAAAATGGGGTACGGGCATAACATAGAAATTATCCTGCGGGCCGCGCAGAGACTGCGGGAGCAGGAGCAGATACGGTTTGTGTTTATCGGGGACGGGCCGAAATACGCGATTGTGGAGGAGTTTCGCAGAAAGCATGATTTGCGGAATATTCTGTTGCTGCCGCTGCAGCCGGAGGAGACATTCCCGCTGTCGATGGCGTCCGGGGATGTCGGGATTGTCTCGCAGGAGGCGCGCATGGCGCATCTGTTTATGCCGAGCAAGACCTATAGTATGATGGCATGCGGAATGGGGATTATCGGGATATGCAGCAACGACGACGATCTGAAGAGAATGATCACAAAGCATCGGGTCGGCGTGTGTATACAGGGTGATGACGAGCGCGTGCTTGCGGAGAAAATAATGGAACTGTACAGGGACAGAGATACGCTGGAGGAATATAAGAAGCAGGCGGTCAGAGCGGCGGAAACCAGATATTCAAAAAAAGTAATAACAGAGCGATATAAAAAGGTCTTTCAAAGGTATCTGGAACTATAGAAAAGAGGCGGATTACGGCATGGAACAGATTGCGGATTACATCATAAGCGAGAATATGATCATTTCCGATGCGATTCGGGCGATTGACAGGAACGGGCAGGGGATAGCATTTGTGTGTGCGGACGGGAGACTGAAGGCTGTCGTCAGCGACGGGGATATCCGCAGATATGCACTCAAAAACGGGGATTTTGAGCGGCGTGTCAGCGAGCTTGCAAATTACAGTCCGCGTGTGATCAAGAACGGAGCAGTGCAGGAGAAAGATATTCGGGAATACCTGTTTAAAAATCGGATCACGGCGGTTCCCGTGGTGGACGAAGAAAACAGGATTCTGCGCATCTATTTTAAGAACAGGAAAAAAATAGAGAATAAGAGAGAACTGAACATACCGCTCGTGATCATGGCGGGAGGAAAGGGGACAAGACTGTATCCCTATACGCAGATCCTTCCCAAGCCCCTGATTCCGATCGGCGATAAGACGATTACAGAGCATATTCTTGAGCATTTTGCGGAGTTTGGCTGCCGTGATGTGACAATGATCGTCAATTATAAGAAAAAGTTTATCGAGACTTATTTTTCCGAGGAGGACAGGCAGGATATCCGCTTTGTCGAGGAGGAAGAATTCTACGGAACCGGCGGAGGGCTCAAACTGCTTTCCGGGATGGGACAGACCTTTTTTATGACAAACTGCGATATTCTGGTGGAGAGCGATTACGCGGAAATCGTTGCGAAGCATAAGCGGGAAGATAATATTATCACAATTGTCTGTGCAAAAAAGAAGGTAGAAATACCGTACGGAACGATTGAAAAGGATAATGCGGGAAGATTTGCCGGCATGAAGGAAAAGCCTGTGTTTTCATTTTTGGTGAACACGGGATTTTATGTGATTGAACCGCGGTTTTTGGACAGAATACCGGATAAGACTTTTATTCATATCACGGATGTGATTGAGCAGTGCGTGGAGGCGGGAGAAAATGTCGGCATCTATGAGGTGGAAGAAGGCGCATGGATGGATATGGGGCAGATGGACGAGCTGGAGAAAATGCGGGAACGGTTGGAAGAAAACGGCAATAATACATTGCGTTAAACGTGGGGAAAGTGCTATTATAGAAGGCAGCAGAACCGTTTGCGGAAAATATTATTTTTATCAGTGAGGAGAGAGAAAAGATGCTGATTGTTGCAGATATGAATGGGAAGATTTTCGAAAGCTCTGATTTTGCGGATGAGAAATATGTGGAATACAGAGAGAAATCAGACGATGA
The DNA here is from genome assembly GCA_021770345.1 of Lachnospiraceae bacterium. GTDB lineage: Bacteria > Bacillota > Clostridia > Lachnospirales > Lachnospiraceae > Roseburia. The sequence goes on along the minus strand of JAETRD010000001.1, from coordinate 315,088 downwards.
TCCGGGAATACATGAATTTTTGAGGGGGGGGGGAGAAAGTAATTTTGGACAGGCCGCGGTTTTTAGTCTGCCAGAATAAAATAGAATATATTGTGTTGCCTGCCTGCTTTGCAGGGGATGTGTATTATTGCAGGAAAGACGGTCAAATCGCATTTGGTACGGATTTTTTTGAGATGTGCCGGTATGCGGGAACAGTAACCTTTGATAAAAGTCTTCAGGAAGAATTTCTGACAAGTTCGTATCTGCATGGAAGTAAGACGTGGCTTGAGGAAATAAAGCGGCTGAAAAATCACTGTGTTTATTATTTCAGAGAAAAGCGGCTCGAAAAAAAGGCAATCCGTTTTCCGGATAAAAAGGTTACCTACGAACTGTTTAAACAGGAGATGGAAACGTGTATCCGGCGAAATGCCACAGGGGAGCGGAACGGATTGCTGCTGAGCGGCGGTGCGGATTCCCGTTTTCTTGCGATTATGCTGAAAAATAACGGAATCCCGTTTAAAGCGTATGTCGGCAGAATCCTGCCGTACTGTGCGTCGAATTTGGAAGACGTCGAAAATGCGGTTCACGTCTGTGAAGATCTGGAGATAGAATATGAGATTATTGACGTCGATTACCGGAAAATAAAAGCCGGTGAAACATACCGCAGGTTAATGGAACTGCTTCCGAATACCAAACATATGTCGGTCATGCACATGGCGATAATCGAAAAAATGAAAAAAGACGGAATCGATACGATATGGTGCGGACAGAACGCGGATAACCTATATAATTTAGGGCCGACGGGGAGAGTGGAAATATCCTTTGGCGGATTTATGAATCTCTATAAGAGATTTTGCGTTTCGGAACCCTTTTTTAAATCGTATAGAGAAGTTCGGGGGTATCATGCAGTCAGCGCCGGAATAAAGCTGCTGATTGCGAAAGCCGGATTAACAGTCTATAAGAGGATGAAACACGAACCGGATTTGATATTGCCGCAAAATGTTTCGCAGCTTGCGTATAATTTTATACACAGCTATGACTACACCGTTTTCGGGAAAGCCGGTAACGGAGCGCCCGGTCGTGAAATGCCAAAAAGTCTGACAACAGATCGTATCAGGCCTGAAATGATAAAAAAATACCTGTATAAGAGGAAAATTGAGAATTATTTAGGGGGGGGGGGAATCAGAGATTATCGCTGCGGTGGCAAGGCTGCATGAGATATACCGGGTGATTCTTCCGTTCTCCGCAGAAGAGATGATTCCGATTTTTTATAATATTCGACTGGACGGCAGAAGCGTTTTTCATCCGAAGGAATATATTTATCGGTATATCGAGGAGAACAAAAGATACGGAAGGCATATGACGCACTTTGGGCTGGATAAGAAGAGCCTGCGAAAGTATGGAACCGTAGTGAATGTGCATGAGATTCATATGCTGGCATTAAGAGAATCAGACTGGGGAAGAGAAATTTCCGGTGGGGAAGACGTGAAACTGCCGGCCGGATATACGGGAATCCAGTATACGCAAAAGATGCTCGGGCAGTACTGGATGAACAGTCTGATTGAAAAATTGAAAAAGGAGCCGGATGTGACGGTGACAATAAAAGAAAAGTAACTGACAGAAAAATATAGGATGGTATCTAGTCTGATACACAAAGAAGGAGGCCGAAAGATGTTTGATTTTAAAGAGATCCGTGAGTTTGGAAAGCCGTATGTGATTGCGGAAGCAGGATCAAATCACAATGGGGATATGGAGCTGGCGAAAAAGATTATCGACGAGGCGAAGCGCTGCGGCGCCGACTGTGTGAAGTTTCAGTCATGGTCAAAGGACACGATTTTCTCGAAGCAGGTTTACGAGGACAATTATTTTTTAAGAGATGATTACCGCAATCGGACAGACTATACGTTGGAGGAGATTGTAGACAAATACAGTATAGATCGTGCGGATCATTTTATGCTGAAAGAATACTGTGATCAAGTGGGGATCGAGTTCAATTCGACTCCGTTTTCAAAGCCGGAAGTGGACCTGTTAGCAGACGAGCTGCAGGTGCCGTTTATCAAGGTGGCATCAATGGATTTAAACAATCTGCCGTTCCTGGCATATATTGCCAAAAAAGGAAAGCCTGTGGTGATCAGCACCGGGCTGTGCGGATTGGCGGATGTCAGCGATGCGGTGGATTGCCTGAGAACTAACGGGTGCAGTGAGATCATTCTGCTGCACTGCGTATCGATCTATCCGCCTGCGGACGAGATGGTGAATCTGAACAACATCGATATGCTGCGGAACACGTTTGGCTGCAAGGTGGGATATTCGGATCATACGATCGGATGTGTTGCACCGATTATGTCGCTGGCAAAGGGGGCATGTATCATTGAGAAGCATTTTACGCTGGATAAGGATATGGTTGGCTGGGACCACAAGATTTCGGCGAATCCCGAGGAGCTTGAGACAATCTGCCAGGCGGCGTCATGCGGATATAAGATGCTCGGGAGCTATCAGAAGGTTGTAAATGAGGATGAGGAGCGCAGGAATGCGTTTAAGCGGAGCATTGTTGCGGTGCGTGATATCCGCTGCGGTGAGGTGCTCAGTGAGGACAACCTTACGTTCAAGCGGCCGGGAAGCGGAATCGAGCCGCGATATTTTGATATGATTGTCGGAAGGAAAGCGGCGAGAGACATCAAAAAAGACCGGCTTTTAAGTAAGGAAGATTTCTGATGAAAACAGTGGTGGGAAGTGTTGTATACAAGGAGGCGTTCCGTTATCTTCCCGATTTTTTCCTGTCGCTGCAGAGGCAGGACGATCAGGACTTTACGGTGCTGCTTGTAAATGATAATATTGCAGCGGAAGAACTGCGGGAGTTGATACGGCGTTACGGACAGCCGTTTGCAGAGCGCATTGAGATTGTGGACAGGAGTGAGGCCGGATTAAGACCGTATCTGCTGCGGATCGAGCTGCTCAAAGCGGCACATGAAAGAGGAGATGTGCTGCTGGTTATCATGGACTGTGACGATATCGCGTCCGAAAACAGGATCAGCCGCATCAAAGAGCAATACGATGCGCAGTATGCATTTTTCTATAATGAAATGCTCGATTTTGAAAAAACGCCTGTGATGCAGGAACTTCCGGTTGTGACCGAGCGATATTCCGATATCGGGGAATGGAACTATCTTGGAATGTCGAATACGGCGATTTATATGCCGGCGTTGTCGGAGACGTTTATAGATTCTCTCTGTGAGGGCGACACGGCGATCTTTGACTGGTATTTGTATTCGCGGCTTCTTCTGGACGGAAAAACCGGAAAAAAGACAACGGGGTGCTGTACCTATTATCGGATTCATGAGGAAAATCTGGCAGGAAGAAATCATTACGACGAAACAGAAGTAAAAAAAGAAATCGAAATTAAAAAACGACATTACGGGCTGCTTGCGAAATATGATGCGTATTACGGCCGGCTGCTGCGGCTTTACGAGAACATGGACGCTTCACAGGCGGAGATTCACAGGGAGGGAAACGGTTACTGGTGGAGTCTGGTGACAAGCCGTCCGGCGGAATAACTGGGAGGAAGCAAGATGATTGCATTGATACCTGCAAGAGGGGGCTCTAAGGGGCTTCCGGGAAAGAATATAAGAGAACTGTGCGGGAAACCGCTGATTGCACATACGATTGAAGCCGCGCTTCATGCAGAAGGAATCGACCGGGTAATCGTGACGACGGACAGTCAGGAGATTGCGGAGACGGCGAAGCGTTACGGTGCAAAGGTGCCGTTCCTGCGTCCGGCGGAACTGGCCGGGGATACGTCGAGCGCGGTGGATGTGTATCTTCATGCGGTTGATTATCTGGAGGCGCACGGGGAAGCGCCGATCGAAAAGTTTATGGTGCTGCTGCCGACGGCACCGCTGCGGACCGCAAAGCATATTGAGGCCGCGCTGCATGAGTTTGAGGAGAAGAAAGCGGATACACTGATTTCCATGAAAGAGGCTGAGACACCGATCAGCTGGTATTATGAGCGCATGCCGGACGGGAGCGTGAGAAATCTCGGCTTCGATACGGAAAAGGCTGTGGCAAACCGTCAGAGTAACGCGACATACTATATCCCGAACGGGGCAATCTATATTCTCGACAAAAAGCTGCTGCGTGAGAAACGAACCTATTACAGTGAAAATACGGTGGCCTATCTTATGTCGGCGGAGGAGTCGGTTGATATTGACAATCGGATTGATTTTATGCTGGCAGAGGTATTGATGAAAGGAAACAGTACTCAATGATAAAATACACACCCAGACATTTTCTGATATACGGAATCGCGGTTTATGTGTTACTTTTTTTTATAGGGCCTTATAATTTCGAGATCAGGAGCCTGACGGCAATCGCATATCTGGCGGGGGCATACCTTCTGTGGTTTTTCGGCATTCGGTGCGGGAGAATCACCTGTTCTGCAGGTGTCGAGACGAAAGGTAATATTGAGCTGGACGGGAGGCTTACCGATTTCAGCGAGTTTGTGCTGGTGGCGCTTGAGGGTGTGATTGCTGTCGGAACGGCGGTCTATCTGCTGTATCTGTGGAGAGTGATGCTGCACGGCCAGCTGGTGTTTGGGGATATAAGGGCTCAGGTATCGCAGATGCCGAGAATATTTAAAGTTCTTCAGTCGGCATGCTATCTTGCAGTCGGGATTTATGCGATAGTCTCCTACGCGCAGCCGGTGCGCAGCCGTCTGCTGAAAGCGCTGAGTAAAATCGGACTTCTGTCTCCGATTGTGCTTACGCTTGTGACGGGAGCAAGATGGTCTACGTTTGTGATTCTTATCCTGTTTGTGACTGTGGAAACAGGAAACGGCAGTTTTAAGCTGATGTCGGCTGCGACGAAACTGCTGATCGGTCTTACGGGAATTGTTTTGCTGGGGGTATGCTTTGCGCTGTTTGCCAGGAGAGGGCTCTCAACAGGCTTTGCGACGGAGATGCCGTATTATGGAACGATCGCGACAAAGGATATCTGGCTTATCATAGGGAATACCGCGCTTGGAAAACCGGTATATTCCATTTTTTATTACTTTACGCACAGTGTTCCGTATTACGCGTCGGTTTTTCCGGACATTAATCTGGATAACCTGGCATATGGTGCGCTTTTGTTTCGCATCATCGGCTTTTTCTGGGGAGGATTTCCCGCATATAAAGATATCATAAACAGGATACCGGTTCTGATTGGGTCTTATTCGACGTTCCTCACCGGTTTTATGAGGGATTTCGGCTATGCCGGGAGCCTGGTTGCAACATTTGCGACGGGTGTGCTGATGGGAAAAACCTGGTGTCTGAGAAAGAGATATAAGCTTGCACAGATTATGCAGCCGTTTTTTCTGACTATGTGCATTTTATCTCCGATATACTATATCTGGCATGTCGGGAGTATTGATTTTATGATTGTGACAACGATTGCACTGCATTTCCTGTTGAAATTTTCAAACAGAATTTATATAAGAAAGAGAGTATGAATATGAAAAAAGTACTGGTAACCGGAGCGGACGGATTTATAGGCAGTCATCTGACGGAGAGCCTTCTGGAAAAAGGGTATGAGGTAAAGGCGTTTGCCTATTACAATTCGTTTAATACCTGGGGATGGCTTGACACACTTCCGAAAGAAAAGCTGGAGCAGATAGAGGTTTTTACCGGGGATATCCGCGATCCCAACGGTGTGAGGGAAGCGATGAAGGGTGTAGACGGCGTCTTTCATTTGGCGGCGCTGATCGCGATCCCGTTTAGTTATCACTCGCCGGATTCCTATGTGGATACGAATATCAAGGGAACGCTGAATGTATTGCAGGCGGCGCGTGATCTGGACCTGGAGCGCGTGCTGGTGACTTCCACCTCCGAGGTGTACGGGACGGCGCTGTATGTGCCGATCGACGAAAAGCATCCGTATCAGGGTCAGTCGCCGTACTCGGCGACGAAAATCGGAGCGGACCGGCTGGCGGAGAGCTTTTATCGGAGCTTTAACCTTCCGGTCTCGATTGTGCGGCCCTTTAACACATTCGGGCCGAGGCAGTCTGCCAGAGCGGTGATTCCGACGATTATCAGTCAGCTCCTTGCAGGAAAGGAAGAGATAAAGCTCGGTTCACTGACGCCGACAAGGGACTTTAACTATGTGAAGGATACGGCGGCGGGATTTATCGCGATTGCCGAATCGGACAGGACGATCGGACAGGAGATTAATATTGCGACGCAGCAGGAGATTTCCATCGGTGAACTTGCGGAGGAGATCATCTCGCAGATTAATCCCAATGCACGCATTATCTGTGACGAGCAGCGGCTGCGTCCGGAGAAGAGCGAGGTAAACCGGCTTCTGGGGGCGAATGCAAAGATTAAAGAACTGACGGACTGGAAACAGGCGTATACGTTTGCACAGGGAATTGCAGAGACGATTGCATGGATGCGCGGGCATATGAGTGCATACAAAACGGATATCTATAACATTTAGAGGAACCGAACGGAGACGGCGATGAGAATATTGGTATATGTCAGGGAATGGACAAAAGATTTTTATTTAAAGCTTTTGCGCACGGCGTTTGGGAATCCGGATATCACGGTTATTTCCGATTTTCGCGGACTGGGCGATATATGGAGCGGAACGTACCTCTATGATATTCAGTACGACGAGAAAAATGAAGACTATGAGAGGGAAAAAAGGGACATCATAGCAAGATGCCGCTTTCTGCGCAGCATACCGGAAAAGAAGGCGGAGCGGCTTGGCCGCCGTTTCTGGAACGGTGTGGAGGAAGTGATTTCAGAGGGCCGGTTTGATTTTGTGTGCATGCCGATCATTGACTGCTATACGATGGATATTATTGAGCGGATAGCCGAAAAGCACAACATCATTCATTTTTCGCCGGTGACGAGCTTTGTGAGCGGTTACAGCAGATACACGAAGCGGGGAGAATTTTACCCGGCAGAGAGACCTGTGACGGACGAAGAAATTCAGGCGGTGCTTGACAGACTGTTAAAGGATGACTATACGGTCACGTTTGCGGCGAACAAAAAGCGCAGTGTCTGGGATACAAAGAAATTTTATATCAGAAGGCGGCTGGTGGATGCCCTTTATTTTCCGTACCGGCGCCGGCGGGAAAAGGACAGATGGAATTATCACTACAATACGCGCTCTTTTCCGGAAGGGCCGTATCAGAGCTATGATGTAAGGAGAGCCGAAAAATACTATAAAAAGCTTTCGGAGGTGAAGTTTTCGGCGGCGGATGTCTATATACCGCTTCACTTTACGCCGGAAGCTACGGTGGACTACTGGTGTGATGATGCCAGATGGGCGCAGTACAATGATTCCATCATAGAATTTATACGGAAGTCGGATTCCAACATCCATTTTATCGTCAAAGAACATCCGGCGGTCTACGGAAAGAGAAATATCGCCTTCTATGAGCAGCTCGGTGCATTTCGCAATGTGGATATCGTACATCCGTATGAGAACAGCAATATGCTGCTGGCAAAGGTGCAGAATGTTCTGGTTTATACCGGTTCGGTCGGAGTCGAGGCACTGCTCCGCGGGAAAAAAGTCTTTTCCGTGACGGATAATTATTATTTTGAGACGAGCCCCAATATAGTAAAGGTTGCGCGTCTGTCAGTATCGGATTTGACAGACAGGACGCTTGACACGGATAACGATGCGATGATGCGAAAGCTGTTATCAGGCATGTTTATCGGGGCTTCGAGCGCGAACAGAGATATTGACGCAAGTGATCTGGACGCAATGGCTGCAGAGATGAGACGGATATACGATATGGAAACGAGCAGGAAATGAGGGATGAGTGATGGACAGATTGATTCCGCTGTCAATACCTAATTTTGAAGGAAATGAGCGAAACTATGTAGACGATGCCGTCGGGCAGGGCTGGGTTTCTACCGGCGGTGCATATATCACAAAGCTGGAAGAAAATCTGGCGGAGTATTTAAAGGCGCCGCGGGTGGCGGCATGTCAGAGCGGGACGGCAGCGCTGCACCTGGCGCTTGTGGAGAGCGGTGTGCAGCCGGGCGATCTGGTGATCGTGCCGACGCTGACGTTTATCGCGGCGGTCAATCCGGTGCGGTACCAGTTTGCAAGTCCGGTATTTATGGACTGCGACGACAGTCTGTGCATGGACCCGGTAAAACTGCGGAGATTCTGCGAGACAGAGTGCAGGATGCAGGAGGGCGGACTGATTCACACGGCATCCCAAAAAGCCGTGAAGGCGGTTGTCGTGGTGCATGTGTTCGGAAATCTTGCGGACATGGAAGCGATTATGGATATCGCGCAGGAGTTCCGTTTGAAGGTGATCGAGGACGCGACAGAGGCGCTGGGGACTTATTATACACAGGGACGGTACGCCGGGAAATATGCCGGGACGATCGGCGATTTCGGCGCATACTCCTTTAACGGGAACAAGATTATTACGACCGGAGGCGGCGGAGCCGTCACGGCTAAAGAGTCGAAGGCGGCAGAGCATATGCAATATCTGTCTACGCAGGCGAAAGACGATCCGCATTATTATGTGCACAATGAAATCGGGTACAATTATCGGATGACAAATCTGCAGGCGGCGTTGGGTGTGGCGCAGCTTGAGGAACTCGAAACGTTTATCGCCCGAAAGAATAAAAATTATGATCTCTATGCGGAATTGCTGAGCAGTTTTGTGTCGGGCAGCCTGCTGCCGTTTCGCGAGGGTACGAGGTCGAACAAATGGTTTTATGCGCTGCAGCTGAAGGGTGTGGACAACGCGGAGCAGCTGCGCGGCATCATACTGCAATTGCAGGAGCGTAAAATTCAGACCAGGCCGATATGGGGACTGATTCATGAGCAGCTTCCGTACCGGGAGGAAATTGCCTTTGAGATAGAACGTGCGGCAACGTACAGCAGATGTGTACTGAATCTGCCGTGCAGTACGCAGATCACAGAGGATGAAATTGCATATGTGGTCGAACAGGTTTCCGAAATCTGTAAACAGTAAATGTGAGAGTGAAGGAGAAAAGGGATGGATAAACAGGAGCGCGCAATATCACTACAGGATCTGTGCTGGAAAATCGTTTTGGGATGGAGAAGGCTGCTGGCGTGTGCGGTTATTTTTGCGGTTGTCATGACGGTATGGCAGTATGTGCAGGGGCAGAAAAGCTATAATGAAGCGATGAAAAAATACCGCGAACAGACAGAGGCACTGGAAAGCGGAGAAAGTGAAACGCTGACGGGAAGGACGGAATTTACCGATGCCGAGCTTGCGCAGATTCAGGATGCGAAATCACTACAGAGTCTGCTTGACAGGAACCGCGCTTATATCCAAAAATCGATTCTGATGAATACAAATGCATACAGGGAAAACGTGCTGATTCTGGAGTATTATGTAGATTCAGAGTATCGTTTTAATTATACGGAGGACAATGAGGTAGACTATACGAATGCCGTGGTGGACGCCTATAAACATTACGGTGAAAACGGCGGTCTGGCGGAAAAAATCGATGAGGAGCTGGACTTGGGATACGAGCTTCGGTATGTGCAGGAAATCGTCGGTGTGACGGTAGCGGCTTCGATGGACACCTTTACGGTTGAAATTATTTATCCGGATCAGGTCATGCTTCAAAAAATTTCGGATGTTGTGGATACGGCGCTTCAGGAGCAGGCGTCTGCAATTTCAGACAGTATCGGAAGGCATTCCTTAAAGCTGATTTCGGAAACGATTACAGTGAGAACGGACAGCGATCTGGCAAATTATCAGCAGACTTATCAGAATATGGTAAACAACTATCGAAATCAGTTTAACACATTAAAAAATGCGATGAGTGCCGAACAGTTGGCCGAGATTGAAATGATGGTAAAAGAGGATGACGAAGAGGAGGAAGAAAATGTACCGGAAGTCGAGCTGGTTGAGCCGGTGAAGCCGGGAATCGGCGTCGGAAATTTTGTGCTGGGTGCGATCGCCGGATTGTTCCTTGCCGCGATCTGGATTACATGTGAGGTGTTATTTGCAAGCAGACTGCAGACGGTGGAGGAGCTTTCCGAGATGTACGGGCTGCGTCTGTTTGGTACCGTGCAGTTGACGGAAAAGGGTTCCGGTTTTGACAGATATTTACAGAAGCTTAAAAACAGGCATAAAAAACAGATGCCGCAGGAAGCGTGGATCGATATCATCTGTTCGAATATTGAGCTGGTGTGCAGAAGTGAGAATTTAAAACAGGTCTATCTGACCGGCAGCGAATGGGAGAAGCTGGATGCACAGACGGTGGAGCATATCACGGAAGGCTTAAAGAAAGCGGATATCCAGGTCTTTTGCGGAGGAAATATCTGCTATGATATGGTATCGCTGCGGGACGTTTACGAGGTCGGCAACGTAATTTTGATCGAGCAGGAGAATGTCTCTATTTACAGGGAGATGGAAAAGGAAATGAAGACGCTTGCGGAGCAGAAGGTTCAGATACTCGGAAGCGTAGGGGTAATTTAAAATGGCAGAAAAATCGGTAAAATCGGCAATTCGATACATTTTAGTGATACTGTGTATTGTGATTCCGTTCTGGGCGATGAATCAGGGATTTGATTTAAAGGATGGCGGATATGAGATTAATATGGGGAAATTTTTTGTATCCAATCCCGGGACGACGAATTATCCGATGTTTTTGTGCGCGCTGGTTTCCTGGCTGCTGGGGTGCTTTTTGGAGCTGTTTCACATTCCGGTGATTGTCGGTTACAAGGCAGCCAAAATTGTGCTTGTGCTGGCCGGCGATTTGCTGATCTACGGCATTTATAAAAAATATATGCGGCAATACACGGTACTGCTTTTGCTGTTCGTGTGCAACGTGATGGTGCTGGTTTCGACGCCGATGCTTTCCTATAATTCTCTGGGAAATTTCTTTTCGGTGTTGATGCTGTACTTCCTGCACAAAGGGGAGACAGAGAAAAAGAACCGGTCATATGCGCTTGCAGGACTGGTATTTGCCGTCAATATTTTTGTCCGGTTTCCGAATCTTGTACAGGGAATTGTTGTGACGGCGATTATCCTGACGGTCTGCTGGGAACAGGAGAAAAAGAGGGTATGGGAAAAGATCGGCTGCTTTCTTGGAGGGGGAGCGGCCGGTCTCCTTTTGATGCTCGGAATCGTGCAGCTCTGTGTCGGCGTCCCTGCGTATTTGCAGGCAGTGAAGGGGCTGTTTGTCTATGCACAGAGTGAGGATACGATTTACGGATTTTCTCAGATGCTGAGAAATCTGTTGGGCGAAGGAATAAACGGAGTGATCAAATTTGTCAAACTGGCAGTTCCGGTGCTCGCCGGAGGTGCGGTAATCGAATATACTACAAAAATAGTCGGGGGGGGGCAAAAACGATCTCACATTATTAAAGGCATAACAACCGTTATCGTGACGGTTATTTTGGCGTTGCTTATCTATAGAAATCAGGCATACAGACAGCCCATCGGATGGGTTGAACTTTTGGTTGCGGCCACGGCAGTGTTCGGAATCGCTGTTTTTTGCTGCAGGGAATTTCCCTGCGGTATGCGGTTCCTCGCTGCCGTGACCGTTTTTTTGCTGATCAGTATGCCGGTCGGGAGCAGCACGCGGTTTTATTTTTTCCTGAATAACGGATTCCAGCTTTTTATGCCGATTCTGTTTTATGTCCTTTTTGAGTGGCGCGGGGAGATATACGATAAGGCGGTCGGAGCGATTATCATCGGATGTATGTTTCTGACGATGGGCGGCACCGCGCTCGGTTACCGGTATGGGGAGACGGAGCAGGAGCGCAGGCCGGTGCGCAATGACCCGAGCAATTATCTGAACGGTACGATTACCGGTATCAGGAAGCAGGAGAATATTCTTGACCTGGAGTATTTTTTTGAAGCGTACGAGGGGGACAGAGACAGCATGATCACATTGGGGGATGCTCCGATGCTGCATGCGATTCTGGATATCCCGCCGTTTTTCCCGGAAGTGAACGGCTGGACGGATTTGTCGCAGCTTGACATAACCAAGATCGAAAAAACATTTGAAAAAGGTTCCTGTCCGCTGATTATCGTGGATGAAAAGGAATTTTACGCAGAGCAGCCGCGTATGAAGGAGCTGCGGCACACTTTTTTTGATGAGATGATAGAGACGGAGTATACGGAAATCTATCGGAACGATCATTATGCTGTCTATCAATATGAGGAATAGGGCGGAGAATATCAGAGGAAAGGGTGTGACGCGGATGGCTGCCGTAAAAGACAGAATTATCATCGGGGCAGGTCTGTACGGCCTGTATGCCGCATTGTTTTGTGCGAGGAGAGGAGAACGTGTGATCGTTATCGAGGCGGAGGAGAAGCCCTTTTCCAGAGCCACTTATGTGAATCAGGCGCGGGTGCATATGGGGTACCACTATCCGCGCTCTATTTCGACTGCACTGAAATCCGCTCATTATTTTGAACGGTTTGTCCGGGAATTCGATTTTTGTATCAATCGCAGCTTTGCGCAGGTATATGCGACGTCCGCGCATTTTTCATGGACGAATGCACAGGCGTTTAAAAAATTTTGCGCGGACGCGGGCATTCGGTGTGAGGAGGTAGCGGCGGATAAATATTTTAAGCCGGGGGTGTGTGACGGGGCTTTTCTGACCGAGGAATATTCTTATGACGCAAAACAGCTGGCAGATTATTTTGTGCGTGAACTGTCGGCGTACGGCAATGTAGAAATCGAGTACGGTGCAGGAATACGGGGGATTGAGCGCAGTGCCGACAGGTATCTGATCCGGACGCAGACGGCGGAGTATGAGGCGCCGTTTGTGCTGAACGCGGCGTATGCGTCGGTGAATCAGATTCTCGCGATGCTGCCGGACGGCGGAGGGGAACTTTTTGATATCAAATACGAACTGTGTGAGATTATTTTGTGCACGGTGTGTGCGGGACTTAAGGAAGTCGGCCTCACGGTGATGGACGGACCGTTTTTCTCGATTATGCCGTTTGGAAATACGAAGTATCATTCGCTGACCTCGGTTACGTTTACGCCGCATCATACGTCCTATCGGCAGTTTCCGGAATTTGACTGCCAGGAGCGGCCGGGTGCGCTGTGCAGGGGAAAGCAATATTTGGGGAACTGCAACGAATGTCCGGAGAAACCCGAAAGCGCATGGAAGTACATGGAGTATCTGGCCCGGAAATATATGCGGGACGATTTACAATTTTCTTACCAGGGGTCGCTGTATTCGATGAAACCGATCAAGCGAAAATCGGAGCTTGACGACGCGCGTCCTACGGTAGTCCGCTATGAAACCGTATCCCCCGCTTTTGTCAGCGTATTGTCCGGAAAGATTAACACGGTGTATGATTTGGATTCCGTTTTGGAGGAGAGCGGCAGATGAGAGAGCTTAAGGAGAGCAATTTTGTATCGAATGTCATCTATATCAGAAATTGCGAGGCGGATATCTTACCGTTTCTCGGGAGTCTGTATGAATTGATGGAGGCGAACTTCGGCCAGTATGAATTTATATTTGTCAATGACGCATCCTGTGATGACAGTGCGCGGCTTGTTCGGGAATTTTTTGAGAAAAAGGGGAGAAAGAATGCGGTCACGCTGTTAAATATGGGGGGATTCCAGGGGATAGAGGCGGCGATGGCGGCCGGGATCGATCTCGCGATCGGCGATTATATCTTCGAATATGATACCGTTTTTATCGACTATGAGACAAGTCTGATCATGGATATTTATTACAGATGCGTGGCGGGAAAAGATGTGGTGGCCGCCGTTCCGAGACGGAGCAGAAGCCTGCTGTCCGGGATTTTTTATGCGGTATATAATCATACGAGCGGCGGGACGGGTGAATATATCCATTCGGAGACTTTTTGTATTGTCTCGAGAAGGGCGATTAACCGGGTCAACGCGATGGTACGGAATATCCCTTATCGAAAGGCGCTGTATGCGTCGTGCGGACTTCCGGTAGAAAATGTGAAATATGCCAGAACAAGAACGTCTGCGGAACGAAAAGAAAAAATCGAGATGGAAAATCGGGTCGACCTCGCGGTAAATACGTTTGCACTGTTCACGAATGTAATAGAAAAAGGCACCCTGTTTCTGAGTATGTGTTTCCTGCTGTTTTCGATTGCGGTCGGAGTCTATGTCTGTGTGATTTATTTTGGCGCGGATAAGCCGGTGGAGGGCTGGGCGCCGCTGATGGGCTTCCTGTCGGCAGCGTTTTTCGGTGTGTTTTTGATCTTTACCATCGTGATAAAGTATCTGGCACTGATTTTGAATATGATTTTTGTAAAAGAAAAATATAAAATAGAAAGTGTTGAGAAACTGTGATATGAAGATAAATATAGTATTTCCCGTTCTGGATGAAGAACTGAGGCTGGAAAAGGGGATTGTGACGGTTATGGATTACCTCAGGAAAAACGGGATGAATCAGACGATTGTCACGATTGTAGATAACGGGTCGACGGACGGGACCGCTGCGGTCAGCCGAAAATTGTGCAGGAGATATTCGAATCTCTCCTATATCCGGATTGCGAAAAAGGGGGTCGGGATTGCGTTTAAAACCGCAGTGATGCAGAATGAATGCGAGATTATCGGATATATGGATATTGATCTGTCCACAGATATCCGTATGTTAAAAAAGATGGAAGCGGCGTTTGACAGGGACAAAACGCTTGATATGGTGAATGCTTCGCGCTATCACCGCAAGTCGAAGCTTGTCGGGCGGAAATGGTATCGGAATTTGGTATCGTACTGTCTGGTATTTATTCTGAAGCTGGTTTTTCATATGAGGGCGACGGATGCGATCTGCGGATTTAAGTTTTTTCGAAAAGAATGTATTGAGGAACTTTTGGCGCAGGCAAGCGATGAGAACGGCTGGTTTTTGCTGATTGAAGTGCTGCTTCGGGCAGAGAGAGCGGGAAAACATATCGCGGAGCTTCCGGTCACATGGGTTTATGAGGAACACACGAAAGTAAAAATATGGAAGGTCACGAAAAATTATATCCGGCAGATCCGGCGGCTTGCAAAGACGTTCCGGCAGGAGGGATAGCATGGAAAAACAGGCGGTTTTAGTCGGAGATACCGGCTTTGTGGGGAGTAATCTGTGTGAGTCGCACGCGTTTGCGTCTGCGGTGCACTCCGTGAATGTAAACGAAATGTACGGGCTGCATCCCGAGATTTTAGTCTATGCAGGGGTGACGGGGACAAAGTGGTATGCGAACCGTCATCCAAAAGAGGACAGAAAGATTATGCTGGCGGCATGCGGGAATATCAAACGAATTTCGCCGAAAAAGCTGGTGCTGATTTCGACGGTCGATGTATACGATGCGATCCGCAATGTGGATGAGCATTTTGATACGGATAAAGAAAAACTCCATGTGTACGGAAGACACCGGGCGGAACTCGAAGACTGGGTCAGGGAAAACACCGCGGATTTCCACATCGTAAGGCTGCCGGCAATATACGGAAAGAATCTGAAAAAGAATTTTTTGTATGATCTGATACATCTGGTGCCGAAGGTTCTGCCTTCCGGGCTTATGCGGGAAGTGCAGAAAAGCATGCCGGATGTCGGTGCTTACTATGAGACGGACCGGAATATGGATTATGTGCGAAAAGAACTCGATAAAGAGCAGTATGCGGCACTGCGGAGGGCGTTTGAAAAAAGCAGCGTCAATGCGCTGGATTTTACGAACAGCGAAAGCGAATTTCAGTTTTACAACTTAAAATATCTGTGGGGGCATTTAGAAAAAATAATAGAGTACGGCATTGAGGAGATAAATCTTGTGACGGAGCCCGTATCCGCCGAGGAGATTTACAGAAATATCTACGGCGGTGCATACGGAAAGAAATCGGCGCCATCCATCCGCTATGATATCAGGACACTATATGCCGGGATGCTGGAGGGGCGGAAGGATTACCTGTTTGACAGGGAATTTGTGATAAATGATGTGACGGAATTTGTGCGGGATGCGATTGCGCAGCTGACGATTTAACTGCAAAGTACATTGCATGAAGGTGCCCGACCTTTTTCGTACTTCCCTTGAAAAATAGTGATATCTGTGATAGCATAAATGCACGGACAGGAGGTGTTGCTGTACCCGAAAAATAACGTAAGGAGGGCATGCCGTATCGGCATGTTTGGAAAATTGAAAAAGATTATATTTATCGGATGTGTTGAAAGTTCCTATGTTTTATTGGAGTGTTTACTCCAGCATGGTTTTTCTGTGACAGGAATTGTCACGCTGAGCAGGTCAGATATTAATTCGGATTTCAGATCCCTGGAGCCTTTGGCAGTTGAGTATGGGATAGACTGTTTATGTACAGATAATGTAAATGGGGCCGAAACGATTGATTTTGTGAAAACCAGAGAACCGGATCTTATTTATTGTTTTGGATGGTCAAGATTGATAGGAAAAGAACTTTTAATGATTCCGCCGCTTGGCGTAATTGGGTTTCATCCTGCAGCGCTGCCTTCAAATAGGGGCAGACATCCTTTGATCTGGGCACTGGTACTCGGACTCGAAAAGACGGCATCCACATTCTTTATTATGGATGAGGGGGCCGACACGGGGGATATAATCAGCCAGAGAGAAATCACGATTGATTATGCGGATGATGCAGGTACATTGTATAAAAAGGTTCTTGAAGCTGCTAAAAGTCAGGTTATCGATTTTACGGAGCAGTTTGAAAACGACAGTGTAAAGCGGGTAAAACAGGATGCTGATGAGGGGAATACATGGAGAAAAAGAAATAAAACGGATGGTCAGATTGATTGGAGAATGTCGGCCGGAGGGATTTATAATCTTGTAAGAGCATTGACGCATCCGTATGTCGGTGCACATTTTGTGTACAAGGATAAAGAGATAAAGGTATGGAAATGCCGGGAGGTTTTTTCGAGTGAATACAATAATATGGAACCGGGAAAGGTTTTACTGGTAAATTCACCAAAAGATTTTATGGTAAAAGCAAATGACGGCGTTATTCATATTTTAGACTGTGATGAAGCAGAACTGAAGGAAGGAGAGTATCTTCGATGAATGTATTGGTTATTTCACCGCACGCGGATGACGAAACCTTGGGGGGGGTGGCACACTATTAAAATTTAAGGATATGGGACATAAGATATTCTGGCTGAATGTTACGGATATGAAGACCGAGTACGGCTATACGGCAGAGCGGGTAGAAAAACGAGCCCAAGAAATTGAGTGCGTAAAGAAAGCGTATGGATTTGACGGTTTTTGGAATATGGGGCTTGAACCTGCCGGCATGGATAAGTATGAGACAGGATTTCTGATTACCGAGTTCAAAAAAGTATTTGAGGAAGCGCAGCCGGAGATGATTTTAATGCCGTATCGCTACGATATACATTCAGACCATAGAGTTGTCTATGATGTCGTATATTCATGTGCGAAGTCGTTTAGAATGCCTTGTTTGAAAACGATTCTGAGCATGGAGATATTATCAGAGACAGATCAGGCCCAGAACGAAAGCGGATTTGTACCGAATATTTTTATTGATATATCACAATATATTGACAGAAAGATTGAAATCATGAGGATTTACGAAAGCGAGATAGATGAAGCTCCTTTTCCGAGGAACGAAGATGCGATCAGAGGGTTGGCCGCATATAGAGGAGCTACGGCTTATTATAAATGCAGTGAGGCGTTTTATTTGGTGAAGGGACGTATTGACTGAGTGAGGGATTGGAGAGGAACGGAAAGAATGCCAAAGGAAAAGATAATACTTTGCGGCTGCGAAGGGCATGCAAGGTCGGTCATCGATGCGATAGAAGCAGCGGGCGAGTATCAGATTGCAGGCTTTACGGACCGCAATGCAGACAAGGATTTGGAATACCGCGGGTATCGGGTGCTGGGTACCGACGATGATCTGCCGGCGCTGTATGCGTCCGGAATCCGTCATGCGTTTGTGTGTGTGGGATACCTCGGAAAAGGAACTGTCAGAGAACGGCTGTATGAGAGGCTGAAGGATATCGGTTTTGTCCTGCCGGCGGTTGTGGATCCGACTGCGGTGATAGCGTCGGACGCTCAAATAGGGGAGGGCACGTTTGTCGGAAAAAATACGGTTGTCAATTCGAATGCATCCGTCGGAAAAATGGTGATCCTGAATACGGCGGCAGTGATAGAACATGACTGTGTTGTCGGCGATTTTTGCCATGTGGCTGTGGGCGCGGTGGTCTGCGGCGCAAGCAGTGTGGGAAGACGTGTGTTTGTCGGAGCCAACGCGACGATTATTCAGTGTATTGAGGTGGAAGAAAACGTTACAATCGGCGCGGGGAGCGTTGTGAAAAAGAATCTGAAAGAAGGAGTGTTTATAAACGGTATGGAAAAGACACATGTAATTACCCGGGGGGGGGTATTTAAGGAATCGGAATGAGTGCGGTGACGTATGTTGCAGAGGCTTCGGACAGCTTTGCGGAGGGGCCGTGCAATGTGCGTAGAAAAAGAGATTCTGATTGTCGGAAATGGCGGATTCGGAAGAGAGGTACGCTGGCTGATAGAGCGGATAAACAGCGTGAGGCCGACATGGAACATAAGAGGATTTGTGGATGAGGATCAGACGTCCGGGGATGTCGTGTGCAATGACGCCGGGGTGCTCGAAATGACGCGGCCCATTTCGCTTGCGTTCGGAATCGGAAGTCCGGCAATCCGCGAAAAGATATATAACAGATATAAGGTTAATCCCTGTCTGGAATTTCCCAATTTGGTGGACCCTTCTGTCCTGCTTTCGGACAGCGTAAAGCTTGGGATGGGAAATATTATCTGTGCGGGAACGATTGCTACGGTCGATATCACGATCGGGAATTTTAATATTATAAATCTGGACTGTACGATCGGACATGATGCAGTCGTGAAAGATTTTGTGACAATTAATCCGGGGGCAAATATTTCAGGCAGCACCTGTATCGCGAACCGCGTGGAAATCGGCACCGGTACAAAGGTAATCCAGGGAGTTACGATTGAACAGGGGGCGATTGTCGGCGCGGGAGCAGTTGTGAGCCGTGATGTAGAGGGGAATTGTACGGCAGTGGGTGTGCCTGCCAAAGTGATAAAACGTCATACTGCCGATGCAGTATAAGGATATAATAGGGTTGGAAATGAAATGACATATTTGATAAAGCGTGTTTTGACGGTGTCTGTGCTCACCGCAGCGCTCATAACGGCGCTTGTGACGGGGGTTTTGTTTCTGTCCCCGCAGTTTGAGGACAGTTACGGGTATTGTATACAGAGGAAGTTTCGCCAGCTTGCGGGAAGAGACGAGCCTGCAATCGTCATCGTAGGCGATTCGGGTGCGGCGTTTGGGATCGATAATGAGCTTTTGAGCGAATTGTGCGGTTATCCGGTGGTAAATCTCGGACTGCAGGGAAGTATGGGAACGAAGATGCTGGTCAATATGGTACTGGAAAACAGTGTCCCCGGGGATATCGTCGTGTATGCGGCGAACGATGCAAACTGGGTGGAGCCGGAAAAAGGAACCGAACGCAGCCGGGTGGCGGAGGTCATAGAAATTGCTTTGGATGGATGGCCGGAGGGCTATCGCTATATGGCTTTGGATGCATGGGGCGAATGCGTGACGGCATTTCCGGCATACGCGTGTAAAAAGTTTGATAACTTTTTTGCCGGAGAAGATCGGGTACCGGCGACCGGTGCGTATGCAATAACTTCTTTTGATGAAACGGGAAATATGATACTGGAGCGGAAAGAATGGATATACGATATTACTTTCGATGAGTCATGGATCTGCAATCTGGAAGAGGACGATATCAGTGATGCCTGTATCGAACAGGTAAACGCATTCGGGGAGGCTTTGAAAGAAAAAGAGGTATTTTTTGTCGTGAGTTACGGGCCTATGCTGGATACCTGCATCGTGAGCAGCGATTTGGATGCGTTTGAGCAGGGATTGCGCGAACGGTTGGAGTTTGATGTGATTTCCGGGATAGAGGATTATATGTATCCGATTGATTTCTTTTTTAATTCCCCGGGGCACTGCAACGAGCGGGGAAGCGAGATGCGAACAAGAAATCTGGCGGCGGATATCAATGCCTGGCGGGAGAGGAGTTATTCGGATGAATTTTAATTCGGCAGCGTTTCTTGGCTTTCTGATAATTGCAGTGCTCGTTTATTATCTGCTTCCGCACAAGGGCAGAAATGTATGGCTGTTGTTTTGCAGCTATTATTTTTATATGTGCTGGAATGTAAAATACAGCTTATTGATGCTGTTTACAACGCTGATTTCTTATACCGCGGCGATTCTGCTGGACCGTTTCGGAGAACAAAAGCGAAAGTGCCTGCTGGTTACGGGCACAGTGCTCCTGACGGGGATGCTGTGTATCTTTAAGTATCTGGGTTTTATCATAGAGAATGTCAATCTGTTAATGACGCATGTGGGATTGCTGCCGGTCGATGTCTCTTTGAATCTGCTGCTTCCGGTGGGGATTTCATTTTATGTGATACAGTCGATCGGATATCTGATTGACGTATACCGGAAAGATATTCCTGCGGAGAGAAATCTGATTATCTTTATGCTTTTTGTGTCGTTTTTCCCGCAGTTAGTGGCAGGGCCCATCGAGAGGGCGGCGAATATGCTTCCGCAGTTTCGGGAAAAGCATACGGTTAGTGCAGAAAATCTGGCAGACGGAATGCGGCTGATTTTGTTCGGGCTGTTTAAGAAGGTTGCGATAGCGGATGTCTGCGCGCTGTATGTCAATGCGGTCTTTGACAATTTATACGCATACAGCGGCCTGACTCTGGTGCTGGCGGGAATTTTGTTTACGGTACAGATATACGGAGATTTTTCCGGTTATTCGGATATCGCAAGGGGCAGCGGACGATTGCTGGGGTTTCGGCTCATGGAAAATTTCCGGGCACCGTATCTGGCAGATTCCCCGGGAGATTTCTGGAACAGGTGGCATGTATCGCTGTCGCAGTGGCTGCGGGATTATATTTACATACCGTTAGGCGGAAGCCGTAGCGGGAATGTGTATATCAATACAATGATTGTATTTTTTGCCAGCGGTCTGTGGCACGGAGCGGCATGGCGCTACATATACTGGGGGGGGGTATGGGGGATTGCAGTATGCGTACAAAGATGCTTCCTCAAGCGTTTCCCCGGAGTGTGCCGCATACGGAGAAAAGCCCGCATCGGAATGATGTGGATCGTTATCGCTGTGACAATGCTGATGTTTCGCGCGGACGGGCCGGCTGATTTATTTTATATCCTGAAAAGTATTTTTACCGGAGCGGATATCGCTTCTTTTTTGAGTCAGTTGGCAGCTGTCGAACAGGCCATGTGGTTTCGCTCCGTTACATTTGCATGTTGGATGGTCGGCACGCTGCTCGTAAATGTGGCAGTGCTGTTCTGGATGGATTGCAGATATGATTCGCAGATGAAAAACGGCGGTTTGACGGAGCATGTCCTGAGCCAGGTGAGAGAGCGGAGGAGAACGGCAGTCTATGTGTGGATGCTGTTCCAGACGGTGATCTGGTATATCGTTCAAATGGGCAGCTATGTGTCCGGGGCGGATTTTATTTATTTTCAGTTTTGAGTTTGAGGGGCAGTGAGACGAGAGGGAAGGGGACATGACTCATATATGGAGCAATAGCATAAGAAAGCATTCTGTGATGATGCACATGTCAGACATGATAAAGCTGCTTTTTGGAAAAAAGAGTGTTTTTACTCGGAAAATGTGATACAATATATGCTGAAGGAAGACGAGGCAGACAGTATGGATTTAATTAGAATCTATTGTGATGAATTTGATATTCGCACTAAAAATCTCATACATCATTTTCTGCGATATGCAGGATTTTATGTGGAAGAAAAAACTGCTGATGCAGATGAGAAGAGTGATAGTGAAATCTCGTCCACAGCAGATATTTATGTGGTTGGAAAACTTTATGTTGAAAGGCATAAAGGGACTTTGAAACTTGACTGGGATGAGGGAACAATCCTGATACTTATGGATGGCATGGAATTAAAGGGACGGGAGGACGAGTTAGAATATATTGAGGGAACCGGCTTGACTGAAAAGGATATGTTATGTCAGTTGGCAGTGAGCCTAGCGGTGGTGATAGAGCGGAGAGGGTTGTCGGGAAATAGGCATTTGGCGGGCAGCACGGAAAATTTTGCCGGAATGTTAAAGAAATTGGCAGAAGTATACATGGAATATGATATTATGCCGTTATGTTTTTATGCCAAATGTTTTTATGCGAAAGAGCTACTATGGAAAAGGGCAAGAGATGGGTATCAGAAGTTCATAAATGGGCTGCAGAGCAATGCAAATCCAGGCTGTGCGAGTGATCTGAACCTGTACGCTGTGAGTTATGCCATGTATGAGATGGATGTTATTTGTAAGAGAAACGGGTATGTGTTTCTTTATCCGGTAGAAAAGTTACGTTCGGATGCACAGTATCTATGTGAAAAATATCCCGAGAATGAGCAGATACATCTCTTTTATGCGGATATCCTTATGGAGTTGGAAGACAATTGGATGATGGCTGCAAATGAATATATAGATGAACATGTAACGCACTGCGCATATGCACTTTACCGGCATGGCAGGATTCGCAGGAAATATGCAAAGGACAGTGAGAATGCACTGGAGGTTCTGCGGGCAGCGATTTTTTATAAGAGAGATTATTTTAGTGCATGGTATCAAATAGGGCTATGCTATGAGATGCAGTACGATTGCAGAAGGGCTATTTTGGCGTATGAGAAGGTCGGCAGGATTGTGAAGGAAAGGTATGAAAGACATATGCTTTCACCGATTGAATTAGAATATTTTTATAAAGCAGTTGTGAAATTAGAGGATTTGCATCGAAGTATACAAAATGACAGAGAAGCCAGAGAGTATGAAAAAGAGAGGAATAAACTTAAAAAGAGTGAACCTGAGCAGATAAAATATCATGTGGAAATCTGGCCTGATATGCCGGAAGATTTAAGTGGAAACATTATTGCATGGTCACAGGACATGTTGAAATTGGAAAGTATTTGTGGAGTATAAATATTAATGGAGGAAAATATGAACAGGACAGAAGACAACAAGCAGATAATCACTTTAAACTCAAGCAACCGGATTACTTATGAGGATTTGCGAGATATCACAGGATCTTTTTTTATAAATGTATACAGGGAAGCGGATCGCACGCTTTGTAAGATTTTGGAGGATGAGAGTAAGCATACACATAGGAGAGAAGATGACAGAGATGAACAGGGGATTAATATAATTTCTTTTTTGGGAGAGCGAGGCAGAGGTAAGACATCTGCCATGCTTTCCTTTATTTTTTGGTTAACCAAACTACAAAGTACGGATGAATGGAGCCTGACAGAAAGGAATTTTGCAGAAACATTTTTTTTATGTTTTCCCTATATTGATGCTACTATGCTGGCGGAAAATGAGTTTATCATTGATGTAGTCCTGGCACAGATGTGGGATCGGTTTGAGGAACTATATAAAAAGAAGGGGCATAGCATGCGGGAGACCAGCTTTGAGTGTATGGAGCGAAATCTTAAGCAGCAGTTTATGAAGGTGAGGAGAGCATACCTTACGCTGAAGAATAAGGAAAAGGGGGAGAAGGAGGACGGTGATATGCCGATGCCGGGAGCATTGCACGAGCTTGCCGCAAGTATTAATTTGCGGGAGGAATTTCAGAAGTTAATTAAAAGCTATATAGAGATATTCAGTATATATGGAACAGACGGGGAAAAGAGGAATGTATATTTGGTGTTTGCAATTGATGATGTGGATATGAGTACAGGAAGCGCGTATTTCATTCTTGAACAAATTCGTCGTTTTTTGAGATTGCCGCGAGTGATCATTTTTATTACAGCCGATATTGACCGACTTCATAAGGCATGTGAAATAAATTATAGTGGGATATATTCGGAAGCGGACAGAGCACATCTGGTAGATGAATATTTGGAAAAAGTACTGCCTTATAATATGCGTGTTTATATGCCGGAGATTGGTGAAAGATATGATGAGATATTGCTAAGGACGGATGTGCTGGAAAAACTGAAATTACATAGTCGTACGGAAAAAAAGATTATTTTGGAATTTATGGTGCAGAAATGCGGTATGTATTTTGACGGGAAACGCAAGACAAGACATTTTCTTCAGAATCGGTCAATGCGCAGTCTGGTCAATTATCTGGAACAGATGGAGAGAATGAATGCATTGGACTGTACGGAATGGACGAAAACAGATTTGCGTGAACGTTTGATTGAGCGTTTAATGGATACCAGACAGAAAGCATTCCTAAAAAAGATGATGTACTGCGATTATCAGGACATTAATAAACGGGTATTGAATTATCTAATTGATAATTTGAAGAATTATGCGGGGAAACCCGCAAAGATATACAGTATCGGACAGATTTTATATGTGTGCAGTCTTTACGAGGAGCAAGATACCGAAAATATCGAGTTTGTCAATTGTATTATTATGTTTTATTCAATTATATTGAATCAGATTGGAGCCGAATTCAGAGAACAGATCGTGAGCGGAAGTGCGCTAGGAGAGAGGGAGTACAGGGGGATTATGAAGGACGCCGAAAAGACAAACCTGATTGCTGGATTTGCTGATTTGAACTATTTGTCGCTGGATATTCTAAAGTGGACAAGTACACGCAAAAGAAATAAAGCGGATTGTCTAAAAGGGTTATTAGTTCAAAACAGAGATGAAATCATAATCTGGCTCTATTCAATGCTGTATGTGCAGCCGTGGAATATAACAGAGCAAAAGATAGAGTTTATATATCAGATTCAATCGAGATTTGAAAAGATGGAAGATGAAAATCGTGTGCAAAACAGTGATAATCAGGGGGAAAAGGAGGAGACGAATAAGAAGGAGATTGAGAGATGGCTACAAATACGTCCTGTAATGACAGTGAGGAAAGAATATTTTGCATGCCTGATAAAAAGCGAGGACGAGCAGAAAGAATATTTGAAAAACTTGTTGGATGTATGTCTGCAGGCGATTAAAAATTGGGTGCAGGAACAGGAGTGCTGGCGAGCATGCGATGAAAGCAGGTTGAATGCGGTGATAAAGGGAGCGCGGGAGGATATATTAAAGGAATTAAAGCTGACAGAAAATGTTGAGCCAGAAGTTTTGCCAGTTCAAAATGTAGAATTGATGTACAGTATTGGGCGACGTTTAGATGAGATTGTTTTACCGGAGAAAATTGAAGAGAGGACGGCATATGATTTGCTGGTTGCAAAATATGCTGTTATCCAAAATAGTATGCGCGAATGCAGGGAGTTTTACTGCAGTATTAGAGAAGAAGAAAAATTTGCAGAAAACTTTGAACACAGACTACAAGTAAGGCTACTGTTAGAGCCGGGATTTTGGGCAGACAATGATCTCAGGGAGAAGTTTAAAAGCAGGTTGATCAGGATTCTGATAGGACTGCGCAGCATGACGAAATTTTCGGCCACAATAGCGGAACCACAGGTATAGTAAATGGAGAAAAGATATGGATAATATTCGAAATGTCATAAAGATACTGTTTCGCCATACATCTGCAGAGGAGGTTTTGGCAGAGGATGTATGGTATAAAGATGTGAGGTGGGATTCCTTTCTTCAATTATCTAATGTGTATATGGCGCAGTATTCAGACAATGAAGTGGAGAATATGTTCAAATTTCTGAGTTCTGAGTTTGAGTGGCACAACAATAAAATGCGTAACCGGATTAATGGGGCAGTGGAAAGAAGAGTAAATGTATTTGATGCGCTCCTGCTTTTTGCAGATAATGTGCTCGTTGAGGAAAGTAATGAACCTTTTTGCCGTTATGAGAATCTGCTTCGATGGAGGGCAATGACAATTGAAGTGGAAGAGGATATCTTTATCACTGCTTTTCTTGCGCAGAGAGATTTGATGCGGGAGGGTAAGTACCGCACCTTTTTTTGGCCCCCGGTGATCGGGCATGACAATAAAGCGCTGAACCGTTTGATGGCACAGGGCGTTGCGGAGAATCACTTTCATTTGAAGGGGTCGGCACCATTGTTTCATTTGTCGTGGTGTAGTTTGATGAATGATGTGATAAACAGTAACTTCCGGAGATCACTGGAAGATTATGATAAGATGCGCCTCGAGAGAAGTGTACCGTATCAGAGCGTTTATGGTGAGACATCACTTTATATGGCATGGCTTCAGGCAGCGCTGATACGGATGTATCTTTTTTTGCGGCTTATGGATGAACCGATTATATTACAGGATGATTATGTGCCATATAGGAGGATAAAGGCTTTTTTGTGCGTAGAGGAGACGGAAAGAGGTCAACATCCTGCGGATGAGGAATTGGTTTCTTTAGGGGACTATTGTGGAAAATTTCGGGATATCTCCCGATATAAACAGTTGAAGTGGGAATGTTTTGGCATGGAGGTGAAGCAGCTTTTAAGAGAGCCTTACGAAATCTTATATTGTCTTGGGGAGATTCAGGATATGATTGAATATATAAAGGAGACATACGCACCGGGGCAGTTGGATTATACGTTGCACAGCCGATATATTACAGAGAATCCCATGATGCATCTAAATGAAGTTATCAGTGGGGAACGCTGGTTGATGTATAAATGTTTTCAGTGGATATACTCAGAGAACTACAACTTTGATATGGAAATTAATTGGTTTTATGCATATCTGTTGATAAAAGAACGGATACGGGCCGAGATGGTACAGGTTAATCATAATGTCGGATTTCATAATTTCCAGCGTTATCAGGACCGCAAAGAAAGTTTTATTGATGGTACACCGTTTGAAGCAATATATCTTAGGATGGCGGTTCGCGATACAATTCTTAATCAGAATATACGGAAGTTGGAGGCGAGGATCACGCCGAAGAACAGTGTGCAGAAGCTGCGGGAGGTGATCAAAAGGAATGATAATGCGATACTGGAAATAGACGGGGCAGAATTGAAAAAGCAATATTTTTATGTGTGTCATTTCATAAAAGAGAAAGATCCGGAATTGGAACGAATAGAACACGATGTGGAGGAAAAAGAGGATTTTTTTCGAAATACGTTTTGTCGTCATTACAAAAAACGTGCGGAGATAAAACAGCAGGCGCAGGCTATTTATGAATTTCGTAAACAGCAGGACGATTTGGCAGAACGTATAAGGGGAATTGATGCAAGTGCTGAGGAAATTGTCTGTCGTCCGGAGGTTTTTGCACAGGCGTTTCGTTTTCTGAAAAATGAATCTATTTCTCATAAGGATTATCTGACAGGAGTTACAAAGCGAATTCCTGATTTGTGTATTACATATCATGTGGGAGAGGATTTTCTTGATATTACAGATGGGTTACGAGCAATTGATGAGGCGATGTCGTTTCTTAATATGCGCTGTGGAGATCGCTTGGGACATGCGTTAGCGTTGGGGGTAAATGTGGATGAGTGGTATGCTTCTAAATCAGGTTATATCCTGATTCCGCAGATGGATTATCTGGATAATCTGGTATGGCTATATTCCAAGATTCGAAAACTCTGTCTTGAAGGTTATGAAGGCACCCTGCGCTATATTGAAAAACGGTATGATGAGTATTTTCATACAATTTATCTGAATAATATGCGGGATGGGGATATGCAGGATACGATCCAGGCGGCCATGGAATATTATGACAGGAGGGGAATGTCAAATATCTATCAGAAACGTCAGTATCAGTTTTCAATTAATACCTATTACGATTCATGGAAGCTTAGAGGTGACGCACCGGAGTACTTTAAAGGTGGGTTTTTCAGGTTAGATGAAACAAGAGGAAGTCTTTGGAACGAATATGGTATCAATAAGATTTTTCCGGAAAATTACAGAATTCGATACAGTCCGGAAGCCGCTTATCTCTATTATAGTTATCAGTATAATCCGCAAGTTAAAAGAGAAGGAAATAAGCGCAGAGAAATTAAGGTTAATACATGTATTATTGAGGCTGTAAAGGCAGTGCAAAAGGAGATGCAATGGATTATTGCACGGAGAGGGATTGCAATTGAAACAAATCCTTCTTCTAATGCGCTGATTGGTACATTTAAGCGATATGACAAGCATCCTATCTTAAATTGGTATAATAATGGTTTGGTGAATGCAAGTGAAAAATTTGAAGTTCCGCAGATACAGGTGTCGATTAATACGGATGACCAGGGGGTTTTTGCGACTTACATAGAAAATGAATATGCATATCTGGCCTTGTCACTCGAAAAAAGTAAGGGTGTGAACGGGAATCAGAAATATAGCAGGACAATGATTTATGAGTGGATTGACAATGTGCGGAAAATGGGACTGGTACAATGCTTTGAAGAAATATAGAGATTGTTTAGTAATTATATTGTTTTTACTGTGAAATCAACTAATCTTGAAATTGTAATATGTAAATGCTACACTGTCAAATAGATACAAAAAATCTGCTGTTTTTAATACTTTATGATGTCATGATACTAGGAGGAAACGAGCAGGAGATTACATGAGGATAACTATTTATTGAAAAGAAAATAATAATTATTCAGAATTGGAGAAAGGAGTCGTAAGATGGGAGTATCGGTGCAGGAGTCGGATCAGATTATCTCAGCGTTAATGCAGAGCTTTAACCAGAATAATATGGTACTGTTTGTCGGGCAGGCAGCGACGGAAAAAGATTTAACAAAAGAGGTATGTGAGCTTCCATGGAGTTGTGTGGTGACAAGCAACAGGGAAGAGAACTTTGGGAAATATTTTGCGTCTGAATTGCGCAGTACGAGTCAGTTTAATTCAATAAAAGAACTGCCGACACAGTTGTTTGATCGTAGAAATCTGCCAATTATAAGGCTTTGCGGGATAGATAATTGGGAAGATAAAAACGGACTGAATGAAGAAGAGGATCAATTAACAGAGCTTCGTCAGAAAAGGGATGCTGAGAAAATGCTTACGGCTGTTATGCGCAAATTAGATGTTTTGAGCCAAATGGTGGTAACAGGCTATCAGCCGTGGAATAGAAGGGAGATTGAAGAGACAACATTTGTTCTGTCATGTGAGGAACGTCAGGGTGGAAATCTGCAACTGTTTGGGATGAAGCCAGATGAGGAGCAGCCCAATATACTAAAAGCTTTTGCAAAGAAAGAGGGGTTTGTCTGGTGTGAGGAAGCTCTGGCGAACCTTTTAAAAGATCAAGAGGATACGATAAATCAGGATGATTTTGAAGAGCCGAGGGAAAACATTTTTTATAAAGGTCAGAAACCGGCGACGATTGCAAAACATACCCTGTTGCGATTCCGGCATCTTGCTAATCTTTTGACAGAGGAAGCAATACACGAGATACGCCCTTTCGGGCGCGTTCAGCAGACGCGATGGTTTTTTAATTTTCTGACGCGATCCTCTGCGGAGGGGCCGCAGTGGTATGGATATTTGCCACAGTCTCGATTTTACTTAAAGAGAGAGTTTGAAGATACGCTGGTAAATTTGGTTCGGAATATTCTTTCAAATAGGAAAATACCAAATCAGGGGTACAGTGTGCCGGTGATTTTGGAAGGTGATTCTGGAAGCAGTAAAAGTATTACACTGGCAGCGCTTGCGTATCGCATATTTAATGAGAAAGTTAATCCTGTTATTTTTATACGGAATAATGATTTGTCATTTCATGCAAATAGTTATGAGCTAGAGGAGCTTGATCAATTGATGCGGGAGATCGAGGACACAGGGGAAACAGATACCAGAATACTGCTAATCTGGGATAGTTCCGCTTATCGGAATGTAGCGGCAACGGCTAAAAACCTGGCACGTCAATTGGATAACAGGGGAAGACGCTTTGTTTTGGTATGTAGTTCCTATTGTAATGCAGACGTGGAAAGGAGTGAGAAAAAGGAAGAACGAATTTGGTATTCGGAGCAGAAAGATGGTAGTTATAGACAGTATAAGGATAGAAAAACAGAACATGATATTTTATTATATCAGAATTGTTATTATATTATGGCAACTAGAAAAATGTCATCGTCTGAAAGAAAACAGTTTCACCAAAATATAAAGAATTATTCTGCCCTAGAAGACAGAATAATTACTAAGATGTGGAAAGTACTTGAAGAGGAGGAAGAGGATAGGGATGATATTTTTAATCATTTTTATAAATTAATTATTTTATTGCGGCCAAAACTGGAAATGGGATTAAGTAGGGAACAACGGAAAGTATCTACATATGTTCAGGAACAGTTGAATCTAGTATCTGGCAAAGAGTATCGAGAAGAAAAATCAGATAATGCAATGACGCTGGCCCTAAAAAATGCGGGGATTAATCTAAGTGAGAAGGAGCAGAATATGATCAGTGAAGGTGAAAATTTTGGTCAAAACTGCTATGATCTCCAGAGATTTAATCTGTGTATTGCACTGTTTAGCCGTTTTAAACTCGAAACACCATATCAATTGGCTATACAGATGTTGTATATTGGAGAAAAAGGAAAAGAAAAAGATTTTTATAATTATAGTAATCATGAAGTCTTTAAGTTGATTACTTATTCGATTCCGTGGATTTATTATAGAGAAAGTGAAAAGGGAGAATTTTCATTTCGGTTTCGCAATTCGCTGGAAGCAGATATTTTTCTGAAAAATAATCAGATGGATGACGAAAAACAGGTTGAAATGGTTTGCGATATTATGGATTGTTTCGCAGATAGCTATAGACAATCCGAATATGTAGATGAAACCATAAGATTGGCATTACAGCGTTTGCTCCGGATGGTTGGACCCAATACACCGTTTCGGCCTTTTCAAAATGATGGAAAATATTATGGACAGCATCAGGGAATATTAAAAAGGCTGGATCGAATTATCCGGAAACTATATGAACTGCGAGTGAAGATACGGATTCCGGATGATGACGCAGGACTTGCAGGGATTGAGATTACGTTTCTACGGGAATATTATGGTTCTATGTGGGATCGTCTGCATGGCTGCACAAAAGAACAGTTGGGAAATGAGTTTCCGTGGGATGTTTATGAAGAAATTTATACAAAAGAATCCTATGAGGATCGGTTGGATAATTTAAAAGAGGCTACAGATCTTGCATTGCTGAGTATTGATAAGGTTGAAAAGTTGAAGAATGTTGCATTGGGGAAAAAGCATCAGTTGGCAGATCAGATTAATTCACTTTCGGTAGAACTGACATATTGTAATCGGAGTATGGAGGAAGTATGGCAATCTTATAAGATATTTTGTGAAAAGAAAGCAGAAAATCGAAAAAAAGAATATGAAAAAATAAATACACTTCCTTATCGCTCACAGTATCAAATGCTTGTTAAAGCAATTAACAGTGATCCGTTTAGTGGCTACGCATATAATGCTCTATTTAAGCTTTTTGAAAAGGAATATAACAAAGAAGGCAGTGAAGAGTATAGGCTACAGCTTTTAAGTGAGGTCAGAATGATTGCAGATGATGCAAATACGCTGGATATTACAAGCAGGGGAATGAATGGGGATGACGAACTAAGCAAGCATGTCAGTAAAATCGCG
This sequence comes from Lachnospiraceae bacterium, assembly GCA_021770345.1. GTDB lineage: Bacteria > Bacillota > Clostridia > Lachnospirales > Lachnospiraceae > Roseburia. The sequence continues at coordinate 283,677 of JAETRD010000001.1, read as the reverse complement.
CAGTACAGCAGTGGACATATGATTATGATTCAGGACATTGTAAATGGGACAGATGAGGAACCTTTTGTCAGGTTGTTCCATGATATGATTACAAAAAATAATCCATCGGCAATTAATTTTGTATGCCAGCAGGAATTGGAGCAGGCAGGACTTAATGGAAGGTTGAATTTTTTGAAAAACGGAGATTTGGATGAAGTTCAACAGTTAAGTGACAGTCAGTTGCAGGTCTGTGAGAGAGTGAGAGAATTTATGTGCAGGGATGAGTATGGAGCATGCATTGAAAAAGACGGTCATGCGCTATATCTCTTATTAAGAACCACATGGATGTGCTATAATAAGCGCCCATTAACAGACAGCCGAGAGTGTCAGCTGACTTATATGGAAGATAGGCATTGGGAGGAAATTCGAAGGATTTGTGAACTATACTCTGCTTGTACAGGGGAGAATAAACGGCCTTTGGTTATCTTGTTAAATGCACTGGCTGTTGTACAGTTGAACGGAGATTATATTACTGCTAGCCAGTTGATAGAATCTCTAAATGAGGATGCGTTTTTTTCTACAGCGCGCATGCGAGTTCCCTATATGATTTGTGATGAGCAGGGTAATCCTGAGGAGTACAGCGGTACGGTTCTTTCTACAAAAGGATATTCAGGTTTTATTAAAGTTGAGGGTATGCCGTTTCATCTTGGAGGGAAAACAGGAGTCCGTTTTTCTATGAAAAACTTAGGTATGCGTTCCATGCCAAAAGAAAAAGAGATTTTAAATCATTTGGAACTGGGAATTGGCTATACAGGTTTTTCCGTATATAAGGCAGAAGGGCGAAAGAAGATGGAGGAAAAGAGATGAAGAGTATACTTTTTTTCCCGGATTTGACAGAATTACTGAATCAGAAAGTTTCTAAAAAGATAGCTCCTCACTTGTTTTTGTTTTGTCATTATCAGCCGGATCAGGTTAGGGTTTTCAGCTTTGACGCGAGATTTTGTCAGGGGGTTATGAACTTATATAAGTTAGTTGTGGATGCAAGTATTATCGGGATGCTTTACAAAATTGCAAAACCGAACAAAATTGTTTTTGACCAAAAGAAACTTGATGGTCATATAAAGACGATATCGATGTTACGTACAGTTTTAGGGCATAATATTAGTGAACAGAATGGAACGAGTGATTTGCAGAAACAATATGAGTCGTGGTTAAAGCAGGCGACGGGAAAAACTGTGATTCAGAATGCAGAAGATTATGAACCAGCAGTAAAAATATTAGAGCAGATGGGTGCGGATATTTGCAGAATTTTAGATCAGTTTATCAATCAGGCTGCATTGCGCCCCGAAAGGAAGGAGGTTGCTGCTTCATGGGAAGAAACTATTTTTGCATTTTATAAAAAAAGTCCCGGACAGAAAATTTTTCTTGGACAGATGAAGGATGCATATCTTAGTCGTTGTTACGCGGGAAGTATTAATATCCAGAAAAATCGCTTAAAGCGAAAGCTTGCATGCTGGTTTCAATCTTATTACTGTCAGAAGCAGGAGGAACAAATCAGGAATCTGCATAAGATTCTGGATGTGTATGGGGCAAAACTTGATAAGAATGTCTGCAGACAGATACAGGTAGAGGCAGAGGAGGAAGAACATAGACTGGAAGAAATCAAAAGAAAAGTTGCTTCAAAATTAGGAGTTATTTCAACAGATTATCTGACTCCTTACCAGTATCAAGAATATTATTTTTTAGAGATGAATCAAAAATTGCAGGATGCCCTTTTGAGGATGAAGAAATCCGGCAAGGGGAGTATGCTTCCGGAATCATTGATGCAGGAACTGATTGAAAAAGAATTTGCAGAAATACATAGTGAAGATTTTTGACTGTAGTGAAGATATATTAAAGATTACGGTATAAAAATAGAGCTGGGGATCTATTTTTTAGATTCCCGGTTCATTAGTGTCATTTACATATTCTGGTCTGTTTTCAATTTTCTCACTTCGTCAACAGAAAGACCAACAAATTCCGCGATCTTTTCAAGCGTTATTGTTCCATCTTCCAACATTTTCTTTGTAACATTTATCATTCCTTCTTTCAATGTCTGATTCCTCATATCTTCCATAGCCTGGCACATAATCTCGATTCCCTCCTTGCTTTCTTTGAAAAATTTCACCCTGTTTGCCAGTGTCCCATAGTACATATCCGTTGCGTCTGTGCAAGAGAAGTCATGCATTAACTTTCCAATTGGTGTATCTCCACGGTAAGCACCATTTACATACAGTATGTGTGAACCGTCCTCAAATCTTTCCCCGGTTCCTAAAAAACATCGCTCAATCGGATAGAGTGGCAGTCCTTTTCCCATTACGTCATTCTCTGTGATAAAGATTACCCACGTTTCCGGCAACTTGTCGAAGTCCTCGCCTTTTTTCAAAAGGTTTGCGTCCATCATGCTGCTGTTGTACCTTGCTCTTTTTCTTCCGGCTCCGTTGTCGGAGCGCTGTACTTCCACATTCAGTTTTGCCCCTGTGCTGTCCGTAGCCAGAATATCCAGCCTTACCGAATGGTTTAGCAGGTTCTCCACAAATACCTGGGTGCGGACGTCCAGCACCTTTAAATCCGACTTTTCGAGGACAATCTGCAATACCAGTTCTATGCTTGCCGTATCTCCCTCAAAACACTTTGTGAGGAAATCATCATCGAGCAGGCGAAAACCTCTTAGCCTTTGTAAGTCTTCCTGATGTTTCTGGTCTATCTGTTCCGTCACTGTCAATCTTTCTACCTGCTTTCCCTTCCGTTTTCGTATCTCCATACTACCATAAACCTCCCGATTTTACAAGCTGGGATCGATCAGGCGTATAGCGCCGCGCATTTCTGAATCCCGTCTTGTTCTCATTATCGTTTTTTCACATCTGTTGTATCTCATTTTTCAGAATACGGTTGATCTTATTGCTCATGGTTTCCCTGCTGGTTTTGCTGAAATGAACTCTTGTATTTTGTCAAGCACTTTTCACTGAAAAAAGCGTTAAAATTCTCTGCTTTTTATTCGGGGAATTTCCCTGCTTTCGGCGGGTTACATTCACGCGTCCCTGCGCATGAGGGCATGTTCCATCCGGTAGTTTTTTCCTTAAATATCAGTAAATGCCCGTGATGGACAAAGCGATCTATCATCGCTGCGGCCATCTGGTCATCCGTAAAGATACCTCCCTACTTTGAAAATTGCAGATTCGTTGTCAGAATCAGGCTTTTATTTTGTAAGCGCAAAATATTTTGACGGAGTGACAAACGTCTGCCCCAGTTCCATTAATAATGAAAATGCAAGCATTTTACTCTGTGTATTGTGCCAGAATTCTGCAAGTGCAAGCATTTTACTATATCTATGGAGGTTAGATGTATGCAACCAAAATCTGTAAAAGCGGAAGAACAGTATCGTCTGGCCACGGAATGCCGCTCCAGCGGCCTGACCGATTACCAGTGGTGTTTGGAGAAGGGTATCTGCCCGGGTACTTTTTACGGGTGGGTGTATAGGCTCCGCCAAAAAGAATATGAAAACATTCCGGAACCTGTTGATTATTTCGCGGCAGGGGATCCGGAGCAGAACTTTGTTCCGTTCCATTGAATCTCTTTTGCGAATCAACGTTTCGCCTTTAGGATCCGCCTGCCGGCAGGTTATTTTCTGTTTTGGGCGAAGTATTCTCGCATATTCACACTGCAGGTTTCTATTCAGAATGCAGTATAGGCATACCGATCAACAATCGCCTTTGCTGTAGCCCATTCTTCCAGGGGCCTGATCCAATCCTCTTTTCGGTACTGGGTACAGAAGATGGTGGAGTCGGAGCACCGCGCCATGAGTTCAAACAGGAAGTAAGGGTTACTGTCTGAAATGTCGAAAACCAGCCATTCATCAATGATAAGGAGAGAGATCTTCCATATCTGTCCAGCAGTTGTTTCTGTTTTCCACAACTATTTCCATTGTTTTAATTGTACAGACTTCATTATCTCTGCTTCATCTCCAAATTCATCTGGATATACCAAAGTTTGACTACCAACTTTACATTCAAAATGTTCATAGCACATTGGATGCAAAACATAATAATCATCCCTATTCAAAGACAATCTTCCCTTAACCTGATATTCAAACTTTGCTTTTATAATACGTATACTATTTTGAATGGTATATCTCTTATTTTTGCTATCTGCATCTTCTTTCACACATTTCTTTGAAATTTCATTAATCTTTCCTATAAGACCGCTTTCAAGCAAAATTCGTTTTATATCAGTAATATCATATCCTTGTCTATTAACTACCGCTTCTTTCAATTTATCATTGAGATCCTTTCCTTGAAAATAATATGTCCTTCCTTGCAAAACAATTTCACATGCTTCTTTAATATTTTTATATGAAGTCGCATACATACTAAGTGCAGAAGAAATCATTTCTTCTTGTGTAGAATGTATTATGTTGCGAATTTCATTTGGTTTATTAATAAAAAAGTGGGAGTCTTTTTCTTCATATATTTTAGATAAAAAGTAGTTAAATATTGTCATTAATTCTCTTGGCTTTTTTAGCGTATGCCTTATGCAATATGCCAATGTATCAAATGAAAATTCTAAACTTGTAGGGCATACTTTAGGTAATATCTCATATAATATTTTTTTTGCATTATCTGCTGCATTTATGTTATCATCATAAAAATCTTCATACTTATATCGTCCTTCAAACTTTAATACCTTTCCCTTTGAATTCTCATAATGAGCCAATAATCGAATAGCTATCATTTTTAACAAATCATTATTTGTCCATTGAATAACAACCGTATTTCCTTGTTGCTTACCCGGTAATTGTTCAATTAAATGAGTATGTATCTCAGACGGAATTGATATCTTGACAAATATATGGTTAGTGGCGGTATTATTATAATATTCAAAGCATGCAGCAATTAATGCTTTAACACAAAGTACTATTTTTGCATCTCGTAAATCATACTCATTCAATGTGTCAACTAATACTAAAACTTTTTTATCCTGCAAAATTTCCATCATTTCTTTATACGCTTCTTCATAACCATTTTGTGTAAAAGCATTTAAAATATCTGCAATTGTTGCAATATCGGCTGCAACTTCACCCGGTTTTCCGGAAAGTTGCTTAGATGCCTTTATCATATTATGTATTTTATTTATTCCACTACGTATATACTTCACATCACCCAAATCGTAAAGATGGTTATCTTTGATATATGAATACATGGCAGAAGAGGCATTTCTACAATCATTTTGATTTAATAGTGCTTTCATTACATAACAATTTATATACATTGATATGATCTTTACCAATTGTGTGTTAATTATTGGGCTATTAAAATTATCTACCGCATTGATCAAATTTTCAAGCACTTCATTGAACTGTGCTGTAATAGCTAAATCATACGAATTAATCTTTTTTTGATTTACGTTTTCACAAAGACATCTCAATATCGATGTTTTTCCCGTTCCAGTTCGCCCTAATAAAATAAGAGCATCTTCATCAATAAAGTCACAATATGATTGTGTATGCAAGAACCGCTTGTAGGCTTCTTCTCTATTGTCGTTCCATTCTTTTACAGCATCTACTTTTCCTAAATATAGCTTTACATTTTTTAATAACCCATCAACATTTTTCATCGAATTTAGTTTATCTTGAAATTCTTCCAATTGTTTTTTTATTATATTCTCCTCCATATTTGTCCCTCCTCTGTACACCTTATAGTAAATCTGTTATCGCTATTAATTTCCTATGAATGTGTCATATTCTTTTTCAATTAATAAATAACTCAACTTTCCCAGCAGATATTTCTGAATAAAGTCTGAATAAATGTGGCCTGAAAAGCAATCCATTCGGTCACCTTACTTTTTAAAACAGATGTGATATCTGCGAAAAGCGTTGATGTCTGCTTCACAAACAGAGCCATAAAGCTTTGTAGAGCATTCGTTATTTGAGCATTGGCTCTGTTGTAAACTATTGTCCATAGGGACAGTTTTCGAAACAGTCTGGCTGTTCTGTTTGGAAGTCGGGAAACGGAATAAGTTCTTTCCTGAAATACTAACAGCAGTAAAAATTGAAATATCTCGTATGCAGGAACGCCACAGCTTTTGGTGAGAGACTGTCCTGATGATACAGGACGGTCTCTGAGTATTTCCTTTTGGCGGTTCCCTACTTCGGCTTGAGGTTTTGCTGCACAACCTCTCTCGAAAGCTCCGCATAACAAGGCTGTACTACTGCCCCCTAAACCGTATTCTCATCCTCCCGTAAAATGTTCCGTTTTCCGTCAGCGGAATCGTAACGCTCTCCCCGTCCCGCAGAACCGTGAGATACTCTGCGTCGGGCAGGCTGCGCAGGCGCCGGTATTGCTGCGAGCAGGTGACGCGATGGCCGTCTATCCGTGTGATCAGATCTTTCGGCTGTAAACCCGCCTTTTGCGCTTCCGGCGACGTCTCGGAGACTTCCAGGCCGAAATCGGCATCAATCTGTTCCAGAAATTCCTCATATACGGAGGAATCAATCTGCTCCCTCCACGTTAAAATCTCTCCGCCGAGGAGGAGGGTTTTCAAGTATTCTTCCATTATGTCGGCATCGTCGGGCAAATACTGATAAGAGGCGTCGATCAGCCATTGATTTACCGTATCGGCGGCCGCCTGGGCGTCACCCGACAGAAGTCTGGCAAGGGCGAGAGTTTCCGGCTTCAGCGATTCTATAAGAGGATCAGAGTCGCAGAAGGAGGCCACGGCCATCATCGCTTCGTCGCCGTCGCCGCTGCCGTCGAGACAGGAGGCCCAGGCTTTCAGGTACAGCTTCGTGTAAGCGAAGGAAAGAGCATCGAGGCGGGCGAGGATATCGTCATCCGACGGCGGCGTATCCGCGGATTCCTCATCCAGGGCGGCCGCGTCGGCAAAGAACGCTGCAATGACGGAATCGTATTCCTGTGTGGAGGAGAGCGTATTCATAAGCTCTGCGCAGAAGTTGGACATCACGGTCTCCTCCGATTCGAAGCCGTCCTCCGGATTTATCAGCCGCATCGTGAGGCTGATATAGGCGTTTACGCCCGCCGACATCTGTTCGGTCTGCCCGAGATTTTCTGCGGTGTTGTTATAATAGCGGTAGAAATAGTCCAGCTCCTGTGCGGTGTAGGGCAATTCGCCGTCACAGAGGCGTTGCCAGAGCGCATCACACGCGGCAAACCAAGCATCACTGTCGGAGCTTTCCGTGCCGCGCAGCGCGTCGACAAGAGAGACAAGGGAGGCCGTGGATTCAGCACTGCCGGTATCCTGCGTGTCGGCGCCCGGCATGGAAGCGTCGGACGTATCGGTGTCTTGTGTGCCGGCATCCGATGTGTCGGTGCCCGGCGCGGTACCATCCGGAGTTTCGCTTTCCGGCGTGCCCGTGCCTGGCGTTCCGTCTGTCTGTGCGGTTTCGATGTCCCGAACAGAAGCGCTGTTTAGTAAGCCCCAGTTTCCCATCTGAGAGGAGCAGGACGGCGTTTTGGATATCAGATTCTGTTCCGGGTCAAGATCGAGGCAGCAGAGCTGATGCAGAAAGCGGACGGCGTCCTCATCCGGGGCGGGAATTACAAGCTGTTTTGCATAGGAGGCTTTGGCGGTGCAAAAGACCAGTGTACCGTCCGGGGTAAGCCATGCCGCGTCGACGGTTTCTCTGCTGGCCGTCTCGTAGGAGGCAAGCGAAAGCGCAGAGGAAAGATCCCATATTTCCACGACGCCTGTTTTATCGTAGTGGAAGCTGTTATCCGCAGCGCTTCTTGTATCTTTTAAAATCAGCACAAGATACCGAAGGGTGGGATCGATCAGAACGGAAGCGATATTTCCGTCATGCTGCGGCAGAATTTTGCCGATGCGATTCCCGTCTGCATCAAATATCAGCAAATTGCGGGAGGTCAGTTCGGCGACAAGCCAGCCGTCGTCAAACCAGATCTCAAGCGTGGGTTCTTCTTCTGTGTCTAACTGCAGGATATCCCCGAATTTGCCGTTTTCAAAATCTACGGGGAGTGTCATCAGCGCGGCCGCATTGGTATTGTACAGGTATGCCGTCCGGAAGTCTTTTGACAGGGCAAGGCGCTCGCCATATCCGGGGAGATCGATTTTTGCGCGCTCTCTGCCGTCTGCGTCGGACATTGTGAGGTCCGAGACACTCAGAGACAGGGACATACCGTCCGGCCCCTCCGCGTCCATATAATAATGCCCGGTCGGCACGGCGGAGAGGTCGGCAGCCGGATCAAACGCCGGGGCAGTGCAGGCAAATTTTTCCAGGGAGTAGACAAAAACATTCTGACGGTCAGAGACGGTGACGGATGCGCCGTCGTCCGAAAATTCGGCGCTTCGGATGTTTGCCGCGCAGATGGGCGCCATAATCTCCCTGCCTTCCTGCCAGTTCCAGACATGCACAAAACCGGAGCTCCACACGAGTACGACATCCGGATCTGAGGGATGAAACGATATTCCGAGCAGGGATTCCTTGCTGTTCTGCGGCGAGGAAAACAGGAGCTCCCCGTCTGTGGAATAAATTTCAAAATGGCCGCCCGGATTGAGCAGGTTGTCCTGATAATTGGTTCCGTAGGACAAGCCGAAATACCGGTTGTCCGGGCTGATAGCCATGCCCTGCAGGAAATCGAGATAACGTATGACGGTTGTCCTGAGATTTAAGGTTTCCGTATCATAAAGCGCCGCGAGAGAGTAACTGTTAACAAGCGCCAGTGAGCCGTCCGCGGATACGCAGACTTCATTTGTCCGTGCGAGCCCGTTTTTTGACGCATCATAGGGAAACGCGTCGGCAAGATCTGCGCGGGCAAGCTCCGATGCGTCCCCCGAATCGTTGAAGGAATAGAGACGCACAAGCCCGTTGTGTGCGACGATCATGGTTCCGTCCGCAAGTTCGCGTGCGCTCGCGCCGAAGTCGAGGAAATCCTCGTCTGCCGCACAGCCGGGACTCATCTCGTCGGACGCCGGGATGTCGTGCGCGAGGGAAGATTCGTTGTCTGTTTTTGCGGCGCCTTTTTCGCGCAGTGCCGGCCACAGATAGTCCTGCAGAAGCAGTGCGGCGCCGGTGGCGGACGGCATTTTTTCAGGGTCGAGACTCAGTGCGCTGGCGTAGTATAGGAGCGCTTCCTGCGGATCTTTGGCGCGGACATAGCGGTTGGCCTCCTGCGTATAATTGTCGACGAGCATGGTCCGATAATTGTTTTCGGATACCCAGGTGCGGTACGCGAATACGGACACCACGGCAAGGACGGCGGTAAAGAGCAGCGCGGTGCCGGAGAGAACAGCGATAACGGTTTTCCTTTGCCTGCGCTGATTGCGCCGGTAAAGCGCATCGTAGTCACAGCCTAAAATCGGGGCCGCGAGCCGCAGATACTCGGTTTTTAATTTGTGCAGGATTTTCCGGGTGTTTTTGGCGCGGATATCGGCGCCGAGCATGTCGGCGGCTTTTTTGTCCGTTGTGTGCGGATCGGCAGCGGGCGCCTGCGGAGGGGAATCCCACAGGGGGAGCTGCGACAGGATGGGACCCGGCTTTCCGTTTACGAGGAGCGTGAGGATTTTATCGGTGTTTCCGGAGTGAAGCTCCCGGAACATGCGGATTTCTTCCATGCACCATTCGGACTCTTTGAGGTCTTCGGCACAGATGACGATCAGGTAGTGTGAGCGCCGCAGGGCATCGCGGATATCCTCGGTCAGGTGGCTGCTCGCGGAAAGCTCGCCCTGATCGAGGAAGACATGAAGCCTGTTTCTCCCTGATACGGAAGCGGACAGAGCGTCGCGCTGCCTGCTCCCGGTCGAAAGGTCAGACTGGAGGGCATGCCGCGCGAGGCGTAACAGGCGGGGACTCTCGAGAAGATCCTGGAGTTTTTGTGCCACTTTGATGTTTAAGGGAACGCGGTGGTAGGAGATAAATGCGTCGTAACCGTTTTCTTTTGATTCATTTTTTTTCATGGTACAGCCTTTCTAATCCTTTCAGGATGAGGCGAATTGCCTCGCTTTCGTAGCAGGTGTGAAACAGCAGGCGGTTTTCTTCGTCGGTCAGGCCGTTTTTTAAATCCGCGTCCCGCAAGTCTATGACTGCCTGCTCGTAGTCGACCGTTTCGCCGTGCGCTCTGTATTCCGCAAGCAGTTCGGCGTACTGCAGGTTCTGTTCGGCTTGCCAGTCGGCCCGCAGACATTCATCGATGTCCCCGTATTCCAGCAGCCTGCAGATACTCTGCGTCACGCCGCCGAAGCCGCCGAGCAGATAGAGCGGTTTTCCCTTTCGGACGGCGAGCGCCGTCTCCTCAAGGATGCCGGGCATACAGCCTTTATAGCCCGTTTTTCGGCCGCCCGCGCATATGCGGATATCACAGCCGTCCAGCATGGCGCCGCGCATGGCGGTCAGGCATTTTCCCCGGATATACCGGTTTCGCGGGGAGTCGTCCGGCAGGTATTGCGTGCGGTCAATTTCGGGTCCGACGGCATCGGGCGCTACGCGGATCATCTCGGCCAGTTGAATGTGGTCGGCTTCCCAAAGGGTAAGCGCCGTCTGATCGGCACAGTAAATCGGCCATGCCAGATAATCGATGATGCGGGACGTATGGTCTTTGAGCCGCTCGTTTAAAATCCGCGCTTCCTCCAACAGATATCCGGTAAAACCGTTTTGGCGGATATCGCCTCCGTATACGAGCCTTGCTCCCCGGCAGAGCAGATATTTTGCAACGGACTGCGACAGCTTTTTCAGGTGGGAAGAATCCTGCCCGAGCAGACGGGATTCCTCTTTCGGAATATTTGAGACGGATATGCCCGCCCGAAGCTGCCTGAGATTTTTCTGCCTGCACGTCAGAGGTGTGACAGCCTGGATCCCGCGTCCTTCCAGATACTGCAGCTCATCCGCGTACAGCGGCGGATCCGGGTAGAGAATCCGGTGTATGTGATTGGGGTGGTCTGTATTCCGCGGAAAGAGCCTGTCGATATCGAAGGGTTCGGGCGGACGGTTCAGCCGGACGGCGGGTATGCCCATATGGTTTGCCGTGAGCTTCAGCCAGACATCTGCGTAGTAGAAACGAATGGTTTCCAGGAGCGCTGCCGCAAGGATGCGCAGCAGATCCTCCTGACTGATGCCGTCGGTCCTGCCGACCCGGACAACCGGTATATTGGCCGCATACGGATATTTCCGATCCATATAGGAATCGAGCACGTCCGCTTCGATGATCGGCCGCTCATATTTTTTGGCCAGCAGGATTTCTTTCTGGCACCAGTACCGTGACGAATAGACATCGGAGTTGATCAGAATGACCGTCGACTGGCGGATGTTTCTTTCGATCTCGCTGTCAAACATCTGTCCCGGCATGATATCGTACACGTCAAAAAATTGCCGGAAAGAGGAGCGGTCAAGAAAGTCCTTTAACTGCCGTGCACAGGAGAGCCCCGTTCCGCCGTCTTTTGCATGGCTGATAAAGAGTTTCAGAGAACTGTCGGCGCCCGGCTCCAGTCGACGGTACAGCCCGTTAAAGCCGTACCGGTATATCTCGTGTGCGATTCGGATAAATACATGTTCTTTTTGAAGCGCAGGGTAGTCGTACATGCGGATGAAGTTGATGTCAGACAGCGGGGAGCCTATTTTCAGCGCCTGAGGTGCAAGGGCGATCGGTATGACCGTCGCATTTTTCAGGGAGGGGAGCGCAAGAAGGCAGGTTCGCCAGTCTGCGCCAACGACCATCTCCGGATCGATCAGCGCGCAGATCAGGATCTGTTCCGCGCACAGATTGATGGGAGGCGGCGTGAGCGCCGCCGTTCCCGGGTAAAAGAAAAGCGGGATATCGATTGCCCGCGAGAAGGGCTTTGAAGCGTCTCTTGCGAGCATGCCGGCGGCATAATGTACCGCTTCGGATGCGTTTTCGTTGTTTTCGTTCCAGACAAATGCGACAGCTAACGGTTGTGTCATGCGGTGTTCCTCCTCTTTCGTACTATAAACATAGTTTCATCATAGCACGAATTTGCGGATATGAAAACCCGGGACAGGGGGTTCTTGAAAAAAGTCTACATCCGTGGTAACATGCATATACAGGCAGGTGGCATAGCTGTGTGAGACCATTGGGGGAGACAGCATATGTCAATACAAAACAAAACATTTCAGGAACTGGATTTATGCAATTCGTTTTTATTCGCTGCGGCGTTAGAACAGCCCGAAATTTGCCGGATTGTGCTGGAAATTATACTGGGGCATAAAGTGCCGCAAGTGAGCGTGCACGCGGAGCACAGTGTGCTGGTCAGTTCGGATTTTCGGAGCGTTCGGTTCGACGTTTATGCGAGCGATAAACTGCAGGTTGCCTATGATGTGGAAGCACAGAATGAAAACGAGGGGAATCTGCCGAAACGGAGCCGTTACTATCAGGCGGAGATGGATGTATCGTCGCTGAGGCCGGGGGAAGATTTTAACGAACTGAAACCGGGGTATGTGATCTTTATCTGTACGTTTGACCCGTTTGGGGAAGGCTTGTATCGCTATACGTTCGAGGAGCGCTGTCTGGAATGCGGCCTTGCACTCGGAGACGGGACGCGAAAGATATTTCTGAACACAAAAGGGGAAAACGATGCAAACGTGTCGGCGGAGCTCGTGCATTTCCTGAAATACATGGAAGAAAGCACTGACGCGTATGTGTCACAGGTGACGGAACAGTCAATCATTCAGCTGCACGAGCGGGTAACAGAGCTCAAAAAATGGCGGAAAATGGAGGGGCGTTTTATGACAGGCGAAGAACTGATGAGACAGCGGGAACGGAAAGGAAGACTGGCCGGTTTGGCAGAGGGAAAAGCAGAATTCATTCTCGAATTTTTAGAGGAATGCGGCACGGTGCCGGAGGAGCTGAAAGCGCAGATTTATGGGCAGAGAGATGCCGAGGTACTGTCGCGCTGGCGCAAGCTTTCCGCAAAGGTTGATTCAATCGAACAGTTTATCGAACAGATGTAAATAAATCAGACTCATATCAGAAATTCTATGGCGCTGCCTCAGGCAGCGCCGTCACTGAAAATCATCAATAATCACAAATTTATCATCACACAGAAGAACCTGCCTGTGATTGGGAAACTGAGAAACAAATATTTCCTTTTGTTCGAAAAAAGTAGTAGAATGAAAACGGATTGTTTTACTGCGGCACAGAGGAGAAATTTTATGAAACGGGAGATAACGCTTGAGAAGCTCACGCCGATCATGCTTGACGAAAAACAGAAAAAGCGTTTGGGTTACGCGAATTATGAAAAGGTAATCAACGATGCGATGGAGAGCGAGGATGTGTGCAACATTGCGCTGACGGGTGCGTACGGCGCGGGGAAGAGCACGATTATGAACACCTGGCTTCATGACCACAGCGATCTGAAATGCATCCATATATCCCTTGCGAAGTTTGACAATACAGGCGGAGGGAAACCGGAAGACGGCGGAACGGGAGGCGGCAAAACCGGTGACGGCGGAACGGATTCTGTCGAGACGAAAATCATCAACCAGATTATCCATCAGATTAAGCCGGAGGTAATCCCGCAGACAAGATTTCAGCGGAAGCATATTGTGTCCGGATGGAAAGTGTTCGGGTGCGCGCTGCTGATATTTGTCCTGCTGGTGTCCGTGTTGTACCTGTTTCGCGTGCCGTCCGCGCAGTGGGATAAGAATACCGGCATCACGCTGTACGAGAGCTTTTGGAAATACAGGGAAAATCTTGTGATGCTTGGGGCAGCGCTGGGAAGTGCGTTTGCGCTCCTGCTTTGCATCGTCAATGCGCAGTATAAGCGGCCGATCATCAAAACGATTCAGGTGGATAAAAGCCAGATTAACCTGGTCGGGGAGGGCGAGAACGGGAAATCGGAAGAGAAGTTTGACAAATACATGGAGGAGATCATCTACCTTTTCCGGAAGAGCGACGTGGATGCGTTAATCATAGAGGATTTGGACCGCTATGACGGGGTTGAGATATTTAACGAACTGCGCCAGATTAACTTTTTGCTGAACAGGAGGCAGCTTGGGACGAAAAAGTATGGACTTCGGAAAAAGAAGGGGTACAAAAAGATTAAATTTATCTATCTGGTAAAGGACGAGCTGTTTTGTGACAGCGGGGAGCGCACCAAGTTTTTCGATATCATGATTCCGGTTGTGCCGGTCATGGACCACAGCAATTCCTATGAACTGCTAAAGGAGATGCTCGGGGAGGAGTGGCAGGCGGTTCTCGACATGGATTATCTGAAAACAATCTGTCTGTATGTGAAGGACTTTCGGATTCTCAAAAATATATACAATGAATTTGTGCTCTATTACGCACAGATTAAGGCGGAAAAATACGGGATAAACGCGACCAGGCTCTTTGCGGTTATCACCTACAAAAATATCGCGCCGATTGATTTCGCGCTGCTGCAGCGCGGGGAGGGGAAGGTTTGGAACTGTTTTCGGCAGGCGGAGGACGAGCGGAGACAGCGGGTAAAAGAGCTTACCGGGGAAATAGAAAGGTTGGAGCGGCAGATTGCGGATATCCAGGGGGAACTCGCAGCCGATACGGATGAGCTGGATGCGATTTTTTTCGAGGACGAAGAGGGAGCCGGAGATGCCGGCTGTTATGTGATTGACGGGAAGAATGAGCACGCGTACCAAACCCGCAGGGAGGTGGTGCACGCGCTCAAGGAGGCCAGGAAGATTGAGTGGCAATACGGCAGTAATGCGCTGCAGGATGTCACGAAAGCGGTGAAGGAAAAGCTGCGGTCGCTGGATAGAGACGACGAGTATAAGAGGCGCAGCGCTGTTCTCACGGCGCGGAGCGAGGGCGAAGCGGAGCGTCTGCAGGAGGAAATCCAAAAGAAAAGAGAGGAGATTGCCGCATGCGGGGAGGCGTCGCTGCAGTCGCTGCTGGAGCTGTCGGGGGAGAAAACGGCAGAAACGCTGTTCGGCGCATTTGACCGGGGAGAGCGGCTGATTCCGATTTTAATCCGGGATGGCATGATCGCGGAGGATTACGCGACGTATATGACCTATTTTTACCCGAACAGTATCTCGGAGGAGGAATATGTCTATCTGAACCGTGTTTTCGAGCGGAAGAGTGATGCGGGCCAGAAAGATATCCCAATTCTTCATCCGGAGCTGGTGCTGGGGCATCTAAAGAGCGGCGACTTTTTGAGTGTGGCGCTGCCGAACACGTCATTATACCTGTATCTGCTCGTGAACGGACCCAAGGAACAGCTGGAGCTTGCGGTGGAAAATCTGGCCCGCTATCAGAATGTCGACTTTATGCTGGAAATTCTGGAAAGGGCGAAAGCGGCGGAACAGTTGGAAGAAGAAAACCTGAAGCGGAAATGGGTCGCGGCGGTGCTGCGCGTATGGAAAAATCTTGGGCGTGCATTTGCCGCCGGCATGCAGAGTAATGCATATGAGACATTAGATAAAATCACCGGGTTTCTGCCGCATCTGACGGATGAGGAGATAAAGGAAGCCGGCTTTCTGCAAACTCTGCCGGTGAGCCAGGAGGATATGTGTGCGCATTGTAAAACAGAAGCACTCAGGGAGTTCGTGAGAGCCGGGTACCGGTTTGACCGTATCGCGGCGCTTCCGGAGGAGCTGCGGCCGGACGCATATGAGCGCCGGGCGTATATGCTTACAAAAGAGAATGTCGAGTACATTCTGCGGCGGTTTTACAAGGAGGTCGCGGAGGAGGAAATCCCGAAGAGAAATTATACGTTGATTATGCGGCGGGAGGATGCGCCTCTGGCAAAGTATGTTTTAGAAAACAAAATGTATTATCTTGAGAAGATTTATGTCCCGTATTATGTGTCTGCTTCTGAGGAAGTCGAGGTGCTGACAGAATTTTTAAACGAAAAAGAGCTGCGCGACGAGCGGGAGAACGAAGTGATTGACGGCATGCAGGTGAAAATTCAGAACGCTTCCGAAATCGAATGGAGCGACACATTAGAGAAGCTCCTGAAGAAGAATAAGCTTGCGTTCACAAAGGAAAATATTCTGGAGGTCTGGTCGAAGGAGCAGGAGCTTACGGAGGGGCTGCGGGCGTTTGTGACCGAAAATTACAGAGAGCAGAAATGCGGCCTGCGCTTTGTGGAGATGAAGAACTACTTTGGAGAGACGGACGATAAGCATCCGAAGGCGGCGAAGCTTTGCCGGCAATTGCTCGGCATCGAGGAGATAGAGGATGACGCGTTCGGAAATCTTGTGCGGGATATCAACATACGCTATCTGAATCTTAACAGCGTTACATGGAGAGATGGAAAGATGGCACAGATCATTATAACGGACACCATTGCCATGACGGAGGATAACCTGCAGACGATGCGAACACTGGGGCGGGACGACTGGCTCTGCAAGTGGATTGAACATCAGCTCAATGCGTATTTTAAATTGATGGAAAACGAGGAATTGCGGGAGGAAGACGAACTGCAGACGCTGATCACAAGAGACGGCGTCGGCGATGACGATAAGGTGCGCTGTATCAATTATTGCAGGAGACCCGTACCGATGTCGGAAAAATACAGCGCATGTGTGATCGAGGCGATCGCCGCGCAGAAATTGTTTGATGAATAATGAAGATGAGGAATAGCCAGGTTCCCATTCTGCAGTACCGGAACGGTATTGCAGGATGGGAATTGATGTTTTACGGAATTTGAAGTATGATATACAAGGAGAAAATTGTCTCGGAAATACTTACAAATGAAGTGTCGGATAAAAAGGAGCGGTTTAATGAAAAGGCTTTTTCGGATAAAGATATGTCTGCTGGCCGCCGTGCTGCTGTCGTGTATCGCAGGCCGCAGATATGAGGTGCAGGCAGCAGGAGCGGAGATGAATATTTATGCCATGTATCTCGGACATGCGGACAGGGGGGATTCCGTTCTGATCGAATCAAAGGGCGAGTATCTGCTGATGGATATCGGCACAGGGAACCATGCGCCGGCCATCGTCGAGCAGCTGAAGCTGTTAAACGCGACGAAGGTGGATATCTATTTCAGCCATCTGCACGGGGATCATGTGGGAACACTGCCGCAGGATAAGCTTGCGGGGCTGAAAGCGATTGAGAAGGCGGGGATTAAAATCGAAACCATGTATCTTCCCGCGCCGGAGCTCGCGCCGCTGTCCGTCTCAAATGCGGCAAAATACAGAAGGCTTGAGAATTTTATGGCCTCAAGGGGAAAGATTGTATATCTGAATGTGGGCGATACGTTTTCGGTCGGCGATGTGAAGGGCTCGGTAATCGGGCCGGTGAGCACGGATCTTCTCGACCCGAATCTGTACGATTATGTGGACGCGGATACGGAGAAGGGCTCCTACTACGAAAATAACTGTTCGCTGGTTTCGATACTGACCTGCGGAAATATAAAATATTTTACGGCGGGGGATATGTATGCGGAGGAGGCGCGCTTCCTGTTAGAGCGGTATGACAAAAGCGTACTTGACTGCGATATCATGAAGCTGTCGCACCACGGGACGGGTACCGGAAATATCCCCGAGCTGATGGATGCGGTGACGCCGTCCTACTCCTTTGCCTCGAACACGGGCTGGACGACGGAAAACCGGGTTACCGGGAAATGGGAGTTTGCAAGCGGCCTTGCGTGCGCGTCGAAGTACGGCGTCTGTTATATGGCGGGAAGCGAAGAGCAGACGATGATTTATCATGTGAGCGGCAATACGGTAAAAATGTATCAGGGAAAGACCCTGCAGACGGCGAAAAGCTTTCGGGGATGGCAGACGTTTGTCGGCGCGGACGGCAGGAACCGGAAAACGGATACCTACTATTTTGACAGCAGCGGCAAACCGTTAAAAGGTGTGCAGTATGTAAGCGGGCATTACTATTATTTCGGGGCCGGCGGCTGCATGGAATACGGGAATTATTCCGAGAGCGGCGGGTATGAGTACTGGAAGGATTATGGGGATGAGCGGCGTCTTTTTATGTTTTCCGAGGATAAGACGCGGGCATATATGACAGTCGGATTCCGGGAGTTTGCCGGGGAGCTGTACTATTTCGGGAAAGACGGAATTCGGCTGCACGGCAAGGGGAAGACGGAGCGCGTAAAGCTCGGAAGCCAATATTATGCGGTGACGGCCGACGGCATTATCGTGCGGAATGACCGGGCAAAGATCGGTTCCACCCAATATTATGCGGGAAAGAACGGAGTGCTGCAGAAAAACTGTAAAGTCAAAGTTGCGGGAAAATATTATATTTTTGACAGCAAGGGGAAGATGGTAAAGTCGTCTGGCGGCAAGAAAATCGTGCAGTTTAAGGGCAAAAAATACTGCGTCGGCACAAGCGGCGCGCTGGTTGTCAACGGCATCGGGACCGTCGGAAAGAATAAATATTACTTCGGAAAAGACGGCGCGATGCGCACGGGCGTAAAAGTTCAGGTCGGGAGATCATACTATTATTTCGGCGGCAACGGCAAGATGGTCCGGACAACGAAGGGATATAAACTGATTTCCGTTAAGGGCAAAAAGTACTGTGTAGGTACGTCCGGGGCCCTCGCGGTGAACAAGTGTGTGAAAGTCGGAAAATATAAATATTACTTTGGTAAGACCGGAGCGATGCGGACAAACGCGCGGATAAAAATAAAAGGGAAGTATTATTATTTCGGCAAAAACGGCGCCATGTATGTGAAAAAATATGTGGTTCTGGACGGACGGCGGTATTACTGCCGGGCGGACGGTTCGATGGTTCGGAAATAGCAGTGAAAGCGGGTAGGTGAGGAAGCTTGAGGAAGAGGAATATACGGAACATGCGGACGGGAATTGTGCTGCTTGTATGTGCGGCGCTGGTTCTCCCGGAGCCGCTTGCGGCATATGCGGGTGCGGCGTCAAATCCGCCGGGAGAAATTGTGCGGACGGAGGGTGGCGCGGTATCCGAAGAGGGGATTCGGCCGGCCGACTCCGGGCCGGCCGTTGATTCGGAACCGACGGAAGGTACGGAAGATGCCGGGCCGACGGAGGAACCGGAAGATACGGAGAAAGCGGAAGGCACGGAAGACGCCGGGGAAGTGGCGGAACCGGAATCGACGGAACAGCCGGGGGACGCGGAAGGTACCGAATTGCCGGAGAAACCCGAAGAAACGGAAGCGGTCGAGCCGACGGAGAATACGGAGCCGACGGAAGACACCGGGCCGACGGAGGAAGTGGAAGACACTGAGCCGACAGAGGAAACGGAAGACGCAGAACCGCCGGAGGGTACCGAAGAGCCGGAAGAAACTGAGATGACAGAGGATACGGAAGCGACAGAAGACACCGAAGAAACGGAAGAAACAGAGGCGGCCGAAGAGACGGAGGAATCCGGGGCGGATGAGGAGTCCGCGCGCCCGCAGCGGGATAAGAAGAAAAAGATCGAGGGGAAAATCGATTTAAAAGGCGCTGTGCAGGCCGGTGTTTCGGTGGACGAAATGAATTTCCCGGATGACAATTTCCGGGCGTATGTGCTTCGGTTTGATCTGGACAACGACGGGGTTCTTGGCGCGGAGGAACTGGCGAGAGTCACGGAAATCAATGTGAATGCGCGCAAGTGGAGCGACGATCAGAAGATAAAATCGCTGGAGGGAGTGGAATTTTTCAGTTCACTGCGAAAACTTGACTGCGCATATAACCGGTTGTCGATGCTTGACGTGCGCGGGTGCAGCCAGCTTGAAACGCTGGCGTGCAGCAGCAGCGGCCTGCGGAAAATAGCGGTGAGCGATCTCGCGTCGCTGCAGGTGCTTGTGGCTGCGGACAATTCGCTGTCAAATCTCGATCTGAGCGGCTGCGTGTCGCTGGTAAATATCGATGTGAGCATCAATAAGCTGGAGCGCATGGATGTGGGGTTCTGCACAAAACTGCGGGTGCTAAACTGCGGCAATAACGCGAGGCTGACGTCGCTGCAGACAGATGGCTGCGCGGCGCTGGAGGAGCTGTATTGCAATAACACAAAGATTGAGCGCTTGAATCTGCAGCCTCTGACGCGTCTTAAGGTGTTAAATTGTAAGTCGAATGATAAGCTTACGGGGCTGGATATCAAAAATATGCCGCAGCTGCAGACCGTGTATTGCGGAGGCGGAAACAAGAGTGCCGGCGCAGGACTCAAAACGCTTTCCGTCATTGACTGCGGTTCGCTGAAGCGTCTGATTCTGGGGAGCGGTCAGGTGACGGAACTGGTTGTCAGAAACTGTGCAAAATTAGAAAATCTCCAATGCAGCGACAATCAGATAGCAAAACTTCGATTATTCGGGTGTGCGGGATTAGAAACTCTAAACTGCGGCAGAAATCAGCTGGACCGTCTGGACGTGCGGGAGTGCCCGGCGATAAGAGAGATCTACTGCGACAACAATCGGGCGCCTATGACGCTGGCTGCGAAAAACTGTGCGAACTTAAAAGTGTTGTACTGCTATGACAGCAATGTGACCGGACTTGATGTCAGGGGCTGCAAAAAGCTGCTGAGATTGAACTGCAGGAATAACCGGATAACGGATCTGAAGTTTTCCGGCGCGGAATCGCTGGAATATCTGTGGTGCAGGAATAATCAGCTGACGGAGTTAAATGTCTCGAAACTCAAAAAACTCGAATGGTTGGACTGTGCGAATAACCGGCTTTCCGTTCTGAATGTCGCGGGAAATAAATCCCTCAAAAAACTGCAGTGTGCCGATAACCTTCTTGAGACGCTGGATATCTCAAAATGTACAAAACTGGAGTTGCTGCAGTGCAACAGAAACCGGCTGTACCGCCTTGACATCAGGAAAAACAAAAAGCTTTCACAGATCGGCTATGAGGGGAACTGCTATACGATAAAGAACGGAACGGTGCTTGATATGCGGACACTGCCGGGCTTTGAACTGTCGCGGGCGATAAACTGGGCGGGCTGCGACAGGAGCAGCTACGGGACGGGGCCAGTGATGACGCTGACGGATTTTACGACGAATACGATAAGTTATGAGTACGATATCAACCGGGGATATTTTGTCAGATTTTCGATTAAATTTGAGAATCCGGGCGCGGCGAGCGAGATACGGAATCTGGTGTGGGAGCTGGCCGACGATACCTGCACTTATACCGGAAAGGCGGTAAAAGCGAAAGTCTGTGCCGCGGACGGGATGGTGAGAAGTACCGATTATACGGTTGCATACAGAAACAATATAAAGCCGGGAATCGCCACGGCAGTGATCAGGGGCAAGGGCAGATACAAGGGAAAGATAGAGCTGACCTACAAAATCGTCCCGAGAAAGGTAAGCGTGTCGGCGCTGACAAGTAAGAAGTCGAAAAAGGCGGTTCTGATATGGAAACGGGACAAAGCCGTGGACGGATATGAAATCCTCTACTCTACAGATAAGAGTTTTAAGAAGGGGGTAAAACAAAAAATAATCAAAAAAAACAGCACGGTAAAGGCAACTTTAAACGGCTTAAAAGGCGGTAAGACCTACTATGTGCGGATTCGCGCCTACAAAAAGACGGCGGACGGGACCTTCCGCGGCTCATGGAGTAAGACAAAGACGGTAAAAGTAAAAAAGTAACTGCAAATAGTGTGCATGTGACAAATTTCTGAGAGGAAATCCCCTACAGTTATTTCACGCCGGACCATTGATTTTTTGCCGGGCATAAAGTATGATACAGGAGGGGATTACTTCGTGAATAACGAAAATATATGCGGGAGGATAAAGCAAATGATTGTAATGGACGTACGGTTGGACAACTTTTTCGCATTTAGAAACTTTCACATAAACATGTCATATCCGAAGAGGATTGCGGACTCCTGTATCGAAAACGAATTTTTGACAGGATACCCGAATTTTCGCTATAAAAAGGTGATGATTCTGATGGGGGCGAATGCGACCGGAAAGACATCCTTTGGCAAGATGCTTATGAAGATTTTTAATTTTATGGACAAAAAGGAGCATGAACGATTAACGAGCGGGATTTGTGACAAAACAAAAGAGGCGTTTTTCTCGATTGATTTTGTGGGCGAGGAGGATACGCTGTACCGGGTTGAGACGACGGTCAGACCTCTGCAGGGAGAAAAGTATTCCGTTTCGGATATTGACGTGCAGGTGCGGTCGGTAAATATCTTAAAGAGAGACAGCTATGAGACCTGCATAAGCCGGCTTGCGCAGAGGGAGCCGGAGAAAAAAGGCAGTTATATCGAGGAGCTTGAGAAGGTAGACGGCCTGTCATGGCTGTTTAAATATCCGAATGACGAATTGCAGTACGGGTTCTACACGTCCGAGAACGAACAGAGATACCTGAAAATTCTGGAATGCGTGTTGAGGGCGCTTGACCCGTCTGTTCTGCGTGTGAGTAAGATAGAGTCGGTCAAAGAGGCCTATGTGATAGAGACAAAAAGTGATTCGGTGATCATTCAGAGCGGCAAAAAGGTCGACACGGATCTGTTGTCAAGCGGGACAAAAGCAGGAATCGATGTGGCTGAGATGGTGGCCTCTATCGTTGAGGAGGAATACCGGTTTTATTACTGTGATGAAAAGTTTTCATATATACACAGCGAGATTGAAAAGGCGTTTCTGGCGGTTATGATCGAAGCGCTCGGAGAGAACAACCAGCTGTTTTTTACAACGCACAATACGGATATTTTAGACATGCCGCTGCCGAAACATTCCTTCGTTTTTCTTCGAAAGGACGTAAATAATGAAGAGATGCCGATCGCGTGTGTCAGTGCGTCGAGCCTGTTGAAACGAAGTACGGATTCTCTGAAACGGGCGGTCGAAAACGATCTGTTTTCCGTGGCGCCGGCGACGGATAGGATATACGAGATCTTGGAGCTGTGAGAGGCGGGAGATACCGATGAGGCAGGATGAATATTATCAGTATTTCGTCGAAGGGGAAGACGAAGAAAAAATAATAAAGGTGCTAAAGACAGACATGCAGCTGATTATTCCGGGAAAAATCTCATGTTTTAATGTCGTTGAGAAGAAATTTACAAACGCGCGTCTGATGAACCTGAGATACGGGACGAATGTTGTTCTCGTGTTTGATACGGATACGGGAAATGAGACGGTTCTGCGGGAAAATATCCGGATTTTGAATCACTGTGAGGCCGTCAGGTCGGTGATATGCGTACCTCAGGTGAGAAATCTTGAGGAGGAGCTGCTATATAGCTGCGCGATCAGACAGATTAAGGAACTGACAAACAGCAGGACAAACGGGGATTTTAAAAGAGATCTGCTCAGGGAGAGCAATCTGAAACAGAAGCTCGAAAGCAAAAGATTTGACTTTGACAGCTTTTGGAGCAGGAGCCCGGGAACCTGTTATGACGATATTCGAAATGAAGCCTATAAGATAAAGTGCGGGGGTGATAAGGGGCATTTTTCGTTCCAATGACATAAAAAATGACATTTTTCCATTTTTCTCTTGCGAAAGCCGGGATATTGTATTATGCTTGTAGTGCGTCGGCGGGGAGACCTGGCATGCTGGTTCCGCTGTTACGCAAAAGGGAGAGAGCCTGCGCTCTTTCTCTTTTTTTTGTGAAAATAGCGGCCTTGCGGCACAAAACGCGGATGACAGATTTCTCCGAAAGTGGTAAAATAAACATATCGGGTGCCTTGTAGCAGGCGCATAAAAAGAAACGGACAGGGGAGGCAGGTCAGATGAAAAACAGATACATAGCATTGGCCATGGCGGTGATGGTCACGATAAGCACGATTTTCTGTGATGTCGGGGCAGTGACTGCCGCTGCGGCGGAAGCGGCACAGTCGGCGGCCGTCACATCGGAGAGCAGCGAAGCGGAACCGACAGAGGAACCGGGAGACGGCACTGCGGCGGGAGAGACGGAAACCGGTGAAACAGTGGATAAGGCCGGAAATACCGAGTCTGATGTGACAACGGAAAATACGGAAGATACGGATGAGACCGGAAGCACCGAACCGGGCGCCGCGACGGAGAATACGGAGAACACGGAGGGAACGGAGGAGACCGGGACAACGGAAATAACGGAGCCGACGGAGAACACGGAGGAGACCGAGGCGACGGAAGGAACCGAGGAGACCGAGGTTTTGGAGCCGACGGAGAACACGGAGGGAACGGAGGAGACCGAGACAACGGAAATAACGGAGCCGACGGAGAACACGGAAGGAACCGAGGAGACGGAAGAGACCGAGGAAACCGAAGAAACTGAGACGACAGAGGAGACCGAGGAAACCGAAGAAACGGAGGAGACCGAGGAAACCGAAGAAACGGAGGAGACCGAGGAGGAAGAGAATCTGTATGATCCCGACAATCTTCCGGCAGGCCTGCTTTCGATGCAGGTCCGGCAGGCAGGGGAGGTACCGGCGGACCGGATTTATGAGAGGGATGACGCTTCGGAATATTCCATCCGCGGTTCCGCTGCATATCATTCGCAGTGGGATAAGTATTCCACAAACTATTTTTACAATCAGCTTTCCGAGGAAGAGCAGGAGATCTGGGACGCGCTCGACGAGATTTGTCTGTCCTACCTGACCGGCACGGAGAATATTGAAGGTTTTACCTATCAAGGGGATACCCATTACACGACGGATTATGTGATTACCGGAATTTTAAGCTGGGATGAGGCCTATGAGGTGGCGCGGATGTTCCGCATTTCCAATCCCCAGTACTATTTCCTGAATACGAGTGCATGGAGGTCATCGAGCGGAAATTTCAGTTTCCTTGCGCTGGGGATCTATCCTGCTTTCGCAAAGGGGGCCGACAGAACGGCGGCTACGGCGCGTGTGAAAAGCACGGTCGACGCATGGACGGCGGCGGCAAGCAGGTACGGTTCGGATGCGGAAAAGTTGAAATCACTTCACGATTCGGTGGCACTGAATGTGGATTACAATTACGATTTTATTGACCTTCCTGCAGAAGAACAGAACAAGGCGGAGGACACGTTATATACACAGTCGGCGTACAGCGTGTTCTGTACGGATCTGACGGTCTGTGCAGGCTACGCACAGGCGCTTGAGATGCTCTGCAACGGCATGGGAATTGACTGTGTCGCGGTGACCAGCTACAATCATGAGTGGAATAAAGTCCGCATCAGCGATTCCTGGTACAATGTCGATGTGACCTGGAACGACGGCGGCAAGGATAAAGTTTACTATGCGTATTATGGGCGCAGCGATAACTATTATGATTCAGACAGCCCCGGGAATGCGGCCAGCCATGCGGAGGAGAGCCTTTGGGATGGATATCTTCCCCCGTGTACGCTTGATACAGGTTCTTCCGATAAGGCAGTCGGAGCCTGGCCCACGATCAGTGCAAGGGTAGCACAGCCGACGGTTGACGTTGATTTTATCGATTATGAGTTCAAAGTTAAGATGGAATGCGCGACTCCGGGAGCAACGATCTATTATACGTTAGACGGGTCGACGCCGTCGCCTGCGGCCACGAAATCTTTTAAATATTATGGGCCGTTTGAGGCGTATTCCTATGATGAGATTAAAGCGGTAGCGGTAAAAGACGGACAGTTTGACAGCAACGTTTCAAAAGGGATCAGCGTGATTTACAAGGTGAAGTTCAACGGAAACGGCAGCACGAGCGGCAGCATGAAGAGCCAGAACATGATATACGGAAGCGGCACGAAGCTTACGGCCAACGCATTCAAGAAAAAGGGCTACACGTTTACGGGATGGAACACAAAAGCGGACGGAAGCGGCAAGGACTGCGCGAATAAGGCGGACGGTTCCAAACTGACCAAGACCGCGGGAAAGACCGTCACGCTGTACGCACAGTGGAAGAAGACGAAATACAAGATCACTTATAAGTTGAACGGCGGAAAGAATAACAGCAAGAATCCGGCGAGCTATTACATCACGACCTCAACGATCACGCTGAAAAACCCGACCCGTTCCGGCTATACCTTTAAGGGCTGGTATACGGACGCGAAGTTTAAGAACAAGGCGACTTCCGTCAAGAAGGGAAGTACCGGGGACAAGACATTTTATGCAAAATGGGCAGGGATCAGCTACAAGGTGAAGTTTGACGGAAACGGCAGCACGGGCGGCAGCATGAAGACGAGAACCGTGACTTACGGAAGCGGTGCGAAGCTCGCGTCCGTCGGCTTTAAGAAAAAGGGCTATACGTTTACGGGCTGGAACACAAAGGCAAACGGAAAGGGAAAAACGTATGCGAACAAAGCGGACGGTTCCAAGCTGACAACGAGCGCGGGAAAGACGGTCACGCTGTACGCGCAGTGGAAGAAGACGAAATACAAGATTACCTATAAGCTGAATGATGGAAAGAACAACAGCAAAAACCCGAAGAGCTACTACATTACGACGTCGACGATCAAGCTGAAAAATCCTGCCAGAAAAGGCTATACGTTCAAAGGCTGGTACACCGATTCAAAGTACAAGAATAAGATCACCGAGATCAAGAAGGGGAGTACCGGAAACAAAACGCTGTACGCGAAGTGGGCAAAGACGAAATACACGATTACCTACAACCTGAACAAAGGGAAGAACAGCAGCAAGAATCCGACGAAATACTACATTACAACGTCGACGATTAAGTTGAAAAATCCTACCAGAAAAGGATATATCTTCCAGGGCTGGTACACGGATTCGAAGTACAAGAATAAGATTACCGAGATAGAAAAGGGAAGTACCGGGAATAAGACGCTGTACGCGAAGTGGAAGAAAAAGTAGCTTCCTGTCAAAAAAAAGTTGAAACAGGGTGAAGATATGATATAATACCCGTGAACGCAAGAGTCGCCTGCGGCTCTTGCGTTCGCACTGCAAAGAGCATAATGTGTGTTGCGCGTAAAGATAGTGAATATCATACGCAGTAATGAAAAGTCTGAGAGGTATTTTACAGTGAAAAGAAGAAAAGCACTCCTGTTGGCGGCATTTGCGCTGAGCATTTCGCTTGCGGCCTGCGGGAACAAAGAAGACGAAGTAGTATCCACGGAAGTGACGGAGGAAGTTGCCGGGACTGAAACGGAGGAAGCTGAGATTGTGGAGGCGGAGGTGCTGCCCGACGGAATGTACCGCAGTGAGCTGACAAACGAGCTGATTGGCGAAGACCTGAAGAATCAGCGTCCGATTGCCGTTATGGTGGACAACGAGTCGATCGCGCTGCCGCATTACGGGTTGTCGAAAGCGGATATTGTCTACGAGATGATGAACAGTACGATGAACGGGCGCATTACCAGATTTATGGCGCTGTATAAGGATTACGAGAGCGTGGACCAGATCGGAAGTATTCGAAGCGTGCGTCCGACGAACGTGATTCTCTCCGCGGAGTGGAACGCGATTCTCTGCCATGACGGCGGACCGTTCTACATCGACGAGTATATGGCGGAGCCGTCCGTGAATAATTTCAGCGGAACCTTCTCCCGCGTGGACAACGGAAAGTCCAGAGAGTATACCGAGTACATCCTGCCCGGCGATATGGAGAAGAATTTTGCAAACAGCAGCGTGGAGAAGGAGTACAATTCCTACTATCCGGGCGCGCATTATCAGTTTGCCGGCGAGAGCAATCCGGTGGACCTCTCGGATGAGGCGGAAGTGATCGATGCGACGACGATCGATCTGCCGTTTCCGCACAACGGTTCTTTCCTGGAATACAATGCCGACGACGGAATGTATTACTATTCCGAGTACGGAAAAGCCCATGTGGATCCGGGCAATGACAACGCGCAGCTCTGCTTTAAGAATCTTCTGATTCAGAGTTGCGGCTTCACCCAGTACGACGAGCACGGTTACTGCATCTTTGACTGTGTGAGTACCGGATACGGTTATTATGTGACCAACGGAAAGGCGGTCTATGTGAGATGGGAAAAGAGTGATATGACGTCTCCAACGCGCTACTACAATAACGTGACAGGCGAGGAGATCACACTGAATACGGGTAAGACTTACATCGGCTTTGTGCCGGTGGATGACTGGGAAGACCTGGTCATCGAGTAGTCGAGGCAGAAAAAGGGCGCTGTTTGCATTCACGTTTCGTTTCAGTCATGTGTTTTGCGAACGGCAGCCCTTTTTTGTTCCATGACGGGGACGGCTACAGCTGCTTCTCCAATGCCAGCCCGATCAATCGATCTGCCTGATCTGCCATGAACAGAGGGATGTTTAGCACATCATCATCCAGCTTCAGATTATTCAGAGAGAATCTGATACGGAGTTTCACTTTATCCGGGAACAGTTCCCGGAACTTCTTGAGACTCTTGCCAGATGTGTTAGCTTCAGATTTGACCTCAACAGGGAAAATATCATTCTCTCTCTGGATCAGGAAATCCACTTCATACGGAGGATTGGTCTGTGTCCAGTAGCGAGGAGTCACTTCGAACTGTGTAATCAGGGTCTGTAATACATAGTTTTCGGTCAATGCACCTTTGAACTCGGTGAACAGGCGGTTGCCCTCACCGAAAGCGGTAGGAGCCAGCTGTGCCAGACGGCGAAGCAGACCCACATCTGCCAGATAAATCTTAAAAGCAGACAAATCGTCATAAGCTGCCACCGGTAAACCAGGGGCGGAACTGCGGTAGATCTTATGCACTAATCCGGCGTTTACCAGCCATTGCAGAGCATCTTCATATTCACGGGCTCTTGCCCCTTCTTTGACAACCTTGTAAATGAATTTCTTGTTTTCCCTCGCCAACTGAGACGGAACAGACTTCCAGATCATAGAGATCTTTGGGAACTCGCTGATGTTAGGATGCTTTGCAAAGTCACGTTCATAGGCACCGATAATACCAGACAAGGCTTCCTGCATAGCAGAAACATCACGAGCTTCCGTCCACATTAATATGGATTCCGGCATACCGCCAGTGACATAGTACATTTTTAATTTCTCACACAGAGGATTGAAGAACGCATCGGGGATCAGCTCAATAGCGTTCCGGCTTTCCAAAAACGCCAACAGATTATCATCACCGTTGGCAAGAAGAAATTCTTCAAAAGTCATGGGGTCAATCTGCATGAAGTTGACCTTGCCTACCGGGAAGGAGGATGGTTTTGCCAGAGTAATGCCTAACAGGGAACCGGCGCAGGCAATATGATACTGCGGGGCGTTCTCACAAAAATATTTCATGGAATTTATGACCTTTGGGCAGTCCTGCACTTCATCAAAGATAATGAGGGTCTTTTCTTGCAGAATTTTCTGGCCGCTGGCCAGCATCAGATTTTGCAGGATGCGATCAACGTCTTTGGTGGTCTCAAAGAACTGCTTGTATTCCTCATTTTCATCAAAGTTAAAATAGGCGGTATTTTCATAGTAACGTTTACCGAACTCCTTCAGAATCCAAGTCTTTCCAACCTGACGTATACCTTTTAGGATCAGAGGCTTGCGATAAGGAGAATTCTTCCAGTTCAGTAGCTTTTTCAATATAAATCGTTCCATAGACTCAATTCTCACATTTTTATTGAAGTTTTTGTGTTATATAATCACATTTTTATTATATATTGAAGCTGCCCGAAATACAATCCCAATCACAAAATGATATTAGTTTTGTGGTACTTCCATCCGATTTGCAGATTTTTACATATTCCGGTTTGTGGAGGAACAAACCGAACCGGCGTTTTCAGCAGCGTCACGAAAAAAATGCCGGCGCCTTATCGGCGAGGCGCAGCAGCCATGTGCGCAGCCGGTTCCACAGCCGCACGATGCGCTCCGACAGCCAAGGCTCGATACGCCCGATTGTGAACCTGCGGAGCTCGTTTGCGAGAATTGCGGCAAGTATCACGACAAACACATAAGCGAACACGAGGAAAATCAGATACCATTTCCCGGCGTACAGTTCCCAGTCGATATAGCGGTTTAGAAAGGCGCGCAGAAACCCGTCGAGGACATAGACGGCAAGCACATTGCCGGCGGCCCGGTTGATGACTCCGTTTTTGAAATGCAGCTCCTGAAACAGCAGCAAAAGCAGAACCGATGCGAAGATGATAAAGACGGAACAGTCTCTGGCAAACGTGGTATAGATCACGCCGGAGGCGAGAGAGCGGGCGCCGTCGGCCGCGAAAATAACGCCGACGGAGAGCACGATGCCGGCTAAGAGCCGACGAATCCGGAGCGGCCCGCTGCAGTAGAGCGCCAGATAGCGTCCGATCAGGTAAATCATCACGAAATCCACAAGGCCTTTGCCGGCGTCCTGCATGATGTCGTAGGTGGTGACGGTCGGGATAAGCGAAAAAATCAGGAGAAGCACAAGGAGCAGCGTTCGAAACTGCTCTTTTTTCATTTTCTCGGGAATCTGGTTTAAGTACGGCGCCAGAATGCAGAGGACAAAATAGCAGGAGATAAACCAGTACTGCCGCGAGATCACCGGGATGCAGGATTTGATCAGCGTCTTTATGCCGAAATCGCCGAGAAGCAGATTTCCGGCCAGCGTAAAGAAGATGATCATCAGATCGAGCCGCACAAGCTTTGCGAGGTCAAAGCGGATGCCGAAATAGCCGGAAATCAGCACAAAACAGGTGACGCCCGTGTTGAACAGGGAATTGCAGAAAACCTGAATCAGAAGGTTTTGCGTGCTTACGGTCGTGTCGATTCCCGCGAAGGTGTGCATCACAAGAATCCCAAAGATGCACAGCAGGCGCAGCAGTTCGAAATTGGAGGAACGTTCTTTCTTCATAATAATCTCCTTTGTCCCGGAAAAAATCTCCGGCAGTGTATTATCTGCGGAAGGGATGAAAATCCCCGTGTTTGATACTCGCAAGGATGCTCCGCATATGCCACAGGAATCCTGTGACGCGCACGGGAAACGAAATTTTCTGCGCGGTAAAAAAATCGTACATATACAGCTTGGATATATCCACGAAATGCAGCGCGTTAAAACGAATCAGCTGCCCGTCCGAAAGGCGCTTGCAGTAAGGTTCGCCGTTCTGCCAGCGCAGCCGTTTGATGCGGAGCAGTGCGTCGTGCTCATACTCCCCGGGGCGGTAGCACTCCGGGATGCACATATTCAGATCAAACACGGTATTCTCATGGGGGATCAGCAGATTCAACACTTTATCTTCGGGCAGGGTTCTTGTCCACCGGTAGAGCAGGCACATCTCCCCGACGCCGCCCGGCAGGTGGTATTTTTGATGAAACTCCCATTTCTTTCGAATGTCGTTTGCGTGATTTGCGTATGTCTCAATGCAGTAATCAAGGAACGCCGCGAGCGCATCCCGCTTGAAATAAGAAATACCGGCGCATGCGGTCTGGCGCATGCCGTTTCCGGCAGGGCCACCGGGAAGATTCTGATTTTCCGGAATTTCGAGGGCGACGTCACAGGCCGCAAAAGGGGCATAGCTGCTGAAATCGACGTAAACCAGAATATCGCTGTCTAAGATCACGCAGTCCGCGAAGTCTTCCTTAACCAGAAATTCATAAATCAGAAAAAAGCGCTTGAAAAAGCTGACCGCCCAGGAATCCGGGTAGGCGGAAAAGTTTTGGAAAACTTTCGCGAAAGCCTCATAGCGCGCGGAGGGAAACTCGTTCACATGGTGCCAGTCGCCGCACCAGGCGCGGTTATTTTCGTCGCCGAGCAGTACGACCGTTTTATTATACTTTGCGGCCTGTTCGATACAGTAGCGCAGGTATTCCTGATTTTTTTTGCCGCCGGACTGCTTTTTGGCTCCGGTTTCGTGGTGGATAATGACGGGAACGGTGTGTGACATAAAAGCCTCCTAAAATGATATTATTTCCAGTAAGTTCCGCCCTCGATGGCGCCGCTTCCGGCGGGCACCTCGTTTGCGAGCGGGTAATGCCAGTATTCATTGTACATGGCGACGATATCGGGCTCCATCTCGTCCCAGCGCTTGCCGCGCAGACCGAACAGAATCTGCAGGCAGCCGCCGAGGTGAATCGCCTGCCTGCCCGTTTTTTTGATGTGGGCCGCGAGCGGGAAACCGTAAGCGCCGCAGCCTAAGAGCGCGATATCAAAATCGCGCTTGTCGCACTCGCCGCACATCCAGTCGAGCGCCTCAAACCAGTCCGCAAAGCGGGAATCGGAAGCGTCCCCGGAAGTCTGGACGGCTTTTAGGGTCAAAAGCTCAAACTTCGGCAGCATCTTGGGATTTTGAAAAAGCTTATCGTAATTTTTGTATTGCTGTCGAATGGAATCCTCAAACGGGTGTACAATGAGCACGCGCTTGCCCGCAAGCGCCGAAGACCAGGGGAAGTCGTTCCGCCAGGGTTCGATCGAGATAAGTTTTGCGGTGGCTTTGAGATTTTTGCAGTATTTGCGGATATAATAATCTTCACAGGAATTTTGCCAGACGCCCAGGATATCGAGCTGGCCGCAGGCTTCTTTCATGACATCGTTGAATCGGGGGAGCAGCGCGGTATCGTTCGGGAAAAATCCCGCGTTGGTGTAGAGCTGGCTGCAGGCCTTTGCGGCGTTTTTGCTGCGGCGAAATTCGTCCGTGCGCATATTAAAAAGCTCTACCGCGCCGAAACGCCCCATCATAAAGGGCGTGCCGGACGAGATCAGACCGGCGACTTTTCGGTTTAACGTGTCGGTATCCCAGTAAGGCTTTCCGGCATAATGGGCATAGAGCCAGTCGGCGTCGCCGTATTTTGCGCGCAGCTTGTTTCGAAGCATATATTTCAGGTAATAATAAGATTCTCCAATAATATTTTTCATAAACCCTCACAGATAAAAAAGTGTTACTTCGTGACACCTCGAATGCATCAATTTATACAATCGTAAATGGCAGCTTTTTGCAATCGTAGCATAGATTGTACGGTTTTGCAATGGCTGCGGCGGCGATGAATAACAAAGAACTTGCAATCTGGGGGCGCAATTGTTAGAATAGGAAGATAAGATATTATGGCGAAAAAAGAGGGATTATATAATGAAAGTAGTTATTCTGGCGGGCGGATTCGGGACAAGAATCTCGGAAGAGTCGCATCTGAAGCCAAAACCGATGATTGAAATCGGGAATCAGCCGATTTTATGGCACATTATGAAGGAATATTCCGCTTACGGGTTTAACGAGTTTGTCATCTGCGCGGGCTACAAGCAGCAGGTGATCAAGGAATATTTTGCGAATTACTATCTGCACCGCTCGGATATCACGTTTGATTTTACCGCGGAGAATTCGATGGTGGTGCACAACAATGTGGCGGAGCCGTGGAAAGTCTCCGTGGTGGACACCGGACTGAACACGATGACCGGCGGGCGAATCCGGCGCGTGCGGGAGTATATCGGCGGGGAGACCTTTATGCTGACCTACGGCGACGGGGTCTGCGATATCGATCTTGCAAAGCTCTACGAGTTTCACAGGCAGAGCGGAAAGCTTGCGACGATGACGGCGATTCAGCCGGGCGGACGTTTCGGAACGATGGACATCGCGGCGGACAATGCGATTGAGAGGTTTTCGGAGAAGCGGAAAGAGGACGGCGGCTGGATTAACGGCGGCTATATGGTGCTGGAGCCGGACGTCATTGACTATATCGAGGGAGACGACACCACGTTTGAGCGGGAGCCGTTAGAGCGCCTTGCGGCCGAGGGGCAGCTGCAGGCTTACAAGCACGACGGCTTCTGGCAGTGCATGGATACGCTGCGCGACAAGACGATGCTTGACGGTCTGCTCGAGGAGAACCGCGCCCCCTGGAAAGTCTGGGATTAAGTTTGGCGATTTTCAGAAAATAAACCTGCGGGGGAGCTGGAAAACGGCTCATGAGATGTAAATCAGGGAGATTGAGATGGATTTAAGTTTTTATCAGAATAAAACCGTGCTTGTGACGGGGCATACCGGATTTAAGGGGACCTGGATGTGCGAGGTGCTAAAACAGCAGGGGGCGAAGGTCGTCGGATATGCGCTTGCGGCGCCCACCGAGCCGTCGCTGTTTGAACTGACGAATATGGCGGAGGGAATGGTCTCCGTGACCGGGGATATCCGCGACCTCGCGCATTTGAACCGCGTGTTTGACGAGTACCGGCCCGAGATTGTCATTCATATGGCGGCGCAGCCGATCGTGCGGGAGAGCTATGTCAATCCGGTATACACCTACGAGGCGAATGTGATGGGGACGGTCAATATCCTTGAGGCCGTGCGGCTGCACCCGTGCGTGAAATCGTTTGTCAACGTCACGACGGACAAGGTGTATCAGAACAACGAGTGGGAGTGGGGCTACCGGGAAAACGACATCTTAAACGGCTACGACCCATACTCCAATTCCAAATCCTGTTCCGAGCTGGTGACGGATTCCTACCGGCAGTCGTTTTTCGGGGACGGGAGAACGGCGATTTCTACCTGCCGCGCCGGAAACGTCATCGGGGGCGGCGACTTTGCCAAAGACCGGATTATCCCGGACTGCGTGCGCGCCGTGGAGGCGGGGAAGAAAATCATCGTGCGCAATCCCGCGTCCATCCGGCCGTACCAGCACGTCTTAGAGCCGGTCTGCGCGTATCTGAAGCTGGCAGAATTGCAGTATCACGACCGGGCGCGCTACGAGGGAAGCTACAATGTGGGGCCGGACGAGTGCGACTGCGTGACGACCGGAGAGCTGACCGACCTGTTCTGCGAGAGCTGGGGAGCGCCGGCGGCATGGGAGGATGTCTCGGAGCCGGGAGCGCCGCACGAGGCGGGTTTTCTGAAACTGGACTGCTCGAAAATCAAGCGCGTGATGGGCTGGCGGCCGAAGTGGCATATTGCCGATGCGGTGGAAAACACCGCGGCGTGGAGCAAGGTGTATCTGAGCAAGGGCGATATCTGCGCCGAGATGCGGCGTGAGATCGCCTGCTATCTGGAATAGAGAGGACGGATATGAAAAAAGTAATCGTATCGGGCGCGAACGGGTTTGTCGGCAGCGCGGTCGTAAAGGAACTGACGGAGCACGGAATCGAGGTTCTCGCGCTGGTGCACGGGACGCACAGCGAAAATCTGCAAAGGAACAGTCTTGTGACCTGCTGTCCGTTTGATATTGCAAACGCGGCGGAGCTTGCAGAGAAAATTACGGATCGGGACTGGGACACGTTTTTCCATTTCGCGTGGGCGGGCTCCGCGGGAAGCGCGCGGGCCGATGTGGGCTTGCAGCTTGAAAACGCAAAATGGACGGCGGACTGTCTGCGCGCGGCGAAGGCGCTTGGATGCAGCCGATTCGTGGGCGCGGGGAGCATTATGGAGATCGAGACCTGGCGCGCGGTGTCTAAGCCGGAAAATAAGCCGGGACTCGGCTATATCTACGGGAGCGGCAAGCTCGCGGCCCATACGATGTGCAAGCCGGTGGCGGCGGATCTCGGGATAGAGCTTGTGTGGGCGATGATCACCAACGCGTACGGCGCCGGGGAGAAGAGTCCGCGCATGGTGAACACGACGATACGGAAATGCATCTGCGGGGAGGCACCGCAGTTTACGGCCGGCACCCAGAATTACGATTTTGTGTATATCGACGATGTGGCGCGGGCGTTCCGGCTGATCGGGGAGAACGGAAGGCCGTTTGGCGAATATCTGATCGGTTCGGGTCAGGCGAAACCGCTGAAGGAGTTTTTGCTGGAGATGAAGGCGGCAATCGCGCCGGAGCTGGATTTTATGTTCGGCGATATCCCCTTTACAGGCGTGAACCAGCCGCTCGCGGATTTTGACTGCGCGAAAACCGAGGCGGACACCGGATTTAAAGCCGAAGTCAGCTTCGGGGAAGGATGCAGGCGCACAAGGGACTGGATAGAGCGTGAAGAAAATTTCTAACTGCACAAAAGACACAGGGGAGATTTTTTTGGAGGGGGTTGTTTATGATACAGAAATTTGAGTTTGAGGAGACAGGGATTGCAGGGCTGATCAAAGTGACGCCGTTTAATGCGGATGATGTGCGGGGCTGCTTTACGAAGGATTATTCGAAAGAGGTGTTTGAGGCGAACGGCATCCGGCATGACCTGATGGAGGTGTTTTACACGACATCCTATAAAGGCGTGATCCGCGCGCTGCATTTTCAGCGCGAGAAGCAGCAGCCGAAGCTGGTGCGCTGCATTCACGGACATGTCTACGACGTGGTGGTGGATCTGAGGAAGGACAGCCCGACGTTTCAAAAATGGCTGGGTTTTGATTTGATCGGGAGCAGGCACAACGAGATTTTGGTTCCGGCGGGCTGCGCGCACGGGTATCTGGTGCTCGAGGAATCCATCGTCAGCTACAAGTGCGCCGAAAAATTTTACGGGGAATACGATGACGGGATTCTGTGGAATGATAAGGATATCGCCGTGGACTGGCCGCTCGATCAGATCGGCGGCGAAGAGAAGGTGATTCTTGCGGACAAGGACAAGAACTTACAGACCTTCCGCGAATTTATGGATACCTACGGCGGGTTCTAGGAGGATAGCAGAATGCGAAAGAAAATAAGCATGGTCATTCCGACTTACAATGAGAAAGACAATATTTTTGACGATTATGACCGGCTCAAAAAGATTATGGACGGGGATTTGTCGGCGTATGATTATGAGATGCTTTTTATCGACAACTGTTCGACCGACGGCACGAGGGATCTGCTGCGGGTTCTTGCGGAGAGGGATGAGAATGTCAAGGTCATTTTAAACGGCAACAATTTCGGCTGGATGCGCTCCTCTTTTTACGGGATGATTCAGACGACCGGGGACTGCACGGTACTGCTTGCCGCCGACATGCAGGAGCCGCCGGAAATGATGGTGGAGTTTGTGCGCGAGTGGGAGGACGGCTACAAGGTTGTCATCGGCATTAAGAGTAAGAGCAACGAGAACAAATTTAAATATTTTATCCGGGAGTGCTTTTACGACTTCCTGAGCAAGATTACCGAAAACAAGCACATCAAGCAGTTTATGGGCTTTGGGCTTTATGACAGCGAGTTCATCGACGTGCTGCGAAAGCTTGACGACCCGCTTCCCTATTTCCGCGGGATTGTGGCGGAGCTCGGCTTTAAAATGAAACAGGTCGAGTATGTGCAGGATAAGCGGAGGAAGGGAAAGACGCATTTTAATTTCTTCCGTATGTATGACCTTGCGATGCTGGGGATTACTTCCTATTCCAAGGTGCTGATGCGCATGGCGACGATTATCGGTTTCGGGATATCCGGAGTTTCGATTTTGATCGCGTTTGTGACGCTGATCTTAAAGCTGTTTCATATCATCGACTATCCGGTCGGTATCGCGGCCATCAGCATCGGCGTCTTTGCGCTCGGCGGGATCAATCTGTTTTTTATCGGGCTGGTGGGGGAATATATCCTGAATATGAATGCCCGCATCATGAAGCGTCCGCTTGTGGTGGAGGAAGAGCGGCTGAACTTTTAAACTTGCAGAAAACGGCGTCGTAAGACGCATGAACCGGAGCGTGTACCGCTCGCTTTTAAGAGGAACGATGATGTTGGAATCATTTGCGAGGAACAAAAAGGGAATATTGATCATGATGGCATCCGCCGTCTGTGCCTGTGTGGGGCAGATGCTGTGGAAGCTGTCAGCGGAGCAGGGGATCTTTGTGGCGCTGTGCGGGTTCGCCTTTTACGGACTCGGTGCGCTGTTTATGCTGACCGCCTACAAATTCGGCAAACTGTCGGTGCTGCAGCCGATGCAGAGCATCAACTATGTGATCAGCATCGTGCTCGGAGCCATCGTGTTTGACGAGGCGGTCACCGCCGGGAAGATTGTCGGGGTTCTTATCATCATGACGGGAATTGTGTTAATCAGCGGAGGTGACGAGGAATGATTTATCTGCTTATGATTGTGATGGCGGCGATTGCCGCGACGGCCTCGCTGTTTTTTAAGAAAGCTTCGGGCTGCGACGGGGTGCTTGGCATGTTAAAGTGCGCGGATCTCTATATCGGCGGATTTTTGTATGTGCTTGCGGCGCTGTTTAATATTTATATCCTGCGGGTTCTCGATTATTCGGTCGTGATGCCGATGGGCTCGCTGACGTATATCTGGACGATGCTTTTGTCGTTTGTGGTGTTAAAGGAGCATATTTCGAAAAAGAAGATAATCGGCGTCGCGTGTATCATTGCGGGCGCTGTCTGTGTGGCAATCTCATGAGGTGATTATGGAACAGGCAAAACGATGGATGACAGAGAACTATAAATGGATATGGATTGTGCTGATCGCGCTGATTCCTGTTTTCCCGCTGTCCGGCCTGCTGTACGGCGTGGATGTCAGCGATGTGGGGCTCAGCATCAACCAGTACCGCTTCTGCTTTGAGGATATCGGCAGCGTCTACCTTCCGATTCTTTTGACCGAGGTGATCGGGGCGGCTTTTTTTGTGGTCTTTGACTGGCTGCACATTCCGACGTATCTGGGGACCGAGATCATCTGGGTGCTCGCGGTGTACTATATGTGCTATCTGAGCTACCGCATTTACCGGAAATACCGCAATGACTGTCTGGTATTGCCGGCGCTCGCACTCGCGGTGCTGTTTGCAAAATGTAATTTCCACTACTTTATCTATGCGACGGGCGTGGCGGTCATGGCGCTGACGGCGCTGTATTTTCTGATTCTCGCGGTCAATGACGAAAAGCCGTGGATGCTCGCGGTCTCCGTCTTCTTTATGGTGATGGCATGTCTGTGCAAGATTTCCTCGCTGCTGCAATTCGGCGTGTTTGCAGTGCTGTTCTATGATCTGTATCAAAAGAAAAACAGCGCATATTTCTGGCGGCAGATTCTCTGGTGCGTGATCGGCTTTGCAGCCGGGCTTGCCTATGCGGCGGCGCTGATTGCGGGCACCTGCGGCTTTGAGAAATACGGCGAGATGTTAATAGAGATGTTCCTGTATGCCGGAAACTCACAGGACGGGCATACGATCGGAAATATGGTGATGGCGAACGTGAAGGGGGCGCTGCGCGGGCTGTTGCTTCTCGCAGTGCTTGCGGCGGTCGCATTTGCCGCAAAGAAGTTTCCGAGGGCGGAGCGGGCGCTGCGCTGCGGGATTCCGGCGGCGGTTGTGCTGCTTCTTTTGGGAAAGCTGTTCGGGCTTGACCGCGTCATCGGCTTTTCCGTCCTCTACGGGGTTGTGTTTGATTATCTGAATGCGCTGGCCGTCGTGGTCGCGCTGATTTATGTGTGTGTGATACTGATTCTGCGGAGCGAAACGTACCCGCAGGAGTTTAAGAATCTCGCGCTCTGTGCGGGTGTCCTCACGGTGCTGATGCCGATCGGTTCGAACACGGGAATCCCGCATATCTGCAACGAGATTTTCTTTGCGCTTCCGTTTATCGCAATCGTTGTCGGGGACGCGCTGCGAAAATCCGAATTTTTTGCGGGCAGGAAGGCGGAGACGGGAGCTGTGGGTGCGGCGGGGAATGCCGCGGCCGGTGGGATGTCATGGGCGGCGCGGCTGCCCGGCGTGGGCGTACAGCTGACGCTGTTTGCCGTTGTCTGGTGTGTCGGGCTGACTGCATGGCAGAGCCTGTATCTGACGAGAGCGCGCTATGCGACCACCGACGAGGTCAAAGCGTTTTCGCTCGAGGAACTGCGTTTTATGAGTTATGAGGCTGCTGTGGTGGATGAGCTTGAGGAGATCACGGCGCATCTGCGGCAGTATGACGACGGGGAGCGCAGGCTGATCGTGGGCGGCGCGGCGCCCATCTTAAATTATCTCTCCGGCATGCCGCCCTACAACGAGGGCTGCGGCGGCTGGATTGAGACGGAGTTTATCACCTACGAAAAGATAGAACAGCAGCTCGCGGAGGTTGTCGACTATCCGATTGTGGTGATGTGTAAGACGGCCGTGGAGCAGGAGCACCCGAAGGTGGCGCTGGTGTCAGCGTTTATCGAGGAACATCCCTACAAACTGGTGTATCAGACCGCGGAGTATAGCGTCTATATCCCCGATGAGGAATCATCAGACCGTATTTCGGGGACGGAGTGAGAGGTCGGCGCCGTCTGCGGCGGAGTGAAAGGAAAGATGGGAGAGAGCCGGAATGGTAGTAGTAAAAATCGGGGACGGCATGGGCAATCAGCTGTTTAATTACGCGTGCGGCTATGCCGCGGCCCGGCGGGACAACGATAAACTGGTATTGGACACGTCGGAGTGTGACAATTCGACCCTGCGGGATTTCGAGCTGGACAAATTCAATCTGAAATACGACGCGCGGGAGTCTTTTCCGAACCGAAACGGCGCCGAAAAGCTGTTTAAGCGGCTGCGCCGGGACCTCAGATACCGGGTGATCAAGGAGCGCGAGGTATTTTTAAACCGGGGCGGACGATACGACGTCAACGATATCGACCCGCGGGTATTCGAGAAGAAGGGACTGCGCGACAAGTATCTGCTGGGGTACTGGCAGCATCTGACCTACTTTGAGGAATACCTCGACGAGATTCGGGACATGATGACGCCGGCCTATGCGCAGAGCAGCCGTGTCAGTGAGCTGCGGGAGCAGTTTGCGGCGGAGCCGACCTGTGCGGTGCACATCCGCGGCGGCGATATCGGAGGGCCGTCCGGCGCATATTTTTCCCGTGCCGTCGCGCGGATGGAACAGGAGCGGCCGGGCGTTTCCTACATTATTTTTACGAATGACAGAATGCGTGCCGCAGAAGCGCTCGAAAAACTGGATGAGGCGCGGCGGATGACCTATGTGTCGGAGCTGGGGGATTTCTCTGATATCGACGAATTTTTCCTGATGGCGTCATGCCGGAATCTGATTTTGTCGAACAGCACGTTTTCCACCTGGGCGGCCTATCTGAACGGGAACCCGGATGCGCTTGTGATTATGCCGGACGACATCTTAAGCGAGCGGATGAGGCGGAAGGGATGGCTGATTTGCTGACGCAACGTATGTGCGCATGAGGTAAAGATTGAAAATTAAAATTTTCAATCCCAAATTTGTGCGTACACGCACAAATTTGATATGCACAAAAAACGTGTGCGCATGGAGGAAATATGAAAGATTTAGTGAGAAGTGTATTTAAGGTATTTGACAGGA
Organism: Lachnospiraceae bacterium; assembly: GCA_021770345.1. Lineage (GTDB taxonomy): Bacteria > Bacillota > Clostridia > Lachnospirales > Lachnospiraceae > Roseburia. The sequence goes on along the minus strand of JAETRD010000001.1, from coordinate 242,939 downwards.
GGCAGAAGGGCAGGCTTGTCTATGTCGCGGTGATGATTCTGATTAACTCGGCGGTCAGCCTGCTTGGCGTCGGCGTGCTGCTCCCGTTTATTCAGGCGGTCATGGATCCGGAGCAGCTGCTGGAGGATAAGTATGTCCGCTATTTCTACGATCTGTTCTCGTTTTCCGACGCGAATCAGCTGGTGATTGCGATCGCGGTGGCGATTATGTTTGTGTATGTGGCGAAGAACGGATTTATCATCTATATGAACAACCTGCTCTACAGCTTTGCCTACTACGGAAAAGAGGAAATGCAGGACCGCATGATGAAGTACTACATCCGGCAGGAATACACGTTCTTCCTCAATCACAACAGCGCGGAGCTGATGCGCGATATCAACACGGACCCGGAAATGTTTTATGCGGCGGTGCAGAATATGCTGCAGCTGGCGTCGGAAGTCTGCGTCAGCGGCGTGATGATTGTCTTTTTGGTAGTGAAGGATCCGCTGATTACCTTTTTTGTCGCAGTCGCGATGGGAATCATGGTATTTCTCTTTATGAAAAAGTTGCGCAGAATTTTGGCGGGCTTCGGCGAGGACCGGAGAATTTATAACGCGAAGATTCTCCAGTGCATGCAGCAGGCGTTCGGCGGCATTAAGGAGATTAAGATCGCCAACCGCGAGGCTTATTTTGAGAATGACTTCATTAAGCAGAACGGGAAATATACCTATGTGATCAAGCAGAATTCTTTCTTAAGCTCGGTGCCGAAACCGATTATGGAGGCGCTTTGCATCGTCGGGCTGATGGCTGCGATCATCGTGCGGATCAGCACGACGACGACGGACCCGGGCGAGTTTGTCGGGACGCTCGCAGTGTTTGCAGCCGCGGCCTTTTACCTGCTCCCATCCGCAAATAAGATGTCCGAATATCTGGCGTCGATCATCCACAACGGTGTAGTGATCCGCAAAATCGGAGACCAGTACGCGGCGATCCGCGACATGGAGCTTGCGGATATCGAGAGCGGGGACTACAGAGAAGTTTTGCTCGAGCGGGAGATTGCGGTGGAGCATCTGACCTTTTCTTACCCGGATACGGAGGAGCCGGTGCTCTCCGATATCAATGTGACGATTCCGAAGAATACCTCCGTGGCGTTTATCGGTCCGTCCGGCGCGGGAAAGACCACGATGGTGGATCTGATTTTAGGCGTGTTAAAGCCGCAGGAAGGCCGGATTGCCGTGGACGGGACGGACATTGCCGAATCCTACCGGGGCTGGCATGACAAGATCGGTTATATCCCGCAGACGATTTACATGCTTGACGACACGATCCGAAACAACATTGCGTTCGGTCAGGCGGAGGGCATCGATGATGCGGCAATCTGGGACGCGCTGCGCCAGGCGCAGTTAGACGATTTTGTGAAATCGCTGGACGAAGGGCTTGACACGATGATCGGCGAGGCCGGGGTGCGGCTTTCCGGCGGACAGCGGCAGCGAATCGGGATTGCGCGGGCGCTCTACCGCAAACCGGAGGTGCTCGTGCTTGACGAGGCGACCTCGGCGCTCGATACGGAGACCGAGGAGGCGGTGATGGAGGCCATCGACAGTTTACAGGGACGGATGACGATGCTGATTATCGCGCACCGGCTGTCTACGATTAAGAACTGCGATATTGTCTACCAGGTGGAAGACAAAGCGGTGCGCCGGAAACAGGAAGTGTAATACCGGGTGCAGGCCGGCGGGGCCGGGGGATGTTGAAATTTTGCAAAAGTGTATGACAGGGAGGAAACATGATGCTGATTGTGGAACCGTGTGCGGGACTCGGAAATCGTCTGCTTGGGCTGGCAAGCGCTTATGCGCTGGCAGAGGAGCTCGGGCGCGAGCTCGTCGTAATCTGGAAGCGCGAGGCAGGCTGCAATATCCGTGCGTCGGAGCTGTTTGACCTGCCGATGCAGGTGGTCGAGATCAGCGAGAACGGTCTGAAAAAGGAGCCTGTGGCACGGCTGCGCGGGGACCGTGAAAAAAAGAAATGGCGGGGGAGGGCGAGCCTGTTTTTGGAGTGCGACGACGTGGAGCGCATCAAAGAGCAGCAGGGCTATGAGGGCGTGCTGGAAATGCTCCGGAAAGAGCCGGCGGTCTACTTTAAGACGTTTGGACCGGTCTGTGCGCTTGGCGCGGACAGTTACCGTTTCCTTCGGCCCGGCAGAAAGATCGAGGAGAAGGGGGCGGCGCTGTTTGGGCGGCTGGGAGAACATTCCGTCGGCGTGCATGTGCGGCGCACCGACCACACCGAGGCGATCGCAAATAGTCCGCTGTCGCTGTTTGTCGAGCGGATGAGACGGGAGCTTGCGGCAGATGCGCGGACAGACTTTTTCGTGGCGACGGATGACGCCGCGGTCAGAGACGAGCTGCGAGCGGCCTTCCCGGCGGAAAAGCTGATTTTTAACGAGAAGGGGATTATCGACCGGGATTCGAAAGAGGGGATTGAGGACGCGTTTGTCGAGATGCTCGCGCTCTCAAAATGCAGAAAGATTCTCGGCAGCTACAACAGCACGTTCAGCCTGCTGCCGTCCTACATCGGGGATATTCCGTTAGAGGTCGTCTCGAGATAAGCCGGTGCGGGTGTGAAGTATAATTTGGACTTAACAAATATGGCGGGAGTGGCAAGCGAAATATAATTTGGACTTAACAAACACAGTGAGGGCGGTAAAGGAAGCATATGGAACTTACGACATGCAATATTTTGGGGACAGACATTCTTGTCACCGACATGAAAAAGACGGTGGCGCTTATCGAGGAGCATATCGGGGAGCTGCGCGGGAAGTATATCTGTGTCGGCAATGTCCACACGACCGTGACGGCGCATGACGACGCGCACTACCACACGGTGCAGAAGGAGGCCGCATTTGTGCTGCCGGACGGCAAGCCGCTGTCGGTGTACAGCAGGAAGCACGGCTACGCACAGGCGGAGCGCGTGACCGGGCCGGATTTGATGCTGGCGCTCTTTGCGCGTGACAACGGGCTGCGCCATTATTTTTACGGCAGCTCAAAGGAGACGCTTGCGATGCTCCGGGAGAAATTAGAGCGCCAGTACCCCGGGCTTGCGATTGCGGGGATGGTGTCGCCGCCGTTCCGGCCGCTTAGCGACGCGGAGGATGCGGAGGCGGTGCGCGCGATCAACGAATCGGGCGCGGATATCATCTGGGTGGGGCTCGGCGCGCCGAAGCAGGAAAACTGGATGTATGCCCATAAAGGCCGGGTCGGCGGCGTGATGATCGGCGTCGGAGCCGGTTTTGACTACCATGCGGGCAATATTAAGCGGGCGCCTGCCTGGATGCAGAAGCTTTCGCTCGAGTGGCTGTACCGGCTGATGCAGGACCCGAAACGGCTGTTTCGGCGCTATCTGGTGACAAATACCCGCTATCTGTATCTGATACACAAAAAGTAAGCCGTATGGCTGTGGAGGGAAACTATGTGCGGAATTTACGGTGTGGTTGAGAAAAAGGTGGACCGCGAACTGGCGATCAAATGTCTCGATACGATGTACCACCGCGGGCCGGATGGCAGCGGGCTCTGGCAGGAGGGCGGCGTGACGCTCGGCCACCGCAGGCTTTCAATTCTGGATTTGTCCGGAGCGGGGAGCCAGCCGATGTCCTATGCGAACGGGCGCTACGAGCTGACTTTCAACGGGGAAATCTATAATTTTATCGAGATACGCGAAGAGCTTCGAAAAAAGGGGCATACGTTTCGCGGCGACAGCGATTCCGAGGTGATTCTGGCGGCGTTTGCGGAGTGGGGCGAGAAATGCGTGGAGCGCTTTAACGGCATGTGGACGTTTGCCATCTGGGACGCGCAGATGCAGAGGCTGTTTCTCTCGCGGGACCGCTTCGGCGTAAAGCCGCTGTTTTATACCGAGTTTCCCGGAGGCGGCATGGCGTTTGCGTCGGAGATGAAAGCGCTGGTTCCGTTGCTTGATACAGTGGAGCCCAACAAAGCCATGTTTGACCGCTACTTTGCGGATAATCACTACGAGAATCAGCCGGAGTGCCTGATCTGCGGCATCAGGCGTTTCCCGGCGGGGCACAACGCGTGGTATCAGAGCGGGACGTTAAAAATCGAGCGTTACTGGAACACGCTCGACCATCTGGTGGAGGTGCCGGAAGCCTACGAGGAACAGGTGGAACAGTTTAGAGAGCTGTTTTTGGATGCGGTAAAACTGCGCATGAGAAGCGACGTGACGCTCGGGACGGGGCTAAGCGGCGGCCTCGACTCATCCGCGACGATCTGCGGGATGTCCTATATTTCGGGGAATGTCGCCGACGAGCGCGCGAACAAAGACTGGCAGCACGCCTATGTGGCCTGCTTCCCGGGCACGGAGCTCGACGAGACGAAATATGCGAAAGCCGTTACCGATTACCTCGGGATACCACATACGTTTCTGAACGTGGACACCGCGGTCTCCGAAAATGATTTCTTACAGCAGCTGTACTGCTTTGAGGAGCTCTGGGGGAACCCGCAGGTGCCGATGATGCAGCTCTACCGCAGCGAGAGGCTTGACGGCACAACGGTTTCGCTGGACGGGCATGCGGCCGACGAGCTGTTTGCGGGCTACGGCTTTGACGTTGTAAAGGCGTATCCCGACGCGGCGAATCAGGCGGAAATCGACATGATCACGACGGCATATCTGAACCAGAATTCCGAGGAGGGGATCCCGGTGGGGAGCGCGGAGTTTAAACGGCAGAGAAACCGGCTTTACCGGGAATATATGTTTAGGTACCGGGCGAAAAAGCTGCTTGGGCGGGCGGACGTGCGCAGCGCCTACGCCGGCCATCCGAACTGGAACCGGCTTGACAATTTGAATAAGGCGCTGTTTGTCTCGACGCACGAGACGATTCTGCCGACGCTTCTGCGCAACTACGACAGGGACAGCATGGCCTCGGGGATTGAGATTCGGATGCCGTTTCTGGACTACCGCATCGTAGAGCTGGCGTTTTCTTTGGGCTGGCGCTCGAAGCTTCACGGCGGCTGGTCGAAATCCATCGTCCGGGACGCCTGCGCGCCGTTTATGCCGGACGAGGTCTGTTACCGCCGGACGAAGCTCGGCTTTAACGCGCCGATCGCGGACTGGATGCGGGGGCCGTACCGGCAGTTCTTTGAGGACACGGCCTCGAGCGCGGGCTTTGCGAACTGTGCGCTGGTTGATGATCCGCAGGCGGTGCGGCAGGATCTGCAGCGGTTTTTAAACGGCGGGGACGGGTCGCTTCATGAGGCGGCGGATATCTGGAACCGGATTCAGCCGTATCTGTGGGAGCGCGCGATGATAAAGCAGGATTTTACGCGGCGGGATTTTAAAGTGCAGGCGTGAGAACGATATGTTTTGCGCCGGAATTTTAAAGTGCAGGCGTGGGAACGATGTTGCGCGCCGGAAAGGCATGGTTATTGGATATGAATCGTTATAAATATCTGGATATCGCCCGGGGAATCGGGCTGATGTTAGTGATTATCTCCCACAGCTGCGGGCTCAGCCATTATCTGATTAATTTTTACATCCCGCTGTTTTTTGTGGTGTCGGGCTACATCTACAAAGAGGGGAGAAGCTACAAGGAGAATATCTCGCGCAAGGCAAAGCGGCTTTTAGTCCCGTATTTCGGGTACAGCGCGCTGCTCTTTGCCTTCTACGCGGTGATACGGAGAAATCCGTCGGAGATACTGGAGTCGGCGTTTGGCGTCGTGTACTCGCGTTACTGCCTGTACGACACGACGCAGTTTGCCGACAACCGCTATCTGTTCACGATTGCAAACGGGGCCATGTGGTACCTGACGGCATTTTTCGTCGCGAGTCTTGTGTATCATCTGGTCATCGACCGTTGCCTTGCGAGCAGAAAATTTCTCGCGGGCTGCGTTGTGGTGCTGCTTGCGGTGACGATGGCGCTTGCCGAGCTTCCGATCCTGCTGCCGTGGAGTCTGGATCTGGCCTGTGTGGGAACGCTGTTTCTGATTGCGGGGACGTTTCTGGGGCGCGCGAAGTTCTTTGAGCGGGACTGGAATATTCCGCTTGTGCTCCTTGTGTTCGCGGTTTATGTGGGTCTTAGCTACATAAACCCCGGTATTAACATGTCGGTGCGGGAGTACGGTGTGTACGGGGCTTTGAGCGTTCCGTTTTTCATCCTGATCGGCATCTCGGGTTCCTTCCTTTGTATCTGGCTGGCAAAGCTGATACAGAACCTCTTTGTCGGAAAGGTGCTCGGCTATATCGGGCAGAATACGATCGTGCTTTTGGCGCTGCACATTCTGGGGCTGGAGATGATTGGCATTGTGATCGGGAAATTTATCGATGTGGGCAGCCTGCCCGCGGCGGCTTACGCACTCTATCACGCGGTGCGTATCGGGCTTGCGGTGGCCGGCGGCCTGGCGTTTGGAAAACTGGTAGAAGGGGTGGGACGCGCGTATGAGCGAAGAAAGAACGGGTAGAAATTCGAGTATTGAGCTGTTCCGCATTCTGTGTCTGTTTCTGATCTTCTGGATGCACGGGGCGAGCAGCTTTTCCGGGGGCGGAATTAACGCGTGGCTTGCGATTGCGGCGGATTCCGTCGGGAATATCGGGGTTTCCTGCTTTATTCTGATCTCCGGGTATTTCGGCGTGAGATGGAGCGGGAAAAAGATGATAAAGCTGGATCTGATGCTGGTGTTCTACTGCTGGATCGGGCTGGCGTTTCAGCTTCTGTGGGGGACCGCGGGGGGCGGTGAGAATATCTTATCTTATGTCTTCCCGGTGATCGGAAAGCGCTCCTGGTATTTTACCTGCTATTTTGCGCTGGCGGCGCTGTCCCCGTTTCTCAACGAGGCGATCGAAAAACTCGGGCGGCAGCGGCTAAAACAGCTGATTCTTGTGATGCTTCTCGTGTTTTCCGGCGTCACGACGTTTTTCTTTTTTGATCTCACCGGCGACGGCGGCAAGGGCATCGTGCAGATGGTGATGCTGTATCTGATCGGCCGCTACATCCGGATATCCGGGATGGTCGGAAGATACCGCACCGGGAAGCTGGCCGCGGCTTTTGCGGCGGTTGCCGCGGTAAATTTCGCGTTAAACGGGGCGCTCTATGTTGTCACCGGAACCGTGCAGAACCGTTTTGCCAGGGACAATACGCTCTTTATTATTGCGGAGGCGGTGCTCGCGTTTCTGATTTTTGCGGATATGCGGTTCGAGAACGGCTTTGTCAACCGCATTGCGTCGTATGTGCCCGCGATTTTTATCATGGAGTGGACGCTGCGCGAATGCACGATTCACTATCTGTTTGACTATCTTGCGTGGAACGAGAGCGGCGTTTACCACCTGATCTTAATCGGCCTTGCGGTCTCGATGATCGCTGCGGGCTCGGCAATCGAGGCGCTGTGCAGACTGCTTTTGCACCGGCCACAGGAGTGGCTTTCGGGGCTTTTGTACCAGTTCTGGACGGGGCTCCTGAAGTGTATTGGGACGAAACTTCCCGGCGTTTGAGGCAGCTTCCCGTATGTGAGGAGAAAGGGAAAACGGATGATGAGGAAGGAGTGACGACATGGCTTATCTGGCAGGAGGAATATTGCTGTACGGCAGTATTTTTGCGGTTTTGTTTTGCATACGCCCGAAATCGAGGCTGCACCGTGTGACGATGGAGACGTTTGGCCGGAATGAAAAAATTGTGACCGCCGCGGTGATGCTGCTTTTGATGCTGGCGTGTGTGATACCGATGGGATGGGTTCCGGGATGGACCGGGCAGGAGGACAATGACAGGAACCAGTACGAGCTTACGGCGGAAGCGTTTCTGAACGGTCATCTGTATATCGATAACGGTGACATAGACCCTCTGTTGACGGAGATGGACAATCCGTACGACCCGATCGCAAGAGAGGAGCTCGGCGTCGATTACCGGTGGGACACGGTGTATTACGACGGTCACTATTATATGTATTTCGGCGTTGTGCCGGTGGTGCTGCTGTTTCTGCCGTTTCGGATCCTGACCGGCACGGCGCTTACGGGCTATCATGCGACGCAGGTTTTTGTGGTGCTGTTTATCTGCGGGATGTTTGCGTGTCTCGCGATGATTTCCAGGAGATTTTTTGCAAAGCTGTCGTTTGGAATGTATCTGTTTTTGGCGACTGCCTTTTCGGCGATGAGCGTCTGGTACAGCGTGACCGCCCCGGCGCTTTACTGTACGGCGATTACGTCTGCGCTGTGCATGGAAATATGGAGCCTGTTTTTCTTTATGCGCGCCGTGTGGGTGGAGCAGGACGAGAAAAAGCAGATTCTTCTGGCGTTTTTCGGCAGCCTTTTCGGCGCACTGGCGTTTGGCTGCAGGCCGCCGATCGCGCTCGCGAATCTGTTTGTGATTCCGATGCTCGCGGAATACCTGCGCGGGAAAAAATTTGATCTCACATTGCTTAAACGGCTGTTTTTTGCCGCGTCGCCCTATGTGTTTGTGGCGGCGCTTCTGATGAGCTATAATTACGCCCGGTTTGGCAGTGTGTTTGAATTCGGGCAGGCGTACCAGCTGACGAACACGGATCAGACGGCGTTCGGAGGACTCGTCTCGTATCTTCGGACGGCGGGGGTTGCCGGGATTTTAAACGGGATTTATTTTAATTTCCTGCACACGAACTCCTACTATAACGCGTTTCCGTATGTGGCCTTCTGCGGGATTTTTCTGAATTTCCCGATTTTGTTTTTCATGTTTTTCGGGCTTGCGCCGGAGGGCGTGTGGAAGAGGCTGAAGGAACAGCGCCTGCGGGCGTTTGTGGGCACGCTGTTTCTGATTCCGCTGGTGATCGTTGTGATGGAACTGCTGTGGTCGCCGTATCTGATGGAGCGATACCGGATGGACCAGTATTGGATTATGGGTGTGCTGTGCTTTCTTGTCATCGGTTTTTACTACGACAACCTTTCGGAGCGGGCGCGGAAACGGTTTGGCTGCCTGATTATGCTGCTGGCGGGATTTACGGTCGGAAAATGCGTGTTGTTGTACCTGGTGCAGAGCGACGGCAATCTCACGGTCTGCTACCCGGAAGTTTTAGAGGAGATCAAGCAGGTGATCAAATTGGGAATCGGCGGCTGACGTGCGGCCGGCGGTGGTGATTCGGAAAGGAATTTGGACGGGATGGATAAGATAGCAGTGCTGATTCCATGCTATAACGAGAGCAGGACGATAAAAAAGGTCGTGACGGATTTTAAAACATGTCTTCCGGAGGCGGTCATCTATGTGTATGACAACAATTCGACGGACGGGACGGATGAGATCGCAAGAGAGGCCGGCGCGGTGGTGCGCTATGAGTACCGGCAGGGAAAGGGAAATGTCATCCGCCGCATGTTCCGGGAGATCGATGCGGAATGCTACGTTATGACCGACGGGGATGACACCTACCCGGCGGAGCGTGCGAAAGAAATGGCGAATCTGGTGCTCCTTCGCGGGGCGGACATGGTGGTCGGCGACCGGCTGTCCTCGACTTATTTTACCGAAAACAAGCGCCGCTTCCACAATTTCGGCAATTCGCTTGTGCGCTGGAGCATCAATACCCTGTTTCAAAATGATATTAAGGATATCATGACGGGCTACCGCGCGTTTGGCTACGAATTTGTCAAAACGTTTCCGGTGTTGTCTGCGGGCTTTGAGATTGAGACGGAGATGAGCATCCATGCGGTCGAGAAAAATATGTATGTGGAGAATGTCGTGATTGACTACCGCGACAGGCCGGAGGGGAGCGAGTCAAAGCTTGACACCTGTGCGGACGGCTTTAAAGTTCTTCGGACCATCGCGAAGCTGTACCGTGCCTACAAACCGGCAATTTTTTTCGGTGCGATCTCGCTTGTTCTCGCGCTCATATCGGCTGCGTTTTTTCTGCCGGTGATGAGCACTTATCTCAAGACCGGGCTCGTGCCGAATTTCCCGACGCTGATTGTCTGCGGATTTACGATGCTTGCGGCAATCCAGTCGCTTTTTACCGGGCTTACGCTTGAGACGATCCGCCAGAAAAACCGGCAGGATTTTGAGATGGAGCTGCACCGGGCCGCGGCGGAGAAGAAGCGCCTGTTATAAAAATGAGATACTGCCTTTGGCGGTATCTCATTTTTTCTGTGATTTAAAGTAATCGATCAATTCGTAAATCAGGAGGATTTCCTGCTCGTTTAACTCTGAGACGTCGATCGAATTGTTGCCGGGCAGGCAGAGCAGATAATCGGTGGAGACCTTAAACAGCCGGGCCAGCTCCACCAGATAGGTGGTGGAGGGAACCGAGATCCCCATTTCCCAGGCGTTGACGCTGCTGCGAGTGATATTCAGTTTTTTCGCGAGCTCTGCCTGTGTCAGATTGTTGGCCTCACGCAGTTTTTTGATTTTATCGGCGGTCATGGCATATCCTCTCTTTCTGATAAGTATAGCATAAAATAGCCAAAATGATATTGCATTATCATCGTGATATTTTATGTTTGAGTCTCGGATTTATTTAGAAAAATATAAGAATATCATAAGGATATTTTAAATTGACAATAAAAGGTGAAAACTGTAGAATAGCACTGAATATATATGGAAGGTTTTGGGAATACCGGATACCAGGACAGGAGGTGCAAAGCTGTGCAGAAGAAAATGGCGGCGTGGAAAAAATGGCTTGCTCTTGTGATCGCAGAGATTGTGATAGTTGTGACATTGATGGGAATCTGGCTTGGCGGGGAGCTGTCTGTGCGGGAATATACGGGTGACGGGCTTCCTTTTTTTGCGGAGGGAAGTGAGGGTGCGGCACCGGTGACAGGACTCGGGCGGGGCTCTTATCTTGTGACGGTCCGCTATACGGCAGCGGAGGAGACAAAATGCCGGGTCGTGACGCAGACGGCTTACGGCACGGAATACCGGGACGAGGTTGTGCTGCTCGCCGAGGCGCAGGAAAAGGAGATCGAGCTGATGCTCTGCCGGAATGCGGGCAATTTTTATCTGAGTGCGCCGGTCGGGACGGTGACGGTCGAATCCGTCACAATCCGGGAGACCAATCAGTGGAAGCAGGTGTGCGGATTTCTGGCGGTCTGTCTGATTGCATGCGCGGATGTTTTGATTTACCTGCATCGGAGAAGATGGTGGTGGGAGCTGTCCGTCTCGCGCAGGTGGGCCTGGATCGGCGTTGCGGTCATCGGATTCCTTGCGTCCGCTCCGCTGTTTACCGACTATCTGCTGCACGGGGCGGACCTGTCGTTTCACCTGCTGCGCATCGAGGGAATCGCACAGGGGCTGCGGGAGGGAAGCTTTCCGGTGAAGATGCAGTCCGTGTGGATCAACGGCTACGGGTATCCGGTGTCGGTGATGTACGGGGATTTGTTTTTGTATGTTCCGGCGCTTCTTCGGCTGGCGGGTTTTACGCTGCAGAACGTGTATAAAATCTATTTGTTTGCGGTGAACATGGCGACGGCGGCAGTGGCGTACCACTGCGGGAAAAAGGTCTCCGGCAGTGTCGGGCTCGGCCTTGCGGCGAGCCTTTTCTACACGCTTTCGGGGTATCGGCTGACGAATGAATTTTACCGTGCGGCGCTCGGTGAGACGACGGCGATGCTCTTTGTGCCGCTTGTGCTTCTCGGCCTGTGGCAGCTTTTTTACCGGCCGAAGGACGAGCGGAGCAGTGTGCGCTGCCTGATCATCGGGTATACGGGAATCCTGGAGAGCCATCTGCTCTCCTTTGAGATGATCATACTTTTTTCGGCGGTATACTGTCTGCTGAACCTGAAGGTATTTTGGAAGAAAATCGGGGTACTTGTAAGGAGCGCATTGCTCACGATCGGAATCAATCTGTTTTTTCTGGTGCCGATGGCGGACTACATGCTGCACGAGGATCTGCATGTCTTTCATGCGGACAGCGTAAAAATGCAGGAACAGGCGCTGTTTTTGCCGCAGATTTTTCAGATTTTTACGTTTCAGAATGAAACGACCGGGCTGATGTCTCCGGTGTCCTACGGAATCGGGGGAGAGCTTTTGATGGGGGCAGGCGTCGTGGCCGCGGCAGTCCTGCTGCTGTATCTGGGCGAGTATTTCATATACCGGGATGTGCTCGCGACACGGGGATGCAGTGCAGACTGGAGGGAGCCCGGACAGATGGCGGTGCTGATGGTGCTTGCAATTGCCCTGTCGCTCTGCTATTTCCCGTGGGGGAAGATTGAGGCGATACCGGTGCTGGGGAAATTGCTCGCGCCGTACCAGTTTCCGATGCGGTTTTCGGTTGTCGCGCTTGCGGCGGGGATTTTCCTTGCGGCGTTTGCGCTGCGGCTGTTGCCGAAGGTCTGCAGCGGGGCCGCGGCACGGACGGTGACGGGGATGCTCTGCATGCTCGCGCTGCTGCAGTTTGCGTGGTATTCCAATATGCTGATCGCGCAGAGCCCTTCGGTGAAGGTGACAAGTGCGGCGGGAATCGACACGAGAGATGCGGTGATCGGCGGAGAGTATATGCTGGGAGATTCCTACGCGATGCTGGCAAATGAGGACGAGCCGCAGACGGAAGAGGGCTGCGCGATCAAAACTTATGAGAAAAAGGACGGCGAAGTCACGTTTTCATTCAAAAACGGACTGGACAGGGACACTTATATCACAATACCACTCTATGCGTATAGGGGTTACCGGGCGATTCTGCTGGAAACGGGACAGGACTATGCGATCGAAAGCGGGGACCAGCATGTGATGCTGTTTGCGATACCGGCGAAGATGGCCGGGACAATCCGGGTATTTTTCGAGGAGCCGTGGTACTGGAGGGCGGCGGAGACGGCGTCGGCCGCGGCCGTACTTGTGTCCTTGGCCGTTCTCGGCGGCGCCTCTACCACCGCCGCCGGTATTCGGAGGCGGTACAGCCTTCCATCTTCCGGAAGATCTTGTTAAAATAACTGGCGTCATCAATGCCGCAGAGCGCAGCGATCTCCTCGATGGAATAGTTGCTGTAACGGAGGAGCTCTTTGGCATTGGTGATTTTTTTGGTCAGAACATACTGTATGACCGTGGTGCCGTACTCCTTCTTAAATTCCCGGGACAGATAATATTTGCTGATAAAGAAACGCTCCGAAAGCATGTCGAGCGAGATGTGCTCCGTATAATGTTCGTCTAAATAGTGGAGAATATCCTTAAGCTTATCGGAGAGAAGTTCGTTTCGCTCATCGGATTCGGTGCAGATCAGCGTGAGGATCGTAACGATTTGCTGTGCGGTCAGAATATCCGTGTCGTCGGTGGGTTCCTCGTTGTAGCGGATGATATTCTGGATGGCCGAGGTCAGCTCGGTAAAGTGGCGGGAGCGGAACTGCCAGTGACGGTGTTCGCGGAAATAGGAATAGTATCCGGAAGTCTGCGGGCCGTAAAAGTGGATCCATAAAAGCTCCCAGGGGTCCTCGTCGGTGCTGATGTGCGTGTATTCCCCGGTGCAGTCCCAGAAAAAGCAGTCGCCGGTATTTGCCGGAGAAACCGTCACCGGACCGCCGGAGGGTTCCCGGTAGGAGACTTCACCGCTGCCGGAGAGCACGACAAAAAAGAGGTAGGAGGGCAGACCGCTCCGGCGGCTTAGGTGTGGCTTTAGGCTTTTGAGGTAGCCGGCCTCCTGAATATAGAAGAAATGCTCTCTTGTGAAAGCGGACGGCGTGTTGATGACGCTTCTGGTATTGGTGACCTCCGAAGTTTTGTATTTTTCAAAAAATGGTTTGTCCATGAAAACCTCCATTCTGACACGATTTTTTCGATATAGCAATATAATACTATTTTAAACCAATATATTCAATTGTAAAAAAAGAAAAATTAGATTATTCTTAACATCGGCGTCAGAAATGGTGTTAGCAAAATAATTATGATTCGGAGTATAGAATGAAGAAAAAGGAGATTAAAAATGAGTAAAAAAGCATTGATTACCGGTGTGACCGGACAGGACGGAAGTTATCTGGCGGAGCTGCTGTTGGAGAAGGGGTACGATGTTCACGGCATGGTGCGCCGCGCATCCACGGAGAAGCGGGAGCGCATCGACCATCTTGACGGCAATCCGCATTTTCATCTGCACTACGGAGATCTCGCGGATTCGATGAGCCTTGTAAAAATCATCGGTTCCGTGCGCCCGGACGAGATTTACAATCTGGCGGCGCAGTCCCATGTGCAGGTGAGCTTTGACGTGCCGGAGTACACGGCGGATGTCGTGGCGGTCGGCGTGCTGCGCGTGCTCGAGGCGGTGCGTGTCTGCGGGCTCGAGAAGACCTGCCGCATCTATCAGGCGTCCACGTCGGAGCTGTTCGGAAAGGTGGAGGAGGTGCCGCAGCGCGAGACCACACCGTTCCACCCCTACAGCCCCTATGCGGTGGCAAAGCAGTACGGTTTCTGGATTGTGAAGGAGTACCGCGAAGCGTACGATATGTTCTGCTGCTCCGGCATTCTGTTCAACCATGAGTCCGAGCGCCGCGGCGAGACGTTTGTGACCAGAAAGATTTCCCTCGCGGCGGCAAGGATCGCGCAGGGAAAACAGGAAAAGCTCTATCTCGGGAATCTGTCGTCCCTGCGCGACTGGGGTTACGCGAAAGACTATGTGGAGTGCATGTGGCTGATTTTACAGCATGATAAGCCGGAAGATTTTGTGATTGCGACCGGAGATCAGCACTCCGTGCGGGAGTTCTGCGAGCTCGCATTCCGCGTAGCGGGCATTGAGCTGGAATTTAAGGGCGAGGGCATGGAAGAAGTCGGCATCAATAAGGCGACCGGCGAGGTTGTCATCGAGGTATCGCCGGAATTCTACCGGCCGACGGATGTTGTAAATCTCTGGGGCGATCCGGCGAAAGCGAAGCAGGAACTTGGATGGAATCCGACAAAGACAAGCTTTGAGGAACTGGTGAAGCTTATGGTAAAACATGATATGGAGCTTGTTGCAAAGGAAGATTAACAGGGGGAAACGGAATCATGATGGAAAAAGATGCGAAAATATATGTGGCGGGCCACCGGGGGATGGTGGGCTCCGCGATTATACGGCAGCTTGAAAAACAGGGGTATCACAATATCATCACCAGAACGCATAAGGAGGTAAACCTCTGCCGGCAGACGGAGGTGGAGGAGTTTTTTGCGGCGGAGCGTCCGGATTATGTGTTCCTTGCGGCCGCAAAGGTCGGCGGAATCATGGCGAACAACGAGGCGCTGGCCGACTTCATGTATGACAACATGACGCTGGAGATGAATGTGATCCATGAGGCGTGGAAAAACGGGTGCAAAAAGCTGCTGTTTCTCGGCTCCTCCTGCATCTATCCGCGGATGGCGCCCCAGCCGATGCCCGAGAGCTGCCTTTTGACCAGTGAGCTCGAGAAGACAAACGAGGCGTATGCCCTTGCGAAAATCAGCGGGCTCAAATACTGCGAGTACCTGAATAAACAGTACGGAACGGACTATATTTCGGTGATGCCGACGAATCTCTACGGGCCGAACGACAACTATCATCCGGAGCACAGCCATGTGCTTCCGGCGCTGATCCGCCGCTTCCACGAGGCGAAGGAGGCGGGGCTCGGCGAGGTTACATGCTGGGGGACCGGCACGCCGATGCGCGAGTTCTTATATGTGGACGATCTGGCGGACGCCTGCGTGTATCTGATGAACAACTACAGCGGGGACGAGACAGTCAACGTCGGAACCGGAAAGGAACTGACGATCAGGGAGCTCACGGAGGTCGTGGCGCGCGTCATCGGTTATGAGGGCGAGGTGAAGTGGGATGCCACGAAGCCGGACGGAACACCGAGAAAGCTTCTGGATGTGCGCAAGCTCGAGGGTCTGGGATGGAAATACAAGACGGAGCTTGAGGAAGGCATCCGCCTGGCGTACGAGGACTTTCTGAATAATCCGATGCGGGCGGAGCGCTAGGGAGAACACAAAGGCGGCGTTCTTCCGGAAAGGGATGGATATGTACATTGTATTGTTATCGGGAGGTTCGGGGAAGCGGCTCTGGCCGCTCTCCAACGACCTCTGTTCCAAGCAGTATATCAAGCTGATGAATCACGACGGGGAAAACGCGGCGGAGAAATGTTCGATGCTGCAGCGGGTATTCGGCCAGTTGAAGGCGGCCGGTCTGTCCGACAACACCGTCGTCTGTGCCAGCGATGCGCAGGTAGAGATTATCGAGAGCCAGTTAGACGGGGCGGCGGAAGTCGCAGTGGAACCGATGCGCCGGGACACGTTCCCGGCCGTGATGCTTTCCTGCGCCTATCTGCTCTCAAAGAAGGGGGCAAACCCGGAGGACGTGGTCGCGATTCTGCCGGTGGACCCCTACACGACGGGAGAGTTTTTTGAGCGCATCAAACGTCTCGGGGATGCGATCGCATCCGCGGAGCAGACGATCGGGCTTTTAGGCGGGGTTCCGACTTATCCCTCCACGAAATACGGCTATATTCTGCCCGGAGAGGGGGGAGACGGGGAGCTGCTTGCGGTGCGCGGCTTCCGGGAGAAGCCGGATGAGGCCGCCGCAGAGAAGCTTGTGGCGGACGGTGCGCTCTGGAACTGCGGGGTGTTCTGCTTTCAGCTGTCGACGGCGGCCAAGTGGCTTGCGCCGTACGGCGTCGGCATGGATTATGAGCAGATGGCCGCCGATTACGAGAAGTTGCCGAAGCGGAGTTTTGACTATGAGGTGCTCGAACACTGGGATCGGATTGTGGCGGTCCGGTATGCCGATATCTGGAAAGATCTGGGAACATGGAATACCCTGACCGAGGAGATGCCGGAGAAGAGCATCGGCGACGTGACCTGGGATGGAACCTGTGAGAACAGCCATGCCGTCAATGTACTCGGGATTCCGCTTGTGGTGATGGGAGCGAAGAATATGGTGATCGCGGCTTCCCACGACGGGATTTTAGTGGCGGACAAACATCAGAGCTCCTATATCAAGGATTGTCTGACCGGCCTGGAGGATACGTCGCGGTATGAGGAGCGCCGCTGGGGGACGATTAAGACCATCGACGAGGATGACGACGACGGAATCAAGAGCACGACAAAGCGGATCAAGGTCGTGGCGGGCAAGACGGTGCCGATGCACAAATACGAGAACAGCACGGAGACGGTCACGGTGCTCTCCGGTATGGGAAAGCTGATTCTCGAGGGGATCGAGGTGGATCTGACTGCGGGCTCCACGGTCAGCATTGCGGCGGGGAAGGCGTATTCCATCAAGGCACTTGGGAGCGACCTGCGCTGCATCGTCATTCATATCGGCGACGACGCGGAAGTTGCGGTAGAATAAAACGGTAGCGTTTCGGGAAAAATTGCGTTATAATACACATGGATTTCCGGCGAATTTCTGCTCTGCCGAAACGGGGAAGTGTCACCTTTCCGAAACGTCGGCTGTAGTAGAAAAAGATTTGAAATCCAAAATAAAGAATGATATGTTTATGGCGGGCGCAGACTATCACACTGCGACTGTAGAAAGGAGCATGATTTATGCACACAAACGATATTTCAGCATGCGAAAGACTCGTTATGAAAATCATCTGGGATTCTACAGAAGATTTATCGTTACAGGAGGTATTGGAGAGAGTCAATCAGGAAAATAAGAAGAATTGGAAGCCGCAGACCGTTTCGACGTTTCTGGGGAGACTGGTGAAGAAGGGATTCCTGATAGTGTACAGGAAGGGAAGATATTCCTATTATCAGGCGGTTGTCAGCAGGAGTGATTTCTGGAAGGCAACGATGATGGAGAACGCAATGTTTTTTACAAAAGGTGACGTGGGAGCCATGGCTTGCTGTCTCTGCGACGATATTTTATCGGATGAGGACATTGAGCGGCTCAGAAAGAAGATAGATGAATTGGATTAGTCAGATATTTGTGATAATATTTCTTACATCGATGACCGGAACAATTGCAATCGTATTTTGGCATTTGTTTTCAAGGCAGTTTGAAAAGATAGGTGCGGAGTTAATGTATTCGACGATGCGGTCTGTATGTCTGTTCTATCTGCTGCCGGTGGGATATGTGTGTCTGCTGCTGACGTCGGAAGGAAGTCTGTTCCGGAATGACGGATTGTTGCAGACACATTTTTTACTGACCGAAACCCTGTGGAGGATTGCCTTGTGCATCATAGCGGTCTGGGCCGTCGTGACGCTGCAGAGTTTTGTGCTGTATATGTGGAGAAACAGGCATGTGCGTCAGATCTTCAAAGGGAATATACCGGAGGAGGATCCGGTGGCAATGGAAGAGTTTGCACGGATAAGCAGGAAGCTGCGCATTCACAGGAAGATCGGACTGTGCAGAAACGATCTGATTGAATCGCCTCTGGTGTACGGATTTTTCCGGCCCCGCGTGGTGCTGCCGTATCGGAAGTATACCAGGGAGCAGCTTGTGGTGATCTTTCACCATGAGCTGATGCACTGTAAAAGCCACGACGTGTTCTATAAGTGGTGCTGCCTGTATGTGCAGCTGACACAGCACTTAAATCCGCTTGCATCGGGGCTGAACCTGCGGATCGACGATTGGAGCGAGTACCACTGCGACAGGAAGACGATCGAGGCGCTCGGCGACGAGATGAGCACAGGGCGCTATTTTGAGGTGATCGTGGAGACTGCACCGAGGAAGTCATGGCAGTCGGATGAGGAGTTTGTCTCTTTGATGCTGTGCGAAAGTCAGGTGCGATTGGAGAGGAGAATCGAATATATGAAAAGATATCAGAAGGCCACAAGGCGCACGAAGCTGCTTGGCGCCGCGCTGGCGGTGATGTTTGTGGTGTTAAACGTGACGACGACTTATGCGGCGGGCATCCAGCTGTCGAAGCTGCACGGAAAACTGTTTATGATGACCGAGAACGCGGTGCAGGAGGATATGGGAGAACCGCCGGTGGAGCATTACCTGCCGGCCGAGGAGGATGACTGGGCCGAGGAGGACACCGTGTATGCGCCGCAGGAGGCGGGCCTCTATAATCTGGAGGAAAACGAGGTCGTGAAATTCGACTGGGAGGTCAAATCGGGCACGCGGTATGTCGGCGGATGGTTCGATGTGGAGGAAGGCCAATATATCAGCGTGTCTGCCGCTCTGATTCCGAGCAACGTGTACTGCTGGGTGGGCATTATGGACGAGGCAAACAACCTGCGCTATGTCTCCGGGTACAGCCATCTCGGATACAATTTTGAGATTGTAAAGTCGGGCAAGTACCGCGTATTTGTACATAACGGGCAGAAGGGCTCGGACGTGAATGCGGTGGGAAGTTATTATTTCTACACGCCAGAGCCGGAGACCGAGGAGCCCGAGGCGTAGCGGACACACGGAGGAAGATTTAATCCGGTCAGAGAGTTCGGTAAGACATTATTTCAGGGTGACACGATTGGGGGCAGTGCTAAAATCCAGCACTGTCCCGTTTTTTTCGGCAAGATGGGACACGAGGCGGCTGGCCGGGAAATCGGCGTTTTCGGTGATCCCCGCGGGCGCGTCAAAGAAGAAGACCGAAGCCCCCGTGGCGTCATAGAATTCGTCCGAGAAAGACCAGTTGCCGTGGTGGCCGGTCTGGACATAATCGCAGGACAAAAGATCCGCTCCGCCGCTTCCCCAGGCCGCAAACAGCGCGTCGTTCATATCGTACTTGATATCCGAGCAGAAGAGCATCGAGGAGCGGGCGCTCTCGACGCGAAGCAGCAGGGAGGCGTTGTTCTGGTAGTCCTTCTCGTCGCCGACGGTGGCAAGGACCGTGTCGTCGTAGGCGTTGAGGACGCGGAAAGTCAGACCGCAGATATCGATGACCTGGCCTCTTGCAAGGTGGGTGACGCGGGGATCGTCCGCGGTGAGCGCATGGTAGGTCTCCATCACCGTGATATCGTCGTAGGGTTCGCCGACGGACTCGATGAAATCGTAATCGAAGCCGTTGTCGTAGACGGCCCTGATTTCAATGTCCCCGGGAGCGGCGTAAACGGCGTTAAAGGCTCCGGCGTGGTCGCGGTGCGGATGGGAGATAATCCATGCGTCGACGACATTGCCGTGGGCTTTGATGACATCGCGCACGGCCTGCTCGTTCTCGGCCCAGCCGCCGTCGATAATGAGGAAAAAGCGGTCGTTTTCAATCGTGTAGAATGTGCCCTGCGCGCCGCTTGCGTCGGCGTACTGGGTCACCAGATACTCGTTCGACAGATCCGGCGTGTAGCCCGTGGAGTCCTGCCTGATGCGCGGGGAGCGGACGGTGGCCGCCGTCAGAAGAAGGAGGGTGGCGGCGAATGCCGCGGCAAAAAGCGGAAGATATTTTTTCATAACCGAAAACCTCGTCTGGATAGATTTCGTGTCGTCTGGCACATAATGTAACATTAGCAAAAGAAAGGCGCCGTGTCAATTTTCTTGCGCGAAATGCCAGAAGATGGTAGTATAAAGAAATGTAAAAGGAGGACGGACGATGAAGATTGCAGTTGCGGGAATCGGATATGTGGGCCTGTCGAATGCCATTTTGCTGGCGCAGCACCACGAGGTCTATGCGGTAGATGTCATAGAAGAGAGAGTACGAATGATTCATGCGGGGAAATCCCCGCTGGCAGATAAAGAGATTGAGGAGTATCTGGCGAAAGGGACGCTGCGGCTTACGGCGACGACGGACGCCGCTGCAGCCTACCGGGATGCGGAGTTTGTGATTATCTCCACGCCGACGAATTATGACGAGAAGAAAAATTACTTTGACACCTCGTCGGTGGAGGCGGTCATCGAGCTGGTGCGGAGTGTAAATCAGGAGGCGGTCATGGTGATCAAGTCCACGATACCGGTGGGGTACACGGCGTCCGTCTGCGAGAAGTACGGCACGGAGCAGATTTTGTTTTCTCCCGAATTTCTGCGCGAGGGACGGGCTCTCTACGACAACCTGTATCCGTCCCGCATCATCGTGGGGAGCGTGCCGGGGAACGAGCGCATGCGCGCGGCCGCGGAGCGGTTTGCGGGACTGTTAAAGGAGGGAGCGGCTGCCAGGGAAGTGCCGGTGCTTTTGATGGACACGACGGCCGCGGAGGCGGTCAAGCTGTTTGCGAACACCTATCTTGCGCTGCGCGTGTCGTTTTTTAACGAGCTCGACACGTTTGCGGCGTTAAAGGGACTTGACACGAAACAGATTATCGAGGGAATCGGTTACGATGCGCGGATCGGGATGCACTACAACAATCCGTCGTTCGGGTACGGCGGCTACTGTCTGCCGAAGGATACGAAGCAGCTGCTCGCGAATTACGACAATGTGCCGAATAACATTATGGGAGCCATCGTGGAGGCAAATGCCACGCGCAAGGATTTTGTCGCCGGACAGATATTGGAGCGTGAGCCGAAGGTGGCCGGCATCTACCGCCTGGCGATGAAGGCCAATTCGGACAATTACAGGCAGAGTTCCATCCTCGGCGTGATGGAGCGTTTGCGCGCAAAGGGTGTGGAGCTGATTATTTTTGACCCGAGCATTGCGGAGGATACCTTTGACCGGATGCGCGTGGTGCACGATTTTGACGAGTTCTGCGAATTGAGCGATGTGATCGTGGCAAACCGGATAGACGATATGCTCCGCGGCGTGCGGGACAAGGTGTATACCCGGGATATCTATTTCAGAGACTAGATGGGGATGCGCAGGAAAGGACAGGAATGGACGCACATAGATTTTTTGTGGAAAAGCTGCGCTTTCATCTGACAGAGCCGGACAAGCTTGTGTTTGTGGGTTGGTTTTTCGATGGGAGTACCGCAGAGCATACGCTTTCGGTTTTTTTGGACGGCGTGCAGCTTCCGCTTCTGATGCAGGTCAATAAGGGAGCGGAGGTGCGGCAGAAGTATTTGCGCAGCATCAACGAGATCACGGAAGAGGCGGTGGGGATTGTCACGCTTCCTGCGGACTGGAGACAGAGGCGCAGGCTGTGTATAGAATCTTCCTGGAGAGGACACAAGAGCAAAGCGTATACGATTTCCGTCAGGAAATTGTGTAAAATGGAGTCCGGGCTGGAATACTATATTGAGAACTGCCATCGCGGGGACGGCAAAGTGACGGTGACGGGCTGGTGTATGGGAGCCGGAGAAGTCAAGCTGGAGCTTTTAGACGGTGCGAAGCGGCCGGTTTCGGGGCGGTCGGAGCGTTACTTCCGCAGAGATCTGCTCTCCGTGTTCCCGGAGTGCGCCGCGGACGCAAAGCCCGGTTTCCTGGTCGAGACGCCGGTCGGAGACGCCGCGGGCGGAGCGTTTTATCTGCGGATGCGGGATTCGGCAAGGATTTCCCTGGTAAAACTCAAAAAGTGGGACGGCGGAACTCCGCTGCAGTATGCGATGGGAAAAGCGGAGGATGCGCTGCGCTATCTGGCGCGCAACGGATTTGCGGCGACGGTTTATAAAATCAGAAGTAAGCTTGGCGGCCACGAGCCGAATTCCTACGAGAACTGGCTGAAAAAGTATGACGTGACGGCAGAGGAGCTCGAGCGGGAGCGGCAGGAGCGGTTTTCTCATGCGCCGAAGTTTTCCGTCGTGGTTCCGGTGTATAAGACAAACCCCGTTTTCCTGCGGGAGATGATCGCGTCGATTCTTTCCCAGACCTATGAGAACTGGGAGCTTTGTCTCGCGTGGGCGCAGGCTGCGGACGCGGATTCGGACGGAAAGCTGGAAGCGATCCTGAAAGAGTATGCGGACCGGGACGCGCGTATCCGCTATACGGTGCTCCCGGAGAACCGTGGGATTTCGGGAAATACGAACGCCGCTGTGGACATGGCCTCGGGCGATTATCTTGTGCTTGCGGACCACGATGACATCGTGCCGGCCAATGCGCTCTATGAGTTTGCGGCCGCGGTAAATAAGGATCGTGCGGTTGACGTTTTATACTCTGACGAGGACAAAATCAGCATGGACGGCAGGAAGCGCTTTGAACCTCATTTCAAGCCGGACTATAATCCGGATCTTCTCTGCAGCGTCAACTATATCTGTCATCTGTTTGCGGTGCGGCGCGATGTGGCCGGGGCAGCGGGTGTGTTTGACAGCGCTTACGACGGGGCACAGGATCTCGATTTTATCCTGCGCTGCTGTGAGTGTGCGAAAAAGATCTGTCATGTGCCGAAGATCCTGTATCACTGGCGCTGCCATATGGACTCCACGGCGCAGAATCCTGAGAGCAAGCGTTACGCGTTTGAGGCGGGAAGGGCGGCCGTGGAGGCGCATTACCGGAGGCTTGGCATCCCGGCCCGGGTGGAGCACGGAATGTTTCCCGGCATGTACCGCACGGTCTATCAGTGGGACGAGGAGCCGCTTGTGTCGGTTGTGATTCCGAACAAGGATCACAGCGCAGACCTTGCGAAGTGTATGGATTCGATTTTCGAAAAATCCGCCTACCGCAACCTTGAGTTTGTGATCGTGGAGAATAACAGCACGGAGCCGGAGACATTTGCGTACTATGACAGACTCCGGGAGGAATACGAAAACGTGCGCGTGGTGACTTACGAGGGCGCGTTTAACTATTCAAAGATCAATAATTTCGGCGTGTCTTGCGCGAAGGGAGAATATCTGCTTCTGTTAAATAACGATACCGAGATGATCGACGGCAGCTGCATCGGCGAGCTTTTAG
Organism: Lachnospiraceae bacterium; assembly: GCA_021770345.1. Lineage (GTDB taxonomy): Bacteria > Bacillota > Clostridia > Lachnospirales > Lachnospiraceae > Roseburia. Next base: position 219,452 of record JAETRD010000001.1, on the reverse strand, counting down.
GCTTCTGCATGCGGGAGGACGTGGGGATTGTCGGGGCAAAGCTTCTGTATGCGGACGAGACAATCCAGCATGCGGGGGTCGTGCTCGGCTTTGGCGGAACTGCAGGACACGCGTTTATCGGAAAGCAGCGCTACGATACCGGGTATGCGGGGCGGATTCTGTGCGCGCAGGACTGCTCGGCGGTCACGGCGGCCTGTATGATGGTAAAGCGCCGTGTATATGAGCAGGTGGGCGGTCTGACGGAGGAGCTTGCGGTTGCGTTTAACGACATTGATTTCTGCCTGAAGGTGCGTGAAACCGGGAAACTGGTGGTCTATAATCCCCGGGCGGAGCTGTTTCACTACGAGTCGAAGTCCAGGGGACTGGAGGATTCCCCGGAAAAAGTGGAACGCTTTAACGGGGAGGTTGAGATTCTGCTGTCCCGCTGGCGCGGCAGGATTGAACAGGGGGACCCCTATTATAATCCAAATCTGACGCTTGATAATTCGGACTTTTCATTGAGAAAGTAAGAGGGAGTGTTCCTATGATGAAGGTATATATCTGTCCGGAATGCGGCTGGACGCGCGTGGTGTCGAGGCGCAAAAAGGTGGAGTGCTACAAGTGTGGCAATGTGCAGATGACATTGTCAAAGGTGGATTTTTCCGCCTTTGCGGCAATGTCTGAGGAGGAAAGGGAAGATTATTCGAAAGGGTGGCTTTATATTCACCAGAAGAAGAAAGGATAGCTATGAAGATTACGGTGCAAACGGTTATAAAGGGATTGCGTTATCTCAGACATTACGGGTTCAAAGAATTTCTCATCCGCCTGCAGGAGAAAATGGAGGCGGAGCAGGTACCCTACGGTCCGTGGTATGAAAAGCACAGGGCCGCGGAGGCGGAGCTTGCCGCACAGACAAAAAAAGCCGGACGGTGGAAACATAAGCCGCGGATCAGCATCGCGGTGCCGCTCTACTGCACGGATGAGCGTTTCCTGCGGGAGATGATCGCCTCGGTGCAGGCGCAGAGCTACCCGAACTGGCAGCTGTGTCTCGCGGACGGAAGCCCCGGTGCGGACAGTACTCCAGGGGCTGACGGAGCCGCCGGCAAAAGCGCTTCCGCCTGTGACGCCGCCGCTGCGGTGGAGCGCGTGGCAAGGCAATTTGCGGCCGCGGACGGGCGCATTTCGTATGTGCATCTTGCAGAGAACCGCGGGATCGCGGGGAATACCAACGCCGCGATCGCGATGGCGGACGGGGATTGGATCGCGTTTCTCGATCACGACGACCTGCTGGCACCGGACGCGCTGTACGAGGCGGTCGCACGGATAAATTCCGACGGGCCCAATCCTGACATGATATACACCGACGAGGACAAGGTGGACATGGAGGGAAAGACGCATTTTGACCCTCATTTCAAGCCGGACTTTAATCTTGATCTGCTGCGCTCGAACAATTATATCACGCATTTTCTGCTGGTGAAGCGGAGTCTGTTCGAAAAGGCGGGGGAGATTCGGGCGGAGTTTGAAGGCGCGCAGGACTATGATTTTATTCTGCGCTGCGCGGAGTGCGCCGCGGCCGTCGCGCATGTGCCGCGGGTTTTATATCACTGGCGCTGTCACAGGGATTCCACGGCGGAAAATCCGTTTGCGAAACAATATGCCGTGGATGCGGGCCGCCGCGCCATAGCGGGGCATCTGGCGCGCTGCGGCGTGGAAGGGGAGGTGTCCGCGACAAAGGACATGGGCTTTTATTCGGTCCGCTATCCGGTGCAGGGAGAGCCGTTGGTGTCGGTGGTGATTCCGAATAAGGACGAGACGGAAAGCCTTGCGGCCTGTATTGCGGCCATTGAAAAGTCCGGATACCGGAATTTTGAGGTGATCGTGGTCGAAAACAACAGCTGTGCGGCGACGTTTGACTATTACCGCGGCATTGCACCCGAAGAGCATGTCACGGACGGCGTGCGGTGCATGGAGGGAACCCTGTCCGGCGGGCAGCGGATTCTTATCGCGGTGTGGCAGGAGGGCTTTAATTATTCGAGATTAAATAATTTCGGTGTGCGTTTTGCGAAGGGCGAGTATCTGCTTCTGATGAATAACGATGTAAAGATGCGGTCGGAGTCGTGGATGGCCGAACTGCTCGGCACCTGCCAGCGAGCCGAGGTCGGGGTCGTGGGCACAAAGCTGTATTATCCGGACGACACGGTGCAGCATGCCGGAATCGTGGTGGGAATCGGCGGAAATGCCAGAGGGATTGCGCAGAATATGTTTATCGGCCTTCCGCGGGCCCGCAGCGGCTACCTGCACAAGGCGTCGCTGACAATGGATTACAGCGCGGTCACGGCGGCGTGCATGATGGTAAAGCGCGACGTCTACGAGCGGGCGGGAGGCTTTACGGAGGAGCTTGCGGTGGCTTTTAACGATGTGGATTTCTGCCTGAAAGTGCGCGGGCTCGGTTATCTGGTGGTGTATCAGCCCAGGGCATGGGGCGTCCACTACGAGTCGAAATCGCGGGGGAGCGAGGATTCGCCCGAAAAGGCCGCACGTTTTCAGCGCGAGATTGAATACATGAGAAATCACTGGATGGATATCCTAAAGAACGGGGACCCTTATTATAACCCTAATTTTTCGACCACTTACCCGAATTATTCGCTTCGGGATTTCGAGCGGTCAAGGCGCAGATAAAGGGCGGAACGAAAAACGGAGGAGAACATGGCGCAGGTGACGATTATCATTCCGAATTACAACGGGAAGCAGTTGCTGGAAAACTGTATACGGACGTTGGAGCGGCAGACCTGCCGGGACTTTCGTCTTCTGATCGTGGACAACGGTTCCACGGACGAAAGCCGCACGGTGACGTCGGAAACGCTGGATATGGAATGGATTTTTTTAAAAGAAAATACCGGTTTCTGCGGTGCGGTCAACGTCGGGATCGCCCGCACAAACACGCCGTATTTCCTTCTGCTCAACAATGACACGGAGGCGGAGGAGCATTTCGTGGCGGAGATGCTCGCCGGAATCCGGAAATCCGGTCGGATATTTTCCTGCAGCGCACAGATGCTCGATTACCGAAACAGGGAGCTGATAGACAATGCCGGGGATTACTATACGGTATTCGGCTGGGCGCTCGCGCGGGGGAAGGGGCGCAGGGCGGCGCACTACGGGCGGGAGGCGGAGGTCTTTTCCTCCTGCGGCGGAGCCGCCATTTACCGCACGGAGGCGGTGCGAAGAATCGGCAGGTTTGACGAGCGCCATTTCGCCTATCTCGAAGATGTGGATATCGGGTACCGGGCGCGCATTTACGGATACCGAAACCGCTATCTGCCGGCTGCGAAGGTATATCATGTGGGCAGTGCGACAACGGGAACGCGTTACAATGAGAAAAAGGTGTTTTTGGCGGCGCGCAACTCCATGTATCTGATTTACAAAAACATGCCGCCCGTTCAGCTGTTCCTTAATCTGCCGTTTCTGGCGGCAGGTGTGGCGATCAAGGCGCTGTTTTTTGCCCGCAAGGGGTTTGCCGGGGAATATCTGCGCGGCATCCGCTGCGGAATCGCCGGTGCAAAAGCGTGCGAGCGTGTGCGTTTCCATCGGTGCAATCTCTTTCATTATGTCGGAATTCAGCTGGAGCTATGGATAAATTGTGTAAAAGTGCTTTTAAAGTGTTAGAATAGTTTGACAGTCAAAGAATACTAAAGAAAATATTAAGAATCCGCAGGTTGACAATTTGTGAAAAATAAGTTGTGCTTTTTGTTGAATTATTGTATAGTTATACCTATATGATAGGTTCAAATTGTAAAAGGATAACATTATGATAAAAGATAATCAGCAGCACTTTAACAGGTTGCATGTGGTGATTGATGCATGTGTGGTTGTCGTGTCATATGTACTTGCGTGGTGGCTGAAGGTGGCGGTTGTGGACGCCGGAGTCGGAGTTCTCCCGGTCAGGACCTATATGGGTGTCCTGATTTTTATTGTGCCGGGATATATTCTGCTCTATTATGCCTTTAACCTCTATACGCCGAAAAGAGTGCAGGGCAGGCGGCTTGAGCTTTCCAATATTGTCATGTCCAATACGGTGGGGGTTCTGATTTGTTTTACGGCGCTGTTTACCCTCATTACCTATGACCCGCAGTTCCGCAATTTTTCCCGCGGGATGGTCGGTTATTTTTATGTTATCAACATTGTTCTTGAGGAATCGGTGCGTCTGTTTATCCGCTATGTGTTGCGGCGGATCCGCAAAAAGGGTTACAACCTCAAGCATATCCTGCTTGTGGGCTATTCCCGGGCGACGGAGCAGTATATTGACCGCATTCTCCAGAACCCGCAGTGGGGATATAATATCCGGGGCGTGCTCGACGACAATATCGCCAGAGGGACCGTCTACAAAGGAATCAAGGTGATCGGGAGCATCGGGAACCTCAACTACATTCTCCCGCAGAATTCTCTGGATGAGATTGCGATTACGCTTGGACTTGAAGAGTATTATAAGCTGGAGCAGATTGTGGCGGAGTGTGAGAAGTCCGGCGTTCACACCAAGTTTATACCGGACTACGGCAATATCATTCCCACGCGCCCCTACACCGAAGATCTGCTGGGGCTGCCGGTCGTAAACATCCGGTATGTGCCGCTCTCGAATACGTTTCACGCGTTTGTCAAACGCTGCATGGATTTGGTCGGTTCACTGCTTTGTATTCTCGTGTTTTCTCCGGTGATGTTTCTGACCGCAGTTTCCGTGAAGACAACTTCCCCGGGACCGCTCATTTTTAAACAGGAGCGGGTGGGACTGCACAACAAACCGTTCTACATGTATAAATTCCGCACGATGTATGTGCAGACCGAGGAGGAGGAGCGAAAAGGCTGGACGACAAAGGATGACCCGAGGATTACGCCGGTGGGGCGGTTTCTGCGAAAGACAAGCCTTGACGAGTTCCCGCAGCTGTTTAATGTGCTGAAAGGCAATATGAGCCTGGTGGGTCCCCGGCCGGAGCGGCCGCAGTATGTGGAGAAGTTCCGCGAGGAGATTCCCAGATACATGATCAAGCATCAGGTGCGCCCGGGGATGACCGGATGGGCGCAGGTGAACGGCTATCGGGGAGACACATCGATACGAAAGAGAATCGAGTATGATTTATATTACATCGAGAATTGGACACTGGGACTGGATTTCAAGATTCTGTTCCTCACGATTTTTCGAGGTTTTATTAATAAAAATGCATATTAGGAGAAAAGCATATGAGCAAAGAAGGAACTAAGAAACCGTTGACAAAGGCGCAGAAGGCGGCGCTCCGGAAAAAGAAAAAGAACAAAAAGATCGCGATGCTCGTTGCCGAGGTGCTGGTACTGCTGATTCTTGCGGTCATATTGTTTGTCGTGATCAAATTTTCTAAAATTGAGAAAGATAACAGCTTTACCCCTGCGGATATCGAGATTAACGAGGGCATTTCTCAGGAGTCGAAAGAGATTATGGAAAAGTCCACGACGATCGCGCTATTTGGTCTCGATGCGGCCAACAGCAACAGCGATGTGATTATGCTCGCCACGATTAATAACGAATCAAAAGAAGTGAAGCTCTGTTCGGTGTATCGTGACACCTATCTGGATGTGGGCGGCGGTGAGTTCCGCAAATGCAACTATGCATACCCTCACGGCGGCGCGGAGAAAGCCATCAATATGTTAAATACGAATTTAGATCTGAACATCACGGATTATGTGGCGGTGGATTTCAATGCGGTCGTGTCCTGTGTGGATCTGCTCGGCGGTGTGGAAGTGGAGATCACGGACGAGGAAGCCATCCTCATGCAGGGCTACATGGATGAGATCAGCAAGATTACAAAGAAAAAGTCCCAGTACCTTCCGGGGGCGGGACGCTATAATATGGACGGTGTCCAGGCGTGCGCATATGCCCGTATCCGCTACACGGCGGGAGACGATTATAAGCGTGCGGAGCGTCAGCGAATCGTCATCGCAGCGATGGTTGAGAAAGCGCAGCGCTCCAACTTAAAGACAATCAACAGCCTGATCAACGAGGTTTTCGGGGATATCAAGACCAGCTACAGCAGTGCGGATCTGCTTGCGCTTGCATCTCAGGTATTCAGCTACAGGCTCGGAGAGACCTCCGGTTTCCCGTTTGAGAAGAACAGCAAGACGCTTGCGTCGAAGGGAAGCATTGTCGCACCCTGTGATCTGGAGTCGAACGTGATACAGCTGCACTCCTTCCTCTACGGGGACGAGACGTATGTGCCGACGGAGACCGTGAAGGCGAACAGTGCAAAGATTATCAATGACACCGGATTCCGTCAGGGAGATGGCTATTAATATGAAAGTAGATATGATTATTCCGACTTATAAGCCGGATGACACGTTTTGTCTGCTCCTGCAAAAATTGCGGGGGCAGACCTTTGTCGTTCATAGGCTGATTCTGATGAATACGGAGGAGGCGCTCTGGGAAGAGGCAAACAAAAAATATCCGATTGCGGAGTGCTTAGGAGGGCTGCCGTTTGACTGGGAGATACATCATGTCGCCAGGGAAAGCTTTGACCACGGCGGTACAAGGCGTATGGGAGCAGATTTTTCCGACGCGGATGTGATTGTGTTCATGACGCAGGATGCGGTGCCGGCGGATGAAAAGCTGATCGAACGGCTGACGCGCTCGCTTGATTCTGCGGACTGCGGCAGCGGGGCGGTCGCGGCGGCTTATGCGAGACAGCTTCCGCGGGAGGACTGCCATCTGGTGGAGCGCTACACAAGATCGTTTAATTATCCGCGGGAGAGCCGCGTGAAGACAAAGGCGGATATCCCGGCGCTCGGGATTAAGACGTTTTTCTGTTCGGACGTGTGCGCGGCCTACCGCAGAGACCTGTACGAACGGCTGGGAGGCTTTGTGTCCCCGGTTATTTTTAACGAGGATATGCTTTTTGCCGCGGCTGCGATAGACGGCGGTTATGCCGTGGAGTATGCGGCGGATGCGCGGGTCATCCATTCCCACAATTATTCCGTCCGCCAGCAGTTTCACCGCAATTTTGATATGGCGGTATCCCAGGCGATGCACCCGGAGGTGTTTGACGGCATTCCCTCGGAGGCGGAAGGAATAAAACTGGTGAAAAGTGCGGTAAAATATCTGTGCAGGATCGGAAAGCCGTGGTATATCTGGCATCTCGGATGGCAGTGCGTCGGAAAATATGCGGGCTATTTTCTGGGGAAGCGATACCGCAGGCTTGGCAGGAGACAGATTCTGGCATGTACGGCAAGCCCGGATTACTGGAAAAAAATCTGGAAATGAGAGGATTAGACCGGATGGGAAAGGTATTGTATGTTGTGATTCCCTGTTACAATGAGCAGGAGGTATTGCCGGAGACGGCGGCGCGGCTGCACGAGAAGCTTCGCATGCTGGTGCATGGCGGAAGGATTGCAAAGGAGAGCAGGATTCTGTTTGTCAATGACGGTTCAAAGGATGCGACCTGGCCGATGATCTGTTCGCTTGCGGCGTCCGATCCGGTGTACGGGGGAGTCAATCTGTCGAGAAACCGCGGCCATCAGAACGCGCTTCTCGCGGGGATTGAAACCGCGGCTGCGCATGCGGATATGATCGTGTCGATGGATGCGGATCTGCAGGATGACATCAATGCCATGGATGCGATGATAGAAGCCTGCGAGGCGGGGAATGATGTGGTGTACGGCGTGCGCTCTTCCCGCGAGAAAGACACGTTTTTCAAGCGGAGCACGGCGCAGAGTTTTTACCGTATCATGCGCCTTTTGGGGGCGGATATCGTCTTTGACCATGCGGATTACAGGCTGCTTAGCAAACGGGCGGCGCAGGCGCTGTTATCTTTTGACGAGGTCAATCTGTTTCTGCGGGGAATCGTGCCGATGGTGGGATTTCCGAGCACCACGGTCCCTTATGAGCGGGGCGAGCGCTTCGCGGGGAAGAGCAAGTATCCGTTGGGGCGCATGATAAGCTTTGCGCTTGAGGGAATCACATCCCTCTCGGTCAAGCCGATACGGATGATCACGCTGGGGGGGATGGCGGTCTGCATCGTCAGCCTGATTATGTTGATCAAGGCGTTTGCGGATTATGCGTCGGGAAATGTGGAACCGGGCTGGACAAGCCTGATTATCTCAATCTGGGTGCTCGGCGGTCTGCAGCTGTTTGCCATCGGAATTATCGGGGAGTATATTGGCAAGACTTATATGGAGGCCAAGGGACGGCCGAGATATATCATTGAATCTGTACTCCTGCGGGAGGACGGGGAGGTGGGGTGACGTACATGCGAAGGAAACGGGGCGTTACATGGCCATTCTGGGTGCTGATGGCGGCAGCTGTTTTTGGCATCCTGTGTTTCTGCGGATATTCGGACGGCGATGACGCTTACTTTTATGAATACACACACAGTATGGGGTTCCTGGAATATCTGGGCTGGCGCTATGAGACCTGGGTCGGACGGATGACGGCGGAGGCGCTTGTGTATCTGACGTTCCGTCTGGGACTGTGGTTCTGGCGCGCCGTCAATGCGGTGATGATTGTGCTGCTGCCGGCGGGCATTTTGAGGCTTGCCGCGCTTGCCGCGCGGGTGCCGGAGGGGAGCCTGATGTACTGGAAGGAGAGCCAACCGGCAGTCCGTTCCGGGGATTACCGCGACATGGGAATCGGGGCGATGGCCGCGGCTGCGGCAGGCTATTTCCTGATGAGTGTCTGGACCGTTGGATATGCGGCGGTTTGGGTGAACGGTTCGATTTTTTATACCTGGTGCTTTACCTGCGGCATATGGGCGCTGCTGCCGTTTGCGGAGTATCTTTTTTCCCCGGAGGAACCGGTATGGGGAAAGGGCGGCTGGCATGTGTCCGCGGAGGGGTGCAGCCCTTGGAAGTTTGCGTTTTCAATTCCCTGCGCGCTGATCGCGGCGATGTCCATCGAGCAGATGGGGGCGGTGCTGCTGGTGTTTGAACTTCTCGGCGTCTGGTATGTGCTGGCAAAATGGCATCGGTTTCATCCGCTTTTGGCTGCACAGGCGGGTGTGACGCTCGCCGCGTTTGTGATTTTGTTTCTCGCCCCGGGGAATGCGGTGCGGACGGCACAGGAGGTTGTAAACTGGATGCCGCAGTATGCGGATATGGGGTTTGCGGAGCATCTGTTTCTGCTGGTGCAGTGGCTGCTGTCGTCGTTTGCAAATGAGAACAAAATGTTTCTGTGCGGCATATGGATTGCCGGCGTGATGCTCCTTTTGCAGCGCGAGAGGCGCGGTTTTTGGGACTGGTTTCTGATTGTTTGTGCGGCGGTATTTGCGGTGTCGTTTCTGCTGTCTCTTGCGGGCATTTCCGTGCTGTCGGACATGGGGATTCACCTTGACATAACGGCCCGCGTCGATGCGGTGCCGACGGCGGCGCAGCTGACGGAGCAGAATATGTTTGCGATGGGGTGGTGCGGCGCGGCACTGCTGTTTACGACGGTATTCCTTTTTCGGGCATCCGGCAGTCAGCCGGTGCTATTGCTTGCGTATCTTGCGGGGATCGCGAGCGAGGCGATTATGTTTTTCTCCCCGACGATGTACGCTTCCGGCGCGCGTGTTTACTATCTGACGGATATCCTGTATCTGTTTGTGATGCTGGCGCTTTCGTTCGGGATTTCGGACAGGCGGAAGCGGGGGCGGTATTACGGGATTGTGCTGCTTCTTTCGGCGGTTCATTTTGCCGGCCAGCTTCCCGCGGTGTTTCATTTCATAAAATTTTGAAACATTCGTCACAGATTAAACACAATTACGCGTTAGACTTCATATCAGAAAAACATCAACGGGGCCGCGGCACGGCGCTCGTTGTGAAAGGAGAGACGAAAATTATGGATCACAATCAATATAATCCGAATCAGAATCAAACGACAGGCAGCGACAATCCGGGAGGGAACGGGGACGGTTTTTATTCCTACGGAAATCAGAGTTACGGAAACCAGAGCGCCGGAAGTCAGAGTGCCGGAAGCCCGAATTTCGGAACGCAGTCCTCCGGCGGAAGTTACGGAACGCAGTCCGGGCAGAGCGGGGCGTATCAGAGCCAGCCGTATCAGAACCAGACCTGGCAGAACCAGACCTACGCAAATCAGACTTATCAGAATACCGCTTATCAGCAGCCGGTAAAGGAAAAGAAAAAGCGTGAGAAAAAGCCGGGCGGGTTCGGTGTAAAGCTGGCAAAATGCGCCGCGCTTGCGCTGGTATTCGGACTGGTGTCCGGCATTGTGTTTGAGGGGGTGCATCTGGCCTCCGGTGCGATTTTCGGTGAGGCGAGCGTACAGGGGACGGACAGTGTGCTGACGAAGTCGGATTCCGACGGAAATGTCAAGGCGACCGCTACCTCGAATACTTATGTGGGGGCGGATGTCTCGGATATCGTGGATGCGGTGATGCCGTCCATCGTTGCGATCACGAATGTGAGCGAGACCGAGTATCAGAGCTTCTGGGGCAGCCAGATCTATGAGAATACGAGCTGCGGTTCCGGCATTATTGTGAGCCAGGACGCTTCCAATTTATATATTGCGACAAATAATCATGTGGTGAGCGGGGCAAACAGCCTCACGGTGACTTTTGCGGACAATACGACGGCGAGTGCGGCGGTGAAGGGAACGGATCCGTCCACGGATCTTGCGGTTGTGAGTGTGTCGCTGGACGGTATTTCCGGGGAGACGAAGGGCAATATCAAAGTTGCGACGCTCGGCACTTCGGAGAACCTGAAAGTGGGCCAGGCGTCGATCGCGATCGGCAATGCGCTCGGCTACGGGCAGTCCGTGACGACCGGCTGCATCAGCGCATTAAACCGCGAGGTTTCCGTTTCCGATAACTCAAGCAGGACGGCTTACACGGCGGAGCTGATTCAGACCGACGCGGCGATCAATCCGGGAAACAGCGGCGGCGCACTGTTAAATGCGCTGGGCGAGGTGATCGGAATCAACTCGGTGAAATATTCCGACACGGATGTGGAGGGAATCGGCTATGCGATCCCGATTGATACGGCGATGCCCATTATCGAGGATTTGATTACGAAAGAGAAAGTGGACGAATCGCAGAGCGCTTACCTCGGCGTCAGCGGTGTGGATGTCTCGGATGACGTCTCACAGACTTACAATATGCCGATGGGCGTCTATGTGGCGCAGGTTGTAGGCGGGTCCGCAGCAGAGCAGGCCGGCATCCGCAAAGGCGATATCATCACGAAATTTGACGGCAGAGAGATCTCAAGCATGGAGGAACTCTCCGACAGGCTTCAGTACTACGCGGCGGGGACAACGGTTGACGTGGTGATCATGAGAGCTTCGGACGGCGAGTATGTCGAGAACACAATCCCGGTGACGCTCGGACGGAAAAATTAACCGAAAGAACAGGCAGGTATCACAGGAAGTCCTTTTAGAAAGGCGGGGGCCGACGCATTCACGCGGATGAAGATAAGCGTGAATGCGTCGGTCCCCGTTTTTTGAATCAGGACTTCCTGTTATCGTTCCATTTTCCAGATTGCCGCCGAGTAGGGCGGAAGCTCGCTGCCGCCGCCGAAGTCGTGTGGCGTTTCGGTGAGCAGTTCCGTCGCCTGCCCGCAGCCGGCGTCAAAGTGGGCCGTATAAGGCTCGCCGTCGGCATTGATGGCGACAAGAATCCGTTCTTCCGCCGTTTTCCGTTCGAAGATGCACTGCTTATTTGTCAGCACAACGGAACGAAAATCCCCGTAATTTAAGGCGTCGGAAGCCTTTTTTACAGCGGAGAGACGGCTGATAAAGTCGGTCAGATCCGTCCATTCCGGCGCGTCAAAGCAGGCGCGCAGCGCCGGGTCGCCCTCCTCTTTTCTCGCTTTTGTGCCCCACTCGCTTCCGTAGTAGACACAGGGGATGCCGGGCATCGCGTAGGCGAGCGCATAGATCAGCGGAAGGTGATGTTCGTTGTTCAAAAGACTTGCAATTCGGGTCACATCGTGATTGTCCACGAAGGAGAGCAGATGTTTTCCGCGGTAAAGCGTCCACTGTTCCGGGCCGAACTGGCGCAGCAGTGAGTGGACAATCTCAAACATGTTCATGCTGTTGAAGCTGGAATGCAGTCCTTTATAGCATTCATAATTTGTCACGGAATGCAGCATGGAATCGTTCATAATCTGATTGTAATCCCCGTGCAATGTCTCGCCGACGAGGAAGAAATCAGGCTTCAAATCGTTGCAGAAACTGCGGAGGCGCCGGAGAAAATCGTGGTCGAGACAGTAGGCGACGTCGAGCCGGAGCCCGTCGATGTCAAATTCTTCCACCCATCCCCTGATGCAGGAAAAGATATGCTGTACCACTTCCTCGTTGCGCAGATTGAGCTTTACAAGGTCATAACAGCCCTCCCAGCCCTCGTACCAGAGGCCGTCGTTGTAGTTGGAGTTCCCGTCAAAATGGATAAAAAACCAGTCCTTGTAGGGGGATTCCCAGCGGTTTTTCAGCACGTCCTGAAATGCCCAGAAGCCGCGGCCCACATGGTTGAACACGCCGTCTAAGACCACGCGGATTCCGCGCTCGTGCAACGTTTTCGTGAGAGCGGCGAAGTCTTCGTTGGTGCCGAGACGTGGGTCGATCACCCGGTAATCCCTGGTGTTGTAGCCGTGGGTGTCGGAGTCAAAAACGGGAGAAAAGTAAATGGCATTTGCGCCTAATTTCTCGATATGAGGAATCCAGTCCGCCACCTTTTCGATGCGGTGTGTGAGAACGCCGTCGTTTTCGAAGGGCGCTCCCACAAATCCCAGAGGATAAATCTGATAAAAAACACTTTCATATGCCCACATAATAAATGTCCTGCCTTTCTTAAGCTGTAAATAGAATGCCGGGAGATGCATGCGGCTGCATGGATTTCCCGTATGTACGTCAGGTCTCGCTCATGGCCCGTGATTTTGCGGTGCAGGCCCGCTGTGCGCGGATGACTGCCGTGCGCAGTCCGCCCTCCTCGAGCGCTGCGACCGCCTCGATCGTGGTTCCGCCCGGGGAACATACTGCGTCCTTTAAGACGCCGGGATGTTCGCCCGTCTCGAGTACCATCCTGGCCGCACCGCAGACGGACTGGGCGGCGAATTTGTACGCCTGTGCCCGCGGCATGCCTTCCGCCACTGCGGCGTCCGCCATGGCCTCGATAAACAGATAGACATAGGCGGGCGAGGAGCCGGAAACACCTACGACTGCGTCGATTAAGCGTTCTGGTACGATCTCGGATTTGCCGAAGGAATCAAAGACGGCCTGTACCTGTGCGAGCTCCGGTTTTGTGACGGAGTCGTTCGCACACAGGGCGCTCATGGCTTCCCCTACTAAGGCGGGCATGTTTGGCATGGCGCGCACCAGTTTGATCTTGCGCCCAAACATCGCCTCGATGGATGCAAGCGTTTTTCCGGCAGCGATCGACACCACGATACAACCGTTTTTGATACGGGGGGCAATCTGCGGAATGATCTCTTCGAGTATGTGTGGTTTTACCGCGAGGATCAGAATGTCGCTGCGCTCGGCAACGGTTTCGTTTGCATGGGTAGTCTCAATGGAAAAGCGCGTCCGAATCCGCTCTAAGGTGGCGGGGGACTGTGCGCTTGCGATTACCTGGCTGGTGGTGACTAAGGATGCATTCAGGATGCCGCCGATCATGGCGCTTCCCATATTTCCGGCGCCGATAAAACCGATGATTTTGTCAAACATATGGAACCCTCCTTCATCTGTACATACTTTTATCCTAGTCTATTTTCCGAAAAACGTCAACCACGGACGACAAAAGCCGATAGACGACGGATGCAAAAAAGGTGCAGTCCGGCGTGAACTGCACCTTTTCAATCAATGATAAAATTTAGAAATCGGTAAGGTTTGCCGCTCTCTTCTCGAGGAACGCGGTCATACCTTCTTTCTTGTCCTCGGTGGAACAGGTAACGCCGAAGAGATTTGCCTCCATCTCAACTGCGTTCTTGATATCCATATCGTAGCCGTTGTTGATGGCTGCCTTTGCGATGGAAACCGCATAGCTGCCCTTGGAGATAATCTTTGCAGCCATAGCCTTTGCGGTCGGCATCAGCTCTTCGGGAGCGACAACCTTGTTGACAAGGCCGATGCGGTAAGCTTCGTCCGCCTTGATATTGTCGCAGGTGAAAATCATCTCTTTTGCGCGTCCCATGCCTACAAGGCGGGCAAGTCTCTGGGTACCTCCGAAGCCCGGGATAATTCCGAGACCGCACTCGGGCTGTCCGAAAATTGCGTTGTCGGAAGCGATGCGGATATCACATGCCATGGAAATCTCGCAGCCGCCGCCGAGCGCGAAGCCGTTTACCGCGGCGATGGTGACCTGACGCATGTTCTGCAGTTTGAAGAAGGGAACGGAAGCTTTCATACCGAACGCTCTCGCCTCCGCCGCGGTGAAATTCACCATCTCTGCGATGTCGGCGCCTGCCACAAAGGACTTGAACGCGTTGCCCTTCTTGTCCGGGCCGCCGGTGAGGATGACAACCTTTACGTCGTCCATCGCCTCGATCTCGGTCAAAGCCACGGTCAGTTCGTCGAGCGTCTCGCTGTTTAAAGCGTTTAATGCCGCCGGTCTCGAGATAGAGAGAACGGCTGTCTGGTCAGCGATTTCCAGTGTCAGATTATTAAAGTTGCTCATGTAAAACCTCCTGCACGGTTTGATAAAAAATTAACGATAAGTATAATAATAGAGTACTTCTTTTAGAAGAATTTGTCAATAGTTGAACGGAAACCATTTTTGAGAGACGCTTCAGCAGAGCAGAGCCAGCAAAGCCGATGTCTCCGCAAATCCGGACTCCTCGGAAACGGCATACAGAACATCGAACTGTTTGTCGAATGAGTGCTCGAAGGCGCGCGCAAGTTTCGACAATAGTTCCGTCCGTTCAAGGAGCGTCGGGAGACGTTTTTTCTCCGCAGCCAGCAGCGCGGAAAAATAGTATCCGAGGCAGTACATGTAAGCAAAAAGTGCGATACATTTTCGCGGATTGCGCGTCTGATATGCTTTCATGTAAAAACAGAAAAGAAAATAAACGCTGTATTGTTCCCACTGCAGCCGGTATTCCGGCGTATCACACTGCGCTAAATAAGAATTTATCTCGTCCACGGAATAGGAGGAGTGAAGTGTGAGGAAAGGACGTAAAACTACAATCGTGTTCGAATTGAATTTGTCCAGATGGCGTCCGAAATTTAAGAAAAAGGACAGTTTGTCTGCATGATTTTTCGGGATATTCTCAAGTCGGGCCGCCAGAGCGCTTACATTGTCGGAGTCAAAAACGGGAAAGAGCGGCGCGCAGTCCGTGCCGTCGTCAAAATGCTGTGTGAGGGCATCATTAAAGATTAATAACAGGCGCATGCGGTCGGACAGACAGAGGCTGCGGTTCTGCATGAGCTCAATGCTGCGGGTCATTCCGGAAACGAGGGTATTAAAGAGCGGCCAGTCCATCGCATCGTCGGATGGCGGTAAGCTGTCCTCGCCGTAATCAAATTGTATGGTGTCATCGCGCAGAAGTAAAGTTCTGGCAAATTCCGGGCAGGAAAGATGCAATCCAGTAAATGCGAGGTCACCGTAGAACCACTGAAAACGCGGATAAAGGCTGCAGGTCGTGCACAGTTTGTCTTCGCCGAGTTCCTGATAGATCTGACAGAGTTTCGCATCCGTCAAAAAGGGGCATACGCCGTCGTGTAACTTTATGTGGGTTCTCGACGAATCATCGGTAATCAGGTTGTCCTTTAATTTCCGGCCGAAAGGTCCGGGGACACTGCGATAGTAATCCGCGGAGTCGTCGTCTACGAAAATCTTCCAGAATGCGCAGCAGGTATTGGGACAATCGCCGCCGATACATGTAAATTCTTTATATAAATCATAGGTCAGATATTTCATGTGTGAATCTCGCTTTCTTTTCTCTAAAAGGGTGTCAATATGCGGACTATTCTGTTATTATAATATCGAAAATGTGTACTGTCCAGTAAAAAGGGTGTAACAGTTCAGTCTGCAGGTATGTGACTGCAAGAGGGGCAGCGCGGAAATGAGGGAGATATGCTGGAGGAATTTGATTTGACACAGGCGGCGGAACCGCTGCTGCGCTGGTATCTTAAAAACGCGAGAACGCTGCCGTGGCGCGAGGAGCCGACACCTTACCGGGTTTGGATTTCGGAGATTATGCTGCAGCAGACGAGAGTGGAGGCCGTGAAGCCTTATTTTGCAAGGTTTACGGAGAGACTGCCGGATGCGGCAGCGCTCGCAGCGTGTCCGGAGGACGAGCTGTTAAAGCTCTGGGAGGGGCTTGGCTATTATAACCGCGTGCGCAATCTTCAGAAGGCGGCCGGACAGATTACAGCGCAATACGGGGGCGTGCTTCCGGCAGACTATGACAAACTGCTGGAGTTAAAGGGAATCGGCCACTATACGGCAGGTGCCATCGCATCGATTGCCTACGGCATTGCCGTGCCGGCGGTGGACGGGAATGTGCTGCGGGTGCTGACCAGACTTGCGGAGGACGATACGGATATTGCGAAACAGTCCTTCCGCAATCGGGCGGAGGCGGTGCTGCGCGATGAGATGGAGCGGCTTGTGCTGCCGGAAGAGCTGGTCGAACGGCTGCGGGATAAGAATGTGCCGGGAGCGTTGAACCAGGCGCTGATGGAGCTCGGGGCGACGGTCTGCGTGCCGAACGGGGCGCCGCTCTGCGGGGAATGTCCGTGGCGGGAGATCTGCCTTGCAAGGAGGCATAATACCGTGGGCGAACTGCCGGTAAAGAGCAGGGCGAAAGCGCGCAAAATCGAGCGGAGGACGGTGCTTATCATCCGGGACGGCGATAGGGTTGCGATCCGCAAACGGCCGGCGCGCGGACTTTTGGCGGGGCTTTATGAGCTGCCGAATGTGGCGGGGCGCTTAGACGAAGGGGAAGCGCTTGCCGCGGTAAAGGATATGGGATTTTCTCCGCTGCGAATTCAAAAGCTCGCGGATGCAAAACATATTTTTTCTCATATCGAGTGGCATATGCAGGGCTATGCGGTTCTTGTGGAGGAGGGCCTGCCGCAGGATGAGAAGCTGCTTTTGGTGGACGTGGAGGATGCGGGCAGGCGCTATGCGATTCCGGCGGCTTTTGCGGCCTATGCCGGCTATATGAATATCAAACTGGGAAATGAGCGCTTTGTGGGGAAGGACGTGTCGGAAGACGCGGGAGAGGAACCTCGGAGGCTCCCGTAAGTCCGCAAAAATCCTCCGAAAAAAGAGGGAGCCGATGCATAATGCATCGGCTTTTCATATGAAAAAGTTTGTGTATAGAAAGTGAAAACTCACTGTCTTCCTTTCTTGTGTGTAACTATAATATACACAGGAAATGTGACAGTCCTGTGCCCGGTTTATGAGATTTTTGTAAATAAATTATGAACAAATGGAACTTTGGAAAACCTTAAGAAAAAAATAAATTGGATTGCAGTCGGAATATGTGTATAATAAAAACGGTGTTTGAGAAAAAGGAAAGGCAGCGGGAAAAAGATGTATGATTGTATCATTGTAGGCGCGGGAATTGCGGGGGCCGTGGCAGCCCGGAAACTGGCGGAGGAGAAAGGAAAACGGGTTCTCGTCCTCGAGCGCCGCGCACATATCGGAGGAAACTGTTACGACGAGCGGGATGCTTACGGGATTTTGATTCACAATTACGGGCCGCATATTTTTCACACGGCGATGGAGGATGTGTTTGCATATCTTTCGAGATTTACCGGGTGGTATCTGTTCGGACATGAGGTTGTGGCGAAGATCGGAGACGAGCTGCTTCCGATTCCGTTTAATCTGAATACGCTGCATATGGTTTACGGGCAGGAGAAGGCGGATGAGCTTGAGCGGAAGCTGATCGCGGCTTACGGCGAGGGAAGCCGGGTGCCGATCATGAAGCTTAAGGAGAATGAAGACGCGGATATCCGGGAGATTGCAGAGTACGTCTACGAAAATGTATTTCTGCGCTATACAATGAAGCAGTGGGGGCAGAAACCGGAGGAGATCAGCCCCGAGGTGACGGGGCGCGTGCCGGTGCTGATTTCCCGCGACAACCGCTATTTCCAGGAAAAATATCAGGGCGTGCCGAAAGACGGGTTTACCTCGATGTTTGCGCGGATGTTAGACCATGAGAACATCACCGTAAGGTGCGGCGCGGACTGCCGCGAGGTCTTACGTTTTTCCGGGAATGCCGTCTTTTATGACGGAAAGGAATTTGAGGGGAAAGTCATCTATACCGGCGCGTTAGACGAACTGTTTGACTGCAGGTTCGGCAGGCTGCCCTATCGCTCCCTCGATTTTCGGTTCGAGCATTATGACAGGCCATCCTACCAGGGGCATTCGGTGGTCAACTATACGGTCAGCGAAGATTTTACCCGTATCACGGAATTTAAGTTCCTGACGGGGCAGCAGGATGCGGACGGGACAACGATTGTAAAAGAATACCCGTTTGCCTATACCGGTGCGGACGGGGAAATTCCGTATTATGCGATTTTAAACGATGACAATCAGGCGCTGTATGAGAGATACCGGGCGCTTGCGGCCGAAATCCCGAATTTTTATCTGCTGGGGAGACTTGCGGAGTACAAATATTACAATATCGATGCGATGGTAAAAAAGGCGATGGAGCTCGCCGAGCGTTTGTGAGAGACGAAAGAGCGGCAGGAATACCGCGGAAAAGGGGGAGAATATGAAATTATTGACGTTTGCGATTCCGTGTTACAATTCGGAAAACTATATGGAAAACTGCATCAAATCGCTGCTCCCTGGGGGAGACGACATTGAGATTCTGGTGATAGATGACGGGTCTAAGGATCGTACCGCCGAGATTGCCGACGAGTATGAGCGGAATTATCCGGGAATCGTCCGTGCGATTCACCAGGAGAACGGCGGACACGGGGAGGCGGTAAACGCCGGAATCCGCAATGCATCGGGACTTTTCTTTAAGGTGGTGGACAGCGACGACTGGGTGGACGCGGACGCCTACGCAAAGATTCTTGCGAAGCTTCGCGAGCTTGCGGGCGGCGAGCGCACGTTAGACATGTTCGTTTCCAATTATGTCTACGAGAAGGAGGGGGCAAAGCGCAAAAAGGTGATGCGCTATTCGGCGCTGCCGCAGGATGAGCTTTTTACCTGGAGCGACGTCGGACATTTCAGAAAGGGGCAGTACATTCTGATGCACTCCGTGATCTACCGCACAAAGCTTTTGCGGGAATGCGGACTGGAACTGCCGAAACACACGTTTTATGTGGATAATATCTATGTGTACAAACCGCTGCCAAGCGTGCACAACATCTACTATATGGACGTGGATTTCTACCGTTACTATATCGGGAGAGAGGATCAGTCCGTCAACGAGAAAGTGATGATCGGGCGCATCGACCAGCAGATTCGCGTGAATAAGATCATGATTGATGAGTTTGATCTGTGGAAGATTCCAAACAGGAAGCTGCGGCGTTACATGTTTAATTACCTGGAGATTATCACGGTGATTTCGACGATTATGCTGATCCGCTCCGGCACGGAGGAGAACCTTGCGAAGAAGCGCGAACTGTGGAGCTACATCAAGGAGCACGATCTGCGGCTGTTTCATCATCTGCGCGCCGGCATCATGGGGAATGCGATGAACCTGCCGGGCAGAGGCGGAAGGAAAATTTCTGTTGCCGCGTATAAGATTTCACAGAAGGTTGTGGGCTTTAATTAAGAGATTGGATGACAGGGCGGAAAGCTCCGGGAAGGAGCTTTCCGTTTCGCTGCAATTTTCGGAGTTATGAAAGAGGAATCGCGACATGAAAAATGAGAGACAGATAGAGACGGATTTTATTGAAAAATTAAGGGAATTAAACTATGTATATCGTGACGATATCAAGGATAAAGATTCCCTCGAAGAAAATTTCAGAGCTCATTTTCAAAAACTCAACCGGGTAAACTTAAGCGACTCCGAATTTGCGCGTTTCAGGGAGAGCATCATTACCCCGGATGTGTTCGCATCCGCAAAACAGCTGCGGGAGACAAATACATTTAAGCGCGACGATGACACACCGCTGCAGTATACGCTGGTGAATACGATTGACTGGTGCAAGAATGAATATGAGGTTGTCAACCAACTCCGCATCAATACGGAAAACAGCTATCACCGCTATGATGTGATGATTCTGATTAACGGCATACCGGTTGTTCAGGTTGAATTGAAGTCGCTCCAAGTCACGCCGAAGCGGGCGATGGAACAGATTGTTGCATACAAAAACGATCCGGGGAACAGTTATACAAATTCCCTGTTATGCTTTGTACAGCTCTTTATTGTCAGCAATGAGAGCAACACATATTATTTTGCAAATAATAACAGGGAACATTTCAGTTTTGATGCAGACGAACGATTTCTGCCGGTTTATCGGCTTGCCGATAAGGATAATAAAAATATTAATCACTTACACGATTTCGCGGAGGTATTTTTGCCAAAATGCGCACTGGGGGAATTAATCAGCAAATATATGGTGCTGGTCGCAAGTGAACGGAAACTGATGATCATGCGGCCGTATCAGATTTATGCAGTCAAAGCGATCATGGATTGCATTGAGCAAAACAGGGGAAACGGCTATATCTGGCATACGACGGGCAGCGGAAAGACGCTTACCTCTTTTAAGGCGTCCACCCTGCTCAAGGACGATCCCCATATCGCAAAATGCCTGTTTGTCGTGGACAGGAAGGATCTTGACAGACAGACAAGAGAAGAATTTAACAAATTTCAGGAAGGCTGTGTGGAGGAAAACACAAATACCGAGACGCTGGTAAACAGACTGATCTCGGAAGACTACCGCGATAAGGTAATTGTGACGACGATACAGAAGCTCGGCCTGGCGCTTGACGAGGACAGTAAGCGGAATCGGGAAAAGAAAAAAAGAGGGGAACTGACATATAAGGAGCGTCTGGCTCCGCTGAAGGAAAAAAGAATCGTGATTATTTTTGACGAGTGCCACCGCTCGCAGTTTGGGGAAAATCACAGGGCAATCAAAGAATTTTTCCCAAATGCCCAGCTGTTCGGATTTACGGGGACGCCGATTTTTGAGGAAAATGCGGTTGTGAAACAGATTGACGGGACAATAAAGTCTTATGCGACGACAAAAGATATTTTTGAAAAAGAACTCCATGCCTATACGATTACGCATGCGATTGAGGACAGAAATGTGCTTCGTTTTCATGTCGACTATTTTAAGCCGGCGGGAGACAGAGGCGATACGGAGACTGCGGAAGGAACTCATAAAAGGGCTGTGATAAAAACCATTCTGTCAAAACACGACAGGGTCACGGGCGGCAGAAGATACAATGCGATTCTGGCCGCGGCCTCGATTAATGACGCGATCGCATATTATGATTTATTCAGAGAAGAACAGCAGAAGTTTGCTGGGGATGCGGACGGCGGAATTGAGCCGTTAAATATCGCCTGTATCTTTTCACCTCCCGCGGAGGGAAATAAAGACATCCGGCAGATTCAGGAGGACCTCCCGCAGGAAAAAGAAGACAACAAAAAAGAACCGGCAAAAAAGAAAAAGGCGCTTCTGCGGATGATGAGAGAGTACGGAAAGCGGTACGGCACGGAATACGGGATTGATGAATTTGATTTATATTATCAGAATATTCAGCAGAGGATAAAGGATCAGAAATATACAAACGCGGATTATCCGCACGCAAATAAAATTGATATCACGATTGTCGTGGACATGCTGCTGACCGGTTTTGACTCAAAATATTTAAACACGCTGTATGTGGACAAAAATTTAAAATATCATGGGCTGATACAGGCATTTTCAAGGACAAACCGTGTGCTAAACGATACGAAACCGTACGGAAATATTCTTGATTTCCGGAATCAGAGAGAAGAAGTGGACAGGGCGATTGCGCTGTTTTCAGGTGAGAACAATGCCAGTCGCGCGAAGGAAATCTGGCTTGTGGATTCCGCGCCTGAGGTCGTCGAAAAGCTGGAGGGAGCGGTCGATGAGCTGGAAAAATTCATGGAAGGCCAGGGGCTTTTGTGCAGGCCGCAGGAGGTAGGCAACCTCAGAGGAAATCTGGCAAAATGTGAGTTTATCAAAAGATTCAAAGAAGTGCAGCGCCTTCGGACACAGCTGGAACAGTATACGGAAATCGGGGAAGAGGATGCGGCCAAAATCGAGGCGTTATTGCCTAAGGATACCCTGCGCGCATTTCGCGGTGCCTATATCGAGCTGGCGCAGAGATTAAAGGCAGAGCAGGGAAAAGAAAATGAATATAAAAATTCTGAAATCGAACAGGTTGATTTTGAGTTTGTGCTGTTTTCGTCTGCGATTATCGACTATGACTACATTATGGCGCTTATTTCAAAGTGTACCCAGAATACCGGAAACAGAAAGCAGAAGGTGACAAAGGAGGAGCTGATTGGCATGATTCGCTCCACTTCCAATCTGCTGGACGAGAGGGAGGACATGATTGCGTATATCAATTCTCTTACGGTCGGTGAGGTTTTGAGCGAAGATGAGATCAAGGCGGGTTATCAGAAATTCAGAGACCGGAAAAAGGACGACGAAATCGGAGCGATTGCAGAAAAGCACGGCGTGAAAAAGAAGGATTTACAGGAATTTATTCAGGACATCATGGAGCGGATGATTTTTGACGGGGAGAAAGTGGGCGATTTGTTAGAGCCGCTTGCGCTTGGGTGGAGAGACAGAACGCAAAAAGAACTGGAATTGATGGAGGATTTGAAGCCTCTGTTAAAGAAGCTGGCAAACGGTCGTGAGATTGCAGGGTTAAGTGCGTATGAGTAAAAAGAAAGAATTGGTACCGAAGTTAAGGTTTCCTGAATTTAGGGATGGTAAAAGATGGGATACTGTTCCGCTTGACGGAGCAGCCGATAAAGTAACATCCAGAAATAAGAAGGGTGATATCACGAGAGTTTTCACAAATTCCGCGTTGGAAGGAATTATAGATCAGGAAGAATATTTTGAGCGTCATATTGTGAATGAAAATAATCTTTCAAATTATTTTATTGTAGAAAAAGGCGATTATGTTTATAATCCCCGGATATCTGTGTCGGCTCCGGTTGGCCCTGTATCAAAAAACAAACTCGGCACTGGAATTATATCCCCGTTATATACGGTTTTCAGGTTTAAGAATAAAGACAATGATTTCTATGAACAGTTTTTTGCGACAAATTTATGGCACAGATATATAAAGAGTCTCTCGAATACGGGTGCAAGATATGATCGGATATCGATTTCTGCCGATATTTTTATGAAAATGCCGCTGCCCCGTAGTTCACAGGAAGAGCAGCAGAAAATCGCGGATTGCCTGGCGTCTGTTGATGTGCTGATCAATGCGGAAACAAGGAAGCTGGAATTGCTGAAAAAATATAAAAAAGGACTGATGCAGAAATTGTTTCCCGGGGAGGGGAAAACACTGCCCCAATGGCGGTTTCCGGAGTTCCGGGATTGCGGTGCGTGGGAGAGAATCCGCCTGGAGAATTTAGCGGATTACAGGCGCGGCAGTTTTCCTCAGCCGTACGGATTGCCGCAGTGGTATGAGGAACAGGGCGGCATGCCGTTTGTTCAGGTATTTGATGTCGATGATGACTTGCGTTTAAAACCGGATACAAAAAATAAAATAAGTGAGGCGGCAGCAGGACAGAGTGTGTTTGCTCCAAGGGGAACTTTGATTATAACAATTCAGGGCTCGATTGGCCGTGTTGCCGTGACGCAATATGACGCATATATAGACAGAACGCTGTTACTGTTTGAAAAATTTCACAGAGAGACCGATACGTTTTTTGCGGCATATATGCTTCAGCTGTTGTTTGAGACCGAAAAGCAAAAAGCGCCGGGCGGTATCATCAAAACGATTACAAAGCAGGTTTTAAGCGGATTTACAGCGAAGCTCCCTGGCATAAACGAACAGCAAAAAATCGCGGATTTTCTGTCTGAGACGGATACCATGATTACTGCACAATCGAATAAAATTGAGAACTTAAAGTTTCACAAAAAGGGATTAATGCAGGGGCTGTTTCCGTCCTTTGCGGAGGTAGACGAATGAGTAACCGGGTTCCGGAGAGGATTTCAAAAGACGAGTACAGAAAACTGAATAAAACGCTGGACAGGGAAGCTTTTGCGCATTATAAAAGCCGGGTTACCGGCAGCTACAAAAAACCGAAAGGGGTCGACGAATATCTCTTAAAAGACGGATTGTCGGAGGAAATGCTGGCGAGGCTGAATTTCATTTTTAAGAGAATCGGCGAAAAGCAGTTTGACAGCCTGGAAGAGATTGCGGAATATTTTCGAATGCTGCTGGAGGAAAAGAAATATATTCTGCTGTTTGCCTATAACGGGACGGGCAAGACGAGACTTTCCGCGGAATTTAAGACGCTGGGACAGACGCTATTGAATGAGGAAACCGGAGAAAAAACGGCGGATACGCTGTACTACAATGCGTTTACCGAGGACCTTTTTTCCTGGAATAACGATTTGAAAAACGATACGGAGCGGTTTTTGAGAATCAACAGTGAATCGCGGTTTTTTGTCGGGTTAAAAGAGCTGGAAATGGACAGCCGCATTCGGCGTTTTCTGCACCGGTATGCCGATTTTGACTTCAATATTGATTATGACAAATATGAGATCCGGTTTCACAGAGACATCAGGACTTCCGGAGGCTTGCAAAGAATTGACAATATAAAAGTATCCCGCGGGGAAGAAAATATATTTATCTGGTGTTTTTTTCTCGCGATTGTACAGCTGGTGACGGATAAAGATATCGCTTATAGCTGGGTAAAATATATTTACATCGATGATCCGATCTCCTCGCTGGACGACAACCATGTGATCGCCGTGGCAGGCGATCTGGCAAAGCTGATGAAAGACAGTGACGTGCGGGTTGTCGTTTCGTCCCATCACACCCTGTTTTACAATGTGTTGTGCAACGAAACGAAAAAACCGGAGCAGCTGTTTTTACAGAGAGCAGGGAAAGATGAGACATACATATTAAAAGATACGGGTGAGACGCCGTATTTTTATCATGTCGCGCTGTTGAAGGAACTCAAAAAAGCTGCCGATGCGGGGGAACTGTACACCTATCATTTTAATATTTTAAGAGGTATCCTGGAGAAGACCGCATCTTTTCACGGGTACCGAAATTTTTCGGCCTGTCTGAGAAAAGAAAACGATGAAAATTCCCCCGTCTATGCGAGAATTGTAAATCTGCTAAGCCACGGTGACTATTCCATTTTTGAGCCGAGAGAGATGGTGGAAGAAAATAAGGAATACTTTCGAACGATATTAAACAATTTTATAGAGGACTATAGGTTTAATCCGGATCTCTTTCAACCGGAGCAGACGCAGGAGGAACACGGATGAATGACACACAGCAAAAACAGTTAGGCTCGACGTTATGGGCAATCGCGGATAAGCTGCGCGGGGCGATGAACGCGGATGATTTCCGCGATTATATGCTGGCATTTCTTTTCCTGCGCTACCTGTCCGACAATTATGAGCAGGCGGTAAAAAAAGAACTGGGCAGCGATTACCGGGAGGCAGAGGCCGAGATAAAGGCTCACTGCGGGGAAGACGGCGCGAACGCTTATATCGAAGAATTGAAAAAAGCTATTGCGGATTATTATCGTGCGCTGCCGCCGAATAAATTGCCGCTGAAAGAAGACGAGACAGATCCCGAGGCGATTAGGAAAGTCAGAGAGGCCCTGATCAAAGACAGCAGTCAGATGGTGTGCGGCAAACGGGTGACGCCTTTGTCTGTGTGGTATGTGAGAAATCTCGATCAGGTGGAGATGCTGGAAAAGCAGATGCGCCGTAAGATTCATTATGTGATAAAGCCCGCATATCTTTGGAGCAACATATACGAGCTGGCGAGGACGCAGGATCCGGCATTGCTCCGAACGTTGCAGAGCGGTTTTCGCTATATTGAGAATCAATCGTTTGAGAGCAAGTTTCGCGGCCTGTTTTCCGAGGTGAATCTTGACTCCGAAAAGCTCGGAAAAGGATACCCGGAGCGTAACCTGCTTTTGTGTTCTGTTATCACGGAAATTGCGGAGAAGCTTTCCGAATTTCCAAACGAGACCGATCTATTGGGCGACGCCTACGAGTATTTGATTGGGCAGTTTGCGGCGGGGTCCGGAAAAAAGGCCGGTGAGTTTTATACGCCGCAGCAGGTTTCTGCGATTCTCTCCCGGATTGTGACGCTCGACAGCCAGGATCCGAGTACGGGGAAAAAAAAGAGGCTTAAAAACATTTTGGATTTTGCCTGCGGTTCCGGTTCCCTGCTGATCAATGTCCGAAAACAGCTCGGACCAAACAGTATCGGACAGATCTACGGGCAGGAAAAAAATGTTACGACCTACAATCTAGCGCGTATGAATATGCTGCTTCACGGGCTCAAAGACTCCGAATTTCAAATTTATCACGGTGATTCCCTGTTGAATGACTGGAACATTTTAAAGGAAATGAATCCGGCAAAAAAGCTTCAGTTTGATGCGGTTGTGGCGAATCCCCCGTTCAGCTACCGCTGGCAGCCGGGAGAGGAACTCGCGGAGGATTTTCGGTTTAAGGGCTACGGACTTGCCCCGAAATCGGCGGCGGATTTCGCATTTTTGCTCCACGGTTTTCACTTTTTGAGCAGCGGCGGGACGATGGCGATTATCTTGCCGCACGGGGTGCTGTTCCGCGGCGGGGCGGAAGAAAAAATCAGAACAAAACTGCTGAAAGACGGCAATATTGATGCGGTGATCGGCTTGCCTGCAAATCTGTTTTTCTCGACCGGAATTCCTGTCTGTATCCTGGTTCTTAAAAAGTGTAAAAAATTTGATGATGTGTTGGTGATAAATGCAAGCGAATATTTTGAAAAAGGAAAACGTCAGAACACGCTTTTGCCGGAACATATCGATAAAATCATCGATACCTATCAGTACAGAAGGGAGGACGATAAGAAATATTCCCGCCGGGTTTTCATGGATGAGATTGAAAAGAATGGATATAATTTGAATATTTCGCGCTATGTCAGTACCGCGCCGGAAGAAGAGGTGATTGATATGGGGGAGGTAGTACGGGAACTTGAAAAAACGGAAGAGGAGATAAGACAGGCAAAATCCAGGCATAATGAGTTTCTGAAGGAACTTGGCTTAAAACAGCTGCCGTAATATCGGATCAGGTACGTCGTGCATTGTCCCGTCACGCGGGCAGCCGCAGATATGATGCGGCTGCCTGTTTTCGTGAGAGCGGCGCTCTTGCGCGTTAATTGTCCTCCCGGTTCATCTTATGGAACAGTTCGGTTTTCATATCATAAAGCTTCTGAGACAGATCCACATAGATTTCCTGCGGGTTGACAAAACGTTTTGTCTCGTCCCAGAGCGTATCTTTTTCCTTTTCACAGACGGCGCGGATTTTCGTCAAACACCTCGTCGCACAGGCAGATGAGATCCGCTTTGATTTTGCCGGTGGCTTTGTCGTAGATGCGGTAGAAGGTCTTGTTTCCGGGGTTTGTCACCTTTTCCACGTTTTCGGAGAGTTTGATTTTCGGCTGGAAGTTCCCGTCTTTATCCTGTATCGCAGCCAGCTTGTACACGCCGCCGAAGGCCGGGTTGTCCTTTGCGGTGATCAGGTTCGTGCCGACGCCCCAGGAGGTGATGGCGGCGCCCTGCTGCTTTAAGCTCTCAATCAGATATTCGTCCAGATCGTTCGACGCGGAGATAACGGCGTCGGGGAAGCCGGCTTCGTCTAACATTTCCCGGGCCTTTTTGGACAGATAAGCCAGGTCGCCGCTGTCCATGCGGATGCCGTAGTAGGTGAGCGGAATCCCTGCGTCCCGCAGCTCGGTGAAGACGCGGATGGCATTCGGAACACCGGATTTTAGCGTATCGTAAGTATCCACGAGCAGGATACAGGCGCCGGGATAGAGGTCTGCGTATCTGCGGAACGCAGTGTATTCGTCGGGGAAGCTCATGATCCAGCTGTGGGCGTGGGTTCCGAGTACCGGAATGTCAAACATCTGCCCGGCGAGAACGTTGGAGGTTCCGCGGCATCCGCCGATGACAGCGGCTCGCGCGCCGTAGATGCCGGAGTCCGGCCCCTGGGCACGGCGCAGACCGAACTCCATAACGCCGTCCCCCGCCGCCGCATAGCACACGCGCGCGGCCTTTGTCGCGATCAGAGACTGGTGGTTGACAATATTTAATATCGCCGTCTCCACAAGCTGCGCCTCCATGATGGGGGCGATCACCTTGACCAAAGGCTCCCTCGGGAAAATCAGACTGCCCTCCGGCACGGCGTAGATGTCGCCGGAAAAGCGAAAATTCCCCAGATATTCGAGAAAATCATCATCAAAAATGCCGAGGCTTTTCAGGTAGGCAATATCGTCGGCGTCAAAATGCAGGTTCTCGATGTAGTCGATGACCTGGGCGAGTCCGGCGCAGACGGAGTAACCGCCGTCGCAGGGATTATTGCGGTAGAAGGCGTCAAAGACGACAACGTCGCGGTTTTTGTTTTTGAAATATCCCTGCATCATCGTCAGTTCGTATAAATCAGTCAGTAAGGTCAGATTTAATGTACTCATAATTTGTGGAACAAAAATGTTCCGCTCCTTTCGTAG
Source organism: Lachnospiraceae bacterium (assembly GCA_021770345.1). Lineage (GTDB taxonomy): Bacteria > Bacillota > Clostridia > Lachnospirales > Lachnospiraceae > Roseburia. The sequence goes on along the minus strand of JAETRD010000001.1, from coordinate 190,890 downwards.
AATGCTGCAGTGGCTTATGTCAGTGAGACTATTATACCATATCCGCGATGCGGATATGCTGTCGCGTGGGCGACCGATGGCCATGCGGCCGGTATAATGTCTGTCGACATTATACCATAATCCGTGCAAAAGCATTGAGAAAATATGAGAAAAGTTATATATTATTTACAGAAGAGCAGCGGATGAATTGTTTATGCCGGCTGCGTCTGCAAGAGGAAAAAGTGTGAAAGACACGAAGAAATGAGGAGAAAATGGCGGAAAAATCGAGAAAAGAGCGGGCCACGGAGCTGTTTATGGAGGGATATAACTGCGCGCAGTCGGTGTTTCTGGCTTTTGAGGACCTGCATGGGATGGAGCGGAGTGCGGCTGCGGCCTTAAGTTCCTCTTTCGGGGCGGGAATGGGACGGCTTCGCGAGGTCTGCGGAACGGTCAGCGGAATGTTTTTGACAGCCGGGGTACTCTACGGTTACGACAGTCCGGGGGCGCCGAAGGACAAAGCAGAGCACTATGCGAGAATCCAGGAGCTTGCGGCGGAATTTGAGAAGCAAAACAAGACGATTGTCTGCCGTGAGCTGTTAGGGCTCGACGTAAAGCGCGAGGCGCCGGTACCTGAGGCGCGCACTGCGGAGTATTACAAAAAGCGTCCCTGTCCGGCGCTCGCGGGCTGTGCGGCGGAAATCATGGACGATTACATCAAAGCGCATCCGATTCCGAAGAGGAGACTTTCGTGGAAGGAAGCCGCGGTGCGCCTGGCAAAACCGGAGGACAAAGAGACAATTCTGGAGATTTACGCGCGGGCAAGAGCGTTTATGGCAGCGTCGGGAAACCCCGGACAGTGGAGGGAAGGTTATCCTTCCGAGGAGACGGCAGAGCGGGATATCGCGGAAGGAAACTGTTATGTGCTGGAAGCGGAAGGCGCCGTAGAGGCGGTGTTTGCATATTTTGAGGGGGAGGACCCCACCTACGGCAGGATTGAGGACGGCGCATGGAAACAGGACGGTGCATACGGGACGATCCACCGGCTCGCATCGGCGGGGAACGGGCGCGGTGCGGCCGCGCTGTGCTTCGACTGGTGTATGGAACAGGCAAAGGCGCACGGTTGCTGCAGTTTAAGAGCGGATACGCACGCGGATAATCAGCCGATGCAGCGGGTGCTTGCGGGGACAGGGTTCATCCGCTGCGGCAGGATTTATCTGGAAAACGGCGAGCCGCGCCTTGCGTATGAGCGCACTTTTTGGTAGACTTTAGTAGCTGATTTAAGGCGCGGCACAGCCGCGGCATGGAGGTTAACGTGGATCATCAGGGAAATTATTACGGGAACGGTATGAATAATAACTATTATTATCAGGAGCCGCAGAGAAAAGGAAACGGAGTCGGGTTCGGAATCGCCTCTCTGGTTCTCGGGATTGTCTCGCTGCTGCTTTTCTGCAGCTGCGTAAACTGGATTACGGGAATACTGGCGATTATTTTCGGAATTGTTCAGATTACGGCAAACAGAGAGCATGGGCTTGCAATCGGAGGGATTATCACCGCAGGCATATCGCTGCTGCTTAATATTATGTTCTGGATTTTTCTGTTCTGGAGCGGAGTCGGGGAGCAGAGCGGAAATTATTATGATTATTACAATGACAGCGGTTATGACAATTACTACGATTATTATGACGATTACTATGATTACTATAATGATTATTACGACGGCCTGCCGGGCAGCGACGAGCCTTTCTATCAGGAAGAAGGCGGAGCGGATTTTTTGGCATATTGATAATAGGCAGACCATAGTCTGCATATAGTAGTAGTAACGGAGTAATGAATGGGGACGCAGACATTTGCAGAGATTTGCGGGAAGCTTTTATGGTACGGGAAGACGGCAGCGGAGAAATCGCTGCGGTGTGTTACTGGTGCTGTTGATTCAGGCGTGTCTGATCAATTATGTAAATATGCAGAGAGAGACGGTAGCAACGGGACAGATTCTCCAGAAAAAAATAGCGATCACATTCGATGACGGCCCGAATCCCGATTATACGGAGATGCTTTTGGAGGGGCTTGCGGAGCGCAAGGTAAGCGCTACATTTTTTCTGCTGGGAAAAGAGGTGGAAAAATATCCGGATATCGTGAAGGATATCTACGACGGGGGCCATCTGATCGGAACGCACTCGTATGAGCATGTGAATTTAAGCAGTTTGAACGACAAGGCGGCGATTGAGCAGGTGGATAAGACAAACGAGGCGATTAAAGAGATTACGGGGGAATCGCCGGAGTATATCCGGCCGCCGTTCGGGTGCTGGAAATGTAATCTCGACTACGAGACAAGTATGATCGAGGTGCTCTGGGATGTGGACCCGCTGGACTGGAAGACGAGCAATTCGGATGTGATCACAAAACGCGTGGTGGATAAGGTCGAGGAAAATGATATTATTCTGCTGCACGACGCGTCGGAGTCGTCGGTGAAAGCGGCGTTTAAGATCATTGATGAGCTGCAGCAGCAGGGGTATGTATTTGTGACGGTGGATGAGATATTGTTTGACTGAAAAGAAGGTGTTGAAGAATGGATGAAATTTTATTAAATGATGCTGTTATTAAAAAAGTAAAAGAAGAAGCAACAGATTTAGCGAAACAGTTAATGGGAAAAGATTTGATAAAAGTTATCCTGTATGGCTCCTGTGTGCGAGGAGATTATACGCAGGATTCCGATATTGATATCGCACTTATTACAAGCTGTGACAGAATGGAAGCAAAATTGTATAGTGAGAGAATTGCGGATATTTCAATGCAGTTGGCGATGAAATACTTTGCGGTCGTTAATTTTGTCTGTTTACCATATGCCGAGTTTATGAAAAAGAAGTCGTGGTATTTATATTTTCAGAATATAGAGACAGAAGGTGAGGTGTTGTATGGATAAAGAATATTACGATGCATTAGTGAAGGTAAGAATGGACAGAGCCAGAGAATTATATGACGAAGCAGCCGGATTATTAGAGAAGGGATCCTATAAATCTGCCAATAACAGAGCATTTTATGCTATGGAAAAAAGCATAAAAGCGCTTCTTGCAATGAAACAAATCGACGTTGCAACGCATAATGGGGTATTAAAACAATTTAATTATAATTTTATTTATAAGGGAGATGATGCTTTTTTTGGACCGGAGGACTATCAGAAAATTGCAGGGGCGGAGCAAATTCGGAACGCTTCTGACTATGATGATTTCTATATTGCCAGTAAAGGTGAGACAAAAAAGCTTGTAGAAAATACGAAGTGTATTTTGGACAAAATAGAAAAGTATATTATGGCTGGCAATATATGAAAATATTAGATGTGATTACAAAACGCGTGGCGGATAAGATGGTGGAAAACGATATCATTCTGAGGAGATGATACGGAGCCATAGTAAGACGGTGAGGAAGAAATGAATAAATGCGAGGTGGATTTGTTTTTTGGCATGATACCAGAAAATTTTGATTATGTTTTGACCATATTACGATATGAAAACAAATTTGTGATGGTGAAAAATAAAAACAGAAAATGGGAATTTACCGGTGGGAAAAGAGCAGCGAATGAAACTATAATCGAAGTTGCCAAAAGGGAATCATGGGAAGAAGCAGGTGCAAGAATAGAGAATATAATACCAATAGGATACTACAGACTGCATGATAATAAAAATGTTGTGGTGACATCGGCGGATGTAAAGTATTTCGAAGATATGCCCTGTGGATATGAAACGGAAAAGAGAACACTTGTAAATCATCTTCCGGATGATTCGGATTTATCTTTTGCGGACGGGATATATCAAAGAATTTTTGATTATGTGAAAAATAATCAGATTGAAATGGTAACGAAACACTTTGTTTGACGGAAGGTAACAGGATAGCGTATTGGCGGTGAATTTGCAGCGCGTGGGTACATAAAGGAATGTGCCTGCGCGCTGTTTACAACTATCGATTTTGTGGAAAATGCTTCGATAACAACGCCATAAAAAATAAACCTCCAAACCGAGTAATTTTTATCTTACATCAGTTTAGAGGTCTACATAATCTTTGGAATACTCTTTTACACAATTTCAGAATAAATTTACAAGAAAATTTCCTTATCTGAGTTTAAAAGATATAGAATCATTTCCAGAAGAAAATTTTACTAAAAGCTCATCTTCGGCATCTGTCACACTGTTTGGAACTTCAAAAGCAATTTCGCCATCTTTTGAGGATAACGGATTTATTACCGAATCATGCATCTCTTTACTATAGCCAAGCAAATTTGTAGCGCTGAATTCATATCCATCCCCGTACAACACTTTTGCATTCACATCGTCCCCAAAGCCATAACTGGGGAGAAAATTATCCGCTTGCTTTCCGTTATTTACAACAGTTGCAAAAACCCATACAAATTTGCTATCAGCGGAATCAGGAGAAAATTTCCCATAATCCGCAGAAATTGATTCTACGAATTGCACATCTGTTATACTAATTTCCCAATCTCCAAGGGCTGCACTTTCTCCGATATTATAAACGGTGTCTGTATCAGATTCTGCTGTCTCTTCTTCCTTTTCCGTAGCTATGTCTTCAACCTTTTCTGTTTCCTGATTTTGACTAGCATTGGAAGTACTGTTTTGTACATCGTTATCATTTGATGATTTATTATCTGCATCATCTGATCCACATGCTGAAAATGATAAACACAGCAACAATCCCATTAAAATAAATAGTTTCTTTCTCATAACATTTTCTCCTTTGTATATTTATAGTTGAATCATACTATAATTCAAGATAACTTTCAATATTTTTTCTGAAATCGAGATTTTTTCATTGTTTGTCAATGAAAATGTGCTTCTGATTCGCAAAGGGGAGATAAGTTGATCCGTTTCCATGAATTATGGATATCTGCGTGTGAAAATTCAGTCTCTTTGCCAATATGATAGTTGCCCAGACGATTCATGCCGGCTATTCGGGTCATATGCGGTCGCAGGGACGGGAGATTTTGAAAAATTTGATATTGTAACGCGCTGGGATAAGGATTTGTATCCGGAAACATTAAAAGAGCTGGCATGGAGGTGATTGCAATCAAACAGTCTGATTATTTGCCGGAAGAGCTTGTCGCCGTAGTGGCGGAGCTTGCGGATTATCTGAAAAACGATATTTCGAATATCACGGCGCGCATACGGTGCTGCATGCAGAACCACTGCTTAGACAGAATTTTTTTGATCTGACAGCCGGCGCGCAGGGCGTGCGTGCTTGTGTCCGGTGCGGGAAAGAAAGCGCCGGATAAAGTGTGCACGGGAAACGCAAATGAGAGAGAACTGTTTACATGGAATTGCACAAAATGTACAGGCCCGTCACGACGGCTCCGTATATGGGGTTCGCCGCGGATAGTTGCGGGCAGCGGGAATCAGGCGAAGAAGACAATACCAATCCTCCTAGTTATGTGATAAAATAAAACAATTAAATGACAAGGGGGATTTTATTATGCCATTAGTAGCTGCTAAATGTATCCAATGTGGAGCAAATATTGAGGTAGATGACACAAAAGAAGCCGGGATATGCAAATATTGTGGAACAGCATTTATCACTGAAAAAGCAATCAACAATTATAATACATACATTACAAACAATTATACGACCAATAATAGTTATGCAGGTGCTAATATAACTATGGTAAGTGCAGATATTTCCGGACTACTTGCAGATGCGAAAAAGGAGTTGCTTTTACATAATTATAAAAATGCAAATATATACTTGGATGAAATTAAAAGGACGGGTAATAATGCCTTACAAATAATCGCGGACTTATTCCATGAAGTTGGTGTACTTGAATATGCAAAAGAAACCTGGAAGAAATATCCGGACTCTAAAGAAACAAAAGATGTACTCGATGAAATAATGTCATACGACTCACAAAATATAGAAGTCTGGCTTTTTATGATAGAAACAAGTTTTTGGGTAAAAGATATTGTAGCTTATGGAGATAAAGCAATTTCGCTTGCACCGGAGGATAATAAAATATATTATGAAAATAAAGTATATACGCTATATATTGAGAAACAATTCAATGGTAAACTAGCTTATTCTAAAGAATGTACAATTGATGAGATACCAGCATCAGCATTTGCAAATAGCGTATCATTAAATGCACTGCTATATGATAAATGTAGAGAGTTCATCGACAAAAATAGACGTATAATGGGGTCATATACTGACCTTATCAGTTCATTTGCTGATAAATTACAACCTGCTGAAAAGGATAGTATACAGAGGCAGCTACATCCTCGAAAATATCAACAAGACAACTCTAATCAAAGTAGTTTTAAAGGTTGTTATGTAGCTACCTGTGTTTATGGTTCATATGATTGTCCGGAAGTATGGACACTAAGACGATTCCGAGACTACACATTAGATGCTACATGGTATGGCAGGTTATTCATCAGGTGTTATTACGCAATCAGTCCAACTATTGTAAAATGGTTTGGAGAAACCAAGTGGTTTAAGGTATTCTGGAAAGCACACCTCGACAAAATGGTTTTCAACCTCAATAGCAAAGGTATTGAGAACACTTCATACACAGACAAATATTAAGGGGAACAACATTATGACATATGGAGAAATCCGACTAGACAAACTGCTGGACTCTAAAGGGGTTGACAGGTGTGCACGGGAAACACAAATGAGAGGGAACTGCTTATATGGAATTGCACAGAATGTACAGGCCCATCACGGCGGCCCCGTATAAATGCACCGGAGACTATATGGAGTTTGAGCCGTGCGATGCCTTAAAGCCCTATATCCGGTGCTTCTGGGGGTCGCCGCGGGTGGTTGCGGGCAGTGGGAATCAGGCGAAGAAGACGGAAATCGTGATACCCGATACCTGCATGGATATTATTTTCACTGTGGATTTTACGGACAACCGAATCGAAAGCCTGTTTTGCGGAATCGATGACCGGACCTTTGTCACGGAAAGCGCAGGAAACAGGAGAAACACATATTTTGTGTTTGCGATTCGCTTTTATCCGTGGGGAGTCCCCATGTTTGCAGAGGAATCCCTGCGAAACACGAAAAATGCATTTTTTGATGTGGACTGTCACTTTTCGGTAATGAAGAAAAAAATCGAGCGGCAGCTGTTTGACACCGCGGATATTTACCGGTTTATTCCGATTGCGGAGCGCATACTCCTGGAACAGTTTAACGACAGATACCGGAATAAAACGGTGTTTGAGGCGGCATCTAAGATATTACAGTGTAAGGGAAATATACGGATGGCGGATTTAGAGCGGGAGGTTCTTGTCGGAGGAAGGCAGCTGGAACGGCTGTTTCTGGAATATGTCGGGGTATCGCCAAAGAGTCTGGCGTCCATGGTTCGTTATCAGTACCTGTGGAGTGAGTTTTTATCCAAGAAAAATTTCGATATGATGGATGCCGTGTACCGCTATGGATATTCCGACCAGGCACATCTGTGTCACGATTTTAAGAGATTTCATTCCATGAACATGTCCGACGCGCGGGAATATGCGAGACGAAATGTCGGAAATATACAAGGCCAATCTCCGGAAGCATAGTATGATGTGTTTAAGTCATACATAAAGGAGGATTTGCAATGAGGTACAGCAATACGTTAATCGCCGTAAAGGATATGGAACAGTCGCTGCGGTTTTACCGCGAGCTGTTTGGACAGGAGGTTGTCGTTGATCTCGGCTGGTGCAAAACATTGAGCTGCGGGCTGACGCTGCAGGAGCATTTTGACGAGATTGCGGGATTTTCCGCGGACACGATGAAATACCGCTCAAATACGATGGAGCTCTATTTTGAGACGGAAGATTTCGAAGCGTTTCTTGTGATTTTGGAGAAGCATCCGGATGTGGAGCGGCTTCATGAGGCAAAGACCTATCCGTGGCTGCAGAGGGGGACTCATATCTTCGACCCGAACGGACACCTGATCGAGGTGGCGGAAAGCATGTATTCAGTGGCCTGTCGTCAGTTTAAAGAGGGGAAAAGCGTCGGGGAAACCGCGAAACTGGTACAGCATCCGCAGGATGTGGTGCAGGAATGGTTTACGGCGTATGAGCGCTCGATGATCAGCGTCTGCGGTACCGACTGCCGCGCGTGTTACTGCTACGGATCGATGTGCAGCGGCTGCAATGCCTGTGAGGGAAAGGTGTTTCACATGCCGGAGGGGACGACATGCAAGATTTACGAGTGCGTCTGTGGAAAGAATTTGAAAGACTGCGGCGTCTGTGGAGAGGTGCCGTGCGGGATCTGGCGGGCGACGAGAGACCCGAAGTATACAGATGAGGAATTTGAGGAGAATATCGCAATGCGGGTACGGCAGCTGCGGAACTGAAAAACAGGCATTCCGGTATTTGCCTGGGGAAATTAGAAACCGGATATCGGAGGAGAGAATACGAGGGGCTGTCGCGTTCCGGTTTACTTTCTATGCCCGTAGTTCCCATAGTGAGAATTACAGGCATGCAAAGCAAGTCTGAATGCGTCAGCCCCTATGTATGTCAGCCCGGTGTATTCGTCATCTGCTGCGAATCCCGCACCGGTATTTTTTTGTCGGTATACATAATATGGTTGATCAGCCAGCCGAGCAAAAATTCCAGCAGTTTCTGCAGATATTCCTGCGGATTGTTTTCAATTTCGTCGAGGTCAATGTTTTCGAGTTTATCGATAAACGCTTCATGCGCGCGCTTCTGTGCGGCGAGCCCGTCGTAATGAATCCATTCCATGTACTCTTCTTCGTCCTGGAAGTGCTCTTCGGTGTACGCTTTTAACTCATTTAAAATTTTCATAAGCGCATCGTAGTCCACGGCGGTGTCGTAAGATTTCACCAGCTGATTTGCACTGCCGACAATGCGGAACAGCTCTTCGTGTTCCCGGTCAATCAGTTCAATGCCGACCAAATAATCCTCGGTAAATTCGCAGGGATTTTCTTTTATCATCCACTCTTCGAGAGGCGGGAGCTTTCCAATCAGAATATCGCTGCTTAAAATGTGGTGATAGAGCCATCTGGCCAGAAACGTGACAAGTTCGTCGAGAACCTTCCACTGTTCTTCGGCTTCGTCAATGTTGGCTAAATCGAGCATCATTACTTTTTCGCGGAAAAAGGCATGTTGCGTCCGCTGGAGAATCAGCTCAGGGTCGCGTATCTGCTCCATGTAAGCTTCCTCGTTTGTAAAATGCTGTTCTGCGTAATTGTCGAGCTCCGCGATGATATCCTTGATGACCTGATAATGGTCGTTCTGAAAATCCATGCTCGTGAGAGTATGCGTTCTGTTCAGGAGGTCAAACAGATATCGGTGCTCCTCGTCAATCTGCTCGATTCCTATAATACAGTCGTCCGTAAATTCAAACATGACAAATCCATCCTTCTTAAAATAGTGTGTGCTGTGGCCGTGCGGCTGGCGAGACTATTATACCATACCGTAAATAAATGGCAATACTTGTGAGGTATCAACAGCGGGAAAAATGATTTTGCAAAAAAACTATACAGAATGGCAAAATTGCGGCGGAACTCTTGTAAATCCGGCGCATTTCCTGTAAGGTAATAGACAATGGAGAAGGCGGGTTGTGGCATGGATTTATTTGATTACATGAGAGAACAGCAAAAGGAAACGGAATCGCCGCTGGCGTCGCGGCTTCGACCGACGACGTTAGAGGAGATGGTCGGCCAGCAGCATATCATCGGGAAGGACAAATTGCTGTACCGGGCGATCAAGGCGGATAAGCTTGGCTCAATCATCCTGTACGGACCGCCGGGGACGGGAAAGACGACGCTTGCGAAGGTGATCGCAAATACTACAAGCGCGGAATTTCTTCAGATCAACGCCACATCCGCGGGTAAAAAGGATATGGAGGAGGTCATTGCCCAGGCGAAAAACAGTCAGGGAATGTACGGAAAAAAGACGATCCTGTTTATCGATGAGATTCACCGGTTCAACAAAGGCCAGCAGGATTATCTGCTCCCGTTTGTGGAGGACGGGACCGTGGTGCTCATCGGAGCGACTACAGAAAATCCGTATTTTGAGGTGAACGGGGCGCTTTTATCCCGCTCGATTATCTTTGAACTGAAAACGCTCTCAAAGGAGGATCTGAGACTTTTAATCCACAGGGCGGTGGAGGATGAGAAAAAGGGAATGGGTTCCTACGGCGCCGTCATCGACGAGGAGGCGGCGGAGTTTCTTGCGGACGTTGCAAACGGGGATGCGCGGGCGGCGCTGACGGCGGTGGAGCTCGGCGTGCTGACCACGGAGCGCAGCGCGGACGGGAAGATACATATTGATCTGGCCGTGGCGCAGGAATGTATTCAGAAGCGTGTCGTAAAGTACGACAAGTCCGGGGACAATCACTACGACACAGTGTCCGCGTTCATTAAGAGTATGCGGGGGTCCGACCCGGATGCGGCGGTCTATTATCTGGCAAGGATGCTGTATGCGGGCGAGGATATCCGGTTTATTGCGCGGCGGATTATGATATGCGCGGCGGAGGATGTCGGCAATGCGGATCCCATGGCGCTTGTGACGGCTGCGGCCGCTGCGCAGGCGGTGGAGCGCGTCGGCATGCCGGAGGCTCAGATCATTTTGGCCGAGGCCGTGACTTATGTGGCGAGCGCGCCGAAAAGCAACGCGGCATCCGGCGCGATTTTCGCGGCGATGGACGCGGTAAAAGACACCGTGACCGCACCGATTCCGGTGCATCTGCAGGATGCCCACTATCGGGCGGCCGAAAAGCTCGGACACGGAGCGGGGTACAAATACGCGCACGATTACCCGAATCATTATGTGAAGCAGCAGTATCTGCCGGACGGGCTTGCGGACAGACGGTTTTACAGGCCGACTGAAAACGGTTATGAGAAGGAAATCCGTGCATATTTTGACAGAATAAAAGGAATGGAAGAGGAGGACTAAGCAATGCAGCCATATCGGGAAATGAGCAGGGAAGAGCTCTTGAAGGAAAAGAAAACACTGGAAGTGGAATACAAAAAATTCCAGAACAGGGGATTAAAACTGGATATGTCAAGAGGAAAACCCTCTCAGGAGCAGTTAGATCTGTCTATGGGAATGATGGATGTGCTTTCCCCCTATTCGGATCTCACCTGTGAGGATGGCACGGACTGCCGCAATTACGGTGTGTTAGACGGTATCGCGGAGGCGAAGGTGCTGCTCGGCGATATGATTGAGTGCAATCCGGACAATATTATCATCTACGGAAATTCCAGCCTGAATATCATGTACGACACAATTTCGCGCTCTATGACCAACGGCGTGATGGGAAATACGCCCTGGTGTAAGCTCGATAAGGTCAAATTCCTGTGTCCGGTTCCGGGCTACGACAGACATTTTGCGATTACCGAGTATTTCGGAATCGAGATGATCAATGTGCCGATGCTTCCCACCGGACCGGATATGGATATCGTCGAGGAGCTTGTCGCAAAGGACGAGGCGATCAAGGGAATCTGGTGCGTGCCGAAATACTCCAACCCGCAGGGGATTACCTACTCCGACGAGACCGTGCGCCGCTTCGCAAGACTGAAACCTGCGGCAAAGGATTTCCGCATCTACTGGGACAACGCGTACTGCGTGCACCATCTGTACGATATCGATCAGGATCATTTGATCGAGATTTTGGCGGAGTGCAAGCGCGCCGGAAATCCTGATATGGTATACAAATTCTGCTCGACGAGCAAAATCAGCTTCCCGGGCTCGGGCGTGGCTGCGATCGCGGCTTCCGCGAACAATCTCGTGGATATCAGACAGCAGCTGAAAATACAGACCATCGGTCACGACAAGGTGAACCAGTTGCGTCATGTGCGGTTTTTTAAGGACATTCACGGCATTACCGAGCACATGAAAAAGCATGCGGCGTCCATGCGCCCGAAATTCGAGATGATCGTAAACTTGTTTGAGCAGGAGTTAAAGGGCCTGGAGGTTGGAACCTGGTATACGCCGAAGGGAGGCTATTTCATCACCTACGAGACGCTTGACGGATGTGCGAAAAACGTCGTGGCGAAAGCGCAGAAGGCGGGCGTTGTGATGACCCCGGCAGGAGCGCCGTTCCCCTACGGCAAGGACCCGAGAGACTCAGTGATCCGCATTTCCCCGTCGTTCCCATGCCTCGAGGACCTCACGATGGCGGCGCAGATATTTGTTGTCTGCGTAAAACTGGCGAGCATCGAGAAGTTTTTAGAGATGGAATAGAGACATGCGGCAAAAAAGGGCGGCTATGAGAATTTCTCATAGCCGTCCTTTTTGTTACCCACAAGAGAAATGTACGTTATACAAGCGTCTCGTTTACTGTGGTCTCCGTTCCGTTCTTCCAAGCGTTGAACTTCTCTACGACAGCGTCATAGGTACGGGAAGAGATATCCGGAAGATGATCGCCCCAGCTCTTTGTCGCCTCGGCGTATCCCTTCTTGAACGCATCCAACAAAAGGTCTGCCTTTTCCGGGTCATTGCCGGATAACGCTTTTGCAAAATCAAGAATGCGGTCTGAGGTCTGCTCTACGCCCCAGTAGCCGTCCTCGGCGATATCCTTCTGTGCCTGCGCCTTTGTCGCGGCATCTACGGTGAAGTCACCCTTTGCAAGGAACTTCCACATATCGTCCGCCTTGCCGATGGCTGTGCCCTGCTGCGTCATCATTTTCTCAACGAGACTGCGGAGCTGGGAAGTGCGCTCCTCGGCGTCTGCTTTTAATTTTTCCACGAGAGCGTAGTTCGTTTTCTTGGTGACGGTGTTGTCGGAAGAACTCTTCTCATACACGACGCCGCTGGTGTTGGTTTCTTTCTTGGCTGTCTCGGTGGTCTCGGCTGCCGGTTTCTGGTATGTGCTTGTCTGCTGCGTGGTTGTGGTTGGTACTGCATTGCTTACTGAATTAATGCTCATGTTCACATCCTCCATTCCTTTGGAAAAAAATATTTTTCCGCAATGCTTACAGTATTGCGGTGCATCCATGCGTAGTTACTCCTAAACCTTATATCGGTCGAAAGTCACAGGAACATTAGACTGTAAACGGATAAAATTAATGGAAAAAAGTTGGGGCGGATAGAATTGACGGTTTGCGGAATAATATGTTAATATCCATATTGTATACAAAGTACATGAAAAAACACAGGGGAATACGGTTATGAAAAATATATCGGTAAAGGCGCTTGCAAAGATAAATCTGGGACTGGATGTGGTCCGCAGGAGGGAGGACGGCTATCACGAAGTGCGCATGGTGATGCAGACGATTCATTTGTTTGACCGCCTCGAGATTGCAAAGACGACATCCGGCGGGATTACGCTGACGACGAATCTGCCGTTTCTGCCTGCAAATGAGAATAACCTTGCGTTTAAGGCGGCGAAGATGCTGAAAGACGAATTCGGGATTCGGGACGGCATCGACATAAAACTGCATAAGCATATCCCTGTGGCCGCAGGCATGGCAGGCGGAAGTACAGACGGTGCGGCTGTCTTATACGGGGTAAATAAGCTGTTTGGGCTGGGGCTCTCACGGCAGGATCTGATGGAGCGCGGAGTGAACCTCGGGGCGGACGTTCCCTACTGCGTGATGCGCGGCACGGCGCTCGCGGAGGGAATCGGCGAGAAGATTACCCCCCTTCCGCCGATGGTGAAATGCCCGGTGCTGATCGCTAAACCGCAGATCAGTGTCTCGACACGGTTTGTCTATGAAAATCTGAAATTAAATACGGAGACGGTACACCCGGATATTGACCGGCTGACAGAGGATATTCGCAACAAAGATCTGGGCGCGATTGCGGATGATATGGGAAACCTGCTCGAGACCGTCACGATTCCAAACTATCCGGTCATTGCCGATATCAAAAGGCATATGAGAGAGCACGGGGCCGTCGGAGCGATGATGAGCGGAAGCGGGCCGACGGTATTCGGCCTTTTCGACAATGACGATGCTGCGGCGGATGCCTGTGAGGCAATGCGCGAATCAGGGCTTGCAAAGCAGGTGTATCTGACGAGTATTTATAATAATGCACGCTGAAATGTAAGATTGAAAATTAAAATTTTCAATCCCAGGTTTGCGCGCATACGCACAAACTTGAGATGTACCAAAAGCGTGTGCGCATGGAGGTAACTATGGAGGAAAAACATGACGGATAATCTGACACTTCATATGGATGCGTATCTGCCGCTCCGCGACGTGGTATTTCACACGCTGCGGGAAGCGATTTTAAAAGGGGAATTAAAGCCGGGGGAACGCCTGATGGAGCTGCAGCTTGCGGGGAAGCTGGGAGTGAGCCGCACGCCGATACGGGAGGCAATCCGGATGTTAGAGCAGGAGGGACTGGCGGTCACGATTCCGCGGCGGGGAGCCGAGGTTGCGAAGATGACGGAGAAGGACATGGAGGATGTCCTCCAGATACGGGATGCCTTAGACGAGCTTGCGGTGTCGATTGCGTGCAGGCAGATGACGGCGGAGCAGCTCGATACGCTGCGGCGCACGATGCAGGAATTTGCGTTGTACACAAAGACCGGGGATGTCAGAAAAATCGCCGAGGCGGATGTGAAGTTTCACGATATCATCTATCAGTCCACGGGAAACCCCAAGCTTGTGAGTATGCTGAGCAATCTGCGGGAGCAGATGTACCGGTACCGGGTCGAATATCTCAAGGACGAGAGAAATTATCCGGCGCTGATTCAGGAACACAGCGAGATTGTCGAGGGATTATCCGACAAAGATCTGCCGAAAGTGACCGCAGCGATGCACAAGCATGTGCGTAATCAGGTGACGGCGGTAAAGGAAATGATTCGGGAACAGGAATAATTTTACGATTTGCGAACAGAATAACAGAAGGAGAAAAGGATAAGCGCAGGCTTATCCTTTTTTATGCACATATAAATGCGGAAATACGCCCGGCGGGCCGGGGGAAAGGGAGGATGCGATGGCAAAGGAGACTGCGGTCACGAAAAATCTTGCGGAAAATATCGCGCGGATGGAGCAGCTGTTTGCGGACTGTGACGACATCAAAAAAAAGGAGTTAAAGCTTGGGAAGGATGGGGATGTCCCCTGTTACCTGACATTTATCGAGGTGGCGGTGGATATGGGAAATTCCGCGCTGCTTGAACTCCTAAAATATCTGCGCAGCATTCCGAGAGACGAACTGCTTCGGGCGCTGGAGGAAAATGCGCTCGCGACCTCGGATGCGACATATTTTATGACGATCGAGGAAGCCGCGGACGGACTTCTGGCTGGGGAAAGCATTCTTTTTGTGGAGGGTTTTGCGAAGGCGATCAAGATCCCGGATGACGGCTACCCGAATATGGGAGTGAGCGAGGCCGAATCCGAGAAAGTCGTGCGCGGCTCGAACGAGGGATTTACGGATTCCGTCAAGCAGAATGCCGCGCTGATCCGGAAGCGCATCCGCTCCCCGCAGGTCAAAGTCAAACAGAAAAAAATCGGCGTCCGCTCGAAAACGAATGTGTTTCTGGTATATATGGACGACCTGATCCGCCCCGGGCTGTTAGAGGAGATTGAGCGCAGGCTTGACGGGTTTGAGATAGACGGGGTGTTAGACAGCGGCGTGCTCGAGCAGCTGTCGGAGGAAAAGTGGTATTCCCCGTTTCCGCAGTTTCAGACCACCGAACGCCCGGACCGGGCGGCAATGTCAATTCTCGAAGGGCGCGTCGTCCTGATGTCGGACAACTCGCCGGAGGCGCTGCTGCTGCCGACGGATTACAATTCGTTTATCCGCACCAGCGACGATTATTATAACCGTTGGGAAATCGCCACATTCGAGCGGTTGATCCGCTACATGGCGTCTTTTTTTGCGATGACGCTGCCGGGACTCTATCTTGCGGTCACGAATTTCCACACGCAGATACTGCCGACGACATTGCTGCTTTCCTTTGCAGAGGCGAGGAAGGGAGTTCCGTTTCCCGCCGTGGTGGAGGTACTGATCATGGAACTGTCGTTTGAACTGCTCCGGGAGGCCGGCGTGCGTCTGCCCGGTGCGATGGGAAATACGATCGGGATCGTCGGCGGACTTATCATCGGCCAGGCGGCGGTGGAGGCGAATCTGGTCAGCCCGATTGTGGTGATCGTGATCGCGTTTACCGCACTGTGCTCGTTTGCGATTCCGAATGAGGAATTTGCAACGGCGTTTCGGCTGCTGAAATTTTTCTTTATCGGTATCTGTGCATGGCTCGGGTTCTTTGGAATGCTCGTGGGGCTCATGTTTGTACTGATTCATCTGTCGCAGCTGAAAAGTTTTGGGATTCCGTATCTGATGCCGTTTGTGGGCGCGGATTTGAACGATTACGAAGACCAGCGGGATTTTCTGTGGAGATTCCCGATGCGCAGGCTGCGGAAACGGCCGATTTACACAAGGCAGGGAGAACGGGTGAAACTGCGTTTTTACCGGAACCAAAAGGGAGAGTAGGGAGGCGGACATATGTTTGCGGAGAATCATAAAATATCGGGAAGACAGACATTTCGCCTGCTGACATTTGATCTGTTGGGGGCGGGCACGCTGCTTTTGCCCACGGTGCTCGCAAAGGTGGCGGGCAGAGACGGGATTTTTTGTATTGTGCTGGGCGTGGCGGCGGCGCTCGTGTATCTGCGGCTGCTTGCGCCGCTCGTGCGGGATATGGAGGAGGCGTTTCCGCTCTATCTCGAACGAAAGCTCGGGAAGGTGTGCGGGAAGCTCTGCGCGGCGGGGTATGTGCTGTATTTTGTGTTGCTGGCGGGGTATGTGGCCTATCTGTTTTCGGATGTCGTGTTAAAAAGCCTGCTCAGGGAAGAGTCTTTCTGGCTGGTGCTCATCCTTGTACTGCTGCTGGCAGGCTATGGTGTGTGGGGCGGTATCGAGGGGCGGGCACGCGCGTATGAGCTTTTGTTCTGGTTTCTTATGGTGCCGCTGTTTGCGATGTTTGTCTTTGCGACGGACGAGGTACAGACGGATTACTGGGCGCCCATATTTACGGAGGGCGCAGGCAGAGCGGCGCTGGGCGCATATTGTGTGTTTATGTGTCTCGCGCCGGTTTCCCTGCTGCTGTTTTTGGGCGGCTATGTGGAGAAGCGCACGGCCCTGCTTCATGCGGGATGTGGCGCGGTTGTTTTCACCGGCGTTGTCTACGCGGCGCTTTATCTGATCCTGCTCGGAATTTTCGGGGCCGGCGCTTTGGGTGAGATGGAGTTTCCGGCAATTACAATGATGAGTACGGTGCAGACCTACGGAGGATTTTTAAAGCGCACGGATGCGTTTATGTTCGGAATCTGGTTTTTTACGCTCTATGCGCTGTTAAACGGAAGCGTCTTTTACGGCGGGTATTGTCTGACGCATCTGCTTGGGCTCGGCAGCGGGAAGGACGCGCGGGAGAGGGAGCGGCGGATTTCAATCGGAGTGCTGCCTGCAGTGCTGATTTTGGCGCTGGTTTTCTATCAGAGCGCATCCGCGCTGCGGTGGTTTGAATTGTTCCTGTGGTATGCGGGCACGCCGTTTTTGGTGGCGGTGCCCCTGCTTTTACGGCTTGTATCGATTTTTAAGGGCAGCAAGGCGGCAAAAAGGATGGCTGCGGTGATTGCGTTTGTCATTCTTTCGGGTACGGTGTGCGGCGGCTGCGGAACGGCCGAGCTCGAGGATCGGAGCTTCCCGGCCGAACTGGCGGTTAAAGAGGCTCAGAATATCAGCGAAGCATGGCTTGCAGCCGAGTATGAGGATAACAGCCGGCCCGATTACAACCATCTGAAAGTACTGTTTTTGGAGCGGGCACTGCTTGAAAATGAGGCGCAGACAGAAGAACTCCTGGATCTGCTGGAACAGAAAAATGATGTGCCGCGGAATACCTATGTGGTGGCCGTGGAGGATGCAGAGCAGATTATGGGGCTGTCGGAGACGCTTGGGGAATCGGTGGGAACCTATCTGGAGAAGCAGTTCGAGACGGTATCGGAAATCGATAAGCGGATGTATCCGACACTCGGCGTGCTCTACCAGGAACAGGAAAACCGGCAGGAGACGTTATTCATTCCTTTTGTGGCGGAGGAAGAGGGAAAGCCGAAGGTGACGGAATACTGTGTGTGGAAGCGGGGAAAGAATGCGGGGACTGTGGGGTGTGCGGAGGCGAAGATCTCATTTTTCATCCAGAACAAGCTGGAATCCTACTTGCTTTCCGTGGATGAGGATACGGTTTTGGAGCTTAGCGGTGCCCGCAGCAGGATTTCTTTTGACGGGAAAGGCGGCCGGCGGCAGATTTTGGCGGAGATTTGCTGCAGCGGCAGCGTCGTCAATCAGAACGGCCAGGCGTCGGAGGAAGAGCTGACGGACGCCGTGACGGCATACTTGAATGAGACCGCGGCAGGCTTGCTGAGAGGGCGGGGGATTGATCTTACGAACAGCTACCGGAAACTCGGCGGGGCGAACAGAGACTGGTATTTTGCGTATCAGTCTGCCCCTGACACCTATGAATCATCTGTGGAAATCGTCTGCGATTTGCAGATAGACTGGATGAAATTTTAGAATGCATGTATAAGATGGAAAAATATGGGAAGCATCCGACTATAAAGAGACCCTCTGCCTCCCCGCAGGAAAAGGGGAGGAGGCAGATACTCATAGCAAGATTCGAGTGTCATACAGAATGTCCGAATCAAATAAATGAGAAAGAGAGTGTGAATATGAAATACAGAAAATCCGTCTTATATGTATGTTTTGGTGCAGCCGTTCTGCTGGCGTCCGTTCTGGGCGTACAGTACGGAAAACAGGTCAGGTTACAGCAGGAGATCGCGGAGAAAATCCTGCGTTTTCATGTGCGTGCGAACAGTGACAGCGAGGAAGATCAGCAGCTGAAGCTTGAGGTGCGGGATGCCGTGGGGGCGCTGCTCGGGGAGCGCATGAAGGCGGCATCGGATCGCAGCGCGTGCGAGGATGTGATACGCACATCGATGGACGAGGTGGTGGAGACCGCAGAGCGGGTCATCGAAGCGGAGGGGTGCGATTACAATGTAACCGCGCAGCTGGCGATGGTGGATTTCCCGGTGAAGACATATGGAGACTATACATTTCCGGCCGGGACTTACGAAGCGCTTGAGATTGTGATCGGAGAGGGCGAGGGGCATAACTGGTGGTGCGTGATGTATCCGAATATGTGCTTTTCCGACAGCGTGTACGAGGTGGTGGATGAGGATGCAAAGGAGTCGCTCCGAAAGGTGCTGACCGAGGAGGAATACCGCGAGGTATTTACCGAAGGGGATTATCAGGTGCGGTTCCGCTATCTGCCGTTTCTCGACGGGCTAATGGAGTAAACCGTTTTCGATTTAAAATGAAGATTAATACTTGAATCTTTCGCGGAAAGCCGTTACTATGTTATCAGTATTGTTTGGATGAGAGGATAACATGACAAAAGAAGTATTAGTGTCGATCAGCGGGCTTCAGTTCGCGGAGGAGACAGGCGGAGAGCCGGTGGAGGTGATAACCTCCGCGGATTATTACAAAAAGAACGGGAAGCATTATATCATTTACGACGAGGTGGCGGAAGGTTTTACGGAGCAGACCCGCAATATCATCAAGCTGGACGGGTGTATGCTTGACATCACAAAGCGCGGTGTCTCCAATGTACATATGATGTTTGAAAAGGACAAGAAAAACGTGACCTATTACTATACACCGTACGGAAGTCTCCTGATCGGGATTGACGCCACAAGGCTCGACGTAAAAGAGGACGAGGACAGCCTTACGGTGACGGTAGACTATGCGCTTGAGGTGAATTACGAACATCTGGCCGACTGCACGATTGTCATGAAAGTACAGTCAAAAGGGACGGGAGAGTTCCGCATCTGAGGAATGTGTGGGATGACAAAGTGCGGAATTGCAAAGAGGGGAGTTGTCTGATAATTTAGATGTTTCTCATGATTTTTACGGCGTTTTCGGTGATTTGCTTGGATTTCTGACAGAAAAGTGAACTGCTGATGTTGATTCCGTTTTATATTTTTTCACATGAGAAAAGTTTTGCGGAGTATAATAGTAATGAGAAGAAGCTTGCAGAATTAAAGGCAGAGTATGAGAATATTTTAGAAGGGCTTGACGAACTGGAAGGGAAGAAAATCATAGGAGCCTTTGACAAGCGTACAATTATAGAGCTTTCCGGTGATGTGATAAAGGAGATAGCACAGAAGTATGAGAAAGTGCAGAAAGGCGTAGGTGATATGATGAGGGGCATTACTTGAGACAAGCGCAAGAACTATTTTAAATCAGGGAATCAGTCAGGGAATGAGTGAAGCAAAAAGGGAGACGGCGCTGCGGATGCTGAAAAGGGGGAAACTTACAATTGAGGAAATTGCGGAAGACACCGGCCTTAATGTGGAGGAAGTGGAGCAGCTTGCAGGAGTCCAGACTGTGTGAAAACGCAGGAATAGAATAAAGTTTTATCATATGGCTGCAAAGCAGGAAAATATCTGATGAATCGGAGGGTTTTCCTGCTTTTTTTGGTTTGCGCGCCATGGGCGCGCTCTAACGGGTGAAAGTCCCGAACACGCCTGGGCAACGAGGAAGTGTATAGTTGTGGCGGATAGATGAGGGGAAAGAGCGCGCACCTTAAGCGTGGAGGTCTCACAGGCGGAATCATCAGCTGTTGTAACAACGATATGAAGCAAAACAGCCCCCGATGATTGTGGTAAGCGATCTGACATATGTAAGAGTCGGCGCACAGTGGAAGTACATATGTGTATTTGTTGACCTATTTACCGGGAAATCATAGGGGCAGTACAGGAGAACATAAAACAGAGGAACTTGTTAAAAGAGCATTCCAGAGTGTGGAAGGACCAAGCAATTGAAGAACTTTCAGAAACGTTTGGCATAGAGCGTTCCTTAAGCTACAAAGGCTGCTCATGTACATTAGGGCGGCTTGATTTTCAAGTGATTCTTTTATCTTTCCACTGTTTTGTAAAATGAAAAACCACCGGACTGTGTAGTTCTGTCATACATCAGTCCGGCGGTTTCCGTAATCGCGATCTTCGGTTATTTCTTTTTCTTATCCTTTTTGTTTTTTTCTTTCTTTTCGGCGTTTAACTCCGTCTGGGCCCTGTCGGCCTTTTCCTTTAATTTTGCGCGCCAGCTCTTCTTGCCCTCCGGCTTCTCAAGCGGTCCGCGAACGCCGGTCACGCGTGTGATATAGATGCCGCTGACGGAGGCTTTTACCTCCTTTTTCAGAGGAATCAGGTCGAAAACCGACTCGTCGGCAATCAGGGACATGACCTTCGGGCCGACCTTTGCCTTCACGATCGGAAGCTTGGAACGGCGCATCAGCTTCGGCGTCTGGTCGATGACGACCTGCGGAAGGCCGGAATCTTTGATGCGCATACGCTTTTTATCTATAACAAGCATCGTAACGGTCTGTGCGTTTGCGGCAAGCTGCGCGTCCTGCTCTTCCTTCCGCTTCTGGGCCTTTTTGCCGAGAAAGTACAGCACAACCAATCCGATAATTAAGATTACTAAAATAACCAATAACACGATGGTAACCGGGCTAATATTCATCTAAGGTATCCTCCATGAAAACAAATTGCTTAATTATTCTAGCATTGATTGGACAAAAAAGCAATCGTAAACATTTGTGAAAGTTTGATGGTTTGGCTTTTTTTTTCGGGGGATTTGTGGTATGTTAGTTAAGTTAGGCGGAAAGAATGTCTAAGTAGGGAAGAGAAAGGTAATATTATAATATGAAAAAAAGAGCGGCAGTATTATTGCTCTGCGGCGTCCTGGGATTATCCGTGGCTGCCTGCGGGGAGAATAAGGACGACAGAGAAAACGTGGAAAGTACGGAGAACGGACAGGGTACGGAAGATCAAAAAGAAGCCTTTGTCCCGGAGGGAAGCCGGTACGATTTAAGGGCGGCGGATTACACGACGCTCTGCGACTACAGCGCGATTCCGATTACGATCACCGGAGATTATGAGGTGGACGAGAGCGACGTGACCGAGTACTTTGAGAGCTGGTATAACAGCAGCGGACCGTACTATACGGCGGACGAGACGAAGACAAAGATCGACGAGGGCGATGTCGTGGACGTCGATTATGTCGGAATGCTCGACGGTGAGGCATTTGCGGGCGGAAGCGCCGAGCATCAGCTGATCGACGTGGACGCGAACGCATCGGTGTCGGGAGGCGGTTATATCGAGGGTTTTACGGACGGCTTAAAGGGTGCGTCCGTCGGTGACGTCATCGACTGCGACGTCACTTTTCCGGAGGATTACGGCAATACGGACCTCGCGGGAAAAGCAGTCGTATTCACATTCACGGTAAATTCAATTCAGAAGGAGATTCCCTTTGACCAGGTGGATGACGCGGTTGTCGAGGCGAATTTTTCCGGGAGCCTTGGGGTTTCCACCGTGGAGGAACTTCGCGATAAAATTCGTACGATGCTGACGGACAGCGCCAATTATAATAAGGAGTATGACGTCTACAATACGCTTCAGAATTATCTGCTTGAGAACTGTACGGTAGAGATTCCCGAAGATTATCTGGATGCGCGTGTGGCGGATTACCGCCATATGTATGTGGAACAGTTCTGCGGCGGCGACGAGTCGAAGCTTGAGGAGACGGCGAGTGAAAGCCTCGGCGTCACGTTGGAGGAGCTCGAGGAGGAGTGGTACTCCAGCATGGAAAGGAGCATTCGCACTGAGTTTATTATGCTGGCAATAGCGGAGGAACAGGGGATTACGGTCGACGAGGAGGAATTTGACACATATGCGCAGCAGATGGTGAGCAGCAGCGGTTACGAGTCGGCGGAAGCCATGTATGAGATGTATGGTTACACGGATGCCGTATACGGAGAGACGCTTTTCCGCAGATTTTACCTGTGTGACAAGGCGCTTGAAGCGGTGAAGGAGACCGCGGTTGTGACGGTTGAGGAGGCGCCGGAGGAGGCCGCAGAGGGAACGGAGAGCGAGACCGGAACCGAGGCCGCAGACGGTACGGAGGGAGAGACCGGAACCGAGGCCGCAGACGGCACCGAAAATTAAGCCGGGACGGGAAGGAAGCAGTTTCCGAAAAGGAAAGAACTACAGGGAGGAAAGGGTTGAAAATTGGAATTTTCAACCCGTGAATTTGGGCGTGAGCACAAATTCACACGCTAAGAAAGGAGCAGGGTTAGAAAGATGGATTTGGTGAATGTAAGGGATTTGTTTCGGAATCAGGAGAAATATGCGGATCAGACCGTGACAATCGGCGGCTGGGTCAGAAGCATCCGCGGCTCAAAAAATTTCGGGTTTATCGTGGTAAATGACGGCACCTTTTTTGAGCCGGTGCAGATTGTGTACTCGGATGTGCTCGCAAATTTTGCGGAGGTGGAGAAATTAAACGTCGGCGCGGCGATTATCGTGACCGGGAAGATGGTGGCAACCCCGGGAATGAAGCAGCCTTTTGAGCTTCAGGCGGCCGAGATTGCGGTGGAGGGACAGTCCACGCCGGACTATCCGCTGCAGAAGAAAAAGCACAGCTTTGAGTATCTGCGGACCATCTCCCATTTAAGACCCCGGACGAATACGTTTGAGGCGGTTTTCCGTGTGCGTTCCCTGATTGCCTACGCGATTCATAAATTTTTCCAGGAGCGCGATTTCGTGTATGTGCATACGCCGCTGATCACCGGAAGCGACTGTGAGGGCGCCGGAGAGATGTTTCAGGTCACGACGCTGGATCTGAATAATCCGCCTATGACGGAGGACGGCAGGGTGGATTTCTCGAAGGATTTCTTCAACAAGCCGACAAATCTTACGGTCAGCGGCCAGCTAAACGGCGAGACCTACGCGATGGCGTTTAAGAACATCTATACGTTCGGCCCGACCTTCCGGGCGGAAAATTCCAACACCACGCGCCATGCGGCGGAGTTCTGGATGATTGAGCCGGAGATTGCGTTTGCGGACCTTGCGGACGATATGATGCTCGCGGAGAGCATGCTCAAATATATTATCGCCTATGTGCTCGAGCATGCGCCGGAGGAAATGGCATTTTTCAACAACTTCATCGACAAGGGGCTGCTGGAGCGGCTGGACAACGTGCTGCACTCCGATTTTGCCCGGGTGACCTATACCGAGGCCATTGAGCTGCTCGCGAAGCACAATAATAAATTTGAGTATAAAGTATCCTGGGGCTGTGATTTGCAGACCGAGCACGAGCGATATCTGACGGAGGAAATCTTTAAGCGGCCGGTATTTGTGACGGATTATCCGAAGGAGATTAAGGCTTTCTATATGAAGTTGAATGAGGACGGAAAGACGGTTGCAGCCGTTGACTGTCTGGTTCCGGGTATCGGAGAGATTATCGGCGGCAGCCAGAGAGAGGATGATTACGAGAAGCTTCTGACCCGTATCCGGGAGCTCGGGCTCAATGAATCCGATTACGATTTCTATATGGATCTGCGCAAATACGGTTCCGCGAGACATGCAGGTTTCGGTCTCGGATTTGAGCGCTGCGTGATGTATCTGACAGGAATGTCAAATATCCGCGACGTCATTCCGTTCCCGCGGACCGTAAATAACTGCGAGTTATAAATCAAATGCGATTGCAGACAGGATGCGCCTCAAATCGTTTCCAGCGGTTTGAGGCGCATTTTGTTGTGCATTTTTGACAGGCGCGGGCACATAATATATGGCAAAAAGGAAAATATGCATAAAACAGAGAAGGATTTTCAAGAATTACAGAAGGATTTTATATGTTAAAGGAAAAAACGGATTGCTATAATTTCAATGCAACATAAAGTTTTGGCAAATACATTAAGGGAGGATTTTATATGAAAAAGAAAGCAATCAGTTTATTCCTTGCGGCTGCTATGGCGGCGACGATGATGGCCGGATGCGGCGGCGACAATAAGGAGGCGGATGCGCCGGCAGCGGATGCGGGGGCACAAGCAGACGCAGGCGAGACGACGCCGGATGCGGAACCGGCAGCAGGGACAGAGGCGGCGGACGCAGGCGACGCTGCGGCGGATGCGGCAGGTGATACGGATCTGGCGAACAAGAAAGTCGGCGTTTGTATCTATCAGTTCTCCGATAACTTTATGACGTTATTCCGCACGGAGTTAGAAAATTATCTGGTGAGCCAGGGCTTTTCGGCGGACAACATTACAATCGTTGACGGAGCAAACGATCAGGCAACTCAGACCGGTCAGATTGATAACTTTATCACGGACAAGGTGGATGTGCTGATTATCAATCCGGTAAACTCATCCTCCGCGGAGACCATCACGGATAAAGTGGTAGAGGCGGGAATCCCGCTTGTATACATTAACCGTGAGCCGGATGAGGCAGAGCAGAAGAGATGGGCGGACAACGACTGGAATGTAACTTATGTCGGCTGTGATGCAAGACAGTCCGGTACCTTCCAGGGAGAGATGATCTCGGACCTCGGACTTGACGCGGTTGACTTTAACGGCAATGGCAAGGTTGACTATATTATGGTAGAGGGTGACCCGGAGAACGTTGACGCGCAGTATCGCACCGAGTTCTCGATAAAGGCTCTCACCGACGCAGGGCTGGAAGTAGAGTGCCTGTCCGATCAGGTCGGTAACTGGCAGCAGGATCAGGCGCAGCAGATCGTTGCAAACGCACTCGGGCAGTACGGCAATGACGTTGAGGTTGTGTTCTGCAACAACGATGCAATGGCGCTCGGCGCACTGCAGGCCATCCAGTCCGCAGGACGTACCGTCGGAACGGACATCTATCTGGTAGGCGTGGACGCGTTGTCCGAGGCGCTTGAGGACGTTCTTGCAGGAACCATGACCGGTACCGTATTTAACGACCATTTCTCACAGTCCCACAGTGCGGCGGATGCGGCGGTCAACTACATCAAGGGCGCAGGCAACGAGCATTACATCGGCTGTGATTATGTGAAAGTAACCGCGGAGAATGCACAGGAAATCCTTGACATGGTGAAATAACAGACCAAGAAATAACCGGTGCGGGTGTTTTCGGGCGCCCGCACTTATATTACGATAAGCCGGTTCGCAAAGCGGGGCGGCGTTCGTTTTAGAAGGAGGAACAAAATGGCTGAGTACAAACTGGAGCTGAAGGGTATCTGCAAATCATTCCCCGGCGTCAAAGCGCTCGACAATGTACAGCTGTCACTTCGCCCGGGGACCGTCCATGCGCTGATGGGTGAGAACGGCGCGGGAAAGTCGACCCTGATGAAATGCCTCTTCGGTATTTATAAAATGGACGCGGGGGAAATTTACCTGGACGGACAGAAAATTGAGGTGGGAAATCCAGATGAGGCCATGAAACACGGAATTGCCATGGTGCATCAGGAACTGCAGCCGGTGCCGGCGAGGAGTGTGGCGGAAAACCTTTATCTCGGAAGGTTTCCGACAAAAGGATTCGGACCGTTTCAGGTGATTGACCATAAAAAAATGTACGAGGAGACGGAAAAGTGGCTGAAGGAAGTCCGAATGGAATTTGACCCGAAGGCGCAGCTTGGGACGCTGTCCATCGGTCAGATGCAGTCTGTGGAAATTGCAAAAGCAGTCTCGCAGCAGGCGAAAGTCGTTATTTTTGATGAACCGACATCTTCCCTTTCCGACAATGAGGTGGAAGCGCTGTTCCGCATTATGAATGAACTGAGGGATAAAGGGGTCACAATGGTGTATATCTCTCACAAGATGGATGAGATTAAGCGGATTGCGGACGATATCACGGTAATGCGCGACGGCACTTATGTGGGAACGTGGCCGGCGGATGAGCTGACAACGGACCAGATTATCGCAAAGATGGTGGGACGTGAGCTCACGAACGTATATCCCGAGAAGGAGAATGCGCCGGGTGAGGTGATTATGGAGGTCAAGAATCTGTGCTCGATTCATGAGAAATCCTTTCAGAATGTCAGCTTTAAGCTGCGCAGGGGAGAGATTCTCGGGTTCGGCGGACTTGTCGGAGCACAGAGAACGGAGCTGATGGAGGGGATTTTCGGTATCCGCGGAGTTGCTTCCGGTGAAATCCATGTCCACGGCAAAAAGGTAAATATCAAGCATCCGATTGACGCGATGAACGCCGGAATCGGAATGATTACCGAGGACCGGAGAGGAAACGGAATTTTCGGCTGCCTGTCCATCAAAGATAACGTAGGCGTATCGGTGTACAATAAATATCTCAATGCAGGCTTTGTGTTAGACCACAAAAAGATTAACGGTGTTGTGGACGACAATATCCAAAAACTGAGAATCAAAACACCGAGTATGAAGGAACACATTTCGAATCTTTCCGGCGGAAACCAGCAGAAGGTTATCATTTCGAGGTGGCTTGCGAATGACCCGGACGTATTGATTATGGATGAGCCGACCCGCGGGATCGACGTCGGGGCAAAGCATGAGATCTATGAGATTATGAACAGTCTCGCAAAGCAGGGAAAGGCAATTATCATGATTTCGTCGGAAATGTCGGAGCTTTTGGGCATGGCGGACCGTATCTGCGTGATGTGCAACGGAAAACTGACCGGAGAGATTGATCAGCCGGAGGATATGACGCAGGCAAAGGTTATGAGCTACGCGACGAAATTCTGATGGGAGGAGCAGAAAATGGAAAAGACGAATCAGCAGAAAATCAAAGATTTCTTAATCAATAACGGGGTTATCATCGTCATGTTTGTTTTGGTGATTTACACCGGATTTACCTCGGATAACTTCTTTACGGGAAATAACCTCATGAATATCCTGATGAACATGAGTCCGCGTCTCGTGATTGCGCTTGGTATTGCAGGGTGTGTGATCACCGCCGGATGCGACTTGTCCGCAGGACGTATGATCGGTCTCGGGGCATGTATCTCGGGGGTATTGCTGCAGCGCATGGACTATTCGGGCAAATTTTTTCCGGATATGGAGCCGCTTAACGTGGTGCTGGTGGCGCTCATTGCAATGCTCATCTGTGCGGCGTTCGGTACGGTGACCGGATTTTTCATCGCATACTTAAGCGTGCCGCCGTTTATCGCGACGCTGGCAATGATGGAGATCGTATACGGACTCGGACTTATTTTTACGAACGCGACGCCGCTGGGCGGTTATATCAAGGAGTATACGAATGTTGCGAACGGAAAGTTTCTCGGCATCAACTATTTAATCTGGATTGCCATTCTTGTGGCGGCCATCACCTGGTTTATCTTCAATATGACCCGTCACGGGAAATACATGTATGCCATCGGCGGAAACCCGCAGGCGGCGGAGGTGGCCGGCGTTCCGGTAAAGAAGACCCTGATCTTAATTTACATGAAAGCGGCTGCAATGTACGGCCTTGCAGGTTTTATGCTCGGCGCAAAGGCGGGCGGAGCTTCGGTTCAGACCGGTTACGGCTATGAGATGGAGGCCATTGCGGCGTGTACAATCGGCGGTGTGTCCGTAACGGGCGGACGCGGTAAGGTATCCTCGGCCATTGTCGGTGTGGCGGTATTTGAGCTTTTGAAGGTCGCACTGCAGTATCTGGGCATGAATGCAAACGCGCAGTACATAGCGATCGGTATCGTAATCTTTGTAGCGATTTCACTGGATATCAGAAAGTATATCGCGAAGAAATAAATAATCTGTTGTAATGCACAGCGGCGGGAGCAGGTGCCTCCAGCCGCTGTTTTTACCTGGAGGAAAGGTTGAAAATTAAAGTTTTCACCCCTGAGAAAGGAGCATGGTTATACAGATGGAAATGATTTTGGAACAGGCGGGAATCCCGCTGCTGTTGTTTGTAATCTGTATGTATTACGGAATTCGGCTTTTGGTTCTCAAAGACATATCGGCCATCCGTCCGAAGGAGAAGCCGCCGGTCAGAGAGGAGGAGGGCTATGTAAAAGCTGCGGGAATCCTCATTCTGTTCTACGGGGCGGCAACCCTTGCGATGGCCGTGCTGATATTTGTGAATATCTATGCGGCGTTCGCCGAGATCGCCGTGTGTACGGTGCTTATGGGGGCGGCGTGGAAACGAATCGCCGACCGTTACGGAGCCTGAGACGGTGACGGGGAAAAGGTTGACGGAAATGAGGGATGTGCGATGAATCAGTATTCTGTTTTGCTTGTGGATGACGAGGAGGAAGTATTCCGGGTTATGATGAAAAAGCTTGACTGGGAGGGGATGGGGTTTCAGATTGCAGGGTATGCGAGAAACGGTGTGGAAGCTTTGGAAATGGCCGAGGAGCTGTCGGTAGACGTCGTGATGACGGACATTAAAATGCCTTATATGGACGGGCTGACGCTCTGCAGAAAATTAAAGGAACTCTGCCGGAATATCAAGGTGATTATTTTTTCTGGATTTGACGAATTCGAATATGCGAAGGAAGCGATTAAAATCGAAGCCGAGGAATACATCCTAAAGCCGATTAATGCCAGCGAGCTGCGCGAAGTTTTTACGCGGATTAAGGAGAATCTTGACCGGGAGTTAGACGAGAGGCGCAATATCGACAAGCTGCGGGAGTATTATCTGCAGAGTCTTCCGGTGCTGCAGGAAAGCTTTTTCACGCTGCTTCTGGACGGACGTATTCCGGAGGCGGACATTTTAAAGTATGCCGAGAACTACCGGATTGAGCTGAAAGGGCCTTTCTATGTGGTGACGGTACTGCATATTTCGACCACACCGCAGCCCGGGGAGACACCGCAGCTGGATGCGCTGCTGCTGTCTGTCTCCGTAAAGCAGCTTGCCGAGGAGGGGCTGTCGGGAAAGTGGGACAGCAGAGTTATTACCTATCTCGGTGACATTGTCGTGATTACGCAATTTTCCACGGAGGATTCCGTCACGGCATTTACGGATGAGATGGACCGGATTTGCAAGCTCGCAAAACGCATGTGCAGCGCGCGGGTGACGGCGGGAGTCGGGCATGTCTGCAGCGAGCCGGCGCAGCTTCCGGCCTCGTATCAGGGTGCAAAGACCGCGACTTCTTACCGTGTGCTCTACGGCAATACGAAGGCGATCAGTATTGCGGAGACAGACCCCGGGGAGAGTGCGGACGTGCCGTGGGAGGAGAATTATATTCGCAGAATCTTAAAAAAGATAAAGATGGGGGAAGCGGAACCGCTCAGGGAGGCAATCCGGGAATTTATTGGGAAGGTTGACCGCAGCAGGATGTCGCTGCAGCAGTACCGCATTCTTGTGATGGAGCTGATTACCGAGCTCTTTCGATTCGGCACGAATAACCAGATGAGCATGGACGGAATTTTCGGAGGGGAGGCGGACTGCGATGTCTACACGCGGGCCATACAGCTGGAATCCTCGGAAATGCTGGGGCTCTGGCTAGAGGAGAACTGTCTGAAGCTGCAGCAGCAGGTGCTTGCGGGCCGAAGCGACACGACCAGGTCTTTTGTCACAAAAGCGAAGGAATATGTCCGTGCGCATTATGCGGATTCGGATTTGAGCATTGAGACGGTATGCGGTTATCTGAATGTGAGCGCCGCCTATTTTTCCACGGTGTTTAAAAAGGAGACGGGACAGACTTTTATCAATTATCTGACGGATTACCGTATGGAGGAAGCGCTTGAGATTCTGCTGAATCAGAATGAAAAGACTTATATTATCGCCGAAAAGGTGGGCTATGCGGACCCGAATTATTTCAGCTATGTGTTCAAGAAAAAGTTTGGCGTATCGCCGTCAAAATATAAATCAGGTAAAATGGAGTCAAAGTGATAGGAATAAGGAATTTTTACGGTCGATTAACTTCATATATCAGAAAACACAGGGTACACCAGTCGATTCAGCTTACGGTGATGCTGTCTTTTACCGTGGTGTCGCTGCTCTCGATGGTGGTGCTGGGCGTGTCGCTCTATAATCGTTTTGCGGTGCGGATGGAGGATATGACAGTTGAGAGTTCAAAACAGCTTTTGAATCAGACCGCCATCAATCTGGAATCCTATCTGCGCAGTATGCGGCGGATCTCGGACGCCATGTATTACAGTGTGATTAAGGATAAAGATCTGGCGACGGAATCCTTAGAGACGGAGATGAACCTTTTGTATGAGGCGAATAAGGATAATCTGATCAGTATTGCCTGCTACACAAATGAGGGAGGGAGGGTGGCCGCGGCGCCGCTTGCGACGGAAAAAAACGGAATAGACGTTGTCGGGCAGAGATGGTTTACCGAAGCGACGGGACAGATGGAGAATCTGCATTTTTCGACGCCGCATGTACAGAACCTGTTCGACGACAACAGTTACCGCTACTATTGGGTGATATCCTTAAGCCGCGCCGTGGAACTCACAAACAACGGAAATTCCACGCTCGGCGTGCTTTTGGTTGACATGAATTACAGCAGCATCGAACAGTTACTCAAGAAGGCAAACACGGACAATTCGTCGGAATATGTGTATCTCACCGACAGCAACGGGGAGATTATTTATCATCCGAGACAAAAGCTGATCTACGCGAATCTGTTTGAGGAAAATAATGTGGCGGCTGCCGCTTACGAGGACGGGACAAGAGAGGAGGAGTTCGGCGGGGAAAAGCGTCTTGTAACGGTAAAAACCGTCAGCTACACCGGATGGAAAATTGTCAGCGTCGTGCCGAAAAGTTCTTTTAACATGGGACTGTACGGGACCCGGATGTTTGTGATTCTTCTGGTTTTGCTCCTCATGCTGATGATTGTGCTGATTAACAGGCTCGTCTCGGCGAGGGTCACAAAGCCGCTGCGCAGGCTGACCGCTTCGGTGGAGGAGTGGGAGGCAGGCAATATGAGTCCCGAGATCTATGTGGGCGGCTCGATGGAGGTGGAATACCTCGGGAAAACACTGCGCTCTGTCGTGGGGCAGCTGCGTCAGCTGATGCAAGACATTTTAGTGGAACAGGAGGAAAAGAGAAAGAGCGAATTAGACGCACTGCAGTCTCAGATTAATCCGCATTTCCTGTACAATACACTCGATTCGATTGTGTGGATGATTGAGGGTGAGCGCTACGAGGACGCGGTGTTTATGATCACCGAGCTCGCGAGCCTTTTCCGCATCAGCTTAAGCCGGGGAAAGACAATCATCCGTGTGGCGGATGAGATTCTGCACGCGAAAAATTATATGAATATCCAGAAAATACGCTATAAAAATAAATTTCGGGTGGAATTTCGGATCGATGAGCAAATCCTAAACTGCTGCACGGTAAAGCTGGTGATCCAGCCTTTGCTTGAAAATGCGATCTATTACGGCGTGGAGTCGATGGAGGATGAGGGGGAGATTACGGTGCGGGGATTTTCGAGAGACGGAGATATCTTTATCGAAGTGCAGGACAACGGACTCGGAATGACGGAGGATACGGTAAGCCGGCTGCTCGTCGGGAATCGGCATGTGCGCGGACACGGCTCCGGAGTGGGGCTGATTAATGTACATACCCGTATTCAGCTCCGTTTCGGAAAGAATTACGGACTTGAGATAGAGAGCGCGCCGGATGAGGGAACGACAGCGCGCATTCATCTTCCGTATATCGAGTATTCCGACGAGACACTTGAGAGCCTTGAGAGCGGAAAGCTAAGGCAGATGGGAGGAGGTGCGGCGGATGCGAAGTAAGTGGAACCGAAACAGGGTTTGGTTTTGTATGTTGATTCTGGCGATGCTCGCGGCGATTGCACTTTCTTATTACGGGATGGTAAATGCCGGAAAGACACGGAAGGTTCATAAAGTATCGGTGATTGTCAATGACAGCGGAAGCGAACGGTGGATTGCGATGCGTCAGGGGATTGAACAGGCGGCGGACGACTGCGGCATCGATTTAAACTATGTGACGACAGGAAATTTTCAGAGTGTGGAGGAGACGGCGGCGGTTATCCGACGGGAGACGGAGAGCGGAGCGGAGGGAATTATCGTACAGTTTACGTCCGTCGGGGCGGATATGCCGCCGTTCCCGTCCGGAATTTCAGTTATGCTCTTAGAGAGTGATATAGAACCGCAGGAGGTTTATCCGTTGACGGCGCCGGATAATTACGCGCTTGGGAGCGCGGTTGCGGAGGCGTTTCTGGCGGCGGAGGAGGCTTTTGGAGGCAAGGTCGGCGTCCTGTATGAGGCCGCGGGGAAAGGTGCAAAGCAGGAGGCGCTGTATCCTGCGATGCAGGCGCGCCTTGCGGGCGCGCGGGAGACTCTTGAGAGAGCGGGGATTGAGACGGCGTGGGAGCTTGCGCTTGCGCCGGACGCTTCGCCGGAGAAAACGGCAGAACGGTTTTCCGGAGTGTCGGCCGATGCGGTGCTCGCTCTCGGAAATAATGCGACGGAGGCGGCCGTGGATTACCTGACGGACAGAGACGGGGAGAACGGGCCGAAGCTCTATGGGATTGGGTGTTCGGGAAAAGCGGTATACTATCTTGACAGGGGAGAGATTCAATCGCTGGTGGTGCCCGACGAGTTTAAAATGGGATATCAGAGCGTGGCGAATATGGCGCGGCATCTGCAGTATCCGCTGAGTAAGACGGAGAGCAGTGTGGTGGATTACCTTGTCGTAAATCGGGATAATCTCTACGACGCGGACAATCAGAAGCAGCTTTTCCCGCTGGTACAGTAGAAAATGCGAGGGCTGCGCGGATAAGGAAAAGAGGGAGGTACTTATGAGGGGGAAAAAACAGATGTCGGCGGCGCTCATCGTCTGTCTGCTTGCGGGGATTGCGAGCGGCTGCGCGCCGGCTTCGGTACAGCCGAAGAAACAGAGCATCCGAATCGGCGTGACGCTGTATGACCAGTATGATACATTTGTGTCCCAGCTGGTGGAATATTTTGATATCTGTGCAAAGGAGAAGGGCCAGGAGACGGGAATCGAGATCAATGTTGTGCTGTACAATGCCGCCGGCAGCCAGTCCGCGCAGAATGAGCAGGTGGGAGAGATGATTGAGGACGGCTGCGATGTGATCTGCGTCAATCTCGTGGATCGGACCGAGCCGACGACGATTATCGATATGGCGGAAAAAAACAATGTGCCGGTGATCTTTTTTAACAGAGAGCTTGTGGAGGAGGATTTGGAGCGCTGGGAACGGTTATACTATGTCGGGGCAAAGGCGTTTGAATCCGGTATTATGGAGGGAGAAATTGCGGCGGAAGTCTTCCTGGGGGATCCCGCGGCGGACAAAAACGGCGACGGAATCTGTCAGTACATGGTACTCGAGGGAGAGGCGGGACATCAGGACGCGATTGTCCGCACGGAGTATGCGGTGTCGACAATGACAGAAAACGGTGTGGAGTTAGAAAAGATCGGCTATGCCATCGCGAACTGGAACCGCGCACAGGCCCAGACGAAGATGGCGCAGATGCTTGGCGAGCACGGAAACCGGATTGAACTGGTGCTGGCCAACAACGACGATATGGCGTTAGGAGCCATTGACGCGCTTGCCGCGGCGGAAATTCCGCGCGCAGACTGGCCGCTGATTGTGGGGATTGATGGCACGGACGTGGGACTTGCGGCGGTGGAGAGCGGAGAGATGGCGGGAACCGTATACAACGACAAAGAAGGGCAGGCAGAGGCGATGTTAGAGCTTGCGTATGCGCTTTCCGTGGAGGAGGATTTAGAGCCGCTTGAACTCGAAAACGGCAAATATATCCGTATGCCGTACGCAAAGGTATGGCCGGAGGATGTGGACGATTTCCGGGACGGACAGTGAGCGGTTCGCATGGTCCGCTCACTTCCGGAAAATAGCGTATGGACTTTTTTTGCATATAATAGTATAGTATACACGTTAAACGCCCGGCGTAAGGAATAGAACGCCCGGCGTATGATGCAGCACCTTGACAAGTGAATACGGATTCTGTTTTGAGATACGCAGTCTCACGGATGACTGTAATGACGGACAGAGTTTTCCCCAAAGCGCCAGAGCCTGCGGAGCGTACGGCAGGCTGACGAGGAGAAGGGTGATCGAAAATTCGGCGGATGCCCTTTCGTATTGTTCTAATGCGAGATGTGACGGCAAATATGCGGGTAACTGCAAAACAAATACGGCACAATAGAACGAAAGACAGATAAATTGAAAGACAGATAAAGTTTTGAGATAGAAATGAGGAAAATTATGTGTGGAATTATCGGTTATACAGGAAGTGAGAATGTGAGGGAGGTACTGTTAGACGCGCTTGAACTGCTCGAGTACAGAGGGTATGACAGCTCCGGGATTGCGGTAAAAGAGCGGGGGACCGAGGAGATAAAGGTGTGCAAATGTGCGGGGCGGGTCGGCGATCTGCGTGCGATCTGTGAGTTGCAGCGCGCGCTCACGGGGTGCGGTATCGGCCATACAAGGTGGGCGACCCACGGGGGAGTCAGCGATAAAAACGCCCATCCGCATCAGATCGGGAAGGTGACGCTGGTGCACAACGGAATTATCGAGAATTACAGAGAACTGATCGAGGAATATCATCTTGACGGGTTAAAGTCCGAGACGGACAGTGAGGTCGCGGCCGCGCTTGTGGACCGCTTTTATGAGGGAGACCCCGAGACGGCAATCAAAAAGGCCGTGCGGAAACTGAAGGGAACCTTTGCGCTTGTAGTTTTGTTTGCGGACCAGGGGGATGCGATTTACTGTACCCGCAACGTGAGCCCGATCGTGGCGACTCTCTGTGATGAGGGGGCGATGCTCGCCTCGGATCTGACGGCGCTGTGTCGTTTTACGAACCGTTATTTTGTGGTGCCGGAGTATCATATTTTAAAGCTTACCGAGACGGAGCTGACGCTCACCGACTTTGACGGAAACCGGGTGGAACCGGAGTATCAGACCGCAGACTGGGAGTTAAACAGCGCGGGGAAGAACGGGTACCCGTTCTATATGGAAAAGGAGATTATGGAACAGCCGCGGGCCATCGAGGACACGATGACGAACCGGATCAATTCCGGAATGCCGGATTTTACCGCGGACGGTGTGCCGGATACGCTGTTTACCGACTGTGACCGCATCTGCATCATTGCCTGCGGGACGGCGATGCATGCCGGACTGGTCGCGCAGGCGCTGGTGAAATCAATTCTCCACATGCACATTGACGTGGAGATGGCGTCGGAATTTATGTATTCGGATCCGGTGATTGACGAGCGGACGCTGGTGATTGCGGTTTCGCAGTCAGGAGAGACGATTGACACGTTAGAGGCGGTGAAGTATGCAAAGCGCCGCGGCGCAAAATGTCTTGCCGTCATCAACGTAAAGGGTTCGTCGATCGCGCGTGAGAGCGATTATGTACTCTACACCAACGCGGGTCCTGAGATCGCGGTGGCCAGCACCAAGGCTTACACGACGCAGCTGGCGGTATTTTATCTGATCGTGGCGCGTATGGCCCACAGCAGGGGTGTGTTTTCCGCGGAGGAGACGCAGAGCTTTGTGCGTGAGCTGCAGCGTGTGCCGCAGGCGATGCAGAAGGTTCTCGAGCGGCGGCATGAGATTCATGTGGTGGCCCGGAAGCTGCTTGAGGCAAAAGATTTGTTTATGATCGGGCGGGGACTTGACCATTCCACGCTGCTTGAGGGTTCGCTTAAGATGAAGGAAGTCTCTTATATCCATTCCGAGGCGTATGCGTCCGGTGAGCTTAAGCACGGGCCGATTGCGCTGATCACCCAGGACACGCCGGTCGTTGCGTCGGTGACGCAGGAGAAGCTGGTGTCGAAAGAGCTTTCCAATATCAAAGAGGTAAAGTCCCGCGGAGCGGATGTGGTAATTTTTATCAAAGAGACACTTGCGGGAAATCTCGAGGAGGAGTACAGCGTATTTCGGCTGCCGGCGATGCGGGATGAATTTATGGTGATGCCTGCGTCGGTTGCCCTGCAGCTGCTGGCCTACTATGTGTCTTCCGACAAGGGATTTGATGTGGATAAGCCGAGAAACCTTGCGAAGGTTGTGACGGTAGAATAAAAAAGTAACAATGGGAGCGATGTCCGGGAATACGGTCCTGTGTGACTGTGTATCTGAAAACAGAAGGAATGATGCCGGAATCCCTGCAGGAGGCGGTAACATCTGCGCCGATGTCCGCATAGAATAACAGGAAAGAGACTGTGAGGTTATTTATGCCAGATATCAGACAGACGCAGAATTCGGATGAAGGCGCTCTGCGGGTCCAGGTGGTCACCCGCGGCGGAAACCGGCCGATTCAGAATGCAAAAATATCGATTTCCTATTCGGGAGACCCGACGGGACCTTTGGAGGAGGTAAATACGGATGCCTCAGGAATGTCAGAAGAAGTTGCGCTTGCTACGCCTCCACTTGAGCTGTCAATGGAGCCAAGCGAAGAACAGCCATATGCAGAATATACCATTGAAGTTACTGCTGAGGGATATCAGCCGTTCAATATCTCTGGAATTGAAGTGTTTTCGGAACAGCTGTCGCTGCAGGAAGTCCGGTTGGAAGAAGTAGAGGAAAATGAGCCGGGCAATATCGTGATACCGGCGCATACGCTGTTTGCGGAATATCCGCCGAAAATTCCGGAGTCGGAGATTAAGCCGGTGACGGAGACCGGGGAGATTGTACTCAGCCGCGTGGTAATCCCGGAGTTTGTGATTGTACATGACGGAGACCCGAACGATCCGACGGCCAGGGATTACTATGTGCGGTACCGGGATTACATCAAAAATGTGGCTTCGAGCGAAATCTACAGCACCTGGCCGGATGCCACGATACGGGCCAATATTCTTGCGATCATGTCGTTTACGTTAAACAGGGTGTATACGGAGTGGTACCGCAATCAGGGCTTTAGCTTTACCATTACGTCGTCGACGGCCTACGATCAGAAATTTGTATACGGGAGAAATATTTATCGGAACATTTCCAATATCGTGGACGAAATGTTTCAGAACTTTCTTTCGCGTCCGAATGTCAGACAGCCGATTCTGACACAGTACTGCGACGGGCAGCGGGTGACCTGCAGCAACTGGCTGAGCCAGTGGGGCAGCAAGTATCTCGGGGATCAGGGCTACGAGACGATCGATATTATCCGCTATTACTACGGCAACAGCATGTACATCAACACTGCCGAGGAGGTCTCGGGGATTCCGGCATCCTGGCCGAGGGTGGATCTGACCGTCGGCTCCACGGGAGATAAGGTGCGGCAGATACAGGAGCAGCTCGCGCGTATTTCAAGGTCTTATCCCGCGATTCCCACGGTGACGCCGGACGGCATTTTCGGCCCTGCGACCCGGGAGGCGGTGGAGCGCTTCCAGGCCATCTTCGGCCTGCCGGTGACCGGCATTATTGATTACAGAACATGGTACCGCATCTCGGAAATTTATGTGGCCGTGACCAGAATCGCGGAGCTTCAGTAGATATGACATACCCGGCACATTGTCAATTGGATTTTCGGTGCGGATATGGTAAAATGCCCGTAGGCATTTTACCGGCCGGATGGCCATAGGGCGCCATGCAATGCCGGATTGGAGAATTACAGATGATGGAAAAGTGGGTTGTACTGCAAAAAAGGGCGGATTTTGATGCGCTTGCGAAAAAATTTGGAATCAGCCCGGTGACGGCGCGGCTGATTCGGAACCGGGACGTGATCGGGGAGGCGGCGGTGGACCGCTATTTAAACGGCGGGTTGTCGGATTTGTACGACCCGCATCTGCTGCTTTTCGGGGAGCGGCTGGCGGAGATTCTGGCGGAGCGGATTTCGTCCGGCGCGCATATCCGCATCATTGGGGATTATGATATCGACGGCGTGATGTCGACCTGTATCTTACAGCGCGGAATCACCGCCTGCGGGGGGAATGTCAGCGTCAGGATACCGGACCGGATACGGGACGGTTACGGGCTCAATCTGCATCTGATTGAGGAGGCAAAAGCGGAGGGCGTCGATACGATCATAACCTGCGACAACGGAATTGCCGCGATCGAGGAGATTGCATGCGCAAAGCGATGCGGTATGACGGTTCTGGTGACGGACCACCATGAGCCGCCTTACCGCGAGGAAGCCGGGGAGAGAATCTATATAAAGAGTGAGGCGGATGCAGTCGTGAATCCGAGACAGCCCGGGTGCCCTTATCCCTGCAAAGTGCTCTGCGGGGCTGCGGTGGCCTTTAAGGTGACACAGCTTTTGTATGAGCGCTGCGGGAAACGGGCGGAGGATGCCTTTGAATTTCTGGAGTTTGCGGCGTTTGCGACCGTCGGCGACGTGATGGATCTGACGGACGAGAACCGGATTCTGGTAAAGGAGGGACTTGCCCGTCTGCACCGGACAAAAAATCCGGGTATGCGGGCGTTGATCCTGCAGAATGGTTTGATGACGGAACAGGTGACGGCGTACCATATCGGTTTTGTGCTCGGTCCCTGTATCAACGCGAGCGGAAGGCTTGAGACGGCGCGGATCGCGTTAAATCTCTTTTTGCAGGAGGATGCGGCAGCAGCCGGAAAAATTGCGGCGGAACTGGTCGCCCTGAACGGGCAGCGCAAGGAAATGACCGCGCGCGGTGTAGAGATGGCGCGGCGCGTCGTCGAGGAAGGCGGTGCGGGAGAACGGGTGCAGGTGATTTATCTGCCGGATGTGCACGAGAGTCTTGCCGGAATTATCGCGGGGAGAATCCGGGAGAGTTACGGACGGCCTGTCTTCGTGCTGACGGAGGGCGAGGAGGGCATCAAGGGTTCGGGGCGTTCGATCGAGGTGTATTCGATGTACGACGAGCTCTGCAAATGCAGGGAATGTTTTGCGAAATTCGGCGGACATCCCATGGCGGCGGGGCTTTCTCTTGCGGACGGGGTGACGCCGGAAGTCTTCCGCGAAAAAATAAATGCGTGCTGTAAATTGACAGAAGAGGATTTTATCTCTAAGATAAAGATAGATATCGCGATGCCGGCCGACTATCCGACGGCGGAATTGGTCCGGGAGCTTACATTGCTTGAACCGTTCGGGAAGGGCAATGTCAGGCCGCAGTTTGCGGACCGCGGGCTGCGGATTGTGCGTGCCGGCGTAGTCGGGAAAAGTCAGAACGTTCTGCGGCTCTCGCTTATGACAGAGCAGGGCAGGCGGATTTCTGCGGTTTATTTCGGGGATATCCCTGCATGGAGGAGCTATTACGAGGTGAAATACGGTGCGGGGGAGGTGCAGGCGGCGTTTGACGGGCGGGAGAACGCCGTTCGGATGTCTGTGGTGTATTACCCGGAAATCAATGTATATCAGGGGATAGAGAGTGTGCAGCTCGTTATCCGTTATTATCAGTAGACACAACCTGGAGGATGACATATGTTTGGCG
The DNA here is from genome assembly GCA_021770345.1 of Lachnospiraceae bacterium. Lineage (GTDB taxonomy): Bacteria > Bacillota > Clostridia > Lachnospirales > Lachnospiraceae > Roseburia. Next base: position 150,860 of record JAETRD010000001.1, on the reverse strand, counting down.
GAAAAAGAGAAAAGGCATTGGAGGAGACGCTGCGGGCGGCGAAAGAGTCAGAGCAGATCAAGCAGACGGCATTTGAGCAGATTACGGAGCAGCGGGATGACATTTTAGAGCGGTTTGCACATATGACGGCTTCACGGTCCGAAATGGAGCGCAGGACAGAACGGCTTAAGGAGCAGCTCGAACATATCGCCGTGCTGTCGGAGAACGGGAATCAGGCGGCGGGAACAATCTGCGGGGCGCTGCGCGATATGGAAAACGGTGTGGAGTGCTTTGACGCGGAGCATGCGGCATTTCTTGACGGGACAAAGGCGTGGAGTGACAAAATCATGGAGATTGTCGAAAAAAACAAGCACTTTACCACGCCGATGAAATATATTTCCGAGACGGCCCAGGGACTTTCCGGGGAGCAGGAAAAGCTGCACGGACATGCTTCCCGGATGACGGATTTTTCTAAGAATATGGGAGTGCTCGCCTTAAACTGTGCGATAGAAGCGGGGAGAATGGGGGAGTCCGGCAGGAATTTTGTTGCCGCTGCGGAGGAAATCCGGGCGCTCTGCGAGCAGCACGAGCAGGAGGCAGGAGAGCTTACGGAGCAGCTAAACGCCGCGGATGCGCGGGCCGCAGAGCTTGCGGAGCAGGTACATCATCTCAATGAGCTGCTCAAGGAAAACAATAATTCGATGAGAAGGCTGTTAGGTGACAGCACGGAGCGGATTGCCGCCTATGAGTCAAAGCAGCGGAAGCTGCGGGAGCTGATGCCCGACGCAATCGTCGGAAAGGCGGACGCACTGCAGCAGTCCGTGGAGGAGTGCGCAGGGACAGAAGCGCGGATGCTGCAGGAGGCCGGCGATCTGTTGGACGAGCTGCAGGAGCAGAAGCAGAGCGCGGATGAGCTGGAAAACATCTGTCAGGGGGTCCTCGAGTCCGCGCGCAGCGGATTTGAGGCGTAGACGATTGGGAGAGACGCCGGGAGGTATTCGGCGGACAGAGATAAAGGAGAGGGATTATGAACAGAGAAGAGCAGATGAGTTTTTTGTCAAAAGACGGAAAAACGACGATTCACGCGGTCAAATGGATACCGGAGGACGGCAGCTATCAGGCGGTTTTACAGATTACGCACGGCATGGTCGAGTACATCGAGCGGTACCGGGAATTTGCCGCTTATCTGAATGAGCGGGGATTTCTTGTGGTGGGACACGACCACCTCGGACACGGCGCTTCCATTACCTCGGAGTCGGAGTGGGGATTTTTCTGCGAGCAAAATCCGAGCGATACGGTCGTGGAGGACATGCATCAGCTGCGGGAGACGGTACAGGCGGAAAATCCCGGGATTCCCTATTTCATGCTGGGGCACAGCATGGGGTCCTACATGCTCCGCAAATACTTAAGCATCCACAACGACGGTGTTTCCGGGGCAGTCATTATGGGAACCGGAAGCGTGCCGGACGGGACGACAAAGCTGGGGCTTTTTGTGTGCAGGGTGCTTGCGGCGCTTCGCGGCTCGCATTACCGCAGCAAAATGCTGCAGTCGCTGTCCTACAGCAAGCCTTACAAGAAATTTGACCTTTACGGTGAGCACTATGAGAACAGCTGGCTTTCCAAAAATGTGGAGAATGTCAGAGCGTATTTCGCGGACCCGCGCTGCACGTTCCTTTTTACGGTAAATGGATACCAGGGACTGATGGAGGCGGTGCTCTATGACAATCAGCCGGAAAATGTGCGAAAGGTTCCGGACAGTCTGCCGTTGTTTTTCGTCTCGGGAAAAGACGACCCGGTGGGAGACCTGGGCGAGGGGGTACTGCGCGTTTACGGGATGTACAAAGACGCCGGGGTAAAGGATATCACTTACCGGTTGTACGAGAATGACCGGCACGAGATACTAAACGAGACGGACCGCGAACAGGTGTATGCGGATATTGCAGCATGGCTTTCGGCGCGCTGTTGACGGGAGAAAGGAGCATGGTTCATAGAGATGGCATCAGAAAAAGTGAGAATTGTAAGTGACGGGTCCTGCGACCTCGGGGCAAAGATTGCGGCGGACCGTGATATCACGGTTGTTCCGTTTTATGTGTCCTTTGACAGCACAACCTATCAAAAAGAAATCGAGGAGTTAGAGGTACGGGAATTTTATCAGAAAATGGTGGATAACCCGACGGTATTTCCCAAAACCTCGATGCCCTCGGTGGACGACTATTACCGGGTGTTTGAGCGGTCCGCAAAGGAAGGGGAAGCCGTGATCTGCATCTGCATCACCGCGAAGTTCAGCGGTTCCCTGCAGTCTGCCACGACGGCCCGGGATATGATTTTGGAGGAATATCCGGGGGCGGTGATCACGGTGATCGATTCCATTCTCGACACGGTGCTGCAGGGGCTCTATGTGCTCGAAGCCTGCCGTCTGCGGGATCTCGGATGGGAATATGAAAAGATTGTGTCGCGCCTGCTCGAGATCAGGGAGAGCGGGAGGATTTTCTTTACGGTCGGCAGTATCGATTATCTCAAACACGGCGGCAGAATCGGAAAGCTTGCGGGACTCGCGGGCAGCGCATTGAAGATTAAGCCGATTATCACGTTAAAAGAAGGGGAAATTTTTAATTCCGGCATTGTCAGAAACCGTCAGAAGTCGATGAAAAAGGTAATCGAACTGCTGGAGGAGTTTTTCGACGAGCGGAAGGTAAAGCCGGGAGAATACAGCTTTTGTGTCGGCTACGGCTACGATTATGAGGAGGCCTGCCGGTTTAAGGAGATGCTCGCGGAGCCGGTAAAGGAGCGCCTCGGAATTGACGATATCATGGTTCACCAGATCGGGGCGACGATCGGCGTCCACACGGGGCCGTATCCGCTCGGTGTGGGTATCATAAGGAGAGCGGACGCGCTTTAAGAGAGCAGCATAATAGAAATCAAAAGGGGAATGTCACATTTACGACAAGGATTACATACCTGTAATTTTCGCTGTGAGGATTGCAGGTGTGCAGACGAAACGTGGATGCGGCATTCTTTTTTTGTGAAATAGTATTGACATACAATATTATATAATATATAGTATTGATAAACAAATAATATAAATAAAAATATAATATTATAAAAAGAAAAGGAGCAGACATATGGTATTTAATACGGGCGCCGCATTGTTGGACGCGATTGTTCTCGCAGTCGTGTCGAAGGATGAGGAGGGCACATATGGATACAGGATTACGCAGGATGTCAGACGGGCGTTAGAAGTGTCGGAATCGACGCTCTACCCGGTTCTGCGAAGGCTTCAGAAGGACGGATGCCTGGTCGTGTATGACATGGAATGTGCCGGAAGGAATCGGCGGTATTACAAAATCACGGACAGCGGCAGAGAAAAGCTGTCGGAGTACCGCGCGGAATGGGAAATCTATTCCGCAAATATCACGGCATTGTTTTCGGAGGAGTCTCCCGGCGGGGAAGACGGGAAGAAAGAGGCAGACGAAGAAGGAAAATAAATTCGGAAAGGTATGGTTTGAGATATGAACAGAGAAGAATTTTTAAGGCAGCTCGAATTGCTTCTCTCCGGAATCTCCGAGGAGGAGCGGCAGGATGCAATGGAGTTTTACCGCAGCTATTTCGAGGAGGCCGAGGGGAGCGACGAGGATGTGATCGCGGAACTGGAGTCCCCGCAGAAGGCGGCGGAGAGTATTTTAAAGAATCTCGGCATCGAGGGGAACGGCAGCTACTATAACAGCTATGCAAACCGGGATGAGGAATATTACCGGAACCTGAATAATACGGTAAATAATATCAACGGTGTGAAGAAGGACTCCTCCTCAAATGTGTGGATGATTTTGTTTCTGGTATTTACCTCTCCCGTCTGGCTGACGCTTGTGCTTGTGGCCGCGTGTGTGCTGCTTACGGTAGTCATTGCGATTTTTGCGGTTGCTGTGGCGGTCGTCGCGGTGATGGCGGCGCTGATTGTCGCGGGGTTCGTGCTGGTCGGAACGGGGTTCAGCTTTATGTTCGGCGGCGGTGTACCGGTCGGTTTCGGGCTTTTGGGAACGGGACTTTTGCTGCTGGCACTCGGTGTTCTGGCCGTGGTGCTTGTGGCGTGGACGTTTGGATGGTTTCTTCCGTGGGCGCTGAAAGGAATCTGGGCGCTATGCAAAAAGCCGTTTGAGCGAAGAAAATAGAAAGGGGAGTATGTGAGATGAAAAAATTTACGGTGATCGGATTGATTGTGGCGGCAATTATGGCGGGAGCAGGGCTGTTGTTCTGCGGGATCTCGTCGATGACGGGCGGATATCAGGCATCGAGAGAGCTGATGAAAGACGGCCATATCGTTCACGGAAAATGGCATATCGGTCCCGGCGGGATATGGTACGGGGACGACGAGAACGACGACTGGGATGACTGGGACGACGATGACTGGGACGACGTGGCGAATGCAGCCGATGCGGAGAGTGCAGCCGATGCGGAAAATGCGGCCGATGCAGAGAGTGCGGAGACGAAGGAGGGGACTATGACACAGAATACAGCGGTGGGGGAAGCCGAGCTTTTCCCGGTGAGTGAGATAAGAAATATCGAGTTTGTGATGGGAGCGGTGGAGCTTGTCGTAAAGGAAAATGAGGACAGTGAGAATATCAGCGTGCAGCTGCTGCGCGGAAAAGAACGGTACTACAAGACCGGATTAAAGGACGGTGTTCTCCGGGTTTCCTACGGGGAAAACGTGCGAGGGCTTACTGTCAATAACAAGCATGCCGTTGTAAGAATCCTGATTCCTGCAGGGTGTACGTTTGACGATGTCGATATCGAAATCGGCGCCGGAACCGCGAAAATTGAGATGAGTGATATCGCCTGCAGGGAACTGGATATAGAGGTGGGAGCCGGCATATTGGAAACGGATGGATTTACAGTCACGGACGAGATGAATATCTATATCGGCGCCGGGGAAGTGATCATCGGCGGAGGCGAATATCAGAATGCGGATATTGAGTGCGGAGTCGGTAATTTTGAGATGAAGGGAAGCGTAAATCACGATCTGTCGGCGGAATGCGGCATGGGAAATATGGAAATCCGGCTGAACGGCAGCGAGGAAGAGTACAATTACACGATGGAGTGCAGTATGGGTAATCTTGCGGTGAACGGAAAGAGCTATGCGGGCTTTGCGGGAGAGCAGAATATGAGTTATCCGGGAGCGAAGGGGACGATCGATCTGAGCTGCAGTATGGGGAATCTGGAACTATACTTTGAGTAAGAGGCAGCCTTCGGCAGATATACCTCGAGTGGAAGCGAACTTCGGCGGGTGTGCCGGGGCGTATCACGCCCCGATCCACTCCGAAACTTCCGGCACTTTAGACAGCATCGGGAGCAGCAGCACCGCAAGGATGATGCCGGCCGCACCCTGTACGAGGTTAAACGGTATCCCGGCTGCGGAGGACGCGATTCCCGCGGCGACGGCTGCGCCGTTTAGGGCGCCGCTGCCGAATGCGGCCATACCGGCTTCGTACACAAAATAGCCGAATACCATGAATGCTTCCCCGAAAAGGCCGCCGAGGATCAGAACTGCGCTGCGGCTTCCGGAAGACTTTCCGGCATGATGCAGGCGGTGGAACAGGAATCCCGCGATGGCGGCGGTTGCGGCCTTGATGACAAAGGTGGCGGGCGCCCAGGAGAGGTAACCGGAGAAGATGTCCGAGAACATCGAGCCGATTCCGGCGGCCAGCGCGCCGTTTACCGGGCCGAGCACGATGCCGGACAGCAGCACAAAGCAGTCGCCGAGATGGATGTAGCCCATCGTGGGCGTGCTGATTTTAATCATCATTGTTGCGATACAGGTCATGGCCGCAAAGAGCGCGGCCGTGACCGTTTTTTTGATAGCTTGATCTCTCATTTTTTCCTCATTTCTGCCGCCGGCGGCGGCTTTTTTATCGTTTCAACAGGGTCTGTTCTCCTGCGGTATCCGCGGCACTCGCAGGAATTGAATCAAGAATAGCATAAAATGGTCTGATTAAAATATCCAATTGTAAGAAAAATAACCAGACCAGTTGAAGCGGAAAAGCGGAACTTGTGATGGAGAATTGAAGAAATGATTGTGCAAAACAAACGGAATGTGTACAATACACAGCATCCGGAACACATTTTACAGCAAATGAATTGTTTTGATGTTTTGGGCAGACTATCATAAAATATCCGACTGTGTAATGACGGGGAGGTGGCATATTGATCCATATTGCAATCTGTGATGATGAAATACATATGTCCGATCATATAAGGACGTTTGTATCCGATTTTTTTCGTAAAAAGAACAGAGAGATTCATCTTTGCACATTTGCCAGCGGCGAGGAGCTGCTGAACTACGACGGGCAGATCGACATCCTGTTTCTGGATATCCAGATGAGGGGCATGGACGGCATGGAAACGGCAAGGAAACTGAGGGCGGATAAGTTCCGGGGATTTTTGATCTTTATCACGGTACTAAAAGAGATGGTATTCCAGTCTTTTGAGGTACAGGCCTACGATTATCTGGTCAAGCCGGTGGATGAAAAGCAGTTTGACAAGACGATGGAGCGCCTTTATGCTTCTATGTGCAGCGCCAATGAAGACAGCCTGCTCGTGCAAAAGGGATATGAGACGCGCATCATCCCAAAGGATGAGATTGTTTTCTGTGAGATCATAGACCGGAAAATATATCTGCATCTGGCTTCGGGCGAGGTGCTTGATTATTATGAGCGCATCGAAAATCTGGAAACGAAGCTGGACGACCATTTTTTCCGGTGCCACAGGAGCTATCTCATCAATCTGAAGCATTTGAAGGGCTATAAAAACGGGACTGCCTATATGGATAACGGCAGGGAGATTCCCGTATCACGCCTGCGGAGCAGGGAGTTCTCCGGCGTTGTTCTGCAGTATATGAAGAATATATAAGAGGTTATACATGTGAGGCAGGTAAAATGGCTGAGTATTTAGATTTTTTCAATATATATATTATGGGCGTCCTCGAGATGTCCTTCCAGTTTTATTTCCTGGTAAAAATCCTGAAAAAGAAGCTGTGGCCTCCTTTTTATTTCCTGTTTGCAGTATGTGCGGTGAGTGTCAATTATTTTCTTTCGGTCGGCACGCTCATCGGATTCATGGCACTTGTCTTTCTGCTTACGGTATGCGGGACGTTTGTCTGTCATGCGGATTTTAAGTCTTCCCTTCTGTATGCGGCTTTGGCAACTGAAATCATGCTGCTGTGCTATGGAATTGTGCAATCCCTGATGAGCCTTTTATGCCCTTTTCTACCTGCTGTTTTCCATGATACGGCCGGTATTGCGGTCATGCTGGTCAGCGAGGCAGCGTCGCTGGCTCTGACCGGTTTTTGCTATTATATGGTGTACCGTTATTTTTCCAGAGATGTTTTTTATCCTTTTTATACTACAGCGGAAATGCAGCAAATGTTTCTGGTTTTTATCCCGATCCTGATGATATTTATTATGAGCGAATACATCAATTCTATTCAATTTGAATTCCAGTATGAGGTCTTAGTGGACGAAGGGCCTTCGGGGTATCTGTTCAGCCACTGGCAGCTGCTTGTTATGCATCTATTGGGGCTTGCCAGTCTGTTCTGCATTTTGTTCTCTTATAAGAAATTGCAGCAGAATTTCCGCCTCAGCACGGAATTATCACTGCTGGAGCAGCAAGAGCATTCCCTGAACCGGTATGTGGAGGAAGCGAAAGCCCGTTACGATGAGACAAAGTCATTCCGCCATGATATCAGAAACCATATCACAGTGATGAAAGACCTTTTACAAAGCGGGAAACTGGAGGAGGCGGTAAGCTATATTGAGGATATGGATGATATGGCGGAAAAAATGTCATTCCCCTGCAGCACCAACAACCCGGTAGTGGATATTCTGGTGGGAAATAAACTGGGGCTTGCAAAAAGCATGGGGATAGATGCGGACTGTTCCCTTCTTCTGCCATATCCCTGCAGCCTGCGGGATATCGATATCTGCATTGTCCTGTCAAATGCACTGGATAATGCCATCCAGGCAGTAAAAAGCCTGGATGCCGGTATAGAAAAATATATCCGGGTGTCCGGGCGTATCCAGGGAGATTTTCTCATGATGGAAATCGAGAACAGCTTTCACGGGAAAGGCGCGTTCAAAAAAGGGACAGGCCTGTCGAATGTAAATGCGGTGGCTGAAAAATATGGCGGCGCCATGAGTATAGAGACACGGGGGAATGTATTTGTCCTCCATGTGCTGTTAATCATTCCACAGCATTCAGAAGGTATCCCACAGCAAATGGATTAACATGTTACGTTCTGCAGCCGAAAACGGAAAAAGGAAGCAGTCTGTAAAGGTGGCTGCAAGGCGGCTGCAAGGAAGCCGGCCGACAATATCAAATTGAAGGAGGAGCGCATATATGGCAATGCAGATTAATCGAAACTATGATCATTTGGGAACCGACTACGCAGAAAGGGTGAGGGAGAAACAGGCCGTCCCGGGAGCGGAAAAGGCAAAGGAAGCAGAGAAGAAGTGCGTCTGCAATACGGATAAGGTAGACAGGGAAATCAGGAAGCTGAAAGAAGAAAAGCAGCAGTTGGAACAGCAGCTTGGGTCGGCATTCGGGGATAAAAAGAAAATCCGGGAGCTGGAGAAAAAGCTGGCGCAGGTAGAGCAGGAATTAAGCCAGAAGGACAATGATACATACCGAAAGCAGCATTCTGTTTTTTCCTGGACAATATAAATCGGAAATTTTCATTCAAAGGAGGGATAATTATGCATACGAAAACGATGGAAGGCCTTACAGGGGCGAGCATGAATATGAAACTGCTGAACACACCGTTCCGTGTTTATAAAGAAGCAGAGCGGAGAGGAGATACAGCCGTTATGGAGCGGGCAATGGGATATGCCGGCGAATTTGCAGATAAAGCGGAGGACTACCAGAAGATAGCTGAAAAAGGAATGAAGGAGGACGCCAGGGAGGCAAGAGAAAAAGCGAAAACAGAGCAGGAAAACGCTATTCAGAAGCGCAGGGAAGAACGTGAGGAACTGGAAAAGAGGATAGCGGAAAGCCGGAATGGGGATACGGTCAGTGTCAGCGGAAAGGCCGCATTGGACGAAAAGACTGATCCGAATCAGACCGGTACAGATAACGGCATATCTGCGGAAGAAACAGCGGAAGCGATTAAGATAGAACCTGTAATCTATACGAAAACCGGAGAAACAGCCCAAACGGAAGCCGGTACGAATCTCTCTGTTTCCGTATAGATGCAGTCATTGGGGCGTTTCAGTTTCCCCATTTTTCAACTTCCTTCGTTTGTTCCCGAATAAAATAAAAATGCAAAAACACGGTCCCTCTGTTATAATTAAAACACGACAAATAACCAAACAAAAGAGTGTTTTTGCATGATTATGAATATGCAGAAAACGGAGGGTGAGGGATTATGAATAAGACGGTTCGAATTGTGTTATATGTGTTGTCGCTGCTGACCGCGGCGGGGCTTTTGGCCGCTCTTGTGCTGGCGGGAAACCGGCAGGGGAAGCCGGCGGAGCCGGATATGGCAGCGGGAAGCGGGGCGGACGAAACACCGGGCGCGGAAACCGGCGGGCCGGGCGAGGCGCAGGTCGGGTCGGAGGCGGAGCGGACAGAGGACGAGAGGCCGGACGCGGCGGGAGCCGGGACGGAGGACGCGGAACCGGGAGCGGATGCCACGGAAGCGGGGACGGAGCCGGACACCGCGGGGGATGCAGAGCCCGCAGGGGACACCACGATTCTGATTACCGGGGACGTGCTGTTTGCGAACGCCTTTCAGGCGGGCTATGACGCCTCCGGGATTCGTGGAGTTGTGTCGGAGGAATTGCTTGTGCGGCTGACCGGGGCGGATATCCTGCTGGTGAACAACGAGTTCCCGTTCAGCGACAGAGGGGAGGCGGTTCCCGACAAACAGTTTACGTTCCGGTGTGCCCCTTCCTACGGGAGAGCGCTCACAGAGCTCGGCGTGGATGTCGTGTCGCTTGCGAACAATCACACGCTGGATTACGGAAAAGAGGCGCTGTCCGACACATTTGCGGTGCTCGATTCCGAGGGGATATTATACGGCGGAGCCGGGGAGAGCGTGGAGCGGGCCGAGCAGATTCAGGTGATCGAGGCAAACGGGAAGAAATTCGGTTTTCTCGCGGTGTCGCGGGTGATTCCGACCGGGGACTGGAAGGTTGAGCAGAGCACGCCCGGCATCTTTTCCTGCTACGACGAGACCAGACTTTTGGAGCTTGTGGAGGAGGGGAAAAGGACATGTGATTTTCTTGTGGTCTATCCCCACTGGGGCGTGGAGCATGCGGCTTATCCCGAGGACTATCAGAAGAAAATAGCCGAAAAATGCATTGCCGCAGGGGCGGACCTCGTGGCCGGGTCGCACACGCACTGTCTGCAGGGCGTAGAGCTCATAGACGGGAAACCGGTGTTTTACAGTCTGGGCAATTTTATCTTCGGGCGGACGATCGACCGCTCCGTCGTGGTGGAGATCACGGTGCCTGCGGTGGGGGAAGCCTCTTACCGCCTGCTTCCGGTGCGCGCGTCGGACGGTGTGACGAGCCTGGCGGAGGGCAGTGCGGCGGAGGAAATCCTCGGCTATCTGAACGGGATCTCCGGGGCCGAAATCGGAGCGGACGGAAGCGTCGGGACGGAATAACAGTGATTCCTCCGTTTATGGAGTGGCGGAGCGTGTACAATAAGAGAAAAGCGTTCAGAAGGGCGGCAGAGAAATCTTTGCCGCCTGAAAATTTTTCCGAAAAGGTCTTGCTTGTGACGTCGCGTAATCATTTATAGTATGTTTCAGGAGGTAAAAGACGATGGCAAAATACAGAGCAATTCCGGATGGATATATGACAGTTGGAGAAGTTGCGAAGAAAATGGGAATCACTGTCCGAACGCTGCAATATTACGACAAAGAGGGGTTACTCCCTCCGTCGGCAGAAAGCGTGGGCGGGCGCAGGCTTTATACAGATAAAGATTTGGTGATACTTCATCAGATTGTGTCCTTGAAATCATTAGGATTTTCTTTGGATGATATAAAGCAATGCTTAAATTCTTTAGAGAAGCCGACGGATGTTGCAAACGCTCTTGCACAACAGGCGGATGACATACGGGGGAAAATAGAGCAGCTAACCGCTTCTTTGACGGCAATCGAACAGTTAAAAGCAGAAGTGTTGCAAATGCAGACCGTCGATTTTAAGAAGTATGCAGATATTATTGTCAATCTGCAAATGAAAAATGACTCTTACTATCTCATTAAGCGTTTTGATGATGATACGCTTGACTATATCCGCAATCAATTTGATAAAGAAAGCGGCTTAAATTTTATGGACAGATTTAACCGTCTGAGTGACGAAATCGTACGGCTTCAAAAGGAAAATGTACCCTCCGAAAGCGAAAAATGTCAACAGGTTGTAAAAGCGTATTGGGGTTTGATTATGGAATTTACGAACGGCGATATGAGTATGCTGCCGAAATTGATGGAAATAGGCAATATTGATACGGCTGCAAATGCCTGGGAAGAGAGACAAAAAATCGTAAACGACTATATAGAGCCGGCTTTGCAAGTCTACTTTTCAAGACTCGGAGTAAATCCGTTCGGGGAGATGGAGGTGAAACGATGAATTGTGCAATACAGGTTCGCGGGTTAAGGAAAAGTTATGGCAGCCATATGGTTCTTAAGGGACTTGATTTTCAGATCGAAAAAGGGGAAGTTTTTTCTCTGCTCGGCGTAAACGGAGCAGGAAAAACGACAGCCCTTGAATGTATTGAGGGTTTGAGAAACTATGACAGCGGTGCAATTATCGTAAACGGGAAAATAGGGATTCAGCTGCAGTCGTCATCCTTGCCCGCCCATATCAAACCGATGGAGGCCGTAGGGCTGTTTGCAAAATGGAACAGGGCAAAGATTGACCGCTCTATGCTTCATACGCTTGGTATCGAAGAAATTGAAAAAAAGCAGTATATCCAGCTGTCTACAGGGCAAAAAAGACGGCTGCATCTCGCCCTTGCACTGATCAGTAACCCGGATATTATTTTTCTCGATGAGCCGACCGCGGGGCTTGATGCCCTGGGCAGGGTTTCACTTCACGAGCAAATCCGAAAGTTCAAATCACAGGGGAAAACGATTGTTTTGGCAAGTCACGATATGGCGGAAGTGGAAGCCTTATGTGACCGCATCGCTATTTTAAGTCACGGAACGATTGTATTTTGCGGCACAGCGACAGAACTGACAGACAAAGTTGGAAAAAAATATGTGATCCATATCAAAACACAGCAGGGGGATGGCACTTTTGAAACGGACAATATTGAAGACACTTTGATTTCTCTGCTTGGCGAGTTGAAACAAAAGGAAATTCATGTGTCAGATATTAAAGTTGACCGCGGTACGCTGGAACAGCATTTTATGGAAATGACAGGGAGGGAGGCAGAATGAGTGGGGTTTTATATAGTGTTGCGTTACAGTGGAAACTGGATATACGAAGCAAATCCTTGTTCGTCACCTGCTATGTCGTTCCGCTTATTTTCTTTCTTCTTATGGGCGGTATTTTCACTTCCGTTATGCCGGATATGAGAAGTACGCTTATCCAGTCTATGATTGTGATGTGTGTTTCAATGGGAGCGTTTATCGGATTGCCGCCGTCATTGATAGAAACTTACGGAAGTGACATAAAAAAAGTTTATAAAGCAAACGGAGTACCTGTCTATTCCGGTCTTGTTACGATGTTTCTTTCCGCATTTATCCATTTGATGATTGCCTGTTCCGTGATAGCGCTGCTGGCTTTCGTATTATTCGAAGCAGTTTTGCCGGCACAACTCCCAACTTTCTTTTTTGCACTCGCTATATACTTGATTGTGTCGTTAAGTATAGGGAGTATTTTAGGACTCATTATAAAAAATCAGGCGAAACTGACGATGATCGCGCAGTTAGTGTTTCTACCCTCAATTATGCTTTCGGGAATTATGTTTCCCATTGATTTGCTGCCCGATTTTCTTGAAATGGCAGGGCGTGTTTTCCCCGCTTTCTGGGGATACCGATTGATGCTTAATAGTGGCTTTTGTCTTGAAAATCTGTGGTATCTAATTCTTGTCTTTTTTGCGGCGGTAATCATATGTGGCATACTTTTGAAGAAACAAAAATTGGAATAGTCTGGAGGGAAGGCTTTTGACAGCAGGCCAAACTGTTTAACTAAAATTAGTTTACAAAAGGCTAAAAAAGGTTTATAATCAGATAAGAAATTAAAAACAGAGACGAGACAGAGAATCAAACGGAAAAGGAGAGACGACAATGGACTATATGGAGATATACCGGCAGTGGTGCACAGACCCGTATTTCGATGAGGCGACGAGGGCGGAGCTTAAGGCGTTGGAGGGAAATGAGGCGGAAATCGAGGACCGCTTCTACCGTCAGTTGGAGTTTGGGACCGGTGGACTGCGCGGGGTCATCGGGGCGGGTACCAACCGCATGAATATCTATACGGTGCGCCAGGCGACGCAGGGACTTGCGAATTATATTCTCTCGCAGAACGGGCAGGAGAAGGGCGTGGCAATCGCCTATGATTCCAGAATCATGTCCGCGGAATTTGCCGACGAGGCGGCGCTGTGCCTGAATGCGAACGGAATCAGGGCGTATGTGTTCGACAGCCTCCGCCCGACGCCGGAGCTTTCGTTTGCGGTGCGCGAGCTCGGCTGCATTGCGGGAATTGTGATTACGGCCAGCCACAATCCGAGGGAGTATAACGGCTACAAGGTATACTGGGAGGACGGCGCGCAGATCACGCCGCCGCACGATAAAAATATCCTCGCGGAAGTCGCGAAGGTGACTTCCTTTGCTCAGGTAAAAACGATGGAGAAGGAAGCGGCGGTGCAGGCGGGACTCTACCGGGTGATCGGAAAAGAGCTTGACGACCGCTATATGGAAGAGTTAAAAAAGCAGTCCATCCATCCGGAGGTCATCAGGGAGATGGCGGGGGACATTAAGATTGTGTACACGCCGCTCCACGGGACGGGAAATTTTCCCGTGCGCCGTGTGCTGCGTGAACTGGGTTTTGAACATGTCTATGTCGTGAAGGAGCAGGAACTGCCGGACGGCAATTTCCCGACCGTGGCCTACCCGAATCCGGAATCCCCGAAAGCCTTTACACTCGCGCTTGCGCTTGCAAAAGAGACGGACGCCGATATCGTGCTTGCGACCGACCCGGATGCGGACCGCCTCGGCGTGTACTGTAAAGATACGAAAACCGGTGAGTATGTGAGCTTTACCGGGAATATGTCCGGCATGCTGATCGCGGACTATATCCTGCGGGAGCGGACGGCGACGGGGACGATGCCGGAGCGGCCGGCGCTTGTGGAGACGATCGTGACGACCGATATGGCAAAGGCGGTCGCGGCGGCCTACGGCGTGCAGCTGATCGAAGTTTTGACCGGGTTTAAGTATATCGGCGAGCAGATTAAGCTTTTCGAACAGCAGAACAGCTGTCACTATGTGTTCGGCCTTGAGGAGAGCTACGGGTGCCTTGCGGGCACTTACGCGCGGGACAAGGACGCATGCGTGGCGGTGATGATGCTCTGCGAGGTGGCCTCCTGGTACAAAAAGCAGGGGATGACGCTGTGGGATGCGATGCTTGCGCTGTATGAGAAGTACGGTTATTACCGCGAGGGCCTTGAGACAAAGACCTTAAAGGGGATTGACGGCGCAGCGCAGATTGCGCAGCTGATGGCGGACGCGCGAAGCAATCCGCCGCGTGAGCTTGGCGGATGTAAGGTACTTGCGGTTCGGGATTATAAGGAGGACGTGCGGCGCGATATGGAGACGGGAGAGGTGGCGAAGACAGGACTCCCGTCGTCAAATGTGCTGTACTATGAGCTTTCGGACAATGCGTGGTGCTGCATGCGGCCGTCCGGCACGGAGCCGAAGATCAAATATTACTTTGGTGTCCGCGGAAGCTCGCTTGCGGACGCGGACAGAAGGCTTGCGGCGCTGAAAGAGGATTTGCTGAAATAGAAAAATACCGGAGGTGCAAGGTTCAGAGTTATAATTTTTAACCCGTCAATTTGCGCGCACCTGAATTGACAAGCTCAGAAAGGAGCATGGTTATAAAAATGGCAAAAGCGGTAAAACTAGCGGATATCGCGGAGCGACTGGGAGTCAGCACCGTGACGGTGTCGAAGGCATTGTCCGGGCAAAAGGGCGTCAGCGATGAACTGCGGGAAAAGATCAGGCTGCTTGCGGAGGAACTGGGATATCAGCCGCCCGCAAGCCAGCGGAAAGAGAATCAGAGGAGCTATAACATCGGCGTGCTGATTGCGGATCGCTATCTGGATAAATATGATTCCTTTTACTGGCAGATGTATCAGCAGCTGGCGACAAAAGCGGTGGCAAAGGATTGCTTTACAATGATGGAAGCAGTCACTGGTGAGGCCGAGCGCGGAAACGAGCTGCCGAAACTTGTGCAGGATCAGAAAGTGGACGGCCTGATCGTGATCGGGAAGGTCGGGGATTCCTATCTGAATTTTCTGAATGAATCGGCGGGTGTTCCGCTGGTCTGTCTGGATTTCTGCAACGAGAGACAGGATATGGATGCGGTGATCTCAGACAGCTATTACGGAGCGTATCAGATGACAAATTATCTGTTTGAAAACGGACACCGGAAAATTGCCTATGTGGGGACGCTGCTTGCGACCGGCTCCATCACAGATCGATATCTTGGCTATGTCAAGGCGCTGCTCGAGCACGGGGAACAGCCGCAGAAAAAGTGGTTGATCGAGGATCGGCGCAGGGAGGACTGCATTATCGACGGAGACAATCTGATCGAGCTTCCCGAGGAAGATATGCCGACGGCGTTTTTCTGCAACTGCGATCTGACGGCGAGCACACTGATTCGAAAATTAAACAGCCGTGGCTATCGGGTGCCGGAGGATATCTCCGTGGCCGGGTATGACAATTATCTGTTCCCGGGGCTTTGTGCGGTGGGAATCACGACTTACGAAGTGGACATGAGGGAGATGGCCAGACAGACCATCCGCACGCTGCTGAAAAAAATGCAGGGAGATAATTACCGAAGAGGGATTCATATTGTCGAGGGACATCTGGTGGAAAAAGACAGCGTAAAAAGGATATCGTAGAAGCGGATACCGCAGAAAAGAATGTTACGGAAGAGAATATCATGAAGAAATAGTGTGGAAAAGAATATTGCGGTTTGTAAGAGGCAGGGGTTATCGGAGAATAATCCCTGCTTTTTTATAATCTTTCTTTACTTAAATTAAAAAACTAAATAAATTTAAGTTTAAATGAAGTTAATTAACCTAAAAATAGATTAAAAACTTAGGCAAAACAAACAAAATGATGAGAAAAAACTATGCAAAATGGAGAAAGACAGCAAAAGTAACAAAACAACTTGAAAAACGGCATGTGTAATGTTAATATAAATTTAACTTAAAAAGGAGGAAATAAAATGAAAAAGAAAAGTTTAAAAAGAACAATGGCGCTTGCGCTGGTAGCCGGAATGACAATGAGCCTGGCGGCTTGCGGGGGGAATGACAGCGCGGCCGGTACGGACGGCGCAGACAACAACGGAGTGGCAGCCACAGAAGCCGGAGGGGGGGCCGTTGGAGGAGGAACGGAAAGCGGCGTTCCGTCCATCGACGCAATCACGGTAGGAGAGGACTATAAGGACCTTACCGCGTCGGTAAAAATTCTGACAAACCGGACTGACATTGTGGATACGGTGTACAAGGGCTATGCGGATCAGTTTATGGCATTGTATCCCAATATCACGGTAGAATATGAAGGGATTACCGACTATGAGGAGTCGTTAAACCTTCGTCTGACAACCGGAGACTGGGGCGAGCTCTGCTTCATTCCGACGTCGGTTGCGAAGAACGAGCTGGAAAATTACTTTATTCCGCTGGGCGATTACGGAACACTGGACGCGATTTACAATTTTTGCGAGGAAAAAACATTCGGCGAAAAGGTGTACGGTATCGCAAACGGAGGCACGGCGTCCGGTATCGCATATAACAAAAAGGTATGGGCAGAGGCAGGCATCACCGAAATGCCGAAGACGCCGGACGAGTTCCTTGCGGACTTACAGTTGATTAAGGATAACACGGAGTCGATTCCGCTTTACACCAATTTTGCGGCAGGCTGGCCGATGGGCGCATGGGATGCGTACACGGACGTTGCGGCGACTGGAGACCCGGACTTTAAAAATAAAATGCCCTACATGAAAGACCCGTTTGCAAAGAGGGACGATATGACGGGACCTTATGCGGTATATTACTGTCTGTATGAGTCGGTCGCACGCGGACTTATCGAGGAGGATCCGGCAAGCACCGACTGGGAGTCCTCAAAGACAAGAATCAACAACGGTGAGATCGCGACGATGGTGCTCGGGTCCTGGTGTGTAAATCAGTTTAAGGAAGCCGGGGACAATCCGGACGATATCGGCTACATGCCGTTCCCGATTACCGTGGACGGAAAACAGTATGCGGGCGCGGGCGGAAACTATGGGTTTGGTATTGCGAAGGACGCACCCGAGGAAAATCAGATCGCGGCGATGCTGTATCTGAAATGGCTGATTGAGGAATCCAGTATTTATGAGGATGAGGGAAGCATTCCGGCACGCAAAGATGCGCCGTACCCGGATGTGCTTGCTGATTTCGAGGGCGTGGAACTGCTGTCGAACAACCCGGCTCCCGCAGGTGAGGAGGATCTTTTTGACAACGTAAACAATTACGGCGAGGTCGGCATCAATAACGATGACTATCCGGACTGCGCAATCTTAGAGGCAGCGCTTTACGGGGAGCGGACCTTAGATGAAATTATGGACGAGTGGAACCAGAAGTGGGCTGCGGGACAGGAGGCAGCCGGGGTGACCGTAACGGAATAGAAAATGTGCAGGCAGCGGATTGGGGCGGATGAGTTGCATCTGCCTCAATCCCACATAAGGAGGCCTTTATGGAACAGGAAAAGAGAACATTTTCACAGTGGTTTCTCAGCAGAAAGGTGCAGAGAGTCCTCGTCATCACAACATTTATGTTTGTACCCCTGCTGCTGTTGGTTGTGTTTACCTATTTTCCGTTTGGAAAGATGGTGCAGTTCAGTTTTTACGATAAGAAATATATCGGGGAAATGCGCTGGGTCGGTCTGAAAAATTATATCGATGTATTTCAGCGGGAGGAAATCTTTCAGGCTCTGTTTGTCAGCGTCTATTACATGGGCGGCGCGATCGTCCAGATGGCGCTCGCGCTGTTCTTTGCGACAATGATGGTATTTAAGGTAAAGGGAGAGGCGTTTTTTAAGGCGGGTATTTTCTTTCCCTACCTGATCGGCGGTATCGCGGTCGGATTTATCTTTAAATTTTTCTATGCGCGGGGGATGGTGTTTGACACAATCCTTCAGATGTTCGGTATGGACATCGAAAATATACCGCTCTGGCTGCAGGATAAGAGCATTAACAATATTTCGCTTGTGGCGACCTCGGTGTGGAGGTACATGGGGCAGAACATGGTCCTCTTTTTGGGAGCGATGATGTCGGTGGATCCGGATCTCTACGAGGCGGCGTCACTTGACGGCGCGAACAAGTGGCATCAGTTCCGGTACATCATTATGCCGAGCATCAAGTCGATTATCGTATTGAACCTGATTCTCTCCATCAGCGGTTCGCTGAGCGCATTTGAGCCGCCTTACGTTATCACGAACGGTACAATGGGAACCGGTACCTATTTTGTAATCATGAACCGTCTGGCGCATGAGAATCAGAAAGTCGGTCTTGCGTGCGCGATGGCGATTGTGCTTTTGGCGATTATCATTCTCTGTACGGTCGCGCAGAAGCTGTTTTTCAAATATGTATTCGACGACGGGACCGCAGACGAGTCCAAAGCCGCGGTGAGACGGCGTAAACAGGAAGAAAAACGGAAAAAAGCGGAGGCGAAGAGAGGAGGCGCTGCGGTATGACGCAAAAAGAGAAAATCAGCTCGATTTTATTTAGTATATTTAAGTATGCGGTACTGATTGCGGCGGTCGTGATCGCCCTGACGCCGGTCTGCGTCTGTGTGTTGTCGGCGTTTAAAACCAACGATGAGTATGCGGCAACTTCGGTTTTGCAGCTGCCGCAGAGTTTTCTCTACTTTGAGAATTTTAAGATTGCATTTACGCAGGCCAATATGGCGCGCGGGTTTCTGAATACGGGAATCGTGCTGGTCGTGGTGCTTACAATCTCCGTTTTTACGGGATCGATGCTTGCGTATGTGTTAAATCGCTTTACATTTCCGGGAAAGGGGCTGATACACAATCTGTTCATGTTCGCGTCGCTGCTTCCGGGTATTGCGATGCAGGTGACAATTTACCAGATTATGTATTCGCTTGGGTTTGTAAACAAACTCTACGGTTATATGGTGGTGCTGATGGGGACGGATATCATATCCATCTATATTTTCCTGCAGTTCTTTGAAAATCTGTCGACATCGCTCGACGAGTCGGCGATTATGGACGGGTGTACCTATTTCGGCGTGTTCTTCCGTATTTTATTCCCGCTGCTAAAGCCTGCGATTGTGACGACGCTTGTATTGAAAGGAATCAGTATTTATAATGAATATTACTGTGCGAACCTGTACCTGCATGACAAGAATTTAAAGACGATTTCCACGGCGCTGTACACATTTACAGGCCCCTACGGAAGTCAGTACAATTATATCTGTGCGGGTGTGCTGATTACGATTGTTCCGATTCTGATTCTGTTTCTGATTTTCCAGAAGCAGATCTACAGCGGTATGGCGGCGGGATCGGTGAAAGGTTAAAATGCAAAAGGTTGCCTGCGGCGGAATGAGAGGAAATTATGAAGTGGATGAATGCACTCAGGGAAAAAACGGCGGATATGAACGGGAGAGAGAAATTTGATTACATTGTCACCTATTACTGGTATCACATTCTGGGCGTGCTTGCGGCGGTGAGTTTTCTTGTCTTTCTCATCATCCACTTTGGATTCGGCAATCAAAGACCGGAATTTACCTGCGTTCTGGTAAATCAGAACATCGATTATGCGCGGGATGAACGGATCCGGGACGCCTTTGCGAAAGAGGCTGAGCGGGAACCGGAACGGATTGTAATTGATTCCGATTATCAGATTTCTTACGCAGGAGCGCAGCTTGCAGGGATCAATGAAAGTTCTTATGAAAAATTTTTCTTTCAGTGGGAGAACGGAGAGATTGACGCGGTAATTGTACCGGAAAGCTTTTATCATTACTGTAAGGAACTTGGCGGAACATTTCGGGATGTGGAGGAACTTGGCGCGGCGGGACTTCCACTGTATAAAGAGGACGGCGTATGCCGCGCGGTTCTGATCGGGCAGACGGCGCTTGCGCCGGAGCTTGACGGCGCGGCGGGGGCGTCCGACTCGGATGCGGAGGATGCGCTTCTGTTGGCGTTTCCCGTATCGGGAGCACATGCGGATGTCTGTGCGGAATTTATCGGTTATATCAGTCAAATCAACGAAAAATAGAAGGGAAGCAAACATGCCGATTATTTATGACGAAACGGAAAAAATATTTATGCTGCACACGCCAAATACAACCTATGCATTTGCGGTTGTGGACGACTGCTATCTTGCCCATGTTTATTACGGGAAACGGCTGCATGATACCGGGATCCGCTATCTGCTGCGCGAGGAGGAGCCGCCGTTTGTGCCGAGTGTAAACCGCAGAGAAAAAAATTCATTTCTCGATCAGGCGTGGATGGAATACCCGGAGAGCGGGATGGGCGATTACCGGGAGTCGGCGTTTTGCATGCGCACCGCGGATGGTTTCCGCGGGAGCGAGCTGCGTTTTGCGAGCTACGGGATAGAAGCAGGAAAGCCGCGTCTTGCGGGGCTGCCGGCGACATGGGGCGCAGAGGAGACGTGCAGTACGCTGAACGTATATTGTACGGATGCGCGTACGGGCGTTGAAGTGTGTCTGGCGTACAGCGTGTTTGAGGATGTGGATGTTGTGACACGTTCCGTGACTGTGGAAAACCGGGGAAATGAGAGCGTGTACCTCGAAAAAGTGCTGAGCGCCTGCATCGACATGGAAAACCGGGATTATGAGATGGTGGGGCTGTTCGGCTCCTGGGCGAGAGAGAGACATGTGCAGCGGCTTTCCCTGGGGTATGGCAGACAGAATATTTCATCCTTTAAGGGAGAGTCGAGCCATCAGGAGCATCCGTTTCTCGCACTGGTGACGCCGGAAACGACGCAGACCACAGGGGAAGTGTATGCGATGAACTTTGTGTATTCGGGCAATTTCATCGCGCAGGCGGAACGCAGCCAGTTTGACTCCGTGCGGATGACGATGGGGATTCACCCGGAGGGTTTCTGCTGGAAACTTGCGCCGGGAGAGCAGTTTACAGCGCCCGAGGTTGTGCTGACGTATTCCGACGAAGGGCTCGGAAAAATGACGCGGACGTTTCACGAACTTTACCGGACGCATCTGATCCGAAGTCCCTGGCTTCGCCGCGAGCGGCCGATTCTGATTAACAACTGGGAGGCGACGTACTTTGATTTTGACGAAAAGAAGCTGATTGAAATCGCAAAAGAGGCATCGCAGCTCGGGATAGAGATGCTGGTGATGGATGACGGCTGGTTCGGGAACCGAAATACGGACGAAGGTTCTCTCGGGGACTGGGAGGTAAACGAGAGCAAGCTTGCGGGCGGTCTTGCCTGTCTGGTGGAGGACGTCAAAAAATTTGGAATGAAATTCGGCATCTGGTTTGAACCGGAGATGATTTCCCCGGACTCGAAGTTATTCAGGAAGCATCCGGATTGGGCGATTCAGATTCCGGGGCGCGATATCACGCAAAGTCGCGCGCAGTATGTGCTGGATCTCTCGCGGCAGGAGGTTGTGGACCGGGTGTATGAGATGGTGGCGGAGATCCTGCGCAATGCGGATATCTCCTATGTGAAATGGGATATGAACCGCCAGCTTACGACAATGGGAAGCGCGGCGCTTCCCGCGGACCGGCAGGGAGAGCTGTACCACCGCTATATGCTTGGCGTATATCAGCTGCAGGAGCGTTTGCTTGCGGAATTTCCGGAGCTTTTGCTTGAGAACTGTTCCGGCGGAGGGGCGCGCTTTGATGCCGGCATGCTGTACTACAGCCCGCAGATCTGGTGTTCGGACGATACGGATGCGGTGGAGCGGCTGGCGATTCAGGAGGGGACAGCGATGGTCTATCCGCTCTCATGTATGGGCGCGCATGTGAGCGCCTGCCCGAATCATATTGTGGGCCGCAATACGTCGTTTGAGACGCGGGGCCATGTCGCACTTGCGGGAACCTTTGGGTATGAGCTTGACGTCACAAAGCTTTCCGCGGAGGAAAAGGAGCTTATAAAAGAGCAGACGGTGTTTTATCACAGATACCATGCGCTTGTCGCGGAGGGTGATTACTACCGTCTTCTCTCCGCCGGAGAGACAGGCGGCGCGGACAGTTTCCTCGTAGTGAGCAAGGATAAGAGCCGGGCGCTTTTGTTTTATGTGCAGGTGCTTGCCAGGGCAAACAGGAAGAACCGCCTTTTGCGGCTGCAGGGACTTTCCCCGGAGAAAATGTACCGGGTATGCGGCAAATGCTACACCGGCGCAGTATTGATGTATGCCGGGTTAAACATAAAGCTGCTGCAGGGGGATTTTAAGAGCCTGCTGTGGGAAATTGAGGAGATAACAGAATAGAGTATGAAAGCGATAGAAAGGAAAAAACAGCTTGCGGCGGAGGCAAAGCAGGAGCTGGTTGGCCATCTCATTCCGTTCTGGCTTGGAATGAGGGATGAGGAGCGCGGCGGTTTTATGGGGTATCTGTCCTACGACCTTGAGCCGGACGTGCGGGCGGAGAAGGGCTGCATCTTAAACAGCCGCATCACCTGGTTTTTTGCGAACGCTTACACGCTGTACCGTCAGGGAAAAATCACCGAACAGGAGTGCCTGGCCGCGGGCTTTTGCGGGGAAGAATTGCGGAAAGCGGCGAAATGTGGGTACAGTTTTTTGAAAAATGATTGTCTGGATGCGGAAAACGGCGGAATTTACTGGTCGTTAAACTATGACGGGACGCCGCATGATACCACGAAGCATACCTACAATCAGGCGTTTTGTATCTATGCACTCGCCTCCTACTATGAGGCGGTGGGGGACGGGGAGGCGCTCGCGCTTGCGGAGCAGCTCTTTTGTCTGATCGAGGAGAAATGCAGGGATAAAAACGGATATCTTGAGGCGTTTACCTGTGATTTTCGGCCGGAGTCGAACGAGAAGCTCTCCGAGAACGGCGTGCTTGCGGACCGGACGATGAACACGCTGCTTCATGTGTTTGAGGCTTACACCGAGTTGTACCGCGTGATAAAGGCGCTTCCGGAGAAAGCGGCGCTTGCGGACCGCGTAAAAGCGTGCCTCCGATGGATCCTGGATGTGTTCGCGGAGAAAATTTACAATCCCGCGCGCCGCCGCCAGGAAGTGTTTTTCGATGCGGAGTACCGCAGCCTTTTGGATTTACATTCCTACGGGCATGACATCGAGACGGCGTGGCTTGTCGACCGGGGTACAGAAGTGCTCGGGGACGCGGCATACGAGCGGAAAATGAATCCGATTACGGCGGATTTGACGAAAAAAATTTACGAGACGGCGTTTGACGGACATTCGCTCGCGAACGAGTGCGAGCGGGGAATCGTCGATGAAAACCGCATCTGGTGGGTGCAGGCGGAGACCGTGGTCGGCTTTGTGAACGGTTATGAAAAGTCGCCGGAGCACGCCGAGTACATGGATGCGGCCGCCGCGCAGTGGGAGTTTATCAAACGCCATGTCATCGACAGGCGGGACGGCTCGGAGTGGTACTGGGAGGTGACAAAGGACGGTTCCCCGATTGCGGGCAGACCGATCGTGGAACCGTGGAAATGCCCGTACCACAACGGCAGGATGTGTATGGAACTGATAAAAAGACAACGCGAAGGTCTTCACGCATGAAAGGCGTTGCGCATGAAAGGATGCTTTATGTTACATGAAAGGTATTACATAGAAAGGGAACGGCAGGAAGCGCTGCTCTCCCGCAAAAACGAGAAAACGGACTTTTACAACGGGATTTACGACCGCTACCGGTATCCGGTGCTGACAAGGGAGCACATCCCTCTGACCTGGCGCTATGATTTAAATCCGGAGACGAACCCGCACTTTATGGAGCGGCTCGGCGTCAATGCGGTCATGAACGCGGGGGCGATCAAATTAAACGGGAAATATTGTCTGGTGGCGCGCATCGAGGGGAACGACAGAAAGTCCTTTTTCGGCGTGGCAGAGAGCGACAACGGCATCGACGGCTTCAGGTTCCGGGATTATCCCACAGTGCTCCCGGACACCTGCCCGGAGGAGACGAACGTCTACGACATGCGCCTGACGCAGCATGAGGACGGCTATATCTACGGCGTTTTCTGCTCCGAGAGCAAGGATACGGGAACGTCGGATTTGTCTGCGGCCGTGGCAGCGGCGGGGATTGTGCGCACGAAAGATTTGGAGACGTGGGAGCGGCTGCCGAACCTTGTGACGCTGCACTCGCCGCAGCAGCGGAACGTGGTGCTGCACCCTGAGTTTGTGGACGGAAAGTATGCGTTTTACACAAGGCCGATGGACGATTTTATCGACACCGGAAGCGGCGGCGGAATCGGTTTCGGGCTGTGTGAGGATATCACGCGCGCGGTGATTGACGAGGAGAAAATGACGAGCATAAGGCGTTACCACACGATTACCGAGGCGAAAAACGGAGCGGGTGCCGTGCCGATTAAGACGGAGCGCGGCTGGCTTCATATCGCGCACGGCGTGCGGAACACGGCGGCGGGACTGCGCTATGTCATCTACGCGTTTGCGACCGATTTACGCGACCCGGCAAAGGTGATCGCGGAACCGTCGGGGCTTTTGATCGGGCCGCGCGGCGCAGAGCGCGTCGGCGACGTCGGAAACGTCGTGTTCACGAACGGCGCGATCGCTGAGGAGAACGGCAGAGTGCTTCTCTACTATGCATCCTCCGACACGCGGATGCATGTGGCGGAAACGACGACGGAAAAGCTTTTGGACTATGTGTTTGAGACGCCGCGGGATGCCGGCCGCTCGGCGGACTGTGTGGCGCAGCGGTGCGCGCTGATTGAGAAAAATCTGGCATTTCTTGAAAAGAGCAAATAGAGAGCGTATGGGCCGCCTGCGGCGGCGGAAAAGAGGAGAATATGAGCAAATATAAAATGATAAGCTCCGCGGTACCGAACGTGCCGTGGCAGGAACGCCCGGATGATCTGTGCGGTGCGCCGGTCTGGAGATACAGGGAAAACCCGATTATCGGGAGAAATCCGGTAAAGGGGGTCGCGCGTATTTTCAACAGCGCGGTGATGCCGTATGAGGACGGTTTTATCGGCGTGTTCCGCGGGGAACAGACCAACGGTATCCCGTATATCTATCTGGGAAAAAGCAAAGATGCAATTCACTGGGATTTTGACGAGAACAAAATAAATTTCGTCGATGAGGAAGGAAAGCCGTTTATGCCGAAATATGCCTACGACCCGCGGCTTGTGAAGGTGGAGGACACCTATTATATCATCTGGTGCCAGGATTTCTACGGGGCGGCGATCGGCATGGCAGAGACGAAGGATTTTCAGACTTTTGTGCGGGTGGAGAATCCGTTCCTCCCGTTTAACCGGAACGCGGTATTATTTCCGCGTAAGATAAACGGCAATTTCGTGATGTTGTCGCGCCCGTCGGACAGCGGGCACACGCCGTTCGGGGATATTTTTGTCAGCGAGAGCCCGGATCTGGTTTACTGGGGACGGCACCGGCATGTGATGGGCAAGAGCAGCGAGTGGTGGGAGTCCTTAAAAATCGGCGGCGGAGCGGCCCCGATTGAGACTTCGGAGGGGTGGCTTTTGTTCTACCACGGGGTCACCGGAACCTGCAACGGCTATGTGTATTCCATCGGCGGGGCGATTCTGGATATCGACAATCCGTCCGTCGTCAAATACCGCTGTGAGAATTTCCTGCTGACGCCGGAGGAGTGGTACGAGGAGCGGGGGTTTGTGCCGAATGTGTGCTTCCCCTGCGCGACGATTCACGATTCGGAGAGCGGAAAGATCGCGCTATACTACGGCGCTGCGGACAGCTATGTAGGGCTCGCGTTTACGGAGCTGGACGATATCATCGACTATATTAAGGAGCACAGCGCGGTGACGGATAATGACACGGAAGTCGGAAGAAGATAGTGCGAAAGGCATGTGAATCTATGAAAATTTATGCGGACAATGAGAAGCTGTGCTACAGCGGCAGAATTGATTTTGACGACCCGAAAGCGCCGGTGCTCGTGTATGCGGCAAGCTTTGTCAGAATGCGATTTACCGGGACTTCGGCGAAGGCGGTGCTTAAAAATCACAGGAATTACTGGGATAACTACATGGGCTGTATCATCGACGGGGCGCAGACAAAAATTCTGCTTACAGGCGACGAAGAATCGCACACCTATGTGCTGGCGGAAGGACTGGCGGCCGGCGTACACGAGCTGACGCTCTTTAAGCGCATGGATTCCTGCCACACGGTCACTTTTTACGGCTTTGAACTCGACGAGGGAGCGCGGCTCGACGAACCGGAACCGCTTCCCGCGCGCCGCATCGAGGTGTTCGGGGACAGTGTCTCCTGCGGGGAGGTGTCGGAGGCGCTTGATTTTGTGGGGAAGCCGGACCCTGCGCATAACGGGGAGTGGTCAAACAGCTGGTATTCCTACGCGTGGATGACGGCGCGGCGGCTTGGCGCGGAACTTCACGACACGTCGCAGGGCGGCATCGCGCTGCTCGATGGCACGGGCTGGTTTGCGGAGCCGGATTACCGCGGGATGGAATCCTGCTACGACAAAATCGAGTACCATCCCAGCCTTGGCGCAGTGAAAAACTGGAACTTTGAACGCTGGCAGCCGCATGTCGTCGTCGCGGCGATCGGGCAGAACGACAGTCATCCAGAGGACTATATGGCGAGCGATTACGGCGGGGAGAGGGCGGCGCACTGGAGAGGGCGCTATGAGGCGTGGATCAGGGAGTTGATGCGGCTTTATCCGCGGGCGCAGTTTATCCTCGCGACGACAATACTCGAGCACGACCCGGCGTGGGACAGAGCGATTGACGAGGTGTGCCGGAATATTTCCGACGCGCGTGTGCACCGCTTTTGCTACCGCAGGAACGGCGCGGGAACGCCGGGACATATCCGGATACCCGAGGCCAGGGAGATGGCGGAGGAGCTCTCCTCCTACATCGAATCGCTCGGGGATATCTGGAAGGAGGTTGAGGAAAGCGGTGAAGTGTGATATAACAGGGAATGTAAATTATGAGAATGGAATTGTAAACCGCGGTAATCTGACGCGGCTTTCGGGAATCATGAGAAGGGCACACGCCGGAGAGGCGCTTACGATCGGCTTTCTCGGAGGTTCAATTACACAGGGTTCCCTGGCTACGGCGCCGGAGCGGTGTTACGCTTATCTGGTATATGAGTGGTGGCGCAGCGCATTCCCGCGGGCGCAGTTTACCTATATCAATGCGGGAATCGGGGCGACGGACTCACAGTTTGGGTGCGCGCGCGTAGAAGAAGATCTTCTGTGTCACAATCCCGATTTTGTAGTGATTGATTTTTCGGTGAACGATGATGGCACGGAACATTTTATGGAGACCTACGAGGGTGTGATCCGCAGGGTATACGGCTGGAAGTCGGAGCCTGCGGTGCTGCTTTTGCACAATGTCTATTATGATACGGGCGCGAACGCGCAGCTTTTTCACGGCCGGCTGGGCCGATATTACGAACTTCCGGCGGTGAGTATGCAGAGCAGTATATATCCGGCGCTGCTTTTGGGCAGAATTGAAAACAGGGAGATTACGCCGGATGATCTGCACCCGAACGATGCGGGGCATGCGCTGGTGGCGTCGGTGATCACATATTTCCTCGCGCAGGTGAAGAAAGAAACGGAGGCGGAGTGTCGACCGGAATCGGAGTGTCGGCCGGAAGCCGGGACGCCCGCGTCCGGCTCCGTGCAAGATACGGGGAGCTGCGCGGCTGAGCTGCGGAAGGAGCCGCTCACCTTAAATCGCTATGAGCATTCGACGCGCTATCGGAATGACTGCGGCTGTGCGCAGTGCGACGGTTTTGTGCCGGACGACGCGCCGCAGCACGGCATCACCGATATTTTCAAAAACGGCTGGATGGCCACAGAGAAGGGGGACTCGATTACCCTTGAAGTGGAGGGCTCCTGTATCGGCGTCCAGTATCGGAAGACGGTGCGGCATCCGGCTCCGAAGGCCGAAGTTATCATCGACGGAGATAACGACGGCGCAATGCTTTTGGATGCGGCTTTTGACGAGGACTGGGGAGATAAGCTTGCGCTTGATACCGTGGCGGAAGATCTGCCTGCGGGAACGCACCGGGTGACGGTGCGGCTTGCGGAGACGCACGAGGAGGACGAGCTGCCGTTTTATCTGGTTTCGGTGATCGGTTCCATTCCGAAAAAATAAGAAAAGAGGAATGGTTTTTATGGGTTACACGGCGGCGGAAACGCGTTATGAGACAATGAAGTACAGAAGATGCGGCGAGAGCGGGCTCTTGCTTCCGGCGGTATCGCTGGGATTCTGGCACAATTTCGGGACAAATGATTCCTATGAAAATATGAAGCAGATGTGTGTTACTGCGTTTGACTGCGGTATCACGCATTTTGATCTGGCGAACAATTACGGGCCCGAATACGGGAGTGCGGAGACAAATCTCGGAAAGATTCTCCGGGAGGAGCTGCACGCGTACCGGGACGAACTTTTAATCAGCACCAAGGCGGGCTATGATATGTGGCCGGGACCGTACGGAAACTGGGGGAGCAGGAAATATCTGATTGCCAGCCTTGACGCGAGCTTAAAGCGCATGGGGTTGGAGTATGTGGATATTTTTTATCATCACCGGATGGATATGGATACGCCGCTTGCCGAGACAATGGGTGCGCTCGCTCAGATTGTGAGGAGCGGAAAAGCGCTCTATGTCGGGCTTTCCAATTACGACGGCGCGCGCATGCGCGAGGCTGCGGCCATTTTGCAGGATTTGAACTGTCCGTTTGTCATCAATCAGAACCGTTACAGTATTTTTGAGCGCAGAATTGAGAAAAACGGCTTAAAGCAGGCGGCGGGGGAGACCGGAAAAGGAATCATTGCGTTTTCACCGCTGGCACAGGGGATGCTGACCGACAAATACCTCGGAGGAATCCCGGAGGACAGCCGGATTCGGCGGGACGGAAGATTTCTGCGTGAGTCGGATCTCACGGAGACGCGGCTCGCCCAGATACGGGCATTGAACGATTTGGCCGCAGAGCGCGGACAGACGCTGGCGCAGATGGCGCTTTGCTGGGTGTTAAAGGACGACGTGGTCACGAGCGTGCTGATCGGGGCATCGAAGCCGGCCCAGATTAAGGAAAACGCGGGAATTGTGGACGGTCCCGCATTCTCGGCAGGGGAAATTGAAAAAATAGAACAGATCTGCCGGATGGGGCAGAAGTAAAGGAGTATTATTTTGGAAGAAAAGCGATCAGAGAGGGAAATCCTGTTTTTGGACCCGGTCTGTACACATAATATCTGGGGCGGGACAAAGCTTCGGACGGAATACGGCTGCGCGGCAAAGGGAGACGACATCGGCGAGTGCTGGGGCATATCCGCACACCCAAACGGAGACGGAACGGTGCGCGAAGGGAAATTTGCCGGCAGAAAGCTGTCCTGGGTGTGGGAGCATCACCCGGAACTGTTTGGAAATTTAGATTATGACCGTTTCCCGATTATGATGAAAATTATTGACGCGAGAGAAGATCTGAGCATTCAGGTGCACCCGGATGACGCCTACGCGGCGGAGCATGAGAACGGTTCCTACGGGAAGACGGAGAGCTGGTATATCCTGGACTGCGGAACGGATGCAAGCCTTGTCGTCGGCCATAACGCGAAAGACCGGGAGGAGCTTGCCTCGATGATTCGGGAGGGGAAATGGAGCGAACTGATTCGGGAGGTCCCGGTAAAGCCGGGGGATTTTATCCAGATTGACCCGGGGACGGTGCATGCGATCAAGGGGGGAATCGTGCTCCTCGAGACACAGCAGAGCAGCGATATCACCTATCGCGTTTACGATTATGACAGGCTCTGGAACGGGAAGCCCAGACAGCTGCATGTGCAAAAGAGCATTGACGTGATTACCGTGCCGGCAAAATCCGCCGCGGACAGTGTGACATCAGTGTCGGATCTTCCGAAGAACCGGCTGAATCAGCTGTATTCCTGCCGGTATTACGATATTTTTAAGGCCGATGTGGAAGGGGAGACGGAGTTTGTCCAGAAGTGGCCGTTTCTTGCGGTCTCCGTCGTCGAAGGGGACGGGACGATCTGCGGCCGTCCGATAAAAAAGGGGGATCACCTGATTCTGCCGGACGGATTCGGCGCGGCAAAAATCGAGGGAACGCTGACTTTGATTGCATCTGCGGTGTGTCGTTAGGACACGCCGCGGGTGCGTTTTTTCTTATGGTTGATTTTGCATGACAAATCACCTATACTATAGGTGCAGTAAAATGCAAAGAATTTATGCTGTGGCAGGAATCATAGGCCGATATAAATTAGACAATATCCCAGGAGCAGCAGTAAAGCAGAAAGAGGTGAGCTGTCATGTCGGAATTACAGAAGCAGGCGGTAAGTTTGATTCATGGATTATCAGATGATACCCTCAGTGGACAAGGGCACACACGCCCTGAACCATGATATTCGGGTGATTTGCTGCGTTGTCCTCAATCAGCGTACGTCCAGTACGCGGAACGAAAGCAACGCAGCAGGGGCAAAAATTGGCTCTTTTCCGACCGTGTGTCCCTTTGTCCACTGAGGGTAACATTCGCTTTTTGATAGAAATTATTCATAGATTAATGCCGGAGAAATCGCATACAGCAGATGAGGCGATGAGAACCGACGCAAAAATGCAGGCTTTTAAGCAGTTGGATGCAGCGCGAGAGGAAATAAGGCAGTATCTACCGGAAGATTTTGATGAAGATTTTTGAAACATAGAACGATCTATAAGAATACCTGAAAGATGAGGAGCAGTATGAATCGCGAAGAGAGACGGCTGAAAAGGCAGCAGGATACGAGAAGGGCAACGGTGGTGTTTGCCGTGTTTGCGGTGATTGTGATAGCGGCGGTGGCAGGTGCGGCGTTTGGCATCAGCCGTTTTGTCGGCGGTAAGGCAAAGGAGAAGCCGCAGACCGAAGCGATAGAGCCGGGTACGGAGGCGCCGGCGACGGAGGAGGTGCAGCCGGAGCCGGAGCCCGCGCCCGTGGAGGACCCGTTTCTGGAGCAGGCAAAGACGGCGGTGGCAGGCATGACGCTCGAGGATAAGCTTGCGCAGATGTTTATCATCACGCCGGATGCGCTGACCGGATACGGCGGCGTGACGGCGGCGGGGGATACGACGAAGGAATCGTACAACAAGCGTCCGGTCGGAGGGATGATCTATTCCGCAAACAACCTGACGGATACGGAGCAGACGAAGACGATGCTCGCGAATATGCAGGGCTTTGCAAAGGAGCGCACGGGTCTGCCAATATTTTTGAGCGTGATCGAGGAGGGCGGCAGCGTGACCCGCATTGCGGGAAATGCCGGCTTTTCGGTGACGGATGTCGGGACGATGCAGGCTGTCGGGGAGACCGGGGATACCCAGAATGCGTACAATGCGGGGACTGTGATAGGGACTTATCTCGCGGAGCTTGGCTTTAATCTGAACTATGCGCCCGTGGCAGATCTGCGGGTTGAGGGTGATACGATGTCGCTCGGCGACCGCACGTTTGGTGCCGACGCAAATGCGGTGGCGGATATGGTATCCGCCGAGCTGCAGGGCATGGAGAGTATGGGCGTGTACGGCGCGGTAAAATTCTTCCCGGGTGTCGGGCTGGATGCGGGCAGCGGTTCCGCGGTTTCAAACCGCACGGCGGAGGAGCTTCTCGCGCAGGAACTGGTTCCGTTTCGACGGGCGGTGGAAGAGGGCGTATCCTTTATCGTGGTGGGGCATACCGCACTGCCGCAGGTGACGGGAGACAATGTCCCGGCCAGCCTGTCCGCTGTCGTCGTGACCGACCTTTTGCGCGGGCAGCTGGGCTATGACGGCATTGTGGTGACCGATGCGATGAGCGCGGGAGCGGTGACGGGAACTTATAATTCCGACACGGCCGCGGTGATGGCCGTGAGCGCGGGAGCGGATATGATTCTTCTGCCTGCGGATTATGAGACGGCGTACAATGGCCTGCTTACGGCTGTGAACAACGGTACGATTACCGAGGAGCGCATCAACGAGTCGGTGACGCGGATTGTCCGGGTGAAACTGGCGATGAACCGGTAGTGTACGAAGAAATTAGAGGGGGTCATAAAAGGGGCTGCCGCATTTACACTTATATTACAGGCAGGTAATCATTTGTGTAAATGCGGCAGTCCCTTTTATTATACAAGAAGTTGTGAGCGTCACGCAGTGGCACTTTTTACAGCGGAGACATAAGAATCTTGCCGCTTCCGCGATATACGTTGACGAAGCCCTCGCCGGATACGGCGGAGCCCATCAGACTCTTGGAGGAGCGCTCCACGGTGAACTGCAGGCTGTTGCTCCATGCGATCGCCATATTTCCGTCGATGCGGACAACGTCGTTGTCAAGCTCGAACTCGATCAGCTCGTCCATCGGAACCGGGCTCTCCAAAACGGCGAGGCCGCTTCCGGTCAGGCAGAGATTGAAGAGTCCCTCGCCGCCCAAAGCAGCGGAGGAAAGATTGCTTCTCGCTACGACACTGTGCTTGATCCGTCCGTCGCAGGCTAAAAACAGACCGTCCTCGAGCACGATTCCGCCCCAGTCCTCCACATTTACGAGAAGGATGTGCTTTGTAGTAGGCTCTAACATCAGAAGACCGTTGCCGGTGTACTCCGGTTTTGCGGTGGATTCCTTTGTCACCTTGGCGGAGATGGCTTTGCCGAGAAAATCGCCGACTCCCTTGATGCCGGAGCCCATCGTGACATTGCCGGTCATCCACTGCATAGCGCCAGCCTGAAGCGTCCAGGGTGAGCCGTTCATCTCGATCAGAACCTGGCGCTTTCTGAAATTCATCTCCGCAGCATAGTAGGCTGTGAGTGCGGTTTCGGGTGTCACGCTTAAGTCGCGCTGATACTCGAAGACCTTTACGTTGCCCGCCTCTGCAATCTGCTTCATATTCGGGTTGTCAAATAAGTTGTTGCATTTAATCATTATAAATACCCTCCTTTGTATCGACTAACAGTTTCAGTATAACGGATACGGGGAAAAATGGCAAATATGTTTCTTAAAATTAAGAACTTATTATTTGTCTAAAATTTATTTAAAAACGGACGAAAAATGAAAATTGTTCAAGTTTTGCCAAAGAATATCTAAAGAAAACAGGATGTCTTTATGGTAGTATACAAGTGCAGGAATCATGAAATCGCACACAGCGCCGCAAACCCCACCGCGGTACCTGTGTGATTTCGTGATAATAGTATCCAATCGGACGGAGGACGTGCATTCATGAGAGAGATTATAAATGTAAATGAGAAATGGGCTTTTTCGAAAGAGGCGACGGCAGTGCCGGAGACAATGCCGGAGAGATGGTACTGGGTCACTCTGCCGCATACCTGGAATGGGATTGACGGACAGGACGGAGGTGCAGATTACTATCGCGGCACCTGCTACTATGCGAAAGAAATTGAGAAAGCCGAGCTTCCGGAGGCAAGCCGGTATTTTCTCGAGCTGTGCGGGGCAAATTCTTCCGCGGACCTGTATGTGAACGGCAGGAAGCTCGCGCATCACGACGGAGGCTACTCGACCTGGCGCGTGGATATCACGGAGGCGATGACGGACCGCAGCCTGATCGTGCTTGCGGTGGACAACAGTGCAAATCAGACTGTGTATCCGCAGAATGCGGACTTTACATTTTACGGCGGCCTGTACCGCGATGTGAATATCATCGCTGTCGGGGAGTCTCATTTTGATCTGGAGTATTACGGAGGACCGGGCATCAAAGTGACGCCGGAAATCAACGGTTCCGATGCGAAAGTGGAGGTGGAGGTATATCTCACCGGCGCAAAGGCGGGGCAGAAGCTTGTATATAAGATTACGGACGCACAGGGCGGCGTTGTGGGAGAGCAGACCGTCGATGCGGGAGAGACAAAAGTTTCCTTCGAGATAAAGAATGTACATCTGTGGAACGGAAGAAAAGACCCGTATCTCTATACGGCGTGTGTGACGCTGACGGACGGTGAGGATGCGGCGGACGCGGTGAGCACAAGATTCGGCTGCCGTACGTTCCGGATTGACCCGGAGCGTGGCTTTATCTTAAACGGTGAGGAGTATCCGCTGCGCGGCGTTTCGAGACATCAGGACAGACCGGGTATCGGAAACGCACTGTTAAAGGAGCATCATGCGGAGGATGTCGAGCTTATCTGTGAGCTGGGAGCGACGACGATCCGCCTTGCACACTATCAGCACAATCAGTACTTCTATGATCTGTGCGACGAGAAGGGACTTGTCATCTGGGCGGAGATTCCCTATATTTCCAGTCATATGCCGACAGGGCGGGAAAACACCATCTCCCAGATGAAAGAGCTGATCACACAGAACTATAACCATGCGTGTATCGCGGTATGGGGACTGTCCAACGAGATTACGATGACAGGGGCTTCTACCGAGGATCTGCGTGAGAACCACAGGATCTTAAACGACCTCGTTCACGAGATGGATAAGACGAGATTTACCACGATGGCGGTGGTATCCATGTGCGATATGCATGATCCGTATATTCAGATTCCGGACTGCGTTTCCTTCAATCATTATTATGGCTGGTATGGCGGAGACACCTCGATGAACGGACCGTGGTTTGACACCTTCCACAAAGAGTTCCCGAATATTCCGGTTGGTATGAGCGAGTACGGCGCTGAGGCGTTAAACTGGCATACCTCAGACCCGCAGCAGGGCGATTACACCGAGGAATATCAGGCATATTATCATGAAGAACTGATCAAGCAGCTGTTTACGAGACCGTTTATCTGGGCAACCCATGTATGGAATATGTTTGATTTTGCGGCGGATGCGCGGAACGAGGGCGGCGAGAACGGTATGAACCACAAGGGACTGGTTACGTTCGACCGCAAATACAAGAAGGATGCGTTCTACGCATACAAGGCATGGCTGTCCGACGACCCATTTGTGCACATCTGCGGAAAACGCTATGTGGACCGTGTGGAGGATGTGACGAAGGTGACGGTATACTCGAACCTGCCGGAGGTAGAACTGTTTGCAAACGGCAAGAGCCTTGGAAAACAGTCCGCTCCGGAGCACTTCTTCTATTTCGAGGTGCCGAACGCAGGTGAGACGACATTAAAGGCCGTAGCGGGCGATTGCACCGACGAGAGCTTTATCCGCAAGGTGGAGGTGTTTAACGAGGCATACCGCCTGAAAGAGAAGGGCGCGGTACTCAACTGGTTTGACATCACGGAGCCGGAGGGATTTTTCTCCCTGAACTCTACAATGGGCAGTATCCTTGAGACAGAGGAAGGTGCGGCGTGGCTCGGCAAGACGATGGCGCAGCTGATGCCGAAGAAAGAAGACGGCGAGAATCAGGGCTTTGCGATGAATGAAGGCATGATGAAGATGCTCGGCGGATTTACCGTGCTCCGCATGCTGAATATGATCGGATTGGCCGGTGACAATGTGAAAAAGCTGACAAAGGAAGAATTGCTTGATATGAATGCGCAGCTGAATCAGATCAAGAAGCCGGAATAAAGGTTTGAAAAAGATTTAGAGGAATAAAAGGCGGCAGCCGTACCTATGAGTGATCATCGGTGCGGCTGTTGTTTTTTGACTGTCGGAGACAACCGGGGGATGCGGACGGCGGAGGGTCAGGAGTGCAGGTCATTTTCCGCCTGGATGCGCCATTCCCGGGGTGAGACGCCGGTCTCGCGCTTGAAAAGTCTGGTAAAGTAGTGGATATCGGAAATACCGCAGCGGACGGCGATATCCTGTATTTGCAGGGAAGTGCTCTTTAAAAGCTTTTTTGCGTAGCCGATGCGGTTTGCGTTCACATAATCTGTCAGGGTCATCCCAAGCTCCTTTTTGAAAAGCGCCGAGAGATAGCTGCTGTTTAAAAATAATTCTTCGGCGAAGCGCTTGAGGCTTAAGTCTCCGGCGAGGGATGCGTCGACCGTGACGAGAATGCGGCGCACCGGCTCGGAATAGGAACTCATATTGTGGCTGTTGACGAGTGTACAGTAGCTTTTGGCCATGTAAGAGGTGATTTCCCCAAGCTCCGCGGCACCGCTGCACTGCTCGATCATATCGTCATAATTGTTGGAGACGGAATTGATGTAAAGGGGATGGACTCCGGTTTCGTAGGCCGCGCGGCGCAGTAGCGTATTCAGGGAAAGCGACTGGTTTTTGGCGCTTCGGAACGGATCCGGAAAGCGTGAGACAGGATGGATGCTGCTGATTGAGTCGAGTATGCCGAGTGCTTTTTCGACGTTTCCGCGTGAGACGGCGTCGAACAGCTCGTCCTCCGCGTGATACCGCCTTTCCAGCAGCCGCATGGAGAGCACCGGGTCTTCCGGGGTGGCGAACTCATGCTGCGCGCGGTATTCTTCCGGGCTTTCGAGGTTGCGCAGGTCAAGGCGTTTGATCGTTGGGGATTTGCCTCCCGAAAGGAAAGAGAACAGGCGCTGCATCAGTGTGTGCAGCGTGTGCGCCTCCGGAAAGCACGGCAGGGAATCATAGTAATCCCGCAGCTGTGCAAGCTGTTCTGCGGGGATCGCAAGCACCTGCATCAGATGGTGTATGCGCGATTCCGTAAAGCTTTCCAACAGGTAAGGGCCGACAAAGAGAAAACGTGTTTCGCCCGGAAGGCGGAAGAAGATATAATTGCATTCGTAATAATCAATCACATAATAGAGCACGGCAGGATCAATCGTGGGAGAGATATTTGCGGCATTGCCGACCGGGCGCATCAGGATACTTTCGCGCAGTCCGAGGTCTAAGGCTTCCATTGTAATCTCCTGTCCCTCGGCGATGATGTAATGCAGCTGCAGGTCGCCGAGGCAGGTCAGTGCAAAATCAAAAACGGAATGTTCCATGTCAGTCCTCCCCTCCTGTCTCTTATTTTGGCATAATGTCATGCGGCGTGCAAGAGGGAACATCGGGAAACCTCCGAAAGGGGGGGGGGTCGGGAGGGGTTCAGAAACGACATGAATCCATACTTGTATACAAGCACGGCGAGCAGACAAGCTTTCTGGAAAAGATATGAAAAAATAAACAAAAATCAGATGAAAATTTAGGGAAAAAGAAATAAAATTGCTAAATTTGTTGACGACTTGTATACAAGGGTGCTATAATGAAATCACATTAAAACGAGGTGGGGTGTTTTAGTGGAAGATGTTAAAAATTTTTTAGAGAAGGAGATTTTATTATGAATGAAAGGTCTTCAAAGTACTATGGGGAAAACGGTATCCACCGTGTTCCGCTGTGGCGTATCGGAGGGTTCGCGCTGAACAATACCGCGACGAACCTGTATCTGTTCATGATGAACTACGTCGCGTATTATCTGACCGGGTTTGTCGGGGTTGCCGTTGTGACCGCATCCAGCTTTTCGATGATGATGCGTATCTGGGACGGTGTGACGGATCCGTTTATCGGTTTCGTCGTGGACAGAACCGACGGTAAGTTCGGTAAGAACCGTCCGTTTATGGTAATCGGAAACGTCATTCTCTGTGTGATGAGTTTTATCATGTACCATGTGACGCATCTTCTGCCGGAGAATACGACCGTCCGTTTTGCGTTCTTTATCGTGATGGCGGCTATCTTCTACATCGGCTATACGTTCCAGTGCGTGGTTACCAAGTCCGCGCAGACCTGTCTGACGAACGACCCGAAGCAGAGACCGCTGTTTGCGGTATTTGACGGTGTGTACAATACGATTCTTTTCACGGTTATGGCTATGGTAGGCGCAAATCTCGGTACCAAATACGGTACGATGGAGAGTACAGATCTGTTCCATGAGTTGTGGATGCTCGTCGCTATATGCAGTGCAATCTTCACCGCGATTGCAGTGTTTTCCATTGCACCGAAGGACAGAACCGAATTCTTCGGAACCGGTCAGGCAGTTCGTGTCGGCCTGAAGGATTACTGGGATACGCTTAAGAACAACCGTGCGATCCAGATGCTTGTGGTTTCGGCTTCCACCGATAAGCTGGCGAGCAGCACAAAGACCTCCACGGTTCAGATTGTACTGTTTGCGGTTATTGCAGGTAACCTCAGCCTGCAGGGAATCCTGACAGGATTTACATCAATTCCGATTCTGATTCTTATGATTTTTGCTGTCGGCGGCCTTGCTACGACGCTTGGTATGAGAAAGGCCATGCTGATCGGAAGTATTGGCGGTATTATTGCAAATGCGGCACTTGCTCTGTTATGGCTGTTCGGCGATGCGCACAGCATGACAAACGCAGAGGGGGGGCTGGCCTGGAGTACATTCACGATTCTCTATGTGGTACTTACGATTGCGTTTGGAGCTTTTCAGGGTATTTCCGGAAACATTGTTATCCCGATGACCGCCGACTGTGCGGACTACGAGGTATACCGTACCGGCAAGTATGTGCCGGGTATGATGGGAACTCTGTTCAGCTTTGTGGATAAGATTATTTCCTCGCTGGCGCCGATGATTGCCGGAATGATGTTTGCGGCGATTGGATTTAAGCAGGCCCTGCCGGATGTACAGACTCCGTACAGCACAAGCTTGCATTATGTAACTGTCTTTCTCGCTCACGGTATGATTATTCTTGGGTTGCTCTGTAATCTGGTGGCGTTGAAGTTCTATCCGCTGACCAAAGAGAAGATGGAAGAGATTCAGGGAGAGATCGCCGAGATCAAGGCAAAGGCTATGGCAGGAAACTAAACAGACGGTATCATACGGTTATCATATGATTTTTGCGAGGGGCCGGTCACTTTGTGACCGGTCTCTTTTTGTGCACATATGTGGAGAGAATGACGGGGAGTCGGGGTATGTCATATTAATTAGTTAAAATATACAATAATTAAACAAAAAAACGTGGAAAACTGGGCAAAACGCTCGACTTATTTGACAGCCTGTACACAGGGACAGTATAATAAAAACACGCTAAAACAAGGTGGGGTGTTTTAGTGGAAGGTGTTAAACTATTATAGAGAAGGGGATTTTATTATGAGTGAAAAGTCTTCAAAGTACTATGGAGAAAACGGGATTCACCGTGTTCCGCTGTGGCGTATCGGCGGTTTTGCGATGAACAATCTGGCAACAAACTGTTACCTGTTCCTGATGAGCTATGTTGCGTATTACCTGACCGGAGTGGTCGGCGTCGCGGTTGTGACGGCGTCGAGTTTCTCGATGATGATGCGTATCTGGGACGGTGTGACGGACCCGTTTATCGGTTTCATCGTAGACAGGACGAACGGTAAATTCGGTAAGAACCGTCCGTTTATGGTAATCGGTAATGTGATTCTTTTTACCTGTAGTTTTGTGATGTTCCATGTCACGGGCAAGCTCCCGGAGAATACCGGAATCCGCTATGCATTTTTTATTGTTGTGGCAGCAGTTTTTTACATTGGATATACGTTCCAGTGTGTGGTTACGAAATCGGCGCAGACCTGTCTGACGAACGACCCGAAACAGCGCCCGCTGTTCTCCGTATTTGACGCGGTTTACATCGTAGTGCTGATGACGGGGCTTTCGATGCTCAGCGCGAACCTTGCCGCAAAGTACGGCAGCATGGCTGATGCGCGTGTATTCCATGTGATGTGGATGTTCTGTGCATTTGCAAGTATTATCTGTACTACAATCGCGATTATTTCCATCGCTCCGAAGGACAGAACGGAGTTCTACGGTACCGGTAAAGTCGTAAAAGTCGGACTCAAGGATTACTGGGATACTTTGAAGAATAACCGTGCGATTCAGATGCTGGTCGTTTCCGCATCTTCGGATAAGCTGGCGGCAACTACGAAAACTTCCACGGTTACGCTTGTACTGTTTGCTGTTCTTGCCGGCAATGTCACACTGCAGGGAACGATGCAGGGCTTTACCTCGATTCCGACGATGATCCTTTCGGTTCTTGCAATCAGCGGTCTTGCCACCAGGCTTGGAATGAGAAAAGCGATGCTGATCGGTTCCATCGGAGGTATCATTTTAAACGCGTCGCTGGCGCTGCTGTGGCTGTTCGGTGATCCGAAGAGTATGTCGGGTCCGGACGGAGGGCTTGTATGGTCCGGTTTTGCGATTCTGTATGTGGTTCTGACGATCCTGACCGGTATGTTCCAGAATCTTTCCGGCAATATCGTTATCCCGATGACTGCGGACTGTGCGGACTACGAGGTATACCGTACCGGCAAGTATGTGCCGGGTATGATGGGAACGCTGTTCAGCTTTGTCGATAAGATTATTTCTTCGCTGGCGCCGATGATTGCCGGCCTTGCGTTTGCGGCAATCGGCTTTAAGGATGCGCTGCCGGACGTATCGACACCGTACAGTACGTCGCTGCATTATGTGAGCGTATTCCTTGCACACGGTATGATTATTCTCGGATTGCTCTGTAATCTGGTTGCATTGAAGTTCTATCCGCTGACCAAAGAGAAGATGGAAGAGATTCAGGATGAGATTGCAGCGATCAAGGCAAAAGCTATGCAGGAAGCATAGTCGGTTATATAATAAGAAAGAATCAGTTGGGCGCCGGTGTTTCCGGCGCCCTGGTTTTATGCAGTGTATCCGGCAAAGCCGGATCACACTTGCCCTGTGAACGGCAGCAGTGGGATCGGCAGCACGAAAAGCTTTTATTCACAGGGATTGCAGGATTTACGGAAGCGTTGTATAATATATAATATTGTTTCAATATATGAAAACGGGAATCGGTTTTTGCGGGGAATGTGCCGGCAGGTAAGGAGATAAGAGAGAATGGGTTCAAAGAAAAAGAAAGAAGAAATAGACGTTAATAAACTCATCGCACTGGAACAGGAACTCCATGATTTGAAAGCGGAGCAGGGAATTGAGGAGAAAGAGGGATGGCTTTCGAGGAAGATTTCGGGTTATTTTGACCGGAAAGAGGCAATGGGGGAGATTGCGCTGGATAAGAAGAAGTATATTCTTCTTGCAGTTTTCACCGGATGGCTGGGGGGGCATCGGTTTTATGCAAAGCAGTATAAAACGGCGATTTTGTATCTTCTCCTCTGCTGGTCCGGTTTTCCGCTTGCGATGACGCTGATCGATCTTCTGATTGTGATACCGAAGCCGGTGGACGAGCAGGGAAAGATGTGTTTGTAGAACAGGAAGATAACATATGAATACAAATAAAGAACTATTTGAACATGCACCGATATCGAAGGCGGTAGCGGTGATGGCGGTTCCGACGATCATTACGATGCTGGTCGTGGTAATCTACAATATGGCAGACACGTTCTTTATCGGTCAGACGAACGATGCGATGCAGGTGGCGGCAGTATCGCTGTCGACACCGGTCTTTATGCTGTTTATGGCGCTGGGGAATCTGTTCGGTATCGGCGGAAGCTCTGCGATTTCGCGGGCGCTTGGAGCGGGGCAGGACGAGCGCGCAAAGCATATTTCCGCATTCTGTGCGTATGCGGCGCTTGGCACCGGCGTCCTTTTTATGCTGATTTTTCTGGTCGGCATGAACGGGATTCTGGCATTGATCGGAGCCAGCGAGAATACAATCGGATATGCGCGCACCTACTTAAGCTATGTGGCGTTCGGCGGTCCGTTTATCATGTTCGGGACGGCGTTCGGCCATATGTTGCGCGGAGAAGGCGCCGCAAAGCAGTCGATGGCAGGGAATATGATCGGCACCGTGACGAATATTATTTTGGACCCGGTTCTGATTCTCTGGGCTGGTATGGGTGTGGCCGGTGCGGCTATTGCAACGGTGATCGGAAATATGGCGGCCTGCTGTTTTTATCTGCGCTATCTGTTGCGCGGAAAATCAGTACTGTCGATTCATCCGAAGCAGTTTCGGGCGGGAGACGGCATTGCGCTCGGCGTTCTTGCGATCGGGATTCCCGCATCCCTCAACAATATTCTGATGAGCTGCTCGAATATTATCTACAATAAGGAACTTGTCGGCTATGGGGATACGCCGGTGGCGGCGATGGGTGTGGCGATGAAAGCCAATATGCTTGTCGTACTGCTCCAGATTGGACTCTGTTCGGGGATTCAGCCGCTGATCGGGTACAATTACGGCGCAGGGAATACGAAGCGCTTAAAGCAGGTCTTTCGATTTACCGGTATGTGTGCGGTTGCTCTCGGGACGCTTCTGACGCTTCTGATGGTTGTGGCGAGAGAACCGATTATCCGGGCGTTTATCGACGATGCGGCCGTGATCGAGCAGGGAATCAAGATGATGATCGCTCTGCAGCTCTCCGGACCGGTGATCGGGATCCTTTTCCTGTGCATCAACACGCTGCAGGGGATGGGAAAGGCGGTTCCGTCGCTTGTGCTTACGATCTGCAGGCAGGGTCTTGTGTTTATTCCGATGATATTGATTTTAAATACGATATTCGGCCTTGACGGCATCATTTATGCCCAGCCAGTCGCCGATTATGTATCGATTGTCATTGCCGTGGCAATCTGCCTTACGATTCTGCGGAAGCAGGAAGCGGCGCACGCGAAGGAGGAGAAGGAGAAAGCTTTAGAATAACGGGGACTGCCGTATGTCCGGCAGCATAGGATATGAAAAGAGGGCGCAGGTAAATTTACCTGCGCCCGTGTGATTTGTTTTGGCTGTTTATTCTTTGATTTTGTCAATATCCGTAAGGTTTACTCCCAGCGAAGTTAAAATTGCTTTTAAAGACAAATAATCGTTTTTCAGACCTTCATATGTTTTTGTGGCATTCTCTTCTTTTGCATTTTTCATATGGGCCTGTATTTTTTGGAATTGCTCAACTACATCTTTTACAATTTCTCCATTGGTGGGCATTACAATCACCTCCTGATATCTGTCTACAGATACTTTTTGATCTCCGCGATCAGCGCGTTGTATTCCTCGTCGGAGAGGAATTCCTGCTGCGGGTTCATCGCGAATACGCCGCCCCACTCAAATTCATCGGTGTATTTCGGCACCAGATGGAAGTGCAGATGGCATCCGGTATCGCCGTAGGCGCCGTAGTTTACCTTCTGCGGGGAGAAGGCCTTGTGAAGGGCCTCCGCCACATGGTTGATGTCCTCGATGTAAGCCGCGCGCTCCTCGGCGGTCAGCGCCGTAATCTCGCTGACATGCTTTTTGTGGGCGACGATGACGCGGCCCTTGTGGCTCTGCTCTTTAAAGAGGTATACTTTCGAGGTCGGAAGCTCGCAGATTTTGATGCCGAAAGCGGCGACGAGTTCGCCCTCCATACAGTAAGCACAGTTCTGATCCGTCATAGGGATTCTCCTTCTTTTTATGGAAACGATTATTTCTGGTTAAAGTGTACGGCAAAACCTGCGATCTCGTCTTTTAAGTAAGCGACAATAATCTCGTTCTTGTCGTTGTACTTAAAGGAGCTCTCGTCAAACACAAAGCCGCGTTTCTCAAGGTGGTAGATTGCGCGGTCGAGGTAATTGGTCTGAATGCAGATATGTCCGTTTGCCCCGCGTCCCGGAGCTTTCATCATCTCGATCAGGGAGCCGACAAAGATCGAGCTGTTTCCGACTTTCATGCTCTCACCGAGGAGGGATGCAAATTTTGCGGACTCGGAAGAGGCGACGTCCTCGGACGCATTGTTGATGCCGACATGCAGCAGTTTGAAGCCGAGCATTGTGGAAACGGCCTCTTTGGTCAGGGCAGTGATGCCGTCCCAGTCTTTTGCGGCGATCATGTCCTTATTTACCATCCAGGAGCCGCCGCAGGCAATGATTTTCTTAAAATCAAGGTAGCTGGTCAGATTCTTTGCGTTGATACCGCCGGTCGGCATAAATTTGATCTTAGTGTAGGGAGCTGCCATGGATTTGATCATGTTCAGTCCGCCGGCTGCCTCTGCCGGGAAAAATTTTACCACGTCAAGGCCGAGCTCAATCGCAACCTCGACATCGCTCGGGTTTGAGCAGCCCGGAGTCACCGGAATGTTTTTCTCCACGCAGTACTTTACAACCTTCGGAT
This sequence comes from Lachnospiraceae bacterium, assembly GCA_021770345.1. Lineage (GTDB taxonomy): Bacteria > Bacillota > Clostridia > Lachnospirales > Lachnospiraceae > Roseburia. The sequence goes on along the minus strand of JAETRD010000001.1, from coordinate 106,670 downwards.
TTAAGCCCGGGCTGACGATAAACTTTGCGCCTGCATTTACCGCGCGGTCAACCTGCTCGGTTGTGAGAACGGTGCCGGCTCCCACGAGCATCTCCGGGAACTGCTCCGCCATAATGCGGATGGACTCCTCAGCCGCCGCGGTGCGGAAGGTAACCTCTGCACAGGGGAGTCCGCCGTCGCACAGAGCCTTTGCGAGAGGCGCTGCATCCTCGACATTGTCGAGAGCGATAACGGGGATAATACCGATTTTGGAAAACTCTTCTAATACTTTGTTCATGATTCTTCTCCTTTTTTATAATATTGCGGCGTTCACAAAACGGGTTGTCTGCAAACGCCGTTATCAGATGCCGGAACAGTGTTCCGTAATATGAAACAAAGTTTCATAGAACGACACACTATTATTATAGCATCTGGGGTGCGCTTGTCAACCGAATTTTCTTGTGGTTTTATGGTGTTTATGGTAGACTTCCTATGAAAAAAATATGCATAAAACGGAGGAAGACAAATGTCGGAAGTAAAAGGGACAAAAAACGGAAAAAAGATTGTAATCGCGGTGGCGGTCCTTGCGGCAGCGGCCGTGATTCTCGGCGTGATATACGCAAATTTTAAACCAAAGCCCGCGACAGGTGCGAAGGAACTTACGATTGAGGTCGTGGATGACGCGGGGCGGTCGACGGTGTATACGGTGCAGACGGATGCGGAATATCTGCGGCAGGCGCTTGAGGAGACGGAGGGTTTGACCGTGGAAGGAACCGAGTCGGAGTACGGGCTGATGGTTGAGACGGTCAACGGTGTGACCGCGGATTATGAGACAGACGGAGCGTACTGGGCGTTTTTTGTGGACGGCAGCTACTGCGAGTACGGGATTGACACCCAGCCGGTGAGCGACGGCCAGGCGTATCAGATTGTCTACACGGCGGCGGAATGAGAGAGCGGTCTAAGGCCGGCGACATTGCGCTGATGGGGATGATGGCTGCCACGTTAGAGGCCGCAAAGTTTGCGCTCTCGTTTCTGCCGAATGTGGAGCTGGTCACGCTGCTTATCATATTATATACGCTCTATTTCGGGAAAAAGGTTCTGCCGGTCATCGCAGTCTTTGTACTGCTCGAGGGCTGCAGGTACGGGTTCGGCCTGTGGTGGGTCATGTATCTCTACGCATGGCCGCTGCTTGCGGGAGTTACATATCTTCTGCGCAGACAGCGTTCGGCCTGGGTGTTTTCGATTCTGGCCGGGGCGTTTGGCCTGTCATTCGGCGCGCTCTGCGCGATTCCCTACTTTTTTGCGGGAGGGCCTGCGGCGGCATTTTCCTGGTGGGTTGCGGGAATTCCCTATGACATCATCCACTGTGTCTCGAATTTTCTGCTGTGTCGTCTGCTGTTTGTCCCACTCCGGAATGTCATGGAGAAAATAGGGGATTGACATTTTTTTCACAGTCTGGTATGATTCTCAAAAAGTTTCATAATATGGAACGGTATGCTGGATAGTGGAATGAAGTTGCGTGTATAAGTCAGAAAGGCATGAGAGAGCATGGCGGAGGAAAAAGAAGCAAAAAATCCGGTTCAGTCCGCGGAGCGAATTTTTCAGGTGATGGAGATGCTCGCAGAAAACGGTGAGATGGGACTGATGGAAATCAGCGCCGCGCTCGGACTGCACAAAAGTACGGTACATCGTCTGTTGATGTCGCTTATTTATATGGGCTATGCAAAGCAGGATGAGGGTTCGCAGAAATATATGCTCACCTGCAAGGTGGTCAGCATGTCGGGAAAGATTTTGGAGCGCATGGACATCCTGCAGATTGCAAGACCGTATCTGGAGCGGCTTTCCGACCTCAGCGGGGAGACGGTACACCTGGTGCAGCGCGAGGGAAACAATATTTTGTATGTCTATAAGATTGAGGCGAAGGTTGGAACCATCCGCATGGTATCGCATGTCGGGATGGTACATCCGATGTACTGCTCCGGTGTGGGGAAAGCGATTATGGCGACGCTGCCCGAGCGGGAGGTGCGCGCGATCTGGGATGGCAGTGAGATTGAGCGGCATACGGATAAGACGATTGTGGATTATGACAGGCTGCAGCGGGAACTGTCGGAGGTGCGGCGGGACGGATACGCACTCGACGACGAGGAAAACGAAAAGGGTGTCCGCTGTATTGCCGCCTGCCTGTACGGCTATAAAAAGGAAGTCACGCACGCGTTCAGCATTTCCGGGCCGACGAGCCGCATGACAAGGGAGCGGGTCAGAGAGCTGGCCGTAGATGTGAAAAAGGTGCAGGAGGAGCTTTCCCGGGAAATCGGCTATTATAAATAAATTTGAAAATAATGTATAAAAGATAAAAATAAGGTCAGACTATCCTTGAATAAAAAAAAGGAGACTTTGACTATGAAAAAGTGGAAAGTAGTGATTGCCGGAACCGTGCTGGCACTGTCCTTAAGCATGGCAGCGGGCTGCGGCAACAGAGACACAGACAAAAATAACGGTACGAACGCAGGCACTAACACGGAGAGCGGCGTAAACAACAACACGACGAACGGTGCGGGAAATACCAACAGTGTGGGGAACACCGAGATCGGCGGAGGTAACGGAACCGGTACAAACAACGGAACGGGTGTAAACAATGGAACCGGTACGAACAACGGAACGGATGTAAATAACGGAACCGACATGAATAACGGAACCGGTACGACGAATGACGGCGCGAACAACGGCGATACCACGGGCGCAGGAGATGCCGGGAATGTGGTGGAAGACGTGGTTGACGGCATCGGGGAAGCCGGAAAAGACGTGATAAACGGAGTGGAAAACGGAGTGGATGACATGACCGGCAACAATGCGGGCGGAGCCACAAAAAACGAATAAGATAAGAACAGGGCTGTTGCATATCGCAGGATAGGGCAATGGCCTTTTTTCGGGTCTGATACGGGCTTTCTAAAATAAAAATGAAATAACGCTATTATCCTTGAGGTTGCATTTTTTTTGTTTTATAATAAAATTGTGTTTAAAAGCAAGGGCGCCTGTGCGGCGCAGGAATGAGGCGTGTAATGAGCAATAATGACTATAGAGAAGTGATCGACGAGGAGACCGCAGAGACCGGGGCGACTGCCGGGACAGACGGGACTGCAGAGGGGGGCGGGCAGAAGCCGCCGTCGGGCACCGTCACGGAAGAGGATGCGGACAGAGAGTACGAGGACATCTGTTATATCTGCAGAAGACCCGAGCATGTCGCGGGGAAGATGATCCGGATACCGGGGGCGATCTGCATCTGCCACGACTGCATGCAGAAGACCTTTGACGGCATGAACGGAAACGGTATGGGCATGGAAGACATGATGAATATCAATATGGGGAAGATGCCCAATATCAGCATGATTAATCTGGCCGACCTGCAGGGGATGCAGGGCTTTGTGCCGCAGAATCAGAAACTGAAAAAGAAAAAGCCGAAGGAGAAGCACGAGGCGGCGATCGACATTAAAAAGATTCCCGCACCGCATAAGATCAAGGCATCGTTAGACGAGTATGTCGTGGGACAGGAGCAGGCCAAGAAGGTGATGTCGGTGGCGGTTTACAATCATTACAAGCGGATCGCCTCCGATGCGAAGGACGAGGTGGAGATTGAGAAGTCCAACATGCTGATGATCGGGCCGACGGGCTGCGGAAAGACCTATCTGGTGAAGACGCTGGCGAAGCTTTTGGATGTGCCGCTTGCGATCACGGATGCCACGTCCCTGACGGAGGCGGGATACATAGGCGACGATATCGAGAGCGTGGTCAGCAAGCTTCTGGCGGCCGCGGATAACGATGTGGACCGGGCCGAGCACGGCATTATCTTTATCGACGAAATTGACAAGATTGCGAAGAAGCGCAATGCAAACCAGCGGGACGTCAGCGGCGAGTCCGTGCAGCAGGGAATGTTAAAGCTCTTAGAGGGAGCCGAGGTGGAAGTGCCGGTGGGAGCGAGCAGCAAGAACGCGATGGTCCCGATGACGATGGTGAACACGAAGGACATTCTCTTCATCTGCGGCGGAGCTTTCCCGGATTTGGAGGATATCATCAGGGAGCGGCTGAACAAAGAGGCGTCCATCGGATTCCGTGCAAAGCTTAAAGATGAGTACGACAAGGAGGAAAATCTGCTCTCCAAAGTGACGGTGGAGGACGTGCGCAAGTTCGGAATGATACCGGAATTTCTGGGGCGTCTGCCGGTGATGTTTACGCTGGATGCGCTGACCGAGGACGCGCTGGTTCGCATTCTGCAGGAGCCGCGCAACGCGATTTTAAAACAGTACGAGAAGCTGCTTGCGATGGATGAGGTGAAGCTTGCGTTCGAGGAGGACGCGCTGCATGCCATCGCAAAGATTGCGAAGGAAAAGAAGGTCGGAGCGAGAGCGCTTCGGGCGGTCATTGAGGAATTTATGCTGGATATCATGTATGAGATTCCGAAGGATGACAATATCGGCATGGTCACGATCACTAAGGCTTATGTCGAGAAAAAGGGAAATCCGCTTATCACGATGCGGGGACTTGTTCCGCTCGAGGATCACGGCGTGCCGCCGCAGATTGCCGTCGGAAACTCATAAAAGAAACTCATAAAATCCGCAGTGCGGCCGGAATCATGCCGTCACGACAAAAACTATGCATAGAATCAAAACTTCGTCATCTATTAGTAAGTGAATAGATGACGGAGTTTTTTATATGGCAGATTGCAGCAAACAGGCATATTCGAACGATTACTTTGATTTTATCATCCCGTATGGGGAACAGACGGTGGTGCCCGGGGCGGAGGGATGCACGCAGCGCATTGACGAGGAATTCGACATTTTCTATTACCCGAGAACGGGGGTTCCTGCGGTAAAGCTCGGCGCATACACTTATCTGGAGACGCCGAATTGCTACGGGCTTTTGGACCGCACGGCGCTGGAGGTGTCGGGAATTATCCGCATGCAGAATCAGCCGGCGCTGGAGCTGCGCGGGAACGGGGTGATGGTGGGATTTATTGACACCGGCATTGACTACACCAATCCGTTATTTCGGTATGCGGACGGGAGCAGCCGCATTGCGGCCATCTGGGATCAGACGATTGCGGACGGGACGCCGCCGGAGGGCGTCTCATACGGGGCGGAGTACAGGACCGAAGAACTCAACGCGGCGCTTGAGAGTGAGGACCCGTTTTCGGTTGTGCCGTCGCGGGATACCGACGGCCACGGCACATTTCTGGCGGGGGTCGCCTGCGGTGGCGAGGATGTGGAAAACGATTTCATCGGCGCGGTTCCGCAGGCGCAGATTGCGGTCGTGAAGTTAAAACAGGCAAAGCAATATCTCAGGGAATTCTACTTTATCCCGGAGAATGCACCGGCCTATCAGGAGAATGACATCATGATGGGCGTGGCATACCTCGACCGGCTGGCAAGCGCCCGGGATATGCCGCTGGTGATCTGTCTGGCGCTGGGAAACAGTATGGGCAGTCATGGAGGGGAGGGATATCTGAACGCATATCTGGGGGATGTCTGCAACAGACGAAAACGTTCGATCGTGACGGCGACCGGAAATGAGGCGAACGCGAGGCACCATTTTCAGGGGAGTTTTTCCGGGGATGAGGAATTCGTGGACACCCAGATCAATGTGGAGGATGCAATGCCGGGATTTTTTGTCGAACTGTGGGCGCGGGCACCGGAGCTGTACTCCGTTGCGATTATCTCGCCGACCGGGGAGGAGCTTCCGCGCGTGCCGCTGCAGCCGGGATCTTTTCAGGAATACCGGTTTGTTTTTGAGGGGACGATCGTGTCGGTGGATTACCGTCTGGAGACGCAGGGGAGGGGCAGCCAGCTGGCGTTTATCCGCTTTACGAATCCGTCCCGCGGGATCTGGATTATCCGGGTATATCCGCAGAATCTGCTGTCCGGCACCTATAATATGTGGCTTCCGATGCAGCAGCTTTTGGGGGGACGGGTGTTTTTCCTGCGCTCGACGCCCGATATCACGCTGACGTCTCCGGGAAACACCGAGCAGGTGATCACGGTCGGCGGTTACCGCGCCACGGCCCGGAGCATCTATGCGGATTCGGGGAGGGGGTATCCGGTCATCGGCGGGATCAAGCCGGATTTTGTGGCGCCGGCGGTGGAGGTATACGGTCCGGGGCTCCGCGGGAATTATATCACTTATACCGGAACAAGCGCGGCCTGCGCGATCACCGCGGGGGCGGTGGCACAGATCATGGAGTGGGCCATTGTAAAGGAAAACAGACCGAGGCTTTCAAACGCGGGAATTAAAAATATGCTGATACGCGGCGCGGCGCGCACGAGTGAACGGTCTTACCCGAACCGGGAATGGGGTTACGGTATGCTGGATGTGTACCAGGCGTTTATTATTCTGCAGGCGACGTGACAGGGAAGGCAGGATCGCACGAAAACCGGAACACGCGTCTACAAAACAGCATGCGTCTTCCGGTACTGCTGCGGAGATACATGGCAGATTTTCCGGAATGTCTGAGAAAAGTAGCTGCCGGAAGAAAAACCGGTGCTGCTGGCGATTTCTTCAATGCTGTGGCTGGTCGTCGTCAGGAGATCTTTGGCAGCCGAAATCCGGACCTCCGTCAGGTATGCGATCGGGGATTTCCCGTATAGTTCCGTAAACTGGTGACTCAGATAGTATTTTGTGATATTGCAGTTGTCGGCAAGAGAACCGAGCGTGATTTTGTCCTGGTAATTTTCCTCGATATAGCGCTTTGCCCTGCGGCACTCACGGCTGCCATTCTGCGGGTCGACAAGTTCGTAGGACACATGGTCCTTGCGGCAGATCAGCAGGATGAGGATTGCCAGATAATGCTGGCATATTTCGGCATGGCAATCCTGCCGGCTGTGCATTTCCCGGAGAATACTCTCAAAGCAGAGACGGATGGAGGCGGAGTTGACGGAAGCGTTGACAATGCTGTACTCAGCCGGCCGGTCCGTGTTGATCTTGAGTCCTTCGACGCCCAGCACAAAGTAATCTAACGGGTCGGTGGAATCGGAAAATTCCGTGTGCAGAACCTGTGCTCCGATCAGGACAAGGCTGTTCGCCTCAACGGGCACGGTTTCGGTTTCGATCTGCATATGCCCGGTACCGCTCTTGATGAAAAAAATTTCGGTGAACTGGTGGCTGTGCGGGAAGCTGGCCCAGTCATTTTCATATTTGGAGGAAGAGATGGACAGGAGCCTGAAAGAGAGCTCCGGAAGGGCTTTGTTTTCCAAATTTAATTTTCGGTTACTCATAGAAGCTCCTTTTTGTTTTAAGATAAAATCGTATCCCTCAGAAAAAACTACAATTATAGGAAGATGTTTGCTTTTTGGTTAAAATGTATAAATTTCCGGGAATGAAAAATGTTTTCTGGTATAAGTATATGAAAAAAAAGAACATTTTGCAATATTTTATAAATAAAAGCAAGATATCTAAAATTAACAGCAATATATGAGTGGAAAAAGAAAAAACAGTTAGGTATAATAATCAATATAAAGTGATAGATGCATAGATTTATGGTCAAAATCACGAAAACAAAAAGGGAGGATTCAAACATGAAAAAGAAAATTTTGTGTACAATCATGAGTGTCAGCATGGTGGCTTCTCTGCTTGCAGGATGCGGAGGAAAAGACACCGGGACACAGGGCAGCAGCAGTGATACTCCGACCTCGGAGGCGGGCGCATCTGCCGATGCCGGTGCAGACGACGCGGGCGCATCCGACGATGCGGGAGCGGACGACGGGGCGACAGCCGACGATCCCTATGCGGCATATGCGGGGACAACGATCAGCGTGGCTGCGATCGAGACGGCGTACGGCTCACAGATGTGGCAGGAGGTAGCGGATGCGTTTACCGCAGAGACCGGTATCGCAGTTGACCTCACGACAGATAAGAACCTGGAGGGTGTCATCGGACCGTCCATGCAGGGCGGAGAATATCCGGATGTGATCCATCTGGCAACGGGCCGTGAAGCGGCGCTGACGGAGCAGTTTATCAAAGACAACATGATCGCGGACATCACGGATGTGTTATCGATGACCGTGCCGGGCGAGACCGTGGCAGTATCCGACAAGATTGCCGGCGGCTTTACCGATACCTCTCTCACCAATCCGTACGGCGACGGCAAGACCTATCTGGCGCCGATGTTCTATTCTCCCTGTGGACTGTTTTACAATGCAGGACTCTTAGAGGAGAAAGGCTGGGAGGTTCCGACCACATGGGATGAGATGTGGGAGCTTGGAGACAAGGCAAAAGAAGAGGATATCTACCTGTTTACATATCCGACAACCGGTTACTTTGACGCATTCTTGTATGCGCTGATGTATTCGGCAGGCGGACCGGAATTCTTCGACAAGGCGACGCACTATGAGGAAGGCATCTGGGAGACTCCGGAAGCACAGACCTGTTTTGACATCATTGCAAAGCTGGCAACCTACACAAACCCGATCACGCCGGCGCAGGCAAACGATCAGGATTTCACGCAGAACCAGCAGTTAGTTCTTGACAACAAGGCGATCTTTATGCCGAACGGCACATGGATTGTCGGCGAGATGGCGGAGGCTCCGCGTGAGGAAGGCTTCCAGTGGGGCATGACGGCGCTCCCGGCAGTGCAGACCGGCGGAGACAGCTACAGCTACACCTGGTTCGAGCAGGCATGGATTCCGGCCGGCGCCGAGAATCAGGACGCGGCAAAATTATTCGTTGCATTCTTATACAGCGATACGGCATGTGAGATTTTTGCAAAGAGCGGGGCAATTCAGCCGGTACTCGGTATCGCTGACAAGCTCGAAGGCGACAACGTCATGTTCTACTCGATCTACGACAACGGCGCAAAAGCAGCTATGGGTAACTTTGCAGCATTTGATGCGATTCCGGGTGTGGAAGTCCGTACCGTATTCCTCGATCCGGTCAACTCTCTGGTATCCGGAGACATGACGGAGGAAGAGTGGATTGCGAATGTGATCTCTGCAAGTGATCAGATGCGCGCGAATTTAAAATAATACAATCCTTAAAAATGATATAGAGAGCATTAAGGAACGGCGGGCAGGACTCTGCCCGCCGTATTTTCATGAAACATAAGGGTGGCCGGCAGTGTCATCCGTTGTTTTGGAAAGGAAAGAAAAGCATGAAAAGTTCCAAAAGACGTAACGGATTTTTGGCTGTATGCATCGCACCGGCAGTTGTTTTGTTCGTTATCTTTATGATTCTGCCGACTTTGAATGTATTTCGAATGTCACTGTATGAAAAAGGAGCCTATTCACAGACGGAAACGTTTGTGGGATTCAAAAATTTTCAGATGCTGATCAATGACGCCAACTTTATCCGCTCGATGCAGAATATGATTCTGTTGATCGTGGTAGTCACGATCGTAACCTTTGCGTTTGCGCTGATATTTGCAGCCATTTTGACGAGGGAAAAGATTAAGGGGCAGAATTTCTTCCGGATTGTGTTCTATATACCGAATATTTTGTCGATTGTGGTTATTGCGGGTATCTTTTCCGCGATCTATAAGCCGGAAAACGGTATGTTAAACAGTATCATCGGCCTGTTCCGGGATATGACGAACCCGATTCTGTGGAAGGGCGAATCGCTGGTCATGGTCAGTCTGATCATCGCGATGGTATGGCAGGCGATCGGGTATTATATGGTCATGTATATGGCTTCGATGTCGAGCGTGCCGGAAAGCCTTTATGAAAGTTCGAATCTCGACGGCGCGGGGAGACTGACGCAGTTTTTCCAGATCACGATTCCGCTGGTATGGACCAATATCCGCACTACGCTGACCTTCTTTATCATATCGACGATCAACATGGCGTTCCTCTTTGTAAAGGCGATGACTTCGGGCGGGCCGAACGGTGCGTCGGAAGTGGCGCTCAGCTATATGTACGGACAGAAAGATGCGGGCTTGTACGGATACAGTATGGCGATCGGCGTTGTGATCTTTTTATTCTCCTTTGCGCTTTCCGCACTGGTAAATAAAGCTACGGACCGCGAGCCGCTGGAATTTTAGGAGGGACGGATATGAAAAAAGAGAAACGTACGAATTCTGCGGAGCACTTGTATCAGTTTTTTATCTACTTTGTGTTGATCATGCTCGCGATCACCATTCTTGTGCCGGTCGCGTGGGTATTTCTGGCATCCATCAAGCAGAACAGCGAATTCTACGGGAATCCGTGGACGCTGCCGGCGGGATTTTACTGGCAGAACTTTGTGGACGCCTGGAATACGGCAAAGATGGGCGACTACATGCTCAATTCCGTGATTGTCACGGCGCTGGCGCTGGTACTGCTGCTTGTCGTGGCGCTGCCGGCCGCCTATTGTCTGGCCAGATTCAAATTTAAGGGCAGTAAATTTTTGAACACGATGTTTATGGCGGGGCTGTTTATCAATGTAAACTATATTGTTGTACCCATTTTCCTGATGTTAAGGGACGGCGATACCTGGCTGAAAAAAGTGTTCGGGGACGGATTTTTGCTGAACAATCTGGTGGTGCTCGCGATTGTCTATGCGTCCACTGCGCTGCCGTTTACGATTTATCTGTTATCCGGATATTTTCAGACGCTGGCGCACGATTATGAGGAGGCGGCTTATATCGACGGGGCGGGTTACAGCACAACGATGTGGAAGATTATTTTTCCGATGGCAAAGCCCTCGATCATTACCGTGATTTTATTTAACTTCCTGTCTTTCTGGAATGAATACATTATTTCCATGACACTGATGAGTTCCGCAAAGGGGGCAAAGACGCTGCCGGTCGGATTGTTGAACCTGATGCAGGCACAGCAGTCGGCGGCGCAGTACGGCATTATGTATGCCGGTCTTGTGATCGTGATGCTTCCCACCCTGATTTTGTATATCTGCGTGCAGAGCAAGCTGACGGATGGTATGACTGCAGGAGGTCTGAAGGGCTAAACGCTTAGCATGTACATGATAAGCGAGAAAGGAGCAAAGAGAATGGAATTTTGGAAAGAACATGCAAAATTAAGAGTGGCCGTCATTGCGATTTTGTTTGCCGCAGGGCTTGCCGCCACGATATACGGCTGGCGTCTTACCGGCAAGATGGCGGGGTTGGGTATTATGATCGCAGGCGTGGGCCTTTTGGTTGCCGCATTGTGGGTTTATAATATACCCTTTGGGAGAACACCGAAAAAGAAGCCGTAGAGGAGCAGACAATGAGTGAGATGGAGAAGAATAACAGCGGACGTGTTACGATTCCGACCAATCTGGATGTGGTTCCGGAGACGATCGAGATTTTAAAGCGCTGGGGCGCGGATGCGATCCGCGATTGTGACGGCACCGAATTTCCGGAGGAACTGACAAAGGTCGGGGCCAAAATATATTCGACGTATTATACGACCCGCAAGGACAATGCATGGGCAAAGGCGAACCCGGACGAGGTGCAGCAGTGCTACATTATGACCGGATTTTACACTGCGGCGGAAAAGAATCTCTCGATTCCGCTGATGAAGGGGATATCGGAGGAACTGATGCAGGTGAACACCCGCGACGACATCGCGCGCTGGTGGGAGGTCATCGACCGTTCCGCCGGGGAGGTCGTTCCTCCCGCGCAGTGGGAATACAGGGAAGATACCGGCTGTGTCGTGATTCATGAGGCAGAGCTGTTTCATGAGTATACGGTCAGCTTTTTGGCCTATCTGATCTGGGACCCGGTACATATGTACAATGCCGTGACCAACGACTGGAAAGATTTCGAGCATCAGATCACATTTGACGTGAGGCAGCCGAAGACGCATCGCTATTCGATGGAGCGCCTGCGCAGGTTCTGCGAAGAGCACCCTTATGTGAATGTGATCCGTTACACCACATTTTTCCATCAGTTTACCCTGATGTTTGATGAGCTGAAACGGGAAAAATATGTGGACTGGTACGGCTACTCGGCGTCGGTGAGCCCGTATATCTTAGAACAGTTTGAGCGGGAAGCAGGCTATCCGTTCCGCCCGGAATATATTATCGACCAGGGCTATTATAACAATCAGTACCGGGTCCCGAGCAGGGAGTTTAAAGATTTCCAGGCGTTTCAGCGCCGCGAGGTGGCAAAGCTTGCAAAAGAGATGGTGGATATCACGCATGCGTGCGGGAAAGAAGCCATGATGTTTTTGGGCGATCACTGGATCGGAACGGAGCCGTTTATGCCGGAGTTTGCGTCAATCGGTCTTGACGCGGTGGTCGGAAGCGTGGGAAACGGAAGCACGCTGCGCCTGATCTCCGACATTCCGGGTGTGAAATATACGGAGGGAAGATTTCTGCCGTATTTCTTCCCGGATACCTTCCACGAGGGTGGGGACCCGGTAAAAGAGGCGAAGGAAAACTGGGTGACGGCGAGGCGGGCGATCCTGCGCAAGCCGATCGACCGCATCGGTTACGGCGGTTATTTAAAACTGGCGCTGGATTTTCCGGAATTTGTCGATTATGTGGAGAGTGTCTGCGACGAGTTCCGGGAGCTCTATGAGAACGCAAAGGGAACGACGCCCCACTGCGTGAAAACCGTCGCGGTGTTAAACAGCTGGGGAAAGATTCGAAGCTGGGGCTGCCATATGGTGCACCATGCCTTATACCAGAAGCAGAATTACAGCTACGCCGGCGTAATCGAGGCGCTGAGCGGAGCGCCCTTTGACGTGAGATTTCTCTCGTTTGACGATATTCTGGATGATGCGGACATCTTAAAAGATGTGGACGTCATCATCAATGTCGGGGACGCGGACACCGCGCATACCGGCGGTGCCATCTGGGAAAATCCGCAGGTCTCTGCGGCAATCCGCGCCTTCGTGTACAGCGGCGGCGGTTTCATCGGCGTCGGGGAACCGTCCGGGCATCAGTACCAGGGACATTATCTGCAGCTTGCAAATGTGCTCGGTGTGGAAAAGGAGACCGGATTTACGCTCAATTATGACAAATACAACTGGGAGGAGCACCCGGAACACTTTATCCTTGCGGATACCACCAAACCGGTGGATTTCGGGGAAGGGAAAAAGAGCATGTTCGCGTATGAGAATACGCAGATTCTCGTGCAGCGCGAAAAAGAAGTGCAGATGGCGGCGAACGAATTCGGGAACGGGCGCGCGGTCTATATCAGCGGGCTGCCCTACAGCTTTGAGAACAGCAGGATTTTGTACCGGAGCATTCTCTGGAGCGCCCACGGCGAAGCGGATCTGAAGCAATGGTTTTCCTCGAATTTCAACGTGGAGGTTCACGCGTATGTGAAGAACGGCAAATACTGTGTGGTGAATAATACCTATGAGCCGCAGGATACCACGATTTACCGCGGAGACGAAAGCTGCTTTGATTTGCATCTGGACGCGAACAAGATCAGATGGTATACGATTTAACGGAAAGGAATGAAAAGAATGAAAAAACCGGTACTGGTAATCATGGCGGCCGGTATGGGCAGCCGGTATGGCGGGTTAAAACAGATTGACCCCGTGGATGAGCAGGGGCATATTATCATAGACTTTTCTATTTTTGATGCAAAAAGGGCGGGATTTGAGAAAGTGGTCTTTATCATCAAAAAAGAGAACGAAAAGGATTTTCGGGAAGCGATCGGCGACCGCATTGCAAAAGTCATGGATGTGGCATATGTATTTCAGGATCTGCACGATATCCCGGAGGGGTTTGAGGTGCCCGGGGAGCGTGTAAAGCCGTGGGGGACGGCGCACGCGATATTGAGTGCGAAAGATGAGATCGACGGACCGTTTGTGGTGATTAACGCGGACGACTACTACGGCAGAGAGGCGTTTGCGAAAATCTATGATTATCTGCAGAGTCATGAAGATGACGAAAAATACCGCTATGCGATGGTCGGTTACCGTCTGGAAAATACGCTGACGGAGAACGGCCATGTTGCCCGCGGCATCTGTGAGGTGGATGAGCGGGGCGAACTGGTGAGCGTGACCGAGCGCACGAGAATTGAAAAAAGAGGACAGGGGGCAGCCTACACGGAGGATGAGGGGAATTCCTGGGTTGAGCTGCCGTTTGGTACGATTGTCTCTATGAATATGTGGGGATTTACGGTCGGCTTTTTAGGAGAAATTGAAAAGGGGTTTGCAGCATTTCTTGAGAAGGGATTAAGGGAGAATCCATTGAAATGCGAGTACTTTCTCCCGGCGGTCGTCAGCAGCCTGCTGCGGGAAGACAAAGCTGCGGTGGCGGTTCTGACAACCGCGGACAAATGGTACGGCGTGACCTACCGGGAAGATAAGCCTGTCGTGGAGCATGCCATCCGCAGCTTCAAACAGTCAGGGCTTTATCCGGAAAAGTTGTGGGGAGAGGAATCATGAGAGGCATTTTGGAAGAGCAGAAAAGAGATGCAATCGCACATTTTTGTTTTGAAGGGAGCTATCGAAGCGTTCAGCCGTTTGGAAACGGCCATATCAACGATACCTTCCTGCTGGTCTTTGAAGTGGGAGAACAGAGCGCGAAGCGGTATATTTTACAGCGCATGAACAGGGATATCTTTTCCAAACCGGTGGAACTGATGGAGAATATCGTCGGTGTGACTTCCTGGCTGCGGAAGGTGATCCTTGCAAACGGCGGGGACCCGGAGCGCGAGACGTTAAACGTCGTACCCGCAAAGGACGGGAAGGCGTACTATGTGGATGCGCAGGGGGAGTACTGGAGAGCATTTCACTTTATTGAAAATGCGACCAGCTTCGAACAGGTAGAAAACGCGGAAGATTTTTATCAGAGCGCCGTGTCGTTCGGCAATTTCCAGAGGCAGCTGGCGGATTATCCGGCTGCCACGCTCCACGAGACGATTCCCGGTTTTCACGATACAAAGGCCAGATTTGAGGTGTTTAAGGAAGTTGTGGCGAAGGATGCGTGCAGCCGGGCGGCGTCGGTGAAAAAAGAGATTGATTTTGTCCTGGAAAGAGAGGATATCACGGGAGTTTTCGGCGAGCTTCTCGCAAAAGGGGAGATTCCTCTGCGTGTCACGCACAATGACACGAAGCTCAACAATATTATGATGGACAATGAGACACGGAAAGGAATCTGTGTCATTGATCTGGACACGGTGATGCCGGGGCTGGCCATGAACGATTTTGGCGATTCCATCCGCTTTGGGGCCAGCACGGCGCTTGAAGATGAGCAGGACCTCGATAAAGTCTGGTGTGATATGAATTATTTTGAAGCCTACACCAGAGGATTTATCGAGGGCTGTGGCGGCAGACTGACAAAAAGGGAGATTGAACTGCTTCCGATGGGGGCGAAGGTCATGACGTTTGAGTGTGGAATGCGCTTTCTGGCCGATTATCTGCAGGGGGACACCTATTTTAAAATCCACAGGCCGGGACAGAATCTTGACCGCAGCAGAACACAGTTTAAGCTGGTCTGGGATATGGAACAGAAGTGGCAGACGATGCAGGAAATCGTAAAGAGATATCACTGAAAACTTTCGCGCTTGCATTTGAAACGGGAAAGAGATATGCTTTTTTTATAAGAAAAGTATATTCAAAGGAGAAGCGCACTTATGATAAACACGACGATGATGCAGTATTTTGAGTGGTATCTGCCGGAAGGAGGGCTGCACTGGAAGCGCGCCGCGGCGCATGCGGCAGCGCTTGCGGAGGCGGGAATCAATATGGTCTGGCTGCCGCCGGCTTACAAGGGAGCCGCAGGCGCGGCCAGTGTCGGTTACGACGTGTACGACATGTATGACCTCGGGGAGTTTGAGCAGAAGGGTTCGACGGCCACAAAATACGGGACGAAGGAGGCGTATCTGGCGGCCGTAAAAGCGCTGCAGGAAAACGGGATTGCGGTGCTCTGTGATGTGGTCTTAAATCACCGCATGGGCGCCGACGGCACCGAGCAGGTGACGGTGACCGAGGGGGTTGCCACGGACCGCAACCGGGATATCACCGGAAAGAAACAGATTACGGCCTGGACAGAGTTTCATTTTCCGGGCCGGGCGGGCGCCTACTCGAATTTTCGCTGGAATGCGTCCCATTTCAGCGGCACGGACTGGGATGAGGCGGCAAAGCGGAACGGTATATTCCGGTTTGAGGGAAAGAGCTGGAACCGCGAGACGGACACCGAAAACGGAAATTATGACTATCTGATGGGCGCGGATCTGGACACGGACAACCGGGAGGTCATACAGGAGACGCGCGACTGGGGAAAATGGTATCAGGACACGGTACATATGGACGGCTTCCGCATGGACGCGGTAAAGCATATCAGCTTCGATTTCTGCAGGGACTGGATTGCCGCGATGCGGGAATACCGCGGCGGAAAGGAACTTTTTGTCGTCGGGGAATACTGGGCAAAGGAAATCGGAAAGCTGACACATTATCTGGATGTGACAGGGCGTTCCCTGTCACTGTTTGACGTTCCGCTTCACTTTAAATTTCTGCAGGCGGCCACCTCGGACGGCAACTTTGACATGGCCCGGCTGTATGAGGGCACGCTGACAGGGACGGATCCGGAGCATGCGGTGACGTTTGTGGACAATCACGACACACAGCCGGGACAGGCGCTGTGTTCGTTTATTCCGGCGTGGTTTAAGCCGATTGCCTACGCGCTGATTCTGCTGCGGGCGGTGGGGACGCCCTGTGTGTTTTACGGGGATTATTACGGGATCCCGCACGACGGTGTGGAGCCGGTACCTGGGCTTGATATACTGATAAAAATACGGGAGCGCTACGCTTACGGCGCGGAGCATCTGTTCTTTGACGACGGCTCTCTGGTCGGCTTTACAAGGGAGGGCGACGCGGGGCATCCCGATTCCGGTGCGGCGGTCCTTCTGTCGGACAGTGCCGGAGGACGCAAGCGGATGTATCTCGGGGAGCGGCTCGCGGGATGCCGTATGACGGATGCACTGCAAAACGTTTCGGATACCGTGGAAATCGGCGCGGACGGCTGGGGGGAATTCTCGGTAAAAGGGGGTTCGGTGTCCGTGTGGGTGACACAGCCGGCGTGGGAGTACCTCTATACAAGGTGTTAGAACCTCTGCGCGGCAGGCCCGCGGACAGAACGGCCGGGATACAGACGCCGGAGGCGGTATATTAAGATACCAGTTGGGAGCAGATGCGATGAAGAATGAACAGAGGAGAACCGAGAAAGTATTTGTGTGGATTTATACGGTTTTTTCGGTGGTGATGGCGTTTAGTATCATCTCCTATAAAACGGGAGGCGATGCCGTTGTCGCGCTTATGCCGGTTGGACTGTGCCTTGTTATGGGATGGATGCTTTTCCTCTCTCAGTACAGGGATTATAAGACGCGGGCTTACCTCTATGCGGCGGCGATGCTGGTCTGCTTCTGGTGCTATGCGTCCGGTACCAGCGCCTACTATGTGGTGCTTCCCCCGTTTCTGGTGGTGGTGGCCGCGCTCGGGCTTTTTAAGATTTCACGACTGATTTATCTTCAGACGGTCGTATTTTTTGCGGTGACACTCTGGCATCTCATCGTGCGAAAGACGCTTCCGCTCACGAATTTTCAGGAGTTTATGCGGCTTGCGGGGCAGGTGGCCTGCGTGCTGGGCGTGGAGTATCTCCGGTGGAATTTTATACAGATTGACCTTGAGATGGAGCAGACGCTGCGGAAAACGATTGCGACGCTGAAAGATATGGAGCACAGCAAGGACGAGTTTATGGCGAATGTATCCCACGAGATACGCACGCCGCTGAACACGATCTGCGGAATGAGCGAGCTTGCCCTGCGGGAGGAGCTGTCAGGGACCGTGCGCGAGGAGGTGTTCCACATCCAGACGGCGGGGAGGGCCCTGCAGTCCCTTGTCAGCGATGTGCTTGACTATTCCGAATTAGAGACCGGCAGGGGGACCGTTCATGAGGAGCCCTACAATTTTTCTTCCGTGATGAATGACGTGATCAATATGGCGCTCGCGCAGAAGGAAGAGAAGAATCTGGAATTGATTGTGGATTGTGATGCGGGGATTCCCTGCACAATGGTCGGGGACAGTGAAAAATTAAGCCGGATGATTTCCTGTCTGGTGGGAAATGCGATAAAATTTACCGAGAAGGGCTGTGTGGTCGTGATCGTGCGGGCCAGAAAAGAGCGGTACGGCGTGAATCTGTATGTCCGGGTGCGGGATACGGGGATCGGAATGACGCAGGAACAGGCAGAGAACCTGTTTTGCAGTTTTAATCAGGTGGACGCCAGAAAGAACCGCACTAAAAACGGGATTGGGCTGGGACTTGCCATCACGCGGCATATGGCCGAGATGATGGGAGGATTTCTCGCGGTGAAGAGCAGGCCGGGAGAGGGGAGTGAATTCCGGTTTGTCGTTCCGCAGCGGGTGGAGGACGAGAGCCCGCTGTTTGTCGTAAAGGATGCCGAACAGATCCGGGTAGGGCTCTACATTGATACCGAAAAATACAGTATCAGTGAAATCCGTGACAATTATATGAAAATGATTTCCAACCTGTCCAGGCAGCTGCAGATCAATCTGACCCAGTGCAGAAGCCTTTCGGAACTCAGACGAAAAACGGAGCAGAATGCATTTACGCATGTCCTGATTTCCATGGATGAATACAGGGAGGAGCCCGCATACTTTGACGCGCTTTCGGAGGATATGCCGGTGGTGCTCGTCCTTGACCGGGCGGACGACGCAGAGGCCCGCGGCAGTTTCAGGCGCCTGTACAAGCCGTTTTATGCACTGTCCGTCACGAATATTTTAAACGGGGGGAATCTTGTGCAGCGGAGGGACGGCAGCCACTATCTGGAACAGCGCTTCACGGCGCCGGATGCGAGCGTGCTGGTGGTGGATGACAGCGCGATGAACCTGAAGGTGATGGAGGGGCTGCTGCGTCCGTATGAGCTTCATCTTTTTACGGCGATGAGCGGGGACGAGGCGCTTCGGATGCTGGAGTGGGCGCATTATGATCTGATTTTTATGGATCATATGATGCCCAGAATGGACGGTGTGGAAACGTTGCACCGGATTCGGAAAAAAAGCGGAAATTACTATCAGACGGTTCCGGTTGTTGCGCTGACAGCGAATGCGATCGGCGGGGCGCGGGAGATGTTTCTCGCGGAAGGATTTTTTGATTTTGTGGCAAAGCCGATTGAGGTGGCAAGCCTGGAGCGCGTTTTAAGAAAGTATCTTCCGCCCGAGATGATTCTTGCGTGCGAGACGTCGGCCGAAAAGGAGCCGGAGCCCGTGGAGGAGGGGCGTGTCGAAAAGGAGCCGGAGCCCGTGGAGGAAGGGCGTGCCGAAAAGAAGGAGACGCCCGCGGAGGAAGCGCGTATAGCGGAGGAGCCTGCGGATGAAGGGAACCGGATCGACCTGGAGCAGGGGATTATGTACTGCGGCGGACAGATGGAGGACTATCTGGCGGTGTCCGCGGTCTACTGCGAGACGATGCCGGAAAAGTGCAGCCGGATGCAGCAGCTGTTTTCGGAGCGGGACTGGAAAGAGTATACGGTTCTGGTCCATGCGCTCAAAAGTACTTCCATGGCGATCGGCGCGGCAGGGCTTTCGGAGATGGCAAAACGGCAGGAGATGGCCGGCAGGGATGAGCGTGAGGACATTCTGCTGGCAGATCACGAAGCGCTGATGCAGGAGTACGGGCTTGTCTGTGCAGAGATTAAGCGAAGATGGGGGGACGGGGGATGATCCGTAAAAGAATCAAACGCATGGCGGACTGGATGAACAATTCGGAAATTCAGCTGAATGTGCGCATGCTGTATCTGATTATCTACTGCGGGCTGGCAGCTGCCGTAATCGGAACGATCGGAACAATCGTGATCCGTTCGCCGCTTGTCAGCATTTTAGCGAGTGCGCTCGTAGCGCTGTCGGTCCTGGTGATACTGCTTGTGATGCGCCGCCTGAAAAACCATGACATATTTACGGTGGTGCTGGTGGTTGTCGTCAATCTGGTGCTGCTTCCGGCGATCTTCTTTACGGGCGGAGGCGTATACAGCAGCATGAACACATGGTTTGCGCTGGGATTTCTGTTCTGCTTTCTGCTGTTGTCCGGCAAGAAACTTGCAGTGATGCTTACGCTGTGCATGGTCTGCGATACGGCGTGTTTTGCGATTGCCTATCTGCACCCGGAGTTTATCACGCCGCTCGAGTCGGAGCTGTCATTTTTTATGGATACCTATATCGGAATGATCGTGCTGGCGATGTGCATCGGCGCACTGGTGATCTTTCAGAAAAAGCTTTACGAGAGGGAGCGGAGTATCAGCAGACAGCGGCAGCTTGAGGTCGAGGAGGCAAACCGTACCAAAAGCAGGTTTCTCGCCAATATGAGCCATGAAATCCGCACGCCGATCAACACGATTATCGGTTTAAACGAGATGAATCTGCGGGAACCGCTGTCGGCGGAGGTGGAGGAGAACTGTATCAATGTGCAGCAGGCGGGAAGACTGCTGCTGTCTCTGATCAACGATATTCTGGATCTCTCAAAGATCGAGTCGGGCAAGATGGAGATTGTTCCCAGACAGTATGAGACGGGGGAAATGCTCAGCGAGCTTGTCAACATTAACTGGATTCGGGCGCACGAGAAAAAGCTGGAATTTGTGCTGGACATCGCTCCGGATATCCCGTCGATGCTCTTCGGGGATGACGTGCGCATCAAGCAGGTGCTCACGAATATTATTTCAAACGCCATCAAGTACACGCAGAAGGGAACGGTCACGCTGGTGGCAAAGAGCGAGCTGCTGGACGGAAACCGCATTCTGCTGCGTCTGGCGGTGTCCGATACCGGTATCGGCATCCGAAAGGAAGACACGGCATATCTGTTTGAGTCGTTCAAGCGTGTGGACGAAAAGAGAAATCATGCGATTGAGGGAACGGGACTCGGGCTTGCCATCTCCAAACAGCTGGTGGAACTGATGGGCGGACAGATTCGCGTGGACAGTATCTATCAGCGCGGCTCGACATTTACGGTGACGCTTGAGCAGGAGATTGTGGATGACGCACCGATCGGGTCGGTGTCGGAGTTTTTGAAAAACAGGCATGGACGAACGGTGTACAAACAGAGCTTTGAGGCGCCGGAAGCGAGAGTGCTGGTTGTGGATGACAACGAGATGAACTGCATGGTGGCGACAAAGCTGCTGCGGGCGACAAAAGTGCAGGTGGACGTCGCGTCAGGCGGGGCGGAATGCCTTGAGATGGTGCGCAAACGGTATTATCATGTGATTTTTATGGATCACAGGATGCCGGGGATGGACGGCATCGAGACATTGGAGCGTCTGCGGGCGCAGGAAAACGGCCTGTGCCGGGAGACGCCGGTGATTGCGCTGACGGCGAACGGCGTCTCGGGAGCGGATAAGGTATATCTGCAAAGCGGTTTTTCCGGGTATCTGATGAAGCCGGTCAGCGGAGCGCTGCTTGAGGCGATGCTGTTTCGATTCCTGCCGTCGGAGCTGGTGGAGTACAGCGGTGCGGAGGAAACGGCAGCGCAGGATGAGGAGGCGAGACTGCAGCTGCTTCACACCGGTGCGCGCAGGCTGATCTGTATCACGACGGACAGTGTCAGCGATTTGCCCTCGCATCTGCCGGAGCAATTCCATATACGCCGCATGCACTATTATGTGGATACGGGGAATGCCCGTTTTTGTGACGGGGACGAGATTTCCTCGGATAATCTGACTTCCTACCTGAGCAGGGAAAACGGTATGGCGCGTTCCGAAGCCCCCGCGGTGGAGGAGTATGAGACATTTTTTGCCGACGTGCTCGCGGAGGCGGTGCAGGTGATTCACATCAGTATGAGCAAGGGCGCAAGCCAGGGCTTTGAGCGGGCGACGCAGGCGGCCCGCGGCTTTGACAATGTCCATGTGGTGGATTCCGGACATCTCTCGAGTGGTATGGGACTGATCGTACTGCGCGCAGCCCAGATGGCGGGGCAGAACCATACGGCGGAAGAGATTATCGCCGAGGCAGAGCGGATGCGCGGGCAGGTGTCCACCAGCTTTATCGTGCCGTCGCCCGAAAGTATGTACCGTGGTGGCGGAATCGGAGGGCGGATCCGCTGGCTCTGCAATACGTTTCAGCTGCAACTCATATTATCGATGCGCGAGGGGTGTATCGTGTGCAGCGGCATCTGCGGCGGAACGACGGCGGAGGGGTATCGCACCTACATCCGGCGCAGACTCAAAGGGAAAAAGAACATTGATACCCGGATTTTGTTCTTTACCTATGCGGGATGCTCCGTGGAACTGCGCCGGGAGCTGCTTGCCGAGGTGGCGAAATACCAGAACTTTGAGCGCGTAATTGAGCAGAAGGCATCGGCGGCCATCACCAGCAATTGCGGTCTGGGGACATTCGGGCTTTTCTATTTAAAAAAATAAAATACGCAGACGGGTGCAACCGTCTGCATTTTTTTTCGTCTGTCTTATTGAGAGGAGGGATGGGTGATGAAAAGAAAATTATGTGCATATATTCTCGGCGGTTGTCTCGCAGCAGGAACACTCGGCTGCGGAGCGGCTTCCGATGACGGAGCGGCAGACCTGACGGAGTCGTACCGCCGGGGAGCGAAGGATTATGAAATCCGCGAAAGTTCGGAGGAATTTAAGAAGGCGTATACGGAATTTGCCGTCGCGCTGCTGTCGGGCAGCCGCAGAGCGGGAGAAAATACGATGGTCTCACCGCTGTCGGTGATGACGGCGCTCGAGATGACGAGAGCCGGTGCGGCGGGCGATACGCTCGCCCAGATGGATCAGACACTCTATTCCGGGATGATGGCGGCAAAGGGAAAAGAAGAGCTGATGACGTTTGCAAACCGTCTGCCGAATACAAATCAGGTGCGTTTTCACATGGCGGATTCCGTCTGGTTCCGCGATGACGCGGAGCGTTTTGTGCCGGATGAGGATTTTCTTCGGACGGAAGCCGAGGAGTATGATGCGTCCGTTTTTTCCGCGGCTTTTGATGCGGATACCTGCGATGCGATCAATCAATGGGTGGCGCGGGAGACGGACGACATGGTGCCTCGGATTGTGGACCAGATCCCGGAGGACGCCGTGATGTACCTTGTGAATGCGATGGCGTTTCAGGGGGAGTGGGAGGAAGTGTACCGGGAAAACCAGCTCCAGCCGGCGGAGTTTACCTGTGCGGATGGCAGCACCGCGGAGATTACAATGATGTACGGAGAGGAGCAGACGTATCTGGAAAACGAGGACGCAATCGGCTTTGTGAAACCGTATAAGGACGGCTATGCGTTTGCGGCGCTGCTGCCGCGGGAGGATTTGTCCCTTGACGAATATATGGGAACGTTAGACGCAGAGACGTTCCTTGGCCTGCTCGCGGCGGCGTCGGACGAGAAAGTGGAGACCGGTCTGCCGAAGTTTACGGCGGAGACGGGGCTTGAGCTGTCGGATCTTCTCTCGGAAATGGGAATGCCGCTGGCCTTTGACGTGCAAAACGCCGATTTCTCGGTGATGGGAAGCTGTCCGAACGGGGAAAATATCTGTATCAGCAGGGTGCTGCACAGGACATATATTGATGTCAACGAGACGGGGACAAAAGCGGCCGCAGCCGCTGTGGTTGAGATGATGGCAGGATACGCGCTTTTGGAGGAGCCGAAGCGGGTGATTCTTGACCGGCCGTTTGTGTATGCGATTATTGAGGAGGAGAGCGGCCTGCCGGTGTTTATCGGAACGGTGGAGGCGCTTTAGGAGAGCACGATGGAAGACGAGAAGATCATAGATCTGTACTGGGAGAGGAGCCAGCAGGCGATTGCTCTGACCGAACAGAAATACGGGCGCTACTGCGGGCGGATTGCGGACAATGTGCTGCACAACAGAGAAGACTGCGAGGAGTGTCTGAACGATACCTGGCTTCGCGCATGGAATTCCATGCCGACGGAGCGGCCGACGGTACTGCAGGCATTTCTCGGGGCGATCACGCGGAACCTTTCGCTCGATCTGTACCGCAGAAAGCATTCCGCAAAGCGCGGCGGAGGTGAGCTGCCTTATATTTTTGACGAGCTGCGGGATATTTCCGGTGCGGATGAGATGCAGAAACGAATCGAGTGTATGGAACTTGCGGAAGGCATAAACCGGTTTCTCGCAGGGCTTGATCGGGAAAGCCGTGTGATGTTTGTGCGCCGGTACTGGTATATGGACAGCATCGCGGAGATTGCCGCGCGTATGGGCTGCGGCGAGAGCCGCGTAAAGTCCTGTCTGTCCCGCCTGCGGAAACGACTGCGCAGACAGCTGAAAGGTGAGGGAATTGTCCTATGAAAACAGACACGATCATGGATGCGATAGGGAAGATTGATTTGAAATATGTGCAGGAGGCGGAGGAATACCGGGCGGAAAACGGATCCGCAGGCCGGCGCAGCCACGGCAGCTACAGAAAGGTGCTTTCGATTGCGGCCTGTCTTGCGCTTATCCTCGGCGCCGGAGCCTACGGGCTGAGGTACGACCGAAATGCGGGGGCCGGTGCCGGCGGAGTGCCGGAAGAAGGAAGCGTCGACAGGACGGGAGCCCTGGTGTACGACAGCGCGGCGAAAGAAGACAGCGCGGCAGAGAGCGCTGTGCAAAAGGAGAGCGGGGAGGATTCCGGAGCGGAAGCGTTCCGGGAGGAAGAGAATGTGATGGAGACGGGAACCGGCGGAGCGCAGATCTATGTCAACGAGATTACAGAAGTCGCGCGCACCTGCTATGATATCGCAGGGCCGGTGCGGACGGAATATTATTCCGCCGATGCGCTCGAGGACTATTACGGGACGAAGCTTATGCCGCAGACACTTCCGGAGGATCTGCGCATGTCGGTACGGCTTTCGGAGACGGAGAAATCGTCGATATACCAGGAGGACGCCGCAGCCGATGCGGGGGAGATCACGGATGCGGCCGCGAATGCGGGGATGGCCGCTGATTTGGCGGAGAATACCGATGTGCCGGCAGAGGCGCTGCCGGCCGGTGCGGCGGAAGAGAGCGTGACGGAATTTGCGGTCGGTTACGACGGGGAGGGCAATGTCGTCGACGATAACAACAGACTCTGCTGGCAGAATGCGGACGGGACGAGAAGTCTTGTAATCGCGGCTCACACGGTGCCGGCCGGGGAGGTCGTTTCCTTTTCGCAGAAAGATTTGAGGTATTCGTCGATTGCCGGTCATGAGGTGATACTGACTCATTTTACCGACGCGCAGGAGGCGGACAATTACCTGGCATCCTATGTCAAAAACGGGGTGACCGTGACGGTGGAGTCCTGCGGCATGACGCAGGAGGAACTTCTGGACGTACTCGAGGAGCTGCTTGCGGAAGATGATTCCCATAACCGGGCAGAATAGCGCATATAAGACTTCGGAATAATCTTGACACTCCAAAAAGAAAGTATCATAATTGGTGTCAGGAATTGAGTATGGAGGCGAAGAGTGAGAGCTATGGAAATCAGATTTGAAAAGAGAGAGGTATTAAAGGAGAAGCCGGATCAGAAAAATCTGGGCTTTGGCAAATATATGACAGACTATATGTTTGTCATGGACTGGACGAAAGAGGAGGGGTGGAAGGATGCGCGCATCGTGCCCTATGCGCCGATCACGCTCGACCCGGCCTGCGTCACGCTGCACTATGCGCAGGAGACATTTGAGGGGCTGAAAGCCTACCGCACGGCCGGGGGGAAGATTCAGCTGTTCCGCCCGGAAATGAACGCGAGGCGTATGATAAAATCAAACGAGAGACTCTGCATGCCGGCCTTTCCGGAGGATATGTTTGTGGAGGCGGTGAAGGAGCTGGTGAAAGTGGAGCAGGACTGGGTTCCGTCGGAGCCGGAGACCTCCCTTTACATCCGCCCGTTTATGTTTGCCACCGAGTCCGCGCTGGGCGTACATATGGCGACCTCCTACAAATTTATGATTATCTGCTGCCCGGTGGGCGCTTACTATGCGGAGGGCATCAATCCGGTCAAAATCCTTGTGGAGGACGAGCTGGTCCGTGCGGTGAAAGGCGGAACCGGATTTACAAAGTGCGGCGGCAATTATGCCGGCTCCATCCTGGGGCAGGTGAAAGCGGAGAAGATGGGGTATTCCCAGGTGCTCTGGCTCGACGGGGAGCAGCGCAAATATGTGGAGGAAGTCGGCACGATGAATATCATGTTCAAGATTGCCGGACAGATCTACACGGCGCCTATCGAGGGGACTGTGCTCGCGGGCGTCACGAGAGACTCCATGATTCATATCTTAAGAGACTGGGGCTACACGGTGAACGAGACGAAGCTTTCCATCGACGATCTGATGAAAGCCGGATGCGACGGAACGCTTGAGGAGGTATTCGGAACCGGAACCGCGGCGGTCGTTTCACCGGTCGGCGAGCTGCGCTACCGCGAGGATACGGTGATCGTCAACGACTTTAAGATCGGGGAGCTGACGCAGAAGCTTTACGATACCCTGACCGGTATTCAGTGGGGCAAGCTGGAAGACAAATACGGATGGACAGTCGAGGTAAAATAAATGATGAGATATCAGTTGGAAAGCGAAATATTAAAAGTGGAAATCGAGTCCTTCGGCGCAGAGCTGAAATCAATCAAACGAAAATCCGACGGGCGCGAATACCTGTGGCAGGCGGACCCGAAATACTGGGCGCGCACATCGCCGGTGCTGTTTCCGTTTGTCGGCGCATGCCGGGACGGGCAGTATCGCTATGCAGGGAAAACATATCCGATCGGGCAGCACGGGTTTGCCCGCGATATGGAGTTTACCATGGAGAGACAGGAGCCCGGCGAAATCTGGTTTGTGCTCGAATCCGACGAGGAGACCTACGCGAAATATCCGTTTCAGTTCCGGCTGCACATCGGCTACCGTCTCGTGGGGGACGAAGTGCAGGTCTGCTGGAAGGTGGAGAATATCGATGATAAGGCGATTTATTTTGCGATCGGCGCCCACCCGGCGTTCCTGTGCCCGATTGACGGGGAGGAGAGCAAGATCGGGTACGGGCTGGCGTTCGGCGGCCTTGATACAGAGCTGCATCATCACGGGAATACGTCGGACGGACTTGCTGTGATGAAGGACGAGACGCTTGCACTCGCGGATGGCAGGGTGTTGTTTACGGAGGGATTTTTCGATAAGTGCACCTATATGGTCGAAGGAAAACAGACGGGGGAGGTATCGCTTGTCTCCCGCAGCGGGAGGCCGTATGTGACGGTGACGTTTGACGCGCCGCTGTTTGCCGTCTGGTCGCCGGAGGGAAAGGATGCGCCGTTTGTGTGCATCGAACCGTGGTACGGACGCTGCGATGCGGAAGGGTTTGCGGGAAGCATCGAGGAGCGGGACTATGAGAATGCGCTGGGAGAAGGAGAGATTTTCGAGGCCTCCTACCGGATGCGTTTTCCCGGATAAATCGTACACTCGGTGGACGGATCGAGGCATAACCGTTCTGCCCGATACATATATTTAAGATATATCCGGCGCGAAGGCCGGGCATTCTGAATATAGAGGAGCGGGTGTGGAATGAAATCAGGTCATGAGATAAAGCCGAGAAATGCAAAGGGAAATCCGGTACAGGCGCTTGCGGTGGCGGTGTTTGCAATGAGTGTGGTAAGCGGTCTGCTGCTGCTTCTGCTGGCGTTCATTTTGTATAAGGCGGAGCCGGGGGAACCGGTCATCCGTATCGGGATCGTTGCGGTGTATGTGATTGCGGGCGTGATCGGAGGAATCCTTGCGGGCAGGATGATGCGCGAACAGAAATTCCTGTGGGGCCTTGCGGCGGGCGTGATCTATTTCGCGCTGCTGTTTCTGTTTTCGGCCGTGATGAAGGGCGGCATCGACCTGGAGCCTGTAAAGCTGGCAACGACGCTTGTTCTCTGCGGTGCATCGGGGATGGCGGGCGGCATGGTCAGTTAAAAAGCGGGCTTCAAAAAAGGTTTGCATCTGGCGGGGAGTATGTTATAATGTCAAAAGATATTTTTCAAAAAAGGAGAATGTAAGATGAAGCACATTAAAACATTAAATACGAGAAAATTGCAGAATACGATCAAAAAGGGCGGCTGCGGCGAGTGCCAGACTTCCTGCCAGTCTGCCTGCAAGACTTCCTGTACAGTGGGAAACCAGAGCTGTGAGAACCGGTAACAGCCGTTTTGCGCAAGTGAATGAGGAACCATACAGACGACCGTCCGCGTAGCGTGCGGTCATTTGTACGTTAAAAGAACAAGTGATTTTTCAACAGAAAGAGAGGAACTGTAAGAGTGGTTCATCAGTATAAGAATAACGGCTATAATATCGTTCTGGATGTAAACAGCGGGGCGATTCATGTGGTGGACGATGTCACCTACGAGATTATTGCCCTGTATGAAACGCATACCAGAGAAGAGATAGCGGACAGGCTTTCCGGCAGGTACGAACGGGAGGAAATCTTAGAATCGCTCGGGGAGGTCCAGACGCTCGCGGAGAACGGAGCGCTTTTTACGCCGGACGGCTACGAGGATTATATGATTGATTTCAAAAAGCGTCCGACTGTGGTAAAGGCGCTCTGCCTGCATATTGCCCACGACTGCAATCTTGCCTGCCGCTATTGCTTTGCGGAGGAGGGCGAGTACCACGGAAGACGGGCGCTGATGTCCTTTGAGGTGGGAAAGGCGGCGCTGGATTTCCTGATCGCAAATTCAGGGCAGCGCAGGAATCTCGAAGTGGATTTCTTCGGCGGCGAGCCCCTGATGAACTGGCAGGTGGTCAAAGACCTGGTCGCCTACGGAAGGGAGCAGGAAGCGCGCTGCAACAAAAAGTTCCGCTTTACGCTGACGACAAACGGCGTGCTGCTTGACGATGAGGTGACGGAGTTTTGTAACCGGGAGATGGCGAATGTCGTCTTAAGCATCGACGGCAGAAAAGAAGTGCATGATAAGATGCGCCCGTTTCGCAAAGGCGCGGGGAGCTATGATGTGATCGTGCCGAAATTCCGTAAATTTGCGGAGAGCAGAGAGCAGCAGCGCTATTATGTCAGAGGGACCTTTACGCATTTTAACACCGATTTTGCAGCCGATGTGCTGCATCTGGCCGATCTCGGGTTTAAGCAGATTTCGGTGGAGCCGGTCGTCGCGCCGCCCGCGGAGCCGTATGCGATACAGGAGGCGGACCTGCCGCAGCTGTTTGCGGAGTATGACAGGCTGGCAGCGGAAATGGCAGAGCGGCGCAGAAGGGGAGAGGATTTTAATTTCTTCCATTTTATGATCGATTTGGAGGGAGGCCCCTGTGTGGCGAAGCGTCTCTCGGGATGCGGCTCCGGCACGGAGTATCTGGCGGTGACGCCGTGGGGCGACTTCTATCCCTGCCATCAGTTTGTGGGAAATGAAGCGTTTCTGCTGGGAAACGTGGACGAGGGAATCACGCGGACCGATATCTGCGACACGTTTAAGTGCTGCAACGTGTATGCAAAACCGAAGTGCCGCGACTGTTTTGCGAAATTTTATTGCAGCGGCGGGTGTGCGGCAAATGCTTACAATTTCACGGGAGAGATCACGGGGGCTTATGACGTCGGCTGTGAACTGGAGAGAAAGCGCGTGGAGTGTGCGATCATGCTGAAAGCTGCGGAGTGTGAAGCCTGAACATATAGATTTTAATCCGGAGTTTGTGTCCGTGCAGCATCCGCAGACTTCAGACAAAAAGAAAAAGCTGCGCAGAAATGAGGAAAAACATGAAAAAGAATAAAGCGGCAGCCATATTGGCTGTGATGCTTGCCGCGCTGGTGGGGCTGGTGTATTATGCGTCGCTGGTTCTCTCCGCAAACGGCAAGGGGGAGGATATGAGTATTCCGCTCGGGCTTGACCTGTCCGGTGGCGTGTCCATCACATATCAGGTTGTGGACGAGAATCCGAGCAGCGAGGATATGAGAGATACGATTTACAAGCTGCAGAAGCGTGTGGAGGGCTACAGCACCGAGGCGGTGGTTTACCAGGTGGGCGATGACCGCATCACGGTGGAAATTCCGGGCGTGACCGACGCAAATGAAATCCTGGCCGAACTGGGAAATCCGGGTTCGCTGGAATTTCAGCTCGGGGACGGCACCGTCTACATGACCGGAGATCAGGTGGCGAACGCGCAGGAGGGCTCCCAGGATGACGGTTACGGCGGCTCAGAATATGTGGTGCGGCTGACGCTGACCGACGAGGGCGCGAAGATTTTCGCGGAGGTGACGGCGGCAAATATCGGTAATATCCTTCCGATTGTCTATGACGGGGAGAGAATCAGCGAGCCGCGCGTGGAGAATGCGATAGACGGCGGCGACGCCGTGATTACCGGTATGGCGGACTATGCGGAGGCGCAGACGCTCGCGACACAGATTCGCGTCGGCTCGCTTGCATTAGAGTTAAAGGAGCTGGAATCCTCCGTGGTGGGGGCACAGCTCGGAAGCGAGGCGATTTCCTCGAGTTTGAAAGCGGCTGTGATCGGGCTGGCGCTGATTATCGTTTTCATGATCGTGATGTACCTTCTTCCGGGTGTCGCGGCGTCGGTTGCACTGGTGATCTACACGACGATGGTGATCGCAACGCTGCAGCTGTTTGAGATTACACTGACGCTGCCCGGTATCGCGGGTATCATTCTCGGTATCGGTATGGCCGTGGATGCGAACGTCGTGATTTTTGCCCGCATCCGCGAGGAGATCGCCGTCGGCAAATCGGTGCGCAGCGCGATACAGGCCGGATTTCAGAAGGCGCTGTCTGCAATTTTAGACGGAAACATTACCACCTTTATCGCGGCAATCGTGCTGATGATGCTTGGTTCCGGCACGGTGAAGGGATTTGCGTACACGCTGATGATCAGTATTGTGATCTCTCTGTTTACGGCGCTCGTGGTGACCAGATGGGTGCTGAGCGCGCTGTATGAGCTGGGGCTGCGCGACGAGAAGTTGTACGGGCGCGCAAAGCAGATGAAAACGTTTGACTTTGTCGGAAAAAAGGCCGTTTATTTCGGCATTTCCCTGACTGTGATCGCAGCCGGCTTTATCGGTATGGGTGTAAACGCGGCGCGCGGAAACCATGCGCTGAATTACGGGCTTGACTTTATGGGGGGTACCTCCACGACTGCGGATTTTGGCAAAGACTATACGATTTCGGAAATTGAGAGCGAGATTGTGCCGCTGGTGTCCGAGATTACCGGTGACAATGATATTCAGACCAATAAGGTGGAGGGAACGACGCAGATTACGATTAAGACCCGCACCTTAGAGCTTGCGGAGCGCGAGGCGCTCAATCAGATGATGACGGAGAAATTCGGTGTGAAAGAGGAGACCGTCACTTCCCAGAGCATCAGCTCGACGATCAGCGGGGAGATGCGCTCCGATGCGCTGATCGCAGTGCTTGTGTCGGCTGTCTGCATGCTGATTTATATCCGTTTCCGTTTCGGCGATATCCGCTTCGGCGCCGGCGCCGTGATCGCGCTGCTGCACGACGTGCTTGTGGTGCTGACGGTGTACGCGCTGCTGCGCATCTCTGTCGGAAATACGTTTATCGCATGTATGCTGACGATTATCGGTTACTCGATCAATGACACGATTGTCATTTTTGACCGTCTGCGCGAGAATATGTCGCTGATGAGCGGCAAGGTAAATCAGGCGGCTCTGCGCGAGGTGGCGAACAGGAGTGTGACGCAGACGCTGTCGAGAACGATCAACACGTCTGTCACGACGTTTATTATGATTTTGATGCTCTTTCTTCTGGGAGTGCCGAGCATCCGTGAATTTTCACTGCCTCTGATGGCGGGACTGATCTGCGGATCCTACTCCTCGGTGTTTATTTCCACGGAGCTGTGGTATGTGTTAAAGACAAAGACCGGGAAAAACAAAATAACGGCGTAATGTATATGGAAGCAAAACCGCGCATGTTTTCTGTGCGGTTTTGCTTTTTTTCTGTCGTATAGGAAAAAAGTATGATATAATAAAAGACAGTAAAAACGCATACGCGGTATGGGACGGAGGGGACACAGATGAGAAAACATATCGGTACAAAGATTATTTCGATGCTGGCGCTGCTGGTGGTACTCTATGTGGTGACGATTATTGTGAGCGACTATTCCGGACAGCGCTCTATCACGGTATTGAAAACGGTGGGGAACACATACCTCGCGCTGCAGCGAGAGAGCACGGCGCTGACAAAGGCGACGGAAGAGTGTAAGCTGTACGGGAATCTGATCGTGATGATGGACGACGCGGAGACGGCAACGAATATCGCACACTCGATGACGGATGTAATCGGGGAGATTGACGCGTCGGTTGCCGAGATGGAAGCGCTGGTCGCATCGTGCAATGACACCGAGCTTACGTCTATGATGGATGCGTACAAAGCGGAGATTGAGACGCTCAAGGGCATTGCGGCCGAGATTGCGGAGAAGTATCTGGCGGGCGACATGGCAGGAGCGCTGGCGGCCAGCGACGGTATTTATGCGCAGTCCACGGCGATGGAGAATGTGGAGGACGGCTTCAATGCGCTGCTGCAGACCAGTGCGGACGCGATGGTGGAGTCGCGCGTGACCGGTGCTGCGGACCTCAGCAGACTTAACAGTACGCTGTTTTTTGTCTATGTGGGAATGTCGGCGCTGATGATCCTCGTGGTGACAAAGTCGATCGCGCGGCCGGCGCGCAAGGCGAGCAGCCATTTGGGGCAGATCATTGACAAGATCGAGAAGAATGAAGGGGATCTGACCGAGCGTATTGACGTCAACACCCAGGATGAGGTCGGGGAGCTTGTCAGAGGTGTCAACAGCTTTATGGATCAGCTGCAGGGGATTATGCAGAAGATTCAGAGAGAATCCGTACA
Organism: Lachnospiraceae bacterium; assembly: GCA_021770345.1. Lineage (GTDB taxonomy): Bacteria > Bacillota > Clostridia > Lachnospirales > Lachnospiraceae > Roseburia. Next base: position 74,019 of record JAETRD010000001.1, on the reverse strand, counting down.
TATGGATGAGCTTGTGAACAATATCACGGGCGGCATCAACGACTCAAATGAAAACGCAAGCAGCGTTTCCGCGACGATGGAGGAGCTTTCCGCGAGTATGGAAGAGGTGGCGGCGACGCTCGATCAGATTACGCTCGGAACGCAGGAGATACTCAGTGCATCGGAGAATATGCGCAATAAGGCGTCTTCGGGTGCGGATTTTGTCAATGAAGTCAAGAACCGTGCGGTGGAGATCAGAGAGCAGACGCTTGAGAGCAAGAACACGACGAGTCAGATGATTTCCGATATCCGCGCGCTTTTGGAGCGGGCGATCGAAAACAGCCGCAGCGTGGAGAAGATCAACGGACTTACGGCCGAGATCCTCAATATTTCAAGCCAGACGAACCTGCTGGCGTTAAACGCCTCGATTGAGGCGGCCAGAGCGGGCGAGGCCGGACGGGGCTTTGCGGTTGTGGCGGACGAGATCAGCGTGCTTGCGGGGAACAGCCGCGATACGGCGAACAATATCCAGAGCATCAGCGCGCTGGTGACGGAGGCGGTGGAGAACCTGGCGAAGAGTGCAAACGATATGCTGCAGTTTATTGACACGACGGTTCTTACCGATTATGACAAATTCGTGAATGTCGCCAACACCTATCACAGCGACGCGGACAGTATGGACGATATCCTGCACGAATTTTATAACAGCGCGCAGGAGCTTGCAAATACAATGTCCGGTATGACGGAGGGGATTGACGGTATCAATATTGCCGTGGACGAGAGCGCACAGGGCGTGACCGTGGCGGCTCAGAGCACGGGACATCTGGTGGAGGCGCTTGGAGCCATCAAGGCCGAGGCGGATACGAACCGCGAGATCAGTCAGCAGCTTCAGGACGAGGTACAGAGATTCAAAAACATCTAAATAGAAAGAGCGCATAAAACCGGACCTCCTGTTGTCGGATTTTTAATCTGACTTTTGGGGGTCGGTTTCTTGTTTTTCGGAGTTTTTATAAAACGTGTGCAGACGGAGGTAAAAATGAAACCGGAATGGCTGATCGGATATCTGGTTATAATGAACCTGGCAGGTTTTTTGGTGATGGGGATTGACAAACGGCGCGCGGTGCAGCATGCGTGGCGCATATCGGAGCGGACGCTGTTTCTCTGCAGTCTGCTCGGCGGAAGCATCGGAACATGGGCCGGGATGTATGTGTTCCGGCACAAGACAAGGCACTGGTATTTTGTGGTCGGGATGCCGCTTATCCTGCTGCTGCAGGCTGCGTCTGCGGTGTGGATGATGACGGCAGTCTGAATTTTTTGATTGCCCAAAAAGGAAAAGTATCTTATAATAGTAGCCATAACTGTGAAAAAGACAAATGTGTTTCGCAGAAAGACAAGACACAGGGATGGAAGGGAGAACCGGAACAATGTATACGATGGAAGATATTGAGGCAGTGGACGCGGAGGTGGCACAGGCCATCAAGGACGAATTTGAGCGGCAGAACAGCCATATTGAGCTGATCGCATCGGAGAACTGGGTAAGCCCGGCGGTGATGTCGGCGATGGGGAGTGTGATGACAAACAAATACGCGGAAGGATACCCTGGAAAACGCTACTATGGCGGCTGCGACTGCGTGGACGTTGTCGAAGAACTGGCCAGAGAGCGGGCAAAGCAGCTGTTCGGTTGCGATTATGTCAATGTGCAGCCGCATTCGGGCGCGCAGGCCAATATGGCGGTGCAGTTTGCGATCTTAAAGCCGGGCGACACGGTGATGGGGATGAACTTAGACCACGGCGGACACCTGACGCACGGGAGCCCTGTCAATTTTTCCGGGTCTTATTTTAAAATCGTGCCCTACGGTGTAAATGACGAGGGATTTATCGATTATGACAACGTTATGGAAATCGCGATGGAGTGCAGGCCGAAGATGATTATCGCCGGTGCGAGCGCCTATGCGCGGACGATTGATTTTGCCCGTTTCCGCGAGATTGCGGATGCCTGCGGTGCGGTGCTGATGGTGGATATGGCGCATATTGCGGGACTCGTGGCAGCGGGACTTCATCCGAGCCCGATTCCGTATGCGGATGTCGTCACGACAACGACGCACAAGACCCTCCGGGGACCGCGCGGCGGAATGATTCTCTGCAATCAGGAGACGGCGGATAAGTATAATTTCAACAAGGCGGTTTTCCCCGGCATACAGGGCGGTCCGCTGATGCATGTGATCGCGGCGAAAGCGGTCTGCTTAAAGGAGGCGCTCGACCCTTCGTTCCGTGTGTATCAGCAGGGGATCGTCGACAATGCACAGGCGCTCTGCACAGGGCTTTTAAACCGCGGTATCCGGATCGTGTCCGGCGGTACGGACAATCATCTGATGCTGGTGGACCTGACGAACTATGAGCTGACCGGAAAGGCCGTGGAGAAGCTTCTCGATTCGGTCAATATCACCTGCAATAAGAACACGATCCCGAATGACCCGAAGTCGCCGTTTGTGACCAGCGGCGTGCGTCTGGGGACGGCGGCGGTTACCTCCCGCGGCATGAACACGGGGGATATGGATCGGATCGCGGAGGCGATTGCCGTGATGATCAAAGAGGGCGAAGCGGCTGCAGAGCAGGCGAAGGCCATCGTAAAGGAACTGACGGCGAAATATCCGTTAAAGTAAACAGGAGACAGAAAATACAGAGACAGGGATGCTGTATGTGCAGCATCCTTATTCTGATGAATGAGGCATGAAGAATGAAAAAGGGAAAATATATTGTCACAGGCGTGCTGGTGTCGGTGCTGGTGCTTGGCGCGGCATCCTGCGGCACGCAGGGGGAGAGCGATTCCAAACCGGCACAGACGGAGCGCACGGAAGAGACAGAGACGCCGGCGGCAGACGGTGCACAGACCGGCGGACATGCGAGCAGACTACTCTCTCTCGGAGATTACAGAGGGTTAAGCTATACGGACGAAAGCGGCAGAGAGCCGACCGAAGCGGAGGTCGCAGAGGAGATGCAGGCGATTCTGGCATGGTTCGAGGACGGGGAGCTGACAGACGCGTGGGTGCGGGAAAATTTAGAACTCGAATCGGTGGAGGCGTTCCGGGAGAACACAAGGGAGAGCCTGCGGGAGGTTTATGACCAGCGGGCGTGGAAGGCTTCGGCCGCAGAGCTGTATGGTGCGGTGATTGCGGCGAGTACGTTTGAACTCGACGAGACCGAGGTGTCCACGGAGCGCAACGACTATCTGTACGCGTATCAGCAGATGGCGGAGGCTGCGGGAATGTCCTACGCCGATTATGTCCCGGAGGCGACGGGGATGACGGTGGAACAGTTTGAGACGGAAGCGGGAGCGTCCGCGGAGCAGGTCATCTGTGTGGAGTTAGTGGCGGAGGCCATTGCGGAAAAGGAAGGGCTTAGCGCGGAGGATGCTTACGACGAGATCGCGGCACAGATTGTCGAGGAGGAAGGTTTTGATTCCGTTTCGGATTTTGAGGCATCGGCCGGCGGCCGCGGCGCCGTCATGGAGGAAGTGCGCTATCGGCTTGTCGCGCGGTTTCTGATGGAGGAGGGAACCGGAATGCCGCAGTCCGCAGACAGCGGGAATGCCGCGGCGGAACAGTGAAGAAGTGCTTGTAGTCGTGTGGCGGGAGTGATACAATAAATGAAGGAACCAGTTATGAAACATGTGGATACGAAAGGAGATTCTATGAAAAACAATTTCATGAAAAAGTTATTTGCAATGGCGCTGGCAGTGACTGTGGCAGTGACGGCAGTGCCGGTATCGGCAGCGCCGACTTACAGCAAAGATCAGACGCTTTACATGACAAGCTCTTCCGCGGGAAGCAGCTATGCGAGCGTCAGCATCCAGAATCTGACGAAGAGCCAGACAATCGCAAAATCCTCGGTGAAGACCTCGAACAGCAAGGTAGCAAAGCTTTACTATCTCGAGAGAAGCACCAGCGACTATTCTTATAAAACGGATTATTTTGAGAAGGGGATGAATTCTTATGAGGGCGGTTCAAAGTCTTACAGCTATCACATCGGTTTAAAGCTGCAGAAGGCGGGTACCGCAAATATTTCGTTTACGATTAAGGGAATTAAAGGCAAAAAGACAATTAAGGTTACGGTAAAGAAATACGCGAATCCGGTCAGCTCCATGAAGATTTCCGGCATCAGCGGGGATCTGAAGAACAAGACCAAGAGCAGCAATTCCGTATCGAATCTGAAGCTGACAAAGACCACGAAGAATGCCGCAGTTTCGGTAAAGGCGAACAAGGGCTGGAAGATTCAGGCGGTTCAGCTCTATGACGTTGCAAATGACTGCACGACGCGGATGTACTCTTACAGCAAACCGGTTTCATCCGCAAAGCTGAATGTCGGAACGCTCACAAAGAATAAGGCGTACCGCGTGGAGGTAACCTTTGTGAATTCGTCAAGCGGAAGCACGCTGTATTGCTATTACTACATAAACCAAAAATAATTTCAACAATAAAAGAGACGCAGGATCGGAAAACCTCATTTCCGGTCCTGTTTTTTCTGATCTGATAAGGAAAAGATTTAAAGAAAAATTAATGAATCCGGTATAGGATATTCTCTGCAAAAATGATAAAATAAGGACTGTAGTATGTATAAAAACGGATAAATCAGGGATTTATGAGGAGAAATAAAGAATGAAGAAGAAACAGGTAGCGGCGTTGATTGCCGTAGTGGCAGTCCTTGGCTGTCTGGGCGGCGGATATTATTTCAGAGAAGAGATTGCGGGGATTTTTACCGGGAGCAAAGCCGCAGAGGATAAGGTGTATGTGGAGAAGCTGTCGCGGGTGATGAACCAGTATACCGGCGTGGAAAACCGCTATAACGGGGTGGTGGAATCGCAGGACAGCTATGAGGTCAATGTGGATTCCTCCCGGACGATCAAAGAGATTCTTGTGAAGGTCGGCGATACGGTGGAAGAAGGACAGACGCTTGTGACATATGATGCCAGCGAGATCGAGATGCAGGTAAAGCAGGCGAATCTCGACCTTGAGGGAATCTATAACGAGATTGAGAACGAGCGCAAGGACATTGAGAACCTGAGCAAAAAGCATGCGGAGACTACGGATGAGGATGAGAAGTTTCGGCTTGAGACGGATATCCGCACGGCGGAGAACAATATCACGCAGAAGGAGCTGGATGTCGAGAGCAAAAAGCTCGAGATCGAAAAATTCCAGAAGCAGATTGCGGATTCTTCGCTGGTCAGCAAAAAGTCCGGTGTGGTTCGGGAGATCAATGAGACCGGTATGAACAGCAGCGGCGACGAAAGTGCCTTTATGGTGATACAGCAGGAGGGCGAGTACCGCATTAAGGGAACGATCAGTGAGCAGAATATCTGGATGCTCACGGAGGGCCAGCAGGTAGTGATCCGCTCGCGTGTGGAGGATAAGACGTGGAAGGGGTCGCTGCAGAAGATTGACACGGAGAATAACGAGAAGGATAATCAGGACACTTATTATTACGGCGGAAGCTCAGACAGCCAGAGCGCGACAAAGTATCCGTTTTATGTGCAGCTCGACACCTCGGAGGGACTGATGCTCGGACAGCATGTGTACATAGAGATGGACGAGGGCCAGCAGGAGCAAAAAGAGGGAATCTGGATTTTTGCGGATTATGTGGTACAGGATGAAAGCGGCGCTTATGTGTGGACGGCAAACGGGAAAAACCGTCTCGAAAAGCGTTTTGTCGAGCTTGGAGAGTATGACGGGGAGCTCAACGAATACCAGATTTTGTCCGGCCTCTCGGAGGATGATTATATTGCATGGCCGATGGAAGGTTTGTACGAGGGTGTGACGACGGTGACGGACAGTGAAGAGGTGGATTACACGGCGCCGCTGTATAACCAGGAGAGCACGGAAGACATGGATCTCACGAACGGGAATCACGGCGCAACCGGTGATATGGAACTGATACCGGAGGGGGCGGAACTGTTTGACGATGTGGACGGCACCGAGTTTTTCGGTGAGATGGGCGGTGCGGAATATATCGACGGCGAAGAAATCCCCGGGACGGAGGCGGTAGAATGATTTTAAGTCTGCAGAATGTGTTTAAGGATTATCAGCAGGATAAGCTGGTGGTTCCTGTTTTAAAGGATATCTGTCTCAATGTGGAAGAGGGAGAATATGTGGCGATTATGGGACCGTCCGGTTCCGGTAAGACGACGCTGATGAATATTATCGGCTGCCTCGATAAGCCGACGAGCGGAAGCTATCAGCTGGCGGGGGAGGATGTGCTTAAGCTTAAGGACAGGGATTTGTCGGATCTGCGTCTGCGCAGCATCGGATTTGTGTTTCAGAGCTTTCATCTGATGCCGCGGGAGACTGCCGCCGAAAATGTAGCGCTGCCTTTAAGCTATGCCGGCGTCCGCAAGCGGGAGCGGAAGGAGCGTGCGGTTGCGGCTTTGGAGCGCGTGGGTCTCGGGGACCGTGTCGGTTTCAAGCCGACGCAGCTTTCCGGCGGGCAGAAGCAGAGGGTCGCCATCGCCAGGGCCATGGTAAATAATCCCAAGATTCTTCTGGCGGACGAGCCGACCGGAGCGCTTGACTCCAAGTCGGGAGAGCAGATCATGGAACTTTTTGCCAGGCTCAATGAGGAGGGCGTGACCGTGGTTATGATCACGCATGACCCGAAGATCGCAGCCAACGCAAAGCGCGTGATTCGGATTATCGACGGGGTCATCTTTGAGGGAGACGGAGAGGAGACAGCATCATGAAGATAAAAAAGGTGATAGCGATCGTGATTGTGCTGGCAGTGATTGTCGGTGCATGTGTCGGCGGCGTGTACGGCTACAAGTCCTACCAGAGCAAAAAGCTTGTGGTTGAGGTGCAGCCGGTGTCCAATATGAATTACGGATACTGGGGGGACGACGAGACCAGCTACGGCATGGTTACGAATGATTCTCTGCAGGAAGTGTATCTTGAGGATTCCGGGAAGGTGGAAGAGATTTTTGTCTCTGAGGGGGATACCGTAGAAGCGGGAGATCCGCTGGTGCGCTATGACATCTCGGACGTCGAGATGGAGCTCAAGCGCAAGAATCTTGAGATGTCAAATCTTGCCAATACGATCGCGGTTGAAAATCATGATCTGGAAGTGCTCAAAAAGACACAGCCGGTGGATAAAAAGCGGCCGAATATCAACTTGTCCCATTGGGGAATCGAGAGCACCGAGGATACCGAGGATACGGAGTACACCGGCGAAGAGGATTACAGTAAGCTGATTCCCGAGCGGGACGAGCGGGATGACAGGATATACAATTATGTGACCGGGGATTCGATTCCCTACAACGCGGAGACGGCGGACGGATCGGAACAGAATCCCTATATTTATTACTGCAATAAGGGGGCCTATGCTTTTGGAAGCTTTTACAATTCCATCCGTGCAACGGATAGCAGCATGGGCAAGCATGCGGTTCTGATCGTCTGCAAGAAGGACAAAGACGGAAAGATGGTGATGGAGCAGCAGGCTCCGGACCCGGGAGACGAGGAGCTGGAATCCACCGAGGCCGAAGCGGTGCCGGTGGGAGAGACTCCGCTGCCGGATGAGACGGTGGAAAACAATTATATTCACATTGACGGAAACGCGCTTCCGACTACCTATGACGACGAGAGCACCTGGTATATTTTTTCGGGTGAGGAGGCGGACGATGCGCTTTCGGATCTTCTGGACAGCATTCTCGATATGCAGGACTGGGAAGAGCCGGAGGGTTACACGAAGGAGGAGCTTGCGGAGGCGATTCAGGAAAAGGAAGAGGAGCTAAAAAGGCTCGACATTGAGCGGCGCAAGGGAGAACTGGAGCTGGAATCCTTAAAGGCCAGCGCGTCGGACGGCATCGTGTATGCCAAGATTAACGGCGTGGTCAAGTCGGTTGCCTCGGATGACGGAGACGATAACGAACCTCTGGTCGTTGTCACTGGCGACGAGGGGCTTTATGTGAGCGGAACCGTCAGCGAACTGCAGTTAGACAAGGTGCAGCCGGGGACGATCGTCGTGGCAAATTCCTGGGAGTCCGGTATGAACTTCGAGGCGACGGTGACGGAGATCTCGGATTATCCCACGAGGGGCAATTCGTGGGGGGACGGCAATCCGAATGTCTCCTATTATCGTTATACGGCACATATTGAGGACAGCTCCGCGTTAAAGAACGGGGAATCCGTGGATCTCTCGATACAGGCGGAGAGCAATGCCGGCGAGGACACAAAAGCGCTTTATATCGAGAAAGCGTATGTGAGGCAGGAGGACGGCAAGTCCTATGTGATGATCGCCGATGAAAATAATCTTCTGAAAAAGCAGTATGTGACTACGGGAAAAACGATTTACGGCTCGGCCGTCGAGATCAAAAGTGGTCTGTCGGAGGATGACAGAATTGCATTCCCATACGGAAAAGAAGCAGTGGAAGGCACGCCGGTCACGGATGCGGAAGACACATATTATTACTAGGGGGAACGGAAATGTTTGAAAATATTCGATTATCTTTTCAGGGAATCTGGTCCCACAAGATGCGTTCCTTTCTGACGATGCTCGGCATTATTATCGGTATTGCCGCGATTATCGCGATTGTTTCGACGATTCAGGGAACAAATGAACAGATTAAGGAAAACCTGATCGGTTCCGGTGAAAATACCGTGGAGGTGTCGCTGTATCAGGGCGAGTGGGAATACGAGATGGAATACAGCGGGATTCCCGAGGGTGTGCCGTTGATTGCGGATTCCGTGATGCAGGAAATCCGGGATATTGAGCATGTGGAGAATGTCTCAAGCTATCTGAGCCGTCAGGATTACAACGGCGTCTATTACCTTAACACGGGGCTTTCCGGCGGCTATGTCGTGGGAGTGGACCAGAGCTATTTTGATACCTGCAATTATATCATGCGGTCGGGAAGAGGGTTTTGCCAGAGCGACTATACGGAGTACCGCAAGGTGGCGATTCTCGATGCGAATTCCTCGGATGCGCTTTTTCAGGGGGAGGACCCGGTCGGTAAGACGGTGGAAATTCAGAAGGAGCCGTACACTGTCGTGGGGGTTGTGACAAAGGCCAAAGTATTTGAGCCGGTCATTAATTCGATTGAGGATTATTATACCTATTCGCAGGAATCTGCGGGGTCTGTGTATATTCCGAACACGACGTGGCCGACGATCTACCAGTACGACGAACCGCAGAATGTGGTTGTGCGGGTGGACAGTACCGACAATATGACGGCGGTCGGAAAGAGCTGTGCGGATATCCTAAACGCCTATCTCTCGCCGAAGGATGATACGATTAAATATAAGGCGAAGGATCTGCTCGAGCAGGCGCAGCAGATTCAGGAGCTGAGCAGCTCGACGAATACGATGCTGATCTGGATTGCCGGAATCTCTCTGATCGTGGGAGGTATTGGCGTCATGAATATCATGCTGGTCTCCGTGACCGAGCGCACGCAGGAGATTGGACTCAAGAAAGCGATCGGGGCCAGAAAGGGCAAGATTCTGGGACAGTTTCTGACGGAGGCGGCGGTGCTGACGAGCCTCGGGGGGATTCTCGGCGTGCTCGCCGGAACGGTCTTAGCGCAGGTGATTTCCTATATTACGACAACGCCGGTCGCAATCAGCATCCCGGCGGCGATTATCTCCGTGCTGTTTTCGATGGCAATCGGAATCGTGTTCGGGGTGTTCCCGTCCTACAAGGCGGCAAACTTAAATCCGATCGACGCACTGCGGCATGAATAAGAGAAAGCGGTCTTCGCATTTACGCAAATGCGGTGGCCGTTTTTTAGCAGACAGGAATGGAGAAAGATTGATGAAACGTATTGTGATGTTTGAGGGAGGCGTGGAGACGCTGACGTATTTTTCGAAGCAGATGGCAAAGCGCTTTTCGGAGCTGGGCTATTCGGTGTTCTTTTTTGACTTAAAGCAGGAAGGACAGAGCGCAAGGCGGCTGCGGAAGTTTATAAAGCCCGGCGAGACGGTGATGATCACGTTTAATTTTCAGGGGTTGGAGCAGGAGGCGGGCGTGTACCGGGAGGGCATCGGCTATGTCTGGGACGAATACCGGATTCCCTGCTACAATATTGTGGCCGACCATCCATACTTCTACCACGAGAGGCTTTCCAATCTTCCGGGGGACTATCATCACATCAGTATCGACCGGTGTCATGCGCAGTATTTTGCGGAGTTTTACCCGGAATATGCGCATGCCTGTTTTCTGCCGCTGGCGGGGACGGCGTATGACGGGGAGGAAGGCGATATGGCCCGGCCGGTTTCGGACCGGAAATACGATGTGATTCTGACCGGAAATTACACGAAACTGTCTTTTTTCGAACCGTATATCCACTGGATTAACGACGAGTATGCGGCCTTTTACCGCGGGATTATCGATGATCTGATCAGAAAACCAGACGAGACCGTCGAGCAGGCGGCGCTGCGCCACTGCAGGCGGGAGATGGGGGAGCAGCCGAAGGACATGCTGCGCATTGCGCTGTCCAAAATGATTTTTATTGATTTATATATCCGCAATTACTGGCGCGGCGCCGCGGTGCGCACGCTGGTGAATGCGGGCATTCCGGTACATGTGGTGGGAAAGGGATGGGAGGAGCTTGCGGATATAGAGTGTCCCGAAAAGCTGATCTGCCATCCGCAGACAGATTCCGCGGAGTGCCTTCGGATGCTGGCGGACGCAAAGGTTTCCCTCAATGTGATGCCGTGGTTTAAAGACGGCGCGCACGACCGGGTGTTTAATTCCGTCTTAAACGGCGCAGTCTGCGTGACGGATCGGAGCCGTTATCTCTGTGAGGAACTCGCGGAAGGGGAAGGGGTCTGCTACTATGACCTTGCACAGCTTGCGGCACTGCCGGCATTGGTGAAGGATTTGCTGCAGAACGAGGCACGGATGCAGGACATCATCGCAAAAGGCAGACCGAAAGTGCAGGCCGGACACACCTGGGCTGTGCGGGCCGGGCAGTTGGACGCGTGGATGAAACGAGGCCAGGCGGAGCAAAACTGAACGGAGTGCATGTGTTTGGGGGGAGGACGTGCAAAATGACAGACATCTATTATGTAGAGGACGATGAGACGATAGCCCGGACGGTCAAAGAGTATCTGGAGTGTCGCGGTTACCGGGTGTCGGTTTTTCCCCGGGTTGATGCGGCAAAGCGGGCTCTGAATGCGGCGCGGCCGGCACTGGTGCTTGCGGACTGGAACATGCCGGACGGGAACGGGGAAGCCTTTTGTCGGTGGATACGCGCGAGCTGGGAGGAACTGCCGGTTATCTTTCTGACGGTGCGGGGAGACTCCCGCGACATTGTTTCCGGGTTTTCAAACGGTGCGGATGACTATGTGGTGAAGCCATTTGAACTTGAGGTGCTGCTTTCGCGGATTCGCGCCGTGCTGCGGAGGACCGGGGATGTGTCAAAGAGCTGCCTGTCCTGCGGCGCCGTGTCCCTTGACAGGGAGAAATGCCTGGTTTTCTGCGGTTCACATGAAGTTAACGTGACACCGCTCGAATACCGGCTTCTGCTGTCGCTGCTGCAAAACAGGGGGAAAACGGTTACGAGGGAAAAGCTGCTGCGGGAAATCTGGGATGACAACGGGAACTATGTCAATGATAACACGCTTACCGTTACCGTGAAGCGTCTGCGCGAAAAGCTGCCGCAGTCGGCCTGTATCAAAACGGTCCGCAGTTTCGGGTATCGGATGGAGGAAAAAAGTGATTGAAAGAAAAAATCTTGTGATGTTCGCCGGGCCCCTCCTGGCGGTCAGCCTGTTTGCGTCTTCGTTTACCGCATACTTTTTGTCGGATTACTATAACCGTTTGCATATGCGCATCCTGGAGGATATCTGCGGGGAGATCCTGGAAAAGGAGCCGGCGGCCGGTCCGGCGATTCTGTCCGCGCTAAAGGAATATCGGTTTGAACCGGATCCGCCGGCAGAGCAAAATATGATTCGTGACTGGGGGTATGGCGAAATGGGCTTTCCGCAGCCGGTGCGTAAGGCGGTCGGCCTGTTTGCGGCGGCCGGAGCCCTGGCGGGAGGAGCCGTGTTTTTGCTGACGCTCCTGCTTTGGCACAAAAGAAATGTGATCCGCATCCGTCGGCTGACGGCGCATCTTGAAACGGTAAACGCCGGAGGAGCGGGCAGTCTTTTTGCGGGAGGGGAAGACGAGTTTTCCAGGCTGTCGGACGAGATTGACAAGACCGTGACGGAACTGTACCGGACGAGAGACGCCGCGCTTGCCGCCAAAAATAATTTTGCCGAAAACCTTTCGAATATTGCACATCAGATTCAGACTCCGCTCACATCCGCATCCCTGTCCGCACAAATGCTGTATGAAAAATCGCCCTCCGAATATCTCGATAAAATACGTTATCAGCTTGGCCGTCTGACGCACCTGGCAAAAGAGCTCTTGCTGCTGTCGCGCATTGATGCGGGAACGCTGCCTCTGGAGAAAAAGGAGACGGATGTTTTCACGCTCCTTTCGCTTGCGGCTGACAATCTCAATGAGCTGTTTTTGGGGGCGGGTGTTTTTGTCCGGATACCGGAGGGGAAGCCGGCGGCCATCCGCATCGATCCGGACTGGACGATGGAGGCGCTGATGAATCTGATGAAAAACTGCATGGAGCACACACCGCGCGGGGGAAGCGTCTGCTGTTCCTATGAACAGAATCCCGTCTACACGCAGATAAAAATCTGGGATGGCGGAGCTGGATTTGCAAAGGAAGATCTTCCGCATCTGTTTGAGCGCTTTTATCGGGGAGGCAATGCCGCAGGCGGTGGGATCGGCATCGGGCTTGCACTCTCAAAAGCGATCATCGAGAGCCAGAACGGGACCGTCGGCGCCTGCAATCTGCCGGAGGGCGGGGCCTGCTTTGAAATCCGTATGTACAGATAGGGCTGTCACTGAGATGTCACTTTCCGCTGGTATAATAGTAGAAGAAAACGGGAAAGGAGCCAGGACATGGAGATTTTGAGATGCGAAGGGGTAAGGAAAGTGTACGGTGTTGGCAGGAACCAGACGGTTGCGCTCGATAAGATTGATCTGTCGGTGGAGAAGGGGGAGTTTGTTGCGATCACAGGTGCCTCCGGCTCCGGAAAGTCTACGTTGCTTCACATATTAGGTACGGTGGATAAGCCCACCGAAGGGAAGGTTGTGATCGGGGGAACGGATATTTCGAAGCTGAATCAGACGGAGGCGGCTATTTTTCGGCGAAGAAAGGCGGGGATCGTGTATCAGTTTTATAATCTGATTCCGACGCTTTCTATCCGGAAGAATATATTGATGCCGCTTTTGCTTGACAAGAAGAAACCGAATCCGGAATATTTTGATCGGGTGGTAAAGACGCTGGGGATTTCCGACCGGCTTGAGGCGCTTCCGAATCAGCTGTCGGGCGGAGGACAGCAGCGGGCGGCGATTGCGCGGGCGCTGATCTGTCGGCCGGCCCTGCTGCTCGCGGACGAGCCGACCGGGAATCTGGACCGGAAAAATTCCGCGGAGGTGATGGACATGCTGAAATTGTCGAACCGCAATCTGGAACAGACGATTGTGCTGATCACGCATGACGAGAAAATCGCGCTCGGTGCGGACCGCATCGTCACGATCGAGGACGGCCGCATCATCGGCGACGAGAGGAGGTAGCTATGTGGAGAGATTATTTGTCCGGCTATATTAAGAATAACCGCGCATCCACGGTATCCGTCGTACTCGCCGCTTTTCTTTCAGCGCTGCTTCTGTCTCTGCTGTGTGGCCTGTCCTATAATCTGTGGGTGTATGAGATTGCGCGCATAGAGGCGGAGGAGGGCGGATGGCAGGGCCGTCTGACGGGAGAGATCACGGAGGAGGAGATTGGCCTTCTTCGAAATTATGCCAATGTGGAAAGTGCGGTCATCAATGCGGAACTGTCCGGCGAAAGCGGGACCGTGGCCGACTTTACTTTTAAAAACAGCAGAAGTATCTTTGCGGATATGCCGCAGATTGCCAGACTTGCGGGACTTCCTGCGGAGGCGGTCACCTATCACTACGCGCTGCTGAATCTGTACTTGATCCGGGATGCGGATGATCCGGCGCTGCGCTGGGTGTTTCCGTTTGCCTGCATCATTGCTGCTGCGGCCTGTCTCTCGCTCGTCCTGGTGATTCACAATGCGTTTGCGGTGACTATGAACACGAGGATTCGCCAGTTCGGCATTTTTTCGAGTATCGGGGCCACGCCGCGGCAGATACGCGCCTGCCTTTTGCAGGAGGCTGCGGTGTTGTGTGCGGCGCCGGTCGCAGTCGGAGGTCTGTCCGGTATTTTGCTTTGCATGGGCATTGTGGAGGGGATGAATTTCCTGCTGGCCGATGTGGGGGGAAGGCTGGTGCTGCCGTTTTCTTACCATCCGCTGGTGCTGTCCGCATCGCTGCTGTTTGCGGCGCTGACGATATGGATATCTGCATGGATTCCTGCGAAAAAATTAAGTAAGCTGACGCCGCTTGAGGCGATGAAAAATACCGGTGATTTTTCGCTGAAAAGAAAACGGGATTCCCGCATGTTATCGTTTTTATTCGGAGTGGAGGGAGAGCTTGCCGCAAATGCACTGCGGGCGCAGCGCAAAGCCATGCGCACCGCCGCGGTTTCTCTGACGCTCTCTTTTCTGGCGTTTTCCTTTCTGATGTGTTTTTTTGCGGTGGTGACGGTCAGTCAGAGAGAGACTTATTTTGAGCGCTACCAGGACGCCTGGGACGTGATGGCGACCGTAAAAAATACGCAGATTGATGCGTTTGCGGGGACGGACGCCGTGCGGGAAATTTCCGGAGTGAAGAGCATCGTGGTGTATCAGAAAGCAAAGGCGAAACGGTTTGTCGCGCCGGAAGCGCTTAGCGCGGAAATGAAAAAAGCGGGAGGACTTGCCGATGCGCCCGCGGAGTATGTGTCTGCCGCAGACGGCGGCTGGCTGGTAAACGCGCCGTTGGTGATTATGGACGATGCAAGTTTTCTGGAGTACTGCGCGCAGATCGGAGCCACGCCGCGGCTTTCCGGCGCGGTGATCTTAAACAGGACGTATGACGCCGCGGACCCGAATTTCCGCGCGCGGCGCGCGTTTCCCTATCTGACAGGAGAAGGAAGCACGACAACGCTCGTGCGGGCGGGGCAGGAGGAGGTGACGGCGGAGCTTCCGGTGCTCGGGTATACGCAGGAGGTTCCCGTTTTGCGGGAAGAATACGGTACGCTGGATTTTTACGAGCTGGTGCATTTCCTTCCGGTGTCCTGCTGGAAGGAGATCAAAGAACAGATCGGGGGCGCCGAAGAGGACTGCCGTATCCGGATTCTGACAGAGGAGAAAACGCCGGAAACACTGGACGAAATCGAAAACGCGCTTGCGCGGCTCCTCGGCGGGACATATGAGACGGAAATCGAGAACCGCATGCAGGAGAGGCTTGACAATGACCGGATGATGGGCGGGATGAAAGCAATCCTTACCGTTTTCTGCATCCTGCTTGCGGCGATCGGAATCGGAAATGTATTTTCCAATACGTTTGGGTTTGTGCGGCAGCGAAAACGGGAATTTGCCCGCTATCTGTCAGTCGGGCTGACGCCGGACGGAATGAAAAAAATCTTTTTGATCGAGGCGCTTGTGATCGCGGGGCGTCCGGTACTTTTTGCACTGCCCGTCACCGCTGCGGCCGTGGCCGCGTTTATCAGGATAAGCTATCTTCCGCCGGCGCTTTTCCTCGGAGACATACCGTTTCCGCAGATCCTGTTTTTTCTGTTGGCCATTTTCGGGTTTGTGGGACTGGCTTACCGCCTGGGTGCGGGGAAGGTCTTAAAAAGCAATCCGATCGACGCCCTGCGGGACGATACCGTCCTGTAGGAGCGGAATATCCCGCTTGCAATTTGTCCATAATCAGTATATAATACGGGTGTTGTTAGGAGCGGCTTTTGCGCCGTGCGCAGCGACAGATTTTGGAGGAAGAGCAATGATTGATTTAAAGTTTTTGAGAGAGAATCCGGAGATTGTAAAGCAGAATATTAAGAATAAGTTTCAGGATCACAAGCTGCCGCTCGTGGACGAGGTGATCACGTTAGATGCACAGGCGCGCAAAACGCAGCAGGAGGCGGACGAGCTCCGCGCAAAGAGAAATCAGCTCTCGAAGGAGATCGGAAAGCTGATGGGACAGGGCAAAAAGGACGAGGCGGAAGCGGTAAAAGCCCGGGTCGCAGAGGGCGCGGAACGCCTGGCCGAGCTTGAGGAGCAGGAGCGCGAACTGCAGGAGAAGGTCACAAAGATTATGATGACGATTCCGAATATCATTGACCCCTCCGTGCCGATCGGAAAAGACGATTCCTGCAATGTGGAGATTGAGAAGTTCGGGGAGCCCGTGGTTCCGGCGTTTGAGATTCCGTATCACACCGAGATTATGGAGCGCTTTTGCGGGATTGATCTGGATGCGGCCGGAAAGGTTGCCGGGAACGGCTTTTACTATCTGATGGGCGATATTGCGCGGCTGCACTCCGCAGTGATTTCCTATGCGCGCGATTTTATGATTGACCGCGGATTTACCTATGTGATTCCGCCGTTTATGATCCGCAGCAATGTGGTGACCGGCGTGATGAGCTTTGACGAGATGGATGCGATGATGTATAAGATCGAGGGGGAGGACCTGTATCTGATCGGTACCTCCGAGCACTCGATGATCGGCAAGTTTATCGACACCATCAATGACGAGGAGAAGCTTCCCTACACGCTGACCTCCTATTCCCCGTGTTTCCGCAAGGAGAAGGGCGCGCACGGAATCGAGGAGCGCGGCGTCTACCGCATTCACCAGTTTGAGAAGCAGGAGATGATCGTAGTCTGCAGACCCGAGGAATCTCCGATGTATTATGACAAGCTGTGGCAGAATACCGTAGACCTGTTCCGCAGTCTTGACGTTCCGGTGCGCACGTTAGAGTGCTGCTCGGGGGATCTTGCCGATCTGAAGGTGAAGTCCTGCGACGTGGAGGCGTGGTCTCCGCGGCAGAAGAAGTATTTCGAGGTCGGAAGCTGCTCGAACCTCGGCGACGCGCAGGCGCGCCGGCTGAAAATCCGCGTGAAAGGGAAAGACGGCGCGAAGTATTTTGCGCACACGTTAAACAATACCGTGGTCGCTCCGCCCCGTATGCTGATCGCATTTCTCGAGAACAACCTCAACGAGGACGGAAGCGTCAATATTCCGGCTGCGCTGCGGCCGTATATGGGCGGGAAGGAAATCCTTGTCCCGGTGAAATAGCGTAAAATAAGTGGTTTTGTGGAAAAATATTTTTATAAAGGAATATGCCATGCGGTTTGTGAAAATCTGCATGGCATATTTTTTGCTGAACATAAGGGCGGTCCGCGAAGCGCACGGCCCGTTGTTTCGAATAAAAAGAATTTTATTTCGATATTTCAGAATTTTAATTTGTTAAACAGCATTTTTACTTGTTTAGAGCGCAACTCTATGGTATGATGATTAGAAAGTACAGACAGGGAGTTTTTGCCTGGAAATTTGCGGAGAGGTGAGAATATGGCGGTAAGCTACAAAAAGCTGTGGAAATTGCTGATTGATAAAGATATGAAGAAAAAAGATTTGCGTTCTTTAATTGGTGTCAGTACGACAACGATGTCTCGCCTGGCAAAAGATGAAAATGTCAGCACGGAAATTTTGGCAAAAATATGTTCGGCTTTAAACTGTGATGTTGGTGATATTATGGAATTTGTGCCTGAAAACAAAGAAGAGAAATAAGGAGACCGGTGAGCGTGTGAAGCGGAACAAGAGGCTGACTGCCTTGCAGGCACAAGATACAGAAATCCGTATCTACGAGGAAAAGATTCATCACCTTGCCGACCAGATGATCTCTATCGATCTGGATGATGGCGTAAAGAAGAATTATGCAATTTTCCAGGATGTTTTGGCTAAAATAAAGGAAAGGAGAGACTGCTTGTGATGCAGGATGAAAAAACAACGGACCGCACGCTTTGCGAACAGCCCTTATGTTCCATCAAAAATTCCAGTGAGCTGGAATTTGCCGTGTTCTGTATTGAAAATGTTGCGGCAAAGCTGGGTGTGGATGCAGAGCGTGTCTATCAGGCATTTACCGAAAAAAGTGACATTCTGAACGGTTATATCGTGCCAGAATATGAAGTGCTGCATACCCAGAGCCGGGAATATATCGTAGACGACCTTCTTGATGTGATGAGAGAAAGGGGTGTGGAAGTATGATTCTTTATCATGGTTCCTTTTTAGAAATTATAAAGCCGGATTTGGTTCATTCCCGCCCCAATGTGGATTTTGGACGTGGTTTCTATGTGACACCGCTGTATGAGCAGGCATCGAAGTGGTGCGGCAAGTTCAAACGCCGGGAAAAAAACGGTATTATATCCCGGTATGTGTATGATGAAAGCCGTGAAGCCGAACTGAAAACATTGAGGTTTAGCTCTTATTCCGAGGACTGGCTGGATTTTATTCTGAATTGCCGCAGCGGAAAAGATTCGACGGGTTACGACCTTGTTGTGGGCGGTGTTGCCAATGATAAGGTGTTTAATACCGTGGAACTATTCTTTGACGGACTGATTGATAAAACAGAAGCGATCAATCGTCTGCGCTATGAAAAGCCAAACCTGCAAATTTGTTTCCGCACAGAGAAAGCATTGTCACTGCTGCGTTTTGAAGGGAGTGAAATGATATGACAGCGAACCCGATTTTACTTCAGAAAAAATACAGCCGTGTCATTGAGCGTTTTGCAAAACAGCAGGGACTTTCACTGGATGCGGCTCTGGGTTTCTTCTACCATTCGGAGGTCTATCAGCTGATTCGTGACGGTGTTTCTGATATGCATTGCATGAGCGATGCGTACCTGGTGGAAGAACTGGAACAGGAATATCAGATAAGACAGTAGATTGGAAATCACTTCTCCGGGAAAACTGCCAATGGGGCAAACCTTGGAGCGTATGAAGGAGGTTTATTCCAAAATCAGGAATGAAGCTCTTGCTCATGCGTTTTCTTATATGAATTTAATTGAACATTGGGGAAGCGGCATTCCGAGAATCATCGGTAAGGTAAAAGTTGCCGGATTACGGGAACCGGAGTTCATTGGCGGTGAAGTTGATTTGCGTATCAATATTTATCGAGGACAGACTGACACGAATAACGCCAATGTCAACGCTAATGGCATTAAAGATGGCGTTGATGACGCCGGAAATGACGCTAATGGCGTTAAAGTGGAGGTAAATAAGAAGGAAACACAGGTAGAAAAGATATTACAGATTATTGAGAAAAAACCATCTGCAACACAGGTATATTATGCAGAACAGCTTGGCGTGTCAAAAAGAACAATTTCTCGGATGTGCGTTTCCTTACAAGAAAAAGGCAGGTTAGTGCAAAATGGAACCGAGAGAAGAGCAAATTGGTTCATCATAAAGTAGGAGGTGCAGCGTGGATACAGATAAAGTAATCCAGATTGACATCGCTTTTGCGGTGGACGAGTTCGATTTCTTCAGTTAAGTACTATTATTCGGAAGGATTTGAGAAAGAAAATCAAGGCGGTCTTTGGAATACATCTCAATCTTCAACCTGCTGTGTTTCCAGACTTTCCGAGACCTCGCGAAAATATTCACGGAAATTTTTGTGCTGTGCCGGGAGGCCGGAGATGACTGGGGTAATGGCAGGTTATGTTGGCGGAGAAAAAAGATATTCGGAGAGCTTTTTGTCTGCATGAACTGTCAGAGGGGTTTTGCCGTACGCGGAATGGTTTCGATAATATAAATTGTGGTTTCGATATTGATATCTTAGGGAGTCTCTTTTTTGTAAACTGGTTTTATCAGAACAAAGGGAGGTTTTTTTATGAGACGGAAAACAATCAGCATATTATTGGCGGCGGCGATGGGGCTTACATTGCTTGCGGGGTGCGGCGGAGACAAGGATGCGGCAGGCGGTGCAGACGGAAACGGCGGAGCGGCGGGCACGGAAAGTTTCGGGGGCGGTCAGAGTCAGGCGGAGATCGAAAAAATTAAAATTTATGTGCCGACCGCGAACAAATTTGATGATATGAACAGGGTGATGGCTGCGGTCAATGAGATCAGCAGGGAGAAAATCGGCGTTGAGGTGGAGTTTAAGGCGTACGAGTTCGGACAGTGGTTTCAGCAGTATTCTCTGTTCTTAAGCGGAACGGAGGATGTGGATATTCTCGCGAATTACGGGGGATATCTGAATGCGGTCTCACAGGGTGCTGCGTATGATCTGACGGATCTTTTGCAGGAATACGGTCAGGATATCGTTGCGATGGAGGGGGAATATTTAAAGAGCGGAGAAGTGGACGGCGTACAGTACGCGATTCCGATTTATGCATCCTATGCGTGGACAATGGGAATCATTTACAGGCAGGATGTGGTGGATGAGCTTGGTTTGCAGGATCAGGTAGCCGCGGTCAAAAATTTGGAGGACTGGGGAGCTGTTTTGGAGGCAGTGAAAGCGGCCAAACCGGATATGACGCCGTTTGTTTCGAACAGCGGCAACACGGCAGCAGTGTTCCAGTATGGCACATGGGATGACCTGGGAAATAATTATGGTGTTCTGATGAACGGCGGTGACGGCACTGAGGTGGTAAATCTGTTTGAGACGGAGGAGTATGCGAGACTTTGCGGGATTCTGCACGACTGGTATGTGAAGGGGTATTCGAACAAGGATATTCAGACACAGACTGATTCATTTACCGTGCTGACACAGAATGACGCGGCCTTCTCGACACTCGGACAGACCGATTTTAACACGTCTTTCTATCAGTCGACCTCCTGCGGAAAAGATATGGGGATTGTGATGCTCGATGTGCCGGTCGCAAGGACCTACAACAATGTTACATACACGGTGATGTCGAATACAAAGCACCCGGAAGCGTGCATGAAGTTTTTAAATCTCTGGTTTTCGGATGAGGAGATCGGGAATCTGATCAGCTACGGGATTGAGGGCGAGCATTATCAGCTCAACGAAAACGGAATGGGCTGCTATGTGGACGGACAGGATTCGTCGAGCTGTACCTACCATCTCGGATCGGCGATTTCCAACACGAACAGAATCCGATGGGAAAGCGAGAATCCTGAATATGCGCAGCTTCTTGTCGACAGCAACACAAATGCAAAGAAGTCAAAGGCGCTTGGTTTTGGTTTTAATACGGCGAATGTGACAAATGAAATCACACAGTTAGACAATGTCTGCAGCAAATATCAGATTGGTCTGGAGTGCGGCGCGCTCGACCCCGAGGTATATCTTCCCGAATTTAATTCAGCTCTGAAGGAAGCCGGGCTTGACACGGTCATTGCAGAGAAACAGCGTCAGCTGGATGTGTTCCTGGAGGCACAATAATATGAAAAAAAAGAATATGTTGAAACAGGTAAAACGGTACTGGCCGTTTTACCTGATGGCGCTGCCGGCCTGTGTTTATTTTTTCATCAATAATTATATTCCGATGGGCGGTTTGATCCTTGCGTTTGAAAAATATACGGTGAGCGGGGGCATTTTCGGGAGTGAAAAAGTGGGGCTGAACAATTTTAAGTTTTTGTTTCAGAGCTCCGACGCGTGGATTATGACGCGCAATACGATTTTATATAACCTTGCCTTTATCGTGTTCGGGACAATTATTTCGATTCTGGTGGCATACCTTTTGCATGAACTGAAGCATGAAATGTCGAGAAAAGTGTATCAGACTGTGATATTGTTCCCGGGGCTTTTGTCGATCATCATTATCTCTTATCTGGCGAATGCGCTGCTTGCGGGAGATACCGGATACATTAATATGCATATTTTGGCGCCGCTTGGACTGGAACCCGTTTCCTTTTACAGCGAGCAGAAATGGTGGCCGTTTATCCTGATTTTTATTCATTTCTGGCAGATGACCGGCTCGAACTGTATTCTGTATCTCGCCAATATGTCGGCGATCGATCCGGGATTATATGAGGCAGCGAATCTCGACGGGGCAAACCGGTTCCGCTGCTTTGTGAATATCACGCTGCCCTGCCTGGTTCCGACGATCGTCACGCTGACGATTTTATCGGTCGGAAAGATATTTAATTCGGATTTCGGATTGTTTTATCAGGTGCCGATGAACAGCGGAGCAATCATCGACGTGACACAGACGATTGATACTTATGTGTATCGCGGCCTGATGAATACGGCGAATATGGGGATGTCGGCTGCGGCATGCTTCTATCAGTCGGTGGTCGGTTTCTGTCTGGTTATGATTACGAATGCGCTGGTCAGAAAATTCAGCAGGGAAAACGCAATGTTCTAGGAGGGGAATAGAATGGTAAAAAAGGACAAAGGTTTTCAGATAATGGCGCATGCGATTATGATTTGTATGACGGTAATGGTTATTTTTCCGGTGGCGCTCTTAATCATGTCCTCGCTGGCGCCGGAGTCTGATATTATCAAATACGGGTATTCTTTGATTCCGAAAAAAATAGATTTTACGGCATATCAGTATATTTTCGGAGAAGGCAGTGTATTCCACTCTTATCTGGTGACAATTTTTGTCACGTTGGCAGGTACGGCGGTCAGCGTGGTTATCACGACGATGATTTCGTACACGCTGACGGTTCCGGGGCTTCCGGGCAAGCGGCTTTTGAGTTTTTATGTGCTGTTTACAATGTTGTTTTCAGGCGGTCTTGTGCCGAGTTATATGATGTGGTGCAATATTTTTCACATCAAAAACACGATATGGGCGCTTCTGATTCCGTCGCTTTTGTGCAGCGCGTTCCACATTATGATTACAAGAACCTATTTCCAGAATAATATTCCGCAGGAAATTTTGGAGAGTGCCCGGATGGATGGAATGACGGAATTTGGGATTTTCTTTAAGATTGTGCTGCCGCTGAGCGTGCCGATTCTGGCGACAATCGGTTTTATGAAAGCATTGATGTATTGGAATGACTGGACAAATAGTTTATACTATATTACAGACAAGGAACTGGTGGGGATACAGGCGCTGCTCAATAATATGCTGACGAATGCACAGTATCTGGCGCAGTCGATGGATGCGTCTATGGTAGCGACAGACACGGCGGCGATTCCATCCCTGTCGCTTCGCATGGCGATTGCGGTGGTTGGTATGCTGCCGATGATCGTTTTGTACCCATTTTTCCAGAAATATTACATGAAGGGACTTACGGTCGGAGCGGTAAAGGGATAACGGAGGAGTGGCAAGATGAAAAGAGAGATATCGCTGCAGAGTTGGATTCGATATTATTGGGTTGGCATGTTGATTCTCCTTGCAGTGATCTATGCGTTCACCTCCTCCTGGCTGCTTCGGATGCTCACAGAGCGGGCGGAGGAGACGATACGCAAGAGCGTCCGCATTGTGCAGGAGGATATCGAGGATGCGCTGGAGATTTCGGACAGTTTTATCTATGAATCCCTTTACAACAGCGCAGACAGGACGGTGACGCAGCTCTATTATTCTCTGGGCAATGAGACGGATCCCATACAACTGCTGGAGGCGCAGCACACGGTGCTTGCGTCTCTTAGCAGTATTGTCTCGTGGTCGGATATGATTGATTTTGTGCTGGTTTGTACGGAGCGTGCAGATGGGATGGTATGGCTTGAGACGGGGACGGAAGGAAATTATCAGGCCCGCAGGGAATTAAAAGGACTGTTTGGCTCTATGATTGCGGAGGGAGTGGGAGGTTTCCCGCGGCGGTATATGGTCTGCATGTGTCCGCAGGGAAATTATATGCTGCGTCTGCTTAAAATCGAGGACAGCTACCTTATTGCCTGTGTGTCGGAGGCGAAAATTTTACAGATGCTTTCCTATGCGCAGTATAAGGAGACGGGAATCGCGTTTGTGGCGGAGGAGGACGGCAGAGTCATTGCGGTTTCTGGCGCCGTGGAGGACGTGCTTTCTCCGACGCAGGAAGGAACGTATATTTCCGTGGAGGGAAAGCAGTATCTGCAGACCGGATATGTCTCGGAACAGACCGGGTATTATTTCGGAATGCTGACGGACAAGCAGAGTATTCTCGAGGATATGAACGTATTCCGGCTGATCTTTTTTCTGGTATTTCTGATTTTGATGTTTCTTGTGCCTGGGGTGTCGGCATTGCTGCATTTTTATGTCGGGATGCCGATTCGCAATATCGCAGATTCAATGGCGCGGATCGCAGACGGAGATTTGGATGTGACGGTAGCGGAACAGTCGGGAATCAGCGAGCTTTGCCAGCTGGTATCCGCATTTAATCACATGGTCGGCAGAATAAAGCAATTAAAGATTGAAAAGTATGAAAGTCAGCTGGAGATACAGAAAGCGACGATGCAGTATTTACAACTGCAGATTAAACCGCATTTTTACGCGAATATGTTTCATATTATCTATTCGCTGGCACAGTGCAGGGAGTACGATACGATTCAGAGGATTTCGCAATCGGTTGTAAACTATTCCCGTTATATGTTTCAGGATGCAACGGAGCTGGTGGAGCTTAAGCGGGAGTTAGAACATGTAAGGGCTTATATGGAAATTCAGGAAATCCGCTATATGAAGCAGATTATATGCGAGATTGAGGCCGGGGAGGAGACGCCTGGAGCGCTTGTCCCGCCGTTTGTGATTCAAAGTTTTGTGGAAAACAGTGTGAAATATGCGTTTTCTCTGAAGGAGAGCAACCGGATTCTGATTCGTGTGCAGGTGGACGCCGCAAAAGAATATCTGTGGATTCGTATTTGGGATAACGGGATCGGGTACAGCGATGAATTGCTGAATTCCGACTGGAAGCATACCGGTGGGAACGGGCATATCGGCCTGACGAATGTTTACCGCAGGCTGCACCTGATTTATGGGGAACGGGCGGATATCCGGTTGGGAAACGAAAATGGGGCGGTGACAACGATAAGGATACCCTATATTGTGGTAGATGACGGTGCGAATGAAGATGTGTGACAGAGGGGGGCGGCCATGCGTAAATTCAATGTACTTATTGTAGACGATGATGAGCTTGCAATTCTCGGTCTGGAGGAGGGAATTGACTGGGAGTCATTAGAGATCGGGAAAGTCTATAAGTGTCACAGTAAGGATACCGCAATTCGGATGATGAAAATGTACCCGGTGGATATTCTGATTACGGATATTGAGATGCCAAACGGAAACGGACTGGAGCTGATTCGCTGGGTAAGGGAGTTTGCGCCGAAGGTGCGCGCGGTTTTTTATACGGGCCATGCGGAATTTACCTATGCGCAGGAGGCGCTGCGTTTCGGGGTGGAGGATTATGTGTTAAAACCGATTCCGTATGAGGAGCTGGAGGCGATTCTCCTGCGCATCGAAAAGAAGATATTGCTGGAAGAAAAAACAATCAGCCTGTCTGAATTTGCGGAAGCAGACGCGGAGGAGACGACAGAGGAATTGGTGGCGCAGGTCAAAAAGCTGATTGCGGAGAATCTGTCCGCCCCGAACTTACAGAGGGATGAGCTTGCGGCGATGGTTCATGTCAGCCCGGGCTATCTCGGACGGATTTTTAAAAAGGAAACAGGCCTTGCGCTCACGGATTACATCACAAAAAGGCGTATAGCAGTGGCAAAGCAGCTGCTGACAAAGACAAGCCTGTCGATTACCGGTATTTCGGAAAGAGTCGGCATATCCTATTCGTCTTATTTTACGAAACTATTTAAGGAGCAGGTGGGACTGACGCCGCAGGAATTTAGACAGCGGAATAAATAAGTGAAGGAGGAAAACAGATGGTAGTAAGTACAAACTATGGACAG
Source organism: Lachnospiraceae bacterium (assembly GCA_021770345.1). Lineage (GTDB taxonomy): Bacteria > Bacillota > Clostridia > Lachnospirales > Lachnospiraceae > Roseburia. Next base: position 48,333 of record JAETRD010000001.1, on the reverse strand, counting down.
ATTGAGGGAATGACAAAAAACGGATGCGAGTTTTATCTGGGGATTCCGTATGCGAAGCCGCCGGTCGGGGCACTTCGTTTTCAGAAACCCCAGCGCCCGGAACCCTGGAGCGGGGTATACCGGGCGGATCACTTTGGCTGCCGCAGCATGCAGACCGATAATCCACAGGATACGTTTTATAAAAAAGAATTTTACAGCAACCCGGATTTTACATGCGAGATGAGCGAGGATTGTCTGTACCTGAATCTCTGTGTTCCGAAGCCGGAGGACGGGCATTCGCAGGAAAAGCTTCCGGTGGCGGTCTACATACACGGCGGAGCATTTTTGGGCGGTGCCGGGAGTAATCTGCCCTTCGTGTGCGACAACCTGGCAAAGGCGGGCGTGATCGTCGTGACTGTCAATTACCGGCTCGGCGTGTTTGGCTTTCTGTGTCATCCGCTGCTTTGCGTCCCCGGGGAGAATGAGGCGGGAGGCAACTACGGCCTCTGGGACCAGATTGCGGCGCTCACCTGGGTGAAGGAAAATATCGCGGCGTTTGGCGGCGATCCGGGAAATGTGACGGTATTCGGCCAGTCGGCGGGCGCGATGAGCCTGCAGGTACTCGCGGTGTCGGAGCAGGCAAAAGGATTGTTTGAGCGTGTGATCCTGCAGAGCGGAGGCGGTTACAGACATCCGCTTGCGGCGGGGCGCAGCATGGAAGAGGCGTCCGATTTCGCGGAAGATTTGCTTGAGGCGCTCGGCATCTGTGATGGGGAGTGGAAGGAAAGCGAGGAAAAGAAAAAGCAGGCGCTTGCGGCGCTGTATGAGACTTCGACAGAGGATATGATGAAGGCGGCAGGCGTCATGATCGGGAAGGCGTTTTCCCGGCGGAAAGGGATGCCGTTTGTCCCTGTGATTGACGGGGAGCTGCTGACAAAAGATCAGGATACGTTGATAGAGGAGGGATGTTACCATGCAGTCCCGTATCTGCTCGGTGCGAACGGCGATGATATCACGACGGAAAATCAGACAGAGAAATCGCCCGAAAACAATCCGATGCAGGCGGCCAACCTTGCCTTTGCAGAGAAAGTGAGCGAGGACGGGCGGACGGCGGCGTATGTGTATTACTTTGACAGAAAGCTGCCGGGGGACGAGAGCGGCGCGTTTCACTCGGCGGAGCTGTGGTATGTGTTCGGCAGCCTTAGCTACTGCTGGAGACCGTTTACGGAGGCGGATCGTGCGCTGTCGGCGGAGATGATCGGATATTGGAGCAACTTTATGAAGAACGGAAATCCGAACGGGGAAGGACTGCCGGAATGGAGCGCGTATACGCAGGAAAATCCATATGTGCGGATGCTGGATGTAAAGTAGCGTTTGATTGCTTCTTTCTACGGTATATTTATGGAAGAAAGGCGGATAGGACATTATGCGGAACACAATTAAATGGAATGAAGAATGGGAGTTTTATAAGGGAAATCTGCCGGAGGCGGAAGCGGTGTGGGAGCGTGTCGCGCTGCCCCATACCTGGAACGCCACAGACGGGCAGGACGGCGGCAGCGACTACTATCAGGGCGAGGCATGGTACCGGAAATGCTTTGTCAGGGAGCCGGAGTGGCGGCAGGTGTATCTCCGGTTTGGCGCGGTCAGCAAGTCGGCCAAAGTCTGGTGCAACGGAAGTCCGGTGGGAGAGCACAGGGGCGGTTTCTCGGCGTTTACACTGGATCTGACGCCGTATCTGCGGGACGGGGAAAATGAGATTCGCGTGTGCGCGGATAACAATAATGAGCAGGCCATTTATCCGAGGCAGGCGGATTTTACGTTTTTTGGCGGCATCTATCGCGACGTGGAGCTGCTTATATTTGCGGAGGACGCGCATTTTGATGTGGAGCGTTTCGGAACGGATGCGGTTTTTGTGACGCCCTCGGCCGGCGACGGACATGTGGAGATCGAGACATTTGTGACGGGCGGGGACGCTGTCTATGCGGAAATTTTTGATGCGGAGGGGACCTGTGCGGCGAAATCCGGGCGAATCGAAATCGGTCCCGCCGGTGAATCTGTCCGTCTTGCGCTTGATGTGCAAAAGGTGCACCGCTGGAACGGCTGCGCGGACCCGTATCTGTACCGCGCCGCGCTCTGCCTGTGCAAAGGGGATGCGGTCATGGACCGTATCTGCGTCGATTTCGGCTTCCGGGAGTATTCGGTCAGCGCCGCGGAAGGATTTTTCTTAAACGGTGTGTCTTACCCGCTGCATGGCGTCTGCCGCCATCAGGACCGTGAGAATATGGGATGGGCGATTACGGAGAGGGAACATCTTACCGATATGGCGCTGATACGCGAAATCGGCGCAAACACGATCCGTCTCGCGCATTATCAGCAGGCGCCGTTTTTCTATGATCTGTGTGACCGAAACGGAATGGTAGTCTGGGCGGAGATTCCGTTTATCAGTGTCTATGACGCGCGGGAAGAGGCGGACGAAAACTTGCGGCAGCAGCTGCGGGAGCTTATATTGCAGAATTACAATCATCCTTCGATCTGTTTCTGGGGAATTGCCAATGAGCTTGGAATCGGAGGGGAATCGGAGGCAATGTATGCGATTTTGCGCGAACTGCACCGGACGGCGAAGGAGCTTGATCCGACGAGACTGACCGCAATTGCCAATGTCGGGATGACACAGACAGACAGCGCGCTGTTTCATATCTCGGATTTGACTTCGTACAATGAATATATGGGTTGGTACGAGGGGACGGCGGACGATCACGGCGCATTTTGCGACGAGAGGCACGGACAGATGCCGGATGTCCCGCTTGCGATCAGCGAGTACGGAGCGGAGAGTATTCTGCGCTGGCACAGTGCGGAGCCGAAGGTGAAGGACTATACCGAAGAGTATCAGGCGCTTGTACATGAGAAGGCATATGCAGCGTTTGAAAAGCGGCCGTATCTGTGGGCGACCTGGCTTTGGAATATGTTTGATTTTGCTGCGGATGCCCGCGATGAGGGCGGCTGTAAGGGGCGGAATAACAAAGGTCTTGTGACGTTTGACCGGGCCATGAAAAAGCAGGCGTTCTATTTTTACAAGGCATGCTGGAGTGCGGAGCCGTTTGTCTATCTCTGCGGAAAACGATTCACAAAGCGCGCAGGGCACACCGTCGACATCCGGGTATACAGCAACCGTGCGTGTGTGGAATTGTGGGTCAACGGCAGATATGCGGGCAGGCGGGAAGGAGCGCGTGTGTTTGCGTTTAAGGGAATCGAATTGGATCGTCCGCTGAATGAGATTGTGGCAAAAACGCCGGACGGCTGCACGGATATGCTGATACTGGAACAGGTGGAGCAGTTCCCGGAGGAGTACACCTATAAAGAGGAAAAACAGGTGGCAGGCGCGGTGGCGCAGTGGTTTGCAAAGATTTCCGGCTCCGGGGCGCAGGTGCCAAAGGAAATTGTCGTCCGCGAGGGATACCTTTCCGTGGACGACTCGATGGAGGACATTTTCCGTTATCCCGAGGGGCGGCAGGCCGTGCAGGAGTTGATCGCAGCGCCGCTGGCTCTCGCAAACCCGGCTATGGCCGAGCGGTTGTCCGGGGGCGGAGCGCTGACGTTTACCGCAGTCTGGCATCATATTAACAGGATGCTGCCGGATGAAGTGTATTATCTGTTAAATGAGCGGCTGAATCAAATAAAAAAATAAAGACGATATCTGCCTGCTGCGATTCGGACGAATCGCAGCAGGTTTTTGTATGTAGTTCTGTTCCGGATAAAACTTTGCCGCTACTTTAACTGTTCGATCAATTTTAAAAGCCGTTCGGTGTCTTCTTCCATTAATTCTTCTCTGTATTTCGTACAGGACGAATTGAATTTACAGGTGCTGTCTGAGCATTTTTTTATTTTGAGGCACTTTATAAAGTATGAAAATCTGGTAATATTCCATATAGTGGCATATACAAAATAGCAAATTAAGGCAATACAAAATAATGAATATGATATCATACGCATCCTCCTCCTTTACCATTTCTATACAATAGTTTATCAATATTTATAAAATTGTACAATGGACGTTTTCCTTTTATGTGCCTATATAGATATGCTTATTATACCCTGTCTGTTTCGCCAAGTCTATACTGCGAGTTATATTTTGGAGACACATTGTTTAAACTATAAACAAAGGGAGAGGGAAAACATGAAATATATTCATATGCGATTAGAAGAATTGCTAAACGAGCATCAGCTTTCAAAGAAGAAGGTATGTTCGGCATTAGATATTGAACGAACAAATTTCAACAGATATTATCGTGACGAATTTCAAAGAATAGATGCCAATTTTCTCCTGAAGCTATGCGAATTTTTTGACTGCGAAATAGGAGACCTGTTCGAGATCAGGGAAACAGAGGATGAACCCAACAGCAAAGAAGTATAACCGGGAGAAATGCAGGCGGAAAAATAAGACAAGGAGGAAAACAGATGGTGGTACCCTTGTCCACTGAGGGTAAGTACAAACGATACAGAGTTTTTCTGGAAAGGGCAGGGAATAATCTGCCCTTTGTGTGCAACAACCTGGCAAAGGCGGGCTTGATCGTGGTGACGGTCAATTACCGGCGGATCATGCGCTGTCTGCAGAGATGATCGGATACTGGAGCAATTGCAGGCAGCGTCAGACTGACGGCAAACAGTTTCCCGCATCTGTCGTACTGCAGCGTACCGTGGTGGAGCGCAGTCATTTTCTGCGCGCTCTTTAAGCCGATGTGGCTCCCCGCGGAAGCGTTTGCATCCGGTTTGACGGCGTTTGTAAGCCGGATGCGGACAGAGCCGTCACTTGCGGAAGCAGAAAGGGATATCGCAGTTCCTTTGTCGCCGTATTTTAATATGTTCGAGAACAGATTATTTAAAATGCGCTTTAGCATGGTCGGATCCCCGCACAGCACCGCGTCGTCCGGCAGGGAAGAGATCTCCGTGCGAAAGCCTGCAAGCCGGATAAAATCAAGATTTTCGAGCAGGCACTGCCGGAGGAAGTCCGCGGGAAGGCCGACGAACTCCGGCGTCTCATCCACTTCATAGACGAGCGCGTACTCAAACATCCGGTCGGTCAGCTCTTTGATTTCCGCTGTTTTCTGCAGGCAGCGCCCGAGGTAGTCGGCGCGCGCCGCAGGCGTCGTGGATTCGAGATTTAAGACTTCAAGATAGCCGTTTAAAATTGTCAGCGGCGTGCGCAGATCATGTGAGAGCGCGGCAATCAGATCCCGGTTGGCGTCTCTGGCGGCCTCCTCCTGGCGGATATTTTCCAGGAGCGCGATGCGGAGTGAATCAAGCCCGCAGCCAAGTTCGCCGATTTCGTCTCTTCCGACACAGGGAACGGTATGCGTAAGGTCGCCCGATGCCATCAGGGCAGTCTCCTCATGCAGGATGAGGATATCCCTGATTCTGGAATTGATGTAGTGCAGTACGATTCCGAGAAGCAGAATGACAGCGAGCAGTGCGACCGTAAAAAACCAGAGACAGCCAAAGAGGATCACGCGGTAATTCGAGACGAATACGGTGGCGTCGCCGTTGCGGAAGGTGACGGTAAACTCCTCGTGATACAGATCCGAGCGGAGCGAGATCAGCTCGATGGCATACCAGGTGGAGTTCAGCGAGATTAAGTCGACGGCACGCCAGAAATAGTTGTTGGAGTTGGGATCGCTCAGTATCCGCGGGGGAAATCCAAAGCGGAAGAAGCCGTCGTCTTCGGAATAAAAAGCCAGGCCGGTATATGGATCGCAGAGCTCGTAAAACGGGAGATACGCTTCCGCGGCCCCCGGATTGTCGACGTCGATGTCGATTTCATGGTCGGGGAGGTCAAGGTCTTTTGCGTACGCCGCGGCCTGTTCGGAAAGCGCATCGACGTCCAGATAAAAGAGCGGAAGCGTTTTGACGGCGTCAAAGACGGCATCGGTGTTGCGGAATAAAAATTCCGACAGCAGCAGCGCGCAGGCGACGCCGATCAGGATTTGCAGTAACAGGCGGGTGCGTATTTTGAGTGCGGGGAACTTCCATTTAGTCACAACGATACCCCCTTCCCCAGACGGTTTTGATCAGAGACGGATTCTTTGGATCCGTCTCTATTTTTTTGCGCAGATTGCGGATGTGTACCATGACGGTGTTGGCGGCGCCGTGATAATAAGGCTCTTTCCAGACCGCTTCATAGAGATGCTCCGCCGAAAAAATCTGTTTCGGGTGTGCGGCAAGCAGCAAAAGCAGCGCATACTCCGTGTCGGTCAGCTCGATCGGGATATCGTTTACAAGAACCAGAGCGCTGTCGGTATGAATCGTCAGCTGTCGGACAGAAAGCGTGGTTTGCTCCTGTGCGGGCGGCGTGTCCGCAGACTTCCCCTGATAGACCTGATAGCGCCGCAGCAGCGCTTTGACGCGGCTCACGAGCTCGCTGTAGGAAAAGGGCTTCGCGAGATAGTCGTCCCCGCCGCTCGAGAAGCCGAGCGTCTTGTCGCTGTCTGCGGTGCGGGCGCTCAGAAAGAGGATGGGGGCGTTGGTCTGCTCCCGGATTTTAACGCATGTCTGGTAGCCGTTAAGATTCGGCATCATGACATCTAAGATAATCAGATCAAAAATCTGCTCCGAAAGGAGTTCCAGAGCCGCTGTGCCGTCCTGCGCGCCTGCCACCTGAAAACCCTCCGCGTTCAGCAGTATCGTTATGATTTCCCGGATTTCCGGGTTGTCGTCCACAATCAGTATCTGTGTAAGTTGTTCCATATAAATAGGTGTCTCCCTGTGCCAGTATAATGTCTGCCGACATTATACCATATCCGCGTTGCGGATATGCTGTCGCGTGGGCGCCCTATGGCCATTCGGCCGGTATAATGTCTGCCGACATTATACCATAATTCAAGAGGGCGTTATCTTAAGAAATCTTAAGGTTTTTTCAGCATGTTTTAGAAATTTTTTCGTCGGATTTTAAGAAGTGCCGTGTATAAGTGTAGGAAAGAACGGACTGACAGGGAGGGGAAAACATTGAGGAGATACACAAGATGGCACTATCCGCTGCTTTTGACGATTGTTTTTGTGATTACGGCAGCGGCAAGCGTACCGCGGGGATGCGTGTACGGCTCGACGACGGACTGGCTGTCTCAGCACATCGCGCTGGCGGAGACGATACGGGCAGCGTGTGTGGATCAGCGGACGCTGCTCCCGACGTTTTTGCCGCTCGGCGGGGGAAGCAACGGGTTTCTGTTTTCTTATTACGGTTATCTGCGGCCGGACATTCTGCTCGGATGCGTTTTGCCGGAGGTGCCGATGCCGGTTTTCGTCATCGGTTATATGCTGACCGGCTATCTTGCCGCGGTGCTGCTGTTTTACCGGCTGCTCCTTGCGGACGGACACGGGGAATTTATGTCGTTTTGGGGGAGCGTGCTCTTTTTGTTTGCGGCCTGCTTTTTTCACACGCACAGGCAGGTGATGTTTGTCAATTATATGCCGTTTCTGCTCGCGGCGCTTCTCATGGTAAAGCGCAGGAAATACGGGTGGGTGACGCTGTTTCTGGCGCTCATTTACTGCAACAGCTTTTATTATGCGGCGGCGGTTTTGGCTGTGCTCGGCTGGTGCTGGTACAGAGAGGAGGGGAGCGCGTTTTTCCGGCCGTATGTCAGGGCCGCCGTGTGCTCCGTGGGGCTTGCCGCGCCGCTGCTGCTCCCCACGGGACTGGCGATTTTAGAGCACCGGCGCGCGGGCGCATCCGTGGGGGCTGCGGAGCTTTTGCATGTGCAGTGGGATTTTCAGTCGCTGCTGTACTCCCCTTACGGGATGGGGCTGACCGCGGCGGCGCTCTATGCGCTGTTTCTGGGGCTGGGTCGACGGAGCCTTCGCGCCGACAGCCTGTGTTATCTTCTGTGCGCGGGGGTCGGTGTTTTTGCGTGGATTTTAAACGGCACGCTGTATGTGAGGAGCAAAATCCTGATTCCGTTTGTGCCGCTTGTGCTGCTGCAGTGTGTGCGGGTGTTTGAGGGGATGCGGGAAGAGGCCATGCAAAGGAGGCTGCTTGCATTTGTGCCGCTTGCGGGCGTGGCCATACTGTATGTCGGGAAGGCGCGGTTTCCGTGGATTGCGGCGGATGTGCTGGTGCTGTTTTCGGCGGTGATTTTGTCCGGGAAACATCATTTTACGAAGGTGTCTTATCTGGTGCTGCTGGTGCTTCCGACATGTTTTTTCCTGAAGACGGCGGATACGGATCACTATGTCAGCCGGGCGGATGCGGCGGAGTTTGTGCAGGGCTGGAAGGAGGCACGCGGCGGGGACAAAGACAGAGAAGAGTTTTACCGCTCTGACAGTATCGCGGCTCCGTTACATACATGTAACAGCACCTATGGGGGCTGGCAGAGGAGCACGATGTATTCGTCGGTATTCAATGAGGCTTACGCGCGCTTCTATTATGACGCGCTGCTGACGCCGGTTTCCTGTAATAACCGGATGGCGATTCTCGCTGCCGACAATCCGTTTCTGCTGCATTTTATGGGGGTGCGCTATCTTAAGACCGACGGGCGGGTGCCGGACGGCTACCTGGTCACCGGGCAGCGGGACGGATGCGTGACGGCGGAAAATGACGCGGTACTTCCGACGGCATATCTCGCGGAGGATGCAATCAGTGAGGAAACGTTTGCGTCGCTGGATGCATACGGCAGGCTTGACGCGCTGATGCGCACCACGGTTGCGGACTGCGAAGCGGATGCGGGTGCAGCCGTGGCGGCGGATGGTGACGGAAAAACAGGTGAGACTGGGGCCGTGGCGCCTGCAAAAAAGGGACAGTTTCAGAGCAGAATGAAACCGTATGAGCCGGTATTTGGGGACTGCGCACTGCCGGAGGGGCTTTCGATTGTGCAGCCGGAGCCGGGCGTCTATGAGATTTCGGCGGAGCGGGAGAGCAGACTCGTGCTTCCGCTTCGGACCGGTATCCGGGAAGAAATCCTGCTACTGTCATTTGCGGTTGAAAACAGGAAATCCGAAGCCGTGATCATTGAGATCAACGGAATCCGCAACAAACTTTCCGGAAAAAGCGCGCCCTATCCGAACGGGAATACGGAGTTTCACTATCAGTTTTCCGAGTCGGATGCGGACGGTGTCGATGTGCTCGAGCTTGTGTTTTCAAAAGGAAAATACAAGCTTTCGGAGGTACAGTGGCATACCTATGACAAGAGACTGTTCGGCGGGAAGCGGATTGAAAACGTGCAGCCCGCCCGGACGGCGGGAAATGAAGTGTTAGCCTGCATGGCGGATGTCGGACGGGCCAGGCTGTTTGTGACATCAATCCCGGTGCAGAACGGCATGAAAATTTTAGTGGACGGAGGGGAGACACATCTTTTGACGGTCAATCAGGTGTTTGCGGGGGCGGTGGTGCCGGAGGGAACACATCGGATCACACTGGAATTTGCCCCGCCGGGGCTGCGCGCGGGATATGCAATCGGGGCGCTTGCGGTCTGCGCGTCTGCGGCGGGAGCCGTCCGGCGGCGCGGTCAGGATTTTTCGACCATCTTCCGGTAGGCGGAGGGGGAAAACCCCTTCTGTCTGTGGAAGATGCGGCTGAAGTACAGGGGATTGTCATAGCCGACAATCCGTCCGATCTCGGTCACCGTGTATTTGGTGGTTTCCAGAAGCATCTGCGCATTCGTGATGCGGACGGAGACGATGTACTGCATGGGAGCGGAGCCGGTATAGGCTTTGAAATTGCGGATAAACCAGCTTACGCTCATGCCGCGGGATGCCGCATAGTTTTGGATGCTGATATCGGAATTATAATTATCGTTAAAATACTGTGCGGCCAGGTCCATCTCGCTGTCGAGATATTCGTTTTTGAGGATGCGCTGTTTGGAAAGCTGCCTGTGCAGGAGAATGAGGAGATGGCGGAGAAGCATCGCAAGCATCTCCTCATAATCCACCCGACAGTGCTGGAGCTCGGATATCATTTTCTTAAAAATTCTTACATATTCCAGGGAAGTGCCGGCATAGACGACGCGCATATCGTCCGTGATGCCGTAGCTTCTGAGGATATTCTTCACGTTTCCGCCCGTAAAATGAACCCAGTATACCTCGGTCTGATCGACGGCATAATATTCATATTTCTGAAATTCCTTCGGTCGGTAAATCACCATATTGCCGGCAGTGACAACCGTATCGTTTTCGGCGTTGCCAAAATGAAAATGTGCGACGCCGGCAGACACATAGATAATCTGAAAATCCAGTCTTCCCCTCGGCCGGTAGGTGGGCAGCTTCGGATGCGTATGCAGACGGTAGGTGCCGCAGCTTCCGACGATTAAAGGTCTTGATTTATCTTTGAAATCAATCAGTGAATTGTGCAGGTATCCAGAATTTAAATACATATGCGGCACCCCTCCCCGAAAAAAGATCCTGATATAGTTATTGTATCATTTTGTGCATGTTCTGTCTAATTGTATTTATGGACTTTATATGGCGAAAATTCTACAATTAAATCGGAAAATGCGGGAGAGAAAGAGAGGTTATTTTAAAAGAAAGAGAGGGGTGCAAAATTAAAAAAGCAAAAAAGTGTATATTTAAAGGAGGGCACAAAAATGATCGTACCGAGATACTATGAGAACCTTAGTGTTTTGCACGACGGAACCATGCCGCCGCGGGCATATTATATTCCGGCCTCAGAGAGAGTGGATGATCCGGTGGAGCAGAGGGAGAAATCGGACCGCCTGCAGCTTTTAAGCGGAGACTGGAAATTCCGGTTTTTTGAGAGCGTCTATGACGTGACGGATGCGTTTTATGAGCCGGGATATGACGTTTCCGGCTTTGACGGGATCACTGTTCCGGGGGTCTGGCAGACGGCGGGGTATGACTCCTGCCAGTACACGAATATCAGGTATCCGTTTCCGTTTGATCCGCCTTATGTACCGCAGGATATTCCGTGCGGCGCATATGTCCGTGATTTTGACTACCGGCCGGACGGGCGTGCGCCAAAGGCATACTTAAATTTTGAGGGCGTGGATTCCTGTTTTTATGTGTGGATCAACGGGGTTTATGTGGGGTACAGTCAGGTATCTCACGCGACAAGCGAGTTTGACGTGACCGGGATGCTCTGGGAGGGAAAAAACAGAATCGCGGTGTTTGTCCTCAAATGGTGCGACGGCAGTTATCTCGAGGACCAGGATAAGTTTCGCATGAGCGGGATTTTCGGGGATGTATATCTGCTGAAACGTCCTGTTCACCATATCCGGGATTATCGCATTACGGCATCCGTCGCAGACGGGCGCGGGGAAATTAAGCTGGATTTTTTTTACGGGGATCTGGCGGTCGAGACAAAAGTGTCCGTCTACGACCGAAAGATGCAGCCGGTGGCCTCGGGCAGGGCGCAGGCGGGCAGCCTTTTGCTGGAAATCGACGCTCCGGGCCTGTGGAGTGCGGAACGTCCCGACCTGTATACGGTTGTCATAGAGACGGAAGACGAGGTGATCACGGATTATGCGGGATTTCGGAGTATCGGGATAAAGGATGGCGTGTTTTACCTCAACGGGCAGAATATCAAGCTTCACGGGGTAAACCGTCATGACAGTGACCCGGTCACAGGCTCCGCTGTCGGGATGGAGCAGGTCATGAGGGACCTTACCATGATGAAACGTCATAATTTTAATGCCATCCGCTCCAGCCACTATCCCAATGCGCCTTATTTTTATCAGCTGTGTGACAGGTACGGGTTTATGGTGATCGACGAGGCGGATATAGAGGCGCACGGTCCGTTTCTGCTGTATTACAGCAAGGATACGGATGACAACCGCTTCCGGCGCTGGAACGAAAAAATAGCGGATGACCCGAAGTGGGAGGGCGCGATTCTGGATCGCGTGCAGCGCATGGTGGAGCGGGACAAAAACCGTCCCTGCATCGTCATGTGGTCGATGGGAAACGAGAGCGCATACGGCTGTAATTTTGAGCAGGCACTGCGGTGGACAAAGGCGTTTGACGCGGAGCGGATCACCCACTATGAGAGTGCAAGATACCGCAATTACGATAAAATTTATGATTATGAAAAGCTGGATCTGTACAGCAGAATGTATCCTGCCCTCGAGGAGATTGAGGAGTATCTGGAAAGAAATGCGGGAAAGCCGTTTCTTCTGGTGGAATACTGCCACGCAATGGGGAACGGACCGGGGGACCTGGAAGACTATTTTCAGATGATACAGAAGTATGATGTCATGTGCGGCGGTTTTGTCTGGGAGTGGTGCGACCATGCCGTCGATATGGGGCGGGCGGAAAACGGAAAAGTAAAATATTTTTACGGGGGTGATTTTGGCGAGAGCGTTCATGACGGAAATTTCTGTGTGGACGGACTTGTCTATCCGGACCGTACTCCCCACACCGGACTTCTGGAATACAAAAATGTACACCGCCCGGCGCGGGTTGTCTCCTATGATGCAAAGAGGAAACAATTAAGGCTTCACAATTATCTGGATTTTACGAATCTGAAGGATTATGCGGTGATTCGCTATGCGGTGACCTGCGACGGCGTCTGCGTACAGTCGGGAACGCTTCCTCCGGTTTCCGTTGCACCGCACGGGGAGGCGGACGTAACGCTGGATGTCATGCTTCCGAAGGCGGGCAGGGTTTATTTGAAGATTACCTATGAGCTTCTCGTGGATATACCGCTGGTTTCCGCCGGACATATCCTGGGATTTGACGAAATCCTGCTTGAAAATGGGGACGGGAGAAACCAGACTGCCTTAAAGTGGCTGCGGAAGGAAGTCAATATGGAGACGGCTCTGGAGGTGGCAGAGACAGACGGCAGAATAATTCTGAGAGGAAACGGGTTTACATATGTATACAGCAGAAAGAACGGATTGTTTGAGAGTCTCCGGTATGCAGGCAGAGAATATCTGGACCGGCCGATGGAACTGAATCTCTGGCGCGCGCCCACGGATAATGATATGTACAGAAAGCCTGTGTGGGAAAAGGCGCGTTACAGGGAAGCGTATGCGAGAGCTTACGGTGCCGTGGTGGAACGGTATAAGGACAGGGTGGTGATCCGGGCCAATTTATCGATTTCCGCCGCGTCGGTTCAGCGGATGATGAATGTGGGGGCCGTCTGGACGGTGGATAACAGCGGGGGTATCCGCTGTGCGCTGGATGTCTGTAAAAACGAGGAGTTTCCGGAACTGCCCAGATTTGGTGTGCGCCTCTTTCTTGACAGCAGGCTGAAAAATGTCTCCTATTACGGTTACGGTCCCATGGAGAGCTACTGTGATAAGCACAGGGCCGCAAGCCATGGGCTGTACCGCTGCGGGATAGAGGAGCTGCATGAGGATTATATCCGCCCGCAGGAAAACGGAAGCCATTTTGACTGCGATTATGTGGAACTTTGCAGCGGGCAGTTTGGGTTGGCGGCGGCGTCGGAGCAGAAGTTTTCTTTTCAGGCTTCGGTATATACACAGGAGGAACTGGAGAGGAAGGCACATAATTTTGAACTGGAGGCGTCGGGAAGCACGGTACTGTGCCTCGACTATGCGCAGAACGGGATCGGGTCAAACAGCTGCGGGCCCGCGCTGCGTGACAGATATCGGTTCGATGCGAAACAGTTTCACTTTGAGTTTCGCCTGGTTCCGTTTGTGAAGGGATAAAAATAATATATGGGGGTATATTTATGGAAGAAAAGACTTATTTAAAATGGTATAATAAAGTAGGGTATGGCTCGGGGGATATTGCGGGCAACGTGGTATACGCGTTTTTGTCTTCGTTTGTCATGATTTATCTGACCAATACGATCGGTCTCTCTGCAGGGATCGTGGGAACGCTGATCGCCGTCTCGAAACTGTTTGACGGTTTTACGGATATTTTCTTCGGTTCGATGATCGATAAAACGCACAGCAGGCTCGGAAAAGCGAGGCCCTGGATGCTCTACGGCTATATCGGCTGTGCGGTGACGCTGGCGGCGATTTTTGCCGTGCCGACGGGCTGGGGTGAGACGGCGCAGTATGCATGGTTTTTTATCGCGTATACGCTGCTGAACGGCGTCTTTTACACGGCGAACAATATCGCTTATTCCGCCCTCACCTCCCTTGTGACGAAGAACAGCAAAGAGCGGGTGCAGATGGGTTCCTACCGGTTTATCTTTGCGTTTGCAACAAGCCTGCTGATTCAGTCGGTGACGATCGGTTTTGTCGCGGCATGCGGCGGCGGAGCGGCGGCATGGCGGACGGTGGCGATTACCTATGCGGTGATCGGTCTTGTCATCAACACTGTCTCGGCGCTTTCCGTAAAGGAGCTTCCCGAGGAGGAGCTGAATGCGGGCGGGGAGAAGAAGCAGGAGGAGGAAAAGTACGGGCTGATCGAAGCGTTTGGGCTCCTTTTGTCCAACCGGTTTTACCTGATGATCTGCGGGGTATATATTCTGCAGCAGTTATACGGGGCGATGATCAATGCCGGTATCTATTACATGGCGTATGTGCTGAAAAACGAAAACCTCTACGGCGTATTTTCGTGGGCAGTGAATATTCCTCTGATTATCGCGTTGATTTTCACGCCGGCGCTTGTGGGCAGATGGAAGGGGATGTATAAGCTGAATCTGGTCGGTTATATGATCGCCGTGGTAGGCAGGGCGCTTGTGGCGGTGGCGGGATATATCGGGAGTGTTCCGATGATGCTGGCATTTACGGCGCTTGCCGCACTGGGGCAGGGACCCTGGCAGGGAGATATGAATGCGGTGATTGCCTCCTGTTCCGAGTATACCTTTCTGACGAAAGGGAAGCGGGTCGACGGGACGATGTATTCCTGCACTTCCCTCGGCGTGAAGCTCGGGGGAGGCCTCGGAACAGCAATTGCCGGATGGCTGCTGGAGTTCAGCGGGTTTAACGGCAAGCTGGCGGTACAGCCGGACTCCTGTATTAATATGCTTCATATCATGTATTTGTGGCTTCCGCTGATCATCGACGTCGTGATTATGCTGGTGCTCTCCAGGATGAATGTGGAGGATACAAATAAAAAACTGAAAGAGGAGGCGGCGCGCGGCATCGAGCAAGCGTAGATTGAAACCGCAGCAAAGAAATAACCCGCCGGGCGAAAAGCCCGGCGGGTTATTTGCAGTAATGCTGATGTAATTCGTATATTTTTTGCCGCATCAGTTCCGTTAGTTCCGCCGGTTCTAACACAGTGGCGTTGTTCCCAAACGGCAATATGTAATCGGCAACCCATTCCAAAGATGCATGGTTTATTTCCATGTCGATGATCCCGCCGCCTGTTGAAAATGTTTTTAATCCGCCTGCAAGGAAACTTTCACTTTCGCAGCGCTTCACGCCTGTGTCCGTCAGTTGGATTTTGATGCGGCAATCGTTTTTGGGCCCTGTTTTTTCGAGATATTCCCGAATAGATGCGGGGATGGGATAGTTCCCCTTTGGGCAGGGTTTTTCCTCTATGATTTCTTTGATGCGGTCAACCCGGAATACGCGGATTTGATGTGCCGTTGTGCAATAGGCAGGACAATACCAGAGTCCGTTCATAGCATATAAACCGACAGGAATAATTGTGCGTGTACGTTCCGAATAGGTTGACGAATAGCGTATGGTTGCGGCATGACAGTTTATTGCAATATGAAACATTGATTTAAGCAGCGGGGAATCACAATGCCTGTCCGGGATCCAAAATACGATCTTGTTCTGAATTTGTGTGATACTGTTTTGTACATCTAACGGCAGGCAATTCAAAAATTTTTTCAGGACGGATATGGTTTCCTGCTCAAAAGGCAGGTCACGATAAAATTGCAGGGCCTGGCAGGCAAAGAATATGGCTTTTGCCTCGCTTTCTGAAAAGGCAACAGGCGGCAAAATGCGTTCTTTCAGGATATGATACCCGCCTGCCGCCCCGACTTCGGAGTAAATGGGAAAACCGGCCTGTTCTAATTCCTGCAAATCACGCAGTATGGTTCTCTTTGACACGGAAAATTCGTCTGCTAATTCCCCGGCAGTAAAATCCTTTTTTGCATTTATCGTTATCATCATTTCGATAAGCCGTTCTGCTTTTGACATTTTTTAAATCCTTTCCGAATAGTGACAACTTCTGTCATTATTCTATGATAAACTATTTATAGTCCAAATGCAACACGGCACGAAATGGTGAGGAAACTTAATGTGTAAAGGAGAATAGCGTATGGAAGAAATGATGTACATGATGATGATTGAGAAAAGCAAGAATTATCGTAAAATGACAAAACAGACAGTTGTGGAACATGTTGCGAACATAAGAAAGCTCGACGACGAAGGAAAGCTGGAAGTTTGCGGTGTCTTTCACGGTTATCCGGGAATGGCGGGGATGTATATCCTGAAAACGGAAAACCGTGAAGAAGCGGAGGAAATCTGCAGGGCGGAGCCGTTGGTGACAGGAGGATATGCAACTTATAAATTAGTCGGATTGCAGATTGCAAACCGGGAAAACAATTATCTGATGTAATATATATTGTTATAATGAATCCGAAACAGCGCGAACGGAGCACGTTCTGTTTTCTGGCGGCGCAGGGCGGCTGCGAACCGCAGCTTACCGCCCATGCAAAGGGAGACATAAGGATAATGCTTCGGGAAACTTTAAATGTAAAGCTCGTTATCCTTTCTTTCAGAACAGGCTTTTTTGAGTGCCAGTGCTGCCGCCAAAACCATTGCTCCATTTACTTTGCGGGCTGATTGTGGACACTGCACAACACATCTCATACAGGAAATACACTTTTTGCTGTCTGCACATTTTATATTTTCTTTGCTGATTGCCTGCGCCGGACACGTTTCGGCGCAAAGGCCACAGCTGACACACTGATCAGTGGCTTTGGGAACTAATCCACCGCCGCCGGCTTTCCTGTACGGACGATTACCGGGCACCTGAAATTCAGGCATGTCTGTATTGCAGGATTCTATTTTTTCAAGAACCTTTGCCGCAAAACTGCACAGCACATCTTCGTCTTTCTGATCGGGTCTGCCTGTTGCGTACTGGTGCATAATAGAGTGTTCCGCGATTGCCGAAATAGCTGCAATTACTTTAAAATTACTTTGTTCTGCAAGATCTTTTAATTCAAGGAGCGTATCTTCGTATGCCCGGTTTCCATACACGCAAACGATAACACATTGCGCATGATTCCCATTTATTTTTGTCAGTCGTTCCGCCGCAAGAGCAGGTACCCGTCCTCCATATGAGGGAATCGCAATAATTGCAAGATCATCTGTCGCTAAGCGAAGCAAAGAAAAATCTGTTTCCGCATCGGATAAGTCAATTTTAGCTGCCGGCTTTCCCAACGCTTTCGTTATAATTTCCGCAACTTTTCCTGTTCCTCCTGTTGGGCTGAAAACAATTTGTACAACCTTCATATCTTGCTCCTCCCGTAATTTTTCGATTTACACCATTATAGCAATCTTCCGATGTAATATCAAGTTTTACATCAGTGCAACTATGCGCTGCAATTCCACCTGCGAAAAGTGCAAATTGTCTGTCAAAAGGCTTTGACATTGGGATTAGTTAGATGCGTTTATAAGGAACTACGCTAAGAAAATGGAAAAAGCCGATAACCGCATTTTTAATCTGCGTGTTATCGGCTCTGTGTCTGTGCGTCCGGGGCGACGCCTTAGCATCGCTCCGGTTCCGGATATTCCGTACCCTGGGTGTCGACGGTAACCTTTTTCATCACCTGCGGGGTCAGCGGCCGGTCGGAGTAGTCGGTCTGGGTCTCCGCAATTTTATTTACCGCGTCCATGCCCTCGGTAATTTTCCCAAATGCCGCATAAGCACCGTCTAAATGCGGGCTTGTCTTATGCATGATGAAGAACTGGCTGCCTGCGGAGTCCGGCATCATGGAGCGGGCCATGGAGAGCACGCCCTCGGTGTGGGCCAGATCGTTCTGAAAACCGTTCTGTGCAAACTCGCCTTTGATGCCGTAGCCCGGGCCGCCCATGCCGGTTCCGTCCGGGCAGCCGCCCTGAATCATAAAACCGTTGATCACGCGGTGGAAAATCAGGCCGTCATAATAGCCTTTTTTGATTAAGCTGATAAAATTGTTGACTGTATTCGGTGCGATCTCGGGATAAAGTTCCGCTTTCATGATATCGCCGTTTTCCATTTCGATGGTTACGATTGGATTTGCCATTCTTTACCTCTTTCTGCCCACGCGGTGGGCGCGTCGTATTTTAACAGGATTATAGCGAAAATAAGACGGATAGTAAAGAGCGGATAAAAAAGTCTTGTAAAATGTGCGGACAGAATGTATAGTGATAGTGCCCTTGTCAATTGAGGGCAAGAATATCGGAAATATGCGGTTTGAAAATTTTTTCAAAATAATGAAAGGATTTCTGTTGCACGGTCGTATTATTGATAGAGGAAGATAAGGAAGATACTCATTGAAGTGGATTTGATTGTTTATGGAGGAATGAAATGATGAAGAAAAGTCTGATCGGCATCGGAATGGCAGCGATGCTTCTCTGCACCGGAACAATGAGCGTTTTTGCACATGGACACGGTCATGCACATGTGTGTTATCAGTGGGCGCAGCAGATCAATACAAATGCGGTCGCGAATGCGGCAAATGCGACGAATTCGACATACACGGTTATGCCGAATACGACCGGCGTAAAGCAGATGACGGTGAATACCGCGGTAAAAAAGGAGATTGTTACGGTTCCGGATACCCCGGCCGTGCAGCAGACGGTTTCGAATACGAATACGGTGGCGAAGCAGCAGGCCGTTTCCTATACATGCGCCACGCCGGGGTGCGGCTATGTGGATGCGAACGGAGACGGGATCTGCGATAACTGTGGTGTGAGTTTACACTGCGGACGCGGCTGGGTGGATGCAAACGGAGACGGGATCTGCGATAACTGCAGCCAGGGAACAAACTGCGGCGGTTATTATGACGGAAACGGAGACGGGATCTGCGACGGATGCGGCCAGTGGTCAGGCCATGCAGGGCATCACGGGCAGGGCGTAAACTGCGGGGGAGCCTGCGTGGATACAAACGGGGACGGAATCTGTGATAACTGTGGACAGGGCGTAAGTTATGGCGGCGGTTATACGGACACGAATAACGGGGGCGACAATTATGTGCCGGTAAACTGCGGGGGAGCCTGCGTGGATACAAACGGGGACGGGATCTGCGACAACTGCGGGCAGGGTGTAAGCTACGGCGGCGGTTACGGTGGTGGTAACGGCGACGGAAATAACGGCAGCGGTAACGGCGGAAATAACGGCGGCGGAAACTATGGCGGCGGTTACGGCGGCGGTCATCACGGCGGCGGCCACCACGGCGGAAGACATCATTGATAAAGGGGATCCTGATAACAGATGAGGACATGATATGCGGGGCGAGCAGGAAGTAAATGCGGCAATCGAACGGTATTCCGATACCGTTCGGCGGCTTTGCATGATTTATCTGAAGAATTATGCGGACACTGAGGACATATTTCAAACGGTTTTTTTGAAATATGTCCTTAGTTCTGTTTCTTTTGAAAATCAGGAGCATGAAAAGGCATGGTTGATTCGTGTTACGATTAACGCCTGCAAAGATCTGCGCAGGAATTTTTTCGGCAGAAATACGGTTTCTCTTGACGAGGTGATCGAACAGGCAGCCGAGATTCCGCCGGATCATACGGATGTGCTGGAGGCTGTGCTCTCACTCCCGCAGAAATACAGGAATGTCGTTTATCTTTATTATTACGAAGAGTATACGGCGGAGCAGATAGGCCGGATTCTCGGGAAAAATGTCAATACGGTTTACACAAATCTGGCGCGGGCCAGACAGATGCTGAGGGAAAAGCTGGGTGGTGATGAGTATGAGTAGAATAAAAGAAACATTTGATACAATCCATGCGGAGGAAACTTTGATTCAAAATACCCGCGCTTTTCTGGATGAGAATACCGGACGCGCAAAACGCGCAAGACGGCCTGCGATTGCACGTCTTGTCCCTGCGGCGGCCTGTTTTCTCCTTTTGACACTCGGTGGATATCGCTATTATTTTGCGCCGACGTCGGTGATCAGCATCGATATTAATCCGTCGCTTGAATTGGGGGTAAACAGGTATGATAAGGTGGTCTCCGTGAAAGAATACAATGAGGACGGATATAAGCTGGCAAGTTCACTTGATATTCGTTTTATGGGATACTCGGAGGCGCTTGATCAGATACTCGAGAGTGCGGAGATAAAAAGTTATCTGTCACAGGACGAGTGGCTGACGATCACGGTCGTCCGGTCGGAGGAGGAGCAGGGAGAGCGGATTCTTGCGGATATTGAGGGCTGTGTGGAAGGACACGGGAATACCAGCTGCCATTCGGCGGATTTGGACGACGTGGAAGCTGCTCATGCCGAAGGTCTTTCTTACGGGAAATATTGTGCGCTTTTGGAACTGCAGAGTCTGGCGCCGGAGATTACGGCTGAGGATATACAGGGGATGACCATGTGTGAAATCCAAAACTTAATTCAGGATTTATCCGGAGACGATTCGGATGACCAGGAGGAAAACGGTGGAAACAATCATAATGGGCACGGTCACGGACATCATCACAGTCACGATCATGGAGGGAAAAACCACGGGGAATAAAAAATGTTAAATTTAAAATATATTATTCTTGGAGAACTTCCCGAACATCAGGAAATGCTTTTGATGGAAAACCTGTCGGGGGAGGACGTGCAGTGCGCGCAGCTTGTGAAGCTCGTGAAACCGTGTGAGAAGCGGGAGAAAAATACAGGAAAATATAATTTGAATTCTATTTTAGAGGCTGCTCTTCTGTCGGATTATCCGCCGAAAGAGAGCCTTTTGATTTCCGGGGATGCCGTACAGCTTGCAGATGCACGGCGGCTTGGGATGGCATCGGTATGTTACCTGTCACCGGAGACGCCGGAAGACTGCGGCAAACCGGATATGTATGTGGAAGGCTTTGACGAGGTCGGATGGACTTTTCTGCGCCGTGTCTATGAGCGGCATCACGGGATCCCCTGGACGATCTGCGAGACAGAGCGCTGTGTAGTCAAAGAATTTTCCATGAAATATCTGGATGAGCTGTTTGTGCTGTACGCCGGGGAGGGAATGACGGATTACATAGAACCGCTCTATGACTATGAAGAGGAACGCGAATATCAGCAGGCTTACATCCGCACGGTATATCCGTTCTACGGTTATGGGATGTGGATTGTATGTGAGAAGCGTACGGGCCGTCTGATCGGGCGAGCCGGCGTGGAACCGCGGGAGGAGCTCGACGGCGAGCCTGAACTGGGCTATGCCATCGGCGTGCCGTATCAGAGACAGGGCTATGCCGCAGAGGTCTGTGAGGCGATTATCTCTTATGTGAAAAGAGAGCTTGCGATGAATCGCCTGAACTGTCTGATCGAGGAGGGAAACGTCGTATCGGAGCATCTGGCGGAGCGGCTGGGCTTTGCTTTCCGCGAGTTTTTGACGATCGGGGATAAGACGATGAAACGCTATGTGCTTGACCTGATACAGGCCGGCCCCTGATTTTTTTGCGGGCGGCGTTGCATTTTATAAGGAAATAAAATATAATATTGGAATAAAAAATGATGGATGAAGTAGGTGAAGTACATGTCAGAGATTCGCACAGAGGAAACGGGAACACAGAATACGGAAAATAATACGATAAAAGAGGCGGAGGAGCGGAGCGCTTCCGAGGAGTTTAAGAGTCCGGAGGAGCTGTTTGAGGAACTGATCGTGGGCGTTCACAAGTACCATCCTTCGGCGGACACTTCTCTGATCGAGAGGGCGTACCGAGTGGCGTACAATGCGCATGAGGGACAGGTGCGCAAATCGGGAGAACCCTATATTATCCATCCGTTGTCTGTGGCGATTATTCTGGCATCTCTGGAATTAGACAAGGAAACGATAGCGGCCGGTCTCCTCCATGATGTGCTTGAGGATACCGTTATGACCGACGGGGAGATGCGCCGTGAGTTCGGCGACGAGGTGTTTCTTCTCGTGGACGGAGTGACAAAGCTGCAGCATCTGCATTTTACCGATCATACGACGGATCCGAAGGAGCGCTCGGCGGAACGCCTTGAGATGCAGGCGGAAAATCTGCGCAAGATGTTCCTCGCGATGGCAAAGGACATCCGCGTCATCATGATCAAGCTTGCGGACCGTCTTCACAATATGCGCACGCTCAAATATCAGTCGGTGGAGGCGCAGCTGCGCATTGCGAGGGAGACGCAGGAGATTTACTGCCCGATTGCCCAGCGGCTCGGCATCTCCAAAATCAAAATCGAACTCGACGATCTGTCGCTGAAATATTTAGAGCCGGAGGCATACAATGAGCTGGGACGCCAGATTGCCCAGCGCAAGAGCGTGCGGGAGGAATATATACAGAGCCTTGTCGAGGAGGTGCGCAGGCACATTGAAGATGCGGGAATCAAAGCGCAGATAGACGGCAGGGCAAAGCATTTTTTCAGCATCTACAAGAAAATGGTGAATCAGGACAAGACGCTTGACCAGATTTATGATCTGTTTGCCATCCGCATTATCGTGGACTCTATCAGAGACTGCTACGCGGCGCTCGGCGTGATGCACGAGATGTATAAGCCGATTCCGGGGCGCATCAAAGATTATATTGCGATGCCGAAACCCAATATGTATCAGTCTTTGCATACCACGCTGATCGGACCGACCGGGCAGCCGTTTGAGATTCAGATCCGGACGTTTGAAATGCACCGCACCGCGGAGTACGGAATCGCGGCGCACTGGAAATATAAAGAGGCCAGCAACAGCGGCGGGACTCCCGCGCCGATGACGGTGACCGAGGAGGAGAAGCTAAGCTGGCTGCGCCAGATTCTGGAATGGCAGCAGGATCTGTCCGACAACCGGGAATTTATGAGCCTGCTAAAGAGCGATCTGGATCTGTACAACGACACAGTGTTCTGCTTTACGCCGACCGGAGACGTGAAAAATCTGCCGAGCGGCTCCACACCGATTGATTTCGCGTACAGCATCCATTCCGCGGTGGGCAACCGGATGGTCGGTGCGAAGGTGAACGGAAAGCTTGTGCCGATCGACTATGTGATTCAGAACGGGGATCGGATTGAAGTGGTCACATCCCAGAATTCCAAAGGGCCGAGCAGGGACTGGCTGAACATCGTAAAGAGCACGCAGGCGAAGAACAAGATCAACCAGTGGTTCCGCAGCGAGTTAAAGGAAGAAAATATTATCCGCGGAAAAGAACTTCTGATAAACAGCGCCAAAGCGAAGGGAATCAATTTCCCGGATATCAACAAACCGGAATACCAGAATAAAATTATGCGCAAATACGGCTTCCACGACTGGAATTCGTGTCTTGCGACCGTGGGGCACGGCGGCCTCAAGGAGGGGCAGATCGTAAACCGGATGTACGAGGAGTATCGAAAGGATCACCTCGCGCATATCACGGACGAGGAAGTGATGCAGACCATCGCGGAGAACAGGGGCAAGGCGCCGGAGAAACGCTCGAAGAGCGGCATCATCGTCAAGGGACTTTATGATGTGGCGGTTCACTTTTCCAAGTGCTGCAGCCCGGTTCCGGGGGATGAGATTGTCGGCTTCGTGACCAGAGGACGCGGCGTATCGATTCACCGCACCGACTGTATCAATATGATCAATCTCTCTGAGACGGAGCGGGAGCGTCTGATCGACGCCGAGTGGCAGCACGAGGGAGACAAGGAGGGGAACGGCCTTTATCTGGCGGAGATTAAGATATTCGGCAATGACCGCACCGGCCTTCTGGTGGATATCACAAAGGTCTTTACCGAGCGGGAGATCAACATCAACGGCATGAACACAAAGACGAACAAGCAGGGGGTGGCGACGATTGACGTGGCGTTTTCCACAAAGGGACGGGCGGAGTTAAACAGCCTGATTGACCGTCTGCGCCAGGTGGAGAGCGTGATCGATATAGAGCGGACGACAGGCTGAAATGTGAATAGGATTTGCTGTGCAAATCCTATTCACATATTCTGGAATTTGTGCCTGCACAAACCTGACAGGTACAAAGGCAGTTGGAAATGAGGGGGAATTATGGTTCAGATGAGAGTGGAACAGTATGTGGTAGGGCCGGTTCAGACAAATTGCTATTTTGCCGTCAATGAGGAGAACGGGGAAACGCTGATTGTGGACCCCGGGGCAAGCGCGGGGAAACTCGCGAAAATTATCGGGGAAGAAAAGTTAAAACCTGTTGCAATTTTACTCACACATGGCCATTTTGACCATGCTGGAGCGGCCGAAGAGCTTGCAAAACAATTCGATATCAAAATTTATGCGCTGGAAAAGGAGCGGGAGACTTTAGAAAATCCTGATTTGAATTTGAGCGGATGGGAAGGAAAAACGCTGTCTTACCATGTGGACTGTTATCTGAAGGACGAGGAGGAAATCGATCTGGCAGGTTTCCATATCCGGGTGCTTCACACACCGGGACATACGGTGGGAGGCTGCTGTTATTTCTTCTCCTATCAGAACGTATTGTTTGTCGGGGATACGCTGTTTGCGCAGTCGGTCGGGCGCACGGATTTCCCGCGCGGCAGCATGGCCGACCTGGTGCGCTCGATCAGAGAAAAGCTGATGACGCTGCCGGACGATGTGACGGTGTATCCGGGGCATAACGAAATTACAACGATTGGAACGGAGCGGATGTATAATCCGTATTTATGACGATGATGATAACGGTGAAATTAAACAGGCCGGAGTTTGAGTATGACATTCATTCTCTGATTAAAGCATTCTATCCGGGGGAGACGGTCCGTGTGACGGCGGAGGAGAAGGACTGCACGGAGCCGCTTCTCTGGGAGATGCGGATTACATACCTCGGGTGGGACGTGCCGGAATCCAGCCCGGGAGATAAAGCGCCCGGCGATCTGCATTTGCCGGGGCATATCCGGATTACCTGGCAGGAGAGCGGGGACGGCGGCGCCGTCTGGCCGGAGTGTTCGTTTGCGGTGGACTTTGCCGACCGGGCGGACACGAAAAATCGGCTGAAGCAAAACCTGTACCGGCTTTTAGCGGCGCATACGGGGCAGGAGCTTCCGTGGGGAACGCTGACCGGGATCCGGCCGACCAAAATTCCGATGAAGTTTTTGGAGCAGGGAAAGACCCGGGACGAAATCCGGCGGTACATGAAAGAGACATACGGGACTTCCGACGGGAAGACGGAGCTGTCGATCGATATCGCAGAGCGGGAACTGGAATTGCTCCGGAACATTGACTATAAGAACGGTTACAGCCTGTATATCGGGATTCCGTTCTGCCCGACGACCTGTCTGTATTGTTCGTTTACCTCCTACCCGCTGCATGCCTGGGCAAAACGCGTGGATGCGTATCTGGACGCGCTGGAGCGGGAGATTGATTTTGTCGCGGTGAAATATGCGTCCAAACATCTGAATGCGGTCTATATCGGAGGAGGTACCCCGACGACGTTGGAGCCGCATCAGCTTGACAGATTGATCCAGAAAATTAAATGCAGTTTTGATTTGTCGGATTGCCTTGAATTTACGGTGGAAGCCGGAAGGCCGGACAGCATCACGAAAGAGAAGCTTGCGGTGCTGCGGCGGCACGGTGTCTCGCGCATCTCCATCAATCCCCAGACGATGAAGGAGGAGACGCTGCGGATCATCGGACGGCACCACACGGTGCAGCAGACGAGAGACAGCTTTCATATGGCAAGAGAGCTTGGGTTTGACAATATAAATATGGATTTAATAATGGGCCTGCCGGGGGAGACGCTCTCCGATGTGCGGGAGACATTGGAGCAGCTGTGCGCGCTTCGCCCCGATAATATCACGGTGCACTCCCTTGCGTTGAAGCGCGCGGCGCGGCTTACGATGTTCCGCGAGGACTACAGAGACTATCAGATGATAAACACGCAGGAGCATATGGACCTTGCGGCGGAGTACGCGGCTAAGACAGGGCTTTTGCCCTATTACCTCTACCGCCAGAAGAGCATGGCCGGAAATCTTGAGAATGTGGGCTATGCGCGCCCGGGAAAGGCCGGGGTCTACAATGTACTGATTATGGAGGAAAAGCAGGATATTGTGGCGCTTGGCGCGGGCAGTATTTCAAAACGGGTTGTCTCCGACAGACAGATCAGCAGGTGCGAGAATGTGAAGGACGTTGCCCGGTACATTGAGAGAATTGACGAAATGATTGAGAGAAAGAAACGCTTTTTATGCGCTCCGTGCAATGCGGTGCCGGGAGAAAGACTATGATTCGTGTATTGTTTCGTATCGTGCAGTTAATCGGTATATGTGTCCCTCTTGCCGGATGCTTTATTCTTGGCAGAAGGACGCAGACACGCAGCTCTATGTACCTTTTGCTGGCGAATTACGGCTGTCTGATTATCAATGGGAGTTACCTGCTGCTGCTTGGGACGAAGACGGAAGAGGGCGCGCTGATCGCGCTGAAAATGGAATATGTCGGAAATGTGACTTTTTATCTGATGTTTGGCCTGTTTCTGTGGTATTATCTGAAGTTAAAGCATTACAGGTGGACACAGATACTGCTGATCTTCTGGTGTGTGCAGGATTTCCTGTTTCTGTCCGCAGTCTGGATTGACGGCTTAAGGCATCTCGTTTTCGAACGGCTGGAATTTCGTCATGATGAAGCGCTCGGACTGGTGCTGACAGAGTACGTTCCCGGCACTTTATATATGGTACGTTACTGCATAATGTGCATGATTCTGGGCTGCGGAATGATTTACACGACAGTGCGTATATTCAGGGTACAGATTAAGTCGGAACGAGAGCATCTCGCAATGCTGGCGGGGGCGCAGGCTGTCATTTTTGTATCTCTGGTTGTCATGCTGCTGGTTGATATACCGTTTGATATTGTTCCGATTTTTGCGTCGCTGTCCATTCTGTCCGTCATCATTGGCGTACATCGCGATGATTTTTTCGGAATTACGGAATTGGGGCAGAAATGGGTGTTTGAGCAGATGCAGGACGCGTTTGTCATCGTAGACGAAATGTACGGGTATCTGGATTCCAACGCGTATGCGAAGAAAATCTTTCCGGAGCTGGATTATAAGCTCCTGAACGAAACGGTATCCGGGGATATGTACCGGCTTTTTACGAATGAGGAAAAGGTACCGCAGATTCAGGGAAAGCATTACCGGAAAAAGGTAATGGAAATCCGGGAGAAAGACAAAATATCCGGTTACAGCATGTTTCTTGTCGATGTCACGGAGCAATATGAGCTGATAAAACGGGTGCAGGAAGAAAAAAAGCATGCGGATGCCGCAAATCAGGCAAAGTCCGCATTTGTATCCAATGTATCCCATGAAATCCGCACGCCGATGAATGCGATTGTGGGCATTACGCAGCTGATGCTGCGAAAAGAGCGCTCCAGGCAGGACAGGGAGTATCTGTTGAATATACAGAACTCGGGAAATGCACTGCTTGCGATGATCAATGACCTTTTGGATCTTTCAAAGATCGAAGCCGGCAAGATGGAGCTGGTGGAGGAGGAATATGATCTGATGCCGCTGCTCGGGGATCTGGGTATGATGATCTTAAACCGCATCGGCGATAAGCCGGTAGAGCTGCTTTTTGACATTGATCCGGATATTCCGGCCCGCCTGTATGGGGATGCTCTGCGGATTCGGCAGATTATCATTAACCTCATGAATAATGCCTCCAAATTTACGGAGGAGGGCTATATCCTTCTGACTGTGAAAATCAACGGGATCGTCGGGGACGATGCAGAGCTGCTTATTACGGTAAAGGATACCGGACAGGGAATCCGCGAAGAGGACATCGGTAAACTGTTCGGCTCTTTCCAGCAGGTGGATTCCAAAAGGAATCATCACAAAGAGGGAACGGGACTTGGATTATCGCTTGCCAGACAGTTTGTGGAACTGATGAAGGGGGAGATCGGCGTATCGAGTGAGTACGGGACGGGCAGCGAATTTTATTTCACGATTCACCAAAAGATTATCGAACCAAAAAGGGCTGTATGTCTTGCGGACGATTTTCGTGCGACGGTTATCGGCAGAATGAAAAATACCCTCGTACAGGAGGCGTTAAGGGAATTGTGCCGCCGTTATCACCTGACATACACGGAGGATATCCCGTCTGAGGAAGATACCGGCCGGCCGGTCTTTTACCTTACGGACATACCGGAACCGCCGGGGGATGAGGAGCTGGAGCGGTTGTCGGATTTACATGCAGTCTGCTGCGGCGTGCAAAATCCTATGAGGGAAAACCTGTTTCCGGAGGATATGCGCGTCGTCAATAAACCGCTGTATGGCTACAATTTCTGCAACCTGATTGAGGAGCGGGATTCTGCGGAGGGGATGTGCCCGCGCGTTTTTGAGCGTGAGGCGGAAGAAGTCGAGGAGCAGAATCTGGAATTTACGGTTCCCGGCGCCCGTATTCTGATTGTGGATGACAATGAGATTAACCGAATGATTGCGGAAGAAATGCTCAAACCGCTGATGATGCAGATCGAAACTGCGTCGGACGGAAAGCAGGCGCTTCGGATGATTCAGGAAAAAGAGTACGATCTTGTGTTTATGGATCATCTGATGCCGGTTATGGACGGTGTGGAAGCGGTAAAGGAAATCCGAAAACTGGAAGGAGAATTTTATAAAAGGCTTCCGGTTATCGCATTGACCGGCAATACGGCAAGAGAGCAGAGAGAGGAATATCTGCGCATCGGGATGAGTGATTTCCTGCCGAAACCCATTGATCTCGAAGAGATATACGGCAAAATACGGAAATGGATTCCGGATAAAGTGGAACATTGTTGATAAGTACAGGTGGATAAAACGGAGGAGTCATATGGGAAAGTTTTTCAGCGATGAAGTGGAACAGGCATTGGAGCTGATCTATTACAGGCTGCGGGAGCAGAGGGGAAAAGAGGGCTTTGCGCTGCTTGAGCGCGCATACAAAAACGGGGATGCCGATGCGGCGTATCTCTTATCACGGTGCTACAGCGGCCCGCAGTATGTCTGGAAATATCACGGATTTCCGGAGGATGACGACAAGGTAGAGCGGCTGATTCACGAGAGTATCCGCGGCGGCAGCGCGATGGGCGTTTTGGGTGCGATGCGGTGCGGCGAATTTGACAGTCAGGCGAAGCGTGAAATGCCGTTTGCGAATCTCAAAGAAGCATTTGACGTCATTTATGAGAAGGCGCAGGGCGGAGAGCCGTTCTGCCAGTACATGGTGGGAAACGTGTATTTCTGGGGAGATATCCTGGATATCGAGCAGGAGGCAGTGAAAAAGATCGCCGGAAATAAAGCGGCGATGCTGGATTTTATCCGGGATGCAAACCGCAAATCTGTCGACTGGTTTGAAAAAGCGTTTGCCGCGGGCGTCTACTTAAGCGGAAATAACCTGTATCAGCTTTATGAAAACGGAAATGACGGTATCCTGCCGAAAAGACCGGAGGAGGCCGCAAAGATTGACCGCCGCGGGGCGGAATACGGTTATCCGACCTTTCAGGCGGGGCACGGGAACAATCTGGAGGAGGCCGGGAAATGTGAGGAGGCTGTCTACTGGTGGACAAAAGCGTATGAGGGCGGACAAAAGAGCGTCTGCTTCCGCCTCGGAAAAGCGGCGCTGCAGGGCAGGGGCATGGCGCAGAATGCGAGACTTGCGGAGCGGTACCTGACCGAGGGGCTCATCGAGGACGATTACGGCTGTCACAACCGTCTGGGAGAGCTGTATTTTTACGGTGGCGACGGTGTGATGCAGAATTATGCAAGGGCGGTGGAACTCTTTGAGGAGGCTCACCGGCGTGGCAGCTGCTGGGCAAACGACATGCACGCCGTTGCGAAGCTGAAAGGACTTGGCTGTATGCGGGATGCGGCGCAGGCAAAGCGCCTTCTCGAGGAGACAACCGGCGAGAGCGATATGAAAAATTATGGGCTTGGCCTCATCTATGCACAGGGGCTTGGCGTTGCGAGAGATATTAAAAAAGGAGTTGCTTTTTTGGACAGGGCTTCTAATTTAGACTGGGCGAGAGAAGAACGGGCAAAATATAAAAGAGGATTTCTCGGGAAATGGACGGTTGTCGAATAGAAGATCATTTATTTAAAAAAGATTTAACAATGGAGGAAAGACATGGCATTGAGCAAAAAGCCGGTAAACGGCATGAAGGATATCTTACCGGAGGAGATGCAGATCAGAGACTATGTGCAGCAGGTAATAAAAGAGACCTACCGCAGCTACGGCTTTACGCCGATTGAGACTCCCTGTATGGAGAATATCGCAAACTTAAGCAGCAGGCAGGGCGGCGAGAATGAAAAGCTGATCTTTAAAGTGATGAAGCGCGGGGAAAAATTAAAACTTGCCGAGGCGAAGGAGGAGGCGGATCTGGTGGACTTCGGGATGCGCTATGACCTGACAGTGCCGCTGGTGCGCTTTTACGCGAACAATGCCAACGATCTTCCGTCGCCGTTTAAGGCGTTGCAGATCGGGAATGTGTGGCGTGCGGACCGCCCGCAGCGCGGCAGATACCGCCAGTTTATGCAGTGCGACATCGACATCATCGGCGAGCCGGGCAATCTGGCGGAGATCGAGCTGATTCTTGCGACGACGACGACGATCGGCCGCCTGGGTTTTAAAAATTTCGAGATCCGGATTAACGATCGCAGGATTTTAAAGGCGATGGCGGCGTACAGCGGTTTTTCCGGGGAGGCGTTTGACACCGTATTTATCATTTTGGACAAGATGGACAAAATCGGCATGGATGGCGTCGCGGCAGAGCTTGAAAAGGAAGGCTGCGCAAAAGAATCCATAGACAAATATCTCGCGCTGTTTCGGGGGGCAGCAGAGGCCGAAAACGGCATCCGCTATCTGGCGTCGACGCTGCAGGGCTTTTTAGACGGGGAGACAGAGCAAAATCTGCTCGAGATCATTGACAGTGTGGAGGCCGCAAAGACGGCGGATTTTAAGCTGGTATTTGACCCGACGCTGGTGCGCGGAATGAGCTATTACACGGGGACGATTTTTGAGATTGCGATGCCGGAGCTTGGCGCTGCCTGTGGCGGCGGCGGACGCTACGACGGGATGGTCGGCAAATTTACCGGAAACAATGTGCCGGCCTGCGGATTTTCGATCGGCTTTGAGCGCATTGTGCTGCTTCTTATGGAGAGCGGGTTTGAGGTTCCGATGCAGAGGCCGAAAACGGCGTATCTGATCGAAAAGGGCTACCCGGCGGAGAAGCTGTCCGAAGTGATCGCGCGTGCGCAGGCGGAACGGCAGGCCGGAAAACAGGTGCTTGTGGTGCGCATGAACAAGAACAAAAAGTTTCAGAAGGAGAAGCTTGCGGCCGAGGGGTACGGCGACATCGTGGAATTTTTTAAGGACTGACCCGCGGCAGCAGGAAAAAAGGGCGGCAGAGCCGCTCTTTTTGATGTGGATGATACAAGGAGGAGTGAGTGAGAACATGTCGGTTGGACGGAAATTTGCGAAGTATGTGTCGCAGAATGTGCTGGGGATGATCGGAATCTCCCTCTATATTCTCGCCGATACATTTTTTATCTCAAAGGCGGTGGGGGCGGACGGTATCACGGCGCTCAATCTCGTGCTGCCGATTTACAATCTGATTTTTGCCGTCGGAGCCATGCTCGGCGTCGGTTCCGCAATCCGCTATGCGGTGGCAAAGGGCAGGGGAGACGGGGAGGCGGACGACTATTTTTCAAACGCCCTGCTCTGGGGGACTGTCTTTGGAATTCTCTTTATGATACCGGGAGGTCTGTTGCCCGGTAAGATCGTGGCGCTGCTCGGCGGCGATGCGCGGATTGCCGCGGTGGGCGCGCCGTACACGCGGATTTTTATGATGTTTTCCCCGTGTTTTATCTGGAACTCCGTCTGTAATGCGTTTGTGCGGAACGACGGGGCGCCGGGAACTGCGATGGCGGCGACGCTTTTCAGCAGCCTGTTCAATATCGTGATGGACTATGTGCTGATGTTTCCGCTGGGACTCGGGATGGAGGGAGCCGCGTTTGCGACGGCCTGTTCGCCGGTTGTCGGGGTGCTGATATGCGGCACGCACCTGTGTTCGAAAACGTGCGGGGTGAGATTCCGGCCTCAGAAGCTCTCGGCGAAGCGCCTGGCCTCTTCCTGTCAGGTGGGTGTGGCGGCTTTTGTGGGGGAGATTTCCTCCGGTGTGATTACCGTGGCATTCAATATGATTATCCTGCGTCTGGCCGGAAATATCGGTGTGGCGGCTTACGGCGTCGTGGCTAACACCTCGCTGGTGGCGGTTTCCATGTTTAACGGGGTTGCCCAGGGATCTCAGCCGCTGCTCAGTGAGTTTTACGGAAACGGGGCGCATGATAAGGTCGGGAAGGTAATCCGGCTG
The DNA here is from genome assembly GCA_021770345.1 of Lachnospiraceae bacterium. Taxonomy (GTDB): domain Bacteria; phylum Bacillota; class Clostridia; order Lachnospirales; family Lachnospiraceae; genus Roseburia. The sequence continues at coordinate 16,081 of JAETRD010000001.1, read as the reverse complement.
GGAATCGCGACATCTGTTGTGCTTGCCGTGCTGATCGTGACCGGTGTCTTTTTCGGGGCGGATTACATTGCGGCGGTGTTTAACAGCGAGGGGGACGCGCAGCTTGCGCGGTATGCGGGGATTGGCCTGCGCCTCTATTTTACCGGATTTTTGTTTGCCGGGGTCAACATTGTGGGAACCGGCATCTTAAGCGCGACGGAGTCGGCGCGGTGGGCATTTGTGACCTCGATTCTGCGGGGGTTTGTCGCGATTCTGATCGCGGCATTTACACTTTCGGCGCTGTTCGGGATGAACGGTGTCTGGCTGGCGTTTCCCGCGGCGGAGGCCGTCACGCTCGCGGTGACGGTCGCGGCGCTTGGGAGCAGCCGGAAGAACAGCGGCAGGCAGTGGGAGTCAAAGTTGTTGTAAAATACGGATTTCTGGTGTAAGATATACAGGATAACGAGCAGAAAGCATGCGAGGCGGACATGCCCGGGCAGGCGTGCCTGTCGGCAGAGCAATTACAGGATAAAGGGAGTTAAGCATATGATTCAGTCAAGAACACATAACTGCAGTGAACTGCGCATTTCCGATGCCGGAAAGGGCGTGACGATTGTCGGATGGTACGAGAACATCCGAAAGGTAAGCAAGAATCTCGGATTTCTGATTCTGCGGGATTTTTATGGGACAACCCAGGTGGTGGTTGAAACCGAAGAAATGATGCGGACGATTGACGGGGTGAATAAGGAGACGACGCTCTCCGTGACCGGCGTGGTGCGCGAGCGCTCGAGCAAGAACGCAGAGCTTGCCACCGGTGACATCGAGGTGGTACCGGAGAAAATCGAGATACTCGGAAGATGCATATACAACGCGCTTCCGTTCGAGATCAACCAGTCCAGGGAGGCGGACGAGAACACGCGTCTGAAATACCGCTATCTGGACCTGCGGAATCCGGAGGTCAAAGGGAAAATCGTACTCCGCAGCAGGATTGTCGCCGAGCTCCGCCGGAAGATGAACGAGCTTGATTTTCTGGAAATCACGACGCCGATACTGACTTGCTCTTCCCCGGAGGGGGCGAGAGATTACCTGGTTCCGGCGAGAAATCATCCGGGCAAATTCTATGCGCTGCCCCAGGCGCCGCAGCAGTTTAAGCAGATATTGATGGCGTCGGGTTTTGACCGCTATTTCCAGATTGCCCCCTGCTTCCGCGACGAGGACGCGCGGGCGGACCGGTCTCCGGGAGAGTTTTATCAGCTGGATATGGAGATGGCGTTTGCGTCCCAGGACGACGTGTTTTCGGTGATTGAGGAGGTGCTGCCTCCGGTGTTTGAAGCATACGGCGTGTACAAGACGGCGTCCGCGGCGCCTTTTGTGCGGATTCCGTATCTGGAGGCCATGGACAGATACGGGAGCGACAAGCCGGACCTGCGCATAGACCTGGTGCTTAATGATGCCACGGAACTTCTCTCGGACTGCGGCTTCGGACCGTTCGAGGGGCAGTGCGTCAAGACGATCGTGGTCGATGAATTTGCGGCCACGCGCAAGGCGATCGATGCGATCTGTGCCGAGGTGGAGGTACAGACCGCGAATAAGGCGTACTGGTTTAAGGTGGACGAGAGCGGCGCCCTCGTCGGCGGCATCGCGAAGTTTTTGCAGGAGAAAAAGGAGGCGGTTGTCGCCGCACTCGGCTTAAAGCCGGGAGATTTCGTCGGGCTTACCGCGGGGAAAAAGCTCGCGGCGCAGAAGACGGCGGGCGTGCTCCGGAGGCTTCTCGGCGCTGCGAGCGAGAAACATATGAGACGGGACTGCTATGAGTTCTGCTGGATCGTGGATTTCCCGATGTATGAGATCGGGGAGGAGTCCGGGGAGCTGGAGTTCTGCCACAACCCGTTTTCAATGCCGCAGGGCGGGATGGATGCGCTGCAGAATCAGGATCCGCTGTCGATTCTGGCCTACCAGTACGACCTGGTCTGCAACGGCGTCGAGTTGTCTTCCGGTGCGGTCCGAAACCATGATCCGGAGATTATGATAAAAGCGTTTGAACTGGTCGGCCTCGGGGAGGAGGATGTGAAGGCTAAGTTCCCGGCGATGTACAACGCATTCTGCTACGGAGCGCCGCCCCACGCGGGGATTGCCCCGGGAGTGGACCGGATGGTTATGCTGATCTGCGGCGAGGAGAGCATCCGTGAGATCATCCCGTTCCCGATGAATAAGAACGCGATGGATGTCATGATGGGAGCGCCGGCGCAGGTAGAGCAAAAGCAGCTTACCGATGTGCATATAGCGATTCAAATGCCCAAAGAGGCGGAATAAAACCAAAAACATTTTCTGTTTGTGATTCGGGTGTCGGAGACAATTTTTAAAAATAGCGTTCGGCACCCGAATTGTTTGATAAAAAGGCGAAAAAGGTGCATAATACCCTAAGTAGACAAAGGGATACACGGTCGGAAGTGCCCTTGTCCACTGAGGGTAAGAGAAATATATGCAGGCAAAAGGAGGATGTGATGAAAAAATATTTGAGAGGGGCATGTTCGACGCTGCTTTTGGCGGCAGTGTTTGGTATGCTTGTATTATCCGGCTGCGGAGGCGGCGGGGATGCGAAAGGAAATATTGAGGGCAGCTGCGAGGAGGTGCTTGCGCGGGTATATGAAAATGCGAGCCTCGATGAGGAACAGCGGACGGCGATGAATGAGTATGTGGCGGCGGGTATTCCTGCGGAGAGCGCGGAATATATTCTCGGAACAACGGAGATCGCGTACACGGATGCCGTGTGTTCGGCACCGCAGATCAATGTCGTCCCCTACCAGTGCGTGCTGCTGCGCTTAGAGGACGAATCCGATGCGGAGAGCGCAAAGCAGCTGCTCTTGGAGAATGCCAATCCGCGGATGTGGGTCTGCGTGGAGGCCGAGAGCGTGGTTGTGGAAAATAACGGGGATTTGGTATTGTTTCTGATGTCGGATGCGGATGTGGCCGAGGCCGTTCGGACTGCGTTTCTTGATTTATAGCAGTGCAGGTTTTTAAAATGCAGGATTGCCCGTCATTTTTCGGGTTCCCTGCATGGCGGGTAGCAAATAATGGAAAATTTGGAAGACTTAAAAAAGAAGATGAAATTGTCTGATATTTTATAGATTTCTTAAAAAAGGAGGGCGGTACATAGCGTGCCGCCTGTTTTTTCGCCTTTTTTAAAGAGAATTGAAACAAACAGTATATAACAGTTGACAACAGTTAAATACTGTTATATACTGTTTAACGTAAAGAGAAAAGAAAGACCTGAAAAACGGAGGGCCGAATGAAAATTATAGTCAATCATTCATCCATGCAGCCGATTTATGAGCAGATTGCGGAGCAGATCAAGACGCAGGTTGCACACGACGTGCTGCGGAAGGAGGAGGCGCTTCCCAGTGTGCGCACACTGGCGAAGGATTTGAAAATCAGCGCCCTGACAGTGAAAAAAGCGTATGATGCGCTGGAGGAGGAAGGCTTTATCGTGACCGTGCACGGGAAGGGAAGCTTTATTTCCGGGGTCGGCGCAGGGCTGCTTATGGAGACGCGGCGCAGGGAGGCGGAGGCTGCCATGGAGCAGGCAGTACAGAAAGCAAGAGCCTGCGAGATGCAGGATGCAGAGATCCGCGAGATGCTGGAATTATTTTTAGAGCCGGGACAGTAAGAGGCCGGATGAGAGAACAGGAGGCAGGGGAGAGAGATGTTGCAGCTGACAGAGGTTCAGAAAAGTTATAAGTCGTTTACATTAAATTGCACATTAACCGTAAAACCGGGGCAGATCACCGGATTGATCGGGCCAAACGGCGCCGGAAAGAGTACGGCATTTAAAGCAATTCTAGGCTTAATTTCTATTGACAAAGGTGAGATTAAGGTGTTCGGAAAGCCGCACGGGGAAATCGGGCCGAGTGACCGGGAAGCGATCGGCGTTGTGCTCGCGGAGGCGGGATTCAGCGAATATCTTACGATTGCGGACGTCGCGGCGATCATGCAGGGAATGTACCGCCGGTTTGACAAACAGAGGTTTCTGAGAACCTGCGAGCACTTTGAACTCCCGAAAAATAAAAAGATCAAGGAGTTCTCGACGGGGATGAAGGCGAAGCTCAAGCTGCTTACCGCGACATCCTACGGGGCAAAGCTTTTGATTCTCGACGAGCCGACCGTGGGGCTGGATGTGGTCGTGCGGGATGAAATGATCGCGATGCTGCAGGAATATATGGAAGCGGATGAGGGGCGCAGCGTGCTGATCAGTTCTCACATTTCCACGGATCTGGAGAAATTCTGTGATGACCTCTATATGATAAACGACGGGAAGATCGTATTGCATGAGGAGACGGATGTGCTTTTGGACGCTTACGGCATCCTGAAAGTTGACGAGCAGGCATATGCGGGACTTGACAGAAGATATATTCTCGGCGGGCAAAGAGAGCGGTACGGCTACGAGCTGCTGACAAATGAGCGGCAGTTTTATCAGGAAAACTATCCGCAGCTTGTCGTGGAGCGGGCGAATATCGACAATGTGATCACACTGCTTGTGAAAGGAGAGTTGCAATGAAAGGATTATTCATCAAAGACTGGCGGCTGCTGATGCAGCAGAAAACGTTTTTTTTAATCGTGGCGGGAATCAGTGTATTTCTTATGCTGACCGGACAGGATTTGCTTTTTATGGTCAGCTATTCCTCGTTCCTTACCGTTTCCATGGCGGTGGGAACCATCAGTTATGACGACACGGGGAACGGACTGGCGTACATTTTTACCTGGCCGGCGAGCAGAAAGCAGTATGTTCTGGAGAAATATCTGTTTGCAGGCTGCACCGCGGGAGCGGTGTGGGTGCTGGCGGTCGCAGCGGGAGCAGTGGTATTTGGGATGGGACCGGATGCGGGAGCAGGCCTTTGGGACTGGATTTTGCAATCTCTGATGATTCTGGTGATTATGACGGTCACGCTTGCCGTGATGATTCCGATAAAAATAAAATTCGGCGCGGAAAAAGGAAGAATCGTGACGTTCCTTGTGATATTTGCAATGTTTGGAGCCGTCGGCCTGGTTTCCGCACTTGGGGGCGATACACTGCAGCAGCTGGGGACGGCAGTGGACGCGCTTGCACAGCTTCCGCCCTGGGCGTGGGCGGCCTTTACGGCAGTGTTTGCCGTGGCGCTGCTGATCGGTTCCGTGTGCATCAGCATTCGGATTGTGGAGAAAAAAGAATTGTAATCTCTCCGCTTTAGGGTTTACAAACAGCGGGAAACATAGGATAATATTCCTAGAAGTGAGGAAAATTCTATGGAGATTAAACGAGTGGGAGAGAATCAGATCCGCTGTGCGCTCACGGAGGATGAAATCCGGCGCATGGGATTTGACATCGATGAAATTATTGCGGATACGGAGACGACGCAGCGCTTTATGCGCGTGGTCTTAAGCATTGTGGAGGCGCAGGAGAATATCAATATGGAGGGAATCGCGCCGATGGTGAAAGCCGAGCTTCTGCAGGATCACAGCATGGCGATCACGTTTGGCGGGGTTTCCGACAGCTCGTTCCGGAGTCTTGTGGATACCGTCGGCAGCATTTTAAACCGCCTTGATCCGGACAAACTCCGGCAGCTGCAGGCCAGGGCGAAGGAGACGCGGGAGACGGAGTCCGAGCCGATGGTATGCGCGCTGCGCTTTGTGTCGTGGTCAGATATGGAGCGGATGAGCCGCGTCTGCTTCCGGGACAGGCTTCCGGCCAGCAGTTTGTACAAATTAGACGACGGATATTATCTGGTGCTGGATTTTACCGGGTTTTCCAAGGAGGAGATGCGGCCCTTTGCGCTCGGGACCGTCGAATACGACGACGGGCGCTGCTCGGAACCGGCGCAGATTGCGCGCATCAGAGAGCACGGTGTCTGCCTTGCAGACAGACAGGCGCTCGAATTGCTGACGCAGCTGTGATATTTTTTGTTAAAATTGCTGAATAACTTTTCCTTCCATTTTCTACAAGATGTGCTAATATAGTAGTTGCGTGTGCACAACATATGCGAATATGAGAATGCCCATGTGAGGATGGGGCAGAGATGGAGAGGTTGTTGAAAAGTTATGAGCAGAGAAAAGATGATGCAGCTAGAGGAAAACAAGCGGAGTCTGTTGAGACAGGCATATCGTATGAAACAGGAGTGTCCGCATATGTCACCGGTGGGGCTGGAGTATGAGATGTATCTGTCCATTATGTCGGAGGTGGCGGATATTACAGCCAGATTGCAGCGTTTTTCGGAGGCGTAACATTACATACAAAAGAAAGAAACGGAGCGTGTGCCGTCCGGCACACGGAAGGGATGCGTACAGACAGGATTTTTGTACGCATCCCTTTTTTGGTTGCAGTTATACTGGACATACATACATCAAGTGACTATAATTAAGAAGGAAAAAGTCAGCTGCAATGGCTTGGCAGGAATGGAGATTGTTATGAATGAAATAATTACCAGGCTAAATGAAATCGAGGAAAAGGCCGGCGCCATCCTTGCGGCGGCCGGGGAGAAAAAGGAGGCGATGGCTGCGCAGTTTGAGAGGGACAGGCAGGAGATTGACAGAAAATACGAAAAAATGCTTGCGCAGGAGATCGGGGAATACGAGCAGACGCTAAAGAGTGAGGCGGAGCGGGAGCTTTCGGATGTCAGGCGCTGCAATGAGGAGGCGCTTTTGCGCCTTGCACAGAGTTTTGCGGGGCAGCGGGAAGCTCTGGCCAGACAGATCGCGGACCGGGTGACCCGGTAGGAAAGAGGCAGGGAATGGCAGATGGGTTATTGGCATACAGCGGCCTTGTCACGAAGACAAAGGCGATGCGGGGAAGGCTTTTGTCGCATGAGGAACTGCTGGGGCTGACGGAGTATGAGAGCGTGGAGGATATGATTTCGTTTCTGCGCGAGTACGGAAGCTACACGGCGGTTTTTGCCGACCGGGAGGAAGTGGCGCACCGCGGGCAGGTGGAGGCGATTATCGGGAATTCACTCTATGAGGATTACGGCCGGATTTACCGTTTCGCCGGAAGGGCGCAGCGGCAAGCCTTAGAGCATGTGTTTATGCGGTATGAGATGAATGAACTGAAGTACTGCCTGGAGCGTGTGATGCAGCGTGACATGAGCAGGGAGGAACGGCAGCCCGAACCGTTTTTTGCCGGGCATGCGGTGTTTGACCCGAAGGCGCTGTATGGAGCGGAGAGCGTGCAGGAACTGATGCAGGCGCTCGGTGGCACGCGGTATGCGGGGCTTCTCGAACGCATATGGAGCGATACGGGCGGGGATTATGCGCACTGTGCGATACGGCTTGATATCGGGTATTACCGGATGGCGTGGAAATATCTCGAGAAGATTTCGGACAGGAACACGAGAGAAATCTGTACCCGGATTCTGGGGACGGAAATCGACTGGCAGAATATCATGTGGATGTATCGGTTTAAGCGCTTTTACGGGCGCAGCCCTTCCGATATAGAGGCGGAGCTGATACCGGTATCCTACCGGCTCGGGAAGGCGGAGCGGGCGCGGCTGCTCGCGGCGGAACAGCCCGAGGATTTTGTGCGCATTGTGGGGGAGACTGCTTATTTTACGGAGCGGGATCCGGCAGTGCGGCTCGGGGATGAGATTTCGTACCGGGCAGTCATGGATGCGACTTACCGGAAAATTTGCGGCAGATATCCGACGTCCATTGCGCCGGTATTGAAGTATTTATACGATAAGGAGCGGGAGATTGATATGTTGACGACGATACTTGAGGGTGTCCGCTATCAGATTCCGGCAAAGGAGATACAGGAACTTGTGCTGATAACGGCATGATCGTTATGGAGGTTTTACCGTGGTAGAAAAAATGAAACTGCTGCACATCACGGGACCCCGGGATGATATCGACCGGGTGACGGATGTGTATCTTTCCAAATATGAGATTCATTTTGAAAATGCGATTGCAAGCCTTGGCAATCTGACAAATGTAAGGCCCTTTGTGGAGACAAATCTGTATAAAGAGGCTTATATGCGTGCGACGGAGCTCTGGGAATACTTAAAGGATGACCCGGGAAAAGCAGAGAAGATGAAACCGCAGAAGGCGGAGCGGATCGTGGAGGCGAATTACCGGCTTGCGGAAGAGATCATGGGGCGTCAGGAAGAGCTGAGACTGCGCCGTGCCGAGCTCAAAAAATTAATGCAGCAGATCGAACCGTTCCGGGAGCTCGATTACGAATTCCGCAGGATTCTGGAATTCCGGTATATCGCATTTCGGGCCGGGCGCATTCCCCGGGAGCATTATCAGAAATTAGAGCGCTATATTCACGATACGGACTATGCGCTGTTTTACGAATGCCACAGCGACGAGAATTACGTCTGGGGCGCGTATTTTGTGCCGGAGATACGCAAAAACGAGGTGGATGCCATCTGTGCCTCCTTCCATTTTGAGCGGATGCAGCTGCCGGACTCCTTCGAGGGAACGCCGGATGCGGCCTACCGGGACGCCGAGGCCGAATACGAGCAGAATCTGGCCGAGAGCGAGGCGTTAAAAAAGCAGCTGCACGATATGCTGCTGCGCCATCAGAAGCAGATTGCGGGGGCGTATCAGAGCTTAAAGACCTATTGTGAAAATTTTGACGTGCGCAAAATGGCGATCTGTTCGCGGGCAAACGAGCAGGATGACAGCGGAGAGTATTATATTCTCTACGGATGGATGAGCGAACGGGATGCGGAGCGGTTTTTGCAGGAAGTGAAAAAAGACCGCCGCATTCAGGTCATCGAGGAGGAAGCGGAAAATTCCCTGAGCGCCGCGCCGCCGACGAGACTTCGGAACCCGAAGATATTCTCGCCTTTCCAGATGTTTGTCGAGATGTACGGGCTGCCCGCCTACAACGAGATGGATCCCACGATTTTTATCGCGCTGACATACACGTTTATTTTCGGGGCGATGTTCGGGGATGCGGGACAGGGACTGTGTCTTGTAATCGGCGGGTTTCTTCTATATAAAGTAAAGAAGATGAACCTCGCGGCGATTATCGCGCTGGCCGGTATCTGGTCGACGTTCTTCGGCTTTATGTACGGGAGTGTGTTCGGCTTTGAGGAAACGCTTCCGGCGGTGTGGATGCGCCCGATGGACAATATCATGACGACGCTTTTGATCGCGATCGGGTTCGGGATGGCAATGATTCTTCTGGCGATGGTGCTCAACGTGATAAACGCTGTCCGGGCAAAGGATCTGGGGCGCATCCTGTTCGATGCGAGCGGCCTTTCGGGCCTTGTCTGTTATGGCTCGGTCGTGCTTGTCATTGCGCTGTATCTGGCCGGCTATGCAATTCCGGCCGCCGGCGTTTTAGGCGTGCTCGTCGGTGTGCCGCTTGTCGCGATTCTGCTCAAGGAGCCGCTGTCGAATCTGGTGGAGAAGAAGTCTCATATTCTCCCGGAGGGCAGCAAGGCGATGTTTTTCGTCGAAGCGCTTGTGGAGCTGTTTGACGTGGTGTTAAGCTACGCGACGAACAGTATCTCTTTTGTGCGTGTCGGTGCGTTTGCACTAAGTCATGCCGGTATGATGGGCGTGGTGCTGACGCTCGCGGGCTATGAGAGCGGCAGCCCGAACTGGGTGATCGTCGTTCTCGGAAATATTCTCGTGACCGGGCTCGAGGGGCTTGTGGTCGGAATACAGGTGCTGCGTCTCGAGTATTACGAGATGTTCAGCCGGTTTTACAGAGGAAACGGAAAACCCTTTGTGGGATTTTTTAAGAAAAAGGAAGCAGGAGGAAATGAGTGATGGCAACAAAAATAATTTTGGCGGTAATTCTGGCAATCAGCATGGGAGTTCCCTTTGCGGGGTATGTGCTCGGGAAGAAACAGGCAGGCAGCACAAAGGTTTCGCTTGCGATTGGGATTCTGATGTTTTTCGGAACGGTACTCGCGGCGGACATGCTGCTCTTTCGCGGACAGATCTATGCGGCGGAGACCGGGGCAGCCGCAGCGGCGTCCGCGGAGGGCTGGCGGTATATGGCTGCGGCACTCTCCACCGGTATTTCCTGTATCGGAGCCGGCGTTGCGGTGGCGAGTGCGGCGTCCGCTGCGATCGGAGCTCTGAGCGAGGACTCCTCCATCATGGGAAAAGCGCTGATTTTCGTGGCGCTTGCCGAGTCAATCGCGCTCTACGGACTTTTGATTTCGTTTTCGATTCTGGGATAGGAGTGTATAAAGCGGAACATGAAAATGTTTTTGATCAGCGACAATGTGGATACCTACACCGGCATGCGCTTAGCCGGTGTGGAGGGCGTTGTGGTGCACAGGGAAGATGAGCTGCGGCGGGAGCTTTCCCGCGTGGTTTCCGACGGAGAAATCGGGATCGTGCTTTTGACCGAGAAGTTTGGAAGGGATTATCCGGAGGTGGTGCAGGCGGCAAAGGAGCGCAGAGTTCCGCTGTTTGTGGAGATTCCGGACCGCCACGGCACCGGGCGCAGCAAGAATTTTATTACAGATTATGTAAACCAGGCAATCGGACTGAAGCTCTGACATGGAGGAACTTATGGAAATCAATGAGAAGCTGGATATCTTTAACCGTGCAACGATTCAGGCGGCGGAGGGACAGAGCAGGGAGATGCTGGAGGAACAGGAGCGGCTCTACCGGGAAATGCTGACAGAGTATGAGAAGAGAAAGCAGGAGGAACAGCAGACGAAAACGCGCGACGCGATGGCGCGGGTGCGCAGGGAGATAAACCGCGCCGTCTCCGGGCAGATGATGGAGGAAAAGAAGAACTTCCATGCAAAGCAGGAGGAGCAGAAAGCGGAGCTGTTTGCGATGGTGGAGGAGCATATCCGGGCTTTCCGGGGGACGGAAGCCTACATACGGCTGCTGGAGGAAAAGATCGGCACAGCGCGGGACTTTGCGGGGGGAGAGGAGCTTACGGTATACTTAGACCCGGAGGACGAACCGTTGCGCGGGCGCCTCGAGCGGGAGACGGCGTGTGTGCTTACGCCCGCGGAAAAACCGTTCGGCGGGGGAATCCGCGCGGTGATTCCGGCGAAGAACATGCTGCTTGACGAATCCTTCTCGGAGAAGCTTGAGAGAGAACGGGAATTATTTTCATTATAGAAGTGAGAGGAACTATGGGCATAACAGGGACAATATACGGAATTAACGGGCCGATTGTCGTGGTGCGCGGCAATCTTGGGTTTCAGATGAATGAGATGGTATATGTGGGGGAAATGCGTCTGATCGGCGAGGTGATCGGTCTGACCAGGGAGGAAACCACGATACAGGTATATGAGGAGACCGGCGGGCTCCATCCCGGCGAGGTCGTGGAAGGGGCAGGGCACGCGATCTGCGCCACGTTAGCGCCCGGTATCCTGTACAATATTTTTGACGGGATCGAGCGCCCCTTAGAGGTGATCGCAAAAGAGCACGGGGCATTTATCCCGCGGGGCGCACAGGCGGCTTCTCTGGATACGGAGCGCATCTGGCAGACGCACATCACGGTGCGGGAGGGGGATCTGGTGGCGCCCGGCAGCGTGATTGCCGAGGTGCCGGAAACGCAGTCCATCGTGCACCGCGTGATGCTTCCGCCGGGGATGTCGGGCGAGATCATCCGCATCGTGCCGGACGGCGGCTATACGATTTCGGATGAGCTTGCGGTTGTCCGCACCCCGGACGGGAGAGAAGCGTCTGTTACAATGACCCAGAAATGGCCGATCCGCATTCCGCGTCCGGTCGCAAACCGCCATCCGGCGGAGCGTCCGCTTGTGACGGGACAGCGCATCTTAGACACGCTGTTTCCGATCGCAAAAGGCGGAACCGCGGCGCTGCCCGGAGGGTTCGGCACCGGCAAGACGATGACGCAGCATCAGCTCGCGAAGTGGTGTGACGCGGATATCATTATCTACATCGGCTGCGGGGAGCGCGGCAACGAGATGACGAATGTGCTCGAGGAGTTCGGCGAGCTCGTCGACCCGAAATCCGGGAATCTTCTGATGGACAGGACGACGCTGATCGCAAATACTTCAAATATGCCGGTGGCGGCCAGGGAGGCCAGCATCTACACCGGAATTACGCTCGCCGAGTATTACCGGGACATGGGCTATCACGTCGCGATCATGGCGGACTCGACGTCCCGCTGGGCGGAGGCGCTGCGCGAGCTCTCCGGTCGTCTCGAGGAGATGCCGGCGGAGGAGGGCTTCCCGGCGTATCTGGCTTCCCGGCTCTCCGCTTTCTATGAGCGGGCGGGATATGTGGAGAACTTAAACGGCTCGGAGGGCAGCGTGACGATTATCGGCGCGGTATCGCCGCAGGGCGGTGATTTCTCGGAGCCGGTGACGCAGAACACAAAGCGTTTTGTGCGCTGTTTTCTCGCGCTCGACAAGTCGCTGGCCTACGCGAGGCACTATCCGGCCATCAACTGGCTCACGAGCTATTCCGAGTATATGGGAGATTTAGCGCCGTGGTACGGCAGCAATGTGGGCGAGGATTTTGTCCACTGCAGGAATCAGATTTTAAATATCCTGACGACGGAAAACCGTCTGAACGAGATTGTAAAGCTGATCGGGAGCGACGTGCTCCCGGACGACCAGAAACTGATTCTTGAAGTTGCCCGTGTGATACGGCTGGGATTTTTACAGCAGAATGCTTTCCATGCGGAGGACACGTTTGTTCCGATGGAGAAGCAGCTGCGGATGATGGAAGTGATTTTGCACCTCTATGAGCGCTGCCGGGCCCTGGTGGAGATGGGGATGCCGATGGCGCTGCTCCGGGAGAGCGATGTCTTCGAGAAAATCATCGCCGTCAAGTATGATGTGCCAAACAGGGAGCCGGAGCGGTTCGCGGAATATGATGCGATGATAGAAGCGTTTTATCAGCAGCTGATGAAGTCCAATGCGTGACCGCATCACCGCAGGAAATTACTCTGACTTGGAGGATAGAGATATGTCGATAGAGTATTTGGGATTGAGTGAGATAAACGGGCCCATGGTCGTCATCGAGGGCGTCCGGGGTGCATTTTATGATGAAATCGTGGAGTTTGACGTTGCGGGGAAGCAGAAAAAGCTCGGCCGTATCGTGGAGATCGACGAGGACAAAGCGGTGATTCAGGTATTCGAGAACACGGCGGAGATGTCTCTTTTGAACACCCGCACGAGACTGACGGGGCGCCCGATGGAGATCGGACTCTCGGAGGAGATCCTGGGGAGGACGTTTAACGGGCTGGGGGAGCCGATTGACGGGCTCGGAGCCGTGCGCGCAGAGGAGCGGCGCGACGTCAACGGACAGCCGATGAATCCCTGCACGAGGGAATACCCGAGGAATTATATCCGCACGGGAATCTCGGCGATTGACGGTCTGACGACGTTAATCCGCGGGCAGAAGCTGCCGATTTTCTCCGGAAACGGTCTGCCGCATGATGAGCTTGCGGCACAGATCGTGGAACAGGCGAGTCTCGGAGACGCACCTGGGGAGGACGGGGAAGAATTTGCCGTTGTCTTTGCGGCGATGGGCGTCAAATATGATGTGGCGGAGTATTTCCGGCGCACGTTCGAGGAGTGCGGGGCCAGCGCGCATGTTGCGATGTTTCTGAACCTCTCGAACGACCCGGTGGTGGAGCGTCTGATCACGCCGAAGGTGGCGCTTACGGCTGCGGAGTATCTGGCGTTTGAGAAGAATATGCACATTCTGGTGATTTTGACGGATATGACGTCCTACGCGGAGGCGATGCGGGAGGTTTCCTCCTTAAAGGGGGAGATCCCGAGCCGGAAAGGATATCCTGGTTATCTCTACAGCGAGCTTGCGAGTCTGTACGAGCGCGCGGGGATTGTGAAGGGTGCATCGGGTTCGGTGACGCAGATTCCGATTCTCACGATGCCGAACGACGATATCACGCACCCGATTCCGGATCTGACCGGGTATATTACGGAAGGGCAGATCGTGCTTGAGCGCGCGCTGCACCAGAAAACGATCTACCCGCCGATCAACGTGCTGCCCTCGCTCTCCCGTCTGATGAAGGACGGCATCGGGGCGAAATACACGAGAGAAGACCATCAGGACGTCGCGAACCAGCTGTTTTCTTCGTACGCGCGGGTGGGGGAGGCGCGAGACCTCGCAAGCGTCATCGGGGAGGACGAGCTGTCGCCGGTGGACAAGAAATATCTCGCGTTCGGGCTTGCGTTCGAGCAGGAGTTCGTGGGTCAGGGAAGGAATGAAAACCGCACGATCGAAGAGACGCTCGACATCGGCTGGCGGCTCTTACACATTCTTCCCAGGGAGGAATTAGACCGGATTGACACAAAGATTTTAGAGAAATACTGGGAGACAGGCGAAGGCTGATCCTGCAGATATGGAAGGCTTATCTGCGGGAGACGCAGGAAGGCGTTTGACAAAAATCGAGGAGAGCAGGTATGGATCCGAATACATTCCCGACAAAGGGAAATCTGATACTGGCAAAAAATTCACTGGCTCTTGCAAAGCAGGGCTATGATTTGATGGACAAAAAACGAAATATTCTGATACGCGAGCTGATGGATCTGATTGCGGAGGCGACGGATCTGCAGGAGGAGATCGATACGACGTTTACAAACGCATACCGGGCGCTGCAGAAAGCCAACATGCAGATGGGGATTCATCAGGTGGAACAGATTGCCATGGGGATTCCCGTGGAGAATTCCGTCCGCATCAAGCGTCGGAGCGTGATGGGAACGGAGATCCCGAAGGTGGAATACGAGAAAGAGGAGGCGCGGCCCGCCTATTCTTTCTATCATACCAAGATGTCGCTCGACGAGGCCTGCCAGCAGTTCGAGCGGGTCAAAGAGCTGACGATCCGGCTTGCGGAAGTGGAAAATTCCGCATACCGGCTGGCCTACAATATCAAAAAGACGCAGAAGCGCGCAAACGCGCTCTCCAATATCACGATTCCGAAATATGAGGGGCTCGCGAAGGAGATACAGGAGTATCTGGAGGAGAAAGAGCGGGAGGAATTTACGAGACTGAAAGTCGTGAAGCGGACAAAGGCATAAGATAACAGTTGTTCCGGAAAAAATTGGTGATATCATTGATGTATTGCTTACGGAAAACTGATAGCTTTCTAATTATAATGATGGGCGTAGGAAGAATTTCTTTTGTGTGGCAGTCAATTTATTAGAACTTTCAGAGATACAGGAAGCGATAAATCAAATACAATCAAATGACGAACTGCCCTTGCTGCCATTTAAGGCACAATGCCTGTATGTGGCAGAGGTATTTCAAAAGATTGCTGACAGAAGAAATATAAAATTGAAACTTATCAAGAATAAGTAACAGTTTCCAATTTGCAGGGGCGTTGGTGCTGTACAAGTTACTCTAAACGGATGTCAGGATCTATCAGACATTTTTATGTTTAATCAGGGCGGGAAGTAAGTATGAGGGTAACAGTTTTATTTATTGCAATGAGCCTTGATGGGTTTATTGCTGATAGGAATGGCGGAGTCGGCTGGCTGCATGGACAGGGCAGTGACAGTGAAAATGTAGATGTGTATTCTGAATTTGTAAAGGAAATTGACACAGTTTTAATGGGGTGGAATACATATTATCAGGTTACAACAGAACTTTCACCGACGGAATGGATATACAGTGATTTTACCACTTATGTATTTACCCACAGGGAGATGGATTCGACAGAGCAGATTCATTTTGTAAATGAAAATCCAGCCAGCCTGTTGGAAAGACTGAAATCAAAGGATGGAAAAAATATCTGGATATGCGGCGGGGCAAATCTGGTTCGTCAATTGATGCGTGATGACCTGATAGACCAATATTATGTTTCCGTGATTCCAACCATTTTAGGTTCCGGTATCCGGCTTTTTGATAATACGGAGAAAGAAATTAAATTGAAATTGCTGAAAACGCAGACATATAACGGGATAACAGATTTAATTTATATACGCCGATAGATTGGATATATTTGGAGGAAACTCAAATGGCCATTACAGTAAACATCTACTATAAAGGTGTAAATGGAAATGCAAAAAAATTTGCAGAGGAAATGATTTCAAGCGGGGTGGTTGATGATATCCGTGCAGAAGAGGGAAATATCAGGTATGAGTATTTCTTCCCGTTGGCAGATGAAGAAACAGTTCTTTTGATTGATAGCTGGAAAGACCAGCGT
>JAETRD010000010.1 GCA_021770345.1 Lachnospiraceae bacterium | reverse complement strand
AAACATCCATAAATAAAATAAGCTGACGTAGAAAGCATCAGATTAACTTATCCGTCTGATATATTTATTTGACGGATAAGGGGAAAATGAGTGGATGGGAATTTGACGGTCTACACCTGAGCCTTACAGTTTTGAAAGATACTTCTTTCATTCCTGTAATCTGCCAGATAGGAGCTGACCGGAAATTCCAGTATCATCTCTGTCCCCGTCCCTTCTTCCGAAACCGCCCGGATACCGATTCCCAATTTTCTGCACAGCTTATGGCACAAATACAGCCCCATGCCGGTAGAACGCTCCGTTTCCCTTCCGTTTGTCCCGGTAAATCCCTTCTCAAAAATCCTGGGAAGTTCTTCTCCCGGGATTCCTGTCCCATTATCTTTCACTTTCAAAAGGACTCCGCTTTTTTGTTTCTCTGTGAAAATCCAGATATGTGCGCCCTCTTCCCTGCCGTACTTTGCGCTGTTTAACACGAGCTGGTTCAAAATAAAGCCAATCCATTTCTCATCGGTAAATACATTTGTCTTTCAAATATTCTGTTGCTTTCATATCCGGTATCCCATTCCCCTTTTTGTCTCGATAAAATCATGGATTCCGATTTCTTCTAACCTCGCCCGCAGGCGGGTCATGTTTACGCTAAGCGCATTATCGTCTATAAAAACCTGCTGATCCCACAAGTATTCCACCAGATCCGTCCTTGATACGATCTCGTTTTTATGTTCAAAAAGGCAGTGCAGTATTTTCAGTTCATTTTTTGACAGCTCTGCACGCTTTCCCTGATACATGACCGTTCCGCGGGCCGTATCAAGTTCCACGCCTTTATGGATGTTCTTCTTTTCTTCGGTATTTGCTTTCCTGGTTCGTTTTAAAACGGCGGCAATGTGCGCCAGCAGCACCGGGGCATGAAAAGGTTTGGTAATATAATCGTCCCCGCCTTTTAACATCCCGCTCAGTTCATCCATGGAATCCGTTCTGCCGGTTACAAAAATAATCGGCACATCCGATTTCTCCCGCACCTTCCGGCATACATCAAATCCGGACTCCACCGGCAGGTTTATGTCCATCAAAACCAACTCCGGCTGAATTTCCAAAATATCTTCTGCGGTATTTCGAAATTCAACCAGTGTCGTTACCTGATATAATGCATTCTCCAAAAGCTGCTTTAACTCCTGCCGGATCGCAGCATCGTCCTCTATGATCAAAACATTCATCCGGACACCGCCTTTCCATCTTAAATTACTGCTTTCAGTAAATAAACAGTTCCTCAACATCAATATTCCTGGTTGCCCGCTCTGCTTTTGACGGATTGTGGTTTTTAATAACAAGAATCTATCTGTTTACGCTTGCCCGCACGAGCAACATCATCGGGCGGCGCAGCTCGTCCTTCATTCCGGGAATACCCAGCATTTCCTCCGGAGGTTTGGCCTCCTCCA
Organism: Lachnospiraceae bacterium; assembly: GCA_021770345.1. Taxonomy (GTDB): domain Bacteria; phylum Bacillota; class Clostridia; order Lachnospirales; family Lachnospiraceae; genus Roseburia. The sequence continues at coordinate 139,870 of JAETRD010000010.1, read as the reverse complement.
CGGCATCAATCACAAATCCATGCTCCAGCAGCCCCATCAGTATCTGCGTGAGCGTGTGATGCTGTTTTACCACATCACACCCCAAAAAGCGCGTGTGCCGCTCACCCGGCATGAAATAATTGTCTACCGGCCAGTACTGCGGCTTTCCCTCTCTGTCATAAATCCAGTCCTGTCCAACCCCTGCAGTGAAGACGGGATGCTCGATATTAAAAAGAAACACGCCGCCCGGTTTGAGCGTTTGATATACGTTCCGAAAGATATCCCCGATATTCTCGATATAATGCAAAGCCAGATTCGAGATCACACAGTCCCATGTATTTTCCGGGTATTCGTATACTTCCATCCCGCAGACCCGGTACTCGATTTTGTCGTCCGCATTCCGCCGTTTAGCTTCTTCGATCATTTTGCGGCTTACGTCAATTCCAAGTACATGCGCGGCGCCTCTTTCCGCGGAAAACTTACAGTGCCAGCCATATCCGCAGCCCAGATCAAGAACACATTTCCCCGAAAGTTCCGGAAACAGCGGTCTGAGCTGATGCCACTCGCCGGCGGCCAAAAGCCCGTCGATGCTTCGGGGCATTTTGGCGTATTCCTCAAAAAATTTTTTGTTGTCGTATTCGTTATTCACAGTGTGTTTCCCCTCCGAATCAGTATTGCATCCGTGAATTTCCGCTTCTGATATCATTAAATCCCGCAACCTTTTCCTCCATACGGATGCTGCTTTTGATCACGATTTTTATTATACTCAAATCACATGGATGCCGCAAGCATCCAAAAAGCCCCAAGTGGCTCCCTGATTACAAAAATTCGTAACCAGAGAGACACTCAGGGCATGTAGCAGTCACCTAATTTCTGCCGGCCGGTTTATACGATCGCGTCATCCTTTGTATAGTCTCCCAGCGAATGTTCCTTTACCTGAATACAGATAAAGCTCATTGCGGTATCTTCCGACGCAAAAAACTGACGCTTTGCCGCCGGGGAAATGCGGACCCAGTCGCCCTCCGCAAGCGCTACCGTCTCCCCGTCGATCACGACCCTGCCCGCTCCCGCAAGCACCGCATAAATTTCCTCGTTATTTTTATGTGCGTGCACAAAAGGTACGCACGCCCCCGCCGGAAGATGATTGATACTGATTTCCGCTCCCGTCAGAGAAAGCTTGTCGTGAAGCTCTGTTCTCCCGTCTGACACTACACTTACTTTGCTGAAATTTGCCATAATTTTCTCTCCTTTCGCCGCCGCAGGCGGCTCCCATTGTTGTAATACTTGTTGCTACATCTATATTTATACCAGCAATTCGATGTAATGTCAATAGTTACATTCTTCTTTTTATTTTTCTCCGCCGACCACAGTCTGCGCCTGTTTCCAGCGCTTCATTTTCAGATGCCGCCTTACATAGTACAGCACAAACAGTGCGATCAGAACGATGTCCGCAAGAATCAGTTTCACCTCAAGGGGCGTCATTCCTCCTTTGATATTCTGAACTGCTCCGCTGTTCGCCTGCATGTAAAGAATATTGTGACACGCGCTGCGCAGCGCCTGGCGACCTGTCGCGCTCCCCTTCATCTCATCGGAAATCATCCCCTGCCCGAGAATCGTCAGCTGCAGATCATTTCCCGCCAGCAGCGCCGCATTCACATCCTCGGTCCAGCAGGCCATGACGCAGTCCGTAATCACGGCTCCCGCAAACCCCCACTCATCCCGGAGCACGGTCGTCAGAAGCGGATAGCTTTCCGCAGCAGGCGTCGTGCCGATGCGGTTAAAGGAAGACATCATTCCCATGCTTTTTCCCTCTTTTACCGCAAGTTCAAAACCTCTCAGGTAAATCTCGCGGAACGCCTGCTCGTTCAGCCAGGTCACAAGGCCTCCTGCATCCCGGTTTGTCTCCTGATCATTCGCCGCAAAATGCTTGGTGTAACAGTAGACCCCGGCCGACTGGATCCCCCGGATTTCCGCGGCTCCCATCTTTCCGGTCAGCGTGCCGTCCTCCGACATATACTCGTAATTCCTTCCCGAATACGGATTCCGGTGGATGTTTAACGCCGGCGCGTAAAGTCCGGTCACATCGTAGGCTACCGCCTCCTCGCCAAACGTCCGCCCCATGCGCTCCGCAAGCTCCGTATTCCATGTCATAGCAAGCACGCTCTGCCCCGTCATCTGATTTCCGGTCACGCCCGCCATGATATTGTTGAGTCCGTTCGGTCCGTCTATCTCCGAGTAATAAGGCTTTCCGATGCTGTTAATCGCAAATGTCGACCAGCCGCCGTTTCCGACAAGGAGCGTCATATCGTCGACGGACAGCTGCTCTAACAGCTGCTCCCACTTCGGGTCGTCATAGGAAAGTCCCGCCATATCCGCAAGCTTTAACCCGTGTTTTGCAAATGTAATGTCCTCGTCCTCCTCGTTGATCACAACGCGCGACGTCTCAAGTGCCGCAATTTGCGCTTCGGTCGCCTCCTTTGCCAGAGGCTCCGCGCTCTTTGGCATCGTACCGTCCCAGTCGGCGCGGCTTAGATACACCAGACCCGCACCGTCGGAGACATCTGCAAACTGATTCTTCGCCTCCGCAAGATCCGTGCTCCGCGCACCGTCATGCGCTTCGTCGTAAATCACATCCTCTGCAACGGTGACACTTCTGCTGTCGATCACCGTGTGGCTGTCCTCCTGCAGACGGATTTCGTACTCGCCCGCCTCTAAGACATACGCGCCGCCCGCAGCCTTTATGCCGCTGTAATCATAGCTCGCCATATCCTCATGGGAAAACGTCACCGCAACCGTCTCTTTCTCACCCGCCGCAAGCAATCCCGTTTTCGCAAAGCCTGTCAGGACAACCTCGCTTTTTTCGATACCGCCCTCATAATAAGGCGCGCTGCAATATACCTCCACGACGTCTTTTCCCGCGGTTTTTCCCGTATTGGTGACCGTCACCTCCATCGTAATATTGCTTCCGTCATCCGAAAATGCGGTGATCTCCTTCGCAAAGGTTGTGTAGCTGAGCCCGTAGCCAAACGGAAACTGCACCACATCCTCATAGTTGATAAATCCGTCCGCGGCCGCCGTCTCATAATAGCGGTACCCGACATAAATCCCCTCTATGTACTCCACATAGTGATAGTTATCCTGTCCGGTCTCGGCATCTCCCGTCCCTGCAAACTGTGACCGGTTGACATAGGTGATATTGGAATAGTCATGATCGCCGAAATTGTAGTAGGTCGGATTGCTCTCCACCTCATAGGCGAATGTGTCCGCAGTGCGCCCGCTTGGATTCAATTCCCCGGAGAGCACCTTTGCCACCGCGCCGCAACCCGTGCTTCCCGGACACCCGATCCAGACAGCCGCGTCAATCTCCTTCTCCTCGAGAAAACCCAGCTCCATCACATTCGGGCTGTTCAGCACAACGACCACCGTGCCGAAATTCTGCTCCACAAGCGAGAGCAGCTGCTGTTCGGACTCCTGCAGTTCGAGATAATGTTTTCCGGCATCGCCTCCCGCATAACTCTCCATATCAAGCGGCAGATCGTCTCCCTCACCGCCGACGCGGGTCAGTACCAAAAGCGCCACGTCACTGTAGCTTTTTGCGTGTTCCATCAAATCTTCCGGATACAGCGCCGGATCCACCTCATAGATTCCGAAATCGGTCCCCACAAGCCCCATATCCGCTCTGGGTACGGCATTCTCCTCATAAAAAGAAAGAATCTCCTCATTGACCGCAAACCCTTCGGCGGCAAGCCCCTGCAGCAGCGTCACATTCCTGCTCGAATCCCCGCTTCCGGAACCGGTTCCCCCGTAGGTCATATCGAGTACGCCGGAACCGAACACGTTAATCTTTGTCTCACCGGCCAGCGGCAGCCCGCCGTTATTTTTCAGCAGAACAATCCCCTCGCCTTCCACTTCCTCCGTGACATCCGCGGAACTTTGCGTGGCCGCCTCCGCCTCCGCGGTTTCCGGAGCGCCTGCGAGGAAATTGTTGAGAAATCCGTAATAGGGTTTCACCACCGCAAGCATGACCGCATTGAGTCCCACAAGCACAATCGTCAGAAAACTCATCAGACAAAACGCAATTCGGCTCAGCCTTCTGATTTTCTTTGTCTTTTTCTCTTCACTCATTTTTTGTTCTCCTTTTTCCTTTTGGTGTTTCGATAATTCACTTTTAACAGAAAAAGAAGAAGTCGTTAAGATGGGTGGCAGTATTTACTTTTTTCCTGACATTTTTTGCAGGCCATATGCTTGCCGGCGCTTTTTTTATTCGATATAATAAAACCAACGTACAAACTTTGGAGGATTCTGCCATGAAAACCGCAATCGTGGATGACGACGAGAAGGACCTTGCACGTCTCGCCTCCCATCTCACACAATTTTTCAGAGAGACCGGCACGCCGCACACGATCACACCGTTTGCCTCACCGGCCGCATTCCTCGCGGAATACCGGTCGGATTACGACTTTGTCATTCTTGATATCGACATGCCGGAATTAAACGGGATCGAGGCTGCAAAGCTGCTCCGCGAAAAGGACGAGAACGTACTTTTGATGTTTGTGACAAACAAGCCTCAGTACGCCCTGGACGGCTATTCCGTAGACGCGATTGACTATGTGCTAAAGCCCGTTTCCTACCCGGATTTCCGTCTGAAAATGCAAAAAGTCATGCGCTTTTTTTCCCAGAATGTGAACCCAAGGATTTCCGTTGCCACCGCGGACGGCATTGTGTGCCTCTGCATTTCCGAAATATATTACATCGAATCCCAGCTGCACTATCTGATTTACCATACAACCCAGGGAAATTACAGGACCCGCGGCAAATTAAACGAAATCGAACCCAGGCTGATTCCTTATCATTTTGCCCGCGCAAGCGTCAGCTATCTGGTCAACTTAAAGCATTTAGAGGCCATGAACGGCGATGCAATCACGGTAGGAGGGGACACCTTTTCCGTCAGCCGCTCCAAAAAATCTGCTTTCCTGTCGGCATTCACAAAATATATAGGAGGTTTCCACTCATGACACCGGTCCTCGCCTTCGAAGAAATCAGGTTTCCGCTCGAGCTGTTTTGCGCAATGTTTCTCTTCCTCGTTCCCTTTGCAAAAAAGAAATCGTACTGGGCGGCCCGCTGCGCGCTGGCCGTCCTCTTTTCCTGCGCCTTTTCCCTGCTGTACTTTCCGATTTTCGTCTCCAAAGACGCGCCGCGTTTTCCCTATCTCATCGGCCTGTGGTACCCTTTTATCGCCGTTATGCCGGTCATCTTTGCAAAGCTTTCCTGCCTCATCGGCTGGTGCGATGCGCTCTTTTTAGGTATTGCCTCTTTTGCCGCCCAGAATCTTGTGTACACGCTGCTGCACCAATATACCGCGCGCCGCCTGTTCCCGTCTCTGCGGGAACACTTAGTGATCTACCTGCTGCTCTGTGCGCTCTTTTGTGCCGTGATATACGGACTGATTTACCACATCTTTGCAAGTCACCTCGCAGGCTGCGGCGGAACGCTCCTTTCGGATTCCATCCGAAATATTACCTTTTACGGATTCATCTTTGTCCTGATGATTTCGACACTCTTTCATTTTCAAAATCTGTTTCAAAATTTTGCGGATATCTTCAGTCCCTCCGTCTGTCTGATGGAAGTACCCTTTTGTATTTTTATCCTGTCGGTCGAATACGCGCTTTTTGAAGGTGCAAATTCCACGAAAGAAAAAGCACAGCTGGAAAAATTTCTGCACGACACCGAAAAATATTATGCCCTGTCCCGCGAGACGATTGAGATTATCAACCGCAAATGCCACGACATGAAACATCAGCTCCGCGTCCTGTCTACCGTAAGCGACGAGGAACGCCAGGCCTATATCGAGGAGACGCAGCGCAATATCATCTTTTATCAGAAAATGATGCTCTGTGAAAACGATGTGATCAACACGATACTTGCGGAAAAGGGACTGCTGTGTGAAGAAAAAAAGATAGAGCTAAGCTGCTCCATAGACGATGTGAAACTTGATTTTATCCGGGTATCCGATTTGTACGCCCTTCTTGGGAACGCCGTCGACAATGCCATGGAGTATGTGGCGCAGTTCGACGATCCCGCAATGCGGGTCATCAACCTGCGCATCAGTGCCAGACGGCATTTTATCAGTATTCAGGTCAATAACCCCTATGTAGGTCCCGCACTCCCCGCAGGCGTCCTCCCCGCGACCACCAAAGGCGACCACGGAAATCACGGCTTTGGCCTGCGCAGCATCAAATATATCGCAATGCAGTACAACGGCTGGCTCGAGCTCTCCACGGAGAATTCGATGTTCACGCTGCAGATTATGATACCGGAATGCAAAGATACCTCTCATTAGCCCGCCGACAGACCATACACTAAGTACTTGGCCCGAGAACCCGCTGAATCCGCGCAATCAGATCCTCGTCGACAAACGGTTTGAGCACATAGTCCCGGATTCCAAGCTGCGCGCTCTCAAGGACAAAATTCTTGTCTTCCATGCCGGTAAGCATGATCACCGGGATATCGGACCGGTCTTTCATCGCGCGTATCTCCCGCAGTGTCTCGATACCGTCCTTCGGAGTCATCCGAATATCCAACAGGATCAGATCCGGTTTCTCCTTTTCCAGATATCTTAAGGCCCGCATACCGGAATTCACGGTGACCACCTCATAATCTTTCCCCAGAATATCCGACACGCGCGATAAGATAATCGCCGCGTCATCCACCGCCAGAATACGTTTCCGGGGCCATTTGCCTTTCTCCTGCATCATTGCTCTTCCTCCTTTTCAAGTTCTGCGCGAAGCTGCCGCAGCAGTTCTTCGGCGTGATCATCCTCATACAGTTTAAGCTGGGTCTGTATCTGCAGAAGACTTTCCTCCACCGATTGCGGCAGCCGGTGATTCAGAATATCCTCCACCATCCCCGCACACTGCTGCGAGCGGAAATTTTCGAGTTCGTCAAGCGCTGCCGCCACCTGTTCCCGCAGCTTTGTCCCTGACAGCCCGGGAAGCTTCTCCTCCACGTTATCCGTCTGTCTCTGCGCTTTTAAAAACCGTTCAATATCCGCCAAAAGTTTCTCATATGCTTCCAGCAATGCGGGAAATTCCCGGGCAATAAACTCTGTGTCGCCCCGCGCCGCAGCTTCCTCCTGCGCGCGGGCCAGATCGGAAACTCCCACAGCCCCAATATGGACCGATGCGCTTTTCAACCCATGCACCTCCGTCTGGTAGCATGAAATATCCGTCCCCGCCAATTCGCGCAAAAGCTCCGTCTTGCGTCTTCCGTCCATGCAGTAGAGCTCCAACAGCTCCGCAAAGCCCGCGTCGTCGCCGGAAAAATAGCGCGCCGCAACGCTCATATCCACCCCTTCGATCAGAAAATTTTCCGGATTGAGCGGCCTGTCGCTTTCCTCCTCGTCTTTCGCATGCCTGCATTTCTCCGGTACCCATCGCAGCAAAAGGCTGTTGAGCGATTTCCGGTCAAGCGGCTTCGGTATAAAATCCTGAAAACCGCAGCTTAAGAAACGCTCCCGCATCCCTTCCATCGCATTGGCCGTCAGTGCGATAATAACAGGCGCCTTCCCGTTCTCCCCACAGTCGTTTCGAATGATATCAACGGTTTCAATGCCGTCCATGCCGGGCATCATATGATCCATAAATATGATATCATAACGTCCGGCCCGCACCAGTTCGATGGCCTCCGGCCCGCTCCCGGCTTCCGTCAGGTCAAACGCATAACATTTCAACAAACCTCTGGCAACCTTGCGGTTAATCATATTGTCATCAACTACGAGCACCTTTATATCCGGCGCGAGGAATGTATCCGATACCGGTATCTCCGCCTGCGGTAGGTCCGGCACCTCCGAAATCGAACGCCGGTCCGTGATCTTCTGCGGAATCGTGATCGTAAATACCGTCCCTTTGCCGTATGTACTTTCCACGTCAATACTGCCGCCCATCAGCTCCACCAGATGTCTGACGATGGAAAGACCCAGACCGGTTCCCTCCACGGTTCGATTGCGCTTGGAATCCACCTGCCGGAAATCCTCGAAAATTCTGGCAAGGTCCTCCTCTTTGATCCCACAGCCGGTATCTTCCACGCGGAAGGTAATCAGCTCCTCATCCTCCCCGTCTCCCGGTTTTCCGGTGACGCTCGCGCGGACATATCCCTCTTTCGTAAACTTAATGGCGTTGTTCAGAATATTGATCAGTATCTGCTTAATCCGCCCCTCGTCACCGCAATAGCGGCACGGAAGCGACCCGTCGCACTCATATTTCATGATCAGCCCGCGTCTTGACGCCGCCATATCCATCATGCCGACGACTTCACCCACTACGCTTTTCAGATAGTAGTCCGCATAGACCAGATCCATTTTTCCCGCCTCAACCTTGGACAGATCGAGAATGTCGTTTATGATCGTCAGGAGATTTCTGGCCGCAGACTGTACATCCTTCGCATGCGCATAAATCTGGGTATCGCCGCACTCCTCCATGATAATCTCATTCAGACCGATAATCGCATTCATCGGCGTGCGAATCTCGTGGGACATATTCGCCAGAAACTCGCTTTTGGCGATACTTGCCTTCTCCGCCTCCTGCCGCACGCGCTTTATCTCATTGATATACGCCTCGGTGTCCGTCACATCCAGAATCAAAATCACGCAGCCCTGCCTCCGGCCGTTTTCGTCCGTGATCTGCTTGCTGTGGCTCTCATAGTGCCGCTCATTAATCGAAAAGTTCTGCGGCATATCTTCCCGGAACATCTCCTCGCGGAAGTCCTCCACCACCCGGATGTTTTCCCCCAGCTTATGAGACGGCAGCCCCGTAAAAATATGCGCGGCCGCACTGTTATAGCTGACGAGCCTGTCATGGTCATCGAGCGCGATCACGCCGTCGCCTATACTCTCGAGGACTTTCTCCGCCGCCAGATGTCTGAAATCATAGTTGCGGCGGCTCCACACCACAATGACCACCAGCGCCATGGCAATCGCAAGCGTCACCGGCGTGAGGTCAAATACATTGACAATCTTTAACACATAAACGATCAGAACAATCACCGGCAGCGCAGAAATGCCCAGAATCGTCCAATACTGACGGTTCATCTCCTGATCCGAGCGCAGATATATCGCCCGTACAAGCGTGTAAATGCAGAGCACATAAGGTATGACAATCCGGCTCACCATAAAAATCATGTACAACGGCCCGTATGTAAGGCTGATATAATGAAATCCGTCTGCTGCCGTCATCCACTCCGCTTTCCGATAAAAAAGACCGTTCCAGTTAAAAAAGACCGAGGGCAGAATAAAAAAATTGACAATCCCGACTATTCTCAGAAACGCTTTCGGAGGATGCGCATAACAATACGCGTAAATAAACCAGCAATAACACAGCGGAGTAAAGGCCGATCCGGCATTCTCCACCGTAACGGCCGCCATCGCAGCCTCAATCGTCGGAGCGGTCAGTTCCAGCAGATAGCCGATATTCTGTACCAGTGAACCACACATGATGAAAATCAGTAATTTTTGTTCTCTGGCTCCGTCTCCGTTGAGCAGAAGGAGCAAAGCAATAAAAATCAGGCCTATGCCGAAACATTCCAATCCAATGATAACGTTTACCATCGTTCTTTACCGTCCGTCTAAAATTTTCCTGGTATTCTCAGCGTACAGGGGCACATGCACTTTGTTCACTGAGGGTAGATTCTGCGGATATAATAGTACATTTTTACTATTATGTCAATAAATGGCAGATGGACAGAAAGGCGGACAGATACATTCCAGAAATGAATGCATCTGTCCGGGAACCGTCATATAATCAAATTACCCATATTTTTTCGAGCCACGCGAGCGCCAGCGCAGGCCATTGCGCAATCGACGAATCCGCACGCTGCTCTTTCTGCTGCTGATATACGGCTGTCGCCGCCGTCCACTCTCTCACGAAATCCGCAAGCGTTTCCGTCTGTGCCGCCGCCGCAAATGTTTCCGGAATCGCGGCGGGATTCTGCCCGCAGAGCGTCTTCATGGTCTGCCACTGCTGCGTCATCGTGTACAGGCTGCCCTCCCCGATGTTATTGGTCGCCCAGTCCTCATTCGCAAGGCTCATGCCGTGACATCCTTCCATAAACAGATGAAGTTCGCACGGGACTCCTGCTCTGCGGCATGCCTGTGCAAACAGGATACTGTTTTCCACCGGAACCAGCTCGTCGGTCAGCGTCTGCCACAGAAAGCTCGGAGGCGTATCCGCCGTCACATGACGCTCCAGACTTGCCCAGGCAAGCTCCTCCTCTGACGCGTCTTTTCCAAACAGCAAATCGAAACTGTCTCTATGCGCGCACTCTCCGCTCGTAATCACAGGATAGCACAGCAAAACCGCGTCTGGGCGGTTACTGACTTCCTGATGGGGTTCTTCTTTCAACGCGTCGTCCTCATAGTGGACCGCAAGGCTGCCGGCCAGATGCGCCCCCGCCGAGAAACCGCAGCAGGCAACCGCACCGCTTTGCACCTGCAATTCCTCCGCATGGCTGCGGATATAACGCACGGCTCTTGAGATATCTTTCAGCGGCTGTTTTTTTAGCGGCGCGATCCGAAACATGTTTGTCGTGTATGTCAGCACGAACGCCTGATAACCCGCCTCAAAAAATTTTTTCGCGACAAGTTCCCCTTCGGTCGGGCTTACCATCGCGTATCCCCCGCCCGGGACCACCAGCATCGCGGGACGGATTCCCTCATCCTCATGCAGATAAGCCGTGATATTGGGCAGAAATTCTCCCGCACACGGATAGCGGTATGTTTCTTTTTCCCATAAATAAATTGTTTTCGTCATGATAATCTTCTCTGTACTCCTATTTTAGTTCAAACCGCCGGTTTCCGAACGCCGTCTTTCCTTCCATCACTTCATCCATGCGCCGTTTCATGATTTTTAAATCCTTTTTCGCCTCTGAAAACGACGGAGTTGTCACATACTGGTGCATCATATTCGCCCGAAGATACAGTTCGCAGTCCCATCCGGCTTTTTTCATTTTTTTGTAGAGATAAATGCTGTCATCCCGGAGTACCTCCGACTTTGAAGCCCACAGGAAAATCGGCGGGCAGCCGGAATAATCGCCATAATAAGGAGCCACAAGCGGATCTTTTAGCAGCGTTTCGTCTCTGGATTGCAGATACAAATCGCGCACTTCTTCCGACAGATAACCTACCATGCAGTCCGTGTTTAAATTCTCCGTGTAGCTTGGAAATACTTTATCATACTGCACCGTCGGCGAGAGCGCAAAAACGGCGGCGGGGAGAGGCAGATGTTTCTCTTTTACACGCAGCAATGTCGACAGCACCAAATTTCCGCCGGCGCTCTCCCCGACAAACATGATACGTTTGGAATCATACCGTTTCAGTAAAGCCTCGTATACCGCAATGCAGTCCTCCGCCCCCGCCGGATACGGAAATTCCGGCGCCAGCCGGTAATTGACAGCAACCACATTGTAGTGAAGCTTTCCCGCGAGATATGCGGTAAAAAACCGTCTGGTTGCCGGCTCCCCGAGCACAAATCCGCCTCCGTGAATATAATAGATGATCTGATTCCCCGGATTCCCTTTCGCCGTTACAAACTCAACAGGAATTCCCTTGATACATCTTTCTTTTATCGCAACGTTTTTCGGAAGCGGTATCCGTTTTGTCTGCATCCGTTCTTCCTGTCTTTTTTTATCATAATCAATTTTGTTATCCGGTGAATACAGGACCTTTGATTTCATCATCTGTTTGAAAACAATTGTATGAATCAGACTCATCTTTTCAGACCTCCACTAAAAAGCTTCCGTTTCCAATCGTCTGCTCTCTTCCGTCCGGCAGTACTAAAACCGCCTCCGTGTTCGCGGGAGTTTTCCCGGAAATGCAAATTTTCCCGTCTTTCTTCTCCCATCTGACGCGAATCGGACCGTTCGGACTTTTGTGCTCCCCCTCGGCCCATGCAAGGCCGCAGTCGTACAGTGGCGCGATGCGGATTTTGTCATAGGCCGTGCCCGCATTCCCGATTCCCGCAATGCGTCGGTACATAAAATCTCCGACGCAGCCAAACGCATAGTGGTTAAACGAGCATTTGTCCACTGTCCCGTCTTCCCTGACTGCATCCCAGTTTTCCCAGACAGTCGTAGCGCCGTGCTCGATTTCATACAGCCAGGAAGGGCATTTCGTCTGCCACAGTATCTTCCACGCCGTCTCCTCATATCCGTAATCACAGAGGGTATCAAGCAAATAGGGCACGGACATAAATCCGGTGTCCAGACAATCGCCGTTTTTCCGGATTAATTCGTTCAGGCGTTCGGCCAACAGAGGCTCCTTCTCCCGCGGAACCATATGGTACTTTAACGCAAGAATATAATTTCCCTGCATCTCCTGCCGTATTTTTCCGTCTTCGTCGACATACTCCTCGGAAAAGGCTTCCCGCACCCTTTTTGCATAGGCCCGGGATTCCTCCGCCTTCTCACCGTGTCCAAGCAATTCCGATACCTCGGCAAACATGTCCGCGTCGGCCGCCAGAAGCGCGGTGTCCACATAATTCATCGTCAGAAACGCGGATGCCGGCCCGTCGGAAAACCCTTCCGCATTCTTTACACTCGGCACCAGCCAGTCTCCAAAGTGAAAGCCGGTGTTAATCAGATAGTGCTGATTATCCTGCTGCCGCTCTGACATCGAAACAAACTGTTCCTCTGTCATTCCTCCCATCGGATTTGCCGTCGGAAGCTCATACGCGCTCTTTTTCATCGCCTCCATCCACTTCTCCATCGCCGGATAATTTTCCTTTAGCACGCGGATATCCCCTTTGAGATGATACAGCTGCAGCGGAAGCGTCAGTATCACGTCTCCCCAGCCCAGAGAACCCGCCATGGTCTGCTGGATATAGTTTTTAATCAGCGGCACCGTGTTCAGTACATGCCCGTTTTGGGTCTGCTCGAGACGGACGCTTTTCAGCCAGTCTTCATAAAACGCAGTCATATCCTGATTGTAAAGCGCGGTTGCCCCGTACACCACCACGTCCCCGGTCCAGCCGGCTTTTTCTCTGGTAGGGCAGTCGGTCGGAATCGTGATATTATTGGAGCGCTGGCTCCAGTAAATATTGTGCTGCAGCTGATTCAGCCTGTCATCCGAGCAGCAAAATTCCCCTGTCACCGCATTGTCCGTACTGACGGCAAGCGCCGTAAACTGCTCCATCGTCCAGTTCTGTCCGCCCGTCACCCGCACATAGCGGAACCCGTGCCAGGTAAACTGCGGCGAAAATATCTCCCGCCCGCTTCCGGCGCAGATATAGCAGTCCTTCTGCGCCCTCGTCTCGTCCCCCTCAAACGCATAGGTAAAATTGCCGTCCTGGTCTAATACCTCGCCGTGCTCAAAAATAATCTCCTCGCCGGCCAGCCCGTTGATTTCGACACGGATGACCCCCGCCATATTCTGACCGAAATCGACCAGCGTATCCCCGTTTGGAGCGCTCCATACCCGCTGCGCCGGAATCTCTGCAAACACGTTTGCAAGCGGCGAACACTGCGCGTCCAGTTCCTGCCCTGCTTTCTGTTTCTGTCGGACTTTTTTCCATGTGTGCGCATCATAGGCGCACAGGGAGGGTTCTCCGTCGTCCCGTCTCGCGTCCACAATCTGGCCGCGAAACAAATCCGCCGCACGGATGGGCCCGTCAAACGAATACTGCCACGATTCGTCGGAACAGAGAACCGTTCTCGTGCCATCCGCATACTCCGTTTCCAGCTGCAGCAAAAGCCCCGGCACTTCGCCGTACTCGCAGCCTCTCCCGAGGGCAATCTTTCCCTTATACCAGCCGTCCGCAACCGTGACGGCAATCGCGTTCTCCCCGCACTGCAAGAGTGTCTCCACCGGATATACCTGATATTTAAGCCGTTTGTCATAAGTCGTAAATCCCGGATTTAAGACAGAATCCGTCACCGGTTTTCCGTTGATCTTCGCCTCGTAAATGCCGTGCGCCGTGATAAAAAGCCGCGCGCGTTTTACCTCTTTTTTAAGACCAAAGACCCGGCGCATCCGCACCGGCGGGTCATAGGGCTCCAACGGCTGTGCTCGCAGATTCGCCTCATCAGAAATGAGTTCGGGATTTTCCCCGCGCATCATTGCGCCGAGGATTCCCATCCATGTCTTTTCCGCTTCCTCGAGCGGATTCTTTTCCAGCTGGGGCAGGGGATCCGGCTCAATCCAATTTGCCTTCCAGTCCTCCGGTTTTAAGAAGGCAGTCTCAAAATATTCCTGCCCGCTCTGTACACTTCTTCCACCTTCATCCCACGCCGTAATGCGGTAGAGATATCGCGTCTTTGATTCCAGCGGCTGCCCCGCATATGCGATGTCCGTCGTATTCCTGCCCGCTGTTTTTCCGCTGTCCCAGACAACGGCGCCGTCTTCCTTTTCTACTACAATCCGATACGCGCTCTGGTAAACATTGTTTTCATCCGCAGCCCATTCCCACGAAAATCGCGGGTGTTCTGCTGTCACCGCAAGCGGCCTGCACATGCGCTCGCACTGAATATTCTGAATCTGATACATCTGCCTTACTCCTTTCCGAATGTAATGGGGCAGCCGCATTTTACGCAAATGATTACAGGCATGTAACATAAATGTAAATGCGGCAGCCCCATTTTCTTTCCATCATACAGATATGCCTTTTACTGCATATTTTCCATCATCGCCGCAAGCTGTGTCATCGCCGCCGGGTCATTGTTTGCCGCGCCGACCGCCGCCTGCATCAGCGCGAGCGAGGTCGCGCCGCCGCCCTGCTGCACAAGCCGGATTAACGGCGTATCGAAAACAATGCTTATCGTAAAGAGAAACTCCGGACTGTTCTCGTCGCCGCCGCAGCTTGCCAGGATACCGCCCTTCATTCCCTCCATAATCTGCTGCACGACCGGGTTTTCCTTCATATCGTTCATCGTGTTTAACAGGGTGTATTCTCCCGGTTTTTCCGGCTCAAAGGGCTTGATTTCCCGCCCGCAGAGCTTCTCGAAATCGGAGCGCGCGGGTTTTCCCGACGGACGGAAATACCACGCGGGGATTCCCTCATACCCCAGCGTATCCACCGTACCCTGCACGCGGATTTCCTGTATCAGACAAATATCCGCACTCGACGTTCCGGCCTGAATCTGATACCGTCCCGTCAACACTTCCCACGCTTTGGTATGTACATCATAGTGTGCAAACGCTCTGCGGTTTAACGCAACCGTCACTTCCTTTTCCTCGCCGGCTTCCAGATATACTTTACAGAAGCCCTTCAGCTCCTTTTTCGCCTTGAAAACATCCGGCGTCAAATCGGCCACATATATCTGCACAACTTCCGCGCCCGCTCTGTCCCCCGTATTTTTTACCTTGCAGGAGACGGTAAGCGCTACGTCTTCCTCCGACGGATTCCACACAAAATTGCTCCCGGCTGAATATTCACCGGATTTTACGGTCAAATCGGAAAGCGCAAACTGCGTATAGCTCAATCCGTGTCCGAACGGAAACTGCACGGGAACGCCCGCTTTCTCGTAATAGCGGTATCCAACATAGATACTCTCCGCATATTCCACCTGTCTGGGGTCTACACCAAATGTCTCCGAGGAGGAACAGTCTTTGTAGGAAACCGGATAGGTCTCCGCCAGCTTCCCGCTGGGATTTGCATCGCCGTACAGCAAATCCGCACCCGCCTCGCCGACCGCCTGCCCGCCGAGGTACAGGTTTAAGACCGCTTTCGCATCCGCAAGCCACGGCATTTCCACCGGACTTCCTCCCATGAAAACGACAACGACATTCGGGTTTGCCTTTGCAATCTCGGTGATTAATTCGCAGTGGCTCTCTGGCATCGCCATATCTTTTCTGTCGTAGCCCTCCGATTCATAGGCGTCCGGAAGTCCTACGACGACAACCGCCACATCCGCCTCCTTCGCGCCGCACACGGCCCGTTTGAGTTCGTTTTCATTCCTTTCCCCACCAAGTTCATAGGCCGGATAATACGCAACCGTACCACCTGCGGCTTCCATCGCTGCCCGCAGATTGGAAAGCTTTGTGGGATTGATATGCGACGAGCCTGCCCCCTGATAGCGCACCGTCTCCGCCAGCGCGCCGCACAGAGCAATTTTCGCCGTTTTTGACAGTGGCAGAATCTTTCCGTCGTTTTTCAGCAGAACGGCGCTTTCCGCCGCAATTTTCTTCGCGAGGTTATGGTGCGCCTCCGCGTCAAAGGCAAATCCTTCCGGAACCTTTTTCCGCGTTTCCGCGGCCTTCCATGCCAGCCTTATGATACGCTCCACGCAGGCGTCGATATCGGCCTCCGAGAGCCGCCCTTCCTCCACAGCCTGCTTTACCTCCGCGTCAAACCTGCCGCAGCTGTCTGGCATCTCCAAGTCGCAGCCTGCCTGGAATGCCTTCACCCTATCGTTCATCGCTCCCCAGTCCGTGACAACGAGCCCCTCAAATCCCCACTCGCCGCGGAGGATATCTGTCAAAAGCGTTTGGTTGTCACTGGAAAACGTCCCGTTTATTTTATTATAGGAGCACATCACGGTATCCGGCTGGCTCTCTTTTACCGCCGTCTCAAACGCGGACAGATAGATTTCGCGCAGCGCCCGCTCGTCAACGATGCTGTCGCCTCTCATGCGCTCCTGCTCCTGATTGTTTGCCGCATAGTGCTTTAAGCTGGTTCCGACGCCCTTTTCCTGCAAGCCCCGAATCCAGTTTGCCCCCATCACGCCCGCCAGATACGGGTCCTCGCTGAAATATTCGAAATTGCGCCCGCAGAGCGGATTGCGCTTCATACACACGCCGGGCCCTAAGACGACGTCCACGCCGTAAGCGAGGGCCTCCTCGCCGATTGCCTCTCCCATCTCATGCAAAAGCGCGGGATTCCACGACGACGCGCTCGTGCACGCCGTTGGGAAACAGGTAGATTTCTCACTCTTGTTGACACCAAGATGATCGGACTCCCCTTTTTGTGTCCGCAGGCCGTGCGGCCCGTCGGACATGAAAAAGGAGGGGATTCCATACTGCTCCATACGCTCCGACTCCCAGAAACTCGCGCCGGAACAGAGTTTGATTTTATCTTTCAGTGTCATTTCTGCAATGACTTCTTTTACTGTTTTCATACAACCGTCCTTTCAAATTTACCGTCTTATTCCGCCGCCTGTTTTGCCGCCTTCTTCTCCGCAATCTCCGCCTTGATCTGCGGCAGTCTTGCCTCCAGGTCAAACTTTCTGACCATCAGATACATCACGAGAAACATCGCCAGCGGTATGTAGATGGAAAATGTAAAAATCGCATACTTTGTCGCCGTTGTCGCTTCCGCAAGCTCCGCGTTATATCCCGCGATTGCCAGACACCAGCCGATCATCGACGAGCCGATACCGCCCGCAATTTTACATCCGAAACTCGAAGCGCTGTTCGCGCTTGCAACCATCTTCACGCCAAACTGATATTCGTTATAGTCAATCGCCATTGCCATCATCACACCGAGCAGACACATCATCGGAATATTCGCAAAGGTATTGACGCATCCGAGCACCGTATTGTATATAAAGTGATACGGATTAAAGATGCGGAGCGCATTGGCAATCACACCCATCAGAAACGTGACTTTCAGCGTCTTCGCGACTCCCAGCTTCTTAATCATCGGCCCTACCAGAATAAAGCCGAGCAGCGTCGGAATCATTCCCACCGCGCCGAGAATCCCTACCAGATTGTCGTCCCCGTAAATCCATTTGCAATAATAAGTACCCGAGCTGTTTGCAAGTCCGTAGATGACATTTGCAAACAGGTTTACAACCAGAATAATCACCCAGTATTTATTGTGGAAAAGCATCGCAACCGCCTCTTTAAACGGAACCGCTTCTTCCTCCTCTTCCACTTCCGCCTTTCCAGCAGCGCCCGCTTCTTCCGCTGTCTCTCTGCTCGTCAGATAGCAGAGCAAAAGAGCCAGTATCACAAACGCACCGAACACAACTCCCACTTTAATCCATGCGCTCTGCGTGCCGCCAAGCATATTGGTGATAGGGATAATCGCAATCGCGATAATCATGCCGGACACATATCCCATCGCCGCGCGCCATGTCCCCATCGTGCCGCGCTCCTCCTGGCTGTTCGTGCGCACCACCTGAAGGGAAGTGTAGGGAACCGCAATCGCCGTGTACATTACTGCAGTCAGCAGTAAGTTGGTAACTACCATGTACGCCAGCTGCAAGCCGCCGCCCGCTTTCGGGACCATAAACAGCATCGCGACCAGAATACCCGCGGGGATACCTGCTTTTAGCAGCCACGGACGATATTTTTCTTTCCCGGGCGCGGTGTGGTCTACGATGTAACCCATAATCAAATCCGTAAACGCATCGATGATCTTGCACACCAGAAACGCCGTCGCAACGGCTCCTGCCGCCATCCCCACTTTATCCGTATAAAAGTAAGTGAGCTGCCCTACGAGTCCGCTCATCGCATTTAATGCGAACTGTCCCAACGAATCGCCGAAATAATCGCCCAGGCGCATGACTTTCTGCACGCCAAATTTGTCTTTGCCAAGTGGTTTCTTTGCCATTTTCATTTCCTCCTCTATGATTGATTCCTGATTCTGTTTTTAAACCTGTACATTAAGTAATATTGCAGTATATTCTCTTCCCGGCAGACGAAGCTCATCGCCCATCTGATAGTCTTTTTCGACAACTTCCCTTGTCATATCCCAGACATTGATAATCTCTGCCCGATAGGATTTACCGCTCGCAACTTCCGGACGAAATCTCGCCGGACAATCCGTGCCAAGATAATATAAGTACACCTCCTCTCCAATATGTCCTGCATAGGAATACGCCGGAAGAAACTGATATAGTTTCTCCTTCTCACCCATTTTGTAAAAGATCGAAAAAAATCCTCTCATATCCTCCGGCACCACATTCATTACACTGTTTAATTCCTCTTTGGACATCAGCATAATTTTGTTCAGTCCCACGGCATACGGTTCAAGCGGTGCGGGCAGCGACTCCACGAGATCTCTGAGAAATTTAATTCTGGCAGGACTCTCGCCTTTCAGCTTTCCGCCCTTCGCCCACCAGAGGATTGCATTGTCCTGCTGCTCCTGTGTTACAATATCATCCTCCAAAATAACTTCTCCATGCGTACAGTAACCGCCTGTAACAGTCACCTTCCAAAAACGATTTACCATCTCCTTTGCAGAGATAGAACCCCATGTCTCCTTAAGATTTCCCTCATAACAGCATTCATCATAACAGACAGGCTTGCCAAATTCCTTCTGAAACTCGGCAACACGGGAGAGCACTCCTGTCTGAACAGAAACATGCGTAATCGCCTCTCTGCCGTAATCGTATTCAAGAAAACATTTGTGATTTGAAAGCAAATGACGGTACGGGTCATTTACCGAAATATACGTCTCAATCTCATGCCATTGCTCCATCTTCCAATCGTAAAACAGATCGTACTCATTTGCCATGGACCACCATATATTCGGGTATGCTGCCAGACGCCTGATTGCATAATCAAGATACCTTAGATTGCTCTCCTGCGCCATATGGCTATGACCCCATCTGTCATAGGGGTGAAAAAGAATCAGATCCACCTGAATCCCCATATCAAAAAGGCGGTTCAGCTTTGTCTCAAAATCCTCCCAAAAATCAAAATCCGGTCTGTGCGTATCAAAAGGCTTCACGCTTCTTTCGCCGCCAAGATTATCACGAAATACGACATCCTTTTCACTCTCAGCCCTGTGAAAAGCAAAGTGCCCCGGCTCATTTTTATTGTACTCATAGTGCTTCGGGAACACGCACATTCTGATCTTGTTAAACGCGCCACACTCCAAAGATGAAAACGTCTCTTCCGTAATCTCTTCTGTCTGATGGGCGAGCGCATATACGGTTGTTCCAAAAGTAGATATGAAGGTCCCGTCCTCATGTCGCAGATGCGTGCCGTCGGCTCTTACAATACCGTGGTGATTTCCATCTGCCGGACAAACCTCAACCGTTCCCTCCCCTGTGACAACGCCGGTTATCTTATAACGATATGTTCCCGTTTCCTCCGGAAGAAAACGCACCTTATAAATATGATTTCCGGCATAAAACCCCTTAAGGTTCCATGTCTTTTCGTCACATGTAATTTCTGCCTTCACGTCAACTTCAACCTGTGATCCAATCGGAGCTTCCCCTTTTAATTCCAGTTCCACCATCTCATATACTCTTGCCATAAATCCTCCAAAATTTACTCTGTGACTGATTGCCGTCACTGTGCGTTCAGCGCCGCAAGCACTGCCCCAAAGAGTTCCATCCCCTCCGGCGGCATCACCGCCGAAAGCTCGCTGATTGTCATCCCGTAGGCGAACTGTATCATCGGGCCGTCTAACATTCCCGGCATGCTTTTATTGAACAGCTCCACCGCAAGCGGCTCCTGAATCAGCGCTCCAAGCGTCGTGTCCATCGTAAACCGTTCGAGTTCCAGCTTCGTCTCCGTCTCATACTCATAATGCCACGAGCCGGAACCGACCTTCACCGCCCCGTCTTTCTCCGGCAGATAAATCTCTGCCGTCGTGTTGGCCGGAATCGTCACGTCCACCGTGATTTTTCCGTTCTCGCAGCTCCACGCGCTGCGGATTGTGCCGTAGACGGAATCAAACGATGCGTCCACGCTCGTGATTCCCCGGATAAACGCGGGCTGAATCCGGATTTTCTTGTACCCGGGTTTCACCGGGTTGATTCCCGCAAGCTTCTCATACATCCAGTCCCCGATGGAACCGTACGCGTAATGGTTTAAGCTGTTCATGCCCGATTCGTCGAAGCTTCCGTCCGGCAGGACGGAATTCCAGCGCTCCCAGATCGTCGTCGCGCCTTTTTTTACCGCGTAGAGCCAGGACGGATAGTCCTCTTTCAGGAAGATGGTTCCCGCCAGATCGTGCATGCCGTTCTCCGACAGCACATGGCACAGATACGGCGTCCCGACAAAGCCGGTGGAAAGGTGGTTCTTGTGGTTTGCGAGATTGGCCGCCAGCGATTTCGCAATCCGCTCGCGGTGCTTCTCCTGCGCCAGATTAAAATGCAGCGCCAGCACGCATCCGGTCTGCGTCTCGCTCACCATCCTGCCCGTCCGCGTAATGTACTCTTCGCCGAACAGTTCTCTGATTTTCTGATGAAGCTGCCCGTATTTTACGGCGTCCTCCTCATACCCGAGCACCTCCGCCGCCCTGCGCACGAGGTCTGCGGAGTACGCGTAATACGCGTTTGCCACGAGGTATTTGTCCGTGGCCCCCGTCCGGTCCGCACTCTCCTCCTTGTCGAGCGCCAGCCAGTCCCCGTACTGGTATCCGGTCTGCCACAGGCCGTTCGCGCCGCAGTGCGCCGTGATATAGTCCACATAGCCTTTCATGCTCTCATACTGCTCGGCAAGCACCCGTCTGTCTCCGAACACCTGGTACACGGTCCACGGAATCACGGTCGCCGCGTCGCTCCATGCCGCAGCTGCCTCCTGATCGGAAAGGATATTCGGCACCACATGGGGCGGCCCGAACTGTTCGGTCTGCTCGCTCCACAAGTCGTGCAGCCATTTGGAGAAAAACAGCGCCGTCTCCATATTGTAGGAAGCCGTCCGGCAGAAGACCTGCGCGTCCCCGGTCCATCCGAGCCGCTCGTCGCGCTGCGGGCAGTCCGTCGGGATATCGAGGAAATTGCTGCGCTGCCCCCACTGAATGTTGCTCTGCAGCTGATTTACCATCGCGTTCGAGCAGGCAAAGCTTCCGGTCTCTCTCATATCCGTATGTAACGTGCACGCCGTAAAATCGGCCGGATTTACTTCGTCAAGCCCTTCCACGCAGATATAGCGGAATCCGTGAAACGTAAAATGCGGCAGAAAAGTCTGCGCGCTTCCGTCACAGATATAGGTGTCCGTCGATTTTGCCTGACGCAGCGTCTCCGGATAGAAATTGCCGTCCTTGTCGAGCGTTTCCGCGTGGCGGACTGTGATTTTCTGCCCCTGCTTCCCCTGCACGCGCACTTCCACAAATCCTGCCATGTTCTGCCCGAAGTCCAGAACTTTCTCCCCCTTCGGCGTCACAATCAGCTCTTTTGCGGCGGTGCGCTTTGTGATTCTGACCGGCTCGCACTCCTGCGCGACAATCCGTTCCATCGGGTAGGAAAACGGTTCTACGGCCGCCGCATCCTCCGGCCAAAAGGTGCTGTCAATCGTCTCTCCCATATAGAGTTCGCTGTATCTGACAGGCCCCGTTTTCACCTTCCAGTCGTCGCCGGTGGCAAACACTTCCTCCGTGCCGTCGTCGTACGCGACATGCAGCTCGGCAAGCAGCGCCACTTTATCCCCGTAATTGTCCGGCGTGCAGGTAAAGCCTAAAATCCCTTTGTACCATCCGTTTCCCACCGTGATTTCCAGCACATGTTTTCTGGAATCTTTTTCGCCGAAAAACTCCGTCGCATCGTAAGTCTGATATTGCAGCCGCTTTTTGTAATTCGTCCAGCCGGGCGCAAAAAACGCGTCTCCGACCTTCTCCCCGTCAAGCCGTATCTCGTAGACCCCCAACGCCGTGGCGTAAATCCGCGCCCGCTTCACCTTCTTTTCCAGCGCAATTTCTTTTACGAATACGGGGCAGGCCGTCTCCTCTTTTGCAAACGAGTGCGTAATCCACTGCGCCTTAAAATTCGTCCCTGCAAGCAGGCCCGTCTCAAATGTCCCGGTCTCCTCCGCCATCTCGCCGTGGTTATCCCAAACGACTGCGCGGTATTCATACAGACATTCCGCCGCAAGCGCTGCTCCCGCGTATTCCACAAGCACCGACTCATCCGACCGGCATCGGCCGGAATCCCATATCATCCGTCCTTCCGATATCACCTGAATCTGATACGCCGTCTGCATGGTATCTGTCCGTTCGGACTCAATTTTCCAGGAAAACCGCGGCTTTGCAGTATCGAGTCCCAGCGGGTCTTTTCGATACTCCACCCGCAAATCTGTGATCCGCATCAAAGCATCTCCTCCTTTTTTTATTTCATGATTTCAATTTTGTTTCCTTAAACTATTTGGTGTTTATATGCATATTTTATCCTGTTGAAAAAGATCTGCATTGTAATTTTGTTTTATTTCTTATAAATTTGTTTTTTCTTTCAAAATCTCATCCAGAAAGCGCAATTGCAATCTCATGTTTTCGTGCCCCAATTCATTGTTTGCGCCTTCAAAGCCATGCGGAACAACGCCATGTTCTAATCCATAGAAAGTTAAATGATGTCTAATGCCTAACGCTTCAAGTTTATCATTCAATTCAAAAGCCTGCTCGTTAAAAGTGCCGGTATTCCCATCAGATATATAACATGGGGGAAACCATTTTGAGACATGCTCGGTCACCTTTGCCTGATATACTTGCGGATGGTTCTTCAACTTACTGGCATTAAAATATGCCTGCCCACATTTTTTGAACAAAAATGCATTCATCCTTGTATTTACCTTACCAAAACGTTCTATATCAAGAAGCGCAGAATTAAATATAACTGCTTGAATGGATGCCGCACTTATCACGGGAGCTATCCCGATTTCATTTGAATATTTTTTATTTGTCTGGATATTTACAAACTGTCCGGCTATCTGTCCACCCGCACTGCCTCCTTCAATAATCAGACATTCCATATTTAATTCATATTTATTAGCATGATTCAACAAATATTTTACAGCCTGGCTGATTAGAATAATGGGTGTGGGATAGTGAAACTCGGGCGCGTATGCATAGTCTACACAGACCACATGATACCCAGCCTTAAGAAACTCCTCATAAAACCAGAAACTTGCATCTAACGAACCAGTCGGATCACCATTTCTTCGATCTCCCCAGGTGTATCCTCCTCCATGAATATAAAAAAACACCGGGCAAGATGCCCTATTACCACCCTTTGCATAATATATATCTAAATAACTGTTTGGAAATTCAGTTGCAAACTGTACATCCCACACAACGTTATAAGAGTGATACTCCTCCCTGCGTTCGGGCAGGTTGTCAAACGTATTTGCAGCTTTAAAATATTTCTGCGTATTTCTTATCACAAAATGCCTCATGTTTTTCTCCTTTTTCACACTGAACTCACCGCCATAAACTTCAATTATATATTTTTGCGACTGTCTGTTCTTTCCTTATTTCTGTCGAATAAATTCCAGCTCCCGGAAATCCAGCCGCCCCATTCCCCGGTACACGAGCAAGAGCGTCTTTCTCCCCCTCCCCGGCGCAATCCGCGCGCGCACTTTCGTCCATTTTGCCGAGGGATTTACCGCGACGGGCGCCACTGTATCCCGGTCCGTGCCCACATAGAGCGTCCCTTTTGCACTCCCCCGCACCGTGATGACAACCTCCGTCTCCTCCCCCGAAAAGGCAAAGTAGCGAAAACCGGTTTTGGTGCCGTGCGTGATATCCGTGATATAGGGCTCTCCATCCTTCTCCACAATCTTCGGCGCATATTTTTCAGTCAGAGGACTTCCCGCAATTCCCATATGCCGGTTCCGCAGGATACAGGCGATGGCCGCCGAATAGACGCCCTCCGCTTTCAGCGCTCCGCCGGAAAATCCGCAGGAAGTGACGGGGACTTGCGGGATACTGCCGTCCTTTCGAATCGTCACCGGTTCCACACAGGCCTGACGGCTGAAATTTGTTCCGTGTGTCGGCCGGTGATAAAAGATATACCATTGCCCGTTCACACAGGCAAGGCTGCCGTGGTTATTTCCGGTCAGCGCAATCCGCTCCCGGAATTTCCGCCCGTGATACCCGACGTCTCCGTTCGAAATCACGACGCCACGGTACACAAAATCACGGTCCGGATACCTGCTTGTCGCATAGCACAATTCATGTCCCGCCTGGGACGAGTACAGAAAATAATAGGTGTCCCCGATTTTCCGGATGGAACTGGCCTCAAAGAAGGGATGCGCCTCCCACGGGGTCCCTTTTGTTTTCGCCGGAGTAATTTTCTTCGGTTCGGAGACGACGGTCACCATATCGTCGGCGAGTTCCACCGTCAGAGCGCCGCTCATCCCCAGCGGTTCGCCGCAAATCTCCTCTTTCGTTTTCCCCAGCATTTTCTCCTGAATCAAGACAGACAGTTTCCCGCGGATACCTCCCGCATAATTCTCAAACGGGAACCCGGCGCCATAGTACAGGCGAATCTGCCCGTCGTCATTGATGACCGCAGGGTCAAAGGGGACGCAGCGCACAAATGGTTTTCCCTGACGGTCGCTGACGGTTCCGTAATAGGTAAACGGGCCGTCCGGCGCATCGCTGGCCGCCACCCGAATCGGACCGTGATAGCCTCCGTTCCCGTTTTTTCCGGAGATGGCATAGTACAGGTAATACCGCCCGTCGTTCCCCTGCACGCAGTCCGGCGCAAAGAGATAACGGCGCTCCTCCCCGTAATCCGGGTCCTTTCTGGCACGATAGGATATGCCGCGGCTCGTCCAGTTTGTCAGATCACAAAGAGGCGCGGAGTAAAACTCGTAATCCCCCTCACAGTAGGTCTGTCCGCCCGCCCTATCGTGCGAGCCATAGAGATAAATCCGGTCTCCAAACACATGCGGCTCCCCGTCCGGAATGTACTCATTTAACGGTAAAAACGGATGAAATAATTCGTTCTGTATCATTCGACTGTTCTCCCTTCCCATAACATTCAGGTGTTTCATTCCCAAAATCCTTCCCGTTTCACAAATGTTTTGCTGTTATTTCTTTTATCTTATTTATTTTTTATCTTACTTATTTTTTACTGCTTTGTATTGTAATTCTGTGCCCTCTACTATAAAATTGATACATATTAGAATTTTATTGGCGTTTTCTGTTTTCCGCATCCGAAACGCTCAGAGCACTTTCCCGAACGGAGGTTTCTATGGACCATATCTATTCTTTTTGCAAAACACTGTACAATTGTATCTATCTCCCGATTCACTATTACCGAAACGACCGACTAGAGCTGGTACTGCCGGACACCGGTTTTCCCTTTGATCTTGCCGCGCCGCATCTGCCCGCGCTTGTCTCCGACGGACGCCCCGTCTCCTATCTGGTCACAAAGGAATTTCAATATTTCGGACTGATTCGGAATCAAAAAACAGGCCAGAGCGTTCTGCTCGGACCTGTAATCAGCATTCTGCCCTCCGAAACCTCCATTCGGAACATCATGCGGGAATATTCGATTTCTTCGGAATACCGGGAATGGCTGACAGAGCTTTACCAGTTTACACCGGTCTATTCCTTTCACCAGTTCTGCCATTTTCTTGCGCTGTTTTATCAGGAATTATTTCAGGATACGATTGATATCGAAGCTTACCTGAATGTGTATACGGACGCGGAAAACACCTCCGTGGCTTCCCTGCATGCCGCCAAAAGCTACGATGTCAGGGAGACGGAACTGTTTCACAATACCTATCATTATGAACAGATGTATCTCGATTACATCCGCAGCGGAAATGTCGAAGGCCTGAAAGCCTTCTTTTCGAACGCCTTCTCGATACAGGCGGGACGGCTTGCGGACAATACCCTGCGCCAGGAAAAAAATATTATGATTGTCTCCGTCACGCTCGCGACCCGCTGTGCGATTGAGGGCGGACTCGACATCGAATCGGCTTACCAGCTCAGCGATATTTATATTCAGGAGAGTGAGAAAGTGCAGAATACGGACGCGCTCTATCGGCTGCAATACAGCATGCTCTTAGATTTTACCCGCCGCGTAGCGCAGGCGCAGATTCCCCTTGATGCCACCTCGGATATTTATAAGAGTATCCAGTATATCAAACGGCACACCAATCAGGCGATTACCACGTCAGACGTGGCGGCCTATGTCGGAAAAAGCCGCTCCTATCTCTCGCGGCGTTTTAAAAAAGAACTCGGATTTCAGATGAACGAATTTATCATGCGCTGTAAACTCGAGGAGGCAAAGTCCCTGCTGACCTACACGGACAAATCCATCAGTGAGATCAGCAGTTATCTGTGCTTCTCGAGCCAGGCATATTTTCAGAATGTGTTTAAAAAGAAATTTGGCATCACGCCGAATGAATACCGCAGGCAGTCCGGCAGTCACTGAGGACGGCGCGGTCTTTTCACAATCCGGTGCAGCTGCGGGCGCAGTGTGATGTCCGACACGACAAGCCCCTCGCGCTGCCGCAGGGCAAACGCGACGGCCTCCGCGACTTCCTCCGGAAGAAGATAGCTCTCCGCCTCCTCTCCGACGGTAAAATCCGCGTTCCGGTACAGCGCGGTCTTTGTCATATCAGGAGAAATACTGACCACGGAAACGCCGTATTTTCTCGCCTCGTCAAACAGACTGTGCGAAAAACTAAGAAGCCCTGCCTTTGTCGCTCCGTAAGCACAGCCGTGCGGATTCGACTGCCTCGCCGTAACCGACTCGATATTGACGATGCAGCCTTTGTTCTTTTTTAAATCGCGCAGAAGCTGCTGCGTTAAAATCATCGGAACCTCGAGATTCGTGCGCACCATCTCCGATATCTTTTTGGGATTCAATTCCTCGTGAAGCCCGTAATACGCGACGCCCGCATTATTTACGAGGAGCCGGACGCTGCCGTCCGACGCGATTTCTTTTACGATGCCGCAGAGCTTTGCGGTGTCAAGCACATCGCAGACGACCGGGTGAAAGCGCCCGCCCGGCTCTTCTCCCGCTCCGTGTTCAAAATTTCTTCCGATGCCGTACACTTCATATTCCATCCCGCCAAGCATCGCCGCAATCGCCTGCCCGATACCTCCGGACGCCCCCGTCACAATCGCCGTCTTTCGCTGTTCTTTCATGATTTCCTCCATGCGCACACGTTTTTTGTGCATTTCAAGTTTGTGGATGCCGCGCAGACACAAACTTGCGAGTGAAAGATTTATCTTTCACTCTTCCTCCCTCACGCTTTCCAGCGGAAAATCCGCTCCCGCGCCACATGCCCCGCCAGCCGCTCCGCAAGATACCGCTCCATCTCCTCCATCAGCTCCGGCGGGTACTGGTAAAACCCGCCCTCATTTCGGAATGGGAACTGCACCACGGCGGAACCCGGCTCGCATCTGCGCATCTTTTTCAGATACTCCTGCGAGATGCGGAAACTCCCGACACTCACATCGATCAGTTTGTCCGCGGGAATCCGCGAAAACACCTGCTCCGTCATCGACGCGTACTGCGACCGCCAGTCCTTACAGTAGATCATCGGGTCAAAACACAAACGCACCGGAAAACCCGCCGCAAGCGCCGCCTCCGCAGCTCCTATCCTCTGCGCAAGGGACGGCGTGCGGTGCTCGCATGCGTCGATGACCGCCTGCGGCGACAGCGTAAACGCGCAGATCACCCCATCCTCCGGCGCGAGTGACTGCCAGAGCCGGCCGTCTGCGCTTTTTGTGCGCAGCTCGATTTTAAGCCGTCCGGGGCGTCCGGCATTCTGCCCGCGCACAAATTCCACCCATGCGCCGACATACCCCGCAATCGGCTCAATCGCAGCCAGATCCGTGTCATAAGACACGCACAGATACATCGAATGACGCGCAAGCCGCCGTTCAATCTCTGCAAAATAATCGTCGAGATTTACGAAAATCACAAGGTTCCCCGAGGGATACATCCCCTTGAGATAACAGTATTCACAGTCATACACACAGTTCATCACACAGGACGTATAGTAAAAATTCTCGTTTCCAAAGCTCTGGCACACCGGTGCGCCCTCATACAGCAGAGTTCCGTGCTTTTTGGCCAGAATCAGCTTCTGCGTGCCGTGCTGCAATACATAATCCTGTCCCCGCCTGCAAAACACATCCTTATAGTGCTCGATAGTAATGATTTCGGCGCGCGGAAACCGCGTAAGAATCCGCCTCGTCACCGGATGCTCCGCCGCGGCACGCTCCACATAAATATGCGAAAACGGCGGATTATAATAATTCCCGTCTAAGTTCCTCAAAACGCAGTTTCCCCTCTCTCTTATCCCTGCAGGGAAGTCTCCCATCCCGGTACATCTTTGCCGCGACCGCACGGTAATCTATCCCCGCCAGCGCACAGTACCTTAGATGCTGGTACAAAACGGACCGCATCGTCTGCGAGCACCGAAGATCGCGGCATAATTTTTCCGCAAACGCCGCGTCAGATTTCTCCTTGGCTGTCGCCGCGCCGCTGTCGCTTCCCCTGCACGCATCCCGCAGCAGATCGATATACGCCGTGAGTTCCTCCACGCCATCCTCCATGATACGCATGATTTCCTCTTTGATAAGACTACTTCCCGCAGCCGGATTCGTGGGGGCGGATTCCCCCCGGACAGCACGCTCCGACATTCCATCCGCCCAAACGGTTTCCTCCGAAACGGCACACTCCGGCATCCCACCCGCCGGAACCGGTTCCGCTCTAAGTGCCTGCACATCCGACACAATCTTTAGAAACGACATCTGATGCGGCCCGAAAAAGTAAGCACCGGCCTGATATATTGCCGCGGCCTCCATGTCATAGAGAAAAAATCCGTCCGACTCACACGCCGCAAAAATCCCGTCCGGCACGCCGTAAAGGCCGGTAGAAAAACCGGCCTCTGTGGCATCTATGATTTTCGTTCCGGTCACGATACCGCGCTCACGAAAGCCGTGGCGGTAGATCATATCCGGATAGAATGTTTTTCCCGTGGCCGCCTCGGTCAGCTGATTGCACAAAAATGCACTCCCCGGCAATCCCGCCGCGCCCCGCGTTTCCTCGGCTGCGGGCATGGCGATGGCCGCGCAGCTTCCGATATTGAGCAGCAGATCGCCGCGCCCCGCACGATTTTTCGTACAGATGCTGCCAACCGCAGCCGCGGCCGCAACCTCGCCCGGGCCTGTGACGGTAAGGCAGATTTCCCCCTCCCCGCCGCAAAAAATCGGAAACCGGATTTCCGCGGTATCCTTTTTCAGCCCGTAATGAGAAATCAGCGCTGCGGCCTCCGGGTAAAGCGCACAAAACAAAAAAATCACTCGTTCTCTCCTTTTTAGCATTGTGAGTATTCGCAAATTAAGATATTCGGAAGACGCCTCATAATCAAAGCATTGCCTCAATATGTTCCACCCACTCTGCAAAATGACGGCACTTCCTGACAATGTGTTCCATTCCTATTTTGTCAAGCACGTCTACCCCTACGTTTGCCTTATCAAAACACTCTATGCAATTTATGATCCGTTTCGACGGTGCTGTTTCGGCACCGTCATTGATCAATTCCGGATTACTTTGGACTTTTACACATGCTTTCAGTGCTGTCAGATCATATTCAAAATATGCTTCCTCCAGCTTTGTTAGATCAGAAAAAAGCATTGCCTCAAATTCGTGCAGCTCAATATACGGAAAAAAGAATTTTACGTCATATCCTTCCGCTTTTTGTATTTCCATCTCAATCATCCCCACTTTTTCATATGGATCATTTACTTTTTCGGCATCCAAAACCCCGGGTACATCCGTCGGCAGTCCGTAAAAGTCAAACATAGTTGTCACACAGGAATCCGTGTTCTTTGACTCCCGGGCCAAAATCTTTGACAACGTGTTTCTTATCTGAGCATAATTAGCGACCCCACCCTTATATATTTTTCCGTGTTTACCGTCTGTCTTTGTCACAACAGTAATAGGAATCAAAATACCTCTGTGGGAAAAATATGGCGCCATAACTCTTTTGACAAAATTTGTTTCGGACTGCCCTTCGGTAACAATAAAAACTTTTTTCATATTAAGGCTGTCCTCCGATTATATTTTTCTCCCAGACCTGAGAAAGGCTGTAATCTTCCAGCCACATTTTTATATCCTCTTCGTTCAACCGGTTCAGCACGGTACATCCCGTCTCCCCGTCCTTTTCTGCCACAATAATATCCTCATAGCCAAAACTATCCAGTAATCTGGGAGACTGCGTTGCCAAAATCACCTGTGTGCTCTCCGCTGCCTTTTGTATCATGGAAGCCAAAACATCCACCGCCTGCGGATGAAGGCCAAGTTCCGGTTCATCCACAAAAATCACCTGCGGCAAAAGCTCCGGCGGCTGCAAAAACAACGTTGCCAGCGCAATAAACCGCAATGTACCGTCCGAAAAATGCTCCGGTCCAAACACATATTCATTATTTCCTTTTTCAAGCCATTGAAGCTTGATCCATTGTGGATTTAAAACTTGCGGTTCCAGAAAAAAATCCTGAAACGACGGCATCACATATTGAACATGATCTACAATCCGTCTGTAGTACCGCTCATGTTTCATTTTAAGCATATATAAATACGCAGCTACATTTCCTCCGTCACTCATTAAAAAACGGTTATTATCTATATTAGCCGCCCCCCTGATATGCGCTTCCGGGGATGTATCATGAAACTGAAACGTTTTGCAGCCGGAAAGAATTGCCCTGACAGCCCGCTCACTTGCATGAGTCGCCGCATCCGTAAGCAGGAAACTCTCCTTTTGTCCGCTGCTTAATTCGAATCTGTGTTTCCCGTCACTGATCACTTCCTCTGCAAAAATCAACGTGTCATTTACCGCTTTCACAAGGGAAAACTCATAGGTATTCGTAAATTTTTCATTTTTAAATTCCAGACTTGCAGAAATCATCTTCGTCCTTTTAGACCCAAACTGCAACAATGATTCTGATGTTCCGTTCTTTCCGACATAGACTTGCAGTGCGCCTGTCATCATATTTGCAAGCATCTGAAAGAAGGAAATAAAATTACTTTTTCCCGTTCCGTTTGCCCCTATTATAACGTTCAGATTATTCATTTCCAAATTTATCGGCTGCATATCCGTTCCCAAAGATTTGTATCCTGAAATCTTTATTTTTTTTAACCGCGACTTTTTTTTCAACCTTCCTCTCCTTTTCCATGTCTCGAACTTGTTGCATTCCATTGTATCATGTATAAAATGACAGAACAAGCCACTCACATTCTTTTTTGTGTGACAGGAAACATACGAATTACCGGAACGGAGTAAACAGTAATTCATACGACGTAGAAAAACGCTGCCTACAGCTCTCGTCCGCAAACAGCGTTCCCTCTATTTTACAACCCTCATCACTCGCTTTTCAAATTGTACTCTTTTGTTACTACCGCATGGTATCTTCAAGCGTCCGCATCGAACCGCCAAGCGTCCGCATCGAGTTCAGTATCGCGATCACCGACACGCCCACATCCGCGAACACGGCCTCCCACATCGTCGCCACGCCGAACGCTCCGAGCACAAGTACCAGCGCTTTGACACCCAGCGCAAACACAATGTTCTGTTTCACGATGGAGAGCGTCTTTCGCGCGAGGCGTACAACCGCCGCGATCTTGCGCACATCGTCGTCCATCAGGACAATATCTGCCGCCTCAATCGCGGCGTCGGAGCCCATGCTTCCCATGGCCATCCCGACGTCGGCTCTCGTGAGCACCGGCGCGTCGTTGATGCCGTCTCCGACAAACGCGAGCCGTCCTTTCTCGCTCTCCGCTGCGAGAAGCTCCTCCACCTTTGCAACCTTATCCGCCGGGAGCAGCTCCGCGTGCACCTCGTCGATGCCGAGCTCCGCCGCCACATGCTCCGCGGCACTGCAGCGGTCTCCGGTCAGCATCACGGTCTTTCTCACGCCGACCCGCTTCATCGCCGCAATCGCCTCTTTCGCGCCGTCTTTTACCGTATCGGAAATCACCAGCGCGCCGGCAAACACGCCATCTCTCGCAACATACACTACCGTTCCGGCGCCCTCACACACCTCGCAGGATACTGCATGCGCCCGCATCAATTTTTCGTTTCCAATCAGAACGCCTCTGCCGTCAACCTGTACTTTGACTCCGTGCCCGGCCTCCTCCACGGCGTCTGCGACACGGCTCATATCCGGCGTCCGCCCGTAGGCTTCGCGGATGGAATTTGCAATCGGATGCGTCGAATATCCCTCGCCGAGCGCCGCAAGCTCCAGAAGTTCTTCCCTGCCCTCAGCTCCTGTTGCCGGGCGGATTTCCGTGACCTTAAACTCTCCCTTTGTCAGAGTCCCTGTCTTGTCGAAAACAATCGTATCGATCTGGGACGCCGCCTCAAGAAAATTGCTCCCCTTCACGAGCACGCCGATCCGCGACGCCGCGCCGATCCCGCCGAAAAATCCCAGCGGCACCGAGATCACCAGCGCGCACGGACAGGAGATCACAAGAAAGATACACGCCCGCTGAATCCCTTCGCTCCACGAAATCCCGGTGAGAAGCGGCGTCAAAATCGCGAGAAGCACCGCTCCGATCGTGACGACCGGCGTGTAGTACTTTGCAAAGCGGGTAATGAAATTCTCCACTTTCGCTTTCTTGCTGCTCGCATTCTCCACCAGCTCGAGAATCTTTGCAACCGTGGAATCGTCAAATTCTTTTGTCGTGCGCACCTTTAACGTGCCGCTGCCGTTGACGCAGCCGCTGATGACCGTATCGCCGACCGCCGACCGCCGCGGAACGGACTCCCCGGTCAACGCCGCGGTGTCAATCAGGGACTCGCCCTCTAAGACAACGCCGTCAAGCGGAATCCGCTCCCCCGGCTTTATCACGATGACCGTCCCGACCTCCACCTCATCCGGGTCCACCTGTTCTAACGCTCCGTCTTTCTCAATATTGGCATATTCCGGACAGATATCCATCATCTCGCTGATCGACTGGCGCGATTTTCCGACCGCATATCCCTGAAACAGCTCCCCGATCTGGTAAAACAGCATCACGGCCACCGCCTCTAAATACTCGCCCACGACAAAGGCTCCAAATGTCGCGATCATCATCAGGAAATTCTCGTCAAACACCTGCCCGTTTTTGATATTTCGAAACGCCTTATACACAATGTCATATCCGATGACAAGATAGAGCGCCAGAAAAATCACGAACGCAATCCATGTTCCCTCGATCGACGCCAGCATCCCCATATGCTCGCAGACAAACAGTATTACAAATGGGACTGCCGTTATGAAAATCCGCGCCAGCATCTTTTTCTGCTTCTCTGTCATTACAGTCTCTCCTCTACAGCAAAATCCTGCAATCCGGCTCCACCTTTGCACACACGGCGGCAACCTCTTTCATAATCTCGTCAAACCGTTCGTCCTCCGCATCCACCGTCATTTTCTGCTGCATAAAGCTCACATTCGCGTCATGGACGCCCGGAATCTTTTTGATTGCCTCCTCCATCTTTGCCGCGCAGTTTGCGCAGTCCAGATCTTCCAGTTTAAATTTCTTCTTCATCGCTTTTCTCCTTTCTCCGCCCGCCCTGCGGGCCTGCTCCTTATCTACTCCTCGATATGCTCTCTGCCCTGTGCGATCATCGTCCGCACATGGCCGTCCGCAAGCGAATAAAAGACCGACTTTCCCTCCCGCCTGCTCCCGACCAGCTTTGCCTGCTTTAAGATTTTCAGCTGATGTGAAATCGCCGGCTGCGTCATGTGAAGCGCCTCCGCCAGATCGCACACACACAGCTCCTCCTCAAACAGGACATATAAGATACGGATTCGGGTAAAATCTCCAAACACCTTAAACAGTTCCGCCAAATCATACAGTGTCTCTTCCTCCGGCAACCGTTCGCGCACCTTTCGGACTAATTCCTCATGCACAAACGTTGTCTCGCAGCACTCCGGATCATTTCCTGTCAACGGCTCACCTTCTTTCTATATCATATGAACAATTATTTATATGTTTATATTACTCCTCAAATCCGCAATTGTCAATCCGTTTTTTGATTTTATGTGGTATACTTTATTTGCGAAAACACTCAGGCACACAGACCTGAAAAATACAAAACATGAAGGAGGCATTATGTCAAAAAAAGCAAGCGAATGCTACAAACTCTATGAAAACCCGAACGGCCCGTCCATCGGAACCGTAAGCCGCGGCATCATCCGGCAGGACGGACTTGTCTTTAAAGACATCGACGGAAGCGGCGAGGTAAGCGAAGTCAATGACTGGCGGCTTCCGGCCGAACAGCGCGCGGCAGCCTACGCAACGGTTCTGACCGCCGCCGAAAAAATCGGCCAGCTCTTCACCAGCGACTGGCGGATGGGTCCGAAATATCCCTCCGCCGCCCTTGCAAAGAACGGGCATACCCCGGTGGCGGATGAAAGCGGCCTGTTAGACGAGGCTCCGGTCAAAGGAAAGGCGTCCAACATTTTCGGCGCCCAGGATCTGCCCGGAACCACCGAACTTCTCAAAAAGAATTTCGCAAGACACCTGATTCTGCGCGAAAATCCCGCTCCGCGCGACCTGGCCGACTATTTAAACCAGCTGCACGCCGTCGCGGAGGAATGCGATCATTTTGTTCCCGTGCAGGTGATGAGCAACAGCCGCAACGAGAACGGCGAGGTCGTGTTCGGCATGAATGACGCTTCCGGCGTGTTCGCCGCTTATCCCGGCACGCTCGGCATCGCCGCCGCGGTCAAAGGAACCGGAGATATGGATATCGTCGATACCTTTGCGGATACCGTGCGGCGGGAGTGGAACGCCTGCGGCCTGAAAAAGGGATATATGTATATGGCGGATGTGGTCACAGACCCCAGATGGCAGCGCAGTTTCGGAACCTTCGGGGAAGACCCCGGCCTTGTGGCCGAAATTTTCGAGCATCTGATCCCGGGCATTCAGGGCAGCAGCGAGGGCGTCACGCCGGACGGCGTGTCCATGACGGTCAAGCACTTCCCGGGCGGCGGCGCGAGAGAGAACGGTTTCGACCCGCATTATGCCGCCGGACAGTGGAATGTGTACAAGACACCCGGCAGCCTGCAGAAATACCACATTCCTCCGTTTGTGCCGGCCGTAAAATATAAGGCCGCCTCCATCATGCCTTACTACTCGAAGCCCGCAGCCGAAAAGAGCGCCCCGCAGCAGGACATGAACGGAAATCCGGTCGAATTCGCCCCCTACGGCTTTGCGTATAACAAAGTATTTATCGACGGCATACTGCGCGGACAGATGGGCTTTGCCGGCTATATCAACAGCGACACCGGCATCGTGCACAATATGAGCTGGGGGATGGAGGCGCTCGACGAGCCGGAGCGGATCGGATATGCGGTGACGCACAGCGGCGTGGACCTCATCAGCGGCATGTTTGACAACAAATACGGGCAGGAAGCTTACGACCGCGGTTCCAACGACTATTATGATACGCATGAAATTCCCGACGGCTTCCAAAAAGAAGAGCTCGTTCTCACGGAACAGAGTCTCAACCGTGCCGTCACCCGCACCCTGACAGAATTATTCCGGCAGGGCATGTTTGAAAATCCCTACGCCGACCCGGCAAAAGCAGAGGCCGTCATCCAGACCCAGGCCGACTGGGATGCCGCCGCACGGGTTCACCGCCAGAGCGTGGTATTATTGAAAAATAACGGCGCACTTCCCCTCGCCGACGGCACGAAAGTTTACGCGGAGGCCTTTTATAAGCTTCCCGAGGCGGGCGCCAAAGCGACCGAATCACTGAAAGAACTGCTCGGAAACGTGATCCTGACGGACAAACCCGAGGATGCGGATGCCGCAATTCTGATGGTAAACCCGAGCAGCGGTGAGTATTTCAACGCCACCCCCGGATATCTCGAGCTCGATATCTGCGAGGAGAAAAACGTGCACGATGTGGACGATGGCGGCAGGCCGATGGAATCTACGCACACGGAGACAACCTTATCCGGAGCAAAACGGATTGCCGAAATCGCCTCCGCCGTACACAAAAACGGCGGCAAAGTAATCGCCGGCATCAACTTCCCGCTCGCATGGATGGTCGGAAATATCGAGCCTTACGCGGACGCCCTGACCGCAGGCTTTGACACCGCGCCGGATGCGGTTTTGGACGTTATGTTCGGCCGCTTCTCACCCACCGGAAAGCTTCCTCTTACCCTTCCCAGAGGGGACGAAGTTCTTGCGGTAAATTCCGAGGGCATCTGTGTCAGCCCGAATGATGTGCCCGGCTTTGATAAAGATCTGTATATGCCGGACAAGATGAAGGACGAAAACGGCAAGGCGTATGCCTACCGGGACGCCTCCGGCAATTACTACGAGTACGGATTCGGACTGAACTATTAGACCCGTCTTTTTCGGCGGGGCAGCCATAGCTGTCCCGCTGTATTGATTGACAAACATTTTTAACAGGAGGTATAATATCATCATATAATACATACATAATCAGCGCAAAGGAGAACTGAAATGGATAACCAATTTGTATGGAGAGAAAGATTTAATACGGGAGTAGATACCATCGATAAAGAGCATCAAAAACTTTTTAAGATTATCAACAAGCTTTTCGCATTCAGGGAGGACGAGACTGTCAACCAATGGGCATGTCAGGAAAGCATTAAATTTTTCAAAGAACATGCGATTAATCATTTCGCGGATGAAGAGGCATACATGGCTTCCATTGATTACGAATGGCTTGACCAGCATAAAAGACTGCACAGAGGGTTCCGTGAGAACACACTGCCCGCGCTTGAGCGGGAGCTCGAACAGACCCAGTACTCGCCGGACGCGATCGAACATTTTCTGGGCGTCTGTGCCGGCTGGCTGATCGGTCATACCTTAACGGAAGACCTTGCCATCACCGGGAAAAAAACAAAAAAATCAATGAAACTTGTGTCGAGCGATTATATTGCGGATACGGAAAAAATAATTGTCAATCTTATCTCCGATATGTTTGAGCTCGACTCACACATGATCAGCGATTCTTACAACGGAGACAAGTTTGGAAACGGCGTTTATTACCGCCTGATCTACGGAGCTCCCAGCACAAAAAAGAAGCAGGAAGTCATCCTTATTTTTGAAGAAAAACTGCTGATCAACACCGTTGGAAAAATTATGGGCATCAAGACAAACAAACTGGATAATTCACTGATTCACGCCTCAAGATATGTCGCAAGAAAATTTGTCGATCGGGTGATGGAGCAGTTCCAGACGGAGGATGCCTACGAGCTGCAGGCGGAAAATCTCCTGTCCTACGAACAGTTTCAGAAAGTTTTTGAACTGGAAAATCCCCAAGTCCGCCTGCTGTTTAACACGGACGCCGGATATTTTTCCTATTGTATGATCGCGCCCCATCTGCTGGAAACCGACATCGGTTCCCGTATCGGAGCCGACAACGCCATGGATGAGGTCAAAGAATATCTGAAAAACCGGGAAACCGAAAGTGCAAAACCAAAAGTCCTCATCGTGGACGATTCGATGACGATACGGGAGCATATGCGTGAACTGCTGTGCGACAACTATAATATCACTCTTGCGGAATCGAGCCTGGCAGCAATCCGAAGCATCACGTTAAACAAACCGGATCTGGTTTTGCTGGACTATGAAATGCCGGTCTGCGACGGAAGGCAGATGCTTGAAATGCTCCGCTCGGACCATGAGTTTGCAGATGTTCCCGTCATTTTCCTGACCGGGCGAAGCGATCCCGAGAGCGTTAAAAATGTTATGTCCTTAAAACCTGCCGGATATCTGTTAAAGCATCTGAATCCGGCCGATATCAAAAAAAATATCGATTCGTACTTCGAAAAGAAACAAACCCGCTAATTTCTACAAAAGCAGGCCGCACCGTATGGTGCCGCCTGCTTTTATCAGATTGTTTTGTCTGTATTTCGCGATTGTATTACGCTCCCGCCGGCCTGTTCTTCCCCTCGACTTTCGCCATGAATTTCTCGTTATCCACAACAAAGCGCTCATGGGTTCCCTCGCCGATCA
Organism: Lachnospiraceae bacterium; assembly: GCA_021770345.1. Taxonomy (GTDB): domain Bacteria; phylum Bacillota; class Clostridia; order Lachnospirales; family Lachnospiraceae; genus Roseburia. Next base: position 101,284 of record JAETRD010000010.1, on the reverse strand, counting down.
CACCTGCGGCATCGTATGCCCTCACCTCAAATACCAGTCGCCTGCCGTCTTTTTCCACCAGCTTTGCCTCGCAGGATACTTCCATGCCCACCGGCGTTGCCGACACATGCCGGATGTTCACCAGAATCCCCACCGTGCTCTGTCCGTCTGCAAGATAAGGCGCCACGCACTCCTTCGCCACATCCTCCATCAGTGCGATCATAATCGGTGTCGCAAGCACCGGAAGCGTGCCGCTTGATATCGCCTGCGCCGTTTTCTCTTCCGTCACCGTAATTGACTTTTTCCCCGTAATTCCCGTTTGAAGTTCCATAGAAATCCCCCATTCTTGCTCAGCCCGCGAATTTGGGCGCAAGCACAAATTTGCCTGTGAAAAATTTATTTTTCACAGTATATCCTTCCTTACGAGTCCCATTGTAACGGATACACACGGCACTTTCAAGCCTGTCTTTGCCGTTTATCCGCAATGTCAGCCGCAGTGTCCTCTGCAGTTTTTACAGTCGCCGCCGCAATGTAAGGATTTCCCGTTTTTTTTGTCGCGAATCATGCTGCGAACAATCAGTCCCACAACAAGCGCCAGAACCGCTCCTACAACCCATGTTCCCATACCACACACTCCTTTTCTTTATACGGGCGCAGCAACAGGTAAAAGAATCCGGCCGCAAGCGCAAGCGCCGCCAGTGTTCCGATTCCGAAGCCGCCTCCGGTAAACAGCGTACCAATCTGATAGATGCACATCGAAACCACATAGGCCAAAAGCGTCTGATAGCCAATAGCAATCCAAAACCATCCCGTATTGTTCATCTCCCGCCTGATTGCGCCCATCGCCGCAAAACAGGGTGCACACAGAAGATTAAATACCAAAAACCCGTAGGCTGCCGCCGGTGTCATAACCGCAGCAAGATTTCCCCAGATTTCTGTTCCGTCTTCCGCCACTTCCGCAAATCCGAACAGCATTCCAAACGTCGCGACTACATTTTCCTTTGCGATAAGTCCGGTCATGGCTGCGACCGCCATTTTCCAGCCGGAACCGCCGTTGGTCCAGCCGAGCGGCGCAAACAACCATGCGATCGCGCTACCGATCTTTGCAAGAATACTGCCCGCCTGCGCTTCCTCGAGCGCCGCACCGGCCAGGCCGTCAAAGTCCAGCATCCCAAACCCTTCGGCACTCCAGCCAAAACTCATCAAAAACCACAGCACAATCGTCGATAGAAGGATAATGGTGCCCGCTTTTCGGATAAAAGACCAGCCGCGCTCCCACATGCTCCGCAAAACATTTCCGACTGTCGGCCAGTGGTATGCCGGAAGCTCCATCACAAAAGGCGCTGCATCTCCCGCAAAAGCCCTTGTCTTTTTGAGAATAATGCCGGAGCAGACAATCGCTGCGATGCCCACAAAGTAGGCGCTCCATGCCACCCAGCCCGCATTTCCGAAAAACGCACCGGCAATCAGTGCAATAATCGGGAGCTTTGCACCGCAGGGCACAAAGGTTGTCGTCATGATCGTCATCTTGCGATCGCGGTCATTTTCAATCGTCCGGGAAGCCATAATTCCCGGAACGCCGCAGCCTGAGCTGATCAGCATCGGGATAAAGGATTTTCCCGACAGCCCGAATTTGCGGAAAATACGGTCCATGATAAACGCCACACGCGCCATATATCCGCAGGCTTCCAAAAAGGCAAGAAACAGAAACAATACAAGCATCTGCGGAACAAATCCCAGCACGGCGCCGACACCCGCGACAATCCCGTCCAGAATCAGTCCCTGCAGCCAGTCCGCACAGCCGATGCCGGTCAGCAGGCTCTCCACCGCCGGGGGAATGATTTCCCCGAACAGCACGTCATTCGTCCAGTCCGTCACGATCGTTCCCACGGTCGTCACAGACACATCATACACCAAAAACATCACCGCCGCAAATATCGGCAGCGCAAAAATCCGATTCGTCACAACCCGGTCGATTTTATCGGAGACAGTCAGCTTCTCTCCACCGCGTCTCTTTGTCAGACACTCGTCTATGACAGATGAGATATAGACATACCGCTCGTTGGTAATGATACTCCCGGTATCGTCATCAAAGGCGTCTTCCAATGCCTCTATCTCATCGGACACATCCGGCACTACCGCAAGCTGAGCCGAAATCTTATCGTCCTTTTCGAGCAGCTTAACGGCAAAAAATCGCCTCTGCTCCTGCGGCACCAGACCGGTAAGCTTTTCTTCCACGGCATGTATCGCCTGCTCCGCCTCATCCGCAAAACAGTGCCGCGGCACTGTGCTCTCCCGGCTTTTTGCCGCTGCAACCGCCATCTCTGCGGCCCGTTTTACGCCGGTTCCCTTCAAAGCCGAAATTTCAACAACCTCACAGCCCAGTGCCCGGCTCAATTTGTCCGGCTTCACGCTCTCTCTGTTTTTCTCCATCACATCCGTCATGTTCACCGCCATGACAACGGGGATTCCAAGCTCTAAAATCTGTGTGGACAGGTAAAGATTGCGTTCGATATTCGTCCCGTCGACGATATTTAAAATCACATCCGGCCGCTCACCGATCAGATAGTTCCTCGCCACGACTTCCTCTAACGTGTAAGGGGAAAGGGAATAGATACCGGGCAGATCCACGACTGTGACATCCTTCATCCCCTTTAACTTCCCCTCCTTTTTCTCCACCGTTACACCCGGCCAGTTCCCCACAAACTGGTTCGCACCGGTCAGTGCATTAAACAATGTCGTTTTCCCGCAGTTGGGATTTCCCGCCAACGCTATTTTAATTGCCATTTCTTCCTCCTTCTGCCCTTTAATTAGTTATCACTAACCATCACCCAAAAAAAATTATTCCACCTCTATCATTTCCGCATCTGTCCTGCGCAGGGACAGCTCGTAGCCCCTGACCGTGACCTCCATCGGATCCCCGAGCGGCGCAACCTTCCTCACATAAACCTCCACACCCTTCGTGATCCCCATATCCATAATGCGCCTCTTTACAGGACCGCTGCCCGCAAGCTTCTTCACCCGCACCGTCTGCCCTACGGCCGTTTCCTTTAACGTCTTCATAAACACACCTCGCTCCTTACACTATAATTTTGCTTGCCATATCTCTTCCGATTGCCACCCGGGAATCCTTTACGTTCACGATCATGCTGCCACCGGTCCCGGAGATGACCGTAACGGTTCCTCCCACAACAAATCCCAGATTTTCCAGAAATCGTTTCGTCTCCTCTTTCCCGCCAACCCTTTTGATTGTGTTTGCTTCCCCCTGCTTTACCATAGATAACGGCATAACCCTCCCCTCCTTTTGCCCCTCTGAAATTTTCTTTATGGTTAGTATATACTAATCGCAGTTAGTTGTCAATAACTATATTTTAAGTTAAAAAGAAAGCCCATGCAAATTCGCATCGACTTTCTTTTTCTTTTGATATAAGGGCTGTCGCAAAGCGTGCGGCAGCTTACTTTCTCTCCGCTCTCGCCATTGCAATCTGGAAGTCCTTCTGATCCGTAAAGATTTCGTTCCTGTACGGGTTCTTCTTCTGCTCAATCGCACGTTTGATGATCGCGGTGATGCAGACAACGTTTGCCCCGAGTGCAAGAATCGCGACTACACCCTGTGCGGTCGGATCCGCAAATGTCGGCTGGGATGCCATGTTGTATATTTCTAATCCGCTCGAGAGCTCATCCCCGTATAAGGATGTCACGACAGCCGCCTTTGTTCCGATCTGGAACAGCGGGAACACCTGCGCAAACATACACCAGATTGCAAGCGTATTGGCGCGGTTCTGAATCCAGCCGCCTTTGTTCCAGAATTTGTTCGCAAACGTCGGCGCAAGCAGCAGTGCGAGACCGCAGTACCACGAATGCGTCGGCAGATTCAGATATGTATAGGTAAAGTTCCAGATATCATATGCAATGATAAAGCACCATGTCATATCCGGCCACAGCATGTCGTCTTTTTTCTTTGACACATAGATTCCCCACCAGCCTGTCATACAGAAAATATTGATGAGGCCTGCGATACCGTTTACCCAGTTCCACCAGCCGCCGTAAAGCCATACGCCCTCGCTGGAATACCACCAGCGGGAACCGGTCTCCGCAAGCGCCTGTGCGCCTTTGATTGCGGATTCAAAATCAGATACGACCGCAATCAGAATATTGATCGCGACGATCACGAACGGATACACCTTGAACCATTCCGTCTTTCCGATGCTCCACTTATACTTGAGCATCATAAAACCGATACAGCCGGCAGTCGCCGCGTACAGCTTCGCGTAATGGAACCATCCGTTCTGATACAGATGCGTCTGATTGTTCAGCGCCCACTCGGCACCGTTTGCAGCGCCGACCGCAATCGCGATAAAGTATACCGTCAATGCTGCCGGTAAAATCAGGAAAAAGAAAACTCCTCCTGCCTTGCTGCGCCGTGCAATCTCGTTACAGATCACCAGTCCTGCAAATACCGCTACCCATCCGAGCAGCTGGCAAATGCCGTTGTCACCATAGACATTAAATAGCATAACTAATCCTCCTTGGTTTTGTGATGACTTTATCTGGTATGACCAGATCTTGATAAAATTTTAACATTCTTTTAAGAAATTTTCAAGTTTATTTATGCTTTCTTAATACATTTCTGCATTTTTGTATAATTGAGTAGGGGAAGAACCATCTTCCCCCTGCTCGCCGCGCGGGGCGCACGTTGCATAAGCAACAATTTCACCTGTGCGCCCCTGTGCATAAAAAGGCCCTGGTATGTGTCCATACCAGAGCCATATCTTTCCTCAGACTTCCTCGTCTACCTTGATTCCCTTCAAATCTGCCTCGAGCACCTTCATGCTGCTCTTGATATCCTTGAGATCGCTCTGCACCTGATTCGCCGAATCTCCCCGGTGCTTGATCATATCCACGATATCGGTAATCTCAATATCCGGCGCCTCATTCCGCCGATGCTCCGCTTCCGCCCGCTCGATGGCCTCTTTTGTCCCCTCGATAAACGCCTCCTGCAGTGCACGCATCTCCTTCTGCTCTTCGAGAAGCTCTTCTCTCTCTTCCTTCTGCTCCATATTTTCCTCGGCCTTCTCCTCGGCCTCTTCCATCTTCTCGTCGAGGTGATCCATGCCCTCCTGCACGGCCATGCCTAAAATTTCCTTATTCGCCGCGTCCATGATCGACTCCGCCGCTTTCTGGGCATCCAACATCGGGTGCGTCTTTAAGCGCTCCAGCTTGATTGCATTGACGTCGCCGATATCATCCTGCATCGCCAGTTCCGCATCGTGCATCTCAAGTTTGAATTTTGCGGCCTGATCGTTCAGCCCCAGCGCTCTGCTCTGATATTCCGTCAGCCCGCGCGCCTCGATTTCGGCAATCCGCTTCTGCTCTTCCTCCGTAGGCTTTTGATGGCTCACGCCGTTTTTAAAATCCTGGGCTTTCTCGAGAAGCTTAAGCTCCTCCTGCTCCACAGAGTCATCCGACACCTGATACAACTCCTTTAACGCCTCTTTCCGCCCGTTTAACTCATCGACCTGCTTGCCCGCCTCTTCTTTCAGCGCCTGCATTTCGCCGTAATGCACTCTCCGGTCATCCATCTGTCTGTCCACGGCATTGTCGCTGGCCCACGCATCGGACACCACTTTCCATGCCTGCTGCTTTGCCTCCTGGCGCCGCTTCTCAAGCGGGTCCTCGGCAAGCTTTAAACTTCCCCCGAAAAAGCTCTTGCCGCTCTGCTTTGCGTGTTTCCCGGCTTCCTCCTGGGCGCGCTGCGCCGCCGTCGCAAATCCGTTTGCATTGATGGTAAGTCCCATACCCATCCCTCCCCTTCTTATGTTCGCTTCCACAATTATCCTTTTATCTATATCGGCATTTTTTTGCGCATTCTTAAGAATTTCTATCCCATTCGCTTCCGCAGCAGCATGAGGATCCGTTTCTCCGCCCGGCTGACCTGCACCTGACTCATGCCGAGCCGCTGCGCCACCTCGCTCTGCGTCCTGCTCTCAAAATAGCGCAGCTCGATCAGCTCCCTGTCCTGCTCCGAGAGCCCGTCCAACAGCTGTCTTATCACAATCCGGTTTAAAACCGCCTCCTTCTCCGGCTCCTCCCCCGGACACGCCCCCGTGCTTTCCACCTGGTCGATCATCAGAAGCTCGTCTCCGTCCTTCTCGTAAACCGGGCGATAAATAGACTCCACCTCCCGGTTTGCATCCAGCGCCATCGCTATTTCTTCGGCCGACAGTTCCGTCTCTGCGGACAGCTCGGCCATATCCGGTTCCCGCCCAAGCGCCGCTACTAAGCGTTCTCTGGCCCTGCTGATTTTATAGCCCTGCTCCTTTAAAGTCCGGCTGACCTTTACCATGCCGTCATCCCGCAGAAAACGCCGGATTTCCCCCGTGATCATCGGAACCGCATAGGTCGAAAACGCCAGATTCAGCGACGTGTCAAAATGATCTACCGCCTTCATAAGCCCGATACAGCCAATCTGAAACAGTTCTTCCCTGTCATGCCCCCGCCGCTCAAAACGGCGTATGACCGCATGCACCAGCCCAAGATTTTCCGACACCAGACGTTCTCTGGCCTCTTTATCCCCCGCGTGCGCCTGTTCCATCAACTCCGTCAGACTACTCATATGTATCAGCCACCTTCGGATTTCCAAGATTCTTGCGCATCCATACGGTTGTCCCCTTTCCCGGCGACGAAGTTACGCGCACGTCGTCCATGAATGCTTCCATGAACGCAAATCCCATTCCCGAGCGTTCCAGCTCCGGTCTTGTCGTGTAAAACGGCTCCATCGCGCGCGCCACATCCTCAATTCCTTTCCCTCGATCCTCCACCGTAAGTTCCACCGCCGTCCCCTCCACGCTGCAGGTCAGCACGACCTTTTCCTGCGGATTGTCATAGCCGTGGATAATCGCGTTCGTCACGGCCTCGGACACCGCCGTCTTGACATCCGCCACCTCGTCTAACGTGGGATTCAGCTCCATGATAAATGCCGCCACCGCCGTTCTCGCAAACCCTTCATTCATCGAACGCGCATCAAATTCCAGCCTCATTTCGTTTCTCTGTGTCATAAATCTCTTTTCCTCTCCTCTTTTTCCCTATGAATTTTCTTTTTCGATCATTTTGTGCAGGCCAGACACCACAAATATTTTTTCCATCCGCTGATTTAAGTTCTGTGCCACGACCCGGCCTCCCTGATAGCTCATCTTACGGCTCCTTCCGATAATAACCCCGATGCCGGAGCTATCCATAAACTCGGTTTTTTTAAAATCAAACACAAGGGTCTGCACCCGGCAGGTATCAATAATCAGATCCGCCTCCGCCCGGATCAGCCCCGCCTGGTGATGGTCGAGCTCTTTTGGCATGTGTACAAGCAGACAGCCTTCCTTCCACTCACAATAGTTTTCCATTTCCCTCTTTCCTTTCCGAATTGATATAAAAAAGACGCCTGCCGGCATATTCCGCCGGCGGACGTCTTTTGTGTATTCCCATATCGCTTTTATTGCTCGCTATCCAGAAAATTCTGTGCCGTGGCCGCCCGCTCCGTATTCGGATACAGCTCCACGACCTTCTGGTAATAGATCTTTGCATTCTCCGCATCTTCGTTTCTGCGGTAAGACTGCGCCAGGTAATAGAGCGCATAGCCGCTGTCATACGTTTCATCCAACTCAACCACTTTCAGAAGGTTTGCGGCGGCTTCCGCGTATTCCTGCGCATCATACGCATCTCTTCCTGCCCGGTACATGGTCTCCACATACTCGGCGTTGACCTGTGCGTTGATCGTGTTGTAGATATTCTTTGTCTCCTCGCCCAGATAATCGGGGTTCACGTTTGCCAGCGCATCCCCTGCTTTTCCGATATCCTCTTCCACATACGCCTGATATGCCACAAGCAGCTGTTCATAGCTGTTAATCCGGCTCGCAGTCTCCTCCTCGCCGCTCTTTACGTCTGTAATCTGCGCCGTCAGCTCGTCAATCTGCGCCTCCAACGTGCTGATCGTCTGATTCCGAACGGAAATCGTATTATTGGCCTCAAGCACTTCTGTTTTTGCCTGATTCTGCAGTTCCCTGCGTATCCCGGGTACAACCAGAAACCAGGTGATCGCCACACCGATCGCAATGCCGATCAGCATATTGAGAATCGTCGCAAACGCCGAATTGTCATTCAGGTATTTCGGCTGAATGATCGTCTCATTCCCGCTCTGGTAGGAAATCTGCTCATCACTTTTCTGTTTCTTTCCGGGACTGCTCTCCTTGAGTGCCTCATTGGTCTCCCGCAGATAGCGCAGCGTCGTCGTATTATTGGCGTCTATCTTCCCCGCATTGCGCAGCGCCTTTTTTGCCAGCTCGTACTTGCCCTCCTGAATATAAAGCAACGCCAGAAGCTGATGTCCCCGCACCAGTTTCGGATTCATAGACAGCACCTTTTTCAGCTGGATAATCGCCAGATCCCTGCTGTCCTGCCTGCAGTAGAGCAGTGCCTGATTGTACTTCTTGATCGTCTGATTAATCGTATCCAGTCTTGCCTGATTGTTCTGAACCTCGTCCAGATAATAACCGGCCCTGTTCTCCCTCGGCTGATAATTTTTGCTGATGACCCACTCGGTCAGCGCCGCAACGACCTCCCCCATCTCAAAATAAATAAGCCCCAGCAGATTGCGCGCATTCATATTCGTCTTATTAAAGCGCAGGCTGGTCTTTAAGCTCTCAACCGCCCCCGACAGATCACGCACATCCGCCTTTTCCAACGCGTCGTTATAGTACGCATTCGACGCCATCATTATCTTTTTGTATATCTTTACATTGATTCCGCAGTTTGGGCAGGTATCACCCGCACCCAGTTTTGTGCCGCAATTAAAACACTCCATCCAAATCTCCCTCACGAATTACGCTATTCCTCACTTACGCAGCAGATGTCCCGTTCTACATATGCTTGATCTCACGCATCATCTCCTGCAAAACATCCGTCATATCCGTCAGTTCATGATTGTAGATGGCCTGTTCTGCCTCTTCCACCTCCAGGCTTGGTTTAAAGTTTTTCAGTTCTTCTTCAAAATTAATCATACAGACTCCTAACAAAAAAACACCACTATATTATTTACTTATCCATTATAATATAGTGGTGCTAATAATCAAGTGATTTTCTCTTAAGTTTTTCGGTGGAGATTACTCGACGCCCTTATAACAGGGTCTCGTAGCAATCTTATCCGGCTGCTTGTAAAACTCAATGCCGGTCGCCATGTTCTTGAGTGTAAATTTCATCTCGTCAATGTTGATAATAACACCCGGATACACCTCCCGGATTACGGAAACGCAGGCTCCCCTTGAGCCCTCCGCCAGATTCCGGAGCTTGCGCAACTCCTCCTTGTCACTCGCGCACGTCGCAGTGTCACGGATTTTCACGCGCAGCAGCGCCATTCTCCGCGGGTCATTCGCGTAGCTGACGCCGCGCTCCGCCTGCAGAAGGTCAAACTGGGCAAGCCCTTCCTCAATCTTCTCAAGCTCGATCTGCGTCGTCTCGATCTTCTTCTCGAGGACCCGCACACGGCTGTACACGTCAACGCCGGCTCCCACGTTAATCTCAGTGCGCTTCTCCGCATCGTTCCCGAGCGTCGATACCGTCACTCCGCGGATCGCATGTATCGTGCCTCCGATAATGCTGCCTCTCGGCCCGTTCATGATCACCTGGCCCTGGCAGGCTACATCCGAATCCATCAGCACATCCGCCTGCAGATTCCCCTCACAGGAAATCTTCGTAAATTCAAAAAACTTCGCCGTGATATTTCCCCTTGCTTTCACGGAGGCTTTGTTTCCTCCAAGCATACCGCTTCTCAAAATAATATCCGTACCGGCTTCCAGTTCACACGCCTCGACAACGCCGTCGATCGTGATCGAGCCTGTCGCCTTGATGCTCACGCCGTTCTCGACCTGCCCGTGAATCACAACGTCTCCGCGGAAGTCAATGTTACCGCCCCCAAGCTCTGCGTTGCCGTGCAGCTCATGAATCGGCAGAATCACAATCCTGCCGTTCTGCATCTCGATCTTACCGTCCATGAGTGCGGTGTAGGTCAGGTTGTCATTCATTCGCTCAAAGCCTTTGCCCTTAATCGGCATCTGCTCCCTCGCACGCTTTGCCTGCACCACCCTGCCCTTCACCGTCATGCCGTCCGTCCCCTCGACGGCCGGATGATAGATTGCAATCACCTGACCGCAGATCACGGATTCAATCGAGTGCACTGACCAGTAATCCACAGACCCGTCCGGAAGCACCTTGGGCTTAGAGTCAAAATTCGTATCAAAATTATAGTCGTAGTAGCCGTCTACCCCGTCTGTCGGAGCAACACCTGCCGCAACCAAAAATTCTATATTATAAAGCTTCTGGCTGACCATCTCCTGAATCTTTCGCTGGTCAATCCCCTCACAGACACCCTTTTCCCCCAATGCATCCATCAGCATTGTCACCGTATACACCTGATCTTCCGGCGGTTCCGGAAGCGTCAGATACGCTTCCATATCATTGTAGCTGACACGAACAATCGGTTTTTGCTCATTTTGTGTTGGCATAATATAAGGCTCCTATGTTATAGAATAAAAGCTATGATCACTGATGATAAAATACTGTAATTATATAATACCAGCACAAACATTTATTTTCAAGTGACGATTCTGTTTTTTGCGAAAATTATACGCTATAACCACCTATTTCATCGATGCCAGACGCTCCTTTACCTGCGCCATCATCTGCTCATAACCGGCCAGCTTTTCCCGCTCTTCGGCAACCTTTGCCTCCGGCGCTTTTGCGAGAAATTTCTCGTTGGAAAGCATTCCCTTTGAGCGCGCAAGCTCCTTTTGCAGACGCGCTTCCTCTTTTAAAAGGCGCTCCTTTTCCTTCTCGAGATCGACCAGATCTTCGAGCGGCAGATACAGCGTTGCCCCCGGTATCACAACGGATACCGCATCCTCGCCGATACCCGTCTTATCCGCCTGCACCGACACCTCACTGATTCCGGCAAGACTCTTGTACACGTCCTCATTCCGCGCAAATAGATCGCGCAGATCCCCGTCGTCGGACACGAGAAACAGCTTTGCCTTTTTTGACGGCGGCACATCCATCTCCGTGCGGACATTGCGCACACCCTTTACCAGATCCTTGCAGTGTGAAAGCATCTCCTCCTCTGCCGGGAAATTCCACTCCTCTCTGTACTCCGGCCACCGGGACAGCATAATCGTCTCCTCCTCGGACTGCAGACTGCCAAAAATCTCCTCGGTGATAAACGGCATAAACGGATGCAGCAGCCGAAGCGCCTCCGCAAGCACGGTCTTTAACGTCCAAAACGCCGCATTTGCCGCCTTCGGATTCTGCTCCTTCTGCCAGGTGCGCACCTTCGTAATCTCAATATACCAGTCGCAGAACTCGTCCCAGATAAAGTCGTAAACCTTCTGCACCGCAATCCCGAGCTCGAATTTGTCCATATTCTCGGTGACATCCCGCGCCAGTGTGTTCAGCTTGGAGAGAATCCATTTATCCGCCGGCAAAAGTTCTTCCGGCGCCGGTACCGTCACTTCGGCGTCTTCCAGGTTCATCAGGATAAAACGGGACGCATTCCACACCTTATTGGCAAAGTTCCGGGAAGCCTCCACACGCTCCCAGTAAAAGCGCATATCATTCCCCGGCGCATTTCCGGTAATCAGCGTCAGCCGCAGGGCGTCCGCGCCGTATTTGTCGATCACCTCGAGCGGGTCAATCCCGTTTCCGAGCGATTTGCTCATCTTGCGGCCCTCGGAATCCCGTATCAGACCGTGGAACAATACGGTATGGAACGGCGCCTTCCCCATATGCTCGTATCCGGAGAAGATCATGCGGATGACCCAGAAGAAAATGATATCATAGCCGGTCACCAGCACATCTGTCGGGAAGAAATAATCGAGGTCTTCGGTCTCGTCGGGCCATCCCAGCGTCGAAAACGGCCAGAGTGCGGAAGAAAACCAGGTGTCAAGCGTGTCGGGATCCTGCGTCATCGCCCCGCCGCATTTCGGACATTTGCAGGGTGCCTCCTTTGCAACCACCATCTCCCCGCAGCCGTCACAGTAATACGCCGGAATCCGGTGCCCCCACCAGAGCTGTCTTGAAATACACCAGTCGCGGATATTGTCGGTCCAGTTGAAATAAGTTTTCTCCATGCGCTTCGGGAGCAGTTTCACTTCTCCGTTTTTCACTCCCTCCACGGCCGGTTTAATCAGCTCGTCCATCTTTACAAACCACTGCTGCTTTACCATCGGCTCCACCGTCGTGTGGCAGCGGTCATGCGTTCCGACATTGTGAGAATGTGGCTCCGTTTTCACCAGAAGCCCCTGCGCTTTTAAATCCGCGAGAAGCGCCTTTCTGCACGCATAGCGGTCCATGCCCTCATACTTGCCCGCATAGCGATTCATCGTCGCATCGTCGTTAATGACGGTAATCTCCGCAAGATTGTGACGGCGGCCCACCTCAAAGTCGTTCGGGTCGTGTGCCGGCGTAATCTTTACGCATCCGGTTCCGAATTCCTTATCCACATAGGAATCTGCGATCACCGGAATCTCGCGGTCGGTCATCGGCAGCTTTAACATCTTTCCGACAATGTCCGCATAGCGCTCATCCTCCGGGTTTACAGCCACCGCGGTGTCGCCGAACAGCGTCTCCGGCCTTGTCGTTGCGATTTCCACAAATCTTCCCTCCTCGCCCACAACCGGATAGTTGATGTGCCAGAAAAAGCCGTCCTGCTCCTCGTGCTCTACCTCCGCGTCGGAGATGGATGTCTTACAGACCGGGCACCAGTTTACAATGCGGGAGCCTTTGTAAATCAGGCCTTTCTCATGCAGCTTACAGAACACGTCAAGCACCGCGTCGGAACAGCCGGAATCCATTGTAAAACGCTCACGCTCCCAGTCCGCGGAGGATCCCATCTTTTTCAGCTGGTTTACGATGCGGTCACCGTACTCCGCCTTCCACTCCCAGCACTTTTCCAGAAAACCCTCGCGCCCCAGGTCGTTTTTGTCAATCCCCTGCTTTTTGAGACTCTCGATCACCTTGACCTCAGTCGCAATAGAGGCGTGATCCGTCCCCGGCTGCCACAACGCATTATACCCCTGCATCCGCTTATAGCGGATTAAAATATCCTGCATCGTATTGTCGAGCGCGTGTCCCATATGCAGCTGTCCCGTGATATTGGGCGGCGGCATCACAATCGTAAACGGTTTTCTGCTGCGGTCAACCTTTGCGTGAAAATACCCGCTTTCCTCCCATTTCTTATAAATCCTCTCTTCAATCCCTTTCGGGTCATACGTTTTTGCAAGCTCTTTGCTCATAATTTCTCCTTTCTCTGCACTGGCGGCATATTTCATCTGCACGGGGCTGTGTAATCGAGCAGGGGAGTGACCTCTTCCCCTGCTCGCCGCGCGACCCGTGCGCCGCACTGGCGGCATATTTCATCTGCACGGGGCTGCGCATAAAAACGCCCTCTGCATCCGGTCGGATGCAAAGGGCGAATCATCGCGGTACCACCTTTGTTCACAGGCAAAAGCCGTCTCGGTCCGGTCTGCGAATATCTTCGTTTAACCGGCGGTTCGCTAACGGGAACCAGGCGTGAATCCTTACTGCCTGCGATGCCTCCGCAATCACGGCGGCGGTTCGGGATTCCGGTTCAAAAGCTACCTTCCGCATATCCGTATCTTCAAAGAACCTCGCAGCCGAAGGGTTCCTCTCTCTGGGAAGCGTCTATGCGTACTCCTCTTTCTCATCACCTTTTTCTGTTGTAAATAGAATACAGGCGGTTTTTTTATTTGTCAAGCAATATTTATTTCCAGTAGCTGATATTCATGTTGCATTTGTTCTTGACGCCGCCCACCGTCGCCTGATTCGTGTAACGCCACAGGATGACGGTTCCGGGACCGGTATAAGCCGGGCCTAAGTTCTCGTCCGTGTAACTCGTCAGCCACAGATACTGGTTCCCCAGAATCTTCATGTCAAAGTAAGCCCCGGTTGCCGGCATCATCCACTCCTTGTTGACACCCAGTGCGAATCCGTAGTTGACTGCCCCGGTTCCCGTGTAGCTGACCGCTGAGATTATCTTATTCTTAAATGCCAGGACCGTCCTGCTTCTGTCCGCCGCGGTTCCCGAATAGAAGAAACCGACATTGTCAATCCGATAGATTACCGGGTAATCCAACGCACGGCCTCCCAGGTAGCTGATGACGCTGTTTGCCTCCGCCTCAGCGGTCGCAATATTGGTCGCCTTGGCATTGCAGTATGCGCCGACTTTCAGGCCTGCCGCCTTCGCATTCGTGTAGTTGGTGTCAAATTTGGAGTCCTTCGTAGTCCCGTCGCTGACGCGCAGTATGACAAATTCGTAGCCTGCCGCCGCAATCGCATTAAAGTCCACGGTTCCGTCCGCACTTGAAAGGTCTATGCCCTTCTTGTCTAATTTATCCTTAACCGTTACCGGAATCTCCTTGACAATGCCGTTCGCGCTGGCCTTGACAATCGTTGTCCCGGCCTTCATCCCGTATACCATTCCCTCCGAGGATACGACCGCAATCGTCGGGTCGACCGTACTCCATGACACAAAACTGCTCGGTTTTGCCGTAGCGGAAAGCTTTACATGACCGCCGGTCTTTACGACTACGCTCTCGACGCTCACAGTCAGGGACGCTGCCATCACCGTCACACAGTCTGTCATATCGCTCTTATAGCTGCCGCGCACCGCGCAGACCTTGTAGTAGTAAGTCTTCCCGGCTTTGACATTCGTGTCGACATAGGAATTTGTGCTGCAGATTTCCGTCGCAATCTTATAGTTCCCGTTCTGGGATGTGCTGCGCAGAATTGTGTAGGATTTCGCGCCGTCCACCGCATTCCAGGTCAGCCTGATATTTCCGTCCTGGGTGACGCCCGCCGCAAGTCCGGTCGGCTTGCCGAGCATCGGCGTCGCCGATTTGGTCTTTGAGTAAGCGCTGTAAACCGCCTTGCCTCCTACCATATCATAAGCCCGCACCTTGTAGTAATAGGTGGTCCCGGTCTTCACCTTCCCGTCCTTGTAGGAAATCGTGCTACCGGATTTTATCGTCTTAATCCGCTTGTAATTGCCGTCTGCGGTCTTGCGGTAAATCACATAACCGTCGCAGCCGCCGACCTTTTTCCACGACACCGTGACCGTCTTGTAATTCGTTGAAACCGCTTTTACGGACGGGGTTCCCGGAATGACCTTTTTGGACTTCGCGGAAGAATAGCCGCCGTATACCGCTTTCCCGTTGACTTTGACATAAGCCCGCACCTTGTAATAATAGGTCTTTCCGTTCGAAAGTCCGCTGTCGGTGTAGCTCGTCGTGCTTCCCTTTTCGATTGTCTTTATCTTTTTGTAGGTTCCGCCCTTCGATGTGCTGCGGTAAATCACATAGCCGTCCACATTTTTACTCGGGGATTTCTTTACCGCCTTCCACGAAATCTTTAGTTTCCCGGAACTCGTCGTCTTGACGCTCACGCTTGTCGTCCCCGGTCCCGCCGTAACACTCTTCGAATGCGAGTAGCCGGATTTTATCGTCTTTCCGGCCACGGTCTTCGTGCAGACGATCTTATAGTAATACTTCGTTCCGATCTTTACGCCGGAATCCGTGTAGGTATAACTGTCGGTCCCGCTGCTTCTGCTCACGGTCCCGACCTTTTTGTAAGTGCCGCTCTTAGAGGTCGCACGGTACACCAGATAGGTATCCTCATCCGCCGTCTTTGAAGCATTCCAGGTCACTTTAACGCTTTTGTAGGTATCGCTGACCGCGGACTGTATCTCGACGGGTAAAAGCTTCGGCGTTGCCGTCAGCGTGTTCGAGACCGCCCCCTCAGTGACCTGTCCGCTGTTCTTGACATAGGCCACAACGCGGAACGTATATTTATTTCCCGCAGTCAGACCCGTGACCGTGTAAGACGTCGTTTTATTGTTGCAGGTCCTGATTTTTTTCCAGGTACCGCCGATCTGCTGATAAACAATATATCCGCTGTCTTTCGACGGAAGGCTCACCTTGCTCCACGTCAGCTTTATCTGCGTTCCGCCGGCGGCTTCGGCCTTTACCGTTGTCGCCCCCGGAACCGCCTTTATCCCGGCCGCCTCAGATTTTGCCCCCTTTACATTCTCGTCATCCATCGAGCGGTATGCGTACACTTTGTAATAGTAAGTCTTTCCGACCGTCAGTCCCGTATCCGTGTAGCTCACAATATCGTAATCCTTCACGGTCTTTACTGTCTTATAGGTACCGTTTGCACTCTCCGCACGGGTCACCTTATAGCCGTCCGCTCCGCTGATCTTATTCCATTTTATCGTGACACTATTGTAGCTGTTGTTTGTCAGCGTCACTTTCGGAGCGCTCAGCGTCGGCGTCACCGACGCTGTGTTGGAATATGCGCCCCACACGGTCTCGTCATCCACGGTTTTATAAGCTCTCACTTTATAATAATATTTGGTGCCCGTGTCCACCATCTCGTCCGTATAGGACACTTTTGAGCCGCTGCTAATTGTCTGTATCTTTTTGTAGGAACCGTCGCTGCCCGCCTTGCGGTATATGGCATAGCCGTTTACCCCTGCCACTTTGGTCCAGCTTACGTTCACAGCTTCGTAATTCTTTGCCGACACGCTCACGGTCGGCGTCCCCGGCACGGCTTTTCCAGATACTGCCTTCGAATACGCGCCGTACACACGGGTTCCGTTCACGGTGCTGTAGGCACGCACCTGATAGTTGTAGCTTACCCCGCAGACCGCCGTGCCGTCCGTATAGCTGTATACGGACGCTTCCACGCTTCCGATTTCTTTGTAGCCCGTACTGCTCCCCTGTGCCCGGTAAACCGTATAGCCCGCGGCGCCGTCCACTCTGCCCCAGCTTACCGCAAGCTGATTCGCGGACACCGATTTCACACCGGAAATCACCGGCGTGCCCACCGTGGGCGTCACATTGGCTACCGCCGGGTTCTTCGCCTCGGCATAGTCCGTCTTCCCACTCGCAAACGCATATTTCACATACGCGTATACCCGGTATGCATACTCGGTCCCCGTCACAAGCCCGGTATCCGTATACGTCGTCTTCCCCTCGCCGTCCACGCGGGCGAGAAGCCTATAGTCAGTCTCACTCTTTGCCTTGCGGTAAATCGCATAGCCGTCCGCATTTGCCGCCTTATCCCACGCGATCACCGCGGAATTGTAATTTGCGGATGCAATCTTTGCATTCCGCGCCTCCGGCGGCCTCACGACAATCAGATACTCCGCATAATACTGCGTGTTGTTCTTAATCTCGACACGGACCTTTGCGGTTCCCGGCCGCAGCGGAATAATCCTGTCATGCTCCGCATCGAGCGTGATCACTCCGAAATCATCGATCGCGGTCCAGACTACCTCCGCCGCTGCCCCCGAAGCATTCGGATCCTCATAGGTGATCGTATACGCCGGAAGCGCCATCGTCGCCCCGACGTCCGTGATCGTATAATTCTGTGTCAGTGTGATTCCCTTCGGCACCTTGTCCGCCCGGATCCCCCGATCCCCGGTGTCTTCCGTATCCTCGGTATCCTCTGTCGCCTCCGTGCCTTCCGTACTCTCCGTATCCTCCGGTGTCTCCGTCGGTTCCGGCACCTCCGTGCTCTCCGTCGGATTCGGCACTTCCGTGCTTTCGGTATTCTCTGTCGGCTCCGTACTTTCCGTATTTTCCGTCGACTCCGTACTTCCGGTCGATTCCGTACTCTCCGTCGGCTCCGTGCTCTCCGTATTTTCCGTCGACTCCGTATCTTCCGTATCCGTGCTTTCCGTACTCTCGGTCGACTCCGGTGTCTCCGTCGGATTTGCCGTATCCGTACGTTCCGTACTCTCCGTCGGCTCCTTTGTATTTTCCGGCGCTTCCGTATCCGCAGCAGACACGGATTCCGTGCCTGCCGCGGATTCCTCACCTGCCGCGGATTCCGCCGTGATTGCCGCCTGCCCCGCGGCTGCGTACGTCACGGCATCCGAGCCAAAAATCATAAGTCCGGCCAACGCGATACACATCCCACGCTTCAGCCATTCCAGCCGTTTCCTTATCATAACATGCCCTCCCGTTCCTCTGGAAACTATTGTACTGCTTTCTTTTTCGACTGCAATATCTACTATGATTATACCATTAAATAGTATTTTAGGAAGATACTATTATTTTTTTAAAAGAAAGTTAAGAAACGGGGCAGTTCGCTTTATGAACTGCCCCGTTCCCGTCTGTAGCATGGCCCGCCGGGCCTGACATCCGCCGCCGAACAATTTCTATTCGTTCAGGCTTTTTACCAGCGAAGCATAAACAAAACGTTTTGCGTCCGCCGCCGAAACACCGCAGTCTCCCACGGGGCAGCCTTCCCTGTTCCATCCTTTTTCGGATATCAGACAGGCCACATACGCCATCAGCTGCGCAACAAAAGCTGTCCGGCAAAGCCCCGGATTCTGCTGATTCAAAATCCCTTCTCTTCTGCCCTGTTCCATCAGCCGATCCAGCACAAATTCGATCGAGGTAACACTGATCTCCTGCAGCTTGTTGTACTCCTGCCGGATGCTCTCTGATATCTCATAAGAACCCGTACCGATACGCACCAGTGTACAAAACGTCTGCGGTCTTCCGAACTCTTCCTCCACATAATCAAAAATACGGTTCGTCTTTTCCTCAAAGGTTCCCCTCCCGTCCACGATTTTTTCAATCTGCACATGCTTTTTCCGTATATCATGCCCCAATGCCATCGTGATAATCGCTTCCTTCGACGAGAAATATTCATAGGCGGTTCCTTTTCCGATTCCCGCCCGGGCAGTGATGTCAGACACCTTCATCGTGTTGACATCCCACCCTTCGTTTATCATCTCTATGACCGCCCCATACATCGCAAGCACCTTCTCGGGCGGCTCCCTCAATAAGCTGTTTTGTTCCAGAAAAATCCCTCCTTTTTGTCTAAGCACATCGGTATGCGTTCTCTCCCGACTACAGTTCCTCGTCCACCATATTTTTTTCGCGGTTTAACATATCGTAAATACAGGGAACGACAATCAGCGTCAGCAGTGTCCCGTACACCAGACCGCCCACCGTCACGATCGCCATCGGCTGCATCATCTCGGAACCGCTCCCCATTCCAAGCGCCATCGTGGACATCGCGAGAATCGTGGTCAGTGCAGTCATAAGAATCGGGCGCAGTCTCGTCATTCCCGCCTCCACGATCGCTTCCTTCTTGCCCTGTCCGTCGCGGCGCAGCTGATTGATGTAATCCACCATTACGATACCGTTGTTTACGATAATGCCGGCAAGCATGACAAATCCGATCATCGCCACGACGCTGACCTCATATCCGGTGAAATACAGCGCAAAAAATCCTCCGGTAAATGCCAGCGGGATTGTGAACATAATGATAAACGGAGACAGCAGCGACTGGAACTGTGCGACCATAATCAGGTAGATAAAAATGACGGCAAGCAGCAGCATCAGTTTCAACTGATCCATCGCATCGTTGATCGTCTCGTCCTCACCCGTCATGCGCACCGAATATCCCTCCGGCAATTCCAGCTGCGCAAGACGCTCCGAAATCTCGTCGCTGACCAGCGTCACGTTATGGTCGTCATCAATCGCGGCCGACACGCTGATATAGCGGGTCTGCGCGTCCCTGTTGATAGAATTAAGGGAACTGCCCTCCACAAAATCCGCAATTTCCGCAATCTTAACCTCCGTCTCCTCCCCTTCTTTGTCCGTATAGGAAAAAGTCAGATTTTTGATATCCGCGAGCGTGGTATCAGCCTGCTCCTCGCTCTGCACATACACCTCATAATCTTTCAGATCTGCGGCGATCGTCGTCGCCGGGGCATCCGCAGCCATCTTTGCATAGACCAGCTGATAAACCTGTGCCACCGTCATGCCGTACTCCGCGGCCTTCTCTTTATTTACCGACACCGTAAAGGAATCCGTCGTATCGTCGAGACCGTCCTTTACGTCCACCGTTCCTTCCGTCTGCTCCACGATCGCAGCGACCTCCGCCGCAAACTTCTGCAGCTTATCGAGATCCCGTCCCTTAATCTCCACGGAAATTCCGTTTCCGAAGAACGCGGTAAAATCAGAGGAGGATGTCTCCGTCGTCACGGCACAGTCCATATCCGCTGTCAGCGCGTGAATCTGTTCCGCAACCGCATCCATAGACACGGCGGCTTCCTCGTCCAGCAGCAGATACATCGCGACGGAATCATCGGAGCCTCCCATCATCGAAAGCGCGCTGCCGCCCGTCATAGCTCCGATTGTATCAATCCCCTCAATCGTCAGAAGCTTCTCCGTCACCTCATCCGCCATCCGTTTCAGCTCCTCCCCCGACAGCATCTCATCCTCCTTTGCCGTCACGGTCACACTGAGCTGGTTCGTCTCCATATCCATATCCATAAAGGTAAAACCGCGGGAAAGCGCCGCCGTCATACTGACAATCAAAAGCGCTACCACAGCGATAAGCACCACCGGTTTCCACTTTAATGCATGTGTCAGAAATGCTCCGTAACCGTCTTTGATGCGCTCAAAAAAATCATGCCGGATTTCCTTTGTCTTTTTCAACGTCACCGACGCCATCATCGGCACAAATGTCATCGCCACAATCAGGCTGGCCGTCAGCGTAAATGCAATCGTCAACGCGATATCCACAAACAGCTGTCTCGTGATTCCCTCGGTAAAGATAATCGGTGCAAACACACACACCGTCGTCAATGTGGAGCCGATAATCGCACCGGTCATCTGACCTGCGCCCTCCACCGCCGCCTTGCGGATGGAATACCCCTCATTGCGCAGCCGGTAGATATTCTCGATGACGACAATCGAGTTGTCCACAAGCATTCCGACACCGAGCGCGAGTCCCGACAGCGAAATCATATTCAGGGAGATATCCGTAAAGTACATCAGCACGATCGCAAAGATAACCGAGAGCGGAATCGAACAAGCGATGACAAGCGTCGGTTTAAAATCCTTCAAAAACAGGATCAGCACAATGACTGCAAGGATCGCGCCGACGATCATATTTTCGATGACGGAGTCCACAATCATATCTATGTAGATTCCCTGATCCATCAGCACTGCAAAGCGCAGTCCCTCTTTCTCGTTTTTGAGCGCCTCAAACCGCTCCAGCACGCGGTCCGTCACGTCTCCGGTCGAATAGCCCGTCTGCTTTTCCACGGAAAGCATAATCGCCGGATTACCGTTTATTCTCGAGTAAGAATCAGCTGCGTTATCCACCACCTCAACGGATGCCACGTCCGCCAGCCGGATCGGCTCGATTCCGTCTAATCCCAAATCCAGCAGCACCATCGAGCGCAGCGCATCGACGGACTCCACCCGGTCTCCGACACGCACCAGATACCGCGCATCCTCCGTGCCTACATAGCCTGCGGGCATCGAAAAGTTCTGCGCCACAAAAATATTCGTAAGCATATCCATTGTCAGGATATTATTTAAATCTGCCGACTCCTCGGCACTCTCCTTCGCCTCGTCGAGCTTGTTTCGCCCCTCCTCGATCTGGCTTAAACCGACCGCCATGTCCGCATACCCGCTGCTCATCTCGAGAATCGTGCTGATCTGCGTCTCGTTTAACGTGCCGAGCGCCCCGTCGAGCTCCGTCTTTCCGTCCGCGAGCTGCTGCTGTGCGGACTTTATCGCATCCGCCCCGGCGCGCAGCTGTGCCTCATTCTCGGAGAGCTTTGCAAGCGCTGCCGGAATATCCTGATAACTCTTTAAGCTGATACCCGCATCCGAAAAATTCTTCTCCTGTTCCGCGAGCGTCTTATTGATCTCCTGCAGCTGTCCCTCGAGCGCCGCAATCTGCTTTGCGAGCTCCTCCTCGGAGGAGATATCCATCCCGTTTTTCTTTAGCGCCGCAAATACCTGCTCATCGAGCGTCTTTGCGATTTCCTTCTCAATCGCGGCTCTCTGCTCTTCGGGAAGCGCTGCAAACGTCTCCTCGTCCAGTCCAAGCTGTGCGAGGATCGCCGCCTTTACCGTGCCGATCGTCTCCTGCACCTTCTTGAGCTGGGCGATTCCCTCCTCAAGCTTTACCGCCCCGTCATAGGCCTGCTGCAAGCCGTTGATCCCGTCTAACAGAGAGCCGTGCGCGTCCGCGATACCGTTCAGCTTATCCTGCAGCTCCTGTCCGGTCTCCGACACGGTAATCTTGCTGTTTATAATCTCATTGCTCGCATTCCCCATCTGGGAAGCAAGCTCCTCCCTGCCGTTCTCAAGCTGCCGCTTTCCGTCCTCAAGCTTTGCCTGCGCGTCATCTAATTCCGCTTCCGCCTCCGTAAACTGCTCGTCAATCTTCCCGCGGATCCGCTCATTTAACGCATCGATCTTTGCCTGATCAAGCGTCACCTCCACGCTCTCGGTCAAAACGCCGGTAGGCGTCACGGATGCAACGCCCTCGATACTCTCGAGATACGGCACCAGTTCGTCGTTTACATAGGAGGAAAGCTCTAACTGATCCATTCCCTCCACATCGGCAGACGCAATCATAACCGGCATCATATCCGGGTCAATCTGCATGATCATCGGCGTTCCCGTCGTATCGGGAAACGTGCCTGTAAGCTGGTCTAACTCCTGCTGTATTTCGATCAGAATCGAATCCATATTCGTGCTCTGCTCGTATTCGAGTATGACCATCGAATAATTGTCATAGGAGGAAGAGCTGACGTTCTTGATATTCGACGTCGTCGCCATCGCCGCCTCAATCGGCGCAGTCACGTCGCTCTCCACCTCCTCCGGGCTCGCCCCCATGTCCGTCGTCACCACAATCACATACGGCAGGCTCATGTCCGGCAGCAAATCCGTTGTCATCCTCATAAATGCCACCACACCGAGCACGATGACGAGCACCACACCCACCAGCACCGTATATGGTTTTTTTACACTGAATCTTGCAATCACCCTGCGATCCTCCTAATCATTTTTGTATGACCGACTGGCCGGTCGGTTTTCTTTTTACAGTTTACCCTTTTCCTCTCCGTTTTTCAATATATTTTTCCTCAATTTATACTTTTTTTATATGGAGATACGCAGAATAAACCGTCCGTCTTCGGCCGAAAACGTATAGATGCCGTCATACTTTTCCACGATTGCGCAAATGCTCGGCACACCAATCCCATGCCCAGACCTGTCTGTGACCGGAACCCCGTCATGAAACGTGATATCCCTGTTGCAGGAATTGACGATCTGCAAAAAGAGTTTTCCCTTTTTTTCATACACGGAGACTTCAATGACCCCCGCCCGTCCCTTTTCTCCCTGTTCCCGGCAGGCATGCAGCGCATTTTCAAGCGCATTGGACAACAGTACGCACAGATCCGTTTCGGACACCGGAATAAGCTGTGGAAGCCTCGCCCGAACCTGCATCCGGATACCGCTGTCTTCGCCCCTCCTTGCAAAGGAAGAAAAAATCAGGTTCGCGGCTTCATTCTCACAGAATACCCTCACCTTATTTGCCTCAATCCCGGCGGAGATTTCCTGAATATATTCCTGAGCCTGCCCAAGCTGTCCGTTTTCAA
Source organism: Lachnospiraceae bacterium (assembly GCA_021770345.1). Taxonomy (GTDB): domain Bacteria; phylum Bacillota; class Clostridia; order Lachnospirales; family Lachnospiraceae; genus Roseburia. Next base: position 77,760 of record JAETRD010000010.1, on the reverse strand, counting down.
TACAGGAGGAGAGATACTGCATGTGATGGCGCATATCATGGCGGTAAGTGCTTGTTTTTTTCTGGGACTCCCGCAGCGCAGCAATCTCGCGGATGGCCTGCCCGACCTGCATGTTCAGGATTGCCTGCGTCCGTTCAAGCCGGGTGCGGGTCCACTGCTCCCTCGAAATGTAAACCACAAAAAACAGAGTGGACACACTGCACGCGAACGGCATAAATTCCACCGCGACAGGAACTCCTTCTGAGAGCAGATTGGTATAGATGCGTGTCAGATAATCAAAACCGTAATAGAGCGCCGGAACCAGGCCGAACAGACACTGAACGGAAACCTCGCAACAGGAAACGGAGCGCACGGCCGGCGCGATAAAACGTACCAGAAGCAGCAAAAGCGGCAGAGTCAGAATCAGTTCGGCGGCATCCTGCATCACGGCATCACCGGCAAACACGGTAACGATCAGCAGTGCCAGCCACCGCCGGAGCTGGCAGCAGAGGTAGGCGCTCAGAACCGAAATCGTCGGCCAGAAACATTTTCGGTTCAGGATACAGAGCAGCACTGTCAGGGGAATATGCGTGATAAGCGGATAAAGCTTATCCACAATTTCCGGATCAACCCCAAAATAAACCGTTCCCTGAAACAATAAGATTGCGGCGATGCCGCCCGACATCGCGAGAACTTTCTTCCGCGTCCAGCAAATATCACAGAAAGCTGCAGATAAGATCATACCGAAAAACCCTACCGAAATGAGATTAAACAGTCGGATACCGATCATGAGATAAACACCTGTTTTCTTTCGAATGCGTATTCAAGATACAAGTTCTTGATTTCGAAACATTTTCCGTGCGGAATGGGAATCTCCGCCATATTCTCCATTGTGATTGCCTTGTAGGAAATCTTCTGTATGTACTCCATATTAACCAAAAACGACCGGTGCGGACGCACAAAATTTGCGTACTGCGACAGCTGTCCGTATAATTTATCCATACTCCCGGCCCCCTCCAAAATCTTTCCGTTATCCATATGAAACAACAGCGTGCGCCCGAACACTTCACAGTATTCCAGTCTGTCGAGATCAATCCGTGTGATCCCATTTTTGCAGCGCAGAATCAGACTGTTCCGCCGTTCTTTCCTGCATTCGGATATCGCCGAATCCATCAGCCGGAAAAAATTCTCCTCCCAGATTGGTTTCATCTGATAAAAATACGCGCCGACCGTGTAAGACTGTACCGCAAACTCGGAGGACGACGTCAGAAAAATGATTTTGACTACACTGTCATATTGTCGGATTTCTTTTGCGATACTGATTCCGTTTTCATTTGGCAGGATAACATCCAGAAAAAGGATATCATAACGCACGCCTCTCTCAATTTCAGCCAACAGTTCCAAAGAACTGTAAAAAGCAGTGTACGCCATCTCCTGATTGTATTTTATGCGATACCGGTCAAGCAAACTTTTGAGCTCGCCCAATACAGTCATATCATCATCACAACATGCGACCTTTATCATAAAATACCCCTCCCCCTTTCTTCCCCTGCGCAGAGTATCTATGTCTGCTTAAGGAATATAATGTCAAGCATTCTCAATACTTGACATTATATCTTCCAATTTAATATTATTAACTATAACAGACATCTGCCCCGGAAACCGTCCGCAGTGTGAAAGGTATCCAAAACCGCGCGAACGGTAAACCGAATTCATAAAAATTGTGAGGAATGAGTACATACATATGAAAACACGACAAAGATTTCTGGCTGTATTTGCAGCGGCGTTTGTCCTGTCCGGCAGCTTTCCGGTATTGGCAGCGGAGACAGACCAAATGACGGAAGAGGCCATAACGAACACGGAGGATGAAACCGAATATCCGATTCCCGACGAAGCGCCCGCGTTTAGTGCCCGCATCGTGTATCAGTCCGGCGACTATACCGTAGTGGGCACCTTTACGGATTTTACTCCCGATATCACGCGCGTCGATACCCTGTATTCACTGGACGGTGTAAACTGGCAAGCCTCCACAGGCGGTGACTGGAACCTGGGCAGTCTGGACCTACTTGGCACCGCCGACGAAAGCAAACTGTACGGACTGCAGAATCAGGAGTGTCTTCTCGGCCACTATGAACCGCTGAGAAGCTACCGAACAGGGGACATCGACCGCTTTTATGTAAAACTGCAGATCACCAAGAAAAACGGGCTTTCCTATGAGACGCAGCCCGCAGTGATCGAGCGCGAAGATGTGCAGCCGATTCCGGACGGTGTGACACCCAATGCCTGTTTTTCCCGCGACATTATGATTATTGAATGGAACCCTCTTCGTCTGTACGCAAACTATCAGCTTACCATATCCGCAGATGCCACGGCCGAAGATGTGGCCGCGCTTTTGCCGGATACGCTTCCCGTTCAGATCGATCTCACACACGGATCTCATAATTCAAATATTTATGCAACAGGCGTCGTCGACTGTCCCGTCACATGGAAACCGCTGTCTCTTCCCCGGCTTTCGGCCGGCGAGAGCGTCACGATTTCGGATGCCGCCGAAGAAATTCTTGTGCCGGCCGGTACTCTGCTTCGCACGCCGCTCGGAATCTTTCAGCTGAATGAACCGCTGAGTCTGAACACTCCTCCGTCCACGGACGAGATCCGACTGGTTTTAAACGTCAGCGCACAGGAGGGGAACCCCACCGGGGTGTTAAGGGAAGGCACAGACGGACTGGAGCTGGCGCTTGTCCAAAAACCGACCGGCGCCACATCCATACAGGCGTATGTAATGACAGAAGGGGAATCAAAGTGGACCGAATTGCCCGGACTCTCATTATTGGAATCGCTTTACCAGCCGTCCACGGAAAACAGCGGCTATGCGCTCGTGCTGCGCAACGACCAGGAACCCTATCGATCTTATCTCGAAGCCACCGCTGCAGGAACCGCACCCGCACCGTTTTTTGTCGGCCTGAAAATCGAGGGCGGCATCTATGACGGCAGACAGCTCATCCTCGCATGGCCGGATATCTATGAGGAGCTTCCCGATTTGCCGGAAGTCGGCGGCAGCAGCGGAAATGAAGGCAACGCCGGAGCCGACAATAAGAATGACGGCACGGAAGGCGGTCAGCGCCCCGATCTGCCGCAAATTCCGGACGACGGTCAGGAGGAGCAGCTGCCTCCGCAAACTCCCGATGACACTCCGGATGAGCAGCCGCCCTCTTCGGATTCAAATCCCGACGACGTTCCCGACGAACGGCTGCCGGACCCGGACAACGACGACAATACAGACAACGATGACAATACAGACAACGGTGACAATACGGACAGCAGCTCGGAAAGCGGAACCCGCCCCGGCCTGCCGCAAATATCGGATGACACGATAAATGACGACTCGGAAAGCGGACAGCGCCCCAATCTGCCCCGGATATCGGATGACGCAGCGGATGAACCGCAGACACCCCCGGACACCGATAACAGCGGACAAACACAGCCGATATCCCCGACTTACACGCCGGAAACGGCTTTTGCGATACCAGGGATCCGATTGATCCCCGAACAGCGCAAAAGCCTGCTCCGTGCGGCAGCGGATACGGTTGACACATCCGATGCGAGTCAGAGGGACGGTCTGCCGTCTGTTCCGTCTGTATCGCAGGATGCAGCCGACATAAAAGACGCGGGAAGCGTTCCCCCTTTGTCCGAAGCGAAAACAACCGCAGAATATACCCATGAGAAGGACAGCCGCATACCGCTTCTTTCGGTGACCGCGGTGATAGCGGCAGGCGGCTGTTTCGGCGCGGTTGTCTGCAAGACGGCAGGATACGGCCTGTTGCGGCGGATTGCCGGAATCATCCGATCTATCCTTCACTGACGGGAAATTCCATAACAAATTTCGTGCCTGTTCCGACCGAGGAATACACGTCTATCGTTCCTCCCAGCTCGGTCACAATCCCGTGGACAATATACAGCCCGAGTCCCGTCCCGGTCTCCCTGTTCTTCGCACCCACATAAAAACGCCGGAAGACAAGCGGCAGCTCCTCTTTTGGAATGCCGCAGCCGGTGTCTTCCACAGTCACGCGGATTTTGCAATCCCCGGTCCATGCGGATACCGTGATGCTCCCGTTGCGGGGCGTCGCTTTCAGCGCGTTGTAGATGAGATTCTCAAACAGGATATGCAGCTTCTCCGGCTGTGCCATAAGAAACCCGTCCTTCTCCGGCTGTTTCACGATCAGATACACGGACCCGACCTCCGCCTCCCCGCAGTGCGTGGCATAAATCTCTGAAAGCATCTCCCGGACAGACACCCGAACCCGCTCCCCGTCAATCCGATCAAGTGCGTTGATCGTGGAGAGGCCCTGCAGACGCCTTGCCATCTCCCACTGCTTCGCTTCCGCCTGATTCAGATAATTCTGCAGTTCCGTATCCACACCCACGCCGCTTCTGCGAATCGCCTCGATAAAAGACTGCGTGGCAAATACAGGTGCCTTTAAGTCATGCGCCATATCGGAAAAAAACGCCTTGCGCTCATTCAACAGCTGCGTAACCTCTTTGGTGCGCTGCTTCACCTGCTCTTCCAAATGGTTGGTCAGCAGATCATTTTCCTTCAAAATACGACGGCTGCGCGCTACCATCATCGCACCGAACAGCAGCACCAGCAAAAGCCCGCACCACTCAAACTGCCAGAAAAAGCGAATGGGTTCAAAACGGTTGGAGAAAAACAGATTGGCGAGCAGACCCACCCCGAACACAATGCAGCCTGTCAGCGTATAACGGCTTTCCCAGCTCTTCGCCGTCACACTTCGCGCGGAAAAAAAGACAGCGGCGCAAAAAGTAACAACATAATAGAAATCCGTCAGTCTGCCGTGAACAAAAACCGCCCAGGGCAGTACCGGAATCAGCAGGCTAAGCACCGTTAAAACAACCGGCAACACCAGTAAAAGCACCCGTGCCCACCGCCACGCGCTGTCACGGACGGCGCCAGATGCCAGAGCCGTGAGCCGTACGACACCAAAACACAGACCGTACATCGCCAGACTCTGTATCAGAAACCAATACGATACGATGGGAAGAGAGACAAAATACGACAACAGGAACACAAAATACCGCGCCACATACAGTGCATAGCTGCAGCACAACACCCCAAACCAGCGGGCAAGACTTCCTCCTGTCCGCCACAGAAAAAGCGTAAATACCGCCAGCGCAAGCGGAATCAGAAAGGCAGACGCATAGGCAAATCCCCGGACGCTGTTCACCTCAAAAAGCGTCTCGTCCGTGCCGAGCGCAGCCGGAAAATACATGCCGCTGTAATACCCCAGCTTCGATGAAGTCTCCACCGTCAGAATGTGATCGCCCTCCGTCAACAAAAACGTGACCCGGCCGCTGCCCGTTCCCCAAATAAGCTGTTTTCCGTCCAGCAGAACCGTATACTCGGAATACAGCTGTGGAAAATCTACCGACACAACGCGATCCGATCCGTCATAGCGCAGCGTCAGCTGATAGCGCGCCTTTCCATGCGGCGAAACCGTGACATCCCCCCTCTGCAGATTGGAAAATTCTCCGATGTAAGTCGGTTTATCCGTCACGCGCGCATCCGTCAGCAGCCACCCGTCAATGAGAAAGACGGGATTCTTCCGCTCCAGATCCGCCTCGGTCAGGCAAATTACGCCGGATTTTCCATATGGAGGCGGTGTGTAATATTTGTTGTCCCCGTAAAAAAGCAGCAGGAAAAATATTATCGTCATGACCGATACGGACACCGGTTGCCGCCAGACCCTATGCCATCTCACATGCACACCCTCCTTTATGATATGGAGCATACGAAATTACTGTTTCGCAGGCACAAATCGATAGCCCTGCCCCCATACCGTCTCGATAAAACAATGTCCTTCCCATGCTTTTTCCAACTTTCGCCGAAGACGTGACATGTGCATCTGCACCAGCTTTCCGCCGTCCCAGGGCTGCCCGCCCCATATCATGCCGTAAATTTCCTCAGGCGCAAATACATGCCCCGCACGCTCCGAGAGACGGCACAGGATATCAAATTCAAGCGGCTCAAGCGGCAGCTCCTTTTCGTCAATCAGCACCCTGCGCTTTGCCAGATCCAAAAGAAGAGGCCCATAGCGCAGCTGCGTGCGCTCCGACATCGTCAGCCGGATGCGTGTCTCCACCTTCGCCCAAAAGAGTTCCGCTGGCGTGTCCTTCGTAATATAGTCGATGCCGCCGACTGCAAATCCTTCCAGCTGTTTATCGGATTCCGTGAGATAGCTGAGAAAAATAACCGGGATGTCCATACTCCCGTGAAACCTTTCGCAAATGGAAAACCCGTCCTCACCGGGAATCATCACGTCCAGCAGCACACAGTCAAAGCGGCAGTCCGATGCCAGACGCAGCGCATCCCCGCCGTTGTCCGCCGACTGCACGATACAGCCATGGCTCCTCAGGATATCCGCCCAGACAGTGCGGTCAGCCGGATCATCGTCTACCAGCAGAATCCGCCAGGGGCCGTCAGGCCGTTCCGCCTTATCGGCGCCGGACGCAAAATCTTCTGTCTCCGTCTGATGCAGGAAATGCATATAGGCATCCCAAACCCGGCTGCGCCGCTGGCGAGATACCGGAATGCTGTGCCCGCTTTTCATCGTGACGCCATTGGCGTCAATCGCCTGAACATATCTCAGATTGACAAGATAAGATCGGTGCGTCTTCAAAAACTCCGGTCTCGACAGCAGCCTTCCCTCAAAATCCGCCAACGTGGCGGTCGTCTCACGGACAGCGCCATCCGCCAGATGAAAAAACACGGTTTTGTTTATAACCTCTACATACACAAGCCGCGCGAAAGCAATCCGACCGACGCCGTCCCTGCTCTTTAGTATAAATCCCTGCTCCACCTGCGCAGACAGTTCTGCCCCTATTTTATCCAATAACGCGAAAAAAGAATCCGCATCAATCGGTTTCAGCAGATAGTAGTATGCCTCCACACGGTAACTATCTACCGCAAACTCTGGCGATGCGGACACAAAAATCAGCCGGACATTCCGGTCTGATCTTCTCAGCTCCTGCGCAGTCTGTATCCCGCCGATTCCCGGCATCATCACATCCAGCAGTACAAGGTCGTACTCCCCGCCCTTAAGTTCACACAAAAAATCCGTACTGTTCGTAAAATAACGGCAATCAATCGCCTGTTCCCGGCTTATCTGATATTCTGTAATCAGTTTCCCGATCCGGGAAATCTCCCGCTCGTCGTCATCACAGACTGCTATCCGCATGGTTCCATCCTCCACACACATATTTTCCAAAATAAAAAGAATCGTGCAGCTTAATAAAATCATGATACTACAGCCTGCCGTCACAATCAAATCGAATCCCACTAATCCCACTCGAATACGCCGGACGAAAACAGACAGAGCCGGCCTTTGCCCCGGCCGGCTCCGTCACTTCCATATGAAACTCTGTCTCAAAAAATTTATTCTTCCTCAAGCAAAACTGCAGCTGCGGCCATATAATCGATTGTGTCATCCGCGGAGAGATACTGTCCCTCATAAGGAGTTCCCGTCGTATCAAAGATATAAACCTCCCCCGCATCCGACTCGCCGAAGCCGATCTCAAATTCGCCGTCTGTGTATACATCCGCAACGGTCAGCAATGTCCATGAGATCCCGTCCTCGTCCGTCTCACTCTCAGCCGTGTAAGCGCCGCAGATCACATCACCCTCGCCGTCAACCGGGAATATAAACAGGGAAGCCATCGGCGTTCCGGAAGGCTCGGTAAACATTGTGAATACGAGCTCCGTTCCGTCTTCGCTCACGGCGTAAACCCCGGCGTCAATCATGTCCGAGGAAACGTCAAGAAGTGTAAAGTCCTCCGATGCGCTTACGTCGGCGGGCTCTGCAGCGGTTTCCGTCTCCGTTTCAACTTCCGCCTGTGCCGCCGGTGTTGTCTCTGTCTTTGTCTCCGACTCCGGTGTCGTTTCCGTCTTTGTCTCTGCCGCCGGTGCGGTGGTTTGCTTTTCTTCCTCTGCCTTGCCGCCGCAGCCCGCCGCCACCGATGCCACCATCAATGTTGCCATTAAAATTGATACAAATTTCTTTTTCATGTTTTTCCTCCATTTGCAATTTTTGTTTATTATACAGTGACAGCAACCAAATGCCGCTTTCGCATCACGAATCGACCGGAATGCGTGTTGAATCGACCGTATGTCATATAAAATATTTACACTTACAACGGGCCGCACGCTTTGCCGCACGCCCTCCTGCGCACAAAAAAAGACCGCATAGACATATTGTCTATGCAGCCTTCGCTTTGTTTTGATTATTGATCTTTTATATTTCCTCGCCGTCTTCCTCGTCCGCGATCGCCGCTGCCGTGCCCGACACTGCAGACGCCACCACGATCACCGTCACAATCACCACCAGCAATATCAGTACCATAAGGAAAATTAACAATCCACTCTCTGTCATAATTACCTCCACATGCACACGCTCCTGGTGCATCTTCTACTCATGCATTGCGCTTGTCTGATTTATATGAAGTATAACACAACCCGTTTTGAAAAGAAAGAACCTTTTTGCCCGCAAAGCGTCAATTCGCACTGACAACCCCTTTTTCCGCGTCAAGTTCGACGTACGCGCTGGACTTTAAGATGCCAAGCGCATTCTCCGCACAGGTCAGCACCGGGATGTCAAGGCTTAACCCCGCGATTGCCGCATGGCAATTCTCCCGGTCGGTCTCCACGATAAGACCAGACGCCTGCCGCATCTGCTCCATCATCTCATTCGTGGTGTCCTCCGCCACAAGAATATCGCCCGGTTTAAAGTGGCGCAAATCCTCCGGCGTCCGGCAGACACACAGGTTTGCCGACACCTTCTTCTTATTGATTCCTTTTCCTTTCAGAAGAATATGGCCCGCCACCTGAACTTTAATCAGGTTTGTCGTCCCCGAAACACCGAGCGGCACGCCCGCGGTCAGCACCACGATATCGCCTTTCTGGATGATTCCCGCCTGTTCCGCGGCATCCACTGCATAGTCGAACAGCTCATCCGCCTGGTTTTTCTTTTCGATCAACAGCGGCGTAACACCCCATTCAAGGTTCAGCTGACGCACGACCTGCTCCGACAATCCGGTGCCGATAATCCGGCACGACGGGCGGTATTTCGACACCATCCGCGCGGTGCGCCCGGACTTCGACACGGTCATAATCGCCGCCGCATTTAAGTCTCCTGCCATCGTACAGGTCGCATGCGAAATCGCGTTGGTCACATCCGGGTTGCTCAGTGTCCTGCGCAGCTTAAAGCGCTGCAGATAATTGATATCCTGCTCGGTGCGGACCGCGATGCGCACCATCGTCTTAACTGCCTCCACGGGATACAGGCCGGCCGCGGTCTCTCCCGAAAGCATGATCGCGCTTGTTCCGTCGTAAATCGCGTTTGCCACGTCAGTCGCCTCGGCTCTCGTCGGGCGCGGGTGCTTCATCATCGAGTCGAGCATCTGCGTCGCGGTGATGACCGTTTTTCCGGCGTTGCAGGCCTTCTTGATAATCATTTTCTGAATCACCGGCACGTCCTCAAGCGGAATCTCAACGCCCATGTCTCCTCGCGCGACCATGATTCCGTCCGACACGCGGATGATATCGTCGATATTCTGCACGCCCTGCATATTTTCAATCTTCGCGATAATCTTAATTTCAGATCCGTCTTTTTCCTCCAAAATTTTACGGATTTCAAGCACATCATCCGCGGTGCGGACAAACGATGCGGCGATAAAATCATATTCGTTCTCCACGCCGAACACGATATCGCTGTAATCCTTCTCGCTGATATAGGGCATTGACAGCTCCACATTCGGCACATTGACTCCCTTTTTATTGGATACGGTTCCCCCGTTTAACACGCGGCATACGATATCCATAGGGATATTCCCGTCACCGTCTGCCCTCCCGCCGGACACCGGACGGATTTCCACGACTTCCATGCCGATCAGACCGTCGTCAATCAGTACATGGTCTCCCGCTTTCAAATCCCCGGCCAGCTCCCTGTAGGTGATGGAAACACGGGTATTGTCGCCGGTAATCTCCTCCGAGGTGAGTGTAAAAAGCTGCCCGTCCTCCAATTCCGCTCTGCCGTCCGCAAACTCCTTCAGGCGAATCTCCGGTCCCTTTGTGTCAAGCAGCGCCGCCACCGGACAGCCGAGCTCTGTGCGCAGCTTTTTTAACTGATTGAGCCTCCCGAGCTGTTCCTCGTGGGAGCCGTGTGAGAAATTAAACCGCGCGACGTTCATGCCCTCCTCTATCAGGCTTCGCATCACAGCTTCGTCATCCGTCGCCGGTCCCAAAGTACACACTATTTTCGTTTTTCTGAACATAAATTCTCCTTTTCAAGCTATATACATTATTATGAGCCATTTTTAAAGAATTTAAAAATGGCTCATGCACATCCGTATAAGATTCTGCCGCGCTATTTTGTGATGATGGTTCCCCTGCCGCCGGCCACCGGCTCCTCGTCCGTATGCAGCTTAGTGATCAGCACCGAACGAATCGCGGAATCCCCGATAAAATCGACGGCAGCCTGGATCTTCGGCAGCATATCACCCTCGCCGAACTGTCCCTGCGCGATATATTCCTTTGCCTCCGCAACCGTCATCGCCGAGAGGGGCCGCTCGTTTTCCGTGCCGAATTCCAGACACACATGCTCCACACCGGTCAGTATCACCAGCCGGTCCGCATCCAGAAGCTCCGCGAGCCTGCCCGCAGCCAGATCCTTCTCGATCACCGCACTCGCACCCTTCAGCCGGTTGTCCTGAGCGAGCACCGGGATTCCGCCTCCGCCGCAGGCCACGACAACCTGGTCCGCATCCGCGAGCGCGCGGATCGCATCGATCTCCACGATATCCATCGGCTTCGGCGCCGCCACGATACGGCGGTAGCCCTCCGCGGTCTGCACCACATGATTGCCTTTGCGCTCCTCGGTCTCGGCCTCCTCGCGGCTCATCACACGGCCGATAATCTTCGTCGGCTTATAAAACGCCTCATCGTAAGGGTCCACAACCACCTGCGTCAGGATCGTGGACACGGCCTTAAAAATGCCTCTGTTCAAAAGCTCGGCACGGATCGCATTCTGCAGGTCATAGCCGATATACCCCTGGCTCATCGCCGAACAGACAGACATCGGTGTCGCCGTATACTCCGGATATAATCTGCAAAATTCGTTCATCGCCGTATGAATCATACCCACCTGCGGCCCGTTGCTGTGCGTGATGACAACCTGATAATCCTCGCGGATAAAATCGGCCACGGCCCGCGCCGTGCGCTTTGTCGCCTCCATCTGCTCGGGCAGCGTCGTTCCGAGTGCCTCATGTCCCAACGCAATCACGATCTTTTTCTTTCTCATATGTCCTGGCCTCCGATGCTCTGTGATACGTTCATTTTATCATGAACCGTTTCCTGTGGCAACACCAAAGAGTCAATCAGCGCCCACAGCTCGTCCCGTCCCTGCTTCGTCTCCGCGGAAAACGGAATCAGCTGTGTCCCCGTCTCCACGGCAAGCCCCGTCCGAATCGCCTTTATCTGCTTTTGCAGCTGGCTGCGCTTTATTTTATCCGCCTTGGTGGCCACGATAATCGGCGCATAGCCCTGATATACCATCCACTCGTACATCATCTTATCGTTAGCCGAGGGGTCGTGCCGGATGTCGATCAGCAGGAAGACCGCCTTCAGCTTTTTTGAGGTCTGAAGATAGCGCTCCACCATTTTGCCCCACTTCTGCTTGACTTCCTCCGACACCTTCGCGTAGCCGTATCCCGGCAGATCGACGAGATACATGGCATCGTTGATATTATAGAAATTGATGGTCTGCGTCTTTCCCGGCTGCGCCGACGTGCGCGCAAGCGATTTGCGGTTCATCAGCGCATTGATCAGGGATGATTTGCCCACATTCGACTTGCCGGCAAAGGCAACCTCACAATACGGATTGTCGGGAATCGCACTCGTAATTCCGCAGACTGTCTCCAGATTCACACTTTTTATTACCATGTATCGTTTCCTTCCTCACGCGCGATATACGCATTGCTGCGGCTGTGCAAACACGGCCGCAGTTACTTCTCTACGGCCGCACAAACGCTGCCGCAAGCACTTCCTCTATCTGCTCTGCGAAAAGGATTTCCAGGCCCTTTTTGATCTCGGCCGAAATCTCGTCCACATCCTTCTCGTTCTTTTTGGGCACGCAGACCGTCCGAATGCCCGCGTTTTTCGCCGCGAGCAGCTTTTCTTTGAGTCCCCCGATCGGAAGCACTCTTCCGCGGAGCGTGATCTCCCCTGTCATTGCAATATCCGCGCGCACCGGCGTTGCGGTAATCGCCGACAGCATCGCCACCGTCATTGTGATTCCGGCCGACGGCCCGTCTTTGGGCACCGCCCCCTCCGGAATATGAATATGGATATCGTTTTTCCGGAAAAAGTCTTTGGGGATTTTATAGGTTTCGCTGACGGAACGGATATAGCTGATTCCTGCCTGTGCGGACTCCTTCATCACGTCTCCGAGCTGTCCGGTCAGCTGAAATTCGCCTTTTCCCGGCATCACGTTGACCTCTATCTCGAGCGTATCGCCGCCCACGCTCGTCCATGCAAGCCCGCGGACGATTCCGATCTCGTCGGTTTCGTTTCTCCGGTCGGCGCTGTATTTCTCTTTGCCAAGATATTTCTCAAGATTCTGATCTGTGACGCGGACCTGCGCGCGCTCATTCTCATACACCTCTCTGGCCGCCTTGCGCGCGATCTCGCCGAGCTTCCGCTCTAACCCGCGCACGCCCGCCTCCCTGGTATAACCGCGTATCATGTGTGCGAGCGCCCCGTCGCTGACAGAAAGCTGTCCCTCTTTTAAGCCGTTTTTCGCTGCCTGCTTCGCAAAGAGATGCTCTTTTGCGATGTGAAGCTTCTCGTTTTCGGTGTAGCTGCTCACCTCAATCAACTCCATACGGTCCAACAGCGGCCGCGGAATATCCTGCACCGAATTTGCCGTCGCGATAAACAGCACCTCGGACAGATCGATCGGCAGCTCCACATAGTGGTCGCGGAATTTATTGTTCTGCTCGGAATCGAGGACTTCGAGCAGCGCGGACGCCGTATCTCCCCTGTAGTCGCTGCTCATCTTGTCAATCTCGTCGAGCAGCATCAGCGGATTCTTCACCCCGGCACTGCGCAGGCCGTTTACGATGCGCCCCGGCATCGCGCCGACATAGGTTCTCCTGTGTCCGCGGATTTCGGCCTCGTCGCGCACTCCGCCGAGACAGATGCGCACATACTTCTTGTCGAGCGCTCTGGCCACCGACCGCGCAACACTCGTCTTGCCGGTGCCCGGCGGCCCCACAAGGCAGATGATCGGGCTCTCTCCCTTCTCCGTCAGGTTGCGCACCGCAAGAAACTCCAGCATGCGCTCCTTGACTTTCTCAAGTCCGTAGTGGTCCTCGTCTAAGATGCGCTCCGCGTTTTTGATATCCCGGTTGTCTTTTGACGCCTTATTCCACGGAAGCTCCAAAAGCGTCTCGATATAGCCTCTGGACACCGCGCTCTCCGAGGAATTGGCATTGATGCTCTTAAAGCGCTCAATCTCCTTTTGAATGCGATCCCGCACTTCCTTGTCCGCTTTGAGCTTTTTTAATGCGGCGGTGTAGGTATCGGCATCGGATTCCGTGTTGTCCTCCCCGAGTTCCTCCCGGATCAGCTTCATCTGCTCCCGCAGAATATATTCTTTCTGATTGCGATCCACACGCTCTTTTACCTTTGCCTGAAATTCGTTCTTGATGGCGGTGATCTCAATCTCCCGCAAAAGCAGCGCCATCAGCACCTCATAGCGCTCCGTCAGGGAAATCGCCTCCAAAATCTTCTGCTTTTCCTCATAGGCAACCGGAATGCTGTTCGCAATCTGATCCGTCAGTTTGTCTAACTCCGTGATGGCGCCGATCTGGCGCAGCAGCTCCTTTCCTGCTCTGGGATTGACGGCCTGATAGCGACTGTAGGTCTCCTGAATGCTGCGGACCATCGCCGCTTTTATCTCATCGGGAAGCTCCTCCGCCTGCTCGTCAAAACGGAGTATCTCTGCAAGAAGATACTCCTCTGTCTCCGGAAATGTCTCTAACTCCGCCCGCTCCTGCCCCTCGACCAATATCCGTATGATATTATTCTGTAGTTTTATCACCTGCTTGACTTCCGCAATCACACCGACCCGGTACAAATCCTCCACCCCGGGGTCTTCCTGTTCCACATGTTTTTGTGCCACAAGGAAAATCTTCTGTGACTCCATCATAGAGCGCTCCACCGCCTTGACGGATTTGTCCCTGCTGATGTCAAAATGGGCAATCATCCCCGGCAGAATCACCATTCCCCGGAGCGCCACCGCAGGTATCTTCACAACCAATGTATCCAATTTCTGCCCCTATTTTTCTTCGATTTTCATAAGTTCCTGTCCTTCGATTGCCAGCTTCTCCTCCACCAGCGCTTTTGTCACCTGACATCTGGCAATACTCTCATCCGACGGAATCCGGTACATCATGTCCAGCGTTACCGCTTCCATGATCGCTCGGAGTCCGCGGGCTCCTGTCTTCCGCTCTAACGCTTTGTCCGCAATCGCGTCAAGTGCGTCCGCATCAAATTCAAGCGAGACGCCGTCTAACTCAAACAGCTTCTGGTACTGTTTTGTCAGCGCGTTTTTCGGCTCTTTTAAAATGCGTATCAGCGCTTCTCTGTCTAACATGTCAAGCGATACCGTCACCGGCACACGCCCGATAAACTCGGGGATAAGCCCGAATTTCACGAAATCCTGCGGAAGCACATGGCGCAGCACATCGCCGATATTGTATTCATTCTTCGCCTTGATATCCGCGTTAAAACCGATCGCTTTCCTGTCGAGACGTGTCTCGATAATTTTCTCTAACCCGTCAAAAGCTCCGCCGCAGATAAACAGGATATTCGTAGTGTCTATCTGAATCAATTCCTGCTGCGGATGCTTCCTTCCACCCTGCGGCGGCACGGACGCAACGGTTCCCTCGAGAATCTTTAACAGCGCCTGCTGCACGCCCTCGCCGGAAACGTCCCGCGTGATGGAGACATTCTCGGATTTCTTGGAAATCTTGTCAATCTCGTCAATATAGATAATGCCGTGCTGCGCACGCTCGATATTGTAGTCCGCCGCCTGAATGATTTTCAGAAGGATATTTTCCACATCCTCCCCGACATAGCCGGCCTCCGTCAATGTCGTCGCATCCGCGATCGCGAACGGTACATTCAGCACCCGCGCAAGCGTCTGCGCAAGCAGCGTCTTTCCCGAACCGGTAGGGCCGAGCATCAGAATATTGCTCTTCTGCAGTTCGACGCCCAGGTCTCCCCCCGCCATAATCCGCTTGTAGTGGTTGTACACGGCAACGGACAGCACCTTCTTGGCCTGATCCTGCCCGATCACATACTCGTCCAGAAACGCCTTGAGCTCCTCCGGTTTTAAAAGATTGATCTGCTCAAGCTCCTCGCGCCCTCCGGCAGTCTCTTCTTCCTCGAGTTCCTCTTCTATAATCTCCGCGCAGATATCAATGCAGTTGTCGCAGATATATACATCGCTGCCCACAGGCCCCGCAATCAGTTTGCGCACCTGCTCCTGCGGTTTCCCGCAGAAGGAGCAGCGGATTCTATCGTCATTTCTTCCTGCCATCTTTTTTCATTCTCCATGCTTTATTTTCTAACAATCACATCATCGATCAGGCCGTACTCTTTCGCTTCCTCCGCGGACATATAGTAATCGCGCTCGGTGTCCGCCGCGATCACGTCATACGGTTTTCCGGTATTTGCCGCAAGAATTTCGTTTAATTTCTTCTTGGTCTTTAAAATGTTCTCCGCCGCGATCTGAATCTCGGTCGCCTGTCCTTTTGCTCCGCCCGACGGCTGATGGATCATAACCTCCGCGTTCGGCAGCGCATAGCGCTTGCCCTTTGTGCCGCCCGCGAGAAGAAACGCACCCATGCTGGCCGCAAGGCCGATACAGATGGTGGAGACATCGCATTTGATGTACTGCATCGTATCGTAAATCGCCAGCCCCGCGGTCACCACGCCGCCCGGGGAATTGATATACAGCTGGATGTCCTTGCCCGGGTCTTCCGACTCCAGAAAGAGCAGCTGCGCCACCACAAGGCTCGCCGTCGTCTCATTGACCTCCTCCCCGAGAAAGATAATCCTGTCTTTCAACAGGCGGGAGTAGATATCATAATTGCGCTCCCCCCTGCTGGTCTGTTCTACGACATAAGGTACTAAACTCATAATAAACCCTCCATATCCATACTTTTGAATGAATCCTATAAGGTAAACAAACCGGCTCATATGAGCCAGTCTGTTTTTACTGCTTACCCGAAAACAGATCCTTTATTCCTCTGCGTCCGTCTCATCAGCCTCTTTATCTTTCTTTTTCGCTTTCGCTCTCTCTTTTACATTCTCCATAATGAGGTCAACCGCCTTTGTCACGGCAAGATCCCGCTTCATGGATTCTTTTTCGGAATCACCCATGTATTCCTTCAGCTTATCGGCCTCCATGCCGTAGGTCGCCGCCATCTTCTCAACCTCCGCGTCGATTTCCTCGTCGGTCACCTGGATATTTTCTTCCTTCGCGATCTGCTCTAACACAAGGCTGCTCTTAATGCGGGTCTCCGCCTCCGGGCGAACCTGCTCTTTTAACTTGTCAACCGTAAGTCCGGAGAACTGCATATACTGCTCCATCGAAAGTCCGCTCTGCGCAATTCTCTGTGCAAACTCATTGACCATATTCTCGCACTGTGTATCAAGCATTGCCTCCGGGATTTCCATCTCGGACTTGTCGATAATCTTCTGAATCGCCTCGTCCTCCTGGGCGCGCTTTGCCTCGTTCTCTTTCTGCTCCGTGAGCTTTTTCTTTACGCTCTCTTTGTACTCCGCGAGCGTATCAAACTCCGACACATCCTGCGCAAATTCGTCGTCTAACGCGGGAAGTTCTTTTGTCTTGATCTCGTTGATCTTTACTTTAAACAGTGCGGGCTTTCCGGCCAGCTCCGCCGCCTGGTACTGCTCCGGGAAGGTCACATTCACGTCTACCTCGTCCCCGGCGTTTTTGCCTACCAGCTGATCCTCAAACGTATCGATAAAGGAATGGGAGCCGATCTCGAGCGGATGGTTCTCGCCCTTTCCGCCCTCAAATGCCACGCCGTCTACAAATCCCTCAAAATCAATGACCGCGGTATCTCCCTCCGCCACCGGTCTGTCGGTCACGGAAACGGTCCGCGCATTGTTGCCGCGCTCTTTTTCCACCTCTGCATCCACTTCCTCGTCGGTCACCGTCGTGTCTGCCTTCGTCACCTGAACGCCCAGATATTTGCCGAGTTTTACTTCCGGCTTCACTGCAACCTCCGCGGTGAAAATAAAGGGCTTTCCGGTCTCGATCTGCACCACCTCGACCGAAGGTCTCGAAACAATGTCAAGGCCGCTCTCGTCCGCGGCTGCCGGGTAGTTCTCCTGAAGCAGCGTATTTACGGCCTCTTCATAGAAAATGCCCGCGCCGTACATTTTCTCGATCATCTGTCTGGGTACTTTTCCCTTGCGGAAACCGGGAACGCTGATGCTCTTTTTCTCTTTCATGTAGGCTGCCTGAATCGCTTTTTCCACCTCTGCCGCATCCACTTCGACGGTAAGCTTCGCCATGTTCTTTTCCAAGTTCTCTACCTGTACATTCATCTTTGATTATTTCCTCCTTAAATATATACCTTCGACCGAAGGTTACCATATACATTTATTCTCTGCTTTCCCCGGAAAAAGGGCATACTTCGACCTTCACAGTCATTTAGAGATTATAGCATACCGAATATGAAAATACCAGTCCTTTTTTCTTGCGATTCCCCGATTTCAATCTCGCAGTTCGATTTCGAGCCCGGTATGGATCTGCGTCACCATATCCCCCAGCTCCTCCCGCAGGATAGCCGCCGCACGCTTTCCGGTACAGTGCCCGGTGTAAATTTGCCTGATTCCGGTTTCCCTGATACGTCCCGCCAGCGCCCGAACCTCCGCCTCCGGGGATGCAAACAGATGGAATCCGCCGATCAGCGCATATATTTTTTTATCCGGGCAGGCCGCGGCCGCCTCTTTTATGATATTGTCCGCACCGCCGTGGGAACAGCTGTTACACACGACAAGCCCCTCTGCCGTGTCAAACACCAGGCTCTGCTCGTGGTCGAAGCAGTCCGGACACATTCTGTGATTCTTCCGCACATACATGTTTGCCGCCTTTCCGAGTCTGTCAAGCTGCGGCGTGCTGTGGGGAAGCAGCAAAACGCCGGGCGAAAGCTCGTAATTTCCGTCGGCGTAGACAATCCTGTCTTCGTATGTTTTCAGATATCCCTTATGAATCCCGATATATTTGCGGAATATCCATTTCCCGGTGTAGCAGTTTTCCTCCGCCCCTGCACGCAGATAAAATTTTGCCCGCTCATTCTCGGCAAAAAACTCTGCCATGCCGTCTGAGTGATCGTAGTGCGCGTGGGAGAGAATCCCGTAGTCCACATCGGCCAGCGAAATCCCCATCGCGCGGGCGTTCTTCGCAAATGTCCCGGAGGAACCCGTATCGAGCAGATACCGTTTTCCCCGGTATGTGATATGCACCGCAAGCCCCCACTCCGGCGCGAGCTCCCCTTCGGTCAGATTGTCAATCAGAAAGCTGATTTTCATTGCGTTTCCCCCTCGCTCTGCGGTCCGCCCCCGCAGCTTTTTTATCGTTCCACTTGTCAGGCTAAAGAAAAGCTTCCGATTTGTCAATACGCTTTTTTATTGTTACGGTTCGGCCCGCAGCTTTTACAGCAAGCTATGTTTCGCGAACAGCTTTTGTTCCACGGAAACGGAATGCGGCGATTTCTTCGGAGCAAAATGTCAGTGTTTCATGCGTCCGAATCCAAGCATCGAATTTCGTGTCTTTCCTCTGGACGGGTAAGATGCCGGATGTGTCCGTAGGCGAAAGACAATAGGGCGAACTTCCTGGCGGCACTAAGGCTTACTTCTTTGTAAAGTCGTGATAAAACCGCGCAGCAAAGAACTCGGCGCCGTCTGCTATGAAAACCTTTTGCAGAAGGCACCTCAAACATTTTGCTGCGCGGCTACGTTTTCCAAAGAAGTAAGCCAAGTGCCGCACGAAAGTTCTTAACGATTGTCTTATCGCCTGCGGACACATCCGGCAGTCTGCCCGAACATTGGAAAGACACGAAACATAGCCTGCCACAAAAGCTGCGGGCCAAACTGTTCCCGGATTTTGTTTTTTTACGGCATAAACACTTGACAAAAATGTGAAATTATATTATAATTAGAATAATTCTAAAATAGAAGGCGGTGGTGAGATGACCCGATATGCACGGCTGATATCGGAACTGATCAATCGGTCAGACGGACATATGACAGCCGAACAGATTTTTTTAGAGTTGAAGAACACGGAGCCAAAGGTTGTTCAGGCAACCGTATACAACAATCTGAATGCCCTGTGCAGAGACGGCCTGATACGGCGGCTGTCCGTAGAAGGCTCCCCTGACCGCTATGACAAAATCCAAAAGCACGATCACCTTGTCTGCAAAAAATGCGGCTCATTATCCGATATCAGCTTAAACGATCTGACGGACGATCTGGAAAGACAGCTCGGGGGCGGAATCATCTCTTATGACTTAAAGGTATTTTATCTCTGCCCCAAATGCAGGGACAGCCAATAAAAGGAGGGATTTACAATGGTGTACAAATGCACGATCTGCGGGTATGTGTACGACGAAGAAAAAGAAGGCAGGCCATTTTCCGAATTGACGGAATGCCCTGTCTGCAAGCAGCCGCCGGAAAAGTTCGAAGCGGCAGAACCCCCGGCAAAACCGGCCGGTTTGCAGGAATCCGAAAAGGTGCCTTCTCCGATAAACGCCGAAGCGCTTGATCTGAATTATCCGAAGGAAACACGAAAAACGGACGGCGCTTACCGCTATATGAAGGAAATTCACGAGATGGCAGTCACCGGAAAACCTGTCATTGAGGCGATGGGCACACAGATGGAAATGCCCGACTGGGATGATATTCTCGTGCTTGGAGCACAATTAAATCCGATGCCTCTGGACGAACACGCGGATGTGTCTCTGAAAACCGTGATCGGAAAACACGCAAAAAAGCCTATGATCCTTGATATGCCGGTCTATATTTCGCATATGTCCTTCGGTGCGCTTTCCAGAGAAACAAAAATTGCAATGGCAAAGGGAAGCGCGGCGGCCGGTACCGCAATGTGCAGCGGTGAGGGCGGTATTCTTCCGGAAGAGAAAGAAGCTGCGTATAAGTATATTTTCGAATATGTACCAAACCGATACAGTGTCACGGACGAGAATCTAAAGACCTCCGACGCCATTGAGATCAAAATCGGCCAGGGGACAAAGCCGGGTATGGGCGGGCATCTGCCGGGCGGCAAGGTGACTCCGGAAATTGCGACCATCCGCAGCAAACCGCTTGGAAAGGATGTTATCAGCCCGTCCCGCTTCCCCGGCATCAACGGTGCAGACGATTTGCGGAAGCTGGTAGAAGAGCTGCGTCTGCGCAGCGAGGGAAGACCGATCGGCATCAAAATCGCTGCCGGACATATTGAGCGGGATTTGGAGTTCTGCGTCAGTGCAGGGCCCGATTTCATCACGATAGACGGACGGGGCGGGGCAACCGGAGCATCGCCTGCGATTATCAGGGATTCCACCAGCGTCCCCACAATCTATGCGCTCTGCCGTGCAAGAGACTATCTGGATGCGGTCGGCTCGGATATCGATCTGGTCATCACAGGCGGCCTCAGGGTATCTTCCGATTTTGCCAAAGCGCTTGCACTCGGAGCCGATGCCGTGGCAGTTGCCTCTGCCGCGATGGTGGCGGCAGCCTGTCAGCAATACCGTATCTGCGGTACCGGAATGTGCCCGGTGGGCGTGGCTACACAGGACGAAAAACTGCGCGAGCGTTTACATATCGACGCAGCCGCAAAACGGGTGGAGAATTATCTGACCTGCTCCGCAGCGGAATTAAAGACTTTCGCAAGAATCACCGGAAATACAGATATTCACGGTCTGTCGCTTTCCGACCTGTGCACGGTCAGCAGGGAAATATCGGAACATACGGCGATTGCACATGCCGGGGATGCACCATTAACTATCAATATCAGAAAAGAGGAAAAAATTATGGGAACGACAAAGTATGCAGGAACACAGACAGAAAAAAATCTTGAGGCAGCATTCGCGGGTGAATCACAGGCGCGGAATAAGTATACCTACTTTGCCTCGGCAGCAAAAAAAGAAGGCTACGAACAGATCGCAGGACTGTTTTTGAAAACGGCGGAAAACGAAAAAGAGCACGCAAAGATGTGGTTTAAGGAATTAAGCGGAATCGGCGATACAAAAGAAAATCTTGCCGCAGCCGCAGACGGCGAAAATTTCGAGTGGACGGACATGTATGAGAATTTTGCCAAAACGGCAGAGGAGGAGGGCTTCCCTGACCTCGCGGCCAAATTCCGGCTTGTGGGCGCAATCGAGAAACACCACGAGGAAAGATACCGTGCGCTGCTGAAAAATGTAGAAACCGCGGCGGTATTTGAAAAGAGTGAGGTCAAAGTATGGGAGTGCCGCAACTGCGGACATATCGTCGTCGGGACAGAAGCGCCCGAAGTCTGCCCGACCTGCAATCATCCGCAAAGCTATTTCGAGATTCAGGAAAAAAATTATTAATATCTGTTTGACAGAGGGGGGGGGCTGTGCGCAAAACGCACAGCCCCCCTCTTCTCCTGTCATACCGAACGTCCCGAAGTCTCCGTTTTCAGGCGTTTTTCTCTGCCGCAGACGCCGCATACATCCGGGCTGTTGTCCCCTCGTCCTCATTTACCGTCGTAAGATAATTCCAGCCGCACCGCTCGTAAAACTCCGTATGCGTCGTAATCAGATACAACGTCTCATAACCCATTTCGGCCGTCTCCGCTCTCGCAAAGTCAAGAAGCCGCCTTGCAACCCCCTGACCGCGGTGCGCTTCTTCCACAAACAGTGCGCACAGGTTCGGCGCAAGATCCTTTCTGTCATGAAAATCATTTTCTATAATGCCTGCCCCCGCGATGATATTTCCCGCATCATCGCACACAATGTACCACTGCGGTATTTTATTTTTCTGCCGGATGCACTCTGCCATACTCTCCTCGTAGGCCGCAAGCGGCACGCCCCATTTCGCGTGAAACCAAAGAGCCGCTCCGGCGGCACACTCCGGATGGTCTGCAATGCGTATCATCTGATTCATAATCCCTCCATCTTCGCTGCAATCCGCACGCCTGCTGCATTTTACCGCAGCCATTTTGTCTTTATCTTTAAGCTGTCTGCATCTTTGTATTGCAATTTCCCGTAAAATACCTCGTGCATCCCGTCATTTACTGCAGACAGCTGCACCATTGCAGCCCCCATTTTTTTGACGCGCTTTTCCAGTTCCCTCAGGAATACGGTCCCGAGTCCCTTCCTCTGATGCGCGTGTGCAATCACAATTTCTATCAAATCATAGGCCGCACAGTCGTCATACTGCTCCATATTTCCCATCGCAAAGCCAAGGATTTCTCCCTCTTCCTCCAGCAGCATGCAAAAAGCATCCTCCCTGCTCCACACCTGATGGATGCGCTTATAGACAGCCGCTTCGGTCCATGTACCGCCGTCATACTCATTGTATTGTTCCATGTAAAGGGGAATCACCCGCCGGATGTCCTCCTCCGTCATCACGCGGTACTGCATGTTACTTTCCCACTGCCCGGGAAGTCTCAACTTCGGCATCTGCGGAAATTGCTTATCGTACTCCTCCGCCTCCGCTTCGGGAAGATGTTCAAACACCTCTGCCTCATAAAATTTGGCTCCGGGATAGTTTAAGCCTCCCGGAACAAGCTCGCATCCCATAAACGCGTCAAAATTTTTCCCGTCCGCCGTCGCAATCCCCCAGGTGTCGCAGGTCAAAAACCCATGCCGCGGATAGTAATCGGGCTCCCCGAAAATCACAATTCCCGGATATCCCGCTTCCGCCGCAAGCTTCTTTGTCTCTGCGAGCAGCGCCCCGCCGATTCCCTTTCCCTGATAATCCGGGTCCACGCAGAGCGGCCCGAAACACAGAACCGGTATCTCCTCCCGCTTTTGCGCAGGCATCCCTGCCGCATCTGCTGCGGGCGGAAATTTTAACGCGGCTTTTGAGTACATGATCAGGCCGACCACCTTTCCGTCCGCCTCCGCGACCCGGCCAAGTTCCGGCAGATAAGCGCCGTCTTTGCGCAGCCGGTGCACCAGATAGTGCTCATTGCAGCCGGGTTTGTATTTATTCCAAAATGCGCGCTTTGTCACAAGCTCGGATTCATAATAATCGGATTCGTTTTCTTTGCGTATGAGAATGTCCATGATATACTCCTTTTCGTTTTTTATTTTTCATCTGCGGCAAAAATTTCGCGCCCTGTCATACTATCCGCCTGCCCCGCCTCATTGTATTCCCGCAAATTGCGCCATATACAGGTTGTAGTAGGCGCCCTTTTTTTTCATCAGATCGGCGGGACTTCCCTGCTCCAGGATTCCTCCGTTGTCGACGACGAAAATCCGGTCGGCGTTTTGTATCGTCGAAAGCCTGTGCGCAATGACAAAGCTGGTCCTGCCGGAGAGCAGCGCCTCGATGCCTTTCTGCACCAGCATCTCGGTATGCGTGTCGATACTCGAGGTCGCCTCGTCGAGTATCAGAATTTTGGGCATCGAAACCATCGTGCGGGCAAACGCGATCAGCTGCCGCTGCCCGATGGAAAGCCCCGCACCGTGCTCCTTTAGCTCCGTGTCGTAGCCCTTTTCCATTTTCATGATAAAGTCATGCGCGTTGACCGCGGTCGCCGCGGCGATCATCTCCTCCTCGGTCGCATCCAGCTTTCCGTAGAGGATATTGTCGCGCACGGTTCCGTGGAAAATAAAATTGTCCTGCGTCATCACGCCCATCTGCTGCCGTAAGCTCTCGATGGATATCTTTGTCAGATCATACCCGTCCACCGAGATCGTTCCCTCCTCGATGTCGTAAAAGCGGCTGATCAGGTTGACAATCGTCGTCTTTCCCGCACCCGTGGGGCCGACCAGCGCGATCGTCTCCCCCGGCTTTACCGAAAAGCTGACGTCACAAAGCACCTTTGTCTCCGCCGGCGTGCCTCTGTCATAGGTAAAGCTCACATGCGAAAATTCCACCTCGCCTTTCACCTCCGGCAGCTCCGCTACATCCGCCGCGTCCACAATGTCCGGTTCCGTGTCCAGGATATCAAAAATCCGCTCGGCCGCCGTCAGGTTTGTCACCAGGTTGTTGTAGAAATTACTGAGGTTCATAATCGGCGTCCAGAACATATTGATATAAGTTCCGAAAGCCACGAGCATCCCGACACTCACAGTCTCCACCCCGAGCACGCGTATGCCGATCAGATACATCATCATCGCACCGATGCCCCAACTGAAATCAACAACCGGCCCGAACAGATCCGCATAGACAATCGCATCGCGGAAGGAATCCCGGTGCTCGTCTGCAAGCTTTCCGAAGATCTCCCTCGTCTCCTCCTCCGCACCGAAACTCTGCACCACATTCATCCCCGCGATATCCTCATGCACATAGGCATTCAGATTCGAAGATTTCTTGCGGAAAATCTGCCAGCGCCTGTGCGACTTTTTCTGCACGAACCAGATGCCCGCGACCATCAGCGGAAGCGTGGAAAGAGACGCGAGCGCGAGCCGCCAGTCCTTTACCACCATGATCACAACGACCCCGGCGACCGTGACAAGCTCGGGTACAAGCGTCGTCACCGTATTTACCAGCACATCTTTTAAGGAGTTGACGTCCCCGATAATGCGGGCAAGAATCTTCCCCGTCGGTCTGCTGTCAAAAAAAGCAAACGACAATGTCTGGATATGCTCATATAAATCCTGGCGGATGCGCAGCAGAATCTTGTTCGAGACCACCGCCATCACATACATGCGGACCTTTACCATCACAATGAAAAAAACATTCAGTGCAAGCGCAAACGCTCCCAGTTTCATCAGCCCCGGGAAATCTCCGCCCGCGATATAGGTGTCGATCGCCTCCTCGATAATCAGCGGATTCACTAACGATATCACAACGGTCACACCCATACATAACAGTACCGCAATCAATATTCCTTTATACTCCATCAGATAGGAAAACAGCCGTTTGAAAATCTTCTTTTTGTCCGTGTTTTCCATAAATTCGTCTTCGCGAAACGAGTTAACAGCCATACTCCGTCTCCTTTCTATCCTTCCGTAACAATCGCGGCAGCCGGAATTCCTCCCGGATTTTCTCCGTACTGCGCCAGATAAGTGGCATAGTACAGCCCTCTCTTCGCCATCAGTTCCTCGTGCGTCCCGCGCTCCGCGATTTTCCCGTCCGCCAGATAGATGATTTCATCCGCGCGGCGCACCGCGGAGATACGGTGGGCGATTATGATTTTCGTTATCCCCTCCAGGCTGCCCAGCATCTTTTGAATTTCCTGCTCCGTCTCCATGTCTAGCGCCGAGGTCGAGTCGTCGAGCACCAGTATGGGGCTGTGCTTTGCGAGCGCCCGTGCAATGCTGATGCGCTGCTTCTGCCCGCCGGAAAGACCGACGCCCCGCTCGCCGATCACCGTCTCATACTGCTCTTCCATCTTCTCGATAAAGCCCCTCGCCTGCGCCCGCTCGGCCGCCAGCCGTACCGTATCCGGCCGCATGACATTCCGCTGTCCCATCCTGATATTCTCCTCGATGGTATCGGAAAACAGAAACACATCCTGCAATACTACCGATATACTGCTGCGCAGCTGGTGCAGCGACAGTTTTTTCACATCCACGCCGTCCACGAAAACAGCTCCCGCGCTCACGTCGTAAAACCGTTGCAAAAGATTAATCATCGAGGATTTTCCCGAACCGGTCGCTCCCATAATCCCGAGCGTTTTCCCCGCTGGAAGCGCAAAGCTCACATCCGCAAGAATCTCCTTTCCCTCCAGGGAAAAGCCCACATGTTCAAAACAGATTTCACCCTTTACTTTCGGGAGCGTCACAGGCTCCTCACAATCTGTAATCGCCGCCCTCTCCCCGTAAATCTTTCGGATCTTCCGGTAAGATGCCACGGCCGCGGACACGTCGTTTGTGAGCCATCCGAGCATCTCCATCGGCCAGGTACAGTTTCTGCTGTATTCGACAAACGCCACCAGCACGCCCAGCGTCATCTCTCCTTTCATCACGAGCGCTCCGCCAAGCACCGCGGTGCAGACCGGAAGTGCTTTTCCCACAAACTGAAACAGCGGATAATAGCGCACGAGTGTCTTTGACTGCGCGATATTCAGCTCATAATAACGTTTGTTGTGCGATAAAAACTTTGCAATCTCGTGCTTTTCCCTCGCAAACGCCTTTACCGTCCGCACCCCTGCGAGATTCTCCTCCGCCACGGTCGTCAGAACCGCATTCTCCTCACTGATATCCTCATAAACCTTGTCTAACTTCCGCTCCATCACAATGGCCGTAATCCCGCAGAGCACCATTGTGAAAAGCGGTATCAGCGCCAGCTTTGCGCTGCGGGTAAACATACAGTAAAGCACAAAAGATACATGAATCACCAGATTGATCACCAGCATCCCGACATACCCGAGCGCATTCCAGACCTTATCGATATCATCCTTTACGCGGGCCATCAGTTCCCCCGTATTCGTGTTGTCAAAATAATTCATCGAAAGCGTCTGGATATGCTCAAACAGATCCTTTCGCATCTCGGTTCCGATTTTCGCCGAGATTACATCAAACAAAAACTCCGTACAGTAGCCGAACACGCTCCGACCGATTCCGACCAGCGCGATTCCGACCAGAAGACCTGTCAGAAGTTCCGCTTTTCCGTCAATCATAACATCATCCACAATATGTTCCGTGATCATCGGATAAACCATATCCAGCACGATCGACGCCACCATACAAAAAACGGCAAACAGATATCCATACCAGTGCTGCCCGATATAGGTATGTAACTTTTTCATAAACCCCTCCTTACTCAGCGCACAAAAAAAAGACCATGGTACATATATTACCACGGTCTCGTATCCACAGGAAAACTTCGAGTGCGATGCTGTATTCTCTCCGGCCGTACACGCGTCTTATATGACACATGGACAACTGTAGCTTATCTTCTGACAGTCTCCGTCACTCTCACCGAGGTAATATTCTGATTCATCTGTGACAACACGCTCTGTAACTTCATCATATTTATTACCTCCTTTTCTCCAAATTTATTATGCGCTGTATCTTTGCTTATTAGTATACGCACAATGTTTTTTCTTTGTCAAGACAATTCTCAAAATTTTCCAACATAATATCCCTTTTGCCGTAAATAATAGGATTAGGAAATACAACTCGTATTTCTGACACAAAAACAAATGTAAAAAATGGAGGAAAAAACCATGAGTGGATCTAACAATTCAGGTTCCAACACAAACCAGATGGCAGTGCCGCAGGCAAAAGAGGCAATGAATCGTTTTAAGCAGGAAGTTGCAAGCGAGCTCGGTGTACCTCTTAAGGCAGGTTACAACGGCGACTTAACTTCCGCACAGGCCGGCAGCATCGGCGGTGAGATGGTCAAGAAAATGATCATGAAGCAGGAAGAGCAGATGTCAGGCAAGTAAAAATTTGCCGCAAATAAAAAACTTTGCCGCAAATAAAAAACTTTGCCGCAAATAAAAATTTGCCGCAGATAAATTATTTGCAACAGATGAAAAGCTCCCACATCCCGGAACAGAGATATTTTTGTCTCTGCCCCGATGCGGGAGCTTTTTGCCGTCCTTTTTCTCTCGGCAGACAGGGGATCATACACCTTTTGTCCGCCGGGAGAAAAGCCTTTACTGTCCGTACACGAGACCTTTTTTTATCTGCTCCACCGTCTCCTCGTCCGAAAAATACCGGACGATCTCAAGCGCAAACGGAATCGCCGTGCCCATGCCGCGGCTGGTGATCACGTTTGCATCACAAACCACGGAATCCTCGCTCGTCTCTGCACCGGTAAGCTTCTCCTCAAAGCCCGGATGGCAGGTTGCACGTCTGCCGTTTAAGATTCCGGCCGCACCCAGAACGCTCGGCGCCGCGCAGATTGCACAGACGAGCTTGCCCGCCGCCGCAAATTTTCTGATTACCGTATTTACCGTCTCATCATCCCCGAGGTGCAGTGTCCCGGGCATTCCCCCCGGAAGCACGATCCCGTCCAGCGCATCGTAATCCACCTCGCCTGCAAGCGCATCCGCAAGAAACGTCACGTCGTGCGACCCCGTCACCTCCTTCTTCCCGGTAATGGAAATCGTCACGATGTCCATTTTCGCCCGCCGCACAATATCCACGACGGTAAGGCCTTCAATCTCCTCACAGCCGTCCGCCATAAAAATCCCGATTTTGCTCATTTTCTATTCTCCTTTCTCTTCGCGCAGTCTGCCGCGCCCTGCTGCCGTCAGCTCAAATATACCGTAAAAATAATATAGCTTCCGTATCCGGTCATCCTGTAACTGTATCGTCCGACCGAAATTCCAAGCGACTCTCCCATCTTACGCACCGCGTCAAACAGAAACGAACTGTTCTTCCGGTACGCGGACTGCGGCGCGATCAAAGTCAGCGTCCGGCTGCCTTTCCGGTACTGCTTCGCCAGGTTTTTCCCGGCCGCATCCGTCGTCTTTGACACACTGCCGAACAGCTTGATAAATTTGTCGGAACCCGAGGTACATTTCGGATAATCCGACCGCGTCCAGCTGTGATCGTCATCCATCACGCTGTCCGGTATCAGAAAATAACTGTACCTCACATACCCCTCTTTATCGGGAACCGGATCGTCCCAAGTCACGTCGATATGGTACCACTTCTTATCAACTTTTACAAGATTCCACGCATGGCCTCCGCCGTTCGCTGTCCCGCTTATCATTTTACAGGGAATATCTAACGCGTCCATAAACAGCAAAAACGCCTCCGCGTAACCCTGGCATACGCCCTTTTTCTTAAGCAGGACACCAGCCGCCGTATAAGATTCGTACGGAATGGTTCCGTTTAAATAATTGGAATAGTCGTACGCACAGTTCAGCGCAATATAATCGTGTACCGCCTTTACTTTCTCCGCGTCCGTCATTCCCGCTTTAATCTTTTTCCGGATAACGGACTGAATTTTTTTATCCACCTTACTGCTGCCGGAAGCCGCCTGATACACCAGCACCTTACAGGTATATTTCCTTGCGCCGGCCCTCGCCGTAATCGTGGCCGTACCTTTCCCGACTGCCGTCACCTTCCCCTTTTGCGTCACGGTCGCGACGCTCTTTTTGCTGCTGCTCCATTTGAGCGTTCTGCCTGCGCCCGAAACCTTAAGCGTTTTCGTCTGCCCCGCATACAGGGTAACGCTGCTGCTGTTCATCGCCGGCCCCTGTATTTTGCCCGAAATGCCAGGTCCTGCGCTCTCCGCATAAACGTTTACCGGCGACGACGCCCCGAAAATCAATGCCGTCAACAGCAGTATACAGACATATCGCAGCAGCACGCTCTTTCGCCGTACTTTCCCGCGTTTTTGCATTATAAATCCCCCTTTCTTCTGTCATCATAACATTCCCGCACAGGCGCTTCAAGCCGGATTTCCGTCCTGTGCTCCCGTTTCCGACATTTTCAATTCAAACCGAAGAAAATCGACCGCTCCATCTCCGAGATACCGGATATACAGCGCCCGCTTCCCGGGTTCCATATGAAATGAACCGGTAAAACTTCCTGTCTCGCCCGCGGCAAGACGTATCCGGATATCGGCACTGATCTCCGAAAAATCCGGATGCTCCGATACCTGCATGTTCCCGTCCGCATTTCCGCGCACTTCCACGAGAATCGTATCCGCGCCGTCCATCCGAAAGTACTTAAATCCCGCGACGGCTCCGTTTCGCATATTTGCGATATACTGGTCTCCGTCACCCTCCCTGTCCCCTCCCGTCTGTGTAAAATACGGGTGGTTCCGGAACCGCTTCTTCGGAGACCGGCAGTCGTAGCGGCCCGTGCCCTCCGCAGACCACAGATTACAGGCAATCCGCGCCTCATAGCTGCCGGTTCCCCCAAGCGGCCCGCCGTTTAATCCGCAGCTTGTGACCTCGGCCTGCCGGAATCCGCCGTCTTTCGTCCGCTCTAATTTTTCCGCACATGCCTGTCTGGCATAGGAGCTGCGGTTCGTGTGACGATGGTAAAAAATATACCACTCGCTGCCAATCTTGGCCATCCCGCCGTGCGTATTTCCGAGATAATTGACCGCGCGGCTCTCATCCTCGTTCCCGTTCAGATACAGGTCGCCCAGGTCCACCAGCGTACCGCCGTATTCGTAGGGGCCGTCCGGTTTCTCCGCCGTCGCATAGCAGAGTTCATGGTTGTTCTGCGACGAATAGACAAAGCAATACCTGCCGTCCACCTTCCGAATCGAGCTCGCCTCAAAAAACGCATGGTTCTCAAAACAGCCTTCCTTTCCCTTTACCGGAAACAGCAGTTTCGGTCCCGCCTTTATTGTCACCATATCCTACTCAAGTTCAAGCATGACCCCGCCCTCGTTTGTCAGGTTATGCCACCGTGACGCGGGCGGCGGCACCCTCGTCGCAAATCCCGAGAACAGATAAATCCTGCCGTCCGTATCCGCCAGCACGCCCGGGTCAAACGCGAAGGGTTCTCCGCTCCTCGTCCCCCAGACATGGCCGTCCGTAAAATGCACATGCCCGTAAAATTCGTATTTTCCCGCCGGGGTGTCACAGACCGCCACGCCCATCCGGCCCAGAAAATCAAACGCATAGTATAAATAATATCTCCCGTCCGGCCCCTGCACGACATCCGGCGCGTAGAGCGAACGGACGCCGAACCGGTTCTGCGGGTCCTGCTTTCTTTTGTAGATGACACCCTCGTATCTCCAGTCCGACAAGTCGTCCGTCGGCGCCGACCAGCAGACGTAATCATTCACACAGAAGATCGGCGCTCCGAACGCGTCGTGGGACCCGTAGACATACACTCTGCCGCCGAACACGCGCGGCTCCCCGTCCGGGACATATTCCCAGCTCGGCAGATATGGATTAAACGCCTGCCGCTTCATATGTACACACTTTCCGCAAAATCGTTTTTCTCAAATCCCCACAAAAACGATATGTCGTTTACCGCTATTATCATCCCTTCATCCCTTGTATCATCCAAACCTACAGCAGTTCGATCAAAGCCTTCTCCCATTCGTCGAAAAAGCCCTTCGGCCAACTGCTCATTTTTCCGTCCCCGTTAATTTTCAAAGCTTTATAGGTGTGCCGATAGTCGGCCTCCTCGTCTTTATAGAAAAAAGCTACCTGCACATCGCCTTTATCAATCTGTTTTTCTTTCACCGAAATCCGTATCCCGTTTACGATATGCTCGCTGTGGGTCTCAACGAGTACCTGTACGCCGCCGGCGCCGGTACGCGCAATTAATTCTCCCAGCATCCGCTGCCCAGCGGGATGAATATGCGCTTCCGGATTTTCAATGATAATCAGATCTCCTTTTTCGGCGGACAGCAGCGCCACCACAACCGGCAAAACATAAGTAATTCCGAAACCCACATTTACGCTTTTGTAAGAATTTGATTTTACCTTCCCTTCAATAAAATCAAATGTCAGCTCCGCGCTTCTCGTTTCCATCATCACCTTTATCTGCGGTGAGACACCCGGTGAAATACGGTCCATCCAAAGACGCGTCTGATTCATCAAAGACGCCCCTCGTTCATCCTCCTCTGTCACATGCGGATTCTTTATGCCCGCATCACCGTATACGCTTAAATATTGCAGCGCATACTCACCGTTATTGCCGAAATTCCGGCCCTGCAGTTCCTTTTCGTTGATTACCCCGTATCGCTCCTGCGGTCTGATACGATAAGCGGACAGATACACAAGCACGTTTTCGACAAACGGCAGAGTGCTTTCGGCCCCGCCCAGAGACGGGAGAAAATCCGCGTCCTGTTCATATCCAAAACGGTTTACGGAATGCCCGCCGTCTGATGTCGTATAAGTAATCTCTATCTCCTCGTCAATTGCTTTATCATATACAACGTCCTGTGCATTTCCCAGGTCGACATATGTTCCGTTCAGATACAATCCCCTCTTATCCTGCCCCCGCAGCCTTGACTGCGCAAGCAGCAACAGCGACTGTATCACGGTCGATTTCCCCATTCCGTTGACACCGGTAAAAACCGTTACGTTTTTCAGGTCAATATCCAGTTTTTCAAAGCACTTAAAATTTTTTAATGTCAGATTGTCAATCATAAATTCCCCCTACCCTCAGTGAACAGAAGGATACACGTTCCCTAATTCACTGAAAGTTCCTTCACAAGATTTCCCTCGCAGTCTTCTCTGTCATCTCGATTCTTCTTGTAACCGAATACGAATCACCCGCTCTTAATGCATTGATGTAATCCGTATTCTGCAATTCAATCTGAAACCGTTCCAGCAGCTGCTGCCTCCGCTCAAACAGAAGATCCAGTTCTCTGTCTGACATTTTAGAAAATACCAGACTCCAGCTCTCAAACAAAGCCTTATTAATCGGTCCCCTTCTCCAGTTCAGATTATATTTGCGAAACGCATATTTTCCGAAAATCTTTCTGCAGTATGTCATCACACGAAGAAAGGACTGTTCCACCCGCTCCAGGTCGCTGTCCTCATACCGGTTCAGCTTCTTTAATGCCTTTCGAAGAAAATCATCAATATTTCCCTTATAGTCTGACACATAATCGAGTTCCGTAAACGCAATAAAACGATTTACATATTCCCGGTCCGTCATTCTCTCCGTCTCGATACTGTACTGCGTTGCCTCCAAAAAAATTTCGTTTTTCGCCAGCTTCTGTATCAGCGCCGTCGCCCGTCCGACATACAGCGCATGCCGGATCTCCTGCGGTTCCAATTCAAGTCCGCCCGTATTAATCCTCTGGAAAATATTATATACGATCGCGTCCGGGGTCCCCCGTTCGACCGTATATGCAACAATCGGCGTCTCTTTGATTCTCCGCACATACTGTCTTGGGAGTTCGTCAAATGTAATGCCATCAAAATCCGTCATATACTGCATTCCGGTAAACCTGCTTTTCTTCCGTTTCCCGTTCTCATCTTCTTCATTTCCAACCAGAAAATTCTGAAAAGCCGACAGCCTCTGCAGACCGTCAATTACCGTCCATTTTTCGTCATCGGACGCATTAAAATAAAAAGTCGGAATCGGAATTTTCAACATCAGCGACTCAATCAGTCTGCTTTGCTTTTCCGGAGACCATAAATTTCCGTTTCTCTGAAATTCCGGGGACAGATTAATTTCCTCATTCTCGAGGCGTTCCATCAAATTATATACATTCATCGGCCTTTGAGAGATGCTGACATTCGCAGGGATAAAGTCGTCGACGTCCCCCTGTCCGCTGTCGTAATCCTCGTCCGCCTCCTTTACGACAAAAATCCCTCTGTCCTCAAGTTCAGCCACGACAGCAGCAATTTTGCTTTCCGTAATCGTCTCGTTTTTATCGCACAAAATATCCACCACCCGCTCATAGCGAACGGTGTTGTCATTTGAATATGCCCAATTTACAATCTGTTCTGTTTTTTCTCTGATTATTTTTTCCGAATCCATCACACGCCTCATACCCTTAACAAAAATCAAATATATTTTTCATATCTTCAAATATACGCCTGCGGCGGCAAAAAAAAATAGCAGGACTGCATCTTTGATTTCCATCATACCATGTTTCTTTTATGAGGTGCAATGGATTCTTCGTTCTTATTGCCCTTCCTCGCATGAACTGCTACAAT
The DNA here is from genome assembly GCA_021770345.1 of Lachnospiraceae bacterium. Taxonomy (GTDB): domain Bacteria; phylum Bacillota; class Clostridia; order Lachnospirales; family Lachnospiraceae; genus Roseburia. The sequence continues at coordinate 43,924 of JAETRD010000010.1, read as the reverse complement.
AAAATACAACATTAGATCATGCCGGACTTTCAGAACCCGCAATTCGTTCTTATGGACGCAGCGTTTAAAAAAATTTCGGCGGAAAGGAATCTAAACATGGAAATCGAACGCAAATATCTCGTCAGGCAGCTGCCGGAGCATATTGAAGAATACCCCTGCCGCAAAATCGAACAGGGATATTTAAACACGGACCCGGTGGTGCGCATCCGCCGGGCCGACGACGTTTACACCTTAACGTACAAGGGGCGGGGCCTTATGGTGCGGGAGGAGCACAATCTGCCGCTGACCGCAGATGCCTTCGCGCATCTGAAAGAAAAAATTGACGGGCGGCTGATCCGAAAGCGCCGCTATCTGATTCCCTTAGGCGGTACGCTCACGATCGAGCTTGACGTTTTCGAGGGAGATCTCGCGCCGCTCGTGCTGGCCGAGGTGGAATTTGAGACCGAAGCCGCGGCAGACGCATTCACCCCGCCGGAGTGGTTCGGAAAAGACGTCACCTTCTCCGCAAAATACCACAACAGCACGCTAAGTCAGATCTAGTGTAGCGACCTGTTCATATTTCGCTAAATGACTTGCCTGAATTTTCATCTGCGGCGTTGGCTTCACTCAACGATGCCACCGCATCGCCTCGTTCAGCCGTCTTGCAGACTGAAAATTCATCCTGCGTCATTTAACTGAAAATGAACAGGTCACTACACTAGCACATATCTGCGAAATTTTACCGTATGCAGGCTGCGCGGGCGGTCAGTCTTTTGTTTTTATTCTGCCCGCGCCGGCGAGCAGCCGGTACAGCGTCGGTTCAAAATGAAACTCTTTCATCATGCGCTCCACCTCCCGCAGATAATTGTTCCGCACGGACAACGGCACGATTCCGCCTTTTTTCACGGCCCGAATCAGGAGATTCTTCGGCGTGTGGGCAAAGTCGACGAACTCTAACAGCTGTGTCTTATAGCCGCAGTACGCGAGGAGATTTGCGCGGACGGCGTCGGTCGCGAGCGCCGAAAAACGCTCCTTTACAATCCCGTAGCGCGTCAGCAGCGAATAGTCCTCCGTGTCAATCTGCCCGTTCAGTTCATGCTGACAGCAGGGAACCGAGAAAATCAACGCGGCGTTCCACGAGACGGCATTAAACAGCGCATAGTCCGTAGCCGTATCGCAGGCGTGCAGCGTCACCACCATATCCACCGGCGTATCCGTCTGATAGCCGTTGATATCCCCGACCTCAAAGTGCAGACTTTCATATCCGTATTTCTCCGCGGCTGCGTTGCAGTTTTGAATCACATCCTCTTTCAGGTCAAGGCCGACAATCCGCACGCGCCGCTTTTTGATCTCCGTAAAATAGTAGTATAACACAAAGGTCAGATATGACTTTCCGCAGCCAAAGTCGACGATATGCAGCTCGTCCTTCGGGTAATCCCGCACACCGTCCTCGATAATCTCCAGGAAACGGTTGATCTGGCGGAACTTGTCGTACATGGATTTTACCACCCTGCCCTCCGCAGTGAAAATCCCCATATCCACCAGCGGCGCGACCGCGGTCCCCTCCTCGATCAGATAGTTCTTTTTCCGATTGTGCGGCACAGACAGATCCGGCGCCGTGCATCCGCCTGTCGCCCCGGAAACGTCTGATGCTGTGCGTCCGCCTGTCACCCCGGAAACGTCTGATGCCGTGCATCTTCCTGTCGCCTCGGACTTCCCCTGCCCGCCGGATATTTTTTTCACTTTGTAGGTGACTTTCCCCTTCTTTGAGACGAGAAGCATATGCTCCTGTGAATCCGTCCAGCCGTTCACCTGCAGCCATGCCCCCGGCACCGTATCGACGAGATACTGTGGCAGACAGTCCGCGGCAATATTCTCGTGAAACACCTGCTTATCCGTGTAAGCGGCAGCCTGATAGCCGGCGCCTTTGCGCTCTACCTCTATCCTGCGGTATGCTCCGTTTCTTTCGGCCGGCTTACTGATCACTATCCTTTTGGGCGCCGCCTCCGCGATTAGACGGCATTTCTCCCGTATCTCCTGCATAACGCAACCATGCCTTTCTCTCTGCCTGCAAATTTATGTTTCAGATGTTTTCCCTTACGGGCGCTCTATCTCATAACGCTGCCTTGTCCTGACACAGAGCTTTAGCTGCTCGTAGCGCTCCGCGAGTTCACCCTCCGGTATCACGACATCCAACACGACCGCCATCGTGTTAATCATTCCGTCCGTCACACAGTCCCGCATCGACACCAGAATATTGTATTTGTCCTCCATCCGGTCCGCATCGAGAAACTCCATCAGCTTCGGATGCACCGTCCCCGCGCCATCCGCATTAAACGCTCCCTTCTCTTCCGCCTCCGAGACCTTCGGCGTGCCCGCAGCCTCCGATAACAGCGCAGTTTGCGCCTCAGTTTGCAGCGCAATTTGCGCCTCAGTTTGCGCCTCAGCTTTCGACGCTCCCGCATTCTCCGTCTCCACACGCTCAAAACGGTATCGCTGCGCCGCATCGGGGTATTTCCCGCGGTCTGTCTCCTCAAGAAACATTGCAAGCGGTCTCGCATACATTTTAAAATCCCCGTACAACGCCTGATAAACAACCAGTTCCTCGCCGGTTTCCGTGTGCACGGCGATCGTCTCTATCCGGTATAAGCCTCCCTTAAAATGACGGTAGATCTCACCGTTCTTTGGCCTTCTCCCCAACATCTTTTTCCATTCCTTTCTCTACATCTCCGATTCCGTAAATTCCGGCATCGTATCCGGAATCCGGTAGGAATTTAATAAATCCAGCCCCTCGGACAAAAAGTCCCGCTCATATGTAAGCTTTGACTGATAGCCGGTAATCATCAGCGTCTCCACCTTCGCAAGAAAATCCTCCTGCTCAAGCAGATCGTCCTCGTTCTCTCTGACATTTTGTGCCGCTCGGCTCAAAATGTCTCCGGACTTTACCGTCTCCCGCACATTCTGCGTCCGCCCCGTCTCTGTCGGCCGTGCCTGATACGGCTGTGAGCTCTGTGCCGGCTGCTGTGCCCGATACGGCTGCACATCCCGCTGCGGCTGCGTGTTCCCCACGCCCGGATATTTCTGCTGCAGTCTTGCCTTCAGCTCCTTTTGCTTCTGACTCATGGCGGTCACGGCCTGCTGCATCTGCTCCGCCGCCGACTGCATCTGCCCTGCCGGCTGTGCGAAAACTGCAGGCCGCGGCACAGATTGCCGCTGCTGCACGGACTGCCGCTGCTGCAGCCTCTCGTACTGCTGCCTCTGATACTGCTGCGAATTCTGATACGTCTGTATCGTCCGATTCTGCTCTCTCGAACTTCTGCTCTTTCCTTTTAGCAGCGCAACAATGATCCAGACCACAATGATAACTAAAAATTCTCCCATAAACACTCCTGTTTTTATTTTTCTCCAAAAAAGCAAATACTTATATGTACAAAAAAACTCATTAATATTATAATATTTTAGAATCTGTTTCACAACCGGAAATTTATCCGTGAACACGGCGGAGGAATATGATACGATATGCTTTTACTTAAAAAATTCAAAAACTTATCCGGCATGCAGTTGATTGCCGTGGGCTTTTTTCTTCTGATCTTAACCGGCACTCTGCTGCTGATGCTGCCGGTTTCCTCGAGAACCGGCGAGTGGACGCCGCCCGTCGTCGCACTTTTCACCGCCACAAGCGCAAGCTGTGTGACAGGGCTGATTCTCGTGGATACCTACACACATTGGTCCTTTTTCGGCCAGCTTGTTCTGCTTTTGCTGATTCAGATCGGAGGTCTCGGTTTTATCTCGATCGGTTCCGCGGTCGCCATCATCCTCCGCAGGAAAATCAGTTTAAAGCAGCGCGGCTGGATCCGCGAGAGCTTTAACGTTCTGGATATCGGGGGTGTCGTGCGCCTGATTAAACTGGTGATGAAAGGCACCTTTCTCGTCGAAGGAATCGGCGCACTTGTGCTTGCCGTCCGATTTTATCCCCGCATGGGATTCTGGCAAAGCATTTATTACGGGGTTTTTCATTCGATTTCCGCGTTCTGCAATGCGGGTTTTGACCTGATGGGGAAATATGTCCCCTGCTCCTCCTTTACCACTTACTATGACGACCCGATTGTCCTGCTCACGCTCTCGGCGCTGATTCTGACCGGCGGTATCGGCTTTATGGTGTGGGCGGACATTGCAAAGCATAAACTGTCTCTGCGCAAATACTCGCTTTCGAGCAAGATGGTGCTGAGCATCTCGATCGTCCTCATCCTCGGCGGAACACTGCTTTTCTATCTGATCGAAGGCAATGGTCTGTACGGGGGCATGCACTTTACGGACAAGCTCTGCAATGCGTTCTTTTCGGCCGTCAGCCCGCGTACCGCAGGGTTTAACAGCACCGACACCGGAGCGCTCTCCGAGGGCGGAAAACTTTTAACCGTCATTCTGATGTTTATCGGCGGCGGGTCCGGCTCCACCGCCGGCGGTGTCAAGATGACCACGATTTTCGTTCTGCTGCTGCACCTGCGCTCCACGTTGCTGCGCACTCCCGGGACAAATATTTTCGGGCGGCGCATCGAGGCCGCGACCATCACCAAAGCCTCCGCCCTGCTCTGCACCTACCTGTTCTGCTGCCTTACCGCAGCGCTGGTTTTGTGTTCCGTTCAGAATTTTTTGATCGGTGATGCGCTTTTTGAGGTCATATCGGCCGTCTGCACGGTAGGCATGACAACCGGACTCACCGGAAAGCTGAATACACTGTCGCGCTTTATCATCGCGTTCCTAATGTATATCGGGCGGCTCGGAAGCCTCTCGTTCGCCCTGTCTTTTACTGACCACAAAAAAACGGCGCATGTCATGCAGCCGGTAGAGCGGATCAGCATCGGCTGACCAACATTTTATAAAAAGGAGTTCTTACTGCCATGAAATCAATCTTAATCATCGGACTTGGACGCTTCGGAAGCCATCTGTGCTCGGAGCTCTCAGGGTTAAACAACGAAATCATGATTGTGGATCGAGACGAGTCAAAACTCGAAGACCTGCTGCCCTATGTGACGGACGCGAAAATCGGTGACTGCACCAACGAAAAAGTGCTGCGCAGTCTTGGCGTCGGCAACTTTGACCTGTGCTTTGTCTGCATCGGCAACAACTTTCAGAGCAGTCTCGAGATTACAAGCCTGCTCTCGGATCTCGGCGCAAACTACATTGTCAGCAAAGCCAACCGCGACATTCACGCCAAGTTCCTGCTGCGCAACGGCGCAAACGAAGTCATCTACCCCGACCGCGATATCGCCGAAAAAGTTGCGGTCCGCTTTTCCGCCAATCAGGTATTCGACTATGTGGAGCTCGGAAACGGGTTCTCCATCTACGAGATCTCCCCATTGCCGGAATGGCTCGGGCGAAGCATCGTGGATGTGAATGTCCGCTCCGTCTACAACACTAATATCATCGGCGTCAAAACGCCGGACAAAGACATGATGATTATGCCCGGACCGGACTACGAGTTTAAAGAGGGGGAACATCTGATGGTCATCGGACACCAGCGTGATATCGAGAAAATCATCCGCAAATTATAGCCGCGGCCTGCACTTTGCGAATCGTGCTTATATTCAGCAACGGCCTGCAAAGCATACGGTCCGTTATTGAAAATAAGCACGATTTGCAGCGATACTATACAAAGTCCTCCCGCATCGGCGTAAAGATATCAAGCAGTACGCCCTCCGCGAGACAGACGCACCCGTGCTCGATTGCATTTTGCTTGAGCATCGCATCCCCCGCCCGCACGATTTTCTTTTCTCCGTCGATCGTAAACTCAAATTCGCCGGACACCACATAGGTAATCTGCGTGTGCGGGTGATGGTGCAGCACACCGACTGCCCCCGTCTCGAAATGATTCTCCACACACATCAGCTCATCCCCGTATGCGAGAATTTTGCGTCTGACCCCCGGCGCACAATTCTCCGCATCAATCTCACCGTTAAAATTCCAAATCCTGTTCTTCTCTGTCTTTCCCATTATTACCTCCATGTGCACACGCATTTTGTGCAAAGCCATATATGGCTCTCAAGTTTGTGCGTGTGCGCACAAACTTGGGATTGAAAATTTTAATTTTCAATCTTCCTCCCCTTCTCTGCGGCGCACAAACGCCGTCAGCACAAAAATAATCACAAAATCAATCACCACCACCACTCCGACCGAACTCATGCCGACGGCGATTCCCGCCGTATCCGCAATTTTGCCGATCACCGATGGCATCAGGACAGAACCGATACTCGCAATCGTCAATATGTAGCTCCACGCCATCGGATAATCGCGGATCATCAGCCCCGAGAAAGAAACCGTCGTCGGATAAATCCCCGCCATCGAGAGCCCGAAGCCCATAATGCCGATCATAATCCATGCCGGCGTCGTGCCCGTGATCAGCACGCCGAAAAACAACACCAGTCCCACACCCATAATCCGCAGCAGCCGCTCCTTTGGCACTTTCGTAGAAAGCCAGGCCACAAGCAGCCGTCCCGTCAGAACCATCAGCCACTGGATGCTCGCCGTCATCTGGGAGAGTGACGCATTCAAAAGTCCCGTGTCCTTAAAATAGGTCACGAGCCAGCCGATCACTCCCTGCTCAGCACAGAGGTAAAAAAACAGCGTCAGCGTACACAGATAAAACAGCGGTTCCCGGAAAAATGCAAGTCCGCTGCCCTTCTCTTTTTCTTTTCCCTTTTCCGCCTCCTGCTCCATCGGGATTCCCAGATACAGCAGCCAGCTGATCACCCCCATCACAAACATAAAATAGCAGGCATAAATCCATGTCTCCCCGTCTCTCCCCGCAAGCACGGTCAAAAGCAGCGGAAACAGAAACGCCCCGACGGAAAACATCGCATGCAGCCCGTTTAAAATCCACGCCTGCCCCGGCGCAAGCTGATTGACCGTCGTATTACAGCAGTTACTCGTAGCTCCGCGCGCAAGCCCCGTCATAAAAAAGGCGAGCGCAATGCACAGGTTATTTCCGCCAAAAATGATCAGCAGATACGAAACCGCATACGCAGCATTAAACAGCAGGATGCTGCGCTTTCTGCCAATCAGCAGCGGCAGCGCACCCGACGCAAAGCTTGCAGTCAGATTCCCGATCGAGTGAAGGCTTACAATCAGCCCGCAGAACGCATACTCCAATCCTCTTGCATCTCTTATGTAGGGCAGCAGCGAGCCGATGGACAGCGTCAGCATACCGTTCAGCAAAAACGTTCCGTAGCTGCCCAAAAACTGCCTCTTTTTTCGTTTGTCCTTCCAAAAGTCCATATCCTCTCAGTCTCCCATCGCAATAATCTCGTCAATGATATCCATATAGTCCCCGCAGTATTTCTCATATACGCCCTTCACCGCGTTAAAGAAGCGCTTCTTCTCCTCCGCGGACAGCTCCACGACTTTTGCCCCCTTCGACGTGACGATCTGTCTCGACTCTTTCTCCCGCAGTGTCCAGCATTCCCGCTCGTATAGCGCCGATTCCTTTGCGCACTCCAGCAGAATCTGCCGGTCCTCCCCGGAAAGCTTCTCCCAGGTATGCGCGGAGCACAGCTGCATCTCCGGCACCCTCGTGTGCTCGTCGACCGTAAAATACCCTGCCACCTCGTAATGGCTCATCGACTCGTAGGAGGGCCAGTTATTTTCCGCCCCGTCCACGATCCCCCGCTCAATATTCGCATAGACGTCCGCATATTCACCCGGCACCGCAGTCGCCCCGAGCGCTTCCACCATATCCGCCATCAGCTCCGACTCCTGCACGCGTATCCGCATGCCCTGCATGTCCTCGAGCGCGGTAATGGGCTTATGGGCCGTATAAAAATTCCTGGCTCCCGCGTCATACCAGGAAAGCCCCACCAGCTCATACGCGCTGACCTTTCCCAGAAACGTATCCCCGATCTCCCCGTCCAAAACACGCCACATATGTCCCGAATCCGTGTAGAGATAGGGCATCTGCAGCGCGTTGAACTCCGGAATATACTCCGCGAGCTGCGACAGTGAAACGCGCGCGAAGTCCACACCGCCGAACTGCATCTGCCGGATGATATCCCGCTCCACACCCAGTTCACCATCCGGCCAGACCATGATCCTGATCCGCCCCTCGGTGCGCTCCTCCACCAGCTCGGCAAACCGGTATGCGCCGAGTGTCGTCGGATAATCCGCCGCCTGATTCTCCGCATAGGAAAACACATATTCCGGTTCCGCATTCGCCGCAGAACTTTCTCTGACGCCGACCCATGCGGCACCGATCATTCCCAGAATCACCATGCCCGCACCGATCAGCCTCTTTGCGGGCAGTCTTTGCCTACTCATTCTGCTGCCCTGCCTTCTCCGCCGCAACAAGCGCCTGTGTGCGGTATTCCGTAGGCGTAATGCCCGCAATGCGCTTAAACACCTTCGCAAAATAATTGGAATCGCGGTATCCCACCTGCGTGCTGATATCCTTGATATTAATCCGCACATCCGCCAGAAGTTGCTTTGCCTTTTCCACACGGAATTCCGTCAGGTACATGACAAAGCTCTTGTCAAAACACTGCTTAAACAGTTTACAGAAGTACGCCTCCGAATAGCGCATCGCCTCCGCCGCATCCTGCAGTGCGATCTCCTCCATATAATGCCCCTCGATATAGTCCCGGATTGTCTCCGCAACCGCGGCAAGCCGCACGTTCCCGGTCGCATCCTCCGTCTCCTGTGCACCCTTATCCTCCGCCGGACCGTTTTGCTGTATCGGCCCATGTCGCTCTCCCGCAAGCCGTACCGCCTCGTCGAGCACGGCGATCAGTTCCTCGTCCGTCCCCGGTTTGAGCAGATAATCCAGCGCGTGAACGGAAATCGCCCGCTTTGCATACGAAAACTCGTCAAAGGCCGTCTGGAATATAATGCTGCACTGCGCGTCCATCTCCCGAATCTTTTCCGCCGCCTCAAGACCGTTCATTCCCGGCATCTCGATATCGAGAATCACAATCTCACATCTTCGCTCCGCAAAAAGCTGCACCGCCTCGCGGCCGTTTGCGGCCGTCACCACCGACAGCTGCCCTTCGAAATACTTTTGAATGGTCCTGCTGACCACATTTCTCTCAATCGGCTCATCATCTGCCACCAATACACGATACATGCCTATCCTCCATTCCGTCATCTCTGCGGCAGCGTGATTCGTATCACGGTTCCCGCGTCTTTTCTGCTGTATATCACGAACCGGCTTCCCGGATAATTGGCGCCGATACGCCGGTAAATATTTCCAAGCCCTATCCCGGTGCTTCTTCCGCTCTGACGCTCTAACTGCAGTCTGAGCCCACGCAGCTCCTCCCGCGTCATCCCGACCCCGTTATCTCCGATTACCACGGACAACACACCGTCCTTTTCCCGAATCCGGATCCGGACGATACCGCCCTCCTCCTTCGGAGAAATCCCGTGCAGAATCGCATTTTCCACCAAAGGCTGGAACAGGAAGGCCGGGACAAGCGCCGTCTCCCTATCCGCAAAACATTCGAGACGGTATGCGATACGTTTTCCGAAACGCATCTGCTGTAAATACATGTAGTCTTCCACGACCTTGAGTTCCCGTGCCAGCACCACCTTCTCCTCCGGCGTCTTTAAATTATACCGGAAAAGCGCGCTCAGCGCCTTTATCATCCGCTCGGTGGTCTTCGCCTCCTCAAGGCTCGCCATCCCTCCGATCACATTGAGCGTATTAAAAAGAAAATGCGGCTGCATCTGACTCCGCAGCAACTCTAAACGCATACTCTCCAGCCGCCGTTCCGTCTCAAGCTTCGCGAGCTCCTCCTCGTGCAGCAAATCCAGCGTCTTGCGCTTTTCCTCGAGCGCAGTGATATACTCTCCGGTCGCATATTTCATCTTATTGAACGCATGCACCATATCTCCGATTTCATCCTGATTATCCACAACCACATCCCCGACAAAGAAATCGTTTGCCGCAATCTTCTTCGACGCCTCCCCCAGTTCCAGTACCGGATAGACAATCGTCCGGTTCATCAGAACCGCGAGCTGCACCGTCACAAGCAGCAACAGAGCGCCCAGCACGACAATTCCCGCCGGCACCGCGGTAAGTTTTCGGACCTTTTTCTCATAACGGCGGTTTCCGTCCTCGAAGGTGCACTCCTGCAATGCATTTGCATATTTCTGCAGATACACCTGTATCTCGTACACCTCGTACACGCTTCCGATATAGTCCGGCCCTTTTCGCATCGCGAGCACATCGTCCCGCTTTTCGCAGTACACCTCATAGCTGCTGCACACGGTCCAGGTCTTCGCGTAGCGCAGTTCGCCTATCTTTTCATACGAACGGGGCAATGCATCCACCGCGCGCCGCGTGCGCTCCATCGCTTCCCGCAGCGCACGTTCCGTCTCAGTCCCGGACTTCTTGATATAAGTTTCGAACAGCGTGCTCTCTTCCTTGATCGCCTGTGTAAACTCACTGCATATTCCATTGTCCACGAGAATGTCGTTAAAGTCAACCAGACATATTTTAGCAATCCAACTGTCAAATGTCACCGAGAGCAGTATGATAAAAAATACTACCCCCACAAATACCGCGATTTTCCGCCTGATCGTCAGCTGTTGCCATGCCTGTCTTAGCTTCTCTCTCAAGATACGTTCCGTCCTTTTTCTTTGTATGCGAAAAAAGCAAAGCCCGATTTCCTGCGCCATGTCCGGCTCCCTGCCGCATGGGCAGGGAGCCGGATGGGCTCTGCTTTGCTTCTCTTTTTATTTCCCCTGTTCTATTTTGCCCTTTGCAAATGCGAAAAATTCCCCGCATCGATTACCCAGTACCCGTTCCGGAAGCATATAGCCATGCCTCGTATCGGAAAAAACAATGACAAGATGCGCCTGTCTGACAACATCCGTCAGATTCTTCCAGCGGATATCCTCGTGCATATCTTTGACGGTCACATGCAGCCCCTCCTCGTCAAACAGAAGGCGCATGTCCCGCGGCACCTGCGCCGCCTGCGCTTTTGCCCGCACAAACACGCCGATGGGCTGCAGCACCGGAAACAGGACACATCCGACAAACAGCAGCAGCTGTGTGACATCCCCGGCGCCGTCCCAGAACTTTGCCGTCAGAAGAAACATGGACACGGTAAATACCAGATTACAGATTCCCGCCGTCGAACGGTAGGTGCGGCTCATGGACAGCCGCCAGAAATCAAACGGCGTTACCCGACTCTCAAACTCGTATGACATACCGCTGTATCCTTTCTTCCTTTGCTCTTATTTTGCCAGCAGATTCGGCAGCAGCAGACTGATTTCCGGAATAAAGGTCAGCAGCAGCAATACGGCTACCATACACAGATAAAACGGCAGTGTCGCCTTTACCACGCGCTCCATCTTTACCTTCCCGACCGCAGAGCCGATAAAAAGCACTGCACCGACCGGCGGCGTCAGAAGACCGATTCCGCAGTTTAATACCATCATGATGCCGAACTGAATCGGGTCGATTCCGATGGACTGTGCGATCGGCAGCAGAATCGGCGTTGCGATCAGAATAATCGGCGCCATATCCATAATGCATCCGAGAATCAGCAGGATTAAATTCAGCAACAATGCGAGAATAATCGGATTGCTCGTCAGGCCGATTGCCGCGTTTGAAGCCAGAACCGGCACATGCAGCGTCGTCAGGCAGTATCCGAAAATACTCGAGGTGGAAATCAGAATCAGCACGATCGACAGCGTATCCACGCACTGTTCCAGACATTTCCATACGCCCTTCCAGTCTAAGCCTTTGTAGATAAACACGCTGACGATCAGGCTGTAGATTACTGCAATCGCCGCGGACTCCGTTGCGGTAAACCAGCCGCCGACCACGCCGACCACCACGATAATGACAGCTGCCAGCGCCCAGATGGAGATACCAAGCTGCTTGATCAGATTCTTGAAACTGAATCTGTCGCCCTTCGGGTAATGCCTTCTCTTCGAGATAATGTAGGAGCCGACCATAAGCGATACGGCCAGCATTGCTCCCGGTATGTAGCCTGCAAGGAAAAGGCTTCCCACCGAAACACCTCCGGCGGACATCGCATAGATTACCATATTGTGACTCGGCGGGACAAGAAGCCCTTCGCACGAGGACGTGATCGTAACCGCCGTCGAAAAATCATCGTCATAACCCTGGTCTACCATCATCGGGATTAAGATACTCCCGAGGGATGCCGTATCCGCGGACGCGGAACCGGAGATCCCTCCGAAGAAATAGGACGCCACAATATTTACCATCGCCATACCGCCGGTCATCCACCCGACGCAGGCGTTTGCCAGCGCGATCAGTTTCTCCGAGATTCCTCCGCTCCCCATCAGCACGCCCATCGTGATAAAAAACGGCACTGCCATCAGACTGAACGAGCTGATTCCCTTTACCATCTGCTGACAGATCGTCGTCAGCGGCAGCCCCTGGGACAGCAGGCAGAAAAGCGAGGATAATGCCACCGCATAAGCGATGGGAAACCGCAGAAAAATCATCACGAGAAAGCTGACAAGTAATACAATGATTGCAAGTGTCTGTGTGCTCATGCGTTTTCTTCCTCCTTCACAAAGATTGCCTTGATATGATTGTAGAGCGCCTCAAGCTCAAATACGATCATTGCAACTCCCGCCAAAGGCACCGGAAAATACATCCAGAATCTCGAAAGAAACGGCATGCTCACATAAGTTCCCTTCGCACCGATCCCGCTCGCATACTGCCACCCCACGACCACCATCACAACGGCCAGCGCAAAAACGCAGACATCCGCAAGAATATCAAGGAAACGGATCAGCCCTTTCGGCAGATAGCGGTCAAACACCGTCATGCGGATATGCGCGTTCCTGCGGATAGCAAGCGCCGCCGAGAGTACCGCCATATAGGCCATGCAGGTCAGCACGACCTCCTCGCTCCAGGCAGGATCGGGCACAAACGGCACATAGCGCCCGATAACACTCATCGTCGTAATCAGAATATCCACGATCAGAAGCAGCTTGCAGATCACGAGCACGATTTTGTATGTAATGTCATAGGCAGGTTTTAGTTTATCGATTGTTTGAAATATGCCCGGCATACGTTTCCTCCTGCTACTGCATATCAAGAATCTGCTGATACAAGTCTTCCTGTCCGACGATATTCTGTGAAATAACATCTGCCACAGCATCCTGCCACGGCTTAATGTCCTCTACTTCCACCACATTGATGCCGTCCGCTTTCAGCTGCTCAAGCACTTCATTCTCAGCTTCCTCTGAAATCTGACGGTTGAATGCGGATGCGTATTCACCTGCCTCGATCAATACGTTCTGCTGATCCTCTGTCAGAGAATCCCACGCCTCATCCGTGATAATTACCTGAATTGCGCCAAGTGTATGACCGTCTAAGATCAGGTTCGGCGCAACCTCCTGAAATGCGTTGGACTTGTAGTTTGCAATCGGCTGCTCCGCGCCGTCCACAACGCCGGTCTGCAGTGCGGAATACAGTTCGCCGAAAGATACGACTGTCGGGGATGCCCCAAGTGACTCCACCAGACCGTTCATAACCGGGTCGTTGGAAACACGAAGCTTCATGCCCGCGAGATCTTCAATTCCGGAAACTTCATTTACTGTGAAGAAATGGCGGAAGCCCTCTTCCCCGTAGAACAAACCTCTGACTCCGCTGCCGTTATTATGCGGCTCAAGCAGGAATTCTTCTGCCAGATCCGAGGTTGCAAACGTCCAGAAATGGTCGCGTCCCACAAACGTATACGGGAGGGAAAGAAGCATGGATTTCTCTCCGCCGTAGCTGGTAAGCGCAAATGCGGAGATACGGGACATCTGAATCGTTCCGCCGCCGCCAAGCATCGTGTCAAGCACGTCATTTTCGGATCCGAGCACGCCGCTCGCCTGCACGTCAATCGTGATATTGCCGCCGGACAGCTCCTCCACTTTCTCTTTAAATGCGGTCGCCGTCTGTCCGACGATGGTATCTAACGGATTTACCTCCGCATATACGAGCGTCACCGGCTCCCCGTCGATTTCCACTGCCGCCGCGTCTTTCGCGTCGTCTGCGGGGGCAGCCGCATCCTCTGTCTGCGTCTCGGCCGCCGGCTCTTTTGCCGCGTCGGACCCCTGCGTCTTTGCCTCCTTCAAACCGCAGGCGCCAAGCGACGCCGTCATGGCCATACACAACAATACGGATATTACTTTTTTCTTCATAAAAAATCCTCCCTAAAATAAAATTTGTCTTCATCTCTGAAGTAACTTTGTAATTTTATTATAGGGAAGATTTCATCAGTGGAAAACCGTAATATCTTTGTATTGTTAGTAAATTTTTAATCTTTCTTAAGAATTATTTTATATTCTTTTGTGCGATATAGTTGCAAAAGCCCTTTTTCCCTCTCAGTTTTTAGGCACTTCTCCAAATGTTCCCGCCACCGTCTCAAGCAGCTTTCGTATCCCGAGATGCTGCGGGCAGTGTCCCTCGCATTTTCCGCATTTAATGCAGTCTGCCGCGCTTCCGTGCCCTTTGACGTGCATCGCGTAGTGATTCCGGTTGATTTCGTTCACGCCGAACCGCACCGTCATATTATAATCCTCGAACAGTTCCGGAATCGGAATCTGCTTCGGACAGTCGTCCACGCAGTAGCGGCACTTCGTGCAGGGAATCACGGGAAGCTTCGCAAGCTCCTCCACCGCCTTTTCTACCGCCTGCTGCTCCTCCTCTGCAAGCGGACAAAAGTCCTGCATATAGGAGGTATTGTCAAGAAGCTGCGCCTCGTCGGACATGCCGCTTAACACCAGAAAGACATTGTCCAGGGACGCCGCATAGCGCACCGCGTAGGAGGCGTAAGACGGTTTTGCGCCCTCTTTTCCCGCAAACAGCGCGTCTAAGGCATGCGCCGCCTCCCCCGTCATATTCGCCAAAGTCCCGCCTTTGACCGGCTCCATGACAATGACCGGCACGCCGTATTTTACCGCCGTCTCGTAGCATTTCCTCGACTGCACCTTCTTGGACTCCCAGTCATAATAGTTAATCTGCAGCTGCACAAACTCCATCTCGGGATGTGCCTTTAAAATCTCCTCAAGCGCTTCGGCGCTGTCGTGGAACGAAAATCCGATATGGCGGATTTTCCCCGCCTCCTTCATCCGGCGAATAAAATCAAATCCTCCGCGCTGTTCCTCTGCCGCCGCGCTCTCACGATTTAACGCGTGGAGCAGATAAAAGTCGAAATACGACACCTTGCAGCGCGCAAGCTGCTCCGCAAACAAACGATCATAATCCGAAGTTTCTTTCACGAGCCACACCGGCATCTTTGTCGCGAGCAGGAAGCGCTCTCTGGGATACCGGTCGACAAGGCATCTTCCGACCGCCTCCTCCGACTTGCCATTGTGATACGGGTACGCGGTGTCAAAATAGGTAAAGCCCCGCTCAAGGTATGTATCGATCATCCGGCAGAACGCCGCGTCGTCAATCACGCTCGTATCTCCGCCCACAACCGGCAGGCGCATACACCCAAACCCCAGTTTCTTCGCAATCTCATCCCTCAATTCAGACATAGCTGCCTCCTCCTCATTTTGTTTTATCATTCATGTACCGCGGGCAGTCTGTCAAAACTGCCCGCGGCACTCCGAATCCTATTTACAGAACTCCTCCACGCTCGCCGCAATCTGCTTTAAGCTCTCCGTCCAGAAGTCCTTCTTCGTCAGATCAATCCCCATCATCGCCCCACACTCCTCGATGCTGCTGCACGGCGTCGCCTTTAACATCGCTTTGTATTTCGGCACAAACGCTTCGCCCTCCTTTAAGAACAGGCTGTAGAGCCCGAGCGCAAACAGATTGCCGAACGCGTACGGGAAGTTGTAGAAGCTTAAGGATTCACTGTAATAGTGACTCTTGCACACCCACATATACGGGTGCAGGAAGTTCCCGTCGAGCCCCTCCCCGTACGCCTGCCGCTGCGCGTCTGTCATCAGCGCCTTTAAATCCTGCGCCATCAGAAATTTACTCCGGCTCTGTTCAAACACTGCCGTCTCGAACAGATACCGCGAATAGATATCCACGATGGTCTGCGTCTGCTCCTTCAGATCATTCTCGAGCAGATATAAGCGCTCGTCGCCTTCCGCAGTCTTTAACGCGTGTCTTCCGAGATGTATTTCATTAAAGGTCGATGCCGTCTCAGCCACCGGCATTGTGTATTCATGATTCAGCGGCCGTTCATTCTCGAGCTGCTTATTGTGGAACGCATGGCCGAGTTCGTGCGCAAGCGTGCCGATCGAGCCGAAATACCCGTCATAATTCGTCAGAATACGGCTCTGCTTCAGATTCGGCAATCCTGCGCAGAACGCGCCTCCCTCCTTGCCCTTGCGCGGATAAAAGTCAATCCACCGGTTGTCAAACGCCTCGCGCATCATATCGGCCATTTCCGGCGAAAACGCCGAAAACGTATCGCACAGATATTCTCTCGCCTCCTCGGGCGTATAGGTTTTATCCGTCTTTCCCATCGGCGCAAACAGTTCGTACCAGGGCAGTCCGTTTTCATAGCCCAGCATTCCTGCTTTCTTCCGCAGGTACTTCCGGAATACCGGGAGGTATTCGCCGATCGCCTCCATCATCGCATCGAGCGTCGCCCGGCTCATATGCGCCTGCTCAAGCGTCATCGAAAGCGGCGACTCATAGCCTCTCTTTTCCGCGAGCATCGTCACCTGATTTTTGATATTGTTTATCGAAAATGCCACCGCATCCTCAATCCGCTCGTACGCGGCAAGCTCCGCCTCATACGCGGCCCGCCGCACCTTTGCATCCGGGCTGTAAGCCATGTTGCGGATTTCGGACAGCGTGACCTGCGCCCCCTCGTAGTCGACCTTCACCGTCGAGGTCAGATAGGACTGCAGCTGCCCCCACGCGCTGCCCGCCGTCAGATTCATCGCAGAGACCATCTCCTCCATCTCGTCGGAGAGCAGATGCGCAGCGCTCTTTTTGTTCTCTTTTAAGAAAAAGCGGTAAGCCGCGATCACTTCGCTTTCCTCTGCCATCGCGTCAATATCCGCGATCTGCGCCAGGCGCTTTTTCACAGCCGACTCCGTCGGCGCCGCCTTTGCCATCATCCGCTGGATCCGGTTAATCTGCGCCATCACGTCGCCGTCTTCCGTATTCACCGACTGGCGCAGCATCAGATAGCCAAACAGCTTTTCCAAAAGCTCCGTGATCTTCTCCTCCGACCGAAGCAGACACACCACATCGTCCGTCTCCGGCGCGCCCTGCCCTGCTTTCACCAGTTCCCCTAATGTTTCGATTTCCCGTTCCAGTGCCGCCGCATCCGCCTCGTAGGCCGGATCGTCAAGCCCGCTGTAAAGCTCCTCCAAGGACCATTCCGTGTTCATACTTCTCCTCCATATTAAGACTGTTTTCCTGTGACAACCTCTGTGCGCCGCCGCGTTACCCCTGCAGAATCCGGATACTGCTCTCCACGACCTCCACGAGTTTGTCATAGCTCATCGACGTCGTATTCAGACAAAAATCATAATTTCTCGCATCGTTCCAGTCACGCCCCGTGTAGTAGCGGTAGTAGTCGGCACGGTACTTGTCGATTTTTTCAATCTTCTTCTCCGCCTCCCGCTCGGACAGACCGTTCTGATTCATCACGCGGTCGATGCAATCCCGCCGCGGCGCATAAAAATAGAGCCGTATCACATCGGGATCATCCCGCAGCACATAGTCCGCGCAGCGCCCGATAATAATACAGGACTCCTGCTCCGCCACCTCACGGATGACTTTTGCCTGATAGTTAAAGAGGTTGTCGTCCGAGACAAACTCCGCGCTCTCCGGCCCCAAAACTTTTCCCTGATAGGGGTTTTTGCGGATGATCGCCGCGAGCCGCGACTTTTTTAATTTCTCATCCGCCTGCCCGAACAGCGCTTCGCTGATCCCGCTCTCGTCCGACGCCATCCGGATAATCTCCCTGTCATAGCAGCTGATGCCCATCTTCTCCGACAGCAGTCTTCCCAGCGTACGCCCGCCGCTTCCGTAGCCGCGCGCAATCGTAATCACTGTCTTTTTCATCTTCTTCCCTTTCCGCTGCGGACTTCCCCGCAGCTATTCGCCCAGATATGCCTTTTTAATAGAATCGTTATTTAACATTTCCTTTGCATCCCCGGAGAGCACGATTTTCCCGGTTTCAAGCACATACGCGCGATCCGCGATCGCAAGCGCTTTCTTCGCGTTCTGCTCGACCAAAAGCACCGTGGTTCCGCCCGCCGAAATCTCCCGGATAATATTGAAAATCTCCTCGACCAGAATCGGGGAAAGTCCCATCGACGGCTCATCCATCAGCACGATTTTCGGCTTGGACATCAACGCCCGGCCCATCGCGAGCATCTGCTGCTCGCCGCCGCTTAAGGTTCCCGCGAGCTGGTTTTTGCGCTCCTTTAATCTCGGAAAGCTCCGGTATACGCGCTCAAGCGTCTCCGCCACCTCGTTTTTGTCCTTCCTCGTGTAGGCGCCAAGCTTTAAATTCTCGTACACGGACAGCTCCGCAAACACCCGACGCCCCTCCGGCACATGCGCCATCCCCATGGACACGATTTTGTGCCCCGGTATCTTTGCGATATCCGTCCCCTCGAAAAGAATCTCGCCTGCTGCCGGCGCAATCATCCCGGTGATCGTCTGCAGCGTCGTCGTCTTTCCGGCGCCGTTCGCGCCGATCAGCGCAATGACCTCCCCCTCGTTTACGGTAAACGAAATGCCCTTGATGGCCTGTATAACACCATAATACACCTCTATGTCTTTTATTTCCAGCATTGCCATAGTTTTTTCTCCTTCTGCGTCAGACGGCGCGCTACTCGCCCAGATATGCCTTGATTACCTGCGGATTGTTTAAGACCTCCCCGGTCTCCCCCTCTGCCAGCACCTGGCCGAAATTCAGCACCGTAAGCCTCTCGCAGATTCCCGAGACCAGCTTCATGTCATGCTCGATCAGAAGGATGGTCATATCAAACTTGTCACGCACGAAATGAATGGTTTCCATCAGCTCTTTCGTCTCGTTCGGATTCATGCCGGCCGCCGGCTCATCCAGCAGAAGAAGCTTCGGATTCGTCGCCAGCGCCCGCGCGATCTCAAGCTTCCGCTGCTTTCCGTAGGGAAGGTTTGACGCCAGATAATCCGCCTCCTGGTCAAGGTCAAACACCTTAAGCAGGGCAAGCGCCGCCTCGTCCATCTCCCGCTCCATCCGGCGGTATTTCGGAAGCCGCAGGATTCCCGTCAGCGCGGAATATTCCATGCGATTGTGCAGGCCGATTTTTACATTGTCGAGCACGGTCTGCTCCGCAAACAATCTGATATTCTGAAAGGTGCGGGCAATCCCCGCCCTGTTGATGTCGATGGTCTTCTTCCCGGTAATGTCGGCCCCGTCCAGCGCAATCACACCCTCGTCCGGCGTATACACCCCGGTGAGCATATTAAATACCGTTGTCTTCCCGGCGCCGTTCGGTCCGATTAAGCCATACAGCGCCCCCTTTTCTATCGTGATATGAAAACCGTCCACCGCACGAAGACCGCCAAAGGAAATCCCGAGATTTTTCACTTCAAGTAATGCCATATTACACTGCCTCCTTTGTGGTTTTTTTCTGAAAACGCGCCGCAAGCCGCTGTCTCCACACGATACATTTCGGCGCCCAGTTAAACAGCATCATAAGAATCAGCACAATCGAATAAATCAGCATTCGATAATCGGAAAGTCCGCGCAGCATCTCCGGCAGCAGCGTCAGAAGAACTGCCGCGATAATGGAACCGCGGAAGCTTCCGATTCCGCCGAGCACGACAAACACAAGAATCATAATCGACATATTGTAGCCGAAATTCGCCGGGGTCGCGGTGAGTGTCGAGAGATTATGCGCGTAGAGCACACCGCCTGCCCCCGCGATGGCAGCCGAGATTGTAAATGCCATCAGCTTATATTTCGTGATATTGATACCGACTGACTCCGCCGCGATGCGGTTGTCACGGATTGCCATGACTGCCCGGCCGCTCCGGGAATTTACCAGATTGTATACAACAAAAAGCGCAATCACAATCAAAATGATACCCGCGGTAAAACCCGACAGACGCGGAACTTTTGTGATTCCCTTCGCTCCGTTTATCAGCCACACACTGTCCTCGGCAAGAGACATGCTTTTCGCATCGGAGATTGCAAAATGCCAGCCGTTTCCGTCTTTTGCAACGTAGAGTACATTGATAATATTCTTGATAATCTCCCCGAACGCCAGCGTCACGATCGCAAGGTAATCTCCCCGCAGACGCAGCACCGGAACGCCGATCAGAAACCCGGACAGCGCAGCCGCAAGGATTCCGGCAAACAGCGCAAACACAAACAGGAGCGTTCCGTTTTCGATCGTCCCCTGCAGCACTTTCGTGCAGAACGCGCCCGCAAACGCTCCCACACACATAAAGCCCGCGTGTCCGATACTGAGCTCCCCGAGATAACCCACGCAGAGATTTAAGCCGATCGCCACAAGCGAATAGGTGCACATCGGGACGAGAAGTCCCTGCATCAGGGATGACATATTTCCGGTTTTCACCAAAATCTGAACTATGAGATATAAAACCGCGATACTTCCGATTGTAATTAACTGATCCTTTGTTTTCTTTTTCATATTCCACTCCATACGCATACGCTCTTTAGACCTTCTCATGTACCTGTCTGCCCAGCAGGCCGGTAGGTTTCACCAGAAGCACAACGATTAACACGGCAAACACGATCGCGTCCGACAGCTGGGAAGAAATATAGGCGCGCCCGAAAATCTCGATCACTCCCAACAGAATTCCTCCGATTAACGCGCCCGGAATCGATCCGATACCGCCAAACACCGCAGCCGTAAAGGCTTTGATTCCCGGCATCGAACCGGTGTAGGGCGTCAGCGTCGGATACGCCGAACAGAACAGCACGCCCGCAATGGCCGCAAGCCCCGAACCGATCGCAAAGGTCAGCGAGATTGTCGCGTTGACATTGACCCCCATCAGCTGCGCCGCGTCTTTATCCTCCGACACCGCAAGCATCGCCTGGCCGGCCTTTGTCCTTTTGACAAAGAGGCTTAAGCCGATCATGATCACGATACAGGCCGCCACGGTCACGATCGTCGTGCCGGAAATAGTGAGCGCTCCGTCCGCCAGTTTTAGCGCCGGCACATTCACAACCGGGCTGAACGATTTCGTGTCGGCCCCAAAGAGCAGCAGCGCCATGTTCTGCAGAAAATAGCTGACGCCGATCGCCGTGATGAGCACCGCCAGGGGCGTCGCACGTCGAAGCGGCTTATATGCAATCTTCTCAACCGTGATTCCGAGCAGCGTGCACGCGACGACTGCCAGCGCAACCGACGGAAGTGCGGGAAGCCCCGAGCGGCTCATCGCAAGGAATACCACATAGCACCCGATCATGATGACGTCTCCGTGCGCAAAATTCAGCATCTTTGCAATCCCGTAGACCATCGTGTAACCCAGCGCGATAATCGCATAGACGCTGCCCAGGCTGATTCCGTTTATCAAATAGGTTAAAAAATTCATAAAAATACTCCTGTCTTTCCCATAAGTGAAAAAGAGTCGGCACGCCAACGTCTATTCGCCAACGCGCCAACTCCTTTATTGGCTTATCTGTAATGCAATTTTACATTGCAGTATATGCACCGTCTTTGATCACGACTGCCATCGGCGCCTTGCTGACCTCACCGGTTGCCTCCCAGGACATGCCCTCACCGGTCAGTCCGTCGAGCGTAATGTTCGGCATTGCCTCTGACAGTGCGCTGCCCATATCAGAAACGCTCATATCCGGAGTCACCCCTGCCGTCTCCATCGCAAGCTTGATCGCATAAATCGCATCGTAAGCATCCGCCGCAAACTGAATCGGTGTGCTGCCATATGCAGCCTCATATTTTGCCACAAATGCCTGTGTCGCCTCATCGTCCGCATCCGCTGCAAACGGGGTCAGAAGCATAACGCCCTCCGCTAAAGAGGTATCAAAGTTCTCGACACCGAGAATTCCGTCCATACCGTCCACTCCGAAGAAGATCGGGTCATAACCCATGCCGTCCGCCTGCTTTAACACGGTGGATGCCTCCGTGTAATAGAACGGAAGGAATACCAGATCCGCTCCCGCACTCTGCGCTGCCTGAAGCTGCGTGGAGAAGTCCGTCTTGGAGTCATTGGTAAACGCCTCGTCGGCCACAACGGTAAGGCCCTGCGCCTCTGCCTCCGCGATAAATGTCTCCTCGATACCCGAAGAGTACACATCCGAGCTGTTATAGATCACGGCTACCTTCTCGGCAAGCCCGTTTTCTGCTATGTACTGCGCGGATTTTGCACCCTGGTTCGGATCGGTAAAGCAGATCTGAAATACATTGTCATTTGCAATTACGTCTGTGGAAGATGCAGACGGTGTCAGCTGGAACATTCCGTCGGCCGCGGTCATATCCGCTACCGCCACACACGGGGTCGTCGTCACGGTTCCCATCAGCACCTGCATGCCCCAGTCCTTAAGAGAGTTATATGCATTCACAGACTTCTCCGCGTCATGCTGGTCATCCTCGAATTTGAACTCAATCGGATAGCCGTTGATGCCGCCCGCCGCGTTGATCTCGTCCACCGCGATCTGAGCCGCGTTCATAACCGCGGTACCGTACAGCGCTGCATCCCCTGTAATCGGTCCGATGCCGCCGATCTTAAATGCCTCACCGGCAGCCGCGCCGCTTCCCGCATCTGCACCGTTATCCGCTTCCGCTGCATTCCCTGCATCTGCCGCACCGCTCTCGGTCGATTCCGCTGCCGCGCCGCCCGCTGCTGCGTCCGTCGTTCCTGCGGCATTGCCGCCGTCGTTTCCGCAGGCTGCAAGACTTACCGCCATTGCCGCCGTCAATACTACACTCAATGCTTTCTTCATCATAATCCCTCCTGATAACAACAGATGACATCACCGGTCATCCCTTTGTAAAACAACGGACTGCACGCTTCGCGAACAGCCCTTATGTTCAACAACAAAAGCGCCCTGTACGGAACGCCTTTATTCTTTTTGAAATCATAGCAAATTTTTGCCGATTCCTCAATATTCAGATTTCACTAATTTGACATTGTATTGTGGTATACAATTATGCAACATGTCAGTTTCCATAACCTACGGTTATTTTATCCATTCTGTTCGGCTATAAACAGCCAAAACGGAGCGTTTATGACATATGCTCCTTTGCGAAATACTTCTCCGACAGCGTCCGAAGCGCACCCGCTCTGTCCGCTCTCTGCTCCATCGCGGCAAAAGGTTCCTCAAAGTGCTCCGACCAGTAGCCGCTCACATAATGATTGCGCTGTTCGTTTTCCATCTCTTTTAACGACGCCCGGTCTTCATGCCGGAAAAAGTAGGCAAGCGCCAGAAAATCCGGCGCATTCCATGCCGCCGCATCGTCGAGCACCGCACCCACATTCTCGAGCTCGCTGCGCAGCATAATCCCGGGAAAAGCGCGCCCAGCCTCCGTCTTCGCCTGCGCCACGCTTCCCGCGTACTGCCCCGCCAGTTTCTTTAAACTGTGAACCGTGGATGCAAAATCCGCATCATCCTCCCGAATCGAACAGTCATGGTACACCTGCTCCAAATCCGTCATAAGACTTTGCAGACTTTTTTCCACCTCGTCCGCCGGGCTCTCACCCATACAGTCAAGAAGCTTCGGTATCGCCTCTCTGGCCCGTGCGAGATGCGCTCTTGCACTCAGATATCCGTCACACAGCGCCTCGCCCAGCTCTATGGTCTCGCCCAGTTCCCTACAGCGGCCCGCTGCCTCCGCTTTGTCGCACCCGGCCGCCGCAAACGCTTTTTGCAGCTCTTTGAGTTCGTTTTTCAGTTCTCTGCGCCGTTTGGCTTTGCCAGATCTGTCAAAAAACATACCCTTCCCCTGTTTCCTCCGAATCGATCAAATCCGAATCGCAAACCTCTTTATTTTTCATTGTAGAGATGACATTTCACGATATGCCCGTTCCCCATATCCCGCTCCACGGGCTCCTGCTCCTTGCAGATTCCCATGCAGTGTGAACAGCGGGTATGGAACTTACATCCCTTCGGCGGGTTCGCCGGGGACGGGATGTCTCCCTCGAGCAGAATACGGTTCATCTTCACATCCGGGTCCGCAACCGGAACCGCAGAAAACAGCGCCTGCGTATACGGGTGCAGCGGTTCGCGGAATATATCTTCCTTTGTCCCCATCTCGACCATCGTTCCGAGGTACATAACGCCGATGACATCGGAGATATGCTCCACCACCGAGAGGTCGTGAGAGATAAACAGGTATGTGAGCTCACGCTCGTCCTGCAGATCTTTCATCAGGTTGATAATCTGCGCCTGAATCGATACGTCGAGTGCCGACACCGGCTCATCGCAGACGATAAAGGACGGATTCAGCGCAAGCGCACGCGCGATACAGATACGCTGTCTCTGCCCACCGGAAAACTCATGCGGGTAACGGTCAATATAATAGGGCCGCAAACCGCAGTCCTCCATGACTTTTAAAATATAGTCCCTGTACTGCTCCTTCGGAACGATCTCATGCTCTCTGACCGCCTCACCGATAATCTCTCCGACCGGCATACGCGGGTCAAGCGAGGAAAACGGGTCCTGGAAAATCATCTGCATCGTCGGACGCAGCGGGCGAAGCTCGCTTCTCTTTAGCGAGGACATATCGGTCCCGTTGATTTTTACCTTGCCCTCCGTCGGCTCGATCAGGCGGAGCAGCGTGCGTCCAAGCGTGGACTTGCCGCAGCCGGACTCGCCTACAAGGCCGAACGTCTGGCCTTTCTTTATCTGAAAACTCACGCCGTCCACCGCGCGGACATGTCCGACGGTGCGCTGTAAGAGACCGGACTTGACAGGGAAATATTTTTTGAGTTTTTCCACTTCGATTACTACTTCACTGTTTGCCATTACGCTTCATTTCCCCCTTTCTGGGCCGCACACAAATGACAGCTTACCTTGTGTGTGTCCGTGATACTCACCAGCTCCGGATAGGTGCCCTCACACGTCTCCGTGCAGGACTCGCAGCGGTTCTTAAAATAGCAGTGCTCCGGAAGGTTAATCGGATTCGGCACATTACCCGGAATCGAGTAGAGACGGTCCACCTTCTCATTGAGCATCGGTTTTGACTTCATCAGACCGATCGTATACGGGTGCGCCGGGTGATGGAAAATATCATCCGCCGTTCCCTGTTCCACGACACGCCCCGCATACATAACGACCACATAATCCGCCATCTCCGCAACAACGCCGAGGTCGTGCGTGATCAGCATGATCGACGCGTTAATCTTATCCTTTAAGTCGCGCAGCAGATCGAGAATCTGTGCCTGAATCGTCACGTCGAGCGCCGTCGTCGGCTCATCCGCGATAATCAGCTGCGGATTGCAGGCCAATGCCATCGCGATTACGACACGCTGACGCATACCTCCGGACAGCTCATGCGGGTAATTGTTTAAGATACCCTCACGCTTAATTCCCACGAGCTCCAACGTCTCAAGTGCACGCGCCTCCACATCCGCCTTTTTCATATCCGGATTGTGAAGCGTGATACACTCGCACAGCTGGTTTCCGATTGTAAACACCGGATTTAAGGTGGTCATCGGCTCCTGGAAAATCATCGAAATCTCGTTTCCGCGGATCTTTTCCATCTCTTTTCTGGAGATTTTCGCCAGATTCACCGCACGCTCCCTGCTGACCTGATTATAGCGTATCTCGCCGTCCGCAATCTGTCCCGTCGGGCCCTGAAGCAGTCCCATCACGGAAAGGCTGGTCACGGACTTCCCGCAGCCGGACTCTCCCACGACACCGATCGTAGAGCCCCGCGGAATCTCAAACGTAACACCGTCCACGGCCTTTACCGTGCCGGTGTCCGTATAAAAATACGTCTTTAAATTATCGAACTCAAGAATATTGTCCGGATTTTTCATTTTGGTGACATACTCTGACTCCGGAACCTTCTTTTTCTTCATCTTTTTGTTGTACTCTTTATATTTCACCGCATTAAACTTTTTAATTTCTTTCATGCGGGCTTTCTGTTCATTGTTCGTCAAAGCTTCTCACCTACCTTTTCATTTTCGGGTCGAATGCATCACGCATACCGTCGCCGATAAAGTTAAATGCCAGTACCGTCAGAAGAATCAAAATCCCCGGCGGTGCCCAGATATTCGGATAGTTTTTCATGATGACGGAGTCCGTAACGGCATTCGCCATATTTCCCCAGGAGGCATACGGCCATGCGATACCCACGCCGAGGTAGCTTAACACCGACTCGGTCAGGATCACCCCGCCGACGTCCATCGTCGCGATCAGAATGATGATCGGGATGGTATTCGGGATCAGGTGTTTGAAAATCTTTCTCCAGGTGCGGATGCCGGTCGCCTCCGCGGCCTGCATATACTCCATCTCACGCAGCGACAAAATCTGCGCGCGCACGTTTCTGGCCACGCCTGCCCAGTAGAGGATACCCATGACAATCATAATAAAGTAAATCTTATATCGCGGAGAAAGTCCGTAGCCGACAAACAGGGAAGATATGATCAACATCATCGGCACAAACGGCAGAGAGTAAAAGATCTCCACCAGACGCATGATAAGCATATCAACCTTACCGCCGTAATATCCTGCGATTCCTCCCATGATAATACCGATGATCAGCTCAATCGCCACCACCACAAAACCAACGGTCAGAGAGATTCTTCCGCCGTACATCAGACGCGTAAACACGTCACGCCCGTCCGCGTCCGTACCGAGCAGATGCGCGGAGGACATTGGCGCCTTGACGTTGACACCCAAATCCGGGTTCCCGGATGCGTTCGCCATGCGGACCTCCTCGCCTGTCTTGCTATTTATATAAAAGATTTCATACTCTCCGTAAGGACTGAACATCGGTCCGATAATACAGAACAATGCCATCACGATGATGATAGCCAGTCCCACACAGGCCAGCTTGTTGCGAAAAAACCGCTTTGCGACCAGCTGTCCCGGAGTCATAATCACCTGATTTTTTTCGAATTCATCCTGTTCCTGCTGATTTCTCTGTTTTAAGTCTTTGTTTTCTTCCATACGAGCCACCTCCCTAGTAACGCACGCGTGGGTCGACAACTGCATACAGAATATCCGAAACCAACGTTCCAATCAGTGTCAATACCGCAATAAACATATTAAATCCCATCAGATACGGAATATCGCCGCTGTATACTGCCTTTAAGGCGATGTTTCCCAGTCCCTCCAAAGAGAAAATACCCTCTGTGATAACTGCTCCCGAAAACAGTCCGGGAATCATTCCTCCGACTATCGTCACAATCGGAATCAGCGTATTACGAAACGCATGCTTGCCGATGACTTTCACCTCCGGCAGACCCTTTGCACGGGCCGTGCGCACATAATCCGCACTCAAGACCTCAAGCATGTTCGTACGGGTATAACGCAGCAGGCCGCCGACGCCCGTGATGACAAACACGATGATAGGAAGCGCAAAATGCTTTGCATAGTCCACAAACAAATCCCAGCCCTGGTAATTCATGCGGGCCGTCAGCATACCGGAAACCGGCAGCCATCCGAGCTTCACGCTGAAAATGCTTCGAAGCACCGACGCGAAAAAGAACGACGGCAGCGAGATCCCCATCAGCGCGATCGCAACGATCGTGTAATCCGTCACGGAGTACTGTCTGCGCGCCGCGATAATGCCGAACGGTATCGCGATCAATATCTCCAGAATCATTGAAATACCTGCAAGCGCCAGTGTCGGCGCCATGTTTTTCTTAATTACCTCGACCACCGGCTGCTGGAATTTAAATGAAGTGCCGAAATCCCCGTGAAGCGCATCGCCGAGCCAGGAAATATATCCCTCTATAATTCCCTTGTCAAGACCGTATAATTCTCTCATTTTCTGTTCCATCTCCGGCGTGATGTTCTGATTTCCCGCCGTGATGTTGGAAACATAATCTCCCGGCACGCTTCTCGCGATTCCATACAGCAGGATTGACACGCCAAAAAGAACAAGGAAACTGATTAATATACGTTTTAAAATATATTGTTTCATCTTTGCCTCTTTTCTAACCAGTTTATATTAGCAGCAAACGCCGCCCCGGATACCCGGAGCAGCGTTTTACCGGTATCACTTCATACAAAACTTATCTCATCTCAAGCGTCTCATACTCTGCGGTGTAGTTGTAGTAAGTGGTTGTCTCCTCCGGCAGAGTGTCGGTGTTGAGTGTCGTCTCGTTGTAAATCTCCATGTTCTTTCTCTGGTAGATCGGCATATAAACCGCCGCTTCCATGATCAGATCCAGTTCCTCCGCAACAAGCTTGCATCTCTCGTCAAAGTCGATCGTCTTTAAGATCTCAGCCTGAAGCGCGTCAATCTTCGGGTCATAGTAGCGCTGGTAGTTCGAACCGCCCTCGCTGCCGAAAATCTGGGTCAGGTCGCAGTCGGTGGAATTGCCCCACGCCATTACCCACATATCAAACTCGCCTCCCTGTACCTTCGGGGAAAGTACGGAGAACTGCACGTCTTCTACCACAAGCTCTGCGCCCATGTCAGCCATATCGTTCGCCATCTGGGTCAGGATCGGGGTGGACGGATGGGTCGACGCCTCGCCGATACCTACATGAATCACTAACTGCTCGCCGTCTTTTACCAGCTTGCCGTCAACCTGCTCGTAACCTGCAGCCTGGAAATACTCCAGTGCCTTTGCTGGGTCATAGGTGTAGTACGGCTCGGCATCATCCGGGTACTCCGCTAAGGTCGGGGTCATCGGGCGCTCGATCACTTCGCCCAGATCACCGTAGTAAGACTGGATTGCCGGCTCTCTGTTCATCAGGCTCATCAGGCCCTTGCGGACATTGACATCCGGCACGCGCTCCGCGTTGATTCCGATGTAACCGTAACCGGGGTTATCAACCAGCGAATAGGAAGCCTTATCGGCATTCTCGTCTAACTGCGCGATAATCTCGAGCGATGCGGACGGATCCGTGATATCGACTTCGCTGTTTAATACAAGGTCAACCTTGGTGTTCTCGTCAACTACCTGGAACTTCAGGTTCGGAATCTTCGGGCATCCCTTGAAGTACTTGTCGTTTGCCGTCAGAGTCACGATGTTGTTGTCAAAGCTCTGGAACACATACGGACCGGAGCCGAGCGGCGTGCCGTTTTTCGCTTTCACCTTGGAAACGTCGCCCTTTGTAAAGTCCGGATCATAGTAGTGCTTCGGTGTGATCGGCACCCATGCAACCTGCTTGTCGGCAGAGATGTTCGGGGAGTTAAAGGTTACGGTACAGGTATAGTCATCTACCTTCTGAATACCGGAAATGGTATCGACATCCGCAAGCTCAACAACCTCCTTGTAGCTCTCATCCATAAAATCAAACAGGGACGTTCCCGCAGACTCCGTATCGGACAGCGTCTTTAAGTCGCCGCCGTACGCCTCAACCATCGTGTCAAAGAAATCGTTGATGGTCGCACCGTCCGCAACCTCAAAGCCCCAGTTTGCAGCTCCGCCCTTTACATCGTTCGCGTCGGTCGCCGCACCGGACTCCACGCCGTAATCCACGATCTCCTGTGCAAACTGCGCACCTGCTGCCGGCAGGTCGGTCTCGAAGAATGCTTTCTGCTGCTCTTCGGTCCAGTTCGCGAAATCGGTATTATCCGCTCCTGCCTCATATATTACTTTCCAAAGCGGCGCCGCGGAATTCTTGTACTCCGCCATACCCTCGATATCAAGCGTGCCGATCGTGCTCATGCCGTCGTAACTCGGGTCTGCGCACACATAGTAATAGAACATTACATCGTCAATCGTAACCGGCTCTCCGTCGGAAAATACCATTCCCTCCTGGATGCTCACGGTATACACATACTTTGTGCTTCCGTCCTCAGCGGTCACTTCCTCCACCTCTACGTGTCCCGCCTCATCCACGAGCTCTCCGTTCGGGTCCAGTCTGCATACACTTGCAAATACAGGATCGATGCCGGCATAGGAATCATATGCGCTGCTGTAGAAAAACGGGCTGAATACACCCTCTAAGCTCTGGCTACCGATTACGAGTGTATCGTAAGTACCGCCTGTACTGCCTGTATCGGCTGCCGCATCAGAACCGCCGCCGCTTTCGGTAGAGCCCTGTACCGCCCCCCCGTCGTCCTTGCCGCCGCAGGCTGCCATACTAAAAGCCATTACGCCGACCAAGAGAAGGGAAATCATTCTCTTTTTCATATTAGTTCCTCCTTGTAAAATGTTTTATATAAACGGGTTTTCCGTCCATATCTTAACTTAACACCGCTGCACCGCGTTATCATATTAAAATATCTTTCTGCAACGAAAAAAAGTGCCACCGGACCCCATTGTCCGCTGCACTTTGCAAATACAGTTGTGTGCTGCACACGCACAACGTACTGTTAATTATACATGCAATTTGTAATTTGTCAAGTATCCGTGCCTCTTTTACCGCTTCCCTCTGTTCTTTTTTTTCGATTTCTGCTATACTTTTTACGGAAATTTCTGTCACACCTACCCAAAACTGCAAGTACTTCCATTATTTTATGGAGTACTTCCATTTACTATAGAAGGGAATGTTATGATTACAACCGAAGATATTCTGAATATGAACTTTTATAAAAAAGAAGCCTTTACCGGCAGCTTTCTCGGCATGCGCTACCGGATTGCGAAAGAGGCGGTCCCTCTGCCCGCTGCAAACACTCCGGTCGAGGGTTCCGGCGCCTCAGACGCTTCGGCCCAGGCCGTGACAACCGATTGCTTCCGCGTCTTTATCTGGCCCGGCCCCTATGCGTTTGCGGCGACCTCCGAGTCGGAAAAGACCTCCGCCGTCTTCCCCTTCACCGAGGAGGGCAGACGGCAGGTCGTGGACTGGCTCAACGAACAGTGGGCTGCCAAAAAGGATGTCTGGGCCGCCACAATGCTGCACTAGCGATTTTCCTGCACGTTCGTATCCTGCGCATTTCCGACTTCCGGCAGGTATAAACGCATTCCCGGCACAAGCAGATTCTCGTCCGGGCCAACGACGCTTCTGTTTTCATGATATATCAATTCACAATACGCGCCGTGTCCGTAACATCTCTTTGCAATATCCCAGAGGCAGTCACCCGGACGTACCGTATATTTGTGGTCGTCTGCCGTCTCCTCCACTTCTTCCGGCATCAGATAATGCCGCTGCCCCATATCCATTGCCTGTCCATAAAAAAGCGTTCTCTCCACACTCCCGTCTGCCGCGACTTTTCTTACCGCCGGCTTTCCCCAACCGGGACGTAGAAAACAGATACTTCCGTCGTCACAGGAAAGCTCGAAATCCTCCGTGACCTGATAGGTATATACATCCGCCTGTCCCGCATCCTTATCATATTCATAGCATACGACCATGATATCATCTTCTGTCACGGATGCCTGCAGGATACAGTCTCCCTGTTCATTATACCGATAAATCCGATACTGCCACACCCCAACCTCATTTGTCCCCCAGAAATCACGATACCACAGTTCCTCCGTCAGATATTTTCCGTCATAGCCCGCCTGATATCCCTCGTCAAAAAAGAGTTCCTCGCTGTAACCGTTAGGGTCCGAGCCGACATTTCTCCTGTAAGACAGAAACGAAAGAAGCCGCTCTTCCTCGTCAAACCGGTAATCACAGGTCTCGAACATATACCGGAACGCGATATAATAGCCATCCTTATATGGACTGCTGTTTGATTTGTAATAGATATACCTGCATGTGTGCGCCGCATCATCCCGGCTGTAAATTCTCTCTTCGCAGTAACTTCTGCCGTCTCCGAGGATGGCAGGGGAATATCCCAGCACATAAGTCAGACGATTTCGTTCGTCAAAACAGGCATGAGAAGTCTCCGCAATCTCGGCCTCGTCAAAGCGTTCGGTAACCCACCTGTCCCGGCTGTACAACCCGTTTCCCATAACGGCATCCGCCTTGTCATATTCGTACGTTTCATGTTGAATCCGTTTTAGTCGTTTGTCTTCGTCATACACATAATGAGAGATTTCCTCCGTGCCCTCGCCTGTATCTGTGCCGGCTGCCACAGAAGATGCCGGTATAAAAATCCACATCAGAAGCACGGGCAGCACAAGTACATAAAATAAACTTGCCCCTGCCGGAAAATATTTTCTTTTAAATCCTGCCCCCACTGATTCTTCTTAGACCTCCCCGACACAAAAAACGGCACAAAACCAAACCGCTGTGGTTCGATTCTGCACCGTCAGATGCGGGTAACAGGACTCGAACCTGCACGGTCTCCCACCAGAACCTAAATCTGGCGCGTCTGCCAATTCCGCCATACCCGCAGTTTAGCCGGACAGCGCATGGCTGTCCGAAGCATAATACCGAGGCATATTATACCGCAGCTTTATCCCCGGCGCAACTGTTTTGTAACCGCCGTTTCTATTCCGCATCCGCCGGCTTCTCGTAGCGCTTCCAGACCTTGTCTGCGCCGCATACGTTTCTCACGCCGTCCGGGTAGGTGATAATATAATCCCCCTCGCCGATAAAGGTATGACCGCGCTTCGTGCTGATATAGGGACACACGATCGTGCCGTCCTCACGCTGAATCTTCACGAGAAAATCGCTGACAATCCAGCCCTTTGTCACAACGTCATGCAGCCGCTCGTACCCGTCCTCAATGCCTTTTCCAACCTCATATCGCTTTATATCCACTTCAACCGGGATTCTCCTGCTCTTCATATGCGCTACCTCCGTCATATATGTAAAATACCGTTTTTATCTAGGATCATTATAACACATACCAACCGTTTTTTAAATTCTTTTTTCGCATACAAAGGCGACTTGGAATGGGCAGATTCCGTAACAGTGAAGCCGAAGGCTGAACTGTTACCAGTCGCAGTAATAACTGCTCTCCTAAATTATAAGACAAAAAAGGAAGTACGACTTCTCCGTACTTCCTTTTTCTCCTCAATGAGGCATCGGGGATTCGAACCCCGGACAACTTGATTAAAAGTCAAGTGCTCTACCGACTGAGCTAATACCCCAAATAATAAGCTGGGCTAGCAGGATTCGAACCTGCGAATGCTGGAATCAAAATCCAGTGCCTTACCGCTTGGCGATAGCCCAACAATCATATCGTTGCACCTATCGCAACCAGGGTGGATACAGGGATTCGAACCCTGGGCCTCCAGAGCCACAATCTGGCGCGCTAACCAACTGCGCTATACCCACCATAAAATGTGCTCGAAGGGATTCGAACCCCCGACCCACGGCTTAGAAGGCCGTTGCTCTATCCAACTGAGCTACGAACACATATCCTGTTCTCATTTGTAATCACAAGCTCTTATCGCTTTCACAAATGGAAAGCGGGTGATGGGAATCGAACCCACGTATCCAGCTTGGAAGGCTGGTGTTCTACCATTGAACTACACCCGCGTATAGTCGGGGTGACAGGATTCGAACCTGCGACCTCCTGGTCCCAAACCAGGCGCTCTAGCCAAGCTGAGCCACACCCCGAAGGATTCACTTTCTATCGTGTATACAATACTCAGCACTACAGGAGTCCTGCCCCGTTCGTGACGCAATGATTATTATATAGGACAGGCCTGTGAATGTCAACACTTTTTTATAAATAATTTATTTCAAAATGCGCCCGTCCGGCCCTGTCGATATCCATCAAAATAAAAGACGGACGCCTGCCCTCCTGCCTCGGATGCGTCAGGCTTCCCGGATTTATCACAACCACGTCATTCCCGTATTCAATCACCGGCCTGTGCGTGTGTCCGAACATCGCGATATCACACTTGCGGAAAACCGCCTCCTTTTTGAGATCCATCGTTCCGGAGTTTACATCGTAATAATGTCCGTGCGTCATAAACACACGGTATTTCCCGATCTCAATCTCCCGCTCCCGGGGAAGCGTCGAGAAAAAGTCATTGTTTCCGGCGACAATCGCCATCGGGCATCCCGCCATCTCCGCGATATAGTCCTCGTCCCCCTCGGCATCGCCCATATGTAAAAGCAGGTCCACCGGCTGCACGCGCTCGAGTACGGTTTTAAGATTTTCCAGTCTTCTGTGCGTATCGCTCACTACCAGTATCTTCATACGATAACTCCATGTGCGCGCAGCACCTTCTTCATCGCGCGCAGCGCCTTCCCGCGATGACTCACCTCGTTTTTCTTTTCCTCCGAAAGCTCGGCCGTCGAACAGCCGAGCTCCTCCACATAGAAAATGGGATCGTAGCCGAACCCTTTTGTTCCGGCTGCGCATTCGCCGATATATCCCTCAATCGTCTCCCGCACGACAAACTCACGTCCGTCCGGCAGCACCGCCGCGATCGCACAGACAAACCGCGCGCTGCGCGCTTCCCTCGGCACGCCTTTCATGCGGTCGAGAATCGCCTGATTCTTGATCGCATAGGACGTATCCTCCCCCAGATAGCGGGCCGAATATACCCCCGGCTCCTTATTCAGATAATCGACCTCCAGACCGGAATCGTCCGCAAGCACGATCGCATCGGTATACGCCGAAACGCCCCTCGCCTTAATCAGTGCGTTCTCCTCAAACGTGGACCCGTTTTCCTCGATCTGTGCCTCAATCCCCGCTTCCTTCATGGACACGATCTTTGCATCCGCCATGATATCACGAATCTCTCTTAATTTGCCCTCGTTGCCCGTCGCAAAAATAATGTTTCTCATCTAGTATCCCTCCGCAAATGCGCGCAAAACCGCGTTATAGATTCCCTGCGCCGCCGCCCGCTGGTATTCCTCGCTTCGCAGCAGTTCAAGCTCCTCTTTATTCGTCATAAATCCGACCTCAATCAGCGCCACCGGCACTTCGCTTGTTCGGATAATGTAGATGCTGTCTCCCTCCACAAGCCCTTTATCGCGGCTTCCCAGCCGTCCGGTCACTTCCTCGAGACAAATCTGCGCAAAATTTCTGCTCGCCTCGGAGGTCTCGTCATACATTACCTGCGTTCCTCTGACTGAGGAAAACCTGCCGCTCCGCGTGGAATTGTTGTGCACGCTGATAAAGAGATCCGCGCCCGATTTATTTGCCAGCTGCACCCGCTGGTCAAACGTCGGATTGCTGTCATCCGTCCTCGTAAAATACACGCCGATATTCTCACCGCTCTCCGCAAATATCTCCTGCAGCTGCAGGACGATTGCAAGGTCGATATCTTTCTCGTTTACCCCCTGCTTCGTCGCCCCCGGCACCCGTCCGCCGTGCCCTGCATCGATCACGACTACTTTATCATAGACTTCCTGCGGTGTCAAAAAATCAAAGTAATAATACTCGGAATCATACTCCGTCTCGATCTCATACACCTGGTCCATCTCGATCTCAATGATCCCTCCGCCGCTTTTCGTCGCGTAGGAGAGCATCGCAATGTGATTGCTGCTCCCCGAAACCGGATAACTGTCAAAATACCCCGGATCCGTCTCCGGTATCTCGACCCGCACGGTCTGCGTCACATAATCGTTGACAACCGAGACAATATCCCCGGTCACTCCCTGGGGAAGCCGGAGCTTTAACTGTCCCTCATGGCCGTTCATCGTCCCGCTCTCCCGGAGAACAAGATCATTCATCTGCGTCTGGCTCTGCGCGTATTCCTCCTCCGCGAGCAGCTGCTCCCAGCGCTCAACCTGCCATGTATGCAACTTCGGCAGAGCCGGAAACAGTGCGCACACCAGCACCGCCAGCACCGCCAGCGACACAGACGCAAACTTTAATGTCTTCTCTTCCATTCTCTTTTCCTTTTATCGATCATCGGTGAATGCCTTAATACAGAGATTGCACTCCCCAAATACTTCCGCCCTCTCCCAGCTAAAACCGTTCGGGCTGACGTAACTCTCCCCGTCTTCGAGGATCACCGTTGCCGTCGCCTCATCCGCCTGATACTCCGCCGCCATCGGCAGCTTTGCATTCGGCGTATTGATATAGAGTACCACCGCATAGCGCTCCCCGGCTTCCAACGGTATCTTATTGTCACATTTCACTGTATAATAACCGGCGTTTGAGAGCTTACCCGATGCGACGGGAATCATGGTCTCAAAAGAGCTCTCATCCTCAAAATTCCGCACCACATAAATCGCATACTGCGAATCCTTTCCGGTCGCATAAAACGAGACAGCCGCCAGTTCCTCCTGTCCTGCCGTGGCAAACACATTCGCCCCGTACATGCTGTTCTTGCTGTAGCCCAGCTGTCCGACCCAGCCGCACAGATCACTCTGGTAAATATGGTCGTAATTGCCAGTATCCTCTATCTTTGTATATGCCGCGTTGTGTGTCCCGACATTGGTATCGTAGTAGGAGACATAAAACACACCGTCGTCGCCGAAATCCTCCCCCCAGCTGTTCTGACAGATAAATGCGCCGTCCCCTTCCAGATCGACGTTAAAGTTCTCTTTCGGATAGCCGTCATCCCATCCGATAATCACCACCGCATGATTCGGTTTTTCGGTACCGATATAACAATATGCATTCGTACTCCTGTTATAGTCCGCCG
The DNA here is from genome assembly GCA_021770345.1 of Lachnospiraceae bacterium. Lineage (GTDB taxonomy): Bacteria > Bacillota > Clostridia > Lachnospirales > Lachnospiraceae > Roseburia. Next base: position 7,497 of record JAETRD010000010.1, on the reverse strand, counting down.
AAGAACTTCTCGCGCTCCCCATGCTGCTGTAAATGCTCGTCTGGACACCACCGTACTTGAAAACGGCTTCCTTGATCTTCTCGTAATCCTTCCCGTCGATAATCTGTATCTCCTGCACATGCTTTACCGCGGTAAGCGCACCGTCGGATTCGCCGTCCCCGTAAGGATCGTCCTTCTCGTAGACCGGGCCGCGCCAGGCGGCAAGGTATGCCATGGCCATGGAGTAATCCCCGCCGTCATACTCTGTCAGATTAAACCCGTTCCATTTCGTCATGTGATCTGCGGAGTATACGGCCTCCTCCTCCGGCAGCAGCGAAGACTCCATCGCGCCGAGCGCCGCAAATGCCCAGCAGGTTCCGTACAGCCCCTGATTCCTTACGTCTGTAGTTCTCCTGCGCTCCCGCAGATCATACCGCACCGGAATCACGGATACACTCTCCGCATTGTCCGCCGCCTGCGCAGTGTTTTCCTCCATATTCCAGGAATAGGAATAATCCAGATACTTCGCCAGATCGTTTAAGCTCACATAGTAACGGTCGTCAATCTCCGAAAAGGCCGAGACAATTTCCTGCGGCGCGCCGTCCACAATCGCCGTAGACGCTTCCAGCAGGAACTCAATCTGGTTCGAGTGCTTCTCCACCAGCAGCCTCGTCCCGTCATATACATGGGCGCTGCAGTTTAACGCATCCCGCAGAATTTCCACCGGCACCATGATATTGAGATTGTCATCCATAAAAAAACGGTAATCTTCGTTCGTATATTCCTTATTATCAATCACGACGGAGAGCAGATTGTCATTGACATTTGCGGCGATCAGCGGATTCCATGTAGCCGTCTCAAGATTGGCCCCGCGGAACTGCTCGACACTCCCCAGATTTCCTGCGTAGGACCCAAACTTTACCGCCAGAGCGGCCGCCAGGATCGCTCCAAATATCAGATATCGCTTTGAATATTTCATTCAGTTCTCCTCTTCGGCGGCTTCGGCCCCATAAATTGATAAAAGTATGTCTTTAACATCCCGTTATAGATCTTGCGGTTTTTGTCCGCCTTTCTTCCGATATAGCGCTCCGCATCCTCATAACCGGTAATCAGATACATCGACCAGGAATCCAGCCCCCGATACGCCGCCCCAATCTGCCCGTAGAGTGCGGGCAGTGCCGATTTCTCCTCCAGACGCTCACCGTAAGGCGGGTTTGTCACGATAAATCCGTATTTCTTCGGGTGATGCAGCTCTTCCACCGGGCGCTGCTGAAAGTGAATCAGCCCGTCCACACCGGCGCGCTTCGCATTCTCCCTTGCCGCCCGAATCACGTCACCGTCGATGTCATACCCCTGGATATCCACCTCGATATCCGTATTTACCGCCTCCTCGGCCTCCCTGACACACTCGTACCAGAGCTTTTTATCGATCAGGTTTGTCCACTGTTCGGCGGTAAATTCCCTGTTTGCTCCCGGCGCAATCCCCGCCGCGATCATCGCCGCCTCAATCGGAAATGTGCCGCTGCCGCAGAACGGGTCTACCAGAATGCGGTCCGGCCGCCACGGCGTCAAAAGCAGCAGTGCGGCTGCAAGCGTCTCTGTCAGCGGCGCCCTGCTGGTCATCGTGCGGTATCCGCGCTTGTGCAGGGAATCCCCCGACGCATCGAGCGTCACCGTAACCTCATCCTTCAGCAGGAAAATACGAACCGGATAAGGCGCTCCGTCCTCGGAAAACCACTCCGTATCATAGTGCTGTTTCATCCGCTCCACCATCGCCTTTTTGGCGATGGACTGTATATCCGAAGGGCTGAAAAGTTTACTCTTGACAGACGACGCCTTCTTTACCCAGAATTTCCCGTCCGCCGGAATATATTCCTCCCACGGCAGGCTTTTGACTCCCTGAAACAGTTCCTCAAACGTCGTCGCCTTAAATTTCCCTACCTGAATCAGAACGCGCTCCGCCGTGCGCAGATAAATATTGGCACGGCAGATTGCCTCCGCATCCCCGATAAAGGACACTCTTCCGTCCGATACCTCCTGTATCTCATAACCAAGATCATAAATTTCTTTCTTTAATACGGCTTCGAGCCCAAAATGGCACGGAACCGCCAACTCATATGTTTTCATGAAAACTCCTCTGTTTATCAGTCTGACAGTCTAGTACTATATTATCCGTTCAAAATTTACCTGTCAACCGCCAATCCGACGTTTTATCGCATCAAAGCCCCCCACGACCGTGTAGGCTTCGTATCCGGCTTTGCCCAGTCTGCGCGCCGCAAGAAGGCTCGTGCTTCCGTAATCGCAGTACAGCACAAGCGCCCTGTTTCTCGGAAAATAATTCATCCACGCATCTATATTTTCGTAAGGACAGTTTCTGGCATTTCCGTAATGTTCTTCCAGATATTCCTCCCGCTCCCTCACGTCAATCAGAACCGCTCTCTTCTCTGACAGAACCGTTTGAATCTCCTCCGGAGCTATCAGGTAAAAAGCCATGCCGCTCACCTCCACTTACCGTTTTCCTTACATAAAAACAGATTACAAAGCGTTGCTCTGTAATCTGTTTCTACATCTTATGCGGTTATTTCTGCAAGGTTCGTGTAAAACTAACGCTCGTAGCTGTCAGAACCGGTAGTGTTCTGTCCAGAGGTGTTGGACGCCTTGTTGCTCGTCTTGTTGGAAGACTTGTTGCTCGTCTTGTTGGAAGACTTGTTCTGTCCGTTGCTGTTGGAACCGGTAGTGTTCTGTCCGTTTGTGTTTGTTCCGGTTGCATTCTCATAGCCGTCTCTGCAATTAGAATTCATGATTTCCTCCATTCCGGCGCCGTCGGCGCCATCTCAAATTAATTTGCTTAACTGCAAAATTATTATTTGATATTAGAGAAAAAATATACGGCCGGATTTTGATTATTTTTCAAAAAATTACAGGGAATAGTAATCCAGGTTTTCCACCAGCTCGGGTGTGATCGTTCCGCCCGATTTCTGGTACTTGTCGTATACGCCCCGGATGCGCTGTATTTTCTTCGCGTTCTCCACCGCAAGTTTATGCAGTGCATTCTGATACATCGGATTGGATTTCAGCTCCTCACGAATGCTCTTCGCAAACGGACAGTATGCACTCAGGATATCCCTCGCAATCTTATTCAGGCGGTAGCTGCCTTTTGCCTCGAATTTGATCCAGTTCTGGTAATCCTTGACAAATACCTCGCGGTAATTGTTGCGCCCGCGCAGAAGCGCGCTTTTCACCTTCTCTTTCGCCTCCGCCGAGAGCTCGTGATTCTTACGGTAGAACTGGAGGTAATCACAGTACTCCGCCGTCAGAGATTTCTCGCGGATATCATTCCAGTGAACACCCTGAATCTTACGGCAGATTTCCCAGCGGTATCTTCCGAGTGTCTCGATCATCATATCGTCGATATCCACCGCCGTAAAAATCGGGAACATAAAACGCGCGGAGGTATCTCTCTTGATGCCTGCAGTCTCCTGCCACATCATCGCTCTTGTTCCGGCATTCGGCATCAGAATAATATCCGGCATGACTTCTTTCATAATCGGTTCATGGTTGATCCCCTTATCCGGATCCGAGAACATCACCTCGCGGTAGAAAATGGAGTAATCGATTCCGCGTATCTTATTGATGGCCTCGTCAAGCCGCTCCGCCGTCACAAGCATCTTGTCGATGGAGTTAATCAGATCGTACTCCCCGAGAATCGGACAGAACGTCGAAATTTTACCGTAGGTTGCACGGTTCGCGGACGGGAACATATTCTGAATCTCAAATTTAATTTTGAGCTCCCTGCTGTCCGCAAATTTTTTCTGCTGTTCGGCAGTGATATTGCCGTTCTTGCGCATATCGGCCAGATAACCCGGAAAATCGAGGTCAAACTCGTTCTTTGAGGGCTCGTTTCTTCCCTCGTAAACACTCTTCAACCACTCGTAAATCGTGTAGACATGATCCGACTTGCAGACATCGAGATGCTCTGTCAGATCATACAGCAGGTTGGCATTTTCTTCCCCTGCGAGCGTCACATCCATAAATCCGAAATTCAAAAACATTTCGAGAATCGGCGTCAGCGAAGCCTCATTTTTCATTGCGCGCAGAAAAACTTTCATGTAAGTGTCATAGAACACTTTGGTCAGGCGCTTCCGCAGCGTGGAAACCTCCGGTTCCGTAGATAAGATATCCGGCAGCTCCAGATAGTTCGTAATCAGCTCTCTTGCAGCATTGATTTCCTCCTCGCTGCACTCCGCGTATGTCAGAATATGCAGCAGACAGTCTTCTCCGCTGCTTCCCTCCGTCTCCTCCCAGTCGTCTTCGGCATTTTCCTCCGGCGTTGCATACGCACCGCCCTCCGGCGTAAGATCCTGCTTCTGATATTCCTCGATGCGCGCCGCGACAAGCTTTTCGTTGTAGATATTCAATTTGCGGATAACCTCAGCCATCCGGTCCATCGAATCCTTAATCGGCTTAATGTCATAATTTTTTTCTTTTGCCAAAAGCAGCAGCCTGTAATACAGATCAAAGATATCATTTCCCGACTCGGACAAAAGGATATCCTGATGGTAATTCAGATAGTCCACCATCTCGACAATTCCCTGAATGACACGCCGCGACTGGTAACAAGCCTCCATAATCGCTCCGATGCAGAGACTGTCGTCCTTCTGCATCAGCTGCATATACGGCTCTAAGTATCCTTCCACAAGACTGGTGCTGTTGTTGACCTCCCAGTTTTCCGCTTTATGCACCATCTCAATTGGCTTGAAGTTCTCGATGCGCAGAAACGGCTGCGTCTCCAGGCGGTATTTCACACAAAAATTGGTGTAATCACTGTACTCGTTTTCCACAAAAGAATGAAACTGCCTTACCAGATTCTGATACCCGGCATACGTCTTGAGCAGCTGCTGACGCTGATTGATCGCAGCCCGAAGCAGCGTTCCCCGCATGCTCTCCTGTCCCTGAATCATATTCTTTATGTCATCCGGAGAATTATACGGAAATTCCGCCAGCACGGAATCCTTTCCCGCAATGTAATCACACAGATAACGGTCACTCTCGGAAATACCGATCACGGAGTTTTTGCCAAGCACCACCCTCGCATAAGAATTGCGCTGTATCACTGCGCCGTCTATCACGATATACCACTTTTTTACTTTATCTTTCTGCTTTGCAATTAACTGATTTTTCTGCACTTTTATGGTTGCTATGTTGCCCATTCCTTATTCACCTCATGCACGCAATCCGCCGTGCCCTTCCTGATCTATCGTTCCGCTCTTTTTCGTCGAATTTTCAACAGTTCGTCAAGCAGACATCCCGCTGCCTCCTCCTTGCTCATCCGCGCGAGCTGTTTTTCTTCCTCCGCGGTAATCAGCGTAAGGATGTTTGTGTCGGTTCCAAACCCTGCGCCCTCCTGCCTTAAATTATTCGCCGCTATCATATCCAGATTTTTTCTGCGGAGCTTTTCTCTGGAATTTTCCAGCATATGCTCCGTCTCCATCGAAAACCCGCACAACACGGTCTTCCCTTTATCCGCGCCGAGCGCCGCCAGAATATCCTTTGTGCGCTCAAGTACAATCTCCATACCGCCGCCCGATTTTTTAATCTTCTCCGCAGCGACCTCCGCCGGGCGGTAATCCGCTACCGCCGCCGCTTTAATGATAAAATCCTGTTCCCCTGCCCGGGATGTCACCGCCTCATACATCTGCTCCGCAGTTTCCGCCCGCACTGTCTCCACAAACATCGGCGGTGCAATCTCTGTCGGTCCCGTGACAAGCGTGACATCTGCGCCGCGGTACATTGCCATCTTTGCGACTGCATAGCCCATCTTGCCGGTAGAATGATTTGTGATATAACGCACCGGATCAATGGCCTCTCTGGTCGGACCTGCCGTGACCAGCACCTTCATTCCGGCCATGTCCTTCGAATATGCCAGTTCCCGCAGCACATACTCCACAAGCGTTTCCTCCGACGGCAGTTTGCCGTCCCCTGTATCCCCGTTTGCCAGCATACCGCATACCGGGTCAATCATTTCATAACCATGGCGGCGCAATTTCTGCAGATTCTCCTGTACGATGGAATTGTGATACATATTGTGATTCATCGCCGGTGCGATCAGGCATTTACAGGTGCAGGCCATCACGGTCGTTGTCAGCATATCGTCGGCGATTCCCCCTGCAATCTTACCGATCACGTTGGCTGTCGCCGGTGCGATCAAAACCAGATCCGCCTGTTTTGCCAGCGCCACATGCTCCACGGAAAATTCGAAATTCCGGTCAAACGTATCGATCAGACACTTGTTTCCTGTCAACGTCTCAAACGTCGTCGCCGTAATAAAATTCGTCGCATTCTGTGTCATCAGCACATGCACATTGCAGTGCAGCTTCTTTAGCATCCGCGCTACATTCGGCATCTTGTAGGCGGCAATTCCCCCCGTCACCCCAAGCAGCACCGTCTTTCCCTGTAACATATCGCTGTTCTCCCTCTTTTATCTGATACTGCGCATTCTACACCTTCGATTGACAAGGACACACACGCCAGAGGCATATATGCCAGGCGCATATATGCGCCTGCAACCGAGGGTAATAAGGATATTTTATACTGTTTTCCCATTTTTCGCAATACGAAAAAGAGGAACGTCTTTTGACATTCCTCTTTTCTACGTGTGTGAGAGGATTCGAACCCCCGACACCTTGGTCCGTAGCCAAGTGCTCTATCCAGCTGAGCTACACACACATATTCTTTGTGGAGTAATTTCTTACTCTGTAGAGTGTTTTTTACTCTGTTCACATCTATTATAACACCCTTGTCAAGTGCCTGATGTGAATGCCGGCGACCGGAATCGAACCGGTACTGTGTCACCACAACAGGATTTTAAGTCCTGCGCGTCTGCCAGTTCCGCCACGCCGGCATCAATGGGACCTATAGGGCTCGAACCTATGACCCTCTGCTTGTAAGGCAGATGCTCTCCCAGCTGAGCTAAGATCCCAAAACGACCCAAGCGGGACTCGAACCCGCGACCTCCGCCGTGACAGGGCGGCGCTCTAACCAACTGAGCCATTGGGCCAAACAATCAATATCCATGCTGTCGCAAATCACAAAAGCGATTTACTCTTTGGAGTGGACCATCGGGGACTCGAACCCAGGACCGACCGGTTATGAGCCGGTTGCTCTAACCAACTGAGCTAATGGTCCAAGAAAAATAATTTTCTCAGAGCCGATGATCGGACTCGAACCGATAACCTGCTGATTACAAATCAGCTGCTCTGCCAATTGAGCCACATCGGCGCGTCAGATACAAGTGACTCCAACGGGAATCGAACCCGTGTTACCGCCGTGAAAGGGCGATGTCTTAACCGCTTGACCATGGAGCCAAAAGTTTATTTCCGTACAATAGAATTAAACAGAAAAAAACTCCCCGAGTAGGACTTGAACCTACGACAGCGCGGTTAACAGCCGCGTGCTCTACCGACTGAGCTATCGAGGAATATTTCTTGAAGGTTGTACCTTCAAAACTTCATACAGATT
>JAETRD010000023.1 GCA_021770345.1 Lachnospiraceae bacterium | reverse complement strand
CTGTAGTATACTACAAAGGAAGTCCGCATTCTATCCCAAACCTCCTTTCCGGTTATATTTTTCTTATTGACTGTCCGATTTGGCTTATAACGGCCTTTTTAAGACAAGCAAAAAAGACCTTTTCTTATTTTGATTTTGTTACATCCTGGAAAATATCGGTTGAAACAACCTGAGATTCTGTGGAGAATGCAAAGACGCATTTCTCTGATATACAATTACCATACCACATGAAACTACATTAGTCAATACCAGAAAAACTATTTCATTTTTCTGACATACCACAAAAGAGCAGAGCCCAAAAACACCGGACATAATCTTTCGGGGTTTTCTCTTTTGTAAAAAGTTTCGGCATGAAGCCGAATCAACCTGACACCCGAACGATCGCTTTTCAGCTATGTCCTATGTATTTCTTAAAGCTCTGCTCGAATTCTATTTTATCACAAAAAACTGCTTATGTCATCAACATATGACTCATTCTGCCACATAATCCTTCCATCAAAGAATTTTCTCCACCCATATTCCTAAACACACAGCCTGCATGTTAATCCCACTCAATTTCGCTGCCGCATTCCCGCACAATTCGGTACAGTTCCTCCTCATTTTCAATCAGAGAACGAATAATATCCCCAAAGCGCTCTGCCTTTTTCTCATTTTCCTCGGATAAATCATAGAATGCGACATACGAACCGGCCTCCGGATCACTCTCCAGCCCCTCCAAAAGGTCGGGCAAATTCCGTGCAAGATAGTAATTGAAAAAGGCATCCCAGTTATAGCCGTTCATATACGCATCCTCATTGATTGCACACATTTTTTCCCCGACGGCAAACGGTTTGTCATGTTCATTGTCAAAACATACGGCAATTCTGTCATCACTTTTTGTGATTCTCACATAGTCACCCACAATAAAATCCTCTCTTTCCTTTCTGATACTACAGCGGCTTATCGCCGCATCCTGCGGCGCAATTTCTTATTAAAGTAAAAACAGACGGCCGAAATCTCTGTTTTCCGGGCCGCCTGCTTCTGTCTGCAAAATACTGCTGCAAATTAATTGTTGATAAATTTATCTTCCTCGTTGTTCCAGCTGTAAAGCTTGCGGATTTCCTCGCCGACCTTCTCCGACGAATGCTCGGATGCCAGCTTGCGCATTGCCTTAAAGTGAACCTGCTTTCCGGCCGGAGACATATCCAGCAGAAACTCCTTTGCAAAGGAACCGTCCTGAATATCGGAAAGGATTTTCTTCATCGTCTTTTTGGTCTCGTCCGTAATTAACTTCGGACCGGTAATATAATCACCGTACTCCGCCGTGTTGGAAATGGAATATCTCATCCCGGCAAAACCCGACTGATAAATCAGATCCACGATCAGCTTCATCTCATGGATACACTCAAAGTATGCGTTTCTCGGATCATAGCCCGCTTCCACGAGCGTCTCAAAGCCCGCCTGCATCAATGCACACACACCGCCGCAGAGGACTGCCTGCTCACCGAAAAGATCCGTCTCCGTCTCTGTCCGGAACGTTGTCTCAAGCACGCCTGCCCGCGCGCCGCCGATTCCGAGCGCATAAGCCAGTGCCAGATCCTGTGCTTTGCCGGTTGCATCCTGCTCGACCGCGATCAGACAGGGAACGCCTTTTCCGGCCTGATACTCGGAACGGACCGTATGTCCCGGTCCCTTCGGCGCAATCATCGTGACATCCACGTTTGCCGGCGGAACGATACATCCGAAATGGATGTTGAAACCGTGTGCAAACATTAACATATTTCCTTCTTCCAGATTCGGCTCGATATCATTCTTATAAAGCTCTGCCTGCTTCTCATCGTTGATCAGAATCATAATAATATCGGCGCGCTTTGCGGCCTCTGCCGCGGTAAATACCTCAAAGCCCTGCTTTACGGCCTTATCCCAGGATTTACTCCCCTCGTAAAGTCCGATGATCACATTGCAGCCGGACTCCTTTAAGTTCAGGGCATGCGCATGTCCCTGGCTGCCATATCCGATAATGGCAATCGTTTTTCCATCCAGCATGGAAAGGTTACAGTCTTCCTGATAAAAAATTTTCGCTGACATAATTTGTTCTCCTCTAAAATATAATATTTTCCTCTATGTGAATCCGCGGATACACCGTCTCTAAAGACTGTACATCCTGCCGTTTTCATCAATCATCTTGACATCTGACGTTCCCCGCGACAACCCGGTAATCCCGGTGCGCGCCAGCTCGAGAATCTCATAATCCGACAGCAGATCCAAAAAAGCCTCCAGCTTGTCCTGCTGACCGGTCAGTTCGATCACCATCGAATCCGCCGTGACATCCACGATCTTGCCATGAAAAATCTCCGTCACATTCATAATCGGCTGCCGCTGGGCATCCCTGGCCCGAATTTTCACCATGATCAGTTCCCTCGTCACCGAAAGCCCGGGCTTTAACAGCTTGATATCCACCACATCCTCAAGCTTTGCAAGCTGCTTTTCAATCTGCTCTAAAATCTGTTCGTCCCCACTCGCGACAATCGTGATTCTCGTATAGCGGGGATCCGCCGTCACGCCGGAAGAAAAGCTGTCAATATTGTAGCCCCTTCGGCTGAAAAGCCCGGAAATATGACTGGTCACGCCCGGATTATTCTCTACCAAAAGAGATAATACCTGTCTTCTCATAAAGAAAACCTTCCTTTACATTCACACTTAACATTGATAATAGCAATGTGTTATTTTTTTGTCAACAACAGGACACAAAAATGGGTATGCCAATATGGAATACCCAAAATAACCGATGTGTTAATCCTTCAGAAAATTTCCGGCTGCATCCCGGTCAATGCTCCCAGTCAAAAGCATGATCCCCTCAACAAGCCCCCATATCGCGGAGACCGGCGACAAAATACCGCAGGACAGCACGGTAATCAGCACCTGCGCCACTCCTTTTCCGGTATATCCGAGATAAAAGTTATGTATGCCGATCGCGCCGACAAAAATTCCAAGCAGGCCGGCGACCAGTTTCGATTTATCCCCTTTTACGCAGTAAGCAGGCGAATTCACGGCGACCCCGCAATTCATGCACACCTGGGTCCCCATGGGTGTCGGCTGCCCGCAGTTGGGGCAGTAATTTGCTCCCACACCCCTCTGTGTGCCGCACTTTACACACATCACCGCCTCATCCGCCACATACTGCTGACCGCAATTCTTACAAAACATAACAAACTCCTCCGTTTTCTTACACGTTTCATGTCAAAGCAACATCTTTATTATAGTATATGAATTTACCCGCTTTGTAAATGCTTTTTACAGAATTCTCCCGGTAAAAAACCAGATCACTGCCGCCAAAAAAAGCCAGATTCCCATCGTTTTCGTGCGCTGCACGGCGCCATCGTCCCCTCTCGATTCCTTTCTCGTACACGACGCCGGAAACGCTGCCATAAGCAGCCCCGTGAGCAGCATCACCATCTGTAATAAAAACATAATTCCCCGCCCTAAAATATTTTTTCATCCTGTTTTACAGTACATCGCAAGTTCGCGCGCATTGATGCGCCGGCAAACTTGTAATGGCTCGCCTGCGAGACTTAACGGCTCGCCTGCGAGACTATATCATAACACCGGATTTCTCTTTGCTCTCCTCAATCATATGATTCAGTTTCCGGAACGGAATCGCAAGAACCAGACCGATAAACAGCGAAATCACAAGATAGACGGACAGCGCACCGATATACTTCCAGTAGTCGAGCGCATAGATGCCGCCCACCGTCTCACGCATTGCATTCATGCCGTAGGGGAACGGCAGATATCTGTAGACAAACTGATATACCTTGGGCAGAACTTCAATCGGAAACGTACCGCCGGCGCCGGCCACCTGAATGACCATGACGACAATCGCCAGCGCCTCCCCCACATTTCCGAACGCAACCGTCAGCGAATATATGAACAGCGTAAACACCAGACTGCTCACCGCCCCCGCAAGCCAGAACAGAAACGGATTATGACACTGAATCCGGATATAAAAGAGATCTCCGAGAATCGTGATCAGCGTCTGCACCTGCCCGATCAGGAAAAACAGAAGATACCGGCCAAAGTATTCCTGATACGGTTTCACATTCGTAAGTCCCTCGACCGGTTTTACCTTCACATGAATGATTGCCACAAGAATCAGCGCGCCGACCCACAGTGCAAGGATCGTATAAAACGGCGCCATCGCGGAACCGTAATTTTCAATCTCATAAATGCCCACCGTATCGAGATTTACCGGGGACGAAATAAAGCTTCCCAAAAGTTCCGGGGAGGACTCTAAGATTTCCATGATCTCCTTATACTGCTCATCCCGGCTCAGCGTAAGAAAATCGGCCGTGAGCGAGGCGAGTCCCTGCTGCAGATCCCGCGCCATCACCAGAGACTCCCGGATACTCGCAGAGCCTCTTTCGAGGGTCTCCCGATACTCCTCCAAAACCTTTTCCACCGCCCCGAAATCCGCATCGATTCCGCTCAGAATCATCGCGCTCGTCAGCATGGAGCTCTGCATGGAATTCATCGCCGCATCCAGCTGCGGCTTTACGGTATAATTGAACGTATCTTTCAGGGCCTGCAGCGCGCTTTTACAGTTGTTGACCTCCGTGGTAATCCGTGCGGCAAGTGCGTTGACGTCCTCGGTTGTCGATGTCACACTGCCGGCGAGTGCCTCCAGGTCGGCATGAATCACTTTAAACTGCTCCCGAATCAGCACGACCTGATCCTGCACCGTCTCAATCCCGGAATTTTCCCATCCGGACACCGCCAAATCAAACATCTTCTGCAGATACGGCATCGTCGACTGGGCTGCGGTAACGGCATTTCCCACCGACTGCTCAAAATTGGAGACAGGGTTTAAACTGCCTGCGATCGAATTGGCAACGCCATCAAGACTGCCTGACACAATATCAAAGCTGTATCCGATCATGTCCGTCGCCGTGTCCGCCGTGCCGTCCGCCCCGATCAGCAGCCCTTCCATCCCCAGAATCGAAGCCTGCCCGGAGTCCACCATGCTGTCGAGATTCGGAAGAATCGCTTCGCTCGTGGACACGATGCTCTGCGCCGAATCCATAATGCTGACAAAGGAATTCAGGATGTTGACATAACTCTGCATGTCCGCATTCAAATCGTTGAGGCGTTCCAAAACCGTGTTGGTGACGGAACCGTCCTCCCCTTCTGTCCCGGCAAACCGGCCGCCGACCTTCATGATATTCTCGGCGAGCGTGCTCACAAATGTGCTGTTTACCTGTTCCTGAACCGCGGTCTTTGCCTTCTGTGTAATCTTCGGCGCGATCGCGTTTTTCTTTTCGTTTTCGTAGTAAATGATTTCCGGATGTTCCACCTTGCCGCTCATAAAGCTGATAATCTCATCGGTAAAGTCTTCCGGAATCACCAGCGCCGCATAATAAGCTCCGCTGTGCACCCCATCCACCGCCTCGTCGGCACTCTCGGAAAACACCCAGCCGATCGTGTTGTTGCTGCCGAGCGCCTCTGTCACGCTTTCACCGATGTTGATCGTTATCCCCGCAACGGTCGTCCCCTTATCCTCCGATACGACCGCCACCTTCAGATTCGAGGTCGCATCCGGGCCATAGGGGTCCCAGTTCGAAAAAATATTAAACCACGCATAGAGAGACGGCAGGATACTGAGCCCCATGATCACAACAACCGCCACGACATTTTTGCTGATGCGCTTCACATCCGTCATGAAGATCTTAAAAATATTCCTCATCCAGCTTTTCCTCCAATTCCTCCGCTTCTTCTCCGATCAGTGCTTCCGGCTTGCGCCCGTCCTCATCACCGCCGAGTTTCTGCAGCGTCTCCTGAAGATTGTAATCCATATACTCGACACCGATGAGGTAGACTGCAAGCGCGAACAGAGATGTGATCCACAGGATCAGAAACACAACCTTATTGCTGTCTGTCCAGAACAGAAGAATCAGAAAAATCAACGGAATCAAAATGATGCAGCGCAGTCCGATTCTGATACGCTTTTGATTTTTCGCGTGAATCTGCTGTTCATAATTTACGAGTTTTTGATACATCTCCTCGAATCTGTCTTCTTTTTGCTCTTCTTTCTCTTTCTTATCGTCTTTTTTCAAACCACATACCGTTCCTTTCCGACAATCTGGCAGCCGTTGTCTACATCAGCTCCGTGTCCTCCATGCGCTCTTCCATAAAATGATTGATTTTCACAAACGGAAGCCGGACAAAAAGGCCGATACCAAGCGCCGCCGCCGCAAAAATCAGCAGCTGCCCCAAAAACTTCATGTAATCGCTGCCGTACATGCCTCCCATCGTCTCCCGCATCGCGTTAATCGCATAGGGGAACGGGAAGAAAATATAGATATTCCGGTAGATTTCCGGCAAAAGCTCGATCGGGAACGTTCCGCCGGACCCCGCAATCTGAATTACCATAATCACCACCGCCGCCGCCTTTCCGATATCGCCGAACGAAAGCGCAAGCGTGTAGATCAGCAGCGTAAAGGTAAAACTCGTCAGCGACGCCACGATAAAAAACAGCCCCGGATAAAGGATATGGGCGTGCAGAAGAAAAATGTCCCCCGCCACCACGATCGCCGCCTGCAGCTGCCCCAGCACAAAAAACAAAAGATATCTCCCAAAATACAGCTGCCAGGCTTTTGCGTCCGGGAGTCCCGCAGGTTGGGCTTTTACCTTAATCAGCGCCACGAGCACCGTACCGCCGACCCACAGCGCGAGCACGGTATAAAACGGCGTCATCGCCGACCCGTAGTTCGGGATCTCATAGACTTCCTCCGTCGCAACCTGCACCGGCTCCGCAAAAAATTCACCGTATACTTCCGGGTCACCTTCAAGAAAGTCAAAAAAGGCCTGAACCTTCTCGTCCTCACCCGCTTCGTCAAGACGGTCCAACAGTTCCGTCAGCTTGCCGCTGACCTCGTTTAATACCCTCTGCACCTCCTCAAGACTCGCATTCGCGCCCGTCATCGTAGACTCGATACCGGAAAAAACAGAGCTCATGTCCCCAAGCGTATCATTGATATTATTGAGAAGCTTTGAGACATTCTCGGTCATCTGCTCCATACTGTCAATCAGACTGTTCATCTGCGGCACCAGACTGTTGACATACACATTCTTCATATTGTCCACCGACATGCTGCAGGCATTTAAAAGCTGTGACAGATTTCCGAGCGATGCCGTGACCGTGTCCGCCACGATCGTATCCGAACCGCTGTCCCCGTTTAACCCCTGAATCAGCGCCTGGATATCCGCTGCGCCGAGCCGGATCGTTCCGATGGCCTCCTCAAGCTCCCTGAAATCCCCGCCTGCAGCGCCCAAGCCCTCCTCGCCGGAACCGCTCTGCAGTCCGCTCTCTAATGTTTTGAGCTGATCGAGCAGCGTCTGCGTATCCGTCATGGTCTGATTCAGATTGTCCGCCGTCTGCTGGGCACTGGCCGCCAGATTGGTCTGCTGGAGATCCGCCGAAATGCGGTCAATGGAATTTTTGATGCCGTCGAGCGTTCCGGTGACATTCGCACCAAAAGAATCCAGTGTCGCCTGGGTGCTCCCGAGACTTGCCCTCGTACCGTCAAAACTCGCACTGCCCTTTGCGATATCACTGCTCAGATTCGGAATGTTTTCATTTACGCCCGCAACCGCATCCGAGAGGGCCGCATTTCCCGCCACAAAGGAATCAATCATGCCGCTGTAGGAAATCAGATTGTCGTTGAGCCCGCGGAGACGCTCCACAAAACGGTCAAACGTATCCCCCTCCTCTAATTCCTCCGAAAACGTATTGGTCTGTGAAAAAATATTGCTGACCACAACCTCGATAAAGGACTTATTGATACTCTGCTTTAACGTGGAAACCGCCGTGTCCGTAATCTTGGTCGCCACCGCATTCTTTTTCTCATTTTCATAATAGGTAATCGTCGGTCCAGCAAAATCTTCCCGGAACACATTGTACATACTGTATGTAAAATTGTCGCTGACAATCACTGCCGCATAATATTTCCCGCTGTACACGCCGTCTACCGCCTCATCCGCGGAATCGAGAAATACCCAGCCGATCTTGTCGTTCTCCTTTAAGCTTTCGAGCACCTCATCCCCCATATTCACGGTCGTGCCGTCCCTTAACGTATAGCCGACATCCTCCGTCGCCACCGCGATATGAATGTTTGCCGTATTCGCATAGGGATCCCAGTTCGAATATATATTGAACCATGCATACAGAGACGGTATGATACAGAGTCCCACCGCAATAATCAGTGCAAACGGATTCTTTACCAGCCCTGTGATATCATTCCGGAAAATTTTCCATATGTTTTTCATCGATAAAGCTCCTCATGTTCTCTCATCCGAATTGTCAAAATACAGTTTTATTATAGCGCTCTGCCGCACATTTTTGAACATACAATTTATTTTTTTTGTCATTCGCCCGGCATTCCGCGGCGTTTTGCCCCCAATTTCTTTTTTATTTTGCCCGAGATCAGAAGAATTCCCGGTAAAAGAAAAAGAACTTACCCCGCATGGTTGTCCATCCTGGGATAAGTTCCGTATGCCATACTATATCTGAAAACAGGGTTCTCTATGCCACATTCTGTTTTGCAAGCGCTGCAAGAGAAGCAAATCCCTCCGCGTCATTGACTGCCATCTCGGCTAACATCTTGCGGTTAATGTCAACACCCGCCACCTTTAAACCGTGCATCATCTGGCTGTAAGAGATACCGTTCATTCTCGCCGCCGCATTGATACGCGCGATCCACAGCTGACGGAACTGCCTCTTTCTCTCTTTCCGGCCTGCGTAAGAACTTGTCAGGGCTCTCATGACAGACTGCTTTGCTACTCTGTACTGCTTGGAGCGTGCTCCTCTGTAACCTTTTGCTAATTTTAATGTTCTGTTATGTCTTTTCTTAGCACCTAAGCCGCCTTTTACTCTTGCCATTTCTATTCCTCCTCAACCAATTCTTATAAATACGGTAAGATCTTCTTCATATTCTTAACGTTTGTTGCATCCACGATTGCCGCTTTTCTGAGATTCCGCTTGTTCTTCGTCGTCTTCTTTGTCAGGATATGTCTCTTGTATGCTTTATTTCTCTTTAATTTCCCTGTCCCCGTAACTTTGAAACGTTTTGCAGCCGCTCTGCTTGTTTTCATTTTTGGCATAATGTATTCCTCCTTAAAATTATGATTTTTTCTCTGCCAACACCATGCTGATGCTTCTTCCCTCAACCTTCGGTGCTTTTTCCACTACTGCCATCTCGCCAAGATTTTTGGCAAAATCATCCAGAATATGCTTGCTCGCATTCATATGCGCCATCTCACGACCCCGGAAGCGCAAAGTAATTTTGACTTTATCGCCCTTGGACAAAAACTTCTTCGCGGCATTCATCTTGGTATTTAAGTCGTTCGCATCAATGTTCGGTGAAAGACGAATCTCTTTTAACTCCACAACCTTCTGCTTCTTCCTGGCCTCTTTTTCTTTTCTGGCCAGTTCATACCGGTACTTTCCGTAATCGATAATCTTACATACCGGCGGCTTTGCGGTCGGAGCAATCTTTACCAGATCAAGCTCTGCCGTCTCCGCTATTTTCATAGCTTCCCGCACAGACATAATGCCAAGCTGCTCTCCGTTTTGCCCAATCAGACGAACTTCCTTATCTCTGATTTGTTCATTGATCATTAACTCGCTAATGGTATTTTCCCTCCCAAACAAAAAAAGTGGATAGGCAGACTATCCACTAATTCTCTGATTTCTGTGTACGAGGTCCGCGGAAATCCGCACGCCTGCATACTCTGAACTATGAACCATGAGTCACGCGATTGTGCTCCGGTGAGAGTGGATACTCTACTTTGTTTGCTAACAACTATTATAAACTAACACATTCAAATCCGATTGTCAACGGTTTTTTACTTCTCATTGGTATTATCGGAAATCAGCTGACGGATCGCCTGCTGTTCCTCCATCGAAACCAGACTGGCCACGTCGAGAAGCACAAAGAGCTCCTTTTTGCGCGACGCCACATCATTAAAACAATTTTCGGCGCTGTGCATAAGACTCGGCATCGGCAGTACCTGCCGGTTCTCCACATCCACAATCTCCTTGACCTTCTCCACCTCAAGCCCGATTTTCATGCCGCCCACATTGGCAACCACAAGGCTCTCAATCTTCCCCTCATTCACGCCGAAACGGGAAGACAGGGAGAACACCGGGACAATCTCTCCGTGCAGTTTAATGATTCCCACGATATGGGAAGGCGCCGTCGGCACCTTCATGACATCCTTTCTGATCTCGATGGACTCCACATCCTTGAGCGGAATTCCGTAATCAATCGCATTTAAGGTAAATGTTAAGAACTGCATATTTTCCTCCTCTTCTCTTTGCTTGTCGTATTTTGTCCTGTACACACTGTCTGTCACTTCACCTTCACACTCTTTACCGAAGAGTAAGAACCATAAACCTTCTTTCCGTTTACCGTGCGGTAAGCCCGCACTTTATAATAGTAAGTCCTGCCGCTCTTTAACTTCTTGTGTGTATATTTCACCGTGCCGCCCTTTGTGACCGTCTTCACTTTTTTATAGCTGCCGTCCTTTTTCGTGCAGTAGAAAACCTCATACCCTGACGCACCGGCAACCTTTTTCCATGAGACCGCCGCCTGTTTTTTCCCGGCCTTCAAGGTCACCGTCGCTTTTTCCGGCACCGGTTTTGCAGACATCTTTTTGGAATAATCGCTCGTCACCTGCTCCGACTTCATTCCCACGGCTTTGAGCTTATAGTAGTATGTTTTTCCGCTCGTCAGCCCTCCGCTCGTATAGGACGTCTTGTCACCGGTAACGGCCGCTATCTTTTGATACGCGCCGTTTTTGGATGAACTGCGGTAAATCAGATACTGATCCGCACCCGAAACCGCTTTCCAGGTAAGCTTCACCTTATTGTATGCCGCGGATTTTGCAGATACACCCGTCGGCGCCTTGACGTTCACCTTGCTCACCGTCAGTTTATACGGCGTATCGGAACAGCCCACCCAGTCCGACACTTTAACATAGTATGTACCGGCCGCAAGCCGCAGGCCCGTCCCCGCGCAAAGCGTGTCATACCCGCCGGTTCCCTGCACATACATATAGGCGTTGACGTTTTTGTTCCGCGCATCGTTGTACACAGTATTCCCCCGGCTGTCATACAGTCTGACATGCCACTGTTTGTCGGTGGAACCGGTATCTGCATGAGCAAACGAAATATTGACCCAGGTCTTCCCCGACAGCGTAAACTTATACATATCCGTATCTTTTTTCGTCGTGGTGCCCTTTACCGGGGTTCCGAGCTTCAGCTTATCCGCCGTGGCGAAATCATTATTTGCCTCGGTCTCCCATCCGGAAACCTTCGTGTATGTTACCTTAATCTGATATTCGCTGTTGCTGTAGCCCGTCGTCTTCCCTTTGCCGTCCGCCGCGCATACCCTGAGGTAATACGTCCCTTTCGGCAGTCCGTAATCCGCGAAAGAAAGACTCTCGTCAAAACCGCCGCTCGAAAATACGGCAAGCTGACTGCATTTCTTATCATACAGATAAATATAGTAATTTTTCTTCGAATCCGCAAGGTTTGCATGCCTGAATCCGATCTTAATGCAGCCCGCGGCGTCGATAGAGAATTTGTAGTAATCCTGATCCTCCGCACTCGACAGCGCGCCGTGATACCATTTATCCATCGACAGTTTATTGGCCAGATTGACATTGTCGTTGGATTCTTTTTCCCACGAGGAGGATTCTTTGTAACTCATTCTTACGCTGTAAGTTCCGTTGTCGTAATTGCCTTTAAAGACTACTTTGACGTAATAGGTCCCTGCCGGAAGTCCGATTTTCGTGTCGGAGTATTCCACGGAATTTCCCTTGCTGTCAAATTCCGAATACACAGTCGCGCCGTCCGCGCCGTACAGATACACATGGTAATAATTCTCACTCACATTTGCGAGCTGCGCATGGCCGAATTTAAGACAGACATACCCGGCCTTCGCGAGCGTCACCTTATAAAAATCCACATCCTCAAGCGATTTTAAGGATCCCCAGTATGTTTTGTTCGCGGCAATCTCCGTCGCCGTCGTCACGTTGTCGTTATTTTCCCGCTCAAAATATCCCGAGGCCGTATATTCCGCCTGAAAGCGGTACTCGGTGTTCTCCCTGCCTGCTAACGCCGTCCCTTTTATGCAAATATAGTAAGTGCCGGCCGCAAGTCCTGTCTGCGCCGAATGCGTCGCCGCGTTTCCGCCCGTGACAGAAAAAGCGGTTATCGCTTCATAGCTGCCGTTGTAGAGCGATACCGTGTAATACTGGCCGCTTTCTTTATAAATATCGTGTAGAAAATCGATTTTTACCGCTCCGTTTTTGGGCAGGGTAAACTTAAAATAGTCTTCCTGGCTTCCGCCGTTTTCGGAAATGCCTGTCAGCGTATTTCCGTTGTACTGTTTGTTCGTAAGTATTTCGTCCGCAGTCTGGAAGGAATCGTTGTCTTCCGACTCCCAGTCGTCGGCCGCCGTAAATCTGCACTGAAACTGCACGGTGACCTTCGCACTGCCGGTCTTTGTGTAGACAACATAATAGGTTCCCGGCTCCACACCGATTCTGCCGCTGCCCGACATTTTGTTGTACTCGACCGAACGGCTGTCCGTCAGAGGCTTAAGTCCGCCGTTTACGACCATATAGCTGCCGCATTTGTCCGCATTTGTTGTCGCCGTCGCGCTGACGGAAAAATATCCCTTCTGCGTCACTTCCACTTTAAAATAAGCGGCCTCCGCGCTTTCTGCGGTGTAGGTGCAGGAACCGTTTGGCGGGATTGTCCCTGCCGCGCCGAACCCGGCCCCTCTTATTCCGTGTGCCGCCGAATGTTCCGCATCCTCCGTCTCTTCCGGCACTTCCGTCGGCTCTGTTTCTTCTGTCTCCTCCGTCTCTTCCGTCGACTCCGTTTCCTCCGATTCTTCTGTCTCCCCGGTACTCTCCGTTGTCCCGGTTTCCTCCGTCGATTCTGATTCTTCCGTCTCCCCGACGCTCTCGGTTCCTTCCGTTGCCGCGGGTTCCTCTGTCGGTTCTGATTCTTCTGTCTCCTCAGTGCTCCCGGTTTCCTCTGTCGGTTCTGATTCTTCCGTCTTCCCGACGCTCTCGGTTCCTTCCGTTGTCCCCGACTCCTCCGGTACTTCCGTCTCTCCCGGCATTTCTGTCGGCTCCGCAGGATTTTGCTCTTCCGGTACCTCCGTCGGCTCCGTCAATTCCGTCCCTCCCGGTATCTCCGTCGGCTCCGCAGAATCATGCGCTTCCGGTACCTCCGTCAACTTCGCACCGCCCGACGCTTCCGCAGTCACACGCATCTCCTGCACTGCAAGGTTCCCGCTCTGTTCTCCGGCATACACAGTCGAACCGGCCGTCGCCACTTCACCGATACCTATCCATAAACTCAAAGCCAAACTGACGATAAGATTTGTTTTCCGTTTTCCTGTCATTTTGCTGCATCCCTTTCTGAAAATCCTAATTTATTGTACCACCCCTGTCAAAATATGTCACCATGATTTTGCCGAAAAGGATCTCCGTTTTGACATTTTGAATAAAGTGTATTATCATGTCCATAATTTATTTTACCGCATTGCATTTCAGTTCCAGTCTGATTTTTGAAAGGATATGTTTTATGGATCATCGAACCGTTGACTTACATGTGCACTCGAATAAATCCGACGGCACCTTCACCCCGAAGGAACTGGTGTCGGCCGCAGAGGAGGCCGGGCTGTCCGCCTTCGCCCTGACGGATCACGACACGGTATCGGGGATTGACGAAGCCACAGCGGCAGCCAGCCGTGCGAAACTCGAACTGATACCGGGCATTGAACTCTCCACCCACTATCAGATTCCCCCGGAAAACCCGGCCTCCCAAAACCGCCGAAAGCCTTCCGAAAAAGAAATTCACGTCGTGGGACTCTTTATCGACCCGAAGCATCCGCTTTTACTGCAAAAACTGCAGGAATTCCGCCGCTGCCGCGACGAGCGCAATGCCGCCATGGTTGAGGCTCTCCAAAAGGAGGGGTTTCCCATCACGATGGAGGCTCTCATGGCCGAGAACCCGGACTGTGTCGTCACGCGCGCCAATATCGCCCGTTTTCTCTGCGACCACGGCATGATAAAAACCCGGCAGGAAGCCTTTGACAAATATATCGGGGACGGCTGCCGCTGCTATGTGGGACGCTTTATGATTTCCCCGATGGATGCGGTTACTCTGATTCATCAGGCAGGCGGCATTGCCGTTCTGGCGCACCCGCTGCTCTATCACCTCGGAAGCGCTGCCTTACAGCGGCTGATCGACGATTTAAAAGCCGTGGGACTCGACGGCATCGAAGCCGTTTACTCCACCTACACTGCCGGCGAGGAGCGTCTTGTCCGAAATCTCGCAAACGAAAACGGCCTTCTCGTCAGCGGCGGCTCTGATTTTCACGGTGCAAACAAACCCCATATCCGGCTCGGGACAGGGATGGGGACACTCAATGTCCCCTATTCCGTACTTGAGGCTTTAAAGGAGCGCCGCGCAAAAAACGTATGATAATTATCCGGCAAAAAAGTGTGCGGCCCGGCGCACACTTTTTTGAACATAAGAGCTGTTCGCGAAGCGTGCAGCCCGTTGTTTTCACATAAGAACAGCCCTCTTTCCCCTCTGTCTGCGGCTGTGCTTACAATATAAACTTTTCAATCACTTCCGCTATCGCGTCATGATTATTGTCATTTTCCGTTATGTACTTCGCGGCGTCTTTTGTCTGCGGAATCGCATTTTTCACCGCAATCCCCACATGTGCCTTGCGTATCATCGGAATGTCGTTCTCCTCATCTCCGACCGCCACCGTACAGTCCGCCGGCATATTCAGAATCTTTCTCAGCTGATCAATCCCGCTGCTCTTGCTGGTACCAACAGGACAATACTCCAGATACTGTTTACAGGAGAAAAAACTTGAACACTTTCCCTCCGCCCATTTTGCATTTCTCTTTTGAAAAGTTTCGAGGCGTTCCCTCTTATACAGGTCAATCAAAAGCACTTTCTGAGGCTCCTCGTCGAGCAGATCCAGCACATTGTCGCACAACTTATAAGACAGACGGTTTTTGTCACGATACCAGTCTAACTCTCTTGTATGCTTTGTGGTAATGATATCGGTGTTATTGTAAGTCTGGATATAAATCCCCGCCCTCTCTGCGCGCTCAAACAGCTCCTGCACGACCTCAACCGGTATCGAGCGCTTCATCAGCGTCCGATCCGCCGCACAGTCATACAGCACCGAGCCGTTAAAGGCGATCATATAACAGCCCGGCAGCGTAAGGCCCAGCTCCCGGGCCACAATTCTCGCGCTCTCAACGGTTCTTCCCGTCGCCAGCACAAGATAATGTCCTCTGTCAAGCATCTTGCGGATGGCAGCGCGGTTGCGCTCCGTGACAGACTTCCCGTCGTTCAGCAATGTTCCGTCCAAATCTGCAAACAATATTTTATTGTTCATAAGCTTTCCTCCGTATACACGGTTGCCGCATCATTCAGGTTCCGCCGGTATAAAAACGCGTTCACGATAGACATGATCCTGTCTCGGTACCATCGCAATCGCCTCCTCACAAAATTTTTCCTGAGAACTCAGGGGAGTTTTTCCTCTTTTATCCATTTTCTCATATTTTCCGTCAGATTTCAAGACATGAGCCTTCATATTATCAGAAAGTTCAATAAATAGTATGTGTTTTACATCCTCTTTTAATTTTTCATCCAATACCGGAAACAGTATCTCAACACGACGGTCAAGATTGCGCGGCATCCAGTCTGCGCTTCCCATATACAGCTCCTCATTCCCGTCATTGAAAAAATAAAAGATGCGGCTGTGCTCCAGGAAATTGCCGACGATGGAGCGCACCGAGATATTCTCACTCAGCCCCGGTATCCCCACCTTAAGGCAGCAGATTCCGCGGACGATCAGTTCAATCTTCACCCCCGCGGCCGACGCCTCATAGAGTGCCTCGATAATTCCCCGGTCGCACAGGGAATTCATTTTCGCCACAATGTGACCCGGTTTCCCGTTTCTGGCATGCTTCGTCTCCCTCTCGATCAGCCGCATAAAGCGCTTGCGCAGCCAGATAGGCGCCACCGACAGTTCATTCCACGAGAGAGGCTCCGAGTAACCCGAGAGCATGTTAAACACCGCAGTCGCGTCCTCCCCGATCGACTCCTGGCAGGTAAAAATACCGCAGTCCGTATACAGCTTCGCCGTCGAATCGTTATAATTTCCGGTGCCAAGATGCACATACCGGCGGATTCCGTCTTCCTCACGGCGCACCACCAGCGCGATCTTGCTGTGTGTCTTCAGTCCGACCAGACCGTAGATTACATGGCAGCCCGCTTTCTCAAGCATCTTTGCCCAGACAATATTGTTCTCCTCGTCAAATCGGGCTTTCAGCTCCACGAGGACGGAAACCTGTTTGCCGTTCTCGGCCGCCTGCGCCAAAGACGCAATAATCGGCGAATTGCCGCTGACGCGGTACAGCGTCTGCTTGATCGCAAGCACATCCGGGTCCGCGGCTGCCTGCCGGATAAAATCCACCACCGGGTCAAACGTCTGGTACGGATGATGCAGCAGGATGTCTCCCTTGCGGATTTCCGCAAAAATATCTTCTCCGGGCTCGATGCGCGGCACGCGCTGCGGCACATACGGCTTATTCCGCAGATGATCGCAGTCGGGCAGCCCGTACATTTTCATCAGGAACGTAAAATCGATCGGTCCGGATATCTTAAAGATGTCTTCCTCGGCCACTTTTAACTCCTCTTTCAGAAAGCGCAGAAGCTTGCCGTTTATCCCGCTCTCCACCTCGAGCCGAATCACCTCTCCCCACTGCCGCTTTTTCAGCTGCTTTTGAATCTCTTTGAGCAAGTCTGCCGCCTCGTCCTCATCGATCGACAAATCCGCATTCCGCATGACGCGGTAGGGATAGGCACACAGGACCTTGTTGTTCAAAAAAAGCTTGCCGATATTCTTTTCGATGATCTGCTCAAGCAGGATATACGACCGTCCGCCCTCCTTTTCCGACGGAATCTGCACCAGCCGCGGCAGACCGCCCGGCACCTGGACCGTCGCAAACTCTACCGTATCTTTCGGACTTTTTCCTTTTTTGTTTTCCAGCATCGCAGCGATATTGAGCGTCTTGTTGCGTATCAACGGAAACGGGCGCGAGGCGTCCACCGCCATCGGCGTCAGGACCGGATACACATTTTCGTCAAAATAGCGGTCCACAAACTCTGCCTGCTTCCCGTCAAGCTTTTCAAACTCATCTATCACATCGATATTCTGCCTGCGCAGCAGCGGCAGCAGCGAGCGATTGTAGATGCCATACTGTTCCTCCACAAGCTCCCTCGTCCTGACGTTGATCTCAGCCAGCTGCTCCGCGGCAGTCATTCCCGCGATGTCGCGCTTGCGGTAGTCGGCGTGCACCATGTCTTTGAGTGAAGCGACGCGAACCATAAAAAACTCATCCAGATTGGAGGATGTGATGCTGACAAACTTTAACCGCTCCAGCAGAGGGATACTCTTGTCTTTCGCCTCATGCAGCACTCTCAGCTCAAACTTCAGCCAGCTCAGTTCCCGATTTTCAAAATATTCCGGATTGCCGTATTCCTTTTTTTTATCCATAAAGCCCTCTCCATTCCCTCAGCTGTATACTTTCTTTTCCCGAATCACCGGCCGGATGCAGAACACATCCTCAAAATAAGCCGTCTTCGCGTCAAACAATGTCTTTTCCAGCGCGAGATCCTCGGCCGTCTCAATGGTAATGATCAGTTCTCTTCCCCGCACAACCGTCTTTACATTCTTAAACTTCTGCTTGTGGCTGCGGTCCATCGCATTGGCAACCCGAAGTATCGCCGACAGCTTTGCCACCGTCAGGTACGCATCCTCGTCAAACTGCTCGGCCAGTTCCTCGTACGGAACCAGCGGATAAGTATTGTACAATACCGTATTTGCCACAATCTGTCGTTCCCGGTGGGTAAGTCCCATAATCTCACACGCCATGATAATATTGTAGGAGCATTCCGGCCCGTTTGCCAGACTGATATATTTCCCGCAGTCGTGCAGAATCGCGGCTACCCGCAGGAGAAGACGCTCCCTGTTCCCCATGCCGTGCTCCTTTTTCATGCTGTCAAAAATCTGCGTCGACATCTGCGTGAGTGCGTCGATGTGCGGAGAATAGCTCATATAGCGGTCCGAAAGACTCTTTGCCGCGGAGATGATATCCTCCTCAAAATTGTGAGAGACCTTATAAATCCGATTGCGCTCCGCATAGTCGCATGCAATTCCGTCGCTGATCAGCGCTCCCGACGACCAGATCATTCCCGCACCCAAATTTTCCGCCATCCACCGGCAGATAATCATATAGGGAACGATCAGCGCGTCTTTTTCGTTTAACAGTCCCAGATCTTCGGAAATCTGCTCTAAGCTTTTGCGCTCAAGCTTCTCGAGGTAGTGTGCAAAGCGTTCGCTCTCCACCAGGTTTGTGTTATGCTTTTTCTCCACTTTCCGGGCCAGTTCGCGGACGTAATCGCCGGCCAGAATCAGATACGAGATATCGATTTTCTTCATGTACATCGCCCGGAAAACCGCCAGCTCCTTTGCAACCATCTCCTCAATCTGAGTCTCATACTGGGTCAGGCTGCTGCTCTTTTTGGACAGCTGCTCCCGCATGCGCATCGTCCCGAGTCCGAGATGCTGCGTGGTGATAACCTTTCCCTTCGAAAAGACCGTGATCTGAAGCCCGGCGCCGCCGACATCCACCACCGCAGCACCTTTCTGTATCATCTCGTCAAACTCTTCCTGCATGGCGATTGCCTTATAGCAGATAAAGCGGTACTCGGAATTGCTGAGAATGCGGACACAAAGGCCGGTCCGACGCTTAATCTGATCCAGAATGAACAGCTCGTTGCTGGCCTCCCGGATGACCGTCGCCGCACAGACTTCATAATGCTGTACTTTATAGGACTTCATAATCTTCGTAAACTCTCCGAGTGTGTCACAGAGTTCATCCACAAGCGGGTAACCGATGCGGCCCGTAGAATACGCATCCCTGCCGAGCTCGATCCTGCGTCTGACATAATCAATGTCACGCATCTTTTTTCTGGCGGACAACTCAAATATTTTGATGCTCACCTCATAGGAGCCGATATAGATGGCTGCAAACGTATCAATTCCCAAGACATTCTCCTCCGTTTCTTCCCGTTACTGAATCCCGAGAAGGTAGTCGATAAACTGCTGTGCCGTTCTCCCCGACAGGCCGCCGTGCGACAGTTCCCACTTATTTGCCCCGGCAAGCAGCTCCTCCTCCCCCATCGATATATGACGGCGCTTCGCGAGCTCCGTCACAATCCGTTGGAATTCCCTTTTGTCCGGCGCTCCGAAATATATTGTAACGCCGAACCTTGCATAGAGCGACAGCTTCTCCTGCACAGTGTCCGAAGTATGCATATCCTCGCGGATTTCTTCTTTGTCCGAATAATTTTCCCGGATCAGGTGCCTGCGGTTCGAGGTCGCGTAAATCAGGACATTGTCCGGCTTTTTCTCAAGCCCTCCCTCAATCACCGCCTTTAAATATTTATACTCGATCTCAAATTCCTCAAATGACAAATCGTCCATATAGATGATAAATTTGTAATTGCGGTTCTTAATCTGTGCGATAATTTCGCTTAAATCCCCGAACTGGTGCTTATACAGCTCAATCAGCCGCAGTCCTCTGTCATAATACTGATTTGCGATCGCCTTGACGCTCGTGGATTTCCCGGTGCCCGCGTCCCCGTACAACAGACAGTTATTCGCGGCCTTTCCGCTCACAAATGCCTCCGTGTTGGCAACCAGCTTTTCCTTTGCAGGCCCATAACCCACAAGATCGTCAAGATGTACATGTGCAATATTGGAAATCGGCACGATCCGCGCCCCCTCGGCAACGCGGAAAGCCTTATGCAGTCCCAGTTTCCCGACACCGAATTCCCGGTAAAATGCGGTGACCGCATCCGAAAATGACGTCACGTCCTCCGCCCGCTCCAGGTGGTCGCAAAGCTCCCGGATGCGGTCGCGGATGCGCCGGTTAAACAGCTTTCCGCCCGCGTCGGTTCCGCTGTAGTCTAAAATATCGCCGGCGCAGTCCACCGCAAAGTAACTGCAGAGCAGACCCATATCAAAGTCAAAGACCTCCTTTAAAACCGCAAAATCATGGGCTGCAATCTGATTGACCGACCCCTTCACCGCGCCGCGGATCTCACAGGCCCTGCTGTAGGCATTCTCATTGTTCACCAGAAGAAACGCCATGTAATTGTGCCAGAGATTTCCGGTAAAGCCATGGCTCTCCGCCAGTTCCATCAGCCTCCCAATACACTCATAAAACAGCGACTCAATGTCCTCTTTATTATAGTATGCATCCCGGTAGTGTTCCATAATCCATGTGATGTCATAAAATAATTTCCCGTCTTCGAACTCCCGGTATAAGATCAGATTTCCTGTACTGCGCATCGTATTGTCACCATCCCCTTTTAGTAGTTGCCGAGTATCTTAAAGCGGACCGTCTCCTCCGAGAGTCCGCGCAGCGCATTCTGCACTGCCGCATCGTTGAGATTGCCGTCAAAGTCCACGAAAAAGCGATATTCCCAGTTCTTTTTCTCCGTCTCGCCCTCCTCCGTCCCGCTGCCGCAGACCGCAGGGCGGGACTCGATATGATTCATGTTGAGTCCGTTGTAGATAAAGTGAGACAGCGTGCGGTACAGGGAGCCGCTCTCGTGCGGAATCTCAAAGCAGACGCTGATCTTTCCTGCCCCTTTTGTGAAAATGCGCTTCCCGGTCACAATGATAAAACGCGTCGCGTTGGTCTTGTTGTTCTGAATACGCTCTTCGAGCACTTTTAACCCGTATATCTCCGCGTTCAGGCGGCTTCCGATCGCGGCCTTATAGACCTTCCCGTCCTCTTTGATCTTCCGCGCCGCCATCGCCGTATTTTTTATGCTGTGCTTCTCCCAGTCCCTGCGGTTCTCGAGGTAACCGCTGCACTGCATCAGCGCCTGAGGGTGTGAGTATACGTCCGTGATATCGGAAAGCTTCGCCCCCGGCAGTCCGAGCAGCGCATGGTCAATCCGGATCACCTGCTCCCCCACAATACAGTGTTCGTATTCCGCCATCAGATCATAATTCTCGGACACGATACCGGCCGAGGAATTCTCAATCGGGAGTACCGCATAATCCGCCTCCCCTTTTGCAATCGCATCCATCGCATCCCGCCAGGTCTCCACATGGCAGCTGTCTGCGTCCGCACCGAAATATTCCTTTAAGGCCAGCTGCGTATAAGCTCCTTCCAACCCCTGAAACACGATCCTGGCACCCGCATAGTCCGGCCTGTCCACCTCCGTAAAATCCGGCTTCCAGGAAATCCCGTGCTCGGTCAAAAGCTGGTACTGCCGCTTTCTGCTCATCGCCATAATCTGTTCAAACAGTTCCCGGATGCCGTATCTGTTAAACTCCGAGTCCCCGAGCGCCGCAAGCACGGCAAGTTTTGACGCCTCCCGCTCCCTGTCGAGAACCTTTTTCCCCGTCTCTATCTTATACGCTGCAACCTGCGCGGCAATCTTCATCCGCTCCTGGTACAGCGCGACAATCTCCCTGTCAATCCTGTCAATCTCTTCCCGCAGTTCCGATAAATCTCTCATGCATTTCCTCGCTTCTTCCCGCTGTCCGCCCTTCTGACGTCCGCAGCGGCTCTTCTTTTTTACTATAATAGTACATTCGCATGTGGCTGACAAGAGACCCTTGCAACTTATTGCCGGGAAATGTATAATTTTAACAGGAGGATTTTGCGCTATGAAAAAATTTCTGATGATCACGATTCCCGTTCTGCTTCTTTTAGGAGGCGTGGGCTTCGGCGTCTACACATTTCTCGACGCCAAAACCCGTTTCAACGACGATTATGTAAACGGCAACACTGCCGGAAACCTCTATAACGGAGGTCTGTTCTGCGAGTATGGGGACAAAATCTTTTTTGCCAACACCTCAGACGGCGGAAAACTGTATGTGATGAATGCGGACGGCTCCAATGCAAAAAAATTATCCGACGATATTGCCAGCTTTATCAACGCGGATGAAAATTATGTCTACTATGTCCGGAATAACCCGGGCAATAACGGCTCCGGCGCCTTTTCGTTCTTTTCCATCAACACGGACAGCCTTCTGCGGATCGACCACGACGGCGGCCACGAGCTGATTTTAGACCCGGATCCGTCGCTGTACGCCTCTCTTGTCGGCAATTATATCTACTATGTCCATTACGACACCGGCAAAGACGCATCTTCGCTCTATAAGGTCAAAATCGACGGTTCCGAGCGCGGGCAGGTACGGCCGAACCCCTATTTTACCTGCTGTGCGAACGGCCAGTATCTCTACTATAACGGCGTCTCCACGGACCACTATATCTGGCGCTTAGACACCGCAACCGATTCCGACGGCATGCTCTACGGCGGAAACTGCTGGATGCCGATTGTGGAAGACGGAACAATCGCTTACTTTATGGACTGCGATACCGATTATAAGCTCTCCAAAGTCGATTTGATGACCGGGAAGGCGGAAACGCTCTGCGATGACCGCCTCGACTGGTTCAATGTTTACGGAACCTATATTTATTTTCAGCGCAGCAGCGCGGACGCACCCGCACTCTGTCGTATCCGCACGGACGGCAGCGGCTATGAGGAGATTATTCCCGGCATTTATACGAATCTCAATGCCACCACCGCCTACGTCTATTTCCGCGATTACAACACCGGTCAGATGTTCCGCCTCGCAAACACGTTCGGCGCCGTTCCCGAAGCGTTCGCACCCGAAATTACCCGGGACTAGGGCGGCAATTTAAAAGATGGAACTGCCGATACGGCACTTCCATCTTTTAAATGCGGTCCCGTCCGAGGGCCCCTTTCTTTTACGCAAAATCAAACAACGACAACTGGTTCGACTCCGGCATGTCCCCGAGGAGCCCTAAGTCTCCCATCAGATCTATGACGGTTTTCGTCGCTTTCGTCCGCTGACGAAAATCATCCTTCGACAGAAATTTTCCGTCTTTTGCGGCTTCCGCCACAGCGATCGCCGCATTATCCCCCATCCCCTCAATCGAGTTTAAAGCCGGCATCAGCCTGCCGTCCACAATCTGAAAGCGGTCGGGCTTTGCCTGATAGATGTCAATTGTAGTAAACTCAAACCCTCTCGCATACATTTCCTGCACGATTTTCATATCCCGGTATACGTCCTGCTCTTTTTTCGAGAGCGTATCTTTTCTTCTGGTGTAATCCTTATAAAAATATTCGAGCCGCTCCTTCCCCTGGCACATAATCTCATAGTCAAAACCGGTCGCGCGGATGGAAAAATAAGCCGCATAATACGCCAGAGGATAATACACCTTGCAGTAGGCGATGCGCCAGGCCATCATAACGTAGGCCGCGGCGTGCGCTTTCGGAAACATGTACTTAATCTTCAGGCACGAATCGATGTACCATTCCGGCACGCCGTGCTCCCGCATCTGCGTTTTCCAGTCCTCCTTGAGCCCCTTCCCCTTTCGCACGGACTCCATGATCGTAAAGGATAGCTCGCTCTCGAGCCCCATCTGAATCAGGTAAATCATGATATCGTCACGGGTACAGATTGCGGTGGAAATCGTCGCAAGCCCCTGCTCAATCAACGTCTGGGCATTCCCCAGCCACACGTCGGTCCCGTGGGACAGTCCGGAAATCCGGATCAGATCCGAAAACTCCTGCGGCTTTGCATCGAGTACCATCTGCATTGCAAACTCCGTTCCAAACTCCGGAATCCCGAGACATCCCAGCGGGATCCCGTGGATATCCTCCGGCTCCACTCCCAGCGCCTTTGTGTTCTTAAAAAGCGACATCACGGTCTCGTCGTCGAGCGGGATCGTCACCGGGTCAATCCCGGTCAGATCCTGCAGCATACGGATCATCGTCGGATCATCGTGTCCGAGGATGTCAAGTTTTAACAGATTGTGATCGATGGAGTGGTAATCAAAATGGGTCGTCACGGTGGGCGTCGACATATCGTTTGCCGGATGCTGTACCGGCGTGAACGTGTTAATCTCCTCCCCCACCGGGAGCACAACAATTCCGCCCGGATGCTGCCCGGTGGTCCTGCGCACGCCGACGCATCCCTGCACAATGCGGTCAATCTCGCAGTTGCGTTTCCGGATTCCGCGCTCCTCGTAATAATTTTTGATATAACCGAACGCTGTCTTATCCGCGAGCGTTCCGATCGTGCCCGCCCGATAGGTCTGTCCGTACCCGAAGATCACCTCACAGTAGGCGTGCGCCTTACTCTGATACTCGCCCGAGAAATTCAGGTCAATATCCGGCTCCTTGTTCCCCTTAAATCCGAGGAACGTCTCAAACGGAATGTCAAAGCCGTCCTTGACAAGCTTCCTGCCACAGACCGGACAGATTTTATCCGGCATATCACAGCCGCTGCGGCCCGAAAACGCTTTTACTTCCGGCGTATCAAACTCGCTGTACCTGCAATATTCACAGCGGTAATGTGCCTGCAGCGGATTCACCTCCGTGATGCCGGCCATCGTCGCGGCAAAGGAGGAACCCACCGAGCCGCGCGATCCCACGAGATAGCCGTCCTCGTTGGACTTCCACACCAGTTTCTGGGCAATGATATACATCACGGCATAGCCGTTCGAGATAATCGAATTCAGCTCCCGGTCAAGCCTCTCTTTCACAATGGAGGGCAGGTTTTCCCCATACATGCCGGTCGCTTTCGTATAGCAGATATCCCGCAGCATCTGATCCGAATTTTCGATGACGGGCGGACATTTATCGGGCCGCACCGGCGCGATCTTCTCGCACATATCCGCGATCTTATTCGGATTTCCAATGACGACCTCCTCGGCCTTTTCGCTTCCAAGGTACGCAAATTCCCGCAGCATCTCCTCCGTCGTGTGCAGATAGAGCGGCGCCTGCTCGTCCGCGTCCTTAAAGCCTTTTCCGGCCATGATGATGCGGCGGTATACCTCATCCTCCGGGTCTAAAAAGTGCACGTCGCAGGTCGCGACGACCGGCTTGTTAAACGTCTCTCCGAGCGTTACGATCTTACGGTTGATCTCCCGCAGATCCTCCTCGGAACTCACCGGACTTTTTTCGTCCCGCAGCATAAACGCGTTGTTCCCGAGCGGCTGGATTTCCAGATAATCATAAAACTTCACCAGACGCGCAATCTCTTCTTCCGGTCTGCCGTTTAGCACCGCGTGATAAAGCTCCCCCGCCTCACAGGCGGAACCGAGAAGAATTCCCTCGCGGTATTTCACAAACTCGCTCTTGGGAATCCGCGGCTGCCTGTGAAAATAAGTCAGATGAGCCATTGAGATCAATCGATACAGATTAATGCGGCCGATATCGTTCGTCGCAAGCATGATTGCGTGGTACGAGTGAAGCTTTTTGACATTCTCAACCGAGGTGCCTCCCATCCGGTTTACCTCGTCTAAACGCTCCGCCCCGCGCTCCTTTAACATCCCGATAAATTTTACAAAGATCTCCGCCGTGCAGGCCGCATCGTCCACGGCTCTGTGATGATGGTCTAAGGACACGCCAAGCGCCTTCGCCACGTTGTCGAGCTTGAACTTGTTTAAACTTGGAAGCAGAATCCGCGCCAACGCCACGGTATCGATCACCGTATAATCACAGGGAAGCTGTTGCCGTATGCAGTTTTCGCCGATGAAGCTCATATCAAATTCCGCGTTGTGCGCCACCATGACGGTTCCCCTGCAGAACTCCATAAACTCCGGCAGAATCTCCTCGATCTTCGGCGCGTCGATCACCATGTCGTCCCGGATCGAGGTCAGCTCCTCAATCTGAAACGGGATCGGCACCTCCGGGTTCACAAACGTGGAAAAGCGTTCTGTTATAACCCCATTCTCCACCTTGACGGCGCCGATCTCGATAATCTTATTTTTCTGCGGAGAAAACCCGGTCGTCTCCAGATCAAACACCACATAGGTATCGTCGAGACTCTGATTTTTGGAATTTACAATGATATCCTTTAAATCGTCTACCAGATATGCCTCGACTCCGTAGATAATCTTAAAGTCATCGTCCGGCGAAACCGCATGGCTGGCGTCCGGAAATGCCTGTACGTCCCCATGATCTGTAATCGCAATCGCCCTGTGTCCCCATTTTTTTGCGCGCTTTACGATATCTTTGACATCGGAGACTCCGTCCATATCGCTCATCTTGGTATGACAGTGCAGTTCGACGCGCTTTTCGGGACTTACGTCCATGCGCGTAGAGGTAAAGTCCGGTATCTTTTTGATTCCCACAATCGACGCAATTGTGAGCTCACTGTCAAACTTGTCGATTGTCGTGACGCCCTTGATGCGCAGGAACGCACCCTTTTTTAACCCGCTCTCCACAAGCTCCGCGACCTGGTCGGTGCGGGTAAACATCTTAAGCCCGATGGAATCGGTGAAATCGGTGACCGACAATATGACAATCGTCTTCTCGTTCCGGATGTCGCGCGTCTCCATATTCATGACCTGACAGCGGATCGCAACCTCGCCCATCTCTCCCACAATCTTCTCGATCGGGATCGGCTCATCCTCGAAATCACGCCCGTAAATGACGTCCGGATTGTCCGACCTTTTGAGGCCGCCCTCATATTTCCTGCGAAACTCCTTTTTGCCGTAGGAAGCACCCGAACCGCCCGCAAAAGCTGCGGTTTTTCCCGCGTTTCCCCCTGTTTTTGCAGCTTTTTCCGCTTTTTTCGCGGGTACTGCGGCATCTTGCGCGTTATTTTCTGTCCGACCGGATATCGCCCCCGCATCCGCTCCGACAGTCCGGCCGTCCGTTTCCGGCACAGCCTGTCCGCCCTCTCCCTCTTCCCCGTGAAGCCTGACGCGTTTCATGATATTCTGAATCTCAAACTGTACCTGAAGGTCACTGTTCTTCTTATGGCGGCTCTCCTTCGGCTCCTCGTAGGCCAGCTCCACCGCCAGATTCAGGCCGCAGCGCTCACAGACAACCTTCTCGAGAAATTCCACGATCTCATGGGAGCGGGTCTGCGCGATAATCGTATTCTCCAGTGTCAGCAGCATGCGGTTTTCCGACTGAAATTCCATCTTCGCCGTGCGCAGCAGATTATACTCCATCAGGCTGTAATCCCGCAATTCCTCTAAAATGCTCTCTCTGTACAAGTCGAGCAGCTTTTCCGGCGTGTACTGTCCCGAGAGCTGATATTTCTCGATCACTTTGACCTGCATCTGCCTGCCCTTAAAGATCTGTCCGGCAATCGCAGCCTCCAGCCGATAAATATCCTTTTTATGTATCAGGCGGGTGCCGAGGAGATAAACCCTTAAATGATTTTTCTCGCGGTTCATCCCCACCTTTGTCACTTCCGTCTCCGTCAACAGCTTTTTTATGTCTCCCTCCAACTGAAGGGTCGGAAATACCTCAAAAAACAGCTTCGCCATCGTACCCTCACCCTATTTCCAATGCAGCAGTTCGTATCGCAACGCCCCCAAAAGCTCTTCCTCCGGCACCTTCTTATACACTTCTCCGTGCTTGATAATAAGTCCCTCGCCGATTCCTCCTGCGATTCCGATATCCGCCTCTTTCGCCTCTCCCGGCCCGTTCACCACACACCCCATGACTGCCACTTTGATATCCAGCGGGATATCGGCGACCATATCTTCCACCTGATTCGCAAGCTCGATCAGGTTAATCTGCGTTCTGCCGCAGGTCGGACAGGAAACCACCTCGATACCGCCGCTGCGCAGCCCCAGCGTCCGAAGAATCAGCTTTGCGGACTTCACCTCCTCCACCGGGTCCCCGGTCAGAGACACACGGATCGTATCTCCGATGCCCTGATGCAGAATCAGCCCGAGACCGATCGCGGATTTGATATTGCCGCTCGTGATTGTTCCCGCCTCGGTAATCCCGACATGCAGCGGATAGTCGGTCTGCTCCGCCAAAATCTCATGCGCCCTCACACACATCAGCACATCCGAGGACTTGATGCTGATCACAAGATTGTCATATCCCATATCCTCGATCAGCCGCACTTTGTCCAACGCGCTCTCCACAAGGCCTTCTGCCGTGACACCACCGTATTTCTCCACAAGATTTTTTTCGAGCGAACCGCTGTTGACGCCGACGCGGATTGGAATATGCCGCTCCCGCGCCGCATCCACGACCGCCTGTACCCGGGACGCGTCCCCGATATTTCCAGGATTAATGCGGATCTTATCCGCCCCGTTTTCTATCGCCGCAATCGCTAGCCGATAGTCAAAATGAATGTCCGCGACCACCGGGATCTTCACCTGCCTGCAAATCTCTCCAAGCGCCTCTGCCGCCTCCATCGTCGGAACCGCACAGCGGACGATATCACAGCCCGCAGCGGCAAGCCGTCCGATCTGCTCCACTGTGTCTGCAACGTTTTCCGTCTTTGTGTTTGTCATCGATTGAATCAGGATCGGATTTCCGCCGCCGATGACCCGATTCCCGATCTGTACTGTCTTTGTCATATGTCCCCCTCCGTCTCTCCTGTCCAAAAATAAAACCGTCAGCCCACAATCTTGCGAATATCGTTAAAAATCACGAAAATCATCAGCGCAAACAACAGCATCATTCCGATGAAATGCACCATGCCTTCCTTTTCCGGGTCTATCTTTTTCCCGCGGATGACCTCCACGAGCATAAAAAACAACCGGCCGCCGTCCAACGCCGGAAGCGGCAGCAGATTCATCACGCCGAGGTTCGCCGACAGAAAAATCGTGATATACAACATCTGTAAAAACGCGGCAAAATAGCCGTAGGAGACACTCTCCTCATAGCCGTCGCCGATCATGTCGACAATCCCCACGGGACCGCTCATGTCATTGACGCTGACCTGCCCGCCGACAAGCATCCGAAGACTGTTTATCGTCACGGAAATCCAGTATTTCACCTCGTAGAAACTGTATTTGACCGTCTCGAAAAAATTCCCCTTCGTCCGCACTCCGTTTATCAGAAATCCGTAGATCGAGTAACCCAGCTCCTCGTCGTACATC
This sequence comes from Lachnospiraceae bacterium, assembly GCA_021770345.1. Taxonomy (GTDB): domain Bacteria; phylum Bacillota; class Clostridia; order Lachnospirales; family Lachnospiraceae; genus Roseburia. Next base: position 12,580 of record JAETRD010000023.1, on the reverse strand, counting down.
GGCGTCAGCTCGGTGACGTACGTCTCTCCGTCCCTCTCATAGGTCACGGTGACCGGCTCCCCCTGGTGAAACTGCGTGTAGGCGCTCAGCTCTCTTGCAAAGTGAATCCGGCTGCCGTTGAGTTTTACAATCTTATCGCCCTCCTCAAGCCCCGCCTCTTCCGCCGCATAGCCCGCGCTGACTCCGGCCAGGGTTGGCAGGTCGTAACCGACATTGCAGATTAAGATTACCGCAAACACAAAGGCCATCAGGAAATTAAAAATCGGTCCCGCCGCGACCACGCTGATGCGGGCCCAGACGGATTTCTTTCCGAACGCGCGATCGTCGCTGCTCTCGCCATCCTCCCCTTCCATCATACAGGCGCCTCCGATCGGCAGAAGCTTTATGGAGTACGTCGTCTCGCCCCTCGTGAATCCGACGAGCGTCGGTCCCAGTCCCAGACAAAATTCATTGACCCGGATTCCATTTGCCTTTGCGAGCCAGAAATGTCCCAGCTCATGAAAAATAATGATAATACTGAAAATAATAACCGCGATAACAATTCTCATCGAAAAACCTTTCTCATTGCCATTTGCTCAATATATACTCATAGACGGCCTGCTCTGTCTCCAAAATCCCGTCCAAATCCGGATTCTCGAGAAACGGCACCTGTTCCATACACGCCTGTATCAGCTCCGCAATCTCGAGATATGCGATTCTGCGCTCCAAAAACAGCGCGACCGCCTTCTCGTTCGCCGCGTTAAATACCGTAGGCATGCTGCCGCCCCGCCGCATCGCCTCGTATGCAAGCCCGAGCCCCCGAAACGTCTCGGGATCCGGCCGCTCGAACGTCAGCTGCCCAAGACCGCACAGATCCAGTCTGTCCCCGGACAGCGGCCTCCGCTCCGGATAGTAGAGCGCATACTGAATCGGCAGCCGCATATCGGGCGTCCCAAGCTGCGCGATCACCGCCCCGTCATCATATTCAACCGCCGAGTGAATCACGCTCTGCGGGTGCACGACGACTTCAATCTGCTCCGTCTCCACCCCGAACAGCCATTTTGCCTCCATGACTTCCAGTCCCTTATTGACCAGCGTCGAGGAGTCTATCGTAATCTTGCGGCCCATCGTCCAGTTTGGATGTTTCAGGGCATCTTCAACCTGGATGTCTTTCAGCTCCCCACGCTTTTTCCCGCGGAACGGCCCGCCGGAAGCCGTCAGTAAAATTTTTGCGATCCGGTTGTCCCCTGCTCCCTGCAGGGACTGAAAAATCGCGCTGTGTTCGCTGTCCACCGGAAGAATCGGCACGCCGCACTCTTCTGCCAGCGGCATGATCAGATGACCTGCGGTCACAAGCGTCTCCTTGTTCGCCAGCGCGATCTTTTTGCCGGCGCGTATCGCGGCGATTGTCGGCCGGATGCCAAGCATTCCCACAATCGCCGTCACAAGAATCTCACTCTCCGGTATCTGTGCCACCGCGAGAAGCCCCTCCATCCCGGAATATACCTTCACATTCAGATCAGCCGTCCGAAGGCGCAGTTCTTTCGCCCGCTCCTCCTCCCAGACGCTGACCAGCACAGGGTGAAATTCCCGTATCTGCCGCTCCAGCAGATCAATATTTCCGCCCGCGGCCATCGCGGACACCTCGATGTCCCCCTGCTCTCTTGCAATCTCAAGTGTCTGGGTTCCGATGGAGCCCGTAGACCCCAGTATCGCTATTTTTCTCATAAGTTACCTCATCAGATTCGCCGCCAGAAAATAAATGATCGGCGCCGTAAATATCACACTGTCAAACCGGTCTAAAATACCGCCGTGCCCGGGGATTAACGTTCCGTAATCCTTAATCTCATAGTTTCGCTTGATCGCGGAGGCCGTCAGGTCCCCCACCATCGAAATGAGTGCGCCCGCCATCGAAATACCTGCCAGCAGCCACACTTCCGTCACCGTAATTCCCATCGCCTGCTTAAAAATCATACCGTAGAGCACCGTGAGAAGCGCCGTGCCCACAACGCCGCCGACGGCTCCCTCGATCGATTTTTTCGGGCTTAAGACCGGCGCCATCTTATGCTTTCCGAACAGAACCCCCACGCAGTAGGCGCAGGTATCGCATCCCCAGGAGCACAGAAAAACAAGCCATACCACATAGGCACCCCGGACAAGCATGCGTGTCTGATACACATAGGAGAGCATTACCGCCACATAGAACACGCCGAAAAATACCGCAAGCATCTGCTCGGTGCGGTATTTCGGATAAGTAAACACATAGACTGCCATCAGAAGGACCAGAAGCCCCAGCACAAGCATCATCAGATCGGACAGAAATCCGAATCTGAGATTTGCATAGTAGACCGCAGCTGCCAGATATCCCACGATTCCGGGCGCCTCTCTCTCCACATGAAAAATACGGTACAGCTCATACATTCCGATATACGAGATTACAAGCGATGACACAAGCAGTACGTCACCGCCTGTAATAATCAGTACCAGCGCGGCAATCACCAATACGATGCCGCTCAACAATCTTGTCTTAAACATGTGCTTCCTCCGTCAGACCGCCAAATCTTCTGTCTCTTTTATTATACGCTTTCACAGCCTTTTCTAATTCCGTTTTATCAAAATCCGGCCACGGTACCTCGGTAAAATAAAATTCACTGTAAGCCAGCTGCCAGAGCAGATAATTCGACAGGCGCTGCTCCCCGCTCGTGCGGATCAAAAGATCCGGGTCGGGAATATCCGCGGTGTCAAGGTATCCGGAGAAAAGCGATTCGTCAATCTCTTCGACCGTGTGCACACCCGCAGCGATATCGGCACTCATCCTGCGCATCGCCCGGATCATCTCATCCCTGCTCCCGTAGTTGATGGCAATCTGCAGATTCAGTCCATCGTTTTTTGCAGAGGCAGCCTCGAGTTCCTCAATCTGCCGCCTGAATTTCTCACTCAATTTGCCCGTATCCCCGATCACGCGGACACGCATATTGTTTTTGTCCGCAGTCTTGATACAGTTTTTCAGATAACTCTCCAAAAGTTTCATCAACGCTGCGACTTCACCGTCCGGACGGTTCCAGTTCTCGGTAGAAAACGCATACATCGTCACATATTTGATTCCCATCTCATGTGCGGCCGCGCATACCTTCTCCACATTTCCAGCCCCAACCGTATGTCCGTAATTGCGCGGCATCCCACGCGCCGCCGCCCAACGCCCGTTTCCGTCCAGAATAATCGCAACGTGCCGTGGAATTTTCATAGCATCCATTCTACGTTCATCTCTCCTTTAATATGCAAAGACCTTGAAAACATCGGGTTTCCAAGGTCTCGTTCCTATACGGTAAGAATTTCTTTCGTCTTACTCTCCACTGCTTTGTCCACCTCAGCAATGTACTTATCTGTCATCTTCTGCGCTTTGTCTTCTAACTCTTTGATTTCGTCTTCGGAGACATCCGAATTCTTGCCGAGCTTTTTAAAGGAATCGTTCGCATCGCGGCGGATATTGCGGATCGCCACCTTTGCATTCTCACCCTTTTTCTTGATCTCCTTTGCGAGCTCTTTTCGTCTCTCTTCCGTGAGTTCCGGGAAGATAAGGCGAATTACCTTTCCGTCGTTCGTCGGATTGATTCCCAGATCGGAGGTCAGAATCGCTTTCTCAATCTCCTTTACCAGAGACGGCTCCCACGGCTGAATCAGAAGCATCCGCGGTTCCGGGACGCTGATATTCGCAACCTGCTGAAGCGCAGTCGGTGTCCCATAATAATCGACACGGATTTTGTCGAGCACATGCGGATTGGCACGGCCGGCACGGATACTGCCGAACTCCTCCGCCAGATTATTCATCGTCTTGCCCATCTTTTCGTCATATTGTACTAATCTCTCGTCCATACATCCACCTAAGCCTTTCTATGATTCGGAAACGGTAACCTTTGTACCGGAAAACTCTCCCGTCATTGCCTTCACAATACTGTTTTCCTCGTTTAATCCAAAGACGTACATCGGCATTTTATTCTCCATGCACAGAATGGAAGCGGTCAGATCCACCACTGCCAGCTTTCTGTCAATGACCTCCTGAATGGAGACCTCGTCGTACTTCACTGCCGCCGGATTGATTTTCGGGTCGCTGTCATACACGCCGTCGATTGATTTTGCGAGGTAGATTCCGTCCGCTTCCATCTCAACGGCGCGGAGCACGATCCCGGTATCCGTGGAAAAATACGGATGCCCTGTCCCTCCCGCAAAAAAGACGACCATACCTTTCTCAAAATATTTATTCGCCCGGTCCTTGGAAAAAAGCTTTGTCATGCTGCCGCATTCAAACGGTGTCAGAATCTGCGTTTTCATCCCGACAGAGCGAAAAATTTCCGACACATAGATACAGTTCATAATCGTGGCAAGCATGCCGATCTGATCTGCCTTTGTCCGGTCAATGGTCTCACTGGTTCTTCCCCTCCAAAAATTGCCGCCGCCGATCACAATCCCGATCTGCACCCCGGCATCCGTAATCTGCTTTACCTGTCCGGCAACTTCCGTCACGGTGGCCTCGTCAAAGCCCGTATGCTTTTCTCCGGCCAAAGCTTCTCCGCTCAATTTCAATAAGACTCTCTTCATATTCGGATCAGATTCCTTTCTTCCCGTCAAACAGGCTTGCAACGTCTACATCGGAGTAACACTGCGAGCAGAATCCCTCAATGACTGCACCGTTGTTAATCTGTACGGAGCGTGATTTGATATTTCCCATAACAACCGCGGATGTGTCAACGACAACCGGTCCCTGTACGTCAATATCTCCCTTGATCGCGCCCGCGATAACCGCCGACGTGGAAGACACATTCCCGATGATAACGGAGCCGAGGCCGATTTTAACGGTGCCGGTGCTGACCACCTCACCCTCAATCTGTGCGGAATCCGCAAAAAACTCGGACGTGTTACTGTTGCCGTTTACAACGCCGGTAACCGTGAGTTTGCCGTTGCAGCTCACATCTCCGTTAATCTGTCCGCGCACGTCCAAAGAGCCGTTTGATACGATATCCCCCTTGATCACGGTGCCTTCCGTGATGATGGATACCTCATCGGATACGATCACTTTCTCCTGCGCCATAGGCGCTGACATAGGCGCTGACATAGGCGCTGTCGAAGACGCTGCCTCTGTCATTGTGGATGCTGCGGGTGTCACTGTATTGTCAGCCATTTTTCTTTCCTCCTGGATTGTATTGTTTGCTGTATGAGAAGCCTGCTGTATCGGTTCGGATTTCGGCAGCGTAAAATTTGACGCCGTCATACCCGACGCTGTCACAGGCGCCGCCGCTTTCGATACGGCAGGTACCGGTTCCTTTGCTTTTGCCGACTCCTGTTTTGTCACCTGTTCCAACAGACCATCCAACTTTGATAACTCTGATTTCACGTCCACTTCACTCTCCAACGTGTTTACAACCAGCTCTTCTTCCGTCCCCTCCGTCTCAAGGCTGTCTTCCCCCGGCATCAGTTCATTTACTGCCTGCGAAAAATCATCCTTAAAATCTTTAAAAAATCCCATGTTTTTGACCATGCTCCTTTCTCAGTGTACGAATTTTATTTTCAACTTTTGCTTAATTGCCCCCTGTCTGTTCTGCACTGTCTGCCCTGACATACTGAATCACATCCGTATCGGCATCAATCGGCAGAATCTCAGCTCCCATCGCCTGCAAAGCTTCAATCAGCGGCCTTAAAGCCTCCACCGTCGTCTGCTTACCGTCCGCATCATGCAAAAGTACCACCGATGTCTTGTATTTTGCCACGTCTCCAGTCACTTTTTCAACAATTTCCTCCGCGGTAAACGCTGCCGCCGCATCTCCCGATGTCACATTCCAGTCGTAATAGACAACGCCCTGCTCATTCAGGTAATGAATCAGTTCCGCCATCGGTACATTGCTGATCTGGTTGCTGCTTCCTCCAGGAAACCGGTAATACTTCACATCCACGCCGGTTTCTGCCAGAAGATAATCGTGCAGCTTCCCGTAGTCCTCCACAAAAGCCTCCTGAGACTGGTAAATCACGCTGTATTTATTTGAATAAGAGTGCATGCCGAGCGTATGACCTTCCTCCGCGATCCGGCGATAAGCCTCCCCGGCGCCTTCCTCCTCACTGCCGACCACAAAAAACGTCGCCTTGACGCCGTATTCGGCGAGGATGTCCAAAATTTCTCCGGTATATTCCGAGGGGCCGTCGTCAAATGTCAGATATACCTTATGCACGTCCCCTTCCTCCGCAAGATTCCACGCGTCCGCAACCCCGGTCAGCGGCGGCGCCGCATACGCCGTCTCCCCAGGCACCTCCGTCGATGCCCCGTCAATCGGTTCGGTCGAACCACTGCCGTCCGTCTTCCGGTCCGTCAGGCCGCCTTCCTGCCGTTCGTTCCATTCCGTGTCATATCGTTCTAAATTTCGTTCCAGCTGTGATATCTTTGCAAACAGGCAAATCATCAGAATCATGGAAAGAATCATCCATCCCGCTATGAGAAAAACAATCGCGCTCTTTATTCTTCCGATTCGCTTTCTTCGTCTGCGCTGATTGCGAAGTGCTTCCGAGTCTTTATCCTGCATGTAAAACCCCCAACTTAATCTTAATACTTATCTATTGTAACACATTTTTCTATTTTTCAAAGAAAAAAGCGCAAAAAAATCGTTTGATTTTTTTGCGCTATATATGTCGTTTTCTGACTATTTCCGTTTTTCGCGGGAAACATCTATGTTCCAAGCCTTGCGGAAAGAAATATTCCTACCAGAAACAGCGCCGCTCCCGTCAAAATATCCGCTATTCCGCCGCGCTCCATCGTCAGCGGGCCAAACACCGCCACAGGGGACGCCGCGACCAGACCCAGTATCGCAAAATAGGATAAACGCTCCCAGCGCCCGAGAAAATATTCGACCACTTTTGCAATCCCAAAAATACCGAGAACCACCCCCGCTCCGAACGGTGCCAGCACCCAAAGGCACTCCGCGGTCGTATTCCAGTCAAGCGACGCCACGGACGCCAGAAACGTGTTGATACAGCCAAGCACCGGCATATAATACCCCAGCGCCATCAGAATCATCGACCCGCTGACTCCGGGGATCACCATCGTGGCCGCCGCTAACGCTCCGACTCCGAACAGCTTTGCCGTCCCCGCAGTCAGTCCGGAGGAAAATTCTCCCGGCTCCCCCGCTCCGAACGACTGCGTCCACAGAATCAGCGCAAAAAAAATCAGAAACAGCGCCGCCTCCGCAGCATTCGGCCGCGCTCCGCTCACCTTCGGCAAAAGAAGCGGGATGCCTCCCAGTATCAGCCCGAGGAACAAAAGCGCAGTCTGAAGCGGGAAGGTCTCAAAAAAATATTCTGCCAGAAAGGAAAAGCAGATCACACCGATTCCCATTCCCGCCGCGTACGGAAACAGAATCCGCACACTGCGCCGCCAGTCCGAAAACACGCCGGTCACAGCCCCGATCACGTTCGGATAGATCCCCATCGAAACCATCATTGTCCCGCCGCTGACCCCGGGTATCACATTTGCGACACCGATCGCGACACCACGAAGCACTTCTCTCACAAATTCCCGCATTTTGCTCTCCTGACACAATCCGCTTTTACACTGTCATTCTATGAAGCGGACCCGGGAAAGATGCACATCTTTCGGTCAATGATCTGCAGCCTCAAGAATCTGAAATTCTATGGTATTTTTCTGGCTGTTATAATCCCCAAGCACCTTAAACCGTAAATCATTTTCATATAGGTCTCTGCATGTCATATAAAAACAAATGCTGTCGTCTTTCGTGAGAAACGGGTTTTTCAGGTCTATCTCCCACACATTCCCGGGCGTCAGAATTTCCCTTGTATACTCCGGAATATCCCAGGTTTTTTTCGTCTCATTATTGCTCAGATATACATCTCGAATCCGCAGCGCAAGCGCAACATTTTCGGATATGTTCGTAATCTCTGCTTTTGCGTTATGGCAACGACCATGCAACTCCTGCGATTTGTATCTGACATCAAACAACGGCATTTTGCTTTTTATTTCCATATGTTCCAGCAGCTGCGTATGTTTATTTGATTCCTCCCTTATCACCTCGTTCTGCCAGAGTGCAAGCAGACTTAAGACCACAGAAGAACAGAATGCCAACAGCGCTCCGTAATACTGCAGAAATTCTCCTGCGCTCCACTCTGCAACAAAGAAATCATACCGCGAATCCAGTTTAAACAGACAGTGAATCAGAAACGGAACCCCGGCAAAAACAACAAAGATTGCCGCCATCAACGCTGCTTTATATTGTTTTATCCAATTCTTCATGCCTCATTCTCTTCCCGTCAAAAAATAGAATTTGCAGAATTAATCTTTTCGATCACATTGTCGTCGGCATCGTCAGCAGGCGTCGGATAGACCAGTGCATTATAGTCGATTATATTTGCAAAATACTCATAACACATAGGATGCAGCACATAGATGTCATTTCTCCCAAAGCTTAACGTATCTTTGATCTGATACTCAAACGCGGCGATACATACCTTAAGGACATGATTATTCTGAAACAAGTCGTTTCCCCTCTCCACATATCCTTCCTGATAAACCTGTCCTACCATCCCGCTTTCAATCAGAATCTGTTCCACATCACTTTCATTCATCTGTTCCGGCCCGAAAACACTCGCCCCATCCTTGAGCGCATTTTTAAATTCTCTCTCCGTCATAAAATTCCGCTTGTTTTTTAAAACACTTGTCACAATCGGCAGAATCTTTCCTCCCGCGGAATTGTTGTACATATTTAGCGCATCCTTTATGATATCGCCCTGCGTCTTATGTATAAAATCACAAATCGTATCACTGTTGCGGTGAAAAAAACGAAAATCCTTTTCACTGCAGATTTTATCAATAAAAGAATTGAATATTTTAATAATCTGACGCGGTTTTTTCTGCGTATGGCGAATGCAATAAGGAAGCGTCTCAAAACATAACGGTATGCTCGCGCAACAATTCTGCGGGAGCATCAGATGCAAAAAGTCCAATGCCTTGTTGTAGTCATAAAAATCCGTCAGTTTGTATTTCTCCAGAAATTCATATGCAAATTCGTAATCGCTGTGACGGAAAAAGTAAAAAATTTTAATTGCAAGCATTCGGATGATATCCTTATATCTCCACTCAATCGCGATAACCTTATTCTGCTTTTTGTCTGCAACTCCCACAATCACATGTGTATAAATCTCGGACGGGATCGCAATCTTCATTAATATATGGTTCTCGCTGAAGCTGTTGCAATAATCAAAGGCTTTTTCCACCAGCGCCTTTACAATCATAATCTCTTTTTTCCTGCCGACATCATAATAGTCCATGCTGTCTGCCAGAACCACAATATTTTTATCCTTTAACGCGGAAAGGAATTCTTTCTGTACCGGCGCAATCTCCTTAAAGGAATACATGTTCTTCACTTCCATAATCGCAGCGTCCATCTGACTGTTTGTCCGATGAATATTATGCAGTTCCCCACACATTCTGCCAATGATATCCGTCCCGTCCGTGATTGCCCGATCTTCCAGAAAATTCGATAATTCTCCGGATTCCTGTGTCCCGTCGGCTCCTCTCACCAATTCCTGTACAATAAAAAGCTTCACTATGATGTCAATAAAATCCCTCAGCAGATAATGAATTGCTGTTTCATGCTCTACATGAAACATCGTAAGCGTCGCAAAAAGCTGTTCAAACCGAATATTAATCACCGTTTGATATTTTTTGATTTCTCCGCTTTTTACCGCATAGCTGAACCTGTTTAATATAGAGCTTTTTCCGGTTCCCGTCCGCCCGATCAATACAATATACTTGTCTGAAGAAAATTTCTGATACGCTTCCGTATCCAGAAAGCGTTTGATCGCACCGTCCTTGTCATTTCCCCACTCTATATCTGCATCCAGTTCCCCCAGATACTCCTCTATCGCATTTATAGGCGGGAACACCTGTTTACACTGCCGAAAATCTTCCCTGTAGCTTGTTCTCAGTTCTTCCCTCTGCCGCTCCCTCTCGGCGCTGCTTTTCTTATCCGCATATTTATTCTGCATATGAATCCCATGCCTTTCGTAACTTTACGGTGTGAGTAACTAAAACTGCCCATACCGCAGACCTATACATGCAGGATGATCCGTTTTCCTGCATATTGATCATTATACTACATATTTAGTATATGGAAAAGGCATCTTTTTTACTTCATCGAAATTTCCCGGCAAGAAATACGCTGGTCGGTCCGTCGGCATTTCCGATAATCGTAAATGTCGCCTGCCGGTTTCTCCTTATTCTCATATGAATTCCCAGTGCAGCGCCCACGGCAATGATTCCGATACCGGCTGACAGCAAAGATATCGTTCTCTTCATGCTTCCATCTTTCTTAACAGACATTCCTTATCTCACTTTCTATAATATTAAACCTCAAAAATTCAGGAATCGCTTCTTTCGGACATTGTTCTTTCTTATCAAGGGAATGATCCCGTTTTGCAGCAAGAACGACATCCCTTGGATATACTGTCTCCGACAGCTTACAGTTCCTTATATCTTCATAATCATTACACAATGGAAGTTCATTTTCCCTGCTTAAGTAATCTACCATAGCCAGAAGATAAAAGCTTTCCCGATACTGTCAAAAGTTCTTCCATTGTCACATGAAGCGTCCTCGCTAATTTGTATATTGTTTCTGCCGTACATTTTTCAATCCTGTTTTTTCCTTTCACAATATCTGACAATGTAGTATATGGTATATGGCTTTCCTTAGCACACTGATAAACAGAAAGGGCGCTCTGTCCGTCCGGAAAAGCACCAATCGCCTTTGTACGGCGTTTGATCTCCCGGTTGAGCCGCTCGATGGTATTGTTGGTCCGGATCCGTGTCCAATGCTGTGTGGGAAAGTCCATATAGGTGAGTGTCTCCTCTATGCCATCCTGCACCTTTTTTGCTGCTGCGCTAAGTTTCATCTCTTTGAGTCTTTCCGCTACCTGTGCGGCTTTTTCACGGGTATTATAGCATATCAAAACTTCCTGCTTGCACTTCGGACAATAAAGAGGATAGTTTTTCAATATAGTATCTTCTCTGATTTTATTGCGTGTTTTATTTCCGCAGAGAGGACATAATAGCCATTTTATTTGTTCCAATTTACTACCTGCCTTTCATAAATAGTTGTAATGTTTACGGTATTTGGTTATCAAACTTATCGTCAGTATAAGTGTAAGAAGTTCTGCGATGGGAATTGCTAACCATACGCCCGTAACATCCAAAAATCTTGGCAGTATTAAAAGGAAAGCTGTAATAAATCCGAATGTCCGCAAAAAGGAGATAATTGCAGATACTTTTCCGTTTGACAATGCTGTAAACAAAGCAGAGGAAAAAATATTACAGCCAGAGAACAGAAAACCAAAGGAAAAAATAGCAAATCCCATTTTTGTAATTTCAAAAACATTTTCATTATTTCCCGCAAATATCTTGGCAATATTTTCGCCTGCAAAAAATGAAAACAAAAATACCATAATCGAAATAGCTGCTACAAAAGCAAGACAAATACGAACAACTTTCTTTAACTGCTTTACATTTTCGCTTCCATAGTTATAACTTATTACGGGAGCTACGCCCATTGAAAAGCCTATGTAAAGTGTTGTCAGCAAGAACCCCGAGTATATGATAACTGTAATTGCTGCCACGCCGTCCTCGCCAAGCAGTTTCATCATTGTAGCATTGAATAAAAATGTAGTTACCGCAGTTGCCAACTGACTTACCATTTCAGAAGCACCATTGGAACAGCTTTTCAACAAAACTAAAATATCCATTTTGGGCTTACAAAAATGCAGTTCACTTTTTCGGGTCAGAAAAAATACCGTTCCAACAATCGTTGGTATCATATATCCGATGCCTGTTCCAAGTGCAGCTCCTTTTATTCCCATCTGCATCAAAACAATAAATATGTAATCAAAAACAATGTTAGCAATGCCCGCTGAAATGGAAAGCACAAGTCCTAAAGTCGGTTTTCCTGCTGTAACAAAAAGATTTTGATATAAAACCTGCATGATATTTCCTACAACAAAAAGGAGCTGTATCATCAGATAATCTTTGCAATAGGGAAACAAGACTTCACTTGCACCCAATTCCCAGATAATTTTATCAATGAACAAAAGCCCCATAGCAGTAATAACCAGGCCGATAATAACACCTGTAATAATAATGAGTGTAAAGTTGCTTCGGGCTTCTTTGGATTTACCGCTTCCCATTTTTTTCGCAACAATAGCACTTCCGCCTGTTGCAAGCATTGTCCCCAATCCAACAATAAGGTTTATAACAGGACATACGATATTGATAGACGACAGGGCGTTTGTGTTTACAAATCGAGCTATAAAAACAGTATCTACTATGGTATATAATCCCATAAAAAGCATCATAACCATACTTGGAAATGCAAACTTGATAAGGGATACCGTGCTAAAATTTTTTGCCAACGGATTTCTTTGTGTTTCAGTCATTATCGGCTTCCTCCTACTACAATGTATTTATGGTTAATACCCCTTACAGCCAGTAAGGAATTATCCATCTTGTTGCTTAAGCTGTTAGAATGAGTGAGGCAATAGGTCTGGCCGAATCCTCCTA
>JAETRD010000022.1 GCA_021770345.1 Lachnospiraceae bacterium | reverse complement strand
GGCTCAACCGGGAGATCAAACGCCGTACAAAGGCGATTGGTGCTTTTCCGGACGGACAGAGCGCCCTGATGCTGGTATGTGCCAGGCTGCGGCATGTAGCAGGCACACAATGGGGGACAAAACGTTACATGAACATGGATCATCTCTATCACATGAAGTCAGATACAGAAAATGATAACATAGCCGGCTGACTACCGGATACCAAGCGGCAGAAATTAAATTTGCGAAAAAATCTTGACACAATCGTTTCGGATAATCCTAAACCAGATACAATCATACAATTTCTTATATCAAATGGAAACGGATTATCATTCCCTTGAATTATCGTTTTAAATTGAACATCATATCTTTTTCCATCTATATCTATATTAAATGCTTTTCTATGCGGGGGTTTTTCGACTTGTTGTTCCACTCCCATCCATTCATTAAGTAAATATAATGCCTCTTTCGTATATGAATTATTTTCTCTAAAAAAATAATCTAACACGTCAGATTTCAATAACAACCCTTTGCAAGCAATTGCCTGATTTTGTATTTCATCACATCTGTTATATTTGATAATATAAGCTTTTACATCAAACGCCCACTCATATCTAGTTTTAGAATGACATTCTGCTATTTTAGTCAATAAAAGATTCCCGTTATTATCTTTCAGTGAAATACAGTTGTCACCATCTATAAGGCTATTCACCATTCTATTACTAAAAAAATCTTCTGGTCATTTAAAATACATAAAACATACTCTTTAAGCATGAATTGAAATGTTGCTCCCTCTATTTCAATTTGTCCTCGATATTCCATCGCACTTATTCTCCATATCTTCAAATTTTTCTTTTAAACTCATAAATTCATTAGCTCCATCAACCTAATATTACTTCTTCCGTTACACGAGTCTAGGTCACAAACTCCACCCATCCACCAAGTGTTATTTTATCCGCTTATTTCACATATTCATTATAAACTATTTCACATATTTCATCAATTCATACTTTCCATACGATAGCTTATAATAATTTGGTGGAAGATACACCCTCTTATGTTCAAATTTGAAGGATAGTGTTATTCTTCAAAAAGAAACGGCAAGCAAACTTCTCCCCTTTTCCCAAAAGAATGAGGCAAACTTTCACACACCATTTGGGGGATACCCCTTCCCCCAACTCTTCCCCCCCCCCCAAAAAAATCCCCCAAATCAGCACTCAAAATACGGTAATTTACGATAAATTATGAACCTCTCCTTAGAACACAAAAAACCCCTGAAAATGCCCATTCTATGGGATTTTCAGGGGTTCGTGAATCAATTTCATTCAGAAGTTTACTGATTCATCTGCGCCGCAACCTCTGCCGCAAAATCCTCCTGCTTCTTCTCGATTCCTTCGCCGGTCTCGAAGCGGACAAATCTCTTAACCGATACGGTGCAACCGACAGCTTTGGAAACCTCCTCAAGGTACTTTCCTACGGTCTGCTTTCCGTCCTCAGCCTTCACATAAACCTGATCTACCAGACAAATCTCTTTCAATTCTTTGCTGACACGTCCTTCAATCATTCCGTTGATGACCTTCTCCGGTTTCTGGGACTCCTTCGGGTCATTCATAATCTGCGCCAGAAGAATCTCTTTCTCGTGCGCGATATAGTCGGCGCTCACCTCTGCTCTGGATACATATTTCGGATTCAAAGCCGCAATCTGCATTGCAATATTTACCATAGCCTCTTTCACTGCGTCGTTTACGACATCGGTGTCGGCATCAACGATAACGCCGATTCTTCCGCCGCCGTGCACATAAGTAGCCACACAGCCGTGCTCTGCGACAACCTTCTCAAATCTGCGGATTTTCAGGTTCTCTCCGATAACTGCAACCTTCTCTACCAGCGCGTCATTCACGGTCTTGGAGGAATCCTCGCTCCATGCCTCCGCCATAAACGCATCCATATCTGCCGAGGAGGAATTTACTGCCTGATTTGCCACCGCCTTTACGAACTCCTGGAATGTCTCGTTCTTTGCGACAAAGTCCGTCTCGGAATTTACCTCGACAACAGCCGCGGTCTTTTCGTCCTTCGTCACAACGGCACACAGCCCCTCTGCAGCGATTCTGCTCGCTTTCTTCTCCGCCTTTGCCTGTCCGTTCTTTCTTAAGAACTCAACCGCCTCTTCCATATTTCCGTTTGTCTCATTTAACGCCTTTTTGCAATCCATCATACCTGCACCGGTCATCTCGCGCAGTTCTTTTACCATAGCTGCTGTAATAGCCATTTTCCCATCCTCCAAATATTATTTATAATAGAAAGGGACGTTTCCGCGCCCCTTATCGCATTTCTTTATGCCTCTGCCGCTTCCTGCACGTCTGCCTCGGCGGATTCCGCCTCCTCAGCGGTCATCTCTGCACCCTGATTTGCCTCGATCACAGCATCTGCCATCTTTGAAACGATTAATTTTACGGCTCTGATCGCGTCATCGTTGCCCGGGATCACATAATCGAGCTCCTCCGGATCACAGTTTGTATCTGCGATACCGATTAATGTGATACCAAGTGTATGTGCTTCCTGAATGCAGATTCTCTCTTTCTTCGGATCTACCACAAAGATTGCATCCGGGATTCTCTTCATCTCCTTGATACCGCCCAGATTCTTCTCTAACTTCTCCCACTCCTTCTTGAGCGCGATAACCTCTTTCTTCGGCAACACCTCAAATGTTCCGTCTGTCGCCATTGTCTCGATCTCTTTCAGTCTTGCGATACGGCTCTGAATCGTCTTAAAGTTCGTGAGCATACCGCCTAACCATCTCTCATTTACATAGAACATTCCACAGCGCTCTGCCTCGGCCTTAATTGCATCCTGCGCCTGCTTCTTTGTACCTACAAAAAGAATCGTGCCGCCCTCTGCCGCGATATCGGCAACCGCCTTATATGCCTCGTCTACTTTTCCGACGGATTTCTGCAGATCGATGATATAAATGCCGTTTCTCTCCGTATAAATATACGGAGCCATTTTCGGGTTCCATCTTCTTGTCTGATGTCCAAAATGAACACCTGCTTCCAGTAACTGTTTCATTGAAATAACACTCATTTTCCTACCTCCTGGTTTTCCTTCCATACGCTTCATTCCTCGGGCGACCCTTCGGCACCAAACCCATCGGTCAGCATATGTGATTACTAAGTTTCGTCCGGTTTTAAAATCCAACCGCAGAGATTATAACACAAAAGCCTGCCTCAGGCAAGCTTTTTTTACTGTTCTATCGGTCCCGCCTGCAGCACCGCCGCAATCTCTTCCATGGAACTCCCGTACGGTATATCGTATTCCCCTGTGCTGATACTCGACGCATATCCGATTTCAAACAGATATCTCCGCAGCGCTTCGGCATCCGAAGTCACTCCGTTTGCCGCAAGCGTCTCACATACGGTCCGGCAGACATCCCCTCTTTGAATTACCAGATGATAGCTTCCGGTCTGCGTTCCCGCGTCCGCTCCGCCTGCATCTGACGCACCCTCCGGGGTCTGCCCGTCTTCCGGCGTCTGACTATCCTCCGGATTCCCGCCGCCGTCCGCCGGGTTTTCACTCTCTCCCGGTGTCTGATCATTCGCCGGGTTTTCACCTTCTTCCGGCGTCTGCCCGTCCTGCATTTCGGTGCCGCCCGCGGGAGTCCGTTCATCCTGTGCCCCTCCATCGTCCGCCGCCTGACTGTCTTTGGCAGAATCCGCGTTTTCCTGCTCCCGCTCCGAATTCACAGACGCCAAAAGCCCCTCCGCATCCATCACTTCCGTATCCACGGCACTGTTCTCCGGCATGACCATTCCGAGCTGCGTCGCCCGTTCAATGACTTCATCATCCGACATCGTTTTTTCATTTCGGGAAAAACTAATCATCAGCACAATTGTGGTGACAATTATGCCGATTCCCAACCCACGCAAATAATATTTCAGTTTCACGAATCCGATTCCCCTTTATAAAGTCCGATTACCAGTCTGACCTCCCCGATACCGAGGCCGAGCTTCTTTGCAATATCAACAACGTTATATCCCTCTTTGTGCAGTGCAAGAATCTTTCTGTTATGATTCTCTTCCTCTGTCTCCTCCCGCTCCGATACGGCACTTTCCGAAACAGCCTCCGCTGCCGCAGGCTGCTCCTTTTTTTTCGGCGTCTTCGCATTCGAAGTCTTTTGCTGCGGCGGCGCTGCCGTCACCGTCTGCACCGTCGGTACCGCGTCGGTATTCGTCCGCACGCCCACAGCATCCGTCCGCACGCCCGGCTGCACCGGAGCCGTCCGAACAGGCTGCCCCGCACTCACCGCAGGCATCGTTTCCTGCAGATTGCGCACGTCAGCCGCAAGGCGCTGCAAGTCCGAAACCATTCCGGTCAGTTCCGTGTGTTTATCATTGAGCATACTGTAAAGAAACATAATCTCGCTGTGCGTCTTATTCATATTCTCCACAATCGTATCCGAGAATTCATTGATCGCCATAATCTTCCCGTTTGTCTCTTTCTCAAGCGCCCGGTCAACCCGGTCCATAGAAGCATCCAGCCGCTCATCAATGGCATTTTCAATCTTTACACCTGCATTCTCAACCTGGCGATTGACAATATTTTTTAACTCGTCCTCGCTTATCTCTGCTAATTTGTTCAATTCCGACGGTGACAATTTTTCCGTGATAAAAAAGCTTCCCACCATAAATATGCATCCCGCAAGAAGCAGTATCAGTTCTACTCCGGCCATAGTTTCCTCTCATATCTTCATGTCAAAGCTTGCGCCCTGACCTTTTAATATAACTTTTCCATCCTCATTTGTTTCGTCCGCAGAATCTTTCTTCGAATTCTTTTTCTTCGGATTTCTCTCGTAACTGTTATTCCCTTTTTCCTTGGCATCGTAGCGGTAACCCTCATTTTCCTTTTGTTCCGGATCATTTACCCGCTTCGTCAGCTGCTCTTCCTTTCGCTCCTGCTGAATCTCGATACTGTGCTGCTGAATTACCGGCTTGTTGTCCTCATGCTGCTTCAGCTGTCCAATATCCTGTGTTCGTTGAATCATTCCGTTCACATCCACCGGTCTTATCGACATATTGCACCTCTTCCCCGGAACCTCAATCCGTTAAAATGCCCATATAATTTCCCATTTTCCTGCGCATTTTCAAAAGTGCCTTCGTGTGCAGCTGTGAAACGCGCGACTCAGACACTTCCAAAATATTGCTGATCTCTTTCAGCGTCAGCTCCTCATAATAATACAGCAATATCACTTTTTGTTCTTTTTCCGTCAAAAGTTCCATCGTTTCCTCAAGAACTTTTTTTAGTTCTTCCTCCGCAACCGCCTCTTCCGGCTGCACAAAATGCGAATTATTCTGTGCATCCATCACCGGTTCTCCGCCCTGCTCCACAAACTCGTTCAGCGAAACTACGTTTGTAACTTTCAGCTGCGACTGCCACTCATTCAATTCGTCTCCGGCAATTCCAAGCTCCCTCGCGATCTCCTCGTCGGAAGCATTTTTCCCGGTCCGCGTTTCGACAGTCTTTATGGCTTCTTCGATTTTCTTCTGCTTCTGCCGGACCGTCCGCGGAATCCAGTCCATCTTGCGTATCTGATCTAAAATGGCACCCCGGATACGCAGACTCGCGTAGGTTTCAAATTTTACATCCTTCCCCAGATCAAATTTATCGATTGCATCAATTAATCCGAATATTCCGTAACTGACCAGGTCGTCATATTCCACATTGTATCCCAGATACATGCTCAGACGCCCCGCCACAACGCGAACCAGCGGTGCATACTCGACAATCAGCTTTTCCCGCAGTTCCTGTGTGGGATTCTTGGAATATTCTTCCCAAAGTTTTTCTCTATCAACCGCTTTCATAGGAAGCCCCCACGTTCTAGTTTTCTATTATTTATTCGTCCTTCTGAGCGTTTGCTCCTTCCGCATCAATATTTTCTGCAGCCGCGTCCTCGCCTGCCTCTTCCTCTGTAGATGCGTTCTCACCATCCGTGGTTTCCTTAACCTCTTCCTTAAAATTACTGTCCAAAATTATCTTTACAATGCATCCCAAAAAATAAAACACAATCAGAACAATCAGGAGCATCCTCACAAACCCTGCCACATCCAGACGGGATACAATGCCGGCGATACATGCAATCGCCCCGGCCAACAGCATAATAAATGCAGGTATTGATTTTGTCTTCATAAAACAACCAAGCCTTTCTGATTTGTCAAAGTTACACTGCCTTATATGATCTTAACCGGCTTTCCAACAGATTTAATGTAAAATTCTCCCGTATCACAATGCAGCTCAACCGTTCTACCGTAGTTCAGCCCCGTATCCTCCGCCACCAGACGGATTCCAAGTTCTTTTAACACTGCTTTTGCCATCGCCGCGTTTCTGGCTCCGATATTCCCGACATCGGACAACCCGCTCACCTCAAACATTCTTGCTCCGCCGGCAATCTTGGCAATCAAACGATTTCTGTTCCCACCGGCTGCAATCACGCGCTTTAGTAATTCCCGGATTCCTGTATCTCCAAACTTCGCGATATTGCTGTTATTGCGCACCTGTTTACTGTCAGGAAGCATATAGTGCACCATACCGCCAACTTTTGTTACCGGGTCGTATAAAACAAGTCCTATGCAGGACCCCAGCCCTAAAGTCGTAATTACATCAGGTGCCTTACAGATATTCAGATCTGCCATGCCCACCTTAATAACTTGACTCATATCTCCATCTCCTTATAACGAAATACCCAGGGACGTTAAAATCTTTTCGTAAGAATCCTGCTCAGGCATCAAAATGAAATAACCGTTAATCGCAACCTCCGCACAGATCTCGGTCTGAATCAACAGTGCGTTATCCCCAAACTGCCCGAACTGAATCGCCGGAACACTTAAAATGGATGCCGCCATATCCACCGCAATATACGGAACCGACGGTGCAATCACTAGATTTGTCAGAGACGACAACGCCGAGAGATAAGAGCCTGCAATAATATTTCCGATTTCCTTCAACGCCGACAGCTCCATCTCGTCAAAGGGCTTATCTGCCGTGGCATCACTCATCATCAGCTTGTTTACAAGGTAGCGCGCAGAGGGAATGTCTAACAAAAACATCATGCTGCCCTCAATATCGTCGCAAACCTCAAGAAAAATCCCGACAATCGTCTCATCCTCCGCTCCCACAGCCGTACCGAGCTTCGAGGCTTCCATCATACGGATGCTCGGAACATTCATATCAATCATCATTCCAAGCATATTGGCAATCGCCGAGACCGCGTTACCGGCTCCGATGTTTCCCAATTCTTTTAAGACATCAAAGTACATACTGTTTACGTCTTCCAATGTCATCTTACCCATGGCATTCTACCTTCTCTTTCTCATAATCTGAACAGTCCGTGCATCTGTCATCCGACGCCAGACGGCATCTGTACAAACTGACACAAAAGTTAGTGAGACCCTCGAAGATCCCACTAACCTTTTATCGGATACTAAATCGTATCATCAATAATCGCATTGAGTTCCAACAGAGAAATCAGCTCATCCCCATGTTTCCCGACACCATTGATGAATTTACCCTTATTCGAGGTCTTATCAACCTCATCTTCACTCAGATTGACAACCTCCTTCACCTGATCCACAATAATCCCAAGCAGACCCTTTTCTTCGATTTTCAGGATGATAATCCTGCTCGCATTCGTAAAATTATCCTCTTCGAGTCCCATCTTTTTGCGCACGCTCATGACGGGGACAATCTCGCCGCGGAGATTGATAATACCCGCGAAGTACGGCTGCGATTTCGGAACTCTTGTAATCTTGGCCATACGCACAATATTATCAATATAATTGATATCGATCCCGTACTGCTCGCTTCCGACCATAACCACGATATATTGTTTGTATACCTTCTCGATTACATCCAAACTGTTGTTTTCCATGTCTGCTACCCCCTTACATTAATGTATTTACATCCAAGATTAAGGCAAGCTCGCCATCTCCGAGGATGGTAGCACCACTGATAATCTTACTGCTGTTATTAATGTAGTTACCGAGAGACTTGATAACGATTTCCTGCTGTCCCATAAGATTGTCCACCACAAGACCCGCAAGGCTGTCCCCCTTGTTGACGATAACCACGGTATAACTCTCCGGTTCTTCCTCCTTCGGCTCAATATCAAGTACTTTGTCAAGACGGATTAACGGAATTACCTTGCTGCGCAGATGAATGACTTCTTTTGCCTCCACATACTTGATATCCTTTGCCGGAATGTCCTCTATGTTCGAGATCGACCCCAGAGCGATCGCATATTTCTCGTCCCGGATCTCAACCATCAACGCCTGAATAATTGCAAGTGTAAGCGGAAGACGTACCGTGAACGTCGTCCCTTCACCCAGCTTTGTCTTAACCTCAACGTCACCGCCAAGCTGTTCGATGTTAGATTTTACGACATCGAGTCCGACGCCGCGCCCGGAAATATCGGTGATCTTCTTTGCCATCGAGAAACTCGGCATGAACAGCAGATTTACAATCTCCTTCTGGCTCATGGACTCCGCCTGCTCCTCGGTAATCACGCCGCGCTCAATCGCCTTGCTGCGCACCGCTTCGACATCGATTCCATTACCGTCATCTCCGACCTCGATAATGACGTTGTTCCCCTCCTGAAACGCATTCAGGAAAATCGTACCGACTTCCGGCTTTCCCCGTTCGATACGCGTCGCATTGTCCTCAAGACCATGGTCTGCGGAATTGCGGAGCAGATGCTGCAGCGGGTCTCCGATCTGATCCACCACCGTGCGGTCTAACTCCGTCTCCTCACCGGTCATGTACAATTCCATCTTCTTGTCCAGTTTCCTGGAGAGATCACGAATCATACGCGGGAACTTGTTTACAACGCTCTCAATCGGCACCATGCGCACTTTCATGACGGACTCATGAAGATTTGTGGTAATCCGCTCAAGATATTCAATCTGTTCATGGAACGTCTGATTCTGGAAGTCACCGCTTTCCGCAGAGCCCATGGCAACCAGGCTGTTCTTTGCGATAATAAGCTCGGATACCTGATTCATCAATGCGTCCAGCTTCTCAATATCCACGCGGACGGTACGGTTCGTGACCGGTTTTGCAACCGCCTGCTTTTTATTGTCCTTCGCAGGCGCTTTCGCCGCAGGCGCCGCGGGAACCTCCGCAGGTGCGGTTTCCTTTGCCGCAGGCGCCGCAGGTGCCGCTGCGGGAACAGGTGCAGCCGCCGCTGCCTCCTCCGCTTTCGCCTGCTTTGCAGCCAGCGTCTCGAATTTTATTTCTTCTCCGACAACCTCCTCGATCTCGGAAACGGCTTTCGCAGCTTCATATATCTTGTCATAGCCCTCCTCCGACACAAAGAGGAAACTGAAATCGCAGTCAAAACTCTCATCCTCGATATCCTGTGAGCTCGGATTGTAGACAAGAATCTGTCCGAACTCCTCCACAGCCTTAAACACGAGAAATGCTCTCGCAGCCTTTAACAGACACTCTTTTTGAATGTATACCGTCATTCCGTAGATGTGCTGCCCGGCTTCCTCCGCCTCTTTTAATTTGGCCTTCTCGGCATCGGGCACTTCAAAATCAAAATACTTTTTCGTAAATCCGGCATCCGACGATGCTGCAGGAGCTGCCGTATCCTTCGCGGGTGCCGCAGCCTCCGGTGTCTTCCCGTTCGCCGCAGCGATAAAATCATTCAGTTCTTTTATGATGAGTTCATTGTCTTCAGTGCCCTCACTTGAACTCTCCTTGACACTGTTCAGATACCCCTCGATTGCGTCGAGACACTTGAAAAGGAGATCGATCATCGAACTGTTTACTTTAATCTTGTCGCTGCGAACCTCCTGAAATACATTCTCCATATCATGGGTAAGGTGCTGCATCCTCTTAAATCCCATGGTTCCCGCCATACCCTTTAAGGAGTGCGCCGCACGGAAAATCTCGTTAATCACGTCCATATTTTCCGGGTCTTTTTCCAACTCCATAATACAATCGCTCAGTGTCTGCAGATGCTCGTCTGTCTCATCAATAAAAATCTCAAGGTATTGGCTTACATCCATATCATTTTACCCCCACATTCTTAATAATCGATTGTGCAACTTCTTTTAGAGGAACCACTTCATTTACCAAGCCTGTTTCGGCAATCGCCTTGGGCATTCCGTAGACTACACTGGTTTCTGCGTCCTGGGCGATCACATAAATGGATTTGCTCTTAGACAGAGATTTGATGCCGTTGGTGCCGTCCGCTCCCATACCCGTCAGTACCACACAGACCACCTGGTCAAATCCGCTGCTCTGCAGGGAATCATATGTAATGTTCGCACACGGTCTGAGTCCGCCGATCGCCGGCATATCGTTGAGTTTGATGACATGGCCGGCCGCCGTCTTTTTTACTTCCATATGACGGCCGCCGGGTGCGACATAAACCCAGCCCTTCTGCAGCACATCACCGTCTGCGGCCTCCTTCACATGAATCGGGCTGATTTCGTCAAGACGGTCTGCCATGGATTTTGTAAATCCGACCGGCATATGCTGTACCAGTACCATCGGTGCGTTCAGATTCGCGGGAAGATACGGTATCACGCTCTGCAGCGCCTTCGGTCCGCCCGTCGAACACGCGAGCGCCACAATCTTGTTTCCCGACTTCATGACTCCCGAATCCTTGCGCAGTGTAATCCCCGGCCTTGACGCCGCTCCCACTGTACGGTTTTCTCTTCGGAATCTCTCGGTTTTAAGGACCGCCGACAGTACCTCCAGCAGTTCTTTCTTAAAATCCTCACCCTTCGCTTCGATCACGTTCGTCGGCTTTGTCACAAAATCGACAGCCCCACGCTCCATCGCAAGAATCGTAACCTCTGCATCCTTTGTCGTCGTGGTGCTCACCATGATAACCGTAGCTTTGATTTTGTCCCTCTGCAGTTTCTCGAGCAGTTCCAAGCCGTCCATACGCGGCATATTCACATCCAGAACAACGCCGTCGTACTTCGTTTTCTTTAGCTTCTCGTATGCTTCCAAACCATCGCGGCACACATCCACTGCCTGAAATGTTTCATCTGAATTGATTATATCACAGATAACCCTTCTCATGAGTGCAGAGTCATCAACCACAAGAATGTTTTTTTTCATTTTATCTCTTACTCCTTTGACGTGTTTTGCGCTCTTCCTCAAAAATATACCTGATAATATCTTCCCGGACATTGTTATCCTGAATCAGGAACTTGACCCGGGCCTCGTAGTAGTTCCTGCCGGAGCGTTTCGACGCCTGGCAGGCAATAATATTTCCGATAATATAATACTGTCTGTTTAATTCCTCATTCCGCAGATGCAGCAGCAATAGAATATACTGACCCTCCTCGATTTCCTCTTCCGTGATAAATTTGATACCTCCGCCGCTTAAGTCGATAATCTGGCCGTTCTGCTCAGTCTTATCCTTAAACGCACCGTTGCGGATCTGGATGTAGATCGCCTCCCCGGTACCGTATTCCGCCTCCTCCGCGGTAAGCGTATAATAATCAAACTTCATAATACAGGGATACCGATAAAATTCTCTCCGCTGGAACTTCTCAAGCTGTGACTTTAATTCGATTTCCAGCATATAGATGTTATCCTTTTTGTAGCGTTCCTTCACCTGTGCCACCGTCCGGTAAAGTCCGCTGCGGCAGAAAAACACAAATTCAAACCGCACACCGAGTGTCAGCAGCACCAGTTTCCCCTTTTCCGTCGGCATGGAAATCTCAATATTGCCGTTCTCCATGACATCTAAAACCTTGCTCCTGTAAAGGCGGGGCATTTCGTCCTGCTGTCTTCCCCGTTTTATCTCATTAATCTCGATTTTGTCTCCCGGATGTATCACTTCCGCAACTGTCATAGTATCCACTCCTTATAAATTTTGTTTCAAAAAATGTAAGAAGAAATGTGAGATTCCCTTCTCAACGGTATCTGTTTTCTTTTCCGGCGTTATCAGCCTGGTTGCTATCAGTTCAAATGCCTTTGCCGACTTCGCCTGCGGCGTCATAAGCGACACCGGCCGCTGCTGTCTGACAGAATGTTCCAGAGCGCCGTCCTGCGGGATCATGCCGATATAGGAAACTTCTCCCCCAAGAAACTGCTCAACGACCGAATTCAGTTTTTCATAGACACCGGTTCCTTCCGCCTGGGAAATTACCTTGTTGGACAAAACATAAATTCTGGTCGTAGCGGGATCAAATCCCGGGTTTTTGTACAAAACTTTCATCAGCGAATAGGAATCCGTAAGAGAACTCGGGTCAGGCGTCGTCACCAAAATTACCTCGGGACTCGCCAGCACAAACTCCAGCACATGACTCGAAATTCCCGCCCCGGTGTCAACAATGATCACATCCGCCATCTGATCGAGTTCACGCAGCGCGTGCACCAGATAAAGCACCTGTTCCCTCGCCAGGTTATTTAATCCCTCAATTCCTGTTCCCCCTGAAATAAATCCGATTCCGTTCGGCCCTTCCGTGATAATCTCACGAATATTTCTTCCGTGATAGATAAGATCTCCAAGATTGTACTGTGGAATTGCGCCAAACATGACCTCCACATTTGCCAATCCAAAATCCGCATCAAAAATCAGTACCCTCCTTCCCAGCTTCTGTATCTGGATTGCAAGGTTTACGGCGACGTTTGACTTCCCCACACCGCCTTTTCCACTGGTTATAGTAATCACTCGGGCATTCGGCTTATTTTCCTGTTTTTTTAATCTAACCACATTTCTAAGCTTTTCTGCCTGATCCATGCCATTTTCTCCGTATTTTGCAGAAGCAGACAAATCAGTCCGTATGCAGAAACCTCTGCACCCAGGAACTAATTTGCCCTGCCGCCCAGCAGCTGCTTCACAATCTTCTGTGTATCAAACTCCTCAAGGTCATCGGGAACATTCTGCCCTGTTGTCATATATGCAAGCTTTGCTCCCGAATACAGCCTCAGATTCAAAATGTTTCCGTAAGTCGTCGTCTCATCAAGCTTTGTAAAAATCAGCTTATAGTCCGCTATCTCCTTATAGATATCCGCTATCTCCAGCAAATCACGGTATTTTGTCGTCGCGCTGACCACGAGATACACTTCCTTTTCATAGCCCTCGTCTAATCCCTGAATCAGCTTTTTCATGTCGTCACACTGGCTGCTGCTCCGGTGCGAAAAGCCCGCGGTGTCCACAAATATCAGATCACAATCCGCCGCACGCTCCACCGCTGCATTCAATTCCTCCGCCGAATAGATAATATTCATCGGCGCATCGAGAATATTCGCATAGACACGGAGCTGTTCCGTCGCCGCAATCCGGTAGGTATCCGCCGTCAAAAACGCAACTTTCTTTTCCTTTTCGACCTTGTATCTGGATGCGATCTTCGCGATTGTCGTCGTCTTCCCGACACCGGTCGGACCGATAAAAAATACGATTTTCGGTTTTTTCCCGTTCAGGTCGATCACGGACGGCTGGCCGAATTTCAGAATCATCTTCTGATACACATTCGACAAAATATAATCCACGCTGCTCCCGCTGCGGAGAATCTTCTCCGCTTCATCCATAATCTGATTCACATATTTTTCATTGACTTCATTCTCTAACAGCGTGCGGTAAAGCATTTTTACAAACTGCAGCCCTTCTGAATTTGCAGGCTGCTGCGGTTCCACCGGCTTCTCCGGCTTCGCACTGTCCGCGGACAGCTGTTTCTCGAGAATATTTGATAAATTCTCCAGCCTCTTCTCAAGACCCTCGTTCGATTTCTCTGTCTTCATGCTCCCTGCTCTCTGCGGCGCCGCGATCATCGGTCCTCCGCCTCCCGTCAGTCCGGAAAACGGAATCTCCTCATCCGCCGCCAGATTGATACCGTCCCGGGCAACCGCCGCATTCGGCTTTGCGGGGGAAGCGGCAAACGCTTCCTTCTCCTCCATTGCCGCCGTCACCTCATAGGTGATACTCTTCATCATCTTAAACATGCCTTTGGGTTTTATCTCTTTGACATTGAGCACCACAGCTCCGGGACCAAGCTCCTTTTTCGCCTTCTCTATCGCTTCTTCTTTTGTCTTTCCCTGATACTTATTAATGGTCATTTATGCTGTCACCATCCCTACTGATTGCAGTTCCACGTTCGATTCCACCTCATTGTATGAAATAACAATCAAATCTCTGAAATATTCCTCTGTCAATTTCTTAAAGTACATCCTCACAATCGGCGATGTAATCACAATCGCCCCTTTTCCCATACTCTCAAGCTTGGAAACCTCCGATTCCACAGAGGTGATAATCGCCTTCGTCTTCTCCGGATCCAGTGTCAGATAAGCGCCCTGCTCCGTCTGCTTCACGGAGGACATAATCTCCTGCTCCACCCTGGGATCAAGCGTGATCACACTGGTGGTCTCATTCGCAGGAAAATACTTGCTGGATATTGCACGCTTCAGATTCTGCCGCACATACTCGGTCAGCACATCCGTATCCCTTGTAGTCGCCGCATGGTCTGCAAGCGTCTCAAATATACTGAGCAGATCGCGGATAGAAATTCCCTCGTCCAAAAGATTCTGCAGCACCTTCTGTATCTCGCCGAGACCAAGCATCTTCGGTACCAGTTCCTCCACCAGCACCGGATTGCTCTCTTTTAAGTTGTTGACAAGGTTCTGTACATCCTGTCTCGTGAGCAGCTCCGCAATATGATTGCGGATCACCTCGGTCAGATGCGTCGCTATGATGGACGGCGGATCCACGACCGTATAGCCAAGACTCTCCGCCCGTTCTCTCTGGCTCTCCGTAATCCAGATCGCCGGCAGATGGAAGGATGGCTCAAACGTCGGAATACCCGTAATCTCCTCCTCCACATAGCCCGGATTCATCGCCATGTAGTGATCAAACAGGATTTCTCCTTCTGTAATCTGTATTCCTTTTATTTTTATTATATACTGGTTCGGGTTTAACTGAATATTGTCCCGCAGTCGTATAATCGGAACCACCGTACCAAGTTCAAGCGCAATCTGCCTTCGTATCATAACCACGCGGTCGAGAAGGTCCCCGCCCTGATTGACGTCCGCCAGCGGGATAATACCGTAACCGAACTCCAGCTCGATCGGATCAACCTGCAGCAGCGAAACCACATTTTCCGGCTTGCGTATCTCCTCCGCCTCGGTCTCCGCCATACTGACCTCCTCCTCGATGCTCTCGATGCCGATATTCCGATCCACCATCTTTCCGACAACGGCAAATACCACTCCGAGCGGCACAAATAAAAACCACTCCAGCGGCGTCACAATGCCAAGAAACGCCAGTGTACCGCCAACCAGATAAAGCACCTTCGGAATCCCAAAGAGCTGCTTCACCAGAATATTCGAGAAATCGGCCTCCTTCGACGCCTTGGTAACCAGAATACCGGTCGCCAGTGAAATCAGCAGCGACGGGATCTGCGAGCAGAGGCCGTCACCCATCGTCAGGAGTCCAAAGCGCTGGATCGCATCGGAAAATTCCATTCCCTGGCGGAGAACCCCCATCGCCGTACCGCCGATCAGATTGACGAATGTGATAATCAGACCGGCCGCCGCATCTCCCTTTACATACTTGGTCGCACCGTCCATGGAACCAAAGAACGTCGACTCTTCCTGAATCTTGTTTCTCCGCTCTCTCGCATCCTTCTCGGAAATCGCTCCGGTATTTAAGTCCGCATCAATCGCCATCTGCTTACCCGGCATAGCATCCAGTGTAAAGCGCGCCGTCACCTCAGCTACACGCTCGGAACCTTTGTTGATTACGACAAACTGAATGATGATAAGGATAATAAACACAACGACCCCGACAATCATATCGCCGCCGCCCACGAAATTACCGAACGTCTCCACAACGTTTCCCGGATTTCCCGTCGTCAGAATCAGACGCGTCGAAGACACATTCAAAGAAATACGGAATATGGTTGTGAATAATAGCAGTGTCGGGAAAAAGGACATATCCAAAACCTCTTTCACGAACAATGTATTAAACAGCACGATCAAAGCAATCGAAATATTGAGCGCCAACATTACATTAAGTAAGGCAGGCGAAATTGGCACAATTAAAAAGATGACTGCAGCCAGTATATAAAGCGCGACACCAATGTCAGCTTTTTTCATACCTTTTCCTCCTTCGTTATCTACTGTTTCGTATTATATACCATTGCAAGGATCTCTGCCACTGCCTGATACAATTCCGGCGGAATTTCTCCGCCGATATCTACATTTGCATACAGCATCCGCGCAAGCGGTTTATTTTCTACAATCCTGATATGATGTTCCGCGGCGGCCTCACGGATTTTCTGCGCCATATAATCCTCGCCCTTTGCGAGAACGATCGGCGCCCGGTTCACCTCCGGCTCATACTTAATCGCCACCGCCAGATGGGTCGGGTTTGTGATGACCACATCCGCCCTGGGTACATCCTGCATCATGCGCCTTCTCGAAGCCTCGCGCATCCGCTGTCTCTGTCGTCCCTTAATCTCGGGATTTCCCTCTGTATTTTTGTATTCGTCTTTTACTTCCTGCTTTGTCATCTTCATGTCCTCGCTGAAGCGGAATTTCTGATAGACAAAGTCGGCCAACCCGACGATCAGATACACAAAACTGATTTTCAGGCCGGCATTTATAATCACATCCCCGCACAGAGCAAGCGCCTGATTCAGGGGAATATCATATAGCACAAAAATATCATTCTTATGATCTTTGATAGAAGAATATGCAACATAAACAATAACTGCCAATTTTAAGATGGATTTAAAAAGTTCAAACACCGAATCCTTCGAGAACAGCCTTTTGAACCCGTTGATGGGATTAAAACGATCCGCTTTCGGCTGCATTGGCTTCAATGATACTTTCCAGCCAACCTGCAAAATGCTGACAAGCAGCGTGATCGCAAATCCAAAGATAAAAAACGGCGTCACAATCTTTAACATCTGTACCACAACCATAAAAATCAGACTGGTGACTGCCTGTTCCGAAAGATTCACGGCATTGATAGACACAAAATCCGACATCTGATTATACACGGAATAGAACACTTCCAAAAAACCGTTACCGACCAGAGATATAAAGATTTTCAGCACAAGGAACAACACAATCAGATCAAATGCTGCCGTCAGTTCCCTGCTCTTTGCAACCTTTCCGTCCTCCCTGGCTTCCCGCAGCTTTTTGGCCGTTGCCGGCTCCGTCTTTTCGCCGCCCGGCCCGTCCTTGGCAAACCACTGGAGATTATATTCCAATATCTGTCCTCTTTCCATACTCAAGCTAATACATTCCTTCTATTATGGATACAATCATTCTCTTCATCTCTTTAAAAATGAAATCTCCGATACCCGGCAACAGCGATACCGTGACAAACAACACCAGCATTCCCACCATAACCTTCATCTGTATACCAACCGCAAACATGTTCATCTGTGGTGCAACCTTTGCCATAATTCCCAGAATGCAGTTCAGAATCATGATACACGCAAATACCGGGAGGACAATGCGGAACGCGATCACATACATATCTCCCATATAACGGATCATTGTAGTCAGCATACTGTCCCACTGAAAAATCTGTCCGTTTACTGGGATAACCTGAAAGGAATCCACGATCGCCTGCAAGATATAATGATGCATATTTGTGGCCAACAGCAATAATAAGATAAAATAATTGTACAGGTTACCGGTAATTGTCACCTGCGAATTTGTCTGCGGGTCAAACTGCTGTGCCATCGCAAGACCAATATCCATATCAATGATATTACCCGCAAACAAAATAATGGAATTACAAACGTTTGCAGCAAGTCCTATCAGCAACCCTGTAATTCCTTCCTTTAAAACTATCACTGCATATCCCAATACACCCGTATCTCCGACTGCCGATTGATCAACCGTACCGAAAATCAAAATCGCGACAAAGACAGACAATGCAATCTTCGCCCGCGCCGGAACATCCTTTGTGCTAAAAAAAGGCGCCACCGATACCAGGCAGGATATGCGCACAATAATTAACAACAGTATTTCAAAATCTATCAGTGAAAACGTATATTCTACCATGCCGTGCCCTTAACCCAGATAAACGCTGAAATTCGACCAGAGTCTTTCTATATACTCGGTCAGATTCGTCAGAATCCAGGATCCCAACAGCATGATTCCTAAAAACACACAGATAATCTTCGGAACAAAGGTAAGTGTCTGCTCCTGAATCGACGTGACGGTCTGAAAAATACTGACAATCAGACCTACCACCAGAGAAATCAAAAGCAGTGGTGCAGAACATATAATAATGGTGTAAAGTGCCTCTCTCGCAATATCAAGTACCTGTCCCTGTGTCATAGATTCCCACTCCCATCTTACCAATCCTTTTGTTTATAAAAATGTTTTTACGAGTTCTCCCAGTACCAGACTCCATCCATCCGCCAGCACGAACAGAAGTATCTTAAACGGCAGGGAAATCGTTGTCGGCGGCAGCATCATCATACCCATTGACATGAGCACCGATGCCACAACCATGTCAATCACGATAAACGGAATATAAATCACAAAGCCCATGATAAATGCATAGCGGAGCTCCGAGATAATAAAAGCCGGAATCATAACCGTCATCGGCACATCGTCATAATCTTCATACACGGCTCCGGTGGGATCCATATCCGCAAAAAGCTTTACATCCGATTCCTGAACCTGTCCTTTCATAAACCTCCGAATCGGAATCTCCGCCGCCTCAAAGGCCTCCTCAATCGTTATCTCGCCCTGATCCAGCGGCTGAATCGCCGTCTCATTAACCTCCGTGAACGTCGGCCACATGATAAAAAATGTCAGGAACAATGCCAGCCCTACCAGCACCTGATTCGGCGGTGCCGTCTGTGTACCGAGTGCCGTACGGATAAAATGAAGCACAATGATGATACGGGTGTAGGACGTCAGCATAATCAGAAGCGACGGTGCCAACGCAAGAATCGTCAGCAGCAACAGTGTTTTTATCTCGGTAGAGACCGTGACATCATCACTTCCGTATATAATTGATAACCCGTTTGTGCTGTCACTTCTCGCATCCACAGTCGGACTTGTATTCGGCTCGGAAAGTCCCTCGATATGCTGCACGCCCGCGTCAGGATTTTCTGCAGCGGCATATGTCTTCGTGGTACCAAAGCCGATTACAAGCGCCGACGCCAAAAACAATATCCCTGCCAGAAGTGATATTGTACAATATGTCTTTCTTCGTTTTGTCATAATCTAATCCTGCTTTTTCGAAAAACGTCCCTTCCATTTGTCCAGTATTTCCTGAAAACTCTCCTGCGCTCCGGCAGCTGTTTTGCTCTCATTGGAAATCATCATGCCTGCAAGTTCTTCCTCCGCCAGCCCCATCTCCTCCTCCGTGAGCCTGGCCAACATGGTTACCTCATCCTTGCCGACCGCAATCACAAGGTACACGTCGCCTATTTTTAAAATCTGGACACATTTATTGCCAGCAATCCGCACAGAGTCAATCACTCTGAACTGCCTGCCGGACATCTGCATCTGCTGAAAGCCGCCAATCCACTTCGTGACAAAATATGTAACTGCCAGAACAAATGCAAAGATAATCAGTACGCCCAAAAGCTGCAGGAAACTGGTAAGCGATGAGCTCAGTAGAATCATACTAGCCCACTACTTTTTTCACTGCTTCAAGCACACGCTCCGCCTGGAAAGGTTTTACTATAAAGTCCTTTGCTCCGGACTGAATCGCCTCGATAACCATCGCCTGCTGTCCCATTGCGGAACACATAATGATATTGGCAGCCGGGTCGATCTCTTTGATTTTCTTTAACGCCTGAATTCCGTCCATATCCGGCATGGTGATATCCATCAGCACAAGGTCCGGCTTTGCATCCGGATATTTCTCCACTGCAACCGCACCGTTCTCCGCCTCTGCAGCTATCTCATATCCGTTCTTCGTGAGGATATCCTTAATCATCATTCTCATAAAAGCTGCATCATCGCAAATCATAATTTTTGCCATAACATTTTCTCCTATTCATCCATGTTTTTATTGGTTGTTTGCTATTTTATAATTTCGGTAATACGAATACCATAGCTTTCCTCAATGATAACGACCTCGCCTTTGGCAACGTATTTACCGTTTACCAACACATCGATTGGCTCACCAGCAATACGATTTAATTCTATAATAGTTCCCGGGGTAAAATCAAGGATTTCTTTGATTGATTTTGAAGTTCTGCCCAATTCAACCGTAACCTCAAGCGGAACGTCCATAATCAAATCAATGTTCTCCGGCCCGTACCCAACCGGAATATTCCCGGTAAACGGCTGGAACTGCGCCGGCTGTACATTCACCTGCTGACCGTACATCATCTGCGGCATCATCTGCATCTGAGGCATTCCCATATTCGACATACCCATGCCCTGCATTCCCATATTCGGGTCTCCCATCATCTGGGCTCCCATCATTGGCATTCCCATATTCGGCGCGGCCATACCCGGGTCTGCGGCCTGCGGCTGCGGCGCGGCCTGCTGAGGTGCCGGAGCCGGTTCCGCCGTTGTCGCATTCAGGTCATCCTGCATCGTCTTGGAAACACTCGTACACATTTCCTTTGCAAACGAAGTCGGATACAGCTGCATGATCTCACTGTCGATCAAATCCCCGATTTCAAGTCGGAAAGAGATCTTTACAAACTCATGAGAAAGAAATTCGTCGATTGCGCTCTCATCGATGGTTTCCTGTAAATCAATCAAATCTGCCTGCGGCGGGCTGATATCAATCACCTTATTCAGCATGGATGACATCGACGTAGCCGCAGAACCCATCATCTGGTTCATCGCTTCACTGATTGCACTTAAGTGCAGCTCCCCAAGCTCTCCGTCCGTATTGGTTCCGTCGCCGCCCATCATCAGATCCGTAATAATCTTTACGTCGTTTTCTTTTAAGACAAGAATATTGCTTCCGTCTAATCCTACCGTATAGGCAATCCGGATAAATACACATGGTTTTTCGTAGGAATCGCAGATATCGCTCCACTGTGCAAAAGCCACCACAGGTGTGGAGATATCTACTTTTCGGTTTAAGAGGGAGAAAAGCGTTGTTGCCGCCGTTCCCATACTGATATTGGCAATTTCACCAATTGCATCCTTCTCCTCGTCCGTCAGCACCTGTTCAACCGCCCCTTCTGCCGGGGGTGTCGAGCTGTTCAGTAATGCATTGATTTCTTCTTGAGACATTGCTCCGTCCATATTACTGCTCCTCCCTAATCACTGATGTTACTCTTACTGCATAATCATCACCGGAAACACCCGGGAGAGCAGTAAATTTCTTAATATTGCCGACATACACGTTCATCTCTTCGTTCACCTTGCGGTCCAGTCGGATAATATCACCTCGCTGCAGTCCCAAAAAATCGTTTACCGATATGACACTGTTGCCAAGCACCGCTTTGAGCGGCATTGACGCCCTTGATATCAGGGCTTCTATTGTATCGGCATATACCTGTTCGTCTTTCTCCTGTAAGCTCGAATACCAGTACTTGGTGTTCAGCTTATCCATGACATCTTCCAGTGTGATAAACGGAAGGCAGACATTGATGAGACCTTCCACCTCACCGATTTTGATATTTAATGTGACAAGCGCGATCATTTCCATCGGAGATATGATCTGTGCATACTGTGAATTTGTCTCGATACGTTCAAGCCGCGCTTCCAGCGTACATACACTGCTCCATGGTTCCTCGAGAAGATTCACGCAGATTGAAAAAATCCGCTCCAGAATCAAAAGCTCTATCTCCGAAAACTCCCGTACCTTGTCAAGAGGGGCCCCGACTCCGCCCAGCATACGGTCAACAATCGTGTAGCCGATGTTCTCCGCAATCTCAATGATAATATTGCCGCTCAGAGGCGCAAAATTGACAATGCCGAGCAGCACCGGGTTCGACAGTGCATTCGAAAACTCTGAGTATGTCACCGCCTCCGAACTCATCACTTCAACCTGAACGTTTTTCCTCAGATATACCGGCAGGTTCGTCGACAGCAGCCGACCATAATGTTCAAAAATGATTTCAAGCGTGCGCAAATGTTCTTTTGAAAACTTTGCAGGACGGGCAAAATCATAGTTCTTGACCTGCTTTTCATTTTTTTCTTTGATTTCCTCTGCATCCAGTTCACCGCTGCTTAAGGCTTTCAGCAAACTGTCTATCTCATTTTGAGATAAGACTTCACCCATTCTTCCCCACCACCTAACAAGTTATTTTTTATTCTGTCGTCACGCTTGAGAAATTGACTCCTACAATGAAATCCGAGCCGCCGAAAATCCCCTGCATAGCCTCGAGAATTTCTGCCTTGACAGCCTTCTGTCCGTCTGCGCTGAATTCTTCCATTGTATAGGAACCGACAATGGTATTAATCTCGCTGCGGATAATGGTTTCCTTTTCGGCCATTCCCTCCGAACCGCCGTAGGTCTTGTATCCTTCGCTCTCCTTATTCATAGACAAGCCGACAGAAAATACGGCGTAATGCCTTTTCCCGTCACCGCTGTCCGCAAGATTTACCGTAAAACTGTCTGTAACATTATACACCTCAATGCTCTCGATAGGAACCGACAGCGTGTCTTTATTCTGTCCGCCTTCCAGCTCCAGATTAATCGCTGCACAGACCTGATCGATCAATTCATTTGATTTCCTTGTCTGCGGTACGAGCGTAAATGTAAGGATTGCTGTCAAAACAAGATTTACCAAAACCAATGCAAGAACCAATACAGATATCAGATTTTTTTTCATATGATTACCTTCCTACTCACTTAAGTCTGAAATATAAGAATTGTATACTTTAATTTCCACGCGCCGGTTTCTCGCTCTGCCCTCCGTTGTGGAATTATCCGCAATCGGCACATACTCCCCACGGCCCGACGATTTGATAAGTCCCGGATCCAGAGAAGTGATTTCCCGCAGGTATCCGGCTACCGTGTAAGCCCTGTACATCGAGAGCACATTGTTGTCCTCGTATTTTGAGGAGTGAATCGGCACATTGTCCGTATGTCCTTCCACCTCGATAATATTACGGTCATAAATCCCTATGATCTTTCCGAGTTTCTCAATCAGCGGATACGCCTCCTGGCGCAGTTCCGATTTCCCGGAATCAAACAGCAGGGCGCCGTTCATATTAAGCACGACATACTCCGCATTAAATTCCACTTCCACCTGATCCCGCAGACCATACTGTGCAATGCCCGCCTCGATCTGCTCCGCCATCTTCTCGGACTCCGCCAAAGCCTGCTCCTGGTAAGCCTCAGCGACATCTTCCGCACCCGACGAATCCTCCTCGGATTTGGAATTTGCCATTTCCTTATAGTATCTGTCCAGAAATTCCAGCTGACTGACTCCCGAAGAAATCAATTCGCCCTCTCCGATCGATGCCCCGCCGTTCGGCAGAATACTGAAGGTGCTCTGCATAGAAGCAATGACCTTCTCAAACTTCTCGGCATCCACCGTGGACATTGAAAAAAGCAGCACGAAGAAACAGAGCAGCAAATTCATCAAATCACTGAATGTCGCCATCCATGCCGGCGAACCCTTTGGCGGATCCTCCTGTTTTTTTCTTGCCACTACTCTTCACCTCCACCGCCGTCAGCTGGATTTGCCCGTTCTGCCGGAGATAAGAACGATTTCAGCTTTTCTTCTATGACACGCGGATTCTCCCCTGCCTGAATGGAAAGGATACCTTCCACCGTAATCTCCTTCATCATCATCTCCATGGTGTCGTTTACTTTTAATTTGGTCGCAACCGGCGTACAAAGCCAGTTTGCAATCAACGAACCGTACAGCGTCGTTACAAGCGCAACCGCCATACTCGGTCCGATGGTAGACGGATCGTCGAGTTTCTTCAACATCAGAATCAATCCGATCAGCGTACCGATCATACCCCAGGCAGGACCCAATTCTGCCCATTTTTCCCAAAATTCAATATTTTTCTTGTGACGCGCGGAAATACAGGATAAATCCGTCTCCATAATCCCCCGAACCAACTCCGGATCCGTGCCGTCCACGACAAGCATGATTCCCTTTTTCAGGAACTCATCCTCAATCCCGTTTGCGGCCTCCTCCAATGCAAGAAGTCCCTCTTTACGCGCCGTGTTTGACAAATCAATAATATGCTGAATTGCCTCTCCCGGGTTCAGCGTCTCGTTTTTGAAAATAAGCGTGATACTTTTTAATCCGGCAATGAAGTCCGGCAGCTTGTGCGATTCGAGCGTACCTGCGATAGAACCTCCGAAAGTAATGATAACCGAGGCTTTATCAAACATACTCTCCAGACCGGCCACCCCGCCGTTTGAGATAACTCCATAGATAAACATTGCAGCGCCAAGCAGCATCCCTGCCAAAGAAGCTATATCCAATTCTTCCACCTACCATCCTTGTAATTATAGTATTACTCTACAGTACCTTTTGTCTAATTCTACTAAACTATCGACTTTTTGTCTACTTTTTTTCGAAAATAGCAGACATTTTTACAATATCAACCGTGTGGACGCAGGCCTCTCCCGCGGGGAAGGTCTGTGCCACACGGTTATATAATGCATTATACCATATATAGTAGCCTGTGTGAACACATGGAACCATATATCTTTTATTTTTTTATAAATCCGTTTTGGATTAACGCTTCAGATTTACCAGCTCCTCAAGCAGCGTATCGGAGGTTGTGATCACACGCGAGTTCGCCTGGAATCCACGCTGAGTCGTGATCATCTGCGTAAACTCCGTGGAAAGGTCTACGTTGGACATCTCGAGCTCTCCGGACGTCATCTTGCTTCCGTCCGCCGTAATATCAACACCGATTCCGTCAAACTCACCGGAGTTTAAGGTTGTGCTGTAGCAGTTGTCTCCAACTTTTTCAAGACCGGATGCGTTTGCAAACTGTGCAACCGCAATCTGGCACAAAAGTTCCGTATTACCGTTGTCATAAGTACCGTAAATCTCACCGTTGTTGCTGACGGAGAGTCCGATTAAGGCTCCTAACTTCTTACCTTTTCCGGTTGTTCCGTCCGTGTCCCCGGAATCGAGCCCCGCCGTAGACTTCCCGCCGTTGTTGGTGTTCTGCGTCCCCGAGAAGTCAATATCGATATTCTCGAAGTTGCCGTTCGGGAACAGCCCTGAAGTCGCAAGATTTAAGATCGCGTTGTCGACACCTGCGCTTCCGATTCCGCTGAACGTACCGTCCTCGGCGGAGAACAGCAGGTTTGTGCTGACCGTGTTGTTGATAACCTCAAGCACCGGATTACCGTTCGCATCCGTCGTGAGCGTACCCGCCGCCTTCGCAGCCGCATTTCCAGCCGCATCCACAAAGTTCATACGGTCAAGCATATCCGTGGAGAAACCCGCAAAGATATCCGCGTAAGTCACCGTGATATTCGACGCCGGATTGGTCGGATCGGGGTATGTAAAATATCCCTCCTGTCCCGCAACCGGAGTCAGCGCCGTCCATCCTCCGGCTCCATCACTGATAGAAATCGCATTACCGGCAACCTGATATCCGTTATTGACCTGATACTGGGTCGTAGTGGAAGTCGGACTTCCGAATAATGACGCCAGCTGTGCGTTTGTCGCAGTGGACTCCGAGAAAATCGCATTGCTGTTGCTGTCTAAAATCTCTGTCAGCGATACGGTAAAATTGCCGTTGTCATCCACCTTTTTCACTGCGAATTTTGCGGTGTATGAATATCCGAGCTTGTCGTAGAAGTTCAGGTTCATCACCATTCCTCCGTCGCTGACAACATCCGTATCGTTCTTGTCAATGACACCGGAGCAGGTCGCGTTTGTAGTCGGCTCCGGTGCACTCGTCATGTTCTCGGCCGCCATTACATGCAGCGGGGATACGGTGTCCTTTTTGATTGCCCCCGTCGTCGGGTCTACCTGCCATCCCATCACCGTATATCCGGTGGACGTCATACACAGATTTCCCGCGCCATCCACATAGAAAGAACCGGATCTCGTAAAGAGATTCTCCGAACCGTTATTTACGATAAAGAAGTTTGTCGAGTTACTGTCGGAAAGACGGATATCAAACGGATTACCGGTTGTCTCCGCTGCTCCTGCGGAAGTGATGCTGAGGTTGGTCGCCGCGGTGGTAACACCGAGACCGATCTGCTTTGCATTGACACCGCCGAGTCCGGTCGCAACATTCGCTCCGGATGCGTTTGATGTTGTCTGGTATAAAATATCCTGGAATGTAACCGAGGATGATTTGAATGCCACAGTATTTACGTTTGCGATATTGTTACCGATAACGTCCATCTTCGTCTGATGTGTCTTTAATCCGGACACAGCAGAATACATTGATCTCATCATAGTTGAAATGACCTCCTAAAATTATGTGCTGCTCTCCCATCTGTCAGTCCGGGATTTTCGCCTCCCTAAGGTCCGGCTATACTATCACAGCACCGTCAATATTTGTAAAAATGTTGTTGTCTGCCTCACTCTGCTCAATGGCTGTCACCACCGTGCGGTTCGGGACGTTCACAATAAATGCGAGAGAATCAAGAATCACAAGCGAATCCTGAATTCCCTTTTCACTTGCTTTCATCACGCCGGATTCCAAGCGGTCACTCTGCTCCTGCGACAGATTGATATGTCTGTCCGAGAGACGCATTGCGGCATGTTTGGAAAATCTCAGCTCATAGCTGCCAGTAACATCCTGTTTCTGTTTTAATATCTCCTCAAAGGAAATACCCTTCCCGGAGCTTGCTGCATCCGTGCTCTTTCGGGTCAGATACTGGTCAGTCACCTGCTCAATGGAAGCAAACTGGTTACTGATCTTATTCATAAACCCATCTCCTAATCTTTTTTATGCGCCTGTGGTGCCGCCCGTGCCTCCGGTGCTGCCGGAACCACCTGTGCCTCCCGTACTGCCGGAACCGCCTGTACCGCCTGTGCTGCCGGAACCGCCGTTATTGGAATTGTCGGAATTATTTCCTGTCAGTTCATTCATCTTCGCTACCAGCTCTTTGTACTTTTTCATTGTATCCTGGTTAATGTAGGACTGCTGATAGCTGTTCATGCTCTCAAGATATTTTGTCAGCGCCTCCACGGAATCCTTATCCTTCACGGTCAGCTTATCCGGACTCGGAAGATTTGCAACCGCAGCCATAAAGGTGTTTGCAAGCGTGATAGCCTCCATATATTCGGCATCCACTACCTGATAGATATCGTCGATGGAATAGGCGTTTCCGTTTACATAGACATAGGTCTTATTGTTCTCATACTGCACATAATCCACAAAGCCTGCCGTCGCCGTCGTCTCGCCGGTCGTCGGCGAAGTGCTCTTTACCATGACATATTTCCCGACCAGGTCATTAGCCTTGCTGCTCTCGATCGAATCCTGCATGTTGAGCATTGCTTCCATCTGCGAGAATGTCGCAAGCTGTGCCACATACTCCGTATTGCTGGTCGGCTCGAGCGGGTCCTGATACTGCATTTCCGCACACAACAACTGTAAAAACTGATCATATCCAAGATCGTTGCCGGAAGCCTTTTTTTCTTCCTCTTTTCTGGTATCAACTACCTTACCGTTCTCCACGGCCTGTATTAATGCCATACAATTCTCCTTTCTTATGCTGTAAAATCAACGGAATTCCCCTGTTCTGCCATCATCTGCGCCACAAGGCTCTCCTCTTCCGTCATCATGCCGCCAAGCTCATCGAGGCTGTTCAGATTAATATGTCTCGTTCTGCCGGACGCTTTCTCCTGCTCTTCGGCCTGCCTCTCCTCCTGCTGTGCGTTCTGCTCGAGATTGCGCTCAAATTCATGGCTTCCCACTGCGACTTCAACGGCGTCCACTTTCACGCCCGCCTGATTCATCTCCTGCTTTAACGTGACGATCTGTTGCTCCAACGCTTCCTTTACCGCCTCGTTCTGCGTGTAAATCTGTGCGGACACGACACCGTTCTTCGCCGTCACGGACAGCATAAGCTTACCGAGATTTTCCGGATTCAGCTGCATTTCCATTGTTGTGGATCTGTTGTTTACGACCACCCTGGAGAATTCCGCAATCTGACGGATGATATTCTGTACATCCATCTGTCCCGCAAAACCCGCGGCATTCCCTGCCCCGGCCGTCTGCACCGCATTATTCTGCGCCTGCACACCGCCTGTCTGGACACCGTTTGTCCCCTGTCCGTCCAACGCGGATCCTCCGCGGTTCTGACCGGATTTCGACTGTCCGTCTTTGGTATGCTCCGCCTCATTCTGAAGTTTTTCGACCGTCTGCCGCTCTTCTGTCCGGACTGCATTCTCCGGCACGCCGGCCTCCTCCATGTCTTCTTCCGTCTCCGCCGGCTGTGTGATTCCTTTCTCCACGGTCTGCTCCGCTCCGGCTGCATCGTCCTGTACCAGTGTCTCTGCTGTCACATCGTGCCGGATATCCGATCCCTGAGCATCCGTCTGCTCCGTTCCCGTCGGCTGCATAGATTCGGATTCCGCTGTCTCTTCCGCATTCTCCGCTGCCGCATCCAAAGCGTCCGCATTCATCGCCCCTTCCGACGCATCCATAGCCAGTTTCAGCTGCGCCATAAACTCTTCTCTCGACAGTCCAAGCTCCTGCAAAAGACCCTCGCTGATCGTATTTACGGCCTGCATCACCGTCAGAAACTCGCCGCTCACCAGCAGTGCACCCGGATCCGTCTCGCCTGTAAGCTCAGCCACAAGTGCTGCCAGTTGATTTGGATTCATCAGATCTGCGTAACCAAGCCCCAAAACGCTCATCGCATCCTCGATCTGTTCCTCCGATACGCCAAGTTCCTCTTTGAGTACTTCTTTTACTTCCCCGGAAAATTTCTCCAGCGCTTCCTGTGCCCTGCCGTCATCCTTCCACTTCGTGTCGGACGCATCCGCAGTCTGCACTTCCCGCCGCGGTCTGGTCTGCACATAATCATGCTCCGCGGGCGCAACCTGCGTAACCGTTCTGTCTGCCGCCTTCATGTTTCCCGCATTTGCACCGGACATCCCTGCAAACAGTTCTCCTTCCGCCATCGCAGCCATCTGCCCCATCCAGTCCGAAAAGCTGATTTTGCTCTCCTCCGGTGAAGCGATTCCGGCATCCGCCGCCTGGCTCTGAATAAAAATTCTGCCGACGTCGGAAATTTTTGATGTTCCCATCACGCTTCCTCCTTCCTTTTATATTTGTGAAGAATATGCCCTCCTGACGAAAGCATCCTCTTCTATATATTCTAAGGCTTCATGATTTCCGTGACCTTTGCCGCGGTCTCGGAGTTCATTTTGCCAAGAATATCAGCTCTTGACTGTGCGTCCATATTCATCAGAATATTCGCCACAAGTTTCAGATCATCCGTCATCGTATCGAAAATCGCTGCCGCTTCCTTCGGCTTCATAGATGAATAGGTGTTCACATACTCTTTGAGTTCTTCATTTTCGGCCGTCTGTTCGACTACCTGACGGTAAATCATCTCGGCATTAGCCGGATCTATGCTCTCGTAATATGCCTTATATTGTTCTATATCGGGTGCCGAATCGGAAAACACAACCTCCTCATAGAACTTTTCACGAATTGCCTCAAAGGCTGCCTCCTCCTGCTTATACTGCGCAAGCTCCGCTGCCTGGCTCTCGAGTTCGCCGATATACTGCGCATCGGAACTCGACGCGTTCTGCGCCTCTCCCAGCTGGATTTCCAGTTCGCGGATCCGCGCGACGGCATCCTCCATACTGTCAAATGTATAGGCGGCATCCTCGGTCGACTCTGTCGCCGTCACCGAGTCCGGCAAAATCCGGTTCACATACGGAACATCCTTAAGCAGAGGTCCGAGCACCGTGGAACCGAAACCTCCCACATCCCACTTGATCAGCAGCACAATGATTGCCAGCCAGATAATGATGATAATAATGGAAACAAAAAACACGGCAATCTTGCTGCCCGCGCTCTCCTCCTCCAGATCCAGATCGTCACTTGCGGCCTTTGCCTTTTTCTTTGCGGCCTTTGCGGCTCTTTTTTCTTCTTTTCTGGCCTGCTTCGCTGCCTTCTTGTCTAAAACCTCTTCCTTCTCGTCTGCCATACTGCCACCATCCTAACTATCATGATAATTATAGCTTACCAGTTCGTCTATCTCCTTGCTCTCGGCCTTCTGAAGCTCGTACTTAAACTCTTCAAACTGCTTTTCGCGCAGCTTTTCATGGGTCTTTCGCTCCACCATGACCTCGTTTAAAGCCTTTCTCGCCAACTCCACATTCCGCTCCGCCGCATGCACATTCATCAGCTGCGTGCGCTGCCGGCCCTTCATCACTTCGATTGCATTTCTGCACTCTTTGATCTCTCTGAGATTCAGGCTGCCGCTGGCAAGCTCTCTCGCCTGCCTCTCATAGCCTGCACGCCGGACCATAATCGCGCGCAGCGCATCCTGCTCCTCCGCAAGCTTCGCGTTCGCGGCACTGTATGCGATCTTGGCCTGATTTTCCATCTTGATCTTGATGTCTAAAATATTCTGCATCCGGTAAGTAAACTTTGCCATAAGCCTAATCCTCAAACAATGCCCCAAGGAGCGCTATCTCTTCTTCAAAGTCAAACTTTTCCTCCGTCGTCTGCCTCAGGAACGCGTTTACCGCTTCGATTTTAGCCACCGCATAATCGATCTCCCTGTTCGAGCCGCTCTTATATGCACCGATATTAATCAGATCTTCCGCTTCATTGTAAGTCGCCAGGACATTCTTGAGTCTTCCGGCCAATGCCTTGTGCTCTCCGCTCGCAATCGAACTCATAACTCGCGAAATACTCTGCAGCACATCGATTGCCGGATAATGGTTCTTATGCCCGAGCCGCCTCGACAACATAATATGCCCGTCTAAAATACTTCGCGCCGTGTCGGTGATCGGTTCATTGAAATCATCGCCGTCCACCAGCACCGTATACAGCCCCGTAATAGAACCGCAGACGTCGGTTCCGGCCCGCTCGAGCAACTTCGGCATCTCCGAGTATACGCTCGGCGGATACCCCCTGGTTACCGGCGGCTCACCGGACGCCAGCCCGATCTCTCTCTGCGCCATAGAAAAACGCGTCAGGGAATCCATCATCAGAAGCACGTCTTTTCCCTGACTCCGGAAATATTCCGCGATTGCCGTGGCCGTTTTGGCCGCTTTATTTCGGAT
This sequence comes from Lachnospiraceae bacterium, assembly GCA_021770345.1. Lineage (GTDB taxonomy): Bacteria > Bacillota > Clostridia > Lachnospirales > Lachnospiraceae > Roseburia. The sequence goes on along the minus strand of JAETRD010000022.1, from coordinate 12,747 downwards.
CAATGCCGGTTTATCCGAGGTCGCCACCACCACCACCGAACGTTTCATGCCTTCCTCTCCAAGGTCACGCTCCACAAACTCGCGCACCTCTCGCCCGCGCTCTCCGATCAGCGCGATGACGTTAATGTCCGCCTTTGTATTTCTGGCAAACATGCCGAGCAGTGTACTCTTTCCGACACCGGACCCCGCAAAAATGCCGATACGCTGTCCTTTTCCGACCGTCAAAAGTCCGTCCACTGCCTTGACGCCGAGCGGCAGGACCTCGTCAATAATTTTTCGGCTCATCGGGTCCGGCGGCTGAGCCTCCACCGGGCTTTCGGCCGACAGCGGGATTTCGGCACAGTCCGTGGGTCTTCCGATTCCATCTAACGTGTGCCCCAGCAGGGCATCCCCTACCCTGACGGTAAGCGGATGTCCCGTATTTTCGACGATACATCCGACTCCGATTCCCTCCACATTGTCAAAGGGCATCAAAAGAAGCCGCTTATCCCGGAATCCGACAACCTCCGCCATCACTGAGTTTCCGGTCTCCTGATCCATTATAATGCGGCATAAATCGTTTAGTTTTGCATCGGGTCCCACCGATTCAATCGTAAGACCTACGATTTTCACTACCTTTCCCAGCTGATTAAAATATTTCTTATCCGCCAGCTGACGGTATTTGTCAAATTCATGCGTCATTTTGCCTCATCCTTATGAAGAAAGTGAACGGATATCCTTGATCAGATTCTCCAGCTGTGTACCCAGACTGCAATCAAATACGCCGGAATCCGTTTCTATGATGCAGCCGTTTCCGTCCATTGTGGAATCCGCCAGAATCTCCAACTCGATATCATGGCCCACACGGTCTAAAATTTCCTCCTTATGCGTCTCAAGAAACCGGACATTTCCGGAGGAAACTTTGATACGGAAGGACTTCTCCCCCTCGACATTCATGATTGCATCATCAATCAAATGCATCAGAATATGCTTTTTGTTGTCAAACTGAATGTGAAATACCTTATTGAATACTTCCAAAATCACATCCACCAAATCATGTTCCATACTGTTGCGCCGCTCGCAGTAATCCGCTTCCAGTGAACGGCTTTTCTCGGAATATGTCTGTTCTAATTCTGCCTGTGCGGCTTCGAGTTCTTTCCCCGCAGCCGTCTTTCCCTCTTCATACCCCTGATTTTTGGATATCTCACGTATCTCTGCCGCGCTGTTTTTTGCAGCCGAGACAATCGCCTCCGCCTGGCTTCTCGCTTCCTCTAAAATGCGCTCCGCCTCCGCTTTCGCCTCCGCCACATAATCGACTTCCGGCTCGGGCTCTGAGATACTTCCCAGATCTTCGGCAAAGAGACCTTCCGTAAACGTCCGGCCCGCTTCCTGCTCCGCGGCGCCTTCTCCCCTGGTCTGCACAGCAGCCGTCTGCTGCGCGTTCTTTTTCATCAGCTCCGACACGATCTCATTGCTGTTAATCAGTCTCGCATCCTCTGTTCGTACAGTCCACTGTTTATAAAGATTAGACAACTATCTCGTCACCTCCGCCTCTGGAGATGACAATCTCACCTGCATCCTCCAATTTACGAATCACGCTGACAATCTTCTGCTGCGCTTCCTCCACGTCTTTCATACGCACAGGGCCCATAAATTCCATGTCTTCCTTAATCATGGCAGCAAGACGCTTCGAAAGGTTCTTGAAGATCACATTCTGAACCTCCTCGTTTGCAGCCTTGAGCGCCACACCCAGATCCGAATTATCCACGTCACGCAGCACTCTCTGAATCGCACGGTCGTCCAGCAGCAGGATATCCTCGAATACGAACATCTTCTTGCGGATCTCGTCTGCCAGCTCCGGCTCTTCGATTTCCAGAGACTCCATAATGTGTTTTTCCGTGGAACGGTCTACCGTATTTAAAATGTTTACGATTGCGTCCACACCTCCGACAATCGTGTAATCCTGATTTACCAGAGAAGCAAGCTTCCGTTCGAGCACACGCTCCACCTCCTTGATGACATCCGGGGAAGTGCGGTCCATCATAGCGATACGCTTCGCCACATCCGCCTGTTTCTCCGGCGGGAGCGCTCCGAGTACCATAGACGCCTGTGCCGCCGTCAAATAGGACAGAATCATCGCTATCGTCTGCGGATGCTCATCCTGGATAAAGTTTAACAGCTGACTCGGGTCCGTCTTTCTTACAAACTCAAACGGGCGCACCTGCAGGGACGCAGTAAGCTTTGTGATAACCTCCTGCGCCCGCTCGTTTCCGAGTGCTTTGTCCAACAGTTCCTTCGCATAGCCGATACCGCCCTCCGCAATATACTGCTGCGCCAGGCAGACCTGATAGAACTCGTTTAAGATATCCTCTTTCACCTGCGGTGAAACACTTCTCGTATTTGCAATTTCCAGCGTAAGTTCTTCAATCTCATCCTCTTTCAGATGTTTAAACACATCGGCAGAACGCTCAGGCCCCAACGCAATCAACAAAATTGCAGCTTTCTGAAGCCCGTTAAAGTTTTCATCTTTTTTTGCTGCCATAGATTATTCCCACTCCTCGTTCAGCCAGTTGCGCAGCAATGACGCAGCGGCCTCTGGATTTTCTTCTACAAATTTTTCAATGAGAAGTCTTGTCTCGGATTTCTCATTATATCCGATATCTGCCATCTGATCCTGATTCTCTCTCGTCGACTCAAGCAGGCTCTCCACGGAGAGTTCCTCCTCGAGCTCCGCATCCTTATCCTTTCTGGTGCTGCGGAATACCACAAAGCCAAGAAGCAGAAGGATGATTACCGTCAGCGCAATCTGCAGATAATCGGAAAACGTTCTTCCCCCGGTAGAATACTGGAACATCGGTTCCGTGTATGCGATAATGCTGATGCTGCCTGCCGGAAATCCGGTCGCATTGGCAATCATCGTATAGTAATCGTCGTCCACATCCATACGGATCGGTGCGCTGTTCGCCGCAATATATTCCTCGAACGTCATATCCGCGAGCGCCCCGGATTCCCGCAATACATCCTCGTTATAAACCACATAATTCTTTGCCACGATCGCAATCGAACAGTTCTCGACATTTACCTTGCCCGGCGACGACTGAATATCGGTCACTTTCTCGTTGTTCTGATACACGGTCGTCTGATCCGTGACATTCGACTCGGTATACTCGTTATCCTCCAGCATATAGGTAGTGTCGTCGTTGGGATCGGTTCCCGGCGTAGCGGCCGCGCCGCCTACGCTGTTCGATTCATATGTACTCTGCTCGCCGATCATCCCGTTGGTCTGCCCCTCCGGTGCATAAAACTCTCTGGATGTCTCTCTCTTCTCATCAAAATCCACATCCAGATTCAGCGCGATCTCAACATGGTCATACAGCGATCCGCCTACCAGCACATCCTTTATCTCGCTCTTGATCAGGTTTTCCTTCTTCTCCTGAAGGGAAAGCTGACTGCTGGCCGTCCCCATCGCCGTATTGCTGTCCCCGCCCGAAAACAGGACATTCGACTCCGAATCCAGAATTAAAATGTTATCCGTGCTTTTATTTCCGATCTGTGTCGCGATAAAACGAGCCACACCGAGCGCCTGCTCCTCCGTCATCTCACCCGAGAGTGTGAGGATTACCGCAGCGAAAGCCTCCTGTTCCCGCGCCAGAATCGTTCCGTCGTCATTCGGGATATCCAGATCCACCGTTGCCGTCTCGACATTGGCAAGCGTCGCCAGATGCTCCGCAAAATGTTCTTCCAGATACCGCTCGTAGCGTTTTGTCTTATCCGCCTCCGTGGAGCTAAAACCGCCTTCAAAAACATTTTCGATTCCGTAACCGCTGCTGGGAATGCCGTTGTCGGCAAGAAGGAAATTGGCCGCAATCTCATTCTTCTCATTCACAAAAAATGTCAGGCCGTCCTCCGACAGCTCGTACTCAATCGAGCTGTCAGAGTCCAGCATCTCCTTCACCTTGCTCGCGTCCGCCGTCGTCTCGCATCTCACCAGCTCCACCATCACCGGCGTACTGACAACAAGCGCCAGTATCGCAAGTGCAAGCAGGATCGTCCCCGTAATACTACCGAGTATGACCTTCTGCTTCGTGTTAAACTTTTTCCACCATTCAACAACCTGATTTAAAATTTTTTGAATCTGTTCTGGCATGTTTTACGACTCCATTCATCAAATCTGCATATTCATGATTTCTTTGTACGCTTCTAACGCCTTGTCCCGCACCGCCGTTGTGTACTGCAGCGCCGAGAGCGCTTTCGCCTCTGCGATCTGCATATCATGCGGGTTGTCCGCCTTTCCCAGGGCAAATTTTATTTTTTCCGACGCCGCACTGTTCTGCAGGCTGTTCGTCTCGTTCAGAATTCCAAGTGCAGACGACAACACGGAATCAAATGTCCGCTCCGTATCGTCCGAAAGCAGCGTCTGCTGCGAAACCACATCCATATAATCCGCGCGGGTAACTCCTGTTAATATACTGACATCCATCTCTTGCTCCTCATTTCTGTATCATAATCATATTAGCAATCGTCAAAAACTATTCCCCAATTTTAAGCGCCGCCTGTACCATGCTCTTGCTCGCGTTAAACGCCGTCGTATTCGCCTCGTATGCTCTGGTGGCGTCGATCAGATTCGTCATCTCCGTCACCGTGTTGACATTGGGATAAAACACATAACCGTTTTCGTCCGCATCCGGATGTGCCGGGTCATACACCATCCGCAGTTCCGTCTCCGTATCTTCTTTCACCGATACCACCTTTACGCCGTTTCCGGCCGCCCGCGCCCTGGCAGATTCGTAATACTGCGTGAAGGGTGTCACCGTCTTCTCCGCAAAAGTCACAATCTTGCGACGATAAGGTGTCCCGTCCTCGGTGCGCGTCGTGTTTACGTTCGCGACGTTCTGCGCGATCGTATCGATGCGGAAGCGCTCCGCCGTCATGCCTGTCGCACTGATGTTAAATGCCTGAAACAATCCCATAATCTACCTCCTATTTCAAAACTGTCTGCAATCGTTTAAACTCGCTGCTGATCGAATTTGTCAGAAGCTGATACTTCAACTGTTCGCTGGCAAGCTCAACATTCTCCGTATCCACATCCACGTTGTTCTTATCCAGACGATAAGAGTAATTTGCGGCATCCGTATAGGACTCCACAGTCAGATCATCCAGGTGCGTATTCAATCCCTGCACGCGCTTCGCAAGCGTCTGATAATACTTTCCTTTTCCCAATTCCCGTTCAAGTATCCCGGAGAACGCCACGTCCTGTCTCTTGTAACCCGGCGTATCCACATTCGCGAGATTGTTGGTGATCACATTTTCACGCAGCCAGCTCGCATCCGCCGCCTTATCCATGATATTGATATAGTCAAATGCGTCCGTGGTAAACATTCCTACGTCTCCTTTCGTTTTTCATAATTCTACATATTATTGCATATTAGCAGAAATACCTTTCTTAATTATAAAGTATGTTTGAAAAAAAACAAGTACTTTTTGACGTTTTTTACATGATGTTGTAGAATTTCGGAAAATCAGCTACTACATCTTTGCATATGTCCCCCTCTCCCTACCTTATTTGGTGGTTGCATCCGCATTGTCAGACGGCGCTTCCAGTCATCCCCTTTTCTGCTACTTTTTTCCTATGCGTTCCATCTGTAAAAAAGCACAAAAAAACAGGACTTACAAATATCTGTAAGTCCTATCGGTATTTTTCGCCAGATTTTTACTTTTTTTGATTTTGTTTTTTAATTTTATCGAGCTCATCAAAAACCACATCGTTCAGAACTTTGATGTAGGTCCCCTTCATGCCGGAGGAACGCGACTCAATGACGCCCGCGCTCTCGAATTTGCGCAGTGCATTGACAATCACGGAGCGGGTAATCCCGACGCGGTCCGCAATCTTGCTCGCCACAAGAATCCCTTCCTTGCCGTCCATCTCGTCGAAGATATGCGTGATCGCCTCAAGCTCCGAGAAAGACAGCGTGCTGATCGCCGACTTGACAATCTGTATCTTTCTCGTCTCCTCCGCGTTCTCCTCATTCACGGACCGCATCATCTCAAGCCCCACGATGGTTGTCCCATACTCACTTAAAATGATATCGTCAATATCATACGGGTTGTCCTGCCGGTAGACAAACAGCGTCCCCAGCCGCTCTCCTGCAATGTCGACCGGGGTGATAATCGCCGTATACTTTTTTATGTCGTCGACGAATCCGAGCGTCTCTAAATTGACGTTCTCCTTTGTGGACAGGATGCCGAGCAGACGCTCATTGAGCAGTGGGTCGATAAAGCCTCCCACCTCGTCTGCGATCAGCTCCCGTATCTCGTCCACGCCGGTGCAGACACCGGCACCGAGCACCTTTCCCTTTTTGCTGATCACAAGGACATTTGATTCCAGAATTTCTTTGAGCACATCGCAGATATCATTAAATACTACCTTGGAAGAATTATTATTATGAAGCAACTTGTTGATTTTTCTTGTTTTATCCAACAACTGAACACTCATATCCGTGCCTCCTGCTTATCGGAATTTTTCTCTGTGCTTCATATTTTAACATGTTTATTCTGAAAATTCAATATTTTGCCAATATTTCGCCCACTTTTCTATCAATTTTCTTTATTTTCATCACTTTTCGTTGCCACCGCATAGCCACACTGCGCATCGGCACACACGGTCTTGCTTCCCTTGATGACCATATATCCGCCGCATTTGGGACATTGCTCTGCGACGGGCCGCGACCAGCTCATGAAATCGCACTCCGGATTATCCTCACATCCATAATACTTCCTGCCCTTTTTGGTCTTGCGGAGCACGACCTCCTTCCCGCACTTCGGACATGGAACGCCGATTTTCTCGAGATAGGGTTTTGTGTTCCGGCAGTCCGGAAATCCCGGACACGCGAGGAACTTCCCGTGGGGGCCGTATTTCACCACCATATTGCGACCGCAGAGCTCACAGATGACATCCGTCACCTCATCCTCGATCTTAATCTTCTCGAGCTCCTTCGAAGCCGCGTCTACCGCGGTCTTCAAGTCCGGATAGAAATTGCGCACAACTGCCTTCCAGCCCACCTCACCGTCTCCGACGCCGTCGAGCAGTGATTCCATATTGGCGGTAAAACGCTCATCCACAATGCTCGGAAACGATTCCTTCATAATCTGGTTTACCACCTCGCCAAGCTCCGTCACATAGAGGTTTTTCGCCTCCTTTACGACATACCGACGTCCCAGAAGTATCGTAATGGTCGGCGAATAGGTACTCGGCCGTCCGATTCCAAGTTCTTCCATCGTCTTTACCAGCGATGCCTCCGTGTAATGTGCCGGCGGCTGTGTAAAATGCTGCTTTTCCTCCAGACCGTCGAGCGTGAGCACCGTGCTCTCGTCAATGCTGCCAAGCAGCAGATTCCGTTCTTCTTTCTCGTCATCGTCGCTCGTATACACCGACATGAAACCGTCGAACGCGATCTTTGACGCCGCCACGCCAAAACGGTACGTTCCCGCAGCAATTTTTACATTGGTCGTCTCATAGACCGCAGACGACATCATGCTCGCCGCAAACCGCTTCCAGATCAACTGATACAGGCGAAACTGGTCTCTCGTCAGGGATTCTTTTACCATCGCCGGTGTCCGTCTGATATCCGACGGGCGGATCGCCTCATGCGCATCCTGAATCTTGGCTCCACCGGACTTGGCGGTATGCTGCGTCGCCGCATACCGTTCCCCGTATGCCTCGGTGATATACGCGTTCGCCTGCGCCTGCGCCTCCTCGGAGATTCTGACGGAATCGGTTCTTAAGTATGTGATGACACCGACGGTGCCTTCCCCCTTCACGCTCACGCCCTCATACAGCTGCTGCGCGATGCGCATTGTCTTTGAAATCGGAAAATTGAGTGCTTTGGATGCCTCCTGCTGCAACGTGCTCGTGGTAAACGGCAGCGGCGCTTTCTTTACCCGCTCGCCCTTTTTGACCTCCAGAACCCGGAAATCCTCCTGCCGGATTTTATCCATGACCTGCTCCATCTCTTCCCGTGAAGAGATCGTGCACTTTCCGTTTTCGTCTCCCTGGAACTTTGCGGTCAGCGTCTTTTTCTCCCCTTTCACCGCAAGCCGCGCCTCAAGGCTCCAGTACTCCTCCGGAATAAACGCATTGATCTCCTCTTCCCTGTCGCAGATAATGCGCAGTGCCACGGACTGTACCCGGCCGGCGCTCAATCCGCGGCGCACTTTCGCCCAGAGCACCGGGCTGATCTGATACCCCACCATTCGGTCCAGGATTCTTCTTGTCTGCTGCGCGTCCACAAGATTCATGTCAATACTGCGCGGCTGCTTTAAGGACGCCTTGACTGCACTCTGCGTAATCTCGTTGAAGGTGATGCGCTTTGCCTCTTTTGTGTCCAGCTTCAGCGCCTGAGACAGGTGCCAGGAAATCGCTTCCCCCTCGCGGTCCGGGTCGGTTGCAAGATAGACCTTATCTGCCTTTTTCACCTCTTTGCGCAGCTTTGCGAGGATTTCCCCCTTCCCCCGTATCGTAATGTATTTGGGCTCGAAATCATTTTCGAAGTCAATTCCCATCTGGCTTTTCGGCAAATCACGCACATGCCCGTTTGACGCCACTACCTCATAGTTTTTTCCGAGAAATTTCTTGATGGTCTTTACTTTTGCCGGGGACTCCACAATTACAAGGTACTTCGCCATTTTTACCTCTCCTTCATGTCAGTTTCTTCTGATATAACAGTTCTTAAATATCTCCGCAATAACCCCTCTCTGCTGCAGAACGCTCAGTATCTGCTGCAGTTCTCTAAGTTCGATCCCGCTCTCCGACAGGATTTCTTCCATACTTTTCGGTCGTAAATCTACACAACTATACACCAAGCGTTCTTCTTTTTCAAGTAATATTTTTTCTGGCTCCTCATTATTACATATGTCGTTCCTTTCCGAAACAATACTGTTTACAAAGTCATCCATATCGGAAATCATGCCGGCCCCCTGGCGGATCAGATCGTTGCAGCCGGCGCTCAGCGGGTCGTAAATGCTCCCCGGCACCGCATAGACATCCCGTCCCTGTTCTAACGCGCAGTCCGCCGTGATCAGGGAACCGCTGCGCAGCCGCGCCTCGACGACCACCGTCATATCGCAAAGCCCTGCGATGATACGGTTTCTGGCGGGAAAATGCGCCGCAATGGGCGGCGTTCCCGGCGGATACTCCGAAAGCACACAGCCGCGCTCCAAAATCCGACGGTACAGCTCCCTGTTTGACTTCGGATAGCAGACATCCGCCCCGCATCCAAGCACGGCACAGGTAACGCCCGCCGCATCCACCGCCCCCTGATGCCCCGCTGCGTCGATTCCTCTTGCCATGCCGCTCACCACGCAGACGCCGCGCTCCGCGAGCTTTCGTCCCAGCTGTGCCGCCGCCTGCCTGCCGTATTCCGAACACATGCGCGCACCCACGACGGCTACCGCGGGCCGGTCCGATTCCGGCAGCGGTCCCCTCACATAAATGCCGTAGGGCGCATCGGGTATCTGCTTTAATTTCGCGGGATAAGACTCGTCCTCAACAGACACGAAAGAAATCCCCTCCGCACACATCGCATGATAGGCCGCGTCCACAGGGCGCGTTCTGCTCCGTACAATCCGCTCTGCCTGCTCCGGCGTGACCCCCGAAAGCTTCGCAATGCTCCCCTCACTCAGAAAAAACAGTTCTTCTGCACCGACTGCCGCCGAAATCCGGAGTCTCGCACGGTTCGTTAAACCCGGAATATTCGCAAACCAATACGCGTAATTCATTCTGAAATCCATGTCCTTTCCATAAATATACGAAATCTTTTGCCCGCTGTCACCTTATGGCCTCTCCCAGAACTTTTTGTCGAGGCTGCGGTAGCATACCGCTTCATTCAGATGACGGTCTCCGATTTTCGCTTCCCCGTCCATGTCAGCCAGAGTTCGCGCAACTTTTAATATCTTATGGTAGGTCCGCGCCGTAAGGCCGAGACCCGCATACAGCTGCTCCATCCTCGACTCCTGTTCTTTCGATAGTCCGCAGTATTCCCGTATCCGCGCTGCCGGTATCTGGCTGTTGTAGCAAAACGCTTCCTCCCTGTAACGCTCCCGCTGTATCTCGTGGGCCTGTACCACCCTGTTTCGGATATCCGCGGAACACTCCTCTTTTGCAGCCCCGTTCAACGCCTGAAACGCAATGGCGGAAGCCTCGACACAGATGTCGATCCTGTCGATGAGTGGCCGGCTGATCCTTCCCAGATACCGCTCTATCGCACTCTGGGAGCACCTGCATCTCTGCATATCCGGATAATAGCCGCACTTACAGGGATTCATCGGTACAGTGAAATTGATACAATTCAACGATGCACCCCCTAACCTTGTAACGATGCACCCCCAACCTTATAACGATGCACCCTCTCACAAACGGCTTAAAATCGGCATTTCTTCATAATAAATGCACACCCTTTCCGGGTGTGCATCAGAGGATGTCGTTATACTGTTCCTGCCACTGAGCAGACTATCTTATTTCAAAACCCTGTAGGGGACAGCCGCCACCAGATGTATTTCTACATTTACGGTCTTCAGCCGAAGAACAAATTCAACCATGATTATAATTTTACTTTACCATTCTCCACATCCTCGCGGAATTTGTCAACGAGTTTCTTTGTCAGCTTGGACTTGCCATAATGGTCGAGGACAAAGTCTCGGTAACTCTTCCCGTTGACCAGCACATCGCTCTTCTTGGTCAGCAGCCAGTTGCCATTCCCGCCACCAAGCTGCTTGATAGTCCACTCCTTTCCATACCGCTTAACAATCGCATCCCATTTCCCCTGAGTAGTCATTGATTCACTTTCAACGTAATTGATAGTCATCATAAAATCCTCCTTGAATAATTAGGTTTCCTTCATCCACCGCTCTGCCAACGCGCGTACTTCACAAAGCGGTTTATGATTTTGATATTTCAGGCAGAATGCCTGTCACATTCTCATTTTAAATTATTAGAGGAAAAAGATAAAAACCAAAAACAGAAATTATTTTGGGGGTGCAAGTAAAAACAGGATACACAGACCGTACAAAATATACTGCCCGTATATCCTAGCTTTCAAATTATTTTTGCCATCTGCTGTTCATTCTTCTTTTTTTCAATACGGCGAACGGGTCCGTGCAGTTCTAATGGTTTGGCGGTCATCTCGTCGTAATCAACAAGGACATAGTACCCGCACCCAGGACATTTCATGGCACACTTGCCTTTGATTCCTTTATAGGCCGTGATTTGTCCCTTTTTACAGTAGCATGAAAGCTGAATCGTCCCTTTCACCTCCCATGCGAGGTTTCCGCTCTGCACAAATATTTCCTCTTCCTGCTCATCTGTATTTGGCAAATCAAAGTTCAAGTTCACTCCGCGTTCTTCGAGTAACTGCCGCATTCTTTCCATCTCAGCTTTCTCCTGTTCAATGTCTTCAGGAGTTTTCGCTGCCTCGGCCTCATCTCGCTCCGCATGATCTTTGATCCAGGATTCGGCGTCCTCAACGGCTTTTTTCAAAACATCCATAGGATGCCGGACTGTCAATGGGGCGTCCTCTTCCTCATCTAATAATTCACCAAATAATTCCATCTGGTGCTTCTCCCGGATTTCTGCAAGCCGCACCTGGATTTTTCTAAATCGCGCCTGCTTGTTTTTTATGAATGTATCTTCAGCAATAAGGTTTTCCTGTTGCCGTAGCAATTTCTGATATTCATCGTCATGTTCCAAAGCATCGAAGAAAATCATCTCCTTGTTTATCCTCTCGATGGATGTCTGTGAGGATTCCTTGTATGATTCTTCTAATGCCATATCGGAAAGCTCTTCAGAGCGAATATCGGTGTAACTTCCATAAACTGATTCTATAAAGCACCTCGTTGCCTCCACCTTAGATGCCATATAACGCAGAAAATAAGTTTTATCGCAATAGTTAAAACTGATATAGCTATGCTCATATTCCTTCGCAAGTTCGCGGATGGCATCTAACTGGCGTTCAAGTTCCACGCTCGCCAAACGCAGTTTGTATCCCATACGTCTTTCCATTACCTTGTACTGTTCCAGCGCTATTTTCTCCGAACACCCAAGATTGCGGAGCATTATGTAAAACCCCCGAACTAAGAAAACAACCTCGTCTATAGCCATCTCGTCATAATCAGCACTACGCAATTTTTTAAAGTCGCGTGAGGTATATTTCTGTATAACAGTCACACAGAAATCAACAGATTGCTTTGGAAAAATGTAGGCACCACCTTTCACTGTCTTTCCATATATATCCGTGACTTTTTCCTTTGCCCGTAATAATTCCTTGTCTATGCCCACAGCTTCAAGAATCTCGGTATATTTGTCTCGTACCTTTCCAATATCATGCTTAGCATCAATAGTTGATGGATTTTTTTCACTGAAAGATTTAAAAACCTCATCAAACCCACAAATTTCTATGTCAATGCACCCCCTTGCTCTGTTTCAAAGATTGATATGCTTACAGCTAAAAATAGTTATCAGGACTATCTAATCCTACCATATTTATCGTCAAATTCCCACAAGAAAACAAGCCGGAAAACACCAAAGTCTCCGGCTTAACAAAAATTTTTCTTCTATATTAAATAGCGAAATTTACACATTTTTACCTATCCATCAATTTTTACTTCGTTTCCGATTTTGAAAGTGAAGCGGATGTCGTCCCTGGCATAGACCGTGGCATGGTCGAGCAGCGCCGTCCAGAGCTCCTCATCAAACTTCGTGCAGAATCCGTCCAGCCT
>JAETRD010000009.1 GCA_021770345.1 Lachnospiraceae bacterium | reverse complement strand
TGTTAGGTTCGTCTGTTCCAGATCGAATTTATTCGATTTTGAATAGATTCGATCTACAGATTGAAATTTTCAAAATCATTTCAAGGTTTATTCACTGTTCAGTTATCAAGGTTCGTCGCTGTTGCCTGTCTCGTTGTCTCCGTGACAGCCTATTCACTATATCACTTTTCCAACCGTTTGTCAACAACTTTTTTTCTTTTTTGAATCGTTTTCTTTTAAACAATTCCTCGCTGTACACTTCTTCGTGATTGCAGCCAAAGTAGCTTATCACATTACGCAATCCGTGTCAACAATAAATTTTAAAAAAATAAACAACTCACATTTTCAAATAAAGCGGAGAAGGAGGGATTTGAACCCTCGCGCCGGTTACCCGACCTATACCCTTAGCAGGGGCACCTCTTCGGCCACTTGAGTACTTCTCCAAAGTTTTTATCTGACAATATGAGATTGTTTCACGCCATTACAACGCATATGTTATTATACTAAATCTCTGTTTTTTTGTCAATCATCTTTTTAAAAAATAATTTTCCTATTGCTTTCTGTTGAAAAACAACAGTCATTGCTCTCCACAAATTGCCCTTATATGCAGTTAAAAATTCCGCAGACTTTGGAATCGAAAGTCTGCGGAATCTGATATCCCGTACATTTCCCGCCTGTTCAAATAACGGACGGATTTTAAATTTTATTCTCGGTTATCAATAGGAAAAATTTACAACCTTTGTCTTAGAGTACCAGTCTTTTCCTCCGTAGTGTCTGCCGCCTACCTCCGTATAGTCCTTTTTATTGAAGGTCACAGTCTGTTTCTTTGCCGCGTTTACCGTAAATTCATCCAGATATATTTCGCCGCTCAATTTGCTGCAGTCGCCGTGAATAACAAATTCCGGCATCAGATAGTAAGATTTCTTTGTATTAATTTTCTTGTTTTTGTCCGTCTTATAATCGTAGTAGGTATTCCGCAGGGTATCTTTCATCGTAATGACATAATATTTTCCCTGCTCTTTAATTGTCGCATTTCCTACCTTCTGGACTTTTTTGCCTTTTACTACGACTTCACCCTCATCCTTATCTTTTACTTCATTATAAATGCCAAGATAAACCTTTTTTCCTTCTTTTCTGATTGAACACCAGCGCGTCTTATTTATCGATCCGACTCCACGGTAACTGCCGTCTTTATATTTCTCTAACAAATTCAGATCCATACAGAATAACAAAGCATCGCCGTTCTTTTTCAGCAATGTTTTCGGAACTACCACTTTATAGGAAACGGTAGTATTTTTTTTCACCTTGCTTTTGCTTTTTAACAACGTTGAAATACCATATGTATTCTGATCCCATATCTTGTCTGTTGTCGACTCTTTTCCGTTGAAACTGACCTTGATTCTGACTGCCTTATTTTTGGCCGCCGCTGCCACCGTATCCTGAGGAAATACCGCGACAGAAACAAACAGAGTAAGCACAGCCATAAGTATCGTCAGCACACGCGATCTCATTGTTCGTTTTTCCATATAATAACTCCTTTCTTTTCGTGAATGGTTTCCCGCACCATGTATATAGGAATATATTAACAGCCAAAACGCATTGCGTCAACTGAAGTGCCCTGCAGTTCTTTCTTTTTCAGTTCAAACGAAACAGTGAAGTGTATGCCACTTTTAAGAGTTCCTCCTTTGATGCATTGCCGATATCAAACCGTTCTCCTCCTAATTCTTCTATATCGGCCCCCCGTGTCAGTTTCACGCTGCCGGTACAGGTTTTATCTTCCAATGAAAATGCGTTGATATCCACCGAAAGCATCTCCTTTTTGGCAAAATACAGGTTCATGATTGTATGCTCGGTATTTTCTACCGACACTTCCGCAAGTCGGTTTCTGTCTAAATAGAAAGTCATATAGATTTCCTGCCGCATCAGTTCCCGCAGGAATGTCTCGTAGTCGCTACCCATCACCTTTAGAATTCTATCGAGCCAGATACGATATCCCTCTCCCTGAATTTGTTCTGCTGCCTCCAATATTACCTTGATATCTTCCGGCGTAACCGCCGCACGGTATCCCTTACAGCTGCGGTCTTTTCCGTTTACCCGCACGGTCTTCTTTTCTGCCGTCTCAAACGAAAGGCCGCGGAAAGCACTTAAGAGCAGTCTGCTTCCCTCCTTTCGATCCATTGTCATATCCTGATCTGATACGGCTTCCGCAAGCGCCCGATTCCACTCATCCGCGTTTATCCCGTTTTCCTCCAGAAGCTGCACAAAATATCCGTTATTTTCCTGTCTGTAATCGTATACAAATACGGTATCCCCTAAAATCGGTATCTTAACCTTTAGATTTTCATCGTCCAGAAGCGCCGTTCCCCCGGTACTGATTCCATGAGACCCGACAGAAAATGTAAGTTCTTTTTTCTTCTCTGTGGAGGCAATTTCTACTGACAATTTCGTTTCTTCGACAGACAGCTCCAAATCTGTGGTATATTCTGCCGTGTGATCCGAAAATATCTCTGCAAGTCCGTTTTCTTTGCAGCTTTTGTAAGCCGCCCGCAGCACTCTGTTCGGTTTGCTTAAAAAAATACCGCTCGCAAATAAAATTGCTGCCGCTGCAACGATGACCACAGCAGCTGTCAGAATCACAACCATCTTTTTACCTGCAGAACGTGTCGTGTGATTGTTGGTTTCCATATGATCTGTCATCTTACTTCTCCCACTGTTTCCGTAACTGCAAACTCTCTGACTGCCGTCTCATAGAGATTGTTCCCCTCACTGTCTATCACGACAATGACCGGAAAATTCTCCACCTCTATCTTTCGGATTGCCTCGGCTCCCAAATCCTCATAACACACAATCTCGGATTTTGTGATACATTTGGACAACAATGCGCCCGCACCGCCGACCGCTGCAAAATAAACCGCCTGATTGCGGATGATTGCGTCGATTACCTCACGGGTTCTTTTTCCCTTCCCGATCATGGCCTTTTCTCCCAGGTCAAGCAGAACCGGCGCGTATTTATCCATGCGGGACGCCGTTGTAGGTCCTGCGGAACCGATAGGACGGCCCTCTCTGGCCGGGGATGGTCCCATATAATAGATTGCCGCATCCTTTATGTCAATCGGAAGCTCTTCCTGACGCCCCAATGCCTCGATCATTCTCTTGTGCGCCGCATCTCTCGCGACGTAGACGGTACCCGTTATATAAACATAATCCCCCGCTTTTAAATCCCGGGTAACCTGTGCCGTAATCGGCGTTGTGATATGCTTATCCATTCTTCCTCTCATTCTGCCGCCACAGGCGGCCTCTTATAATTCCCTTGTCACATGACGGTTTACATGACAGCAGATATTGACGGCCACGGGAAGTCCTGCAATATGGGTCGCATAGGTATTGATATTGACGGCGAGCGCCGTCGTGCTTCCGCCCAATCCGCCCGGTCCGATGCCAAGTCCGTTTATTTTCCGAAGCAGTTCCGTCTCCATCTCTTCTATATAAGGAATATCCGAATGTTCACCTACGGGCCGTATCAGTGCTCTCTTTGCCAGCAACGCACATTTTTCAAAGGTTCCGCCGACGCCGACTCCCACGACCATCGGAGGACAGGCATTCGGCCCCGCATCCCGCACCGCTGTGAGAACCGCATCCCTGACCCCGTCTGCGCCGTCAGCCGGTTTTAACATGAAAACCCGGCTCATATTCTCACTTCCAAATCCTTTCGGCGCCACGGTGATTTTCACTTTATCTCCGGGCACAATCGAATAATGGATTACCGCCGGCGTGTTGTCCTTTGTATTTTCCCGGATAAGCGGATCTCCCACCACGGATTTGCGGAGATATCCTTCCTCATACCCCTGGCGCACTCCCTCGTTTACCGCATCCCCGACGGACATCCCTTCAAAATGTACATCCTGTCCGACCTCAAGAAAAACGACCGCCATACCGGTATCCTGACAGATCGGTATCGTCTCTTCGTCGGCAATTTTAAGATTTTCCTGCAGCTGGCTCAGTATCTTTTTCCCAAGTTCGGACTTCTCGGTATCCGCCGCCTGCTTCATCGCCCTGTCCATATCGGGGGAAAGATAATAATTCGCCTCAATGCACATTTCTTTGATATTTTTTATTATAAGGTCTGTCTCTACGGTTCTTATCATATTTTCCTCATTTCTACGCGGTTTTTTCGGTGTGTATCCATGATACATAAATCTTAATCCTCAATTTTTGTGTCCCGGTTTTTCACCGCTTTATTCTTAAAATATGTTTTGTATTTCTGGAGCGTCTCATTCCTGTCACGCGAAATCATATCCGGAAACGCGTCGATCAGACGGCGGAAACCGGAATTTTTCTCCGCAAGAAGTCTCTCGTACTTTGCGGCAAGCTCCTCGTATTCCTTTCGTCGCTCCTTCTTTACTTCCGCAATTTTCACTTTTGCCGCTTCGGTGCTCTCAAGGACATCCGTCACATTTTCGTAGATATTCTCCCCGATTTCATCGGAAAGCTTATGAAGGGCAGCCGCCATCTCGTCTATCGCCCTGATATGCCTGTTAAATTTCAGGATAGTGGAGACCGTCACACACAGATCGACTGCAAATCCGCTCATCAGTATCACCAGTATCACGATTCCGAGCGTACGCGGAATCCACACGATAAATCCGTAAATCATCGGATGCAGCACTTTCATGATAAATGTACATGCCAGTCCCCACAAAATCGAGAACTTCAGACATACATACCCTTTTATGTTAAAAGGAAAATTCGAATAATCCCACCATTTGTTGTGAAAAATCTTTTCCAGAAGGAATCCAGTGATGTATTCCAACACGGAAGTCAGCACGAAAGAACCGACAAACAGGATTGCAAGGTTTTCCTGCAGAGGCGTCAATGCGGCGACGACGATCACCACTCCGCATCCGTAGATCGGACAATAGGGTCCGTTTAAAAAACCGCGGTTTACAAATTTACCGGTGTCGAGCGCCGCGTACGATACCTCCGTGCACCATCCCAAAAACGCGTATACAATAAATACCCACACTAATTCATAAAAATTCTGCGGCATAGCTTTCTCCTAAGTATCATATTTAAAAAATACCCTCAGTGAACAAGGGCACACACGCCCTTTGTCCACTGAGGGTATTATATCCCATTGCCTTTTTGGAGACAAGAACCCATCCGAATTTTTCTTATTCCGGAATCTTTCTTCTACTTTATCTCCCCGTGCCGCTCGTAACGGGTAATTTCGCTGACTTTGTTTTTCTCATCCACAAAGACGACCACGGGTTTCATCTCCCGCGCCTCCTCCGGAGTGACGTTTGCATAGGCCATCAGAATAATCTTATCGCCCGTCTGCACCATCCGGGCCGCCGCCCCGTTCAGGCACATCACGCCGCTGCCGCGCTCGCCGGCAATCGTGTAGGTCTCAAAGCGCGCCCCGTTGTTGATGTCCACAATATGAACTTTCTCGTATTCGTATATGCCGGACTGCTCCAGCAAATCGATGTCCACAGTGATGCTTCCGACATAGTTGAGCTCCGCCTGCGTGACAACGGCCCGGTGTATCTTTGATTTCAGCATAGTAATTGTCATTTCTCTTTTCCTCTCTTTTTACACGCTTATTTCTCAATCATAAAGTTGTCAATCAGTCTTGTCTTTCCGATATATACGGCGATTGCAGTCAAAATTCCCTCCTCAATGACCTTCACTTGCTGCATTGTCTCCAGATCGACCATTTTTACATAGTCGATTTTTGCCAGCGGTTCCTTTTCGATTTCTTCTCTCATCGCGGCAAGTATCTTTTCCGCATCCCGCTCGCCTTCCCCGGCCATCTTTTTTCCGAGAAAGACGGCGCGGCTGAGTACGAGCGCAGCTTTTCGCTCCTCCGCAGAGAGATAGGTATTCCGCGAGCTTTTTGCAAGGCCATCCTCCTCGCGCACAATCGGACATCCGACAATCGCAAGCGGCATATTCAAATCTTTTACCATACGTTTGATGACCGCGAGCTGCTGTGCGTCCTTCTGGCCGAAATATGCTTTATCCGGCGTTACAATATTGAATAATTTTGCCACGACAGTACACACGCCGCGGAAGTGAATCGGCCTGCTTAATCCACAGAGTTCCTCCGTCAGAACGTTCATATCCACATAAGAATAAAAGCTTTCCCCGTACATTTCCTGCGGAGTCGGATGAAAGATCAAATCCGCGCCGTGCTCTCTGCAGATTTTGGCATCGTGTTCCAGGTCTCTGGGATAGCTGTCCAAATCCTCATTCGGACCGAACTGCATCGGGTTTACAAAAATGCTGACCACCACTTTGTCATTTTCCCCCGCGGCGTCAATCAGACTCGCGTGCCCCTCATGCAGATAACCCATTGTGGGGACAAACCCGACGGTAAGTCCCTCTTTTCTCCACTCTTTTACCTGTGCCCTGACCTCTTCGATCGTCGATACGATTTTCATTCTTACCTCCATAATTATATAATATTAAATCCTAATATAATTTTTCTATCACAGAATCATCTATCTTAAAACAGTGTTCCGCGGCCGGAAATGTCTGTGCCTTTGTCTCCTCAATGTAGGCTTTGACTCCTTCCCGCATTACATCACCGACATTCGCAAATACTTTCACAAATTTCGGCCGGAAATCGCCGTACATTGCGAGCAAATCCTGATATACGAGCACCTGTCCGTCACAGTCCGGGCCCGCACCGATTCCGATCGTTGGAATCGCAAGCTCCGCGGAAATCTTTTCGGCCAGCTTCGCCGGAACACATTCCATCACAACCATGCAGGCGCCCGCTGCCTCCACGGCCTTCGCGTCTTCGATCAGTCTCTTTGCAGCCTCCATATCTTTTCCCTGAACTTTAAATCCGCCGAACGCGTTCACGGACTGGGGCGTCAGTCCAATATGCGCCACCACCGGAATCGACGCTTTTACAATCGCCTCAATATGGGGTGCAAAATCGACGCCGCCTTCCAGTTTCACTGCGTTTGCGCGTCCTTCCTTCATCAGCCGTCCCGCATTGACGACCGCGTCATAAACTGAGGTCTGATAGGACATAAACGGCATATCCGCCACGACAAACGCATTTTTTGCTCCTCTTGCGACTGCTGCCGTGTGATGAATCATATCCTCCATTGTGACGGACAGCGTATCCTCGTAGCCAAGCATTACCATGCCGAGCGAATCCCCCACCAGAATCGTATTGACTCCGGCTTCATCCATGATTTTGGCTGTGGTATAGTCATAGGCCGTCACCATCACGATTTTATCCTTTTCTTCCTTCTGCTTCTGTAAGGTCAGTACCGTATTTTTCATAGTCCCCTCCATTGATTTGATTTCTCCGATTCCTCCGACAGCAGCCGCTGCATCTCTTTGTCATCTCTGTCCCGGTGCTTTTCGCGGGCAATCTTTGCAAGCTGCTTCGCATTTGCAAGGTAGGCGGCTCTGCAGTCGCCCTTCAACACTTCCAGATGTCTTTTTACCGTGGCCGTATCTCCCCGCTCAATGGGGCCCGTCAGTGACTGCGTGCAGCCCTGGGATAACAGATTGTCGAGATTTCCCCGGGCTAACGTATAAAGCTCCCGCTCCGCGGCTTTTTCCTCAAACCCGCACTCCATCAACAGTTCCTTCGCCATCGAAAAAACCGCTGTCATGTGATTTGACGCGAGAGATGCCGCAGCATGGTATTTCGCCTTATCCTGCGCATTGATCACGCAGGTACGGTTTCCCATTTCCGCGAACATTTCCAACATATGCGATTGTGAGCTGTAGTCTCCACCCTCGACGGTAAACAGTGTGTCGTTTAGTTTTTTCCAGGAATTCTCCCTGTCGCTCACGGCACAGAGCGGGTGAACAGAATATGCGGTACAATCCGTACTCGCTGCATCAGAAAAGATATTTGAACTGCAAAGACCACTGCAATGAGCAATTATTTTACCGTGAATGAAGGGCTTTGCCTCCCTCCAGACGGATGCGATGGCATCGTCCGGCACGGTAAAGAAAATCATGTCGCTGCCGCTTATGATTTCTTCTAAGCTCTTATAGTGCGTTGTCTCTGTAAATGCTGCCGCCCACGCGGCTGATTCCGGGCTTCTGCTGTAGTAACCTGCTACGTTCCTGCCCTTTTCTTTAAAATACTTTCCAAGTGATACGCCGACTTTGCCGGCGCCGATAAAACCTATTTGCATGCATAACCTCCTTTCGGAAGCAGCATGCGACAGTCTCATTTTCCTCTGATGCGTCAATCGGATCGCGTTTCCGCTTCTCCGTCCCGGCATCATCGGCAATACAAGCAGTCTTTTCAGTTTTACATAACTTTTCCAAGCGACGGATGTCATGCCCCCGCACTCCATCCATATAAAAAATTCCGGTATGGTTTTCCCTGTGGGAAATACCATCCGGAATTAATATAACACCAGTTTGGCGATTGTGCAATTTTATTTCACATTTTTTACTCTTCTTCGTTCTCTCCTGCGGACGCTTCCCCGGATGCTTCCGCATCTTCTTCGGCCCGCCGAAGAAGCTCGTCCATCAGTTTTTCATCTGTCTCCGGCGATATCTGTCCTGCGGCTTTCTTCGCGTTTTCGGCCGCAAGCGCCGCGCTCTCGGCCTCTTCTTCCTCCGTCAAAAGTTCCGAGGCTTCCGCGTTTTCGATCAGATTCTTATCTTCGCGGACTTTTGCAATATTTGCGACGGTTACATTCTCGTCTAAGTTAATCAGCTTGACGCCCGAGGTAATACGCCCAAGCAGCGACGTATCCGCGACGCGGATTCGGATGATAACGCCTTCCGTCGTAATCAGCATCACCTCATCGTCTAAGTTGACCGCTTTGACGCCGATGATATTCCCGGTTTTTTCGGTGATCTTGTAGCATTTCACGCCCTTGCCGCCGCGGATCTGCGCGGTAAACTCGGAAGTCAGCGTGCATTTCCCGAGACCTTTTTCCGAGACGATCATCAGGGATTCCCCCTGGGATTCCATCTGCATGCCGATCACTTCATC
Organism: Lachnospiraceae bacterium; assembly: GCA_021770345.1. Lineage (GTDB taxonomy): Bacteria > Bacillota > Clostridia > Lachnospirales > Lachnospiraceae > Roseburia. Next base: position 138,803 of record JAETRD010000009.1, on the reverse strand, counting down.
CCCGTCCGCAAGGTTCATACCGATGACTCCCATCGAAGTGCGCCCGGTTTTCCGCACGTCTGTCTCCTTAAAACGAATACACTGTCCGTACTTTGTGACAAGAAAGATGTCCTCATTATCGTCCGTCTTCTTTACCTCAATCAGTTCATCGTCCTCCCTGAGGTTAATCGCCGCAAGTCCGGTTTTCCGCACATTCGCATAGTCCGTGATCGGCGTTTTCTTGACGATTCCCCTTCTGGTCGCCATAAAGAGGAAATGGCCTTCGGTGTATTCCCGAATCGGAATGACTGCCGTGATTTTCTCTCCGGGCTGCAGCTGCAGCAGATTGATAATCGCGGTTCCCCTGGCTGTCCGGCTCGCCTCCGGAATCTCGTAGGCTTTCATCCGGTATACCCGGCCCGTGTTGGTAAAGAACATCATATAGTGATGCGAAGTTGTCATCAAAAGCTCTTCGATGTAGTCATCCTCGATGGTCTCCATCCCCTTGATTCCCTTGCCGCCGCGGTTCTGCGCACGGAAATTGTCAATGCTCATGCGCTTGATATAGCCGAGCTTTGTCATCGTGATCACCGTATTTGTGACCGGGATCAGGTCTTCCATCGAGATATCGTACTCGTCAAATCCGATGGAAGTTCTTCTGTCATCCCCGTACTTGTCTGCAATCTCTAAAATCTCGGTTCGAATCACTCCAAGCAGTATCTTTTCGTCTGCGAGTATCGCCTCCAGTTCCGAGATGCGCTTCATCAGCTCCGCGTACTCGCTCTCTAACTTTTCGCGTTCCAGACCGGTCAGCGCGCGCAGACGCATATCGACAATCGCCTGTGCCTGCACGTCCGTGAGGCCGAAACGCTCCATCAGGCGCTCTTTCGCCTCGGGCGTGTTCTTGCTGCTCCGGATAATGTTGATCACTTCGTCAATATTGTCAAGCGCCGTCAGCAAGCCCTCTAAAATATGGGCGCGTTCTCTGGCTTTGTTCAGATCATACTTTGTCCGCCTCGTCACGACGTCTTTCTGATGCAGCAGATAATAATTCAGCATCTGATAAAGGTTTAAGACTTTCGGCTCGTTGTTGACCAGCGCCAGCATAATCACGCCGAATGTATCCTGCAGCTGTGTGTGCTTGTAAAGCTGGTTTAACACCACATTCGGATTCACGTCGCGGCGAAGCTCGATACAGATGCGCATTCCCTGCCTGTCAGACTCATCCCGCAGATCAGTGATCCCGTCAATCTTTTTATCGCGCACCAGCTCCGCAATCTTTTCAATCAGGCGGGCTTTGTTTACCATGTAGGGAAGTTCCGTCACCACAATACGGTTTTTGCCGTTTTGCATCGGCTCGATATTTGTCACGGCGCGGACACGGATTTTCCCGCGGCCGGTCCGGTATGCCTCGTTGATACCTGCAGTTCCGAGAATCGTCGCCCCAGTCGGAAAATCGGGTCCTTTTACAATCGCAAGCAGTTCTTCGATTGTAGTCTCTCTGTCGTACTCCACCTGATTGTCAATAATTTTAACCACGGCACTAATTACTTCGCGGAGATTATGTGGTGGAATATTCGTTGCCATGCCAACTGCGATTCCTGTCGTTCCGTTTACCAGAAGATTCGGATAGCGGGACGGAAGCACGGTAGGCTCCTTCTCGGTCTCATCGAAGTTCGGCACGAAATCGACGGTGTCTTTATTGATGTCGGAGAGCATTTCCATTGAAATCTTGCTCAGGCGCGCCTCGGTGTAACGCATCGCCGCGGCGCCGTCCCCGTCCACGGAACCGAAGTTTCCGTGTCCGTCGACGAGCGGATAGCGGAATGACCACTCCTGCGCCATGTTTACCAGCGCACCGTAAATTGAGCTGTCCCCGTGCGGATGATATTTACCCATTGTATCGCCGACAATACGGGCACATTTTCGATGCGGCTTGTCCGGACCGTTGTTTAATTCAATCATGGAATACAGTACACGACGCTGCACCGGCTTTAAGCCGTCCCTCACATCCGGCAATGCGCGCTGGGCAATTACGCTCATCGCGTAGTCGATGTAGGAAGTCTCCATTGTTTTCTTTAAGTCAACATCATGTATCTGATCAAAAATTTTGTCATCCATTCAACTAATCCTCCAACTTGAAAGCTGATCCGTTTCTCCCCGTCCCACACGGTATGCCGCGGATAAACTCAGATATCGAGATTCTGCACATATTTCGCGTTTTCCTCGATAAATTCACGTCTGGGCTCAACCTTATCTCCCATCAGAGTCGTAAAGGTCACGTCAATCTCCGAGGAGTTTTCCTCATCAATCATCACCCGCTTTAAAATACGCTTTTCCGGATCCATCGTAGTCTCCCAGAGCTGCTCCGCATCCATCTCCCCCAGTCCTTTGTAGCGCTGGATTTTGTTATTGGTGTCACGACCGATCTCGAGCAAAATTTTATTCAGCTCCTCGTCGCTGTAAGCATACCACACGTTTTTGTTTTTCTCGATTTTGTAGAGGGGCGGCTGCGCCAGATACACATGTCCCTCCTTGATGAGCTCCGGCATAAAACGATACAGAAATGTCAGCATCAGCGTGCTGATATGCGCGCCGTCCACGTCGGCATCGGTCATAATGATAATCTTGTTGTAGCGGAGTTTGGAAATATCAAAATCCTCGTGAATGCCGGTCCCGAATGCGGTAATCATGGCTTTTATCTCCGCATTTCCGTATATCTTGTCGAGCCTTGCCTTTTCCACATTTAATATTTTCCCGCGGAGCGGCAGAATCGCCTGCGTCGCACGGCTTCTGGCCGTTTTTGCGGAACCGCCTGCGGAGTCTCCCTCCACGATAAAGATTTCGCAGTTCTTTGGGTCTTTATCGGAACAGTCCGCCAGTTTTCCCGGAAGAGACATTCCCTCAAGAGCCGTCTTTCTTCTCGTTAAATCTCTTGCTTTTCTGGCTGCCTCCCGCGCCCGCTGCGCCAATAATGACTTTTCACAGATATTTTTTGCCACTGCCGGATTCTGCTCGAGGAAATAAGTGAGCTGTTCACTCACCACCGAATCCACCGCGCCTCTCGCCTCGCTGTTCCCGAGCTTCTGCTTCGTCTGTCCCTCAAACTGCGGCTCCTCAATCTTGACGCTGATAATCGCGGTAAGTCCCTCGCGGATGTCGTCTCCGGTCAGTGGCGCCTCGTTTTCTTTTAAAATTTTATTTGCCCTTGCGTAGGAGTTAAAGGTTTTTGTCAGCGCATTCCGAAATCCCGCAAGATGTGTCCCGCCCTCCGGTGTGATGATGTTGTTTACAAAGCTGTAGGTCGCGTCGTTGTAGGAATCGTTGTGCTGCATCGCGACTTCCACATAAACGTTGTCTTTGGAACCCTCACAGTAAATGACTTCCGGATACAGGGATTCTTTGTTTTTATTCAGGTAGGTGACAAATTCCTTGATACCGCCCGCATAATGAAATTCGTGGGTTCTCGTCTCCTCACCTCTCGCATCGTTTAACACGATACGAAGCCCTTTCGTCAGAAATGCGGTCTCCCGCAGACGCTGCTTTAACGTATCATAGTCGTAGACCGTCTCCTCAAAAATATCCGGGTCCGGATGAAACGTAACCTTTGTGCCATGTTTTTCGAGTTCACACTCATCGATGACCTTTACGTCATACTCCGGCTTTCCAAGCTTATAGCTCTGACAGTAGACTTTACCGTTTTGATAGACTTCCACGATAAGATTCGTGGATAATGCATTTACAACGGACGCACCCACACCGTGCAGCCCGCCGGACACTTTGTAGCCGCCGCCGCCGAACTTTCCTCCGGCGTGAAGCACCGTGTAGACTACCTCAAGCGCCGATTTCCCGGCTTTATGGTTCATCCCGACCGGAATTCCGCGGCCGTCGTCCTCCACGGTGATCGAATTATCCACATTAATCGTCACTTCTATGTTCTTACAGTAACCTGCCAGGGCTTCATCGACCGCATTGTCTACAATCTCATAAACAAGATGATGGAGTCCTCTCGACGAAGTGCTTCCGATATACATTCCGGGTCTCTTTCGTACCGCCTCAAGTCCCTCCAATATCTGGATCTGATCGGCTCCGTATTCGTTTTCGTTTTGAATTTCTATTCCCATAATTTCCTCCGCTACTCCGTTTGCAGCCCGTTTTCCACCGATTTTTCAAAAATCCGTCCGTTTTCCACCTCAAACACTTTGTTAATGTGGAATCGGTTGCGGACAAACTCATCCAATCCGGTACAGGTTATAATTGTCTGTGTATCACAAAGATTGTTCAGCAAATAATTCTGCCGGCTGCTGTCAAGCTCCGATAATACATCGTCGAGCAACAGGACCGGCGTATCCTGAATTGATTTTTTTACAAGCTCTATCTCCGATAATTTTAAAGACAGCGCAGATGTTCTCTGCTGTCCCTGTGAACCGAATCTGCGGATATCCACCCCCCGCACGGAAAACAGCAGGTCATCCCGGTGTGGCCCGACCGAAGTCTGACAGAGCCGTCTGTCCTTTTCCCTTGCCCTGTTTAGCTCGTCCTCAAAAAAAATATCGTCGATATTCGGCTCGTAAGACAGGCTCAGCTCTTCTTTCTCACCGGAAATCCGGTAATGGATATCGCTCACAATTCCGCTTAATTCCTCCACGAACTGTTTTCGTCTTCTGATAATTTTTTTCCCGGTTTCGATAAGCTGCATATCCCACACGGAGAGCGTATCGGAAAGCTCCGGCCGATACATCATATCCTTTAACAGTTTGTTGCGCTGACCGAGAATTTTGTTGTAGGTCGTCAGATTTGAGAGGTAGATTCTGTCCAGCTGACAGAGCTCGGAATCCAAAAATCTGCGCCGCTCCGCGGGCCCACTCTTGATAATATTCAAATCTTCCGGCGAAAAAAAAACGATATTTAAAATCCCGAACAAATCCCCTGCCTTCTTAATCGGCACCCGGTTTACGGCAATTCCTTTGGAACGGCTTTTCTTCAGATGCATGTCAATCTGATACTCTCTGTCCTCACGGACAACGATCGTCCGGATATGAGCTTCCATCTCCCCGAACCTTATCATTTCTTTGTCCTTGCTGCCCTTATGCGACTTTGTCGTTCCGCTCAGATAGGCGGATTCCAGGATATTGGTCTTTCCCTGCGCGTTATTTCCGTACAGAATATTAGTCCCGGCATCAAGCGAGAGGCTCAGTTCTTCATAATTTCGAAAATTTTTTAATTCGATGGACTTGATGATCATTTGATTACTTTCACCGTTTCTCCGTTATAGCAAATAACGTCTCCGCCGTGAAGTTTTTTGCCCCTCTGCTGCTCGACCTCGCCATTCACTTTCACAAGGCCGTCAAGGATCACCTCTTTTGCCTCCACGCCGGAATCTACCAGTCCTGCCTTTTTTAAGGCCTGTCCCAGCTTGATAAATTCATCCTCTTCTCTGATATGAATTTCTGTCATTTTCCCTCTCATTCTGCCGCCGCAGGCGGCTTTTAACTCCGGAAGAAAACTTTCCCGCTCCCTTCCAGGAATCGTCAGACGGTTGCCGCATTAAAGTTTACCGGGAGAATCAGGTAAATGAATTTTCCCTCATCGTCTTTGATAAAACAGGGCGCTTTCGGATTCACCATATAGAGGATCACGTCCTCCTCGTCAATGACACGCAGCGCATCGATAAAAAACTTCGGATTGAAGCCGATCATAATATCTTTTCCTTCTTTTGCGATGTCGATATCCTCATTCATCGAACCGATAAACGAATTAATCTTTAACTCCATATTTCCGTCGGTGATATTCATGATGATCGGCTTCTTGTCGCCCTCTTTTACCAAAAGTGTCGCGCGGTCGATACAGTCGAGCAATTCACGCTTGTTGATTTTAATTTTTGTCTCGTAATCGGAAGAGAGCATCTGTTCGATCCTGAAATACTCGCCCTCAATCAGTCTCGAAACCACTGTAGTATGATCAAACTCAAATACAATGTGGTTGTCCGTCAGGAAAATCTGCACTTCCTCCTCGACGCTTCCGGGTAAAATTTTGCTGACTTCCTGCAGTGTCTTGCCCGGAACGACCACTTTCTTGTGGTCATACTGATTTTTTAATTCAATATTGCGGATGGAGATGCGGTGTCCGTCTAAGGAAACCACTTTCAGGCGGTTTTCTTCAATCTCAAAAAGCTCACCGGTCATCAGTTTGTTGCTGTCATTGTCCGAAATGGAGAATATTGTCTGGCGGATCACTTCTTTTAATGTGAACTGGGAGATGTGTATCACTTCATTTCTCTCGATATAAGGAATGTAGGAAAAATCGTCACCGGATTTTCCCACGATATTAAACTTTGCTTTTTCACAGGTAATGGTCGTCTTGAAGGAGCTGTCCGTCTCAATCACGACATCATTGTCGGGAAGCTTGCGCACAATCTCGGAAAAAATCTTGGCATCGAGTGCAATGATGCCTCTCTCTGCGATTTCTCCTTCGATTTTCGTCTCAATCCCTAATTCCATATCATTTGCAGTCAATTTGATCTCATTGGTGGATGCATCAATCAGGATACACTCGAGAATTGCCATCGTCGTCCTTGTGGGAACCGCTTTTAATACAATGTTGACGCCGTGCAGTAAATTTGATTTGGAACAGATTAATTTCATATTGTTTCTAACTCCTTCCTGTAAACGGAATGCCTCTGTGCATAAATCAGAGTGCATGCCATAAAGACAATAAATAAAAAATATTAAAAGTATTCTTCATAGGGGCTGTTCATAAGTGAATAACCTCTGAAACTTTCTCAGATTGAGGGTTTCGGGTTTTAACGAAACCTGAAATGCTGTGAATATCATGAGGATGAAGGCCGGAAAAAATGTGAACAAATGTAAACCGGCTGTCAGGATAAAAAATAAATAAAGTTTACATAAGTAAGGTTATCCGGGTTCATAAACATCCTGCGAAACAGATATCAACAAGAGAATGTTGACAGTTAGTTCGGGTTGATTTTTTTCTTTATGGTGTCAATGAGACCTCTTGTGGTTTCGTTGGATGCATATTCTTCGTCTATTTTGTTGATGCCGTGTATGATCGTTGAGTGATCACGTCCGCCCAGCAGAGATCCGATGGAATCGAGAGAGGTATCCGTCATATTTTTGCACAGATACATCGCGATCTGCCTTGGCCTTGCGATCTGGCTGCTCCGGTTTTTTGAAATCATCTGGTCGATGGAAATCTGAAAATGTTCGGATACGACCTCGATGATAAGCTGCGGGGTGATTTCCTTTGGTTTGTCCGGAGTGATGATATTTTGAAGCTCTTTGATGGCGATCTCCATCGTAATCTCGGTCTTTTCGAGATTCGAGTAAGCCAGAAGCTTGTTTAAAGCTCCCTCGAGCTCACGGATGTTTGACTTGATATTGTTGGCAATATATTCAAGCACTTCATCGCGGAGTACGATTTCATCGGTCTCAACCTTTTTGCGAAGAATCGCCATACGCGTTTCATAGTCCGGCGTGCCGATATCCGCGAGAAGTCCCCATTCAAATCGGGAGCGGATACGCTCTTCTAAAGTTTCCATCTCCTTTGGCGGCTTGTCTGAAGTCAGAATAATCTGCTTGCCGGCGGAGTGAAGCGCGTTAAACGTGTGGAAAAATTCTTCCTGTGTGCTTTCCTTTCCTATTATAAACTGTACGTCGTCAACCATGAGCACGTCGATGGTCCGGTATTTTTCACGGAATTTGTTCATGGATGCTGCATTACCGCTTCGGATGGATTCGATGACTTCGTTGGTAAATTCCTCGGAAGTGACGTAGATGATGTTTGCATTCGGGTTATTTTCGAGTATAAAATGACCGATGGAATGCATCAGATGCGTCTTGCCGAGTCCCGGCCCCCCGTAGATATAAAGAGGGTTGTAGGTATCGCCGGGAGATTCCGCCACGGCGAGGGATGCAGAGTGGGCAAACCGATTGTTGTTGCCCACGACAAAAGTATCGAATGTATAATTGGAATTCAGATTTGTCTTTTCTTTTCCCGCCATGAAAGCTGCCTTTTTTGCTCTGGAGCTTGCGGCGCCGATACTTCTTGCCTGCTCTGGAAGTATAAATCGAATCTCGTACTCGTTTCCGGTGATTTCGGCAATTGCTACCTTGAGAGGAAGATAGTATTTTTTGGAAATGTAACTTAAGGTCATCTGTTCGGAAGGAACGAGAATGTATAATGTATTGTTCTCGACACCATATATTTCCAGAGGACGAATCCAGGTATCAAAGGAAATATCGCTGATGTCGTGTTCCGTTTTTACGGTATTGAGGATTTCATCCCACTTCTCTAAAATTAAGTCCATTCCAACACTCCGATTTCTACGATTTCTTAAAAAATACTACACATTTCTAGTTTACACTATTTTAAAGCGTATATCAATCATTAATTTGGCATGGTATGGGGGATAAGGCGCTTATAGAAAACGCGGATTTGGGCTAATATGAGGCTTGCGATTGGTTATCCGGCGGTTATCCTGTCCTTATCCATAGATTATCCACAAGTTATCCACTTTTCGGGGATAACTTATAAAAATCGATATTTTTCGCAAAGTTATCCACAAAGATAACGAGAATTTATTTGTGGACAGAGTTTAAACAGTGATAACAATATATAGACAGAAGGAGTTTCTTCCTTATATATATAGTGGTATAAAAATCTGTTTGTGGGAAATATGTGGAAATACAAAATCCGGCGTCCGGAAAAGTGTATAAAATAGGCTTGACTTAAGCACTTTTTCTGTTATAATCAAGAATGATGTTTTCTAACGTAGAGGAGGTGAATGCGATATGAAGATGACATTCCAACCAAAAAAGAGACAGAGAGCCAAAGTTCATGGATTTAGAAGCAGAATGAGCACAGCAGGCGGAAGAAAAGTATTGGCTGCAAGAAGATTAAAAGGTAGAAAGAAATTGTCAGCTTAGGCCACATCTTATGTGGTCTTTTCTTCTTTATAGGCCATTTGGCAATGTCCGGAAATCCATAGAAAGGACTTATGGAAAATCCATAGATGGATTAGATGCATTTTTCAGAATCATTAAAGAAAAACCGTGATTTCCAGAACGTATACCGCAGGGGAAAATCTTATGCGAATAAGTATCTTGTGATGTATATTCTTCCGAATCAGACAGAGACGAACCGTTTGGGGATATCGGTAAGCAAAAAAGTAGGAAATAGTGTTATAAGACATCATTTAACCCGGTTAATCCGGGAGAGTTACAGACTACATGAGGACATGTTTAATAGTGGTTTAGACATTGTAGTCATCGCAAGAGCAACGGCTGCGCACATTTCGTATCGTGAGGTGGAGAGTGCGCTGCTGCATCTTGGAGGTCTTCACAAAATCATTCATTAAAAAGAAGATGGAATTATTTTGAAAAATATTTTAATTGCTATGATTAAATTTTATAGAAAATATCTTTCTCCGATGAAGACGACCAAATGTCCATACTGTCCGACATGTTCACTTTACGGGCTGCAAGCCGTGGAAAAGTATGGCGCGATAAAGGGCGGGGGTCTGGCATTGTGGAGAATTATGAGATGCAATCCTTTTTCAAAAGGTGGATATGATCCAGTTCCATAGTGGAGGTATGTTAGGTGTCAGAATTGTTATTAACCGCATATGACGGTTCCATTCTCGGACCGATTGCAAAAGTACTTGGATGGGTAATGAACGGTGTATATTCTCTGATGGAAATGATCGGCATCGAGAATGTCAGTTTATCTATCTTTATTTTTACGATTCTTGTATATAGCTGTATGTTCCCGCTGACCTATAAACAGCAGAAGTTTTCAAAGCTTTCTCAGAAGATGCAGCCGGAGCTGCAGGCCATCAATAAGAAATATAAGGACAAGAAGGATCAGGCGTCGATGATGGCCATGAATGAGGAGACGCAGGCCGTCTACGAGAAATACGGCGTCTCCATGATGGGAAGCTGCGCGCAGATGCTGATTCAGATGCCGCTGTTCTTTGCGCTGTATCGCGTATTTATGAATGTCCCGGCTTATATTACAAGCGTGAAAGGCGCGTTTCTGCCGCTTGTAGAAGGGATCATGAAGACCGAAGGTTTTGCGGATAAGATGACGACGCTTGTGACAGATCTGCGGATTGCTACGTTCCCGACTGTGGACTTTACCGTGACGGATGCGGATGTGCTCACAAATTATACGGTGGATGTTCTTAACAAACTTAATACAACCGGCTGGGACAGCTTAAGGGAGGCTTTCCCGGCGCTGACGGCTACGATTGATTCGTCCTACGAGGTGATTTCCGATATCAACAGCTTTTTTGTGTTTAATATTTCGGACACGCCCTGGAATATTATCACGACGAGTTTTGCAGATAAGAATTTTCTGATGATATTCGGAGCGCTGATGATTCCGGTTGTTTCTTACCTGACGCAGATGTTGAACATTAAACTAATGCCGCAGGCTTCCGGCGGGAATGATCAGAATGACGCGATGGCACAGCAGATGAAGATGATGAACCGGATGATGCCGTTGTTTTCGCTGTTTATCTGTTTTACGGTTCCGGTCGGTCTCGGTTTTTACTGGATTGTCAGTGCGCTGGTGCGCGTGGTTCAGCAGTTCTTCTTAAACAAGCATTTCGAGAAGATTGACCTCGAGGATATCATTCGGAAGAATCAGGAGAAGGCAAAGAAAAAGCGCGAGAAGATGGGGATATCTGAGAACCAGATCAAGAATGCGGCCAGGATGAATACGAGACAGATGGTGGATGCAAACAGGCATCAGCTCAGTACTGCGGAGAAGGAAGCGGAGCTTGAGAAAGCCAATGAGTTCAAGGCGAACGCGAAGGCGGGAAGTATGACTGCGAAGGCCAATATGGTGCGTGAGTTTAATGAGAGAAATAACAAAAAATAAATATTCAGGAGGGGTTTCGTATGGAATTTATTGAAATTTCAGCAAAGACAGTGGATGAGGCTCTCACGGAGGCAGTCATCAAGTTAGGGACAACCCATGATAAGATTGAGTATGAGGTGGTGGAAGAGGGAAGCTCCGGTTTTCTTGGAATAGGAAAGAGGGATGCGATTATAAAGGCCCGCAAGAAGAATGATTCCGAGGATAATATTCGCGAGTTTCTGACAAAGGTATTTGATGCGATGGATCTTCAGGTTGAGATTCTGATTGAGAAGGAAGCGGACAGCAAGACGATTAATGTGGAATTAAAGGGCCCGGATATGGGGGTACTGATCGGAAAGAGAGGGCAGACACTTGACTCTCTGCAGTATCTCACGAACCTTGCAGTTAACAAGACTTCGGAGGAATATCTGAAAGTTAAGATTGACACGGAGGATTACCGCAAGCGGAGAAAAGAAACCCTTGAGAATCTTGCGAAGAATATTGCCTATAAGGTAAAGAGAACGAAGCATTCCGTTTCACTCGAACCGATGAATCCGTTTGAGAGAAGGGTAATTCATTCCGCTCTGCAGAATGACAAATTCGTAACGACACACAGCGAGGGCGAAGAACCATACAGATATGTTGTTGTCACTTTAAAGAAATAAGTTAAAAAATGGGCGTCCGGAAGCGTGATAAGCTTTGGATGCCCATTTTAAACATAAAAACTGCGCAAAAAGCGCGTTGTTCGTTGTTTGGAGAAGGATTATGAAAACAGATACGATTGCAGCGATTGCCACGGCAATGAGCAATGCGGGAATTGGAATTGTGAGAATCAGCGGGAGCGAGGCTGTTGCCGTCGCGGATAAAATATTTCGTATCGGCGGAAAACTGCAGAAAGATTCGGGGAAAAAGCTGGCAGAGATGCCTACGCACACGATTCATTACGGATATATCACGGACGGAGACGAGATTCTTGACGAGGTGATGGTTCTGCTGATGAGAGGACCAAAAAGCTATACCAGAGAGGATACCGTGGAGATTGACTGTCATGGAGGCGTCTATGTGACGAAGCGTATTTTAGAGACGGTGATTAAGTACGGTGCAAGACCTGCAGAACCGGGTGAGTTTACGAAGCGGGCATTCTTAAACGGAAGAATTGATCTGTCACAGGCGGAATCCGTGATCGATGTAATTCACGCAAAAAATGAATTTGCGTTAAAAAGCTCAGTCAGACAGCTTTCCGGTTCCGTGACGCAGGCGGTTGGAGAAATCAGAGGAGAGATTCTTCATGAGATTGCGTTTATCGAGTCGGCGTTGGACGATCCGGAGCATATCAGTCTCGAGGGCTACAAAGAGCGTCTTTTGGGGATTGTGAGAGCGCTTGTCACAAGAATCGGAAAGCTGCTCTCTGACAGTGACAACGGCCGGATTTTAAAGGAGGGGATTTCCACAGTGATTGTGGGAAAACCAAATGCCGGAAAATCTTCGCTGCTCAACACGCTGGTGGGAGAGGAGCGGGCGATCGTCACGGAGATTGCGGGAACGACGAGGGATGTGATCGAGGAACAGGTTAATCTCAACGGTATCATTTTAAATGTCACAGATACCGCGGGTATTCGGGAAACTGAAGATGTCGTGGAGAAAATCGGCGTGGAGAAGGCAAAGCGCTATCTGAGTGATGCGGATTTGGTTATTTATGTCGCTGATTCCTCCACGCGGCTTGACGAAAATGATTATGAGATTCTTGATCAGCTAAAGAACCGCAGTGCGGTCATTCTTTTAAACAAATCGGATTTGAAGACGCTCACAACCGCGGAAGATATCTTAAATTATCTGAATCGATCGTTTGAACGGGTTCCGGCAATTGTTTCGGTTTCCGCAAAGGAACAAAGGGGAATATCGGAGCTGACAGAACAGATTAAAAGGATGTTTCTTACGGGGGAAGTGGATTTTAATGACGAGGTTTTCATCACAAATGTCCGCCACAAGTCCGCACTGCAGGAAGCGCTGCGCAGTCTGGAGCTTGTGGAGCGAAGTATTGCGGACGGTATGCCGGAGGATTTCTTTTCGATTGATTTGATGAATGCTTACGGGGAGCTCGGGAGTATTATCGGGGAAGCGGTAGAGGATGATCTGGTAAACGAGATATTCAGTAAATTCTGCATGGGAAAATAGGGTTTGAATCGGAAGGAAGGATTTTTAATGTCAGAGACAGCGGTTACAAACAGAAATACATTGGAAGAAACATATGATGTCGTTGTGGTAGGGGCAGGCCATGCCGGATGTGAGGCGGCGCTGGCCTGTGCGAGACTGGGACTCGAGACGATTATCTTTACTGTGAGCGTGGACAGTATCGCATTGATGCCCTGCAACCCGAATGTGGGCGGAAGTTCTAAGGGACATCTTGTTCGGGAGATTGATGCGCTGGGCGGTCAGATGGGTATCAATATCGATAAAACCTTTATTCAGTCTAAGATGTTAAATAAGTCTAAGGGGCCGGCGGTACATTCTCTGCGCGCGCAGGCGGATAAGGCGGCTTACAGTGCGCAGATGCGGAAAACACTCCAGAGCACGGAGCACCTTACAATCCGGCAGGCGGAAGTATCGGAGCTTCTCACCGAAGATTTTTCAGACGGGAAGCGAATTTACGGAGTGCGTACCTATTCGGGAGCTGTTTACTACGCAAAAGCGGTTGTATTATGTACCGGAACCTATCTGCGTGCCCGCTGTCTGACGGGAGAGATGATCTCTCATACCGGGCCGAATGGATTGCAGGCTGCGAATCACCTGACAGCTTCACTTATTGCAAATGGTGTAGAAATTTACCGCTTTAAAACCGGTACTCCGGCAAGAGTTGATAAGAGTTCGCTTGATTTTTCGAAGATGCAGGAGCAAAAGGGAGACGAGCGCGTGGTGCCGTTTTCATTTACGACAAATCCTGATGATGTGCAGATTGATCAGGTTTCATGCTGGCTGACCTACACAAATGAAAAAACGCATGAGATTATACGGAATAACCTCGACCGATCACCGCTGTATGCCGGGGTCATTGAGGGGACGGGACCGCGCTACTGTCCCTCGATTGAGGACAAGGTGGTTCGATTTGCCGAAAAGGATCGCCATCAGATATTCATTGAACCGGAGGGGCTCGACACAAATGAAATGTATGTGGGCGGAATGTCCTCATCTCTCCCGGAGGATGTGCAGCATCAGATGTATCGCACGCTGCCGGGACTTGAGCATGTGAAGATTGTCCGGAATGCCTATGCGATTGAATATGACTGTATGAATCCGAATCAGCTCTATGCGACTCTGGAATTTAAGAAGATTAAGGGACTTTTTTCGGGCGGCCAGTTTAACGGGAGCAGTGGATACGAGGAGGCGGCCTGCCAGGGACTTGTTGCCGGAATCAATGCGGCTATGAGTATCTTTGGGAGAGAACCGCTTGTGCTCGACCGCTCCGAGGCTTATATCGGCGTGTTGATTGACGACCTTGTGACAAAGGAAAATCATGAACCGTACCGAATGATGACATCCCGGGCGGAATATCGTCTGCTGCTCCGTCAGGATAATGCGGACCTGCGTCTCTCAAAGAGGGGCTATGAGATCGGACTTATCTCGAAGGAGCGTTATGAGAGGGTATTAGAAAAGGAACGTCTGATTGAGGAGGAAATAAACCGGGTTTCTAAGGTTCATATCGGAGCGAACAGTAAGGTGCAGGCTCTTTTAGAAAGCTTCGGAAGTATTCCGTTGAATACGGGTGTCACGTTAACGGAGTTAATCCGTCGGCCGGAGCTGGATTATGAAAAGCTTGAACCGATTGACGAAGACAGACCGAACCTTCCGTATGATGTGGCGGAGCAGGTAAATATTCATATCAAGTATGACGGTTATATCTCAAGGCAGAAAAAGCAGGTAGAGCAGTTTAAGAAACTCGAGAAAAAGCGCATACCGGAGAATTTTGACTATGACGGGGTTCCAAGCCTGCGCATAGAGGCACGCCAGAAACTGAAAGAATTAAGGCCCGTGTCTATCGGTCAGGCATCCCGTATTTCCGGGGTATCGCCCGCGGATATTTCGGTGCTGCTCGTTTATATGGAGCAGCTGCGCTTTCAGGAAAAGCAATAATTTCGGATTTGATGTGAGAGGGACAGATGAATTATCATTTAGAAAAATTCAGACAGGGACTTGGAAAATTAAATATTGATTTAACGGACAGCCAGATCACACAGTTTATTGATTACTATGAGTTTTTAATCGAGACAAACAGGGTTATGAATCTGACGGCTATCACGGATTTTGATGAGGTGATCGAAAAACATTTTCTGGACAGCCTTTCCCTTTGTCAGGTTTATGATTTGAACCGGAAGGTGCGTTTGATCGATATGGGAACGGGCGCCGGTTTTCCGGGGATTCCGCTGAAAATTGCGTTTCCGCAGATCGAATTGGTGTTGGTGGATTCCCTGAATAAGCGGATTAAGTTTTTATCTGAGGTTCAGAATCGTCTCTGCCTGGAAAATGTAGAGGCACTTCATGCGAGAGCGGAGGAAATAGCGAGAAATAAACAATATCGGGAACAATTTGACCTCTGTGTTTCCAGAGCCGTGGCAAACTTATCCACATTGAGCGAGTACTGTATTCCGTTTGTCAAAGAGGGGGGAATGTTTATTTCCTACAAATCGGGCGAAATTGAAGAAGAAGTGGCTGCCGCGGAGAAATCGATTTTGGTTTTAGGGGGAGCGGTCAATCGGGTTTATCATTTTAACCTGGGAGAGCAGAGGCGTTCGTTTGTAATGATAGAGAAGAAAAAGAAAACGCCGAAGGTATATCCGAGAAAGGCGGGGACCCCAGCAAAAGATCCGTTGAAGTAATCCTCAGTGGCAAGCGTGTGTCTCTTTGTTCACTGAAGGTCCGTCAAATGAAATCTGTGAAAAAAGCTGTCTGCTGACAGAAATGAATTACAATATCAGCGGACAGCTTTTTATTTAGAAGAAAATTTATATGGTATAAGGACGGTTGTTATTTGTTGTCATTTAAAAACATGTAAATGATATTCAGTAATTTATCCGGAACCTCGAGTTGCGGTATCTTTCCGGCATTTGAGATGTAGGAAGTCTCTATAAGAGAATTAACGTGAACATAAGAATCTCCGATAGAAACTGCATTTGAAATATTTCTGCTCATGATTACACAAACCGGTATTTCGAGTTTCTTTAAAGCGTGAAGGATGGGATTGTAAGTATAATGTCCCTCAATGCTTGCCATCAGATATTTTCCATGGCTGTGGTCTAAGTGAGCCGCTTCGTAATAAGCGTCAAGCATTTTACTTGAGACAAGCTGCGGTTTATGGAAATAAGTTTCACGCAGACATTTTGCAATGTTTGTCTCGTGTGTTTTGATATTGTAGAGAAGCGTTCCGATAATCGGAAGCTCCAACAATGTCTTTCGGATTGTAGAATACTGGTCCGGTCCCTGATTAAAGCTCGCTGCAGCCGGCGGGTTGATCGCGATAATTCTCTTCATTAAGCCATTGTCCATATTCTGTGCAAGGACGGCAAACGAAACGGAAGATCCGGTTGTGATGACGTCCGGCTTTTCGGCAATCACATTTTTGATGAAATCGGTGATCAGCTGTACATACAGGTAGTTGGTATAAGTCAGACAGGGTTTTTCGGAACGGCCGCAGCCTAACAGGTCAAGCGTATATACCGTATGTTTTTTTTCTAATTTTTTTACGATACGGCACCATTCATAGGAGGAGCTGATTGGATCCAGGTCATGAATCAGGAGAACGGGGGAACCGCTGCCTCTCTTTGTGTAGTAGATGTTGCCGTTTTTCCAGTTGTAGTAATCGCCGGTCTGTGATTTAAGAATATTTTTCATTTCTGCTGTGTGGTCAACAAAGCGGTTTACTAAGTGAATGGTACCGGCGGCAAAGGCTGTCAGCAGAAAAAAATGCTTGATATTTTTTTTCATGGTAATCTCCGATCCTGTGTGGCGTGACACATATTTTATTATTGTAATATCCGAATGAAAATCAGACGTTCTATTTATATTATAGCCTGTTTTATAAGGTTATACAAATTAAAATTTTTATTATAGCAAATTTTGCTTTTCATAATAAAATAATTAGTATAAAATAATACTGATTTATAGAAATACATATACAAACATACGTTCGAGGTAAAAGATGGTTGTATCATATCTGAAAAAATTACAGAGCGAGTATCTCAGAGAACAGATGGATTTGGAGAAAAGAATTCATGACCTGAATATTCATCTGAGAGAAAATGAGGAATTTATAAAGCTGCTGGATGAGACAAATGACCCGACTTATGAATCCTTTACTCCGCGTGATGTAAACGTAAAAAACAAAAGGAAAATACAGGAGCTTTTGGAAGAGCAGAGAGAAATGAAGGAGTCCTTGAAGGAAGAGAAGGAACGTTACGCTGCGTCCGAAAGGAATATCAAGGAATTGTCCGCGGTCATCAGGAAGGCGAAAAGGCATTTCAAATTCGATCATGATTCCGATTATAATGATGAAGTTTTTTGTATTACGATGCTTGAAACACAGGAAAATGAAAGGCAGCGTATCTCGAGAGAACTTCACGATTCTACGGCACAAAACCTGACAAGTCTTGTACATAAAACGGAATTTTGCAGTAAGATTGTAGAGGAAGATCCGATTCGCTGCAAGCTGGAATTAAATAAAATGTCAAAAATGATTCGGGAGATTATCAATGATACCAGGGAATTAATTTATAATCTTCGTCCGATGTCTTTTGATGATATTGGATTGGATGCAGCAATAGAAAGGGCGCTGGATAAATTAGAAAGTGATGGATCAAGAAAAATAGATTTTACAGTGGAAGGTGAACCTTATTCGATTAAATCAGTGATCGGTATTACATTGCTTCGGATTATTCAGGAGGGATGCAGCAATGCGATCCGTCATGGCAATGCGTCGATCATACAGGTGATACTGCGATATGACGATGACAAAATTTCTGTAAAGATAGAGGATGATGGGAGCGGATTTGATACGGCAAATCTTGAGAAAAAGTTAAGAGGGGATAATTCGGGGTTTGGATTATCTATGATGAAAGAGAGAGTGTATCTTCTATCCGGTAAAATTACGATTGATTCAGAGATTGACTGCGGGACAAAAATAAAAGTGGAAGTACCGATTATGAAGAAGGAAGGAGAAGTATGAAAGTTATAAATGTAATGATAGCAGACGACCATTCAATGATACGGGAAGGATTAAAACAATTATTGGAATTAGAAGGTGACTTTAAAGTAATTGCAGAAGCTTGTGACGGAGAAGATTGTTTGAATAAGCTTGCCATACAGATACCGGACATTCTTCTGCTGGATATTAATATGCCAAAGATGAATGGATTGGAAGTACTTGAAAAAATACGAAGTACCAATATGAAAATAAAGGTATTAGTTCTCACCGTACATAATGAGGTAGAGTATTTGTTAAAAGCAGTAGATATTGGAGTAAACGGTTATCTGGTAAAAGACTCCGGATCTGCCGAATTGAAAAAAGCAATTTTCTCTGTGATAAACGGGGAAGATTATATTCAGCCGAGTCTGATTCCTGTTTTAAATTCAAAAATGATAGATCGTAATCATGACAATGAATTAATTGAAGAGCTTACGAGACGTGAATTACAGGTACTCAAATTATTGGCGGTCGGAAAATATAACAAAGAAGTCGCGGAAGAATTGGAAATCAGTGAACGTACGGTGAAGAATCATGTGTCAAATATATTTAAAAAAATACATGTAACAGACAGAACACAGGCTGCGGTCTTTGCTATCCGAAACAATCTGATTACTATTTGATAAAAATGAGATTCCCGAAAATGTTTCACGTGAAACATTTGCTCGGGAATTTTGTTTCACGTGAAACATTGAACAAAAAAATCGTAAAGTATTGAAACGATGTAAACATATTAACTATAGAAATGAGAATGCATTAATGATATAATAAACAGGAAAAGAATAAGTATGAAACAAAAAGAGGAGAGGTTATGAGTAGAATTATAGCGATAGCAAATCAAAAGGGAGGAGTCGGAAAGACAACAACAGCAATTAATTTATCCTCCTGTCTTGCAGAAGCGGGAAAGAAAGTGTTGACAATCGATTTGGATCCGCAGGGAAATATGACGAGCGGGCTTGGAGTGGACAAGAACGAGCTTGAAAATACCGTATATGAATTGATGTTGGATGAATGTTCGATTAAAGAGAGTATGTCAGATACGGTAGTAGATAAAATGAAAATTATTCCGTCCAATGTCAATCTTGCAGGTGCGGAAATTGAATTACTGGGTATTCCGGAAAAAGAATATATTTTAAAAAATGCCGTGGATTATATAAGAGATGACTATGACTATATCATTATTGATTGTCCGCCCTCCTTAAATATGCTGACAATCAATGCGATGACGACCGCAGATTCGGTGTTGGTTCCGATTCAGTGTGAGTATTATGCACTGGAAGGGTTGAGTCAGTTGATACATACAATAGATTTGGTACAGCAGAGACTGAATCCGAATCTGGTTATTGACGGCATCGTGTTTACGATGTATGATGTCCGCACGAATTTGTCAAACCAGGTCGTAGATAATGTAAAAGAGAATCTGGACGCCAATATTTATCAGACCCTGATACCGAGAAATATACGATTGGCAGAAGCTCCGTCTCACGGATTACCGATTAATCTGTATGATGCCAAGTCTGCGGGAACAGAAAGCTATCGTTTATTGGCAAAAGAAGTGATGGAAAGGACAGGGGTATAAGAGATGGCGGCAGCAAAGAAAGGCGGACTGGGAAAAGGGATTGATTCTCTGATTCCAAATAAAGTAAGTGTGAAAGCAACTCCGGAAATGGTCGGGGGCAATACGAATCCAAATGAAAAAGCGGTGGAAGGTATTTTTGTAAATATCAATAAAGTCGAACCGAACAGAGAACAGCCGCGGAAGAATTTTGATGAAGATGCGCTGGTAGAATTGTCGGAGTCGATCAAACAGTTTGGAGTATTGCAGCCGCTTTTGGTACAAGACAAAAAGGGCTATTACGAGATTGTTGCCGGAGAGCGCAGATGGAGGGCAGCAAAGATAGCCGGTCTGAAAGAAGTTCCGGTTATTATCAAAGATCTGACCGAGCAGGAAAAAGCAGAAATTTCATTGATTGAAAATATACAGAGAGAAGACTTAAATCCGATCGAGGAAGCGGTTGCCTATAAAAAACTGTTGACGGAATTTAATCTGAAACAGGATGAGTTGGCCGAGCGGGTGTCAAAGAGCAGAACTGCAATTACCAATTCGATGCGGCTGCTGAAATTAAATGACAGAGTACAGGAGATGGTGATTGCCGGAAGGCTGACGACGGGTCATGCGAGAGCACTGCTTGGGATAGAAGACGCGGAGAGGCAGATTGAAGTAGCCGAGGAAGTGGCCGACAATAAACTCAATGTCCGCGACACCGAAAAACTGGTTAAGAAAGTACAGCAGGAAAAAGAATATCCGAGTGAAAAAACAGACGAAAAGAAAGACCCGAAACTGGAAGCAATTTATCGGGACCTTGAGGAAAGGATGAAAGTAATACTCGGTACAAAAGTTGCAATCAATCAAAAAGATGACAAAAAAGGAAAAATAGAAATTGAATATTATTCGATGGAAGAATTGGATCGAATCATTGATTTAATACGAACCATAGAAAAATAGAACGAATGTTCTTAAATGCCTGTACGGCAGAATGAGAGGAAATATGATTTCACAGTATTTGGGAATTGAATCGGATTATGTTATAATCGGACTGGCAGGGGTAGTTCTGTTGCTGCTGATACTCACTGTCATTAATATCGCACAGATGCGTAAACTAAAAAAAGGCTATCGGGTATTTATGGGAGGAAAGAATGCAAAGAATCTCGAAGATACTTTGATCAGGCGCCTGAATCAGGTAGATGATCTGCTGGAAGCAAACGCCGAGAACAGAAAAAATATCGAAAGGCTTTTTTCGGATATGTGTCATACTTATCAGAAAATGGGATTAATCAAGTATGATGCATTTCATGAGATGGGCGGAAAACTGAGTTTTTCTCTTGCAATGCTCGACGTAAAAAACAACGGATTTATTATCAACGCGATGCACACGCGAGAGGGCTGCTATACATATATTAAAGAAATTGTAGACGGAAATTCTATTATTGTACTGTCAGAAGAGGAAAAAGAAGCTTTAAACAGAGCGATGGGGACTGGGAAGACGGAGTAGAATGCCATTATGAGGATCAGGCTGGTAAGTACGCTAAAAGGCGGGGAGAAATTGGCGGAACCGGTAATCACGGAAGAAAAAGAGACCCTGATTTCCAAAGGAACAATTTTAAAACCGGAATATCTGGATTTGATCTCATTTCTCGGAATAGATACGGTTTGTATTGAAGACCCATATGAATCGGAAGAAAAACCGCATCACATTATTGACAGAGAAAAAAGAGAAGAATACATAAGCGAAGTCAGAAAAATATTGGGGAAGCATATTTATCGGGGGAAGGAATCGTTGGAGAGAATCAAACCTCTGGCGGATGAAATCGTCGAGGACATTCTCTCTGCGGATGAAAATATTGTCATCGATATGGAGGAACGCAACGGAAATTTATATGAACACACCGTTGAAGTAACTCTGCTTGCCGTTATGGTAGCGCGAAAGATCGGGCTGGAGAGAGAATCTCTGCGACAGGTTGCACTCGGATGTCTGCTTCACGATCTGGGACTTCGATATATTACGGTACCCTATATCAATTATGAAATTGAGAAAAGCTCTGCCGCGGAAGCGTTTGAATACCGGAAGCATACAATATTGGCTTACTCGGCTTTGGAAGAGGAAAAGTGGCTGGACGAACTTCCCAAAAGAATGGTCCTGTTACACCATGAGCGAAAGGATGGATCGGGATTTCCACTCAAACAAAAGACAAGAGAAATAGAATGTAAAATTCTGCAGGTATGTGATGCGCTGGATTGTGCAATGTGCGGAATGGAATGTAAGAGAAGCAGAATACAGCAGATATTAGAATATCTTGTGGAGGCATCGGATATTTTATATGAAAGAAGCGTCACAAAAGTGATACAGCGTCTCGTGGCACGGTACCCGGTTGGAACAAAAGTCAGACTTACGACTGGTGAGACCGGAATCGTGATTGCGCAGAGCGATAATTCGATTCGTCCCGTCATAAGAATTTTAGACGAGGAAAACAATCTGACGAAAGCGGTATATGAATTGAATAAAAATAAAAAAATAAACATTTTACAGATAGAGGAATAAATAAGGCGGGGTTTGGAAAGGAGGATAGTAAATGCATAAATTTTTGAGAGCAATAGGATTTTCAAACATAAAAAAGGAAGAATTGGAATTGATTTTTGATGAGATTATGAAACATCCGACGGTAGAAAAATCAGCTACGGATTCGGAGGGAAATGAGTTTGCGGAGATTTCAAAGGAATTTGGAGAATTTTTCGGAATATCACTGCGCGGAAATTATGTGGATGACGATACCTTTGAACTGGATTATTACTATCCGTACTTTTGCGGGAAGAATCTTTCTACCAGAGAACCTGCAGATATAGAAAAACATGCGGAAAAGGAATCATATGCCGGAATCTGCGACGAAGTGCGACTTGGTGTGACACTGATATTTTATCTGCAGAATATAATTGATTTTCTGACTGTCAAAAAGAAAGGCGGCCGCCGGAATCTGACGGAGGGTGTTATTTTAGGTGCATTGTCCACAGAGGGAAGAATACTTCTTCCGGTAAACAAGACAGAAAATAAAGGAAGGAGTATGAAAAAGGAAGGGCCAGACCGCAGTCATCTGATCGCAGCGGCAAGGGAAGGCGACGAAGACGCAATCGAAAATTTGACACTTGAGGACATCGACACATATTCGATGCTTTCAAGGCGCATTACCCACGAAGATATCTTGAGTATTGTAAATTCATATCTGATGCCTTACGGGATCGAGAGTGATCAGTATTCGATACTCGGGGAAATCATGGATTGTACACTGCTGCAGAATGATGTAACAGAGGAGAATGTCTACGCGCTGGAAATTCTGTGCAACGATATGTATTTCAGCGTCTGTATCAATCAGAAAGATTTGCTCGGCGAACCGCAGGTAGGCCGGAGATTCAAAGGAAATATCTGGATGCAGGGAAGTATTCAATATAACAGTTAAAAAATTGTAGCAATTTTTTCTCTGATATGTTAAAATAGAGAAGTTCCGATATGGAACAATTAATAAAAGTCGCTATAGCTCAGCTGGATAGAGCGACCGCCTCCTAAGCGGTAGGCCGGAGGTTCAAATCCTCTTAGCGACGTCTTAAGAAATGCCGAAAACACTGGAATTCCAGAGTTTTCGGTATTCTTACCTATCTAAATTTGCTAATCAGAATAGTGTTTCTACTAATTATCCGAAGAATTTTATCGAATATCTTGCTAATTGAAAAGGCGGGAGTTTCCTGTCCTAATTCGTGACTTCCCCCCAACTTGTGACGAAGTTGAAACTTAATAGAAAAAGGCGGTTGTTTTCATATCTTTGACAGTCTGTTCCGTATCCTATGCAAACAGGACGGCGTTTCTTTTTATGTCTGAGCGTTCTTAACCGCCAGAAAAGAAAAAAGTGCCCACCACCCGGAGGCGCTCCAGGCATTTATTGCGGAAGTGAAAAAGCTGGATTCCCAATCGTTGAAATACATTCTCAGGATATGTTCTGCTCCTATACTGGCGATAATCCAAGAAATGTCCAAGGTAAGTAGAGAGTTGCCCGGATTCTTGAGTTATTCAGGGAAAAGAAGTATAATATGCTTTGCTGGGATGAATATGGACTACATAGCGAAATTAAGTATTGCTACCCGTCAGAGCCGGGAATATCTTATTTCCAAAACAGAAACCGTAAATGACTCGTTTTGCCTGTTGAGTGGGGCGCAGTTATTTCGACACATGGCTTCGCCATTAAGGGAGCGTTAACAGCATAGCCAAGGTGAAGCTAATACTTTGAAATAGTAGAGAAGGAAACTATGGCAAACATACTGATTGTTGAAGATGAAAAAGCCATGCAGGACATCATTGCAGACTATATGCGAAAGGGTGGGCATACCTGCTTCACTGCTGACGATGGCGTAGATGCCCTTGTTATACTGAAAAACCATCCTATGGATTTAATAATTCTGGATGTGATGATGCCCCATCTGGACGGCTTTTCCGTCTGCAAGATGGCGCGGGAAATGAGCGATATGCCCATTATCATGCTCACCGCCAAAAGTGCGGAGGATGATAAGCTGAAAGGCTACGACTACGGCGCAGATGATTACATGACGAAGCCATTCAGTCCCAAGGTCCTGTTGGCAAAGGTGAACGCTCTGTTGCGTCGTTCCTCCCCCGCTTCTGCCGGAGTAATTACCGCTGGGAAAATCATGCTCCAACCCAATGCCCACAAGGTTTATCTGGACGGTCAGGAGATCACCTTGACCCATAAGGAATATGAATTGCTTGCCTTTCTCATGGCAAATCCCGGACAGATTTTTAATCGGGAACAGCTCTTAAACCGTGTTTGGGGCTATGATTTCGAGGGAACGACCCGCACTGTGGACACCCACATCAAGACCCTGCGACAAAAGCTGGGGGACGAGAGCAAGCATATTGTCACTCTGATCCGCTCCGGCTATAAATTTGAGGTAGCAATATGAAAGAATTATTTTCACTCCACACCGTTCGGAAAAAGATTCTAATGCTCTCCAAACTGGCAGGAATTGCACTGATCTTCTCTTACATCCTGTCAACCGGCCTGCCTGTCAGCAAGGATGCCTCCCTTCTGATTTGGCTGGGATTTGTCCTGCTGTTGATTTTGGGCATCGACTTTTTTATGCAACGCTTTATCACAAAACCGATTGGCAAGCTGAACGCCTCCGCAAAGCGTATGGCAGGGCTGGACTTTTCCGCACCCTGCGACCTTGTTTCAACCGATGAATTTGGGGAACTCTCCTCCAGCCTGAACACGATGGCTGAAAATCTCAGGCAAGCCCTTGCCCGTCTGGAGGATGCAAATACCCAGCTTGAAGGGGATGTAGAAAGGGAGCGGCTTCTTCTGGCCGAGCGAAAAGAGTTAGTGGACAGTCTTTCCCATGAGATGAAAACCCCGCTGGGCATTATTCGAGCTTATGCCGAAGGCCTGCAAGACGAGACAGACGAAGCCAGGCAACGGAAATACGCCCAGGTGATCGTCTCCGAAGTGGAGCGCATGAACGGCCTGATCGTGACCCTGTTGGATTTATCAGCATTGGAAAACGGCGCAGCAAGCCTGAATGTTACTCGCTTTGACTTTGTAGAATTGGTGGAAACGGTGGCCGGGCGGCTCCTGATTGATACCCCTGACACCGACTTTGAGCTGCAATATGAACTGCCGGAGCAAAAGGTTTTTGTGCGGACAGACCGGCGGCGCATGGAACAGGTTTTAAGCAATTTAATTGTCAATGCCAGGAAAAATGTGTATCACGGCGGTATTCTGAGGCTGGAGCTGAGAGAGGACAATGGGGCGCTGCATTTCTCCATCTTCAATCAAGGCCGGCCTATTCCAGAAAATGATCTGCCCAAAATATGGGCAAAATTCTATCGGGACAGCGGCGCAGAATACAGCGGTTCCGGGCTGGGGCTGTCCATCGTGGCACAAATTCTGTCCATGCAAAATTTGCCCTATGGCGTAGAAAACCAAACAGACGGAGTCCGTTTTTATTTCTCCATCCCTGTCACAAAATAATTTCACACGAATCTCACAGCGGCCTCACACCAACTTCACACCGCATCCCTAAACTCTCCTTATCACAGACCCCCAAATCTTTTCCAGAAAGAATTGGAGGCAACAAATAAGGAGGGTTTTTTATGTTTTTAGGTTTAGCGTGGTACTGGTGGCTGGTAATCGTGGCGGTGCTGATCATCTCCATCCCCTTCAAGATCAGGTTTATGAAGTGGTGGAGCAAGCGCCAGCAGGAGCAGAAGAAAGATCAGCGCGGAAAGTGGGGTGATGACGAATGATCGAGGTCAAGAACCTGACATTCTCCTACTGCAAAGACAAACAGGCCCTCCACGGCCTGGACTTCACCGTGGAGGACGGGGAGATTTTCGGCTTTCTGGGGCCAAACGGCTCCGGAAAGTCTACAACTCAGAAGATACTCACCGGGATTTTGAAGGGGCATGGCGGGAAAGTTTCCCTGTTTGGGCAGGACATCTCCGCTGCCCACGGGCAGGAGTTTTTCCAGAAAATCGGGGTCCTCTTTGAGTTCCCCTATCTGTACGCCAATTTGAGCGCCGTGGATAATCTGAACTATTTTGCCTCGTTCTACCCAAAAGAGCAGCGGCGGGATGTGGGGGAACTGCTGGACACGCTGGAGTTTAAGCCTGACTTTCTGAAAAAGCCGGTGTCCTCTTACTCCAAGGGAATGCGTCAGAGGGTGAGTATGGCGCGGGCGCTGGTGAGTAACCCCCGGTTGCTATTCCTGGATGAACCTACCAGCGGCCTTGACCCCTCCGGTGCGGTGCTGTTCCGGAAAATCATCGAGCAGGAGCGGAAAAAAGGGACAACTGTCTTTGTCACTACCCACAATATGGTGGACGCTGACCTCCTGTGCGACCGGGTGGCATTCATCTCTAACGGGAACCTGGTGGCTTTGGATACGCCCAGGCGTCTGAAGGAGAAAAACAGCAATCACCGGGTGGTCATCGATTATCTGTACCAGGGGCAGCGGGAGTCGAAAACCATAGAGGCTCCGGAGCTGGAGGCGGGCATCCCCTTTGCCCATGATGAGATTATCAGCATCCACTCCCAGGAACCGACACTGGAGGATATGTTCATCCAGTACACAGGAAGGGGGCTGTCTTGATGGGAAAAGGCTTTTGCGCTCTGTTCAAAAAGGACTGCCGGATGCTGGCATCGGGAAAGTTCTTCCTGATGGCAATCGGTTTTCTGGCTCTCTATACGGCCTATGTGAACCTGGGCTATATCCGCTTCATGCAGATGGCGCCATACAATGTGTATCTGTATGACCCTGCAGAAACGCAAGGCTGTAAATCAGCCCTGGTACAGACCGTTCCGTCAATGGAGGCTATGGACACCGCCCTGCTGTCCGATGCCAACGGCGTGGGGCTGGACGCCAGCGCCGGTGATGTGCGGGTGGTGATTTACAAAGGGGCGGAACACATTGACTGCCACCGGGCGGACTATGCCCTGTCCCTGCTGGAGCCCTCGGTGAGCCTACCCCCGGAGGTGCTTGGTACAAACACGCCGGAACAGAAAGCCAGAAAAGAAATTACCTGCGAACTGCTGTTTTTTGAACTGGCCGCTGTGGGCTTTCTGGGGATCGCTGCTGTACTGTTCGAGGAAAAGGGCATGGGCGTGATCCGTGTCCACGCTATCCTCCCGCTGCAAAAAGACCTGTTCCTGCTGTCCAAGCTGGCAGTGTTCCTGCTCTCTGATCTGGTCTTTGCGGCACTTCTCACCCTGTTGAACACAGGACTTGCAGATGGGATGACGGTGCTGCCTGCCGTCCTGCTTCAGACAGCGATCCTGTCGCTGATGATGGCCCTGGTGGGATTGCTCTGCGCACTGCTGCTAAAGGACTTCCGGCAATTCACACTGGCTTATCTGGTAATTACCATTTTTGCCGCAACACCTGTATTTCTGTCCGCCAATACATCGGTCAAGTTTGACTGGATCAATTATTATCCGTTCTATCATGTCTACATGAGGCTGAAAAACGCCTATTTTGGAACGGCCATTTCGCCAGTCTATTATGTCGGTGCTGTCGGTACAATCGTGCTGCTGTTCCTGGCGGTGCGGCTTGCGTTTCATCGGGAAATCGGAAAGGAGGGGTGAGGCATGAAAGGATTAAAATATCAGATGAAAAGCGTTCTGCGGGATAAATTCTGCCTGATGACCTTCCTGCTCCCTATTCTGGTGGCTGTGGCTTTGAATTTCATGGGTTCCATTGATATGTCCAGCCTGGGGGAACTGCACTTTGGGGTGCTGGAAAACGAGTTGTCCCCGCAGATGGTCACATGGCTGGAGCGGTATGGGCCGGTGACGGCGTATGGGACACAGGAAGAACTGACCGCCGCCATCAACGAACCGTCCACCAATGTAATCGGCGTGAGGGCAGACGGTGACAGCCTCAAAACCGCAATCAGCGGGGACGAACTGGATATTTTCCGGCAGGCGGCGGCGACTCTGCCCACCCTCTATGAGCGGCGGGAAGCGGCGGGTCAGGCAGAAATCCAGACATTGGAGCGCCCTGACATCATGGAAAGTCTGCAAGGCATCTTTATCCCTGCTGTGCTGATTGTCGCTATGTTTATGGGCTGTACATTCAACGCTATGAACATCATTTCCGAAAAAGAGGATGGTGTGGCCTTTGTCAACGAAATCCTGCCGCAGACGTCTAGCCAGTACATTTTGCAGAAGGTGGTGGTGGGATTTCTCTTTGGAAGCCTGTCCTCCATAGTGACTGCGTGTATCTGTTTCCGATTGTCCTTGCAGAATTTCGGGCTGATGCTGGGATTGATCGTGCTGTCATCCTTTGTGGCAGCGTTGATTGGCCTGTTTATCGGAAAGTTTTCCGAGGGCCTGATGATTGGAGTGGTCTATATCAAGATTGTCATGCTGCTGTTCGTGGCCGTACCTCTTGTATGCGCTCTGATCGGGGTAAGTGGACCACTGGCGATCATCTGCAATATCGTCCCGTCCCAGCCTGCCTTTGAGGGCATCATGGCCCTATCCGCCGGAAGTATGGGAACAGCAATGAAGGATACTGGTATTCTTGCAATTCACTGTATCGTATGGTTTGCGCTATATGTTTTGATTTCTACCCAGCGAAAAAAGCAGGCAGTCTGAGCATCTGAAAAAAATCAGCCCAGCGGCGGTTTCGCTGCTGGGCAGACAGATTTCCTTGAAACTACTCGTTTGCCGGGGCTGTATAGTGCGCCTGCACTGCGGCAGGAAGCTCGTCATACTGTACCTCGCTCCAATCCAGGACACCCCGGATCGGCATGAATGTAAGACGGATAAAGGCTCCATCCCGCAACTCTCTGGATGTTCCAAAGGTAATCTCTTTTTCGCTCCCGTTTTCATCATAGGACAGCAGCGTATAGGAATAGGGAAGATTGCCTTTCAAACTGATCACGCCTCCCTTCGCATCCACCTGCTCTACCTTGCTGTTGTCAATCTGAGCATAATACTCGGTGCTGCCGGAGCCGGAGAGGAACCATGCGCAAAATCCGATCAGGCCAATGAGCAGAACAGCGGTGGCACCTATTGCAATTTTTATTTGTTTCTTCATGTTGTTTTACACTCCTTACCAACCTTTTTTTGTGATAACCTGTTTGGGCTTCTTCGCTGTCTTTGGGGCCACGCTCTTTTTAGCAGTCACCACAAAAACAGCGGAAACCAGCAGGGCGGCCAATAGACTGAATATACAGAACAGCGGATTCCAATGGACAGCCGCATCATAGCTACGGTATCCCACCAGTCCCATACTTGCGGTCACGGGATACCAATTTGCCAGGTTCATGTTCCCCGCCGCAAACATCCCGCCGTAGCCGTAGACAAAGGCCACAACCGCCCCAATCAGATGCCCGTTGGGAATCCGGGCGGCGATGGCGATAATCGGCAGGACTGCGATATAGAGGAACAGGCAGTTGAACGTGATTTGCAACCCGGCTTGCAGGATGGCCGGCAGAGTCCCGCCGGGAAAACCCAAAAGGAAGGATGCGGACACGGTAAATACAGTGCTGGCAAATCCCAGAAACATTGAGAGCAGGCCGCAGACGGTTAGCTTGCTCAGCAGCAGAGATGGAAATGACACAGGGATTGTCAGGATGCTTTTCAGTGTGTCATCCATCCCCTCACGGTTAATAATATATCCGGTGATCAGGGCGATGCACATGGGGAAGATCGTGGTGATATTTTCCTTCATCACCTGCTCCGCGAAATGGGAGAAGGTCCAGACGGTGCCGTCCAGGGCGGTGGTGGTGAAGACGGTGAGCAGGACGGCGAGCAGCATCAGCAGGACGCCCGCCCAGATCATGTGGTACCGTTTCAGCTTCCAAAGCTCGGTTATTATTGTAATCAGCATATCAATCGCCTCCTCTCTTTTTATACAGCCGGTCGATCAGAAAGATGGACAGCACGGACATCACGCCCAGAATCAAAACTGTCTGCGTGGTGGTGGGAACCAGATACTCCAGCCGGCCTACGCTCTCCCTGACCCCATGGCGGACCATATCCCCGGCGCACCAGATGTTTAAGAGGGGAAGCGGCATCATCCAGCAGAGGAACCTGGGCAGGACCTCATAGCAGCCCTCGACGGTCAGGCTCAGCACGCTGTAAAAGACGCACAGCAGAATGGAGAAGATATAGGTCTTGCTGAAAAAGACCACCAGCACCACCAGGGGCAGGGTGCCCGCCGTGATGAAGATCCCCATCTCCACCGCCATCCACAGCTTATAGCCCAGCCCGCCCACCTCGGCGATCAGGCTTCCGCAGAAGATGGTGACGGCAGCGGAGGACAGGCTGAAAATCAGCCCGAAGAGGAACAGAACGATGATTTTGGCGAAGATCATCTGGGTACTTGTTATCGGGATGGTCCGCAGGTTTTTGAAGGTATCGTTGTCCCGTTCCATGAAGAACAGCATGGCGGCAATGACGCCGATGACGCAGGGCAGAAGCAACTCCACCCCATAGCCCAGGACAAACTGATAAAAGTCGTCAAAGAGCTCGGCCTTTGTATTGTAGCGAGCCATCATGCGGGGCGTCAGCATCATCAGTGCCACCGGGGGCGGGAACATAAACGCGGAAAGAATTACAAAGGGAATGAATTTCTTGCGCTTCAGTTTCGTCAGTTCACAGGAAATCAGTTTAAGCAATCCCCTCACCCCCTGTCACCCGCTTGAAGTAGTCCTCCAGGCTCTCTTCCACGGTTGCAGCCTCCGATACCTCCAGACCGCGCTGCACAAAGGCGGAAACAATTTTTGCCACGGGAACCCTGGTAGAATCCATCCGCAGATTATGGCCGTCCTGCGCACTGAACTGAGTTTCGTGAAAAACGTCCCGTAAAATCTCTGCCGCCCGATTTGTGTCGGAAACCGTGAAATGGACATACTTGCTGCTCCTGGCCTCCAGGTCTGTGAAGCTCTCCTCCTCCAACAGCACGCCGTGGTCGATGATACCGATGTCGTCCGCCAGCAGCGCCACTTCGGATAGAATGTGGCTGGAGATCAGGATGGTCTTGCCCCGCTCATCGCACAGCGCCCGGATAAAAGAGCGAACCTCCGCGATGCCAATGGGGTCCAGGCCGTTGATGGGCTCGTCCAGAATCAGCAGTTCCGGGTCGTGCATCACCGCCAGGGCAATGGCCAGCCGCTGCTTCATGCCCAGGGAGTATTGGGAGAAGAGCTTTTTGTCCCGGTAGGGCAGGCCCACCAGCTCCAGGGCGCTTTGGATGGCGTTCTGGTTTTTCAGTCCCCGCAGGGCGGCGAAAATGCGCAGATTCTCCGTTCCTGTCAGATTGGGGTAGAAGCCGGGGGACTCAATCAGGCTGCCGATGCGGGGCAACAGCTTCTTCTCGTTACCCACCAGAGGCTTTCCCCAGATCGCCACTTCCCCGAAGGTAGGCTGGGTCAAGCCCAGCAGCATCTTCATGGTGGTGGTTTTCCCCGCTCCGTTTCGGCCCAGCAGACCGTAGATGCGGCCCCGCCGGACATGGATGTTCAGCTTGGCCACGCTCTTTTGTGTCCCGTACTGCTTGGTCAGTTGTTTCGTTTCAATTACTATTTCACTCATAGCGCTTACCTCCTTTGTTAGAGCAGTATACAGCGCCATCCTTGAGCGATCCTTGAGGGAACCTTGAGATAACCTTGAGATTGCGCCGGCGGCATATACAATTTGAGGGTTCCGCGTTATAATATAGTGAACAAATTTACGAAGTGAATTTGTTGTAACGCGCCGATTTTGCGTTGCGTGAAACGCAATATTTACCTTTGCAAAATCGTGCGCATCCCCGGAGGGATCATAGTAAACGACAAATTATTTTGTCGTTTACTATGAGTGCGGACAGGAGGAGTTCCTATGTTGGACAAAGAGATACTTGTCGTAGACGATGAAAAGGATTTGCGGACGATAATCCGATCCATTTTTGAGAGCGCCGGGTATACACAGATTACAACAGCGGTTTCGGGTGAGGAGGCACTGGCACTGATTGCGAAAAAAACACCTGGTATTATCATTCTGGATGTGATGATGCCGGGCATGGATGGGTTTGAACTGCTCCAGGAGATACGGGCCGTCAGTAAGGTCCCCGTCCTCATGCTTACTGCCAGGGGAGAGGCCGAAGACCGCTTTGCCGGATTTGAGCTGGGAGCGGACGACTACCTGATCAAGCCCTTTCTGCCAAAAGAACTGCTGTTGCGCGTCCAGGCAATTTTGAAACGGGCCTACCCGGAGAAGAACCGGATTGTTCCGCTGGCTGCGGTGGCGGTGGATTTAGACCAGGCGGAGGTTATCCGAGAGGGGCAGCGGATTCCCCTGACCGCCAAAGAGTACAGCATTTTTGAAAAGCTGGCAGAAAACGCGGGCAGGATTGTTACCATAGGCATCCTTTGTCAGACGCTGTGCGGGGACATCTGGCAGGGGTATGAGACAACGCTGATGACCCATATCCGACACCTGCGGGAGAAGATCGAGGAAAACCCGTCTAAACCCGTATCGCTCCTGACGGTGAAGGGCCTGGGGTATAAGCTGGTGGTAAAGGAGCCGGAGAAATGAAACCTGTGGAACGCTTCTTTCGGAAATATTTTTTATCTATGGCAGGTATCATTGCGCTGTTCCTTCTGCTCAATGCCACTTTGCTTTTCTCCATGTTGATCTGGGCCTGGCAGACCTCGGAGGAGTCGAACCTCTCCTTGAAGGAAATTTGTGATAGCATCGTCATGGACGAGAAGGGGCGGCTGACAGCGGCTGAAGGGCTATCCGGACTACTGGAGGAGCATCACGCCTGGGCTATGATTCTGGATGATGCAGGAACCGTTATTTTTCAAAGCGGATTGCCGGAGGAGCTGCCCCGGCGGTACACGACAGCGGACGTGGCAAAATTCAGCCGATGGTATCTGGGGGATTATCCGGTCTATGTGCAGGAGCATCCCCAGGGGTTGTTGGTAGTGGGCGGTGAAAAAGGCAGCCAGGCGAAGTATTACTTTTCCGTCAATGAGAGCTATGTAAGAAAGCTGCTTGTCGGTCTGGTTGCCGTCTTTCTGACAAATATCATTATAGTGGTTCTGCTGATCTGGAAGAACACCCGGCACATTGAAAAGGCAGTCATACCCATTTTGCGGGGGATTGAAACAGTCTCCTTGGGCCAGCCGGTCAGCCTCCCGGAAAAGGGAGAATTGTCGGAGATCAACCGGCAGCTCAACAAGGCAGGGGCCTTTATTGCCAAAAAGGACACTGCCCGGGCCGAATGGATCAGCGGCGTCTCCCATGATGTGCGGACGCCTCTGTCTGTAATTCTGGGCTTTGCCGGACAGCTGGAGGATGACCGGACCCTCCCGGCATCCGCCCGTGAGCAGGCGGCCTGCATCCGAAAGCAGGGAGAACAGCTGCGGAGTTTGATTTCCGATTTGAACCTAACATCAAGGCTGGAATATTCCATGCAGCCCCTCCGGATGGAGAAAGTCTATTTGGTGGAACTGGCGCGGCAGGTTGTCTGCGAATTTCTGGACGGTGGTTTGGAGGAGCGATACGGGATAGCGTTTTGCGCTGACCAGGAAAGCGAGCCGCTGTCCATCCTGGGTGATGAGGCTCTGTTGAAACGCGCTCTGGGTAATTTAATCCAAAACAGCATCGTTCATAACCCACAGGGCTGCCGGATCGCTGTCTCGGTTCTGTGCGGAAAAGTCGGTATAACGGTCGAGGTTACAGACGATGGTGCGGGGATATCAGCTGAAAAGCTAAAGGAACTGACTGCAGACCACCGCCGCCTGGAGAGTACGGATGAAAAGCTGGATCTGCGGCATGGCCTGGGTGTTCTGCTGGTCCGTCAGATCACGGAGGCCCACAAGGGAACCATAGCCATGGAAAGCGAGCCCCGGAATGGGTTCAAAACAGCGCTGACATTTCCAACGTCCAATTTTTGAGAGAAGGGGCAACCGGCAATGGAAAACAGGATATGCTATGCAACCAGAGAAGAAGCTGAAACGGTTAAAGCGACCGCAATGCAAGATGAAGATACTTTTTTTGTGGAAATAGATGGCTCTGCCATTCAGTCAGAAAGAGATTCCGATTTTGAGGAAATCACACTGCCCTGGTGGGAGGGTGAAGTTGTTGGGCATTTGGTTGGCGGAGTACCAAGGGGATTTTGGATATATCTTGAAATTTAGCATTGGCGGTAAGTACATCCCAATATTAGGGCGCATAAATTTATGATGAACGACGGCTTTAAATTTTTCAAAAGTAGATAAAAAGTTGGAAATTACCCGTTATAATATTTTTTACAATTCCATACGGGAGAGATATAAGCGGCCCATGGAAAAAACGCTGGAACTTTTGAGAGCGGATGACGACGTAATTCAGACTGGCTGATTCCCTTTGCTGAGGAAGGTCGGATTCTCCTTTGCTTCAGCGTAAGAGAATCCGACTTTGGCGCCATTTATTATTACGATCACGAGTTTGAATACGGCGAGAATCCGGAGGAGCATGTGACCTGCCTGGCGGAATCCATCACAGCGTTTATCAATGCTCTGACCGAGAATGAGGATGACGAGGACAATTTGGAGGACGATGAAGATGAAGAGTAAGCGGCTCAAATACATAGCCGGATTGGCGGTCATTCTTCTGGTGATATGCCTCTTTCGGAGTTGTTGCGACGTTTTGTTTGTCGCAAGTCGGGAGGTCTTCACTTCACCCCAGGGGACAAACACCATCATCATCGAGTACGACCATGTATGCCGCCCGTATGTCTATCAAAAGACCTGGTACGGGAAGCGGGAGATCTGGACCTATCCGGGCGGCGGCTTTATGGAGACCGTATCTTTTGGTGTGGAATGGCTGTCGGAGACCCAGTTCCGGATGACCTATGATGATAAAAACGACGCATTTGACGAGGAATATATCATCACGATACCAGAATGAACAACGGGAGGAAATGCAGATGGAGCAGAAAATCCTTGTATTTATGAAAGAGAACGGCATCGCCGTCTTTGCGGAGGCAGACCGGACAACCGGGGCCGTCCACATCGAAAAGCTGGGGGACCTGGAGAGTTGGGACCTGTTCCAGCAGTTGGTGCTGTACTCTGATGTGGAGACCCTTTGCGACAGTACCCGGAGCCACTTCCCCTTCCAGGTCTGGGGACAGGGAGGCACCGGATGTCTGCTCTCCTGGCTGGATGATGGCAGGACCACCGCGCTGTTTTTTGACAGCGAGCTGTCAGGGGCGGCGTTCACAGAGTGGGTCAGGGAACTGGATCAGAAGGTGCGTGCGCTTTATCCATATTATCTATAACATCAATACGATTTCCGTTACAAAGGATATTCAGTTTTACGGTCTGCTCAAAACTATTGGGACCGCACCCTGCCAGCTCAAACGGCTTATGTACTACCGAATGGGGACTATCCTTCTGACACCCCTGCCGGTGGGGCTTCTGCTTGGCGGTGTTATGACACAGTGGATTGTTCCGTTGATCCTGGGCGGTATCCTGGAGGGATTTTCGGAGACACGGTTCCATCTGATCATTCCGTTTACAGCGGCATTCTTTTCGGGTTTGATGATCTTTGTCAGCTTTTTTATGACAGCCAGGAAGGTGATGGCTGTTTCCGCCATTGGCGCCCTGACATTTGCGGAGGGCAGCGGCGCACGGAAGAAGGACATTCGGGGGAAGACGAGCCGTGGAAGCGACCATACAAAGCTGTTTCAGATGGGGCTTATAAATGTATTCCGGCAGCCCCGGAAGGCATGGATGGTCATAGGGACGTTTTTCTTAAGCAGCGTGACTTTCCTGCTCTGCATGACGGTCCTTGGCGGGATGTCTCTGGACGAATTTATTGATTATAATACGGCCCATGACCTTGCCCTTTATAACAGCATGAGCAGGGCATCCTTTTCCCCCCAGGAGGAGCAGAGTTTCACGCCGGAGCTTGTGGAGCGACTGCAGAGTCTGGAGGGAGTGGAGAACTTTGAAATGACAAAGGTTGTGCCCATCTATGAGCATTATTCGGAGGAGGTCTATGGAGACTGGCTGGAAATTAAAAATGAATTTGAGCTGGCAAACGGAATGGAACCCACAGATACCAGTATCTGGCTGGACAATCCGAAGGCAACCTTCTGGAGCCTGCTTGTGGGGATTGACAGCAGGATGATAGAAGAATACAATTTGTCCGCGGAAACGCCTATTGATATAGAAGGGTTTGAAAAAGGGGAGTTTCTTCTCACCACAGATATGAACGGGAGCGGACTGCACAGTGGGAGCAGGATTCCTTTTTCCGTGATGGATACGGATGAACAGTTTGAGCTGTCCATCGGAGGGCAGATTCCCCTTGAAAGAGACGGGATGAACAGCGGCGCGGCCCCGTGGCTGGTGGTCTCCAATAAAGTGATCGACCGGTACAGGGAAGATGCCATTATCTATTCCGTC
Organism: Lachnospiraceae bacterium; assembly: GCA_021770345.1. Lineage (GTDB taxonomy): Bacteria > Bacillota > Clostridia > Lachnospirales > Lachnospiraceae > Roseburia. Next base: position 102,212 of record JAETRD010000009.1, on the reverse strand, counting down.
AAGATCGACAGCGATTCCGAATATGAGGAAAGCATCCTGAACCAGGCGGCGGAACTGACAGAGGACATCCCCGCCATCTCAAGGACATCAAAGGTGGAACTTGCCAGATCCCTGGAAGAGACCAAAGGCGCACTGTCAAAGCTGTCCGCGTTTCTCACCATTGTGCTGTTTACCGTGGGGATCCTGAATTTTATCAATACCATGAGCGTCAGCATTCTGGGCAGACAGCGGGAATTTGCCACTATGGAAGCGGTAGGTGCCTCCAAAAAACAGATGCAGAAACTCACCATGTGGGAGGGAATCTGGTATTTCCTGCTGACACTGGCACTGTCTGTTACGTTAGGGTCCGGAGCTGATTTCCTGATTTTTCATGTGGTCAGGGAAAATGTTGGGTTTGGGACGTTCCGTTATCCGGCTCTTCCGATGACGCTTTATATGTTGCTGTCGATGCTTCTGTGCATGGTCATCCCGGCAGTTGTCTATAAAAGGGCAGGAATCCGGAGTATTGTGGAGCGGCTTCGGGATAATTAACTGCAATGCAGGGATCCTGACATGGCAGGAAAGGAGTAGCAACCGCCGGTTGACAGATTGCATGGGGCTGATTGATGGTATGCAACGCAAAAAAGTGTTAAGATTGTTCCGGAAAATAAAAAGAAAGAGAGGAACCTATATGATTTTTGCAGACAAATTGATACAGCTGCGCAAAAAGAACGGATGGTCGCAGGAGGAACTTGCAGAACAGATGGATGTCACAAGACAGTCTGTCTCCAAATGGGAGAGTGCTCAGTCGATACCGGATCTCGAAAAGATGATACGTCTTTCCGAATTATTCGGAGTAAGTACGGATTATTTGCTCAAGGATGAAATTGAGGAAATCGAGGAAATGGAACATACAGTTATCAGGGAAGAAAAAACGTCTCTGAGACGTGTAACGATGGAGGAGGCAAACGAGTTTCTTTCGATAAAAGCCGCGACATCAAAATCAATCGCTTACGCAACATTTTTATGCATCCTTTCTCCGATATGCCTGATGGTTTTAGGCGCGGTCAGCGAAATGGGGGAATACGGCCTGGCAGATCATGTGGCCGGAGGGCTGGGCATGATCGTACTGCTGATTCTTGTCGCCACGGCGGTAGTCATATTTATTACAAGCGGAAATAAAACGGCTCCTTTTGAGTATCTCGAAAAAGAAGTCTTTGAGACGGAGTACGGTGTGACCGGAATGGTAAAGGAACGGAAAGAAAATTACAGAAGTACCTGTCAGAGAAATAATATCATCGGAACATGCCTGTGTATTCTGGCTTTGATTCCGCTGTTTGGCGGCACGATGATCAATGCGGAAAATGGTTTGTTTATGGTGATTATGCTGTCGGCCGGATTTGTCATCGCAGGTGTGGGGATTATTTTGTTCGTGCGCAGCGGTATCATGTGGGCAAGTTTTGAAAAGCTTTTGCAGGAGGGCGATTACTCAAAAGCAAAAAAGGAAAGAAATTCGGTGATGGCTGTCATATCCGGTTCCTATTGGCTTATTGCCACCGCAGTTTTTCTCGCATACAGCCTTGCATCAAATAATTGGGGTTACAGCTGGATCATATGGGTTGTGGCAGGTCTGCTGTATCCGGTTGTGGTGGGAATTTCCGATTTGCTGTCTAAAAAAGAAAAATAAGATGTCTGACAACGCTTTCCCGGTCTTCGCCTCAAAGCAGGTTGAAAAAGAATGTTGATAATTTTTCCTTTAAATATAGTATACTACATGTATAATTTATAAGGAAAGGTCCCTCGGTACGGGCATGCGGAGGGGGAGCGGAAAAAGAAACATTGAACCAAAGAGGATGGGAGCCGGGGCGTACATGGGCTGCTTCAAAAACCAGAATTCCCAAAGCGGCGGACGGAGAAATCCGCCGTGGGAAAATATTAGAGAGTCTTAAGGCGGGGAGCGAAGAAATCGTAGTGCTCTGTGCGGGCGCCGGTTACGGAAAGACAACCGTGATGGCGGAATGGGCACAAAGTCACAAAGCGCGCTGCTGCTGGTATCATCTGCATGAGTCGGACAATGATGTATTTCGTTTTTTGCGCGGGATGGCCGCATCCTTTTCAAATGCGGCCATCGGAAATCCGTCTGATCTGAATCGGTTTGTCAAAGCGGCATGGGACGACTTTTTTGAGATGAGTGAGACATTTTTTTTCTGCTGTTTTTCGACTCTTCCGAAAGAAGACATCTATATCTGTCTCGACAGCTTTGAGGTGATCACAGACGAGCGGGTGCAGACCTTTCTCCTGCAATTCATCGAATACAGCGCCGGGAGAGTGAGATTCTTTTTTTCAGCAAGAGGCGGATTTCCCGCATTTCTTGCGGCGGCTCTGATGCGGGGGCAGGTGCGTGAGATCGGCGTAAATGAGTTGTGCTTCGAAGAGTGGGAAACGGAGCTTCTGTTAAATCATATGACGGGGAAAACGCTGCCCCGTCAAGTCACAAAAAATGTGCAGGAATACACAGGGGGATGGCCCGCCGGCGTCGTATTTGCCGGGAGGGAATTAAAAAGAGGTAAGCCTCGCTTTAAGGATTCTCCTCTGTTCGACTGCACATATCTTTATCATTATATTTTCTATGAAATTTTCCAAAAACTATCGTTTGATATGCAGCAGTTTCTGCTGGACATTTCAGTTTTAGAAAAAATTGAGGCGGCCGTGTGCAATTATGCGCTCAAACGCACGGATGCGGAGTGTATACTGGAATATCTCGTGCGTGAAAATCTGTTTCTGACACGTTCTGCGACGGAGCAAAACTGTTATCACTGCGAACGTATTTATGCGGAATTTTTAAGAGAAAGGCTGCCCGCATCCCGCAGAGAACAGGTTTTGCTGCGGGCAGAAAAATATCATATATCAAGGGAAGAGAACACAAAAGAAGAGTTGTTTGTCGAATGTCTGGGAAGTTTTCTGGTGAAGGGAAAAACGGGCGAGCTTACCTGGCGCACAAAAAAGACAAAAGAACTGTTTGCTTTCCTGTTTTGTGAGGAAGGGAGACGGATTGAGCGCGATATCATAACGGAGCGGCTGTGGCCGGAAAAGCCGCCGGAAAAGGCGGTGATATTGTTTCACACCACGGTTTCTTATCTGCGGAAAACATTGACGGAAAACGGCCTGCCAAATCTTCTTCTGTCGAAAAATCAGACTTACGCCATTGATATGGAATACATCACTTCGGATATGGATGTGTTAAAGCGCTGGCACGGTTATCTGAAAGGGGACAGCATACCCGAAGGGGAAAATCCGGAAGAACTTTTGGAACTCTGTTACAGGGGCTATCTGTACGGGGAGGATTATCTCTGGGCCGGCGTGTATAAAGAGCATGTGGAGCAGCGGTATCTGTGGATATTAAAGTCGCTGGCAGAGAGGGAGCTGGCGCAAAAGGACTTTCTGTCAGCCGCGGCATATCTCGGGAGGGCGGCGGAAGTTGACGACTGTGATATCTCCACGCTTGAACGGCTTATAAAGAGTCTTTTGCTCGGCGGGGATGTCAGCGGTGCAAAGCGGGAATATGAGAGGCTTGTGTGTATACGGGAAGAACTTATGGGACAGAAAATGACGGAGAGCTTTGCGTCGTTTGCGGAAAAAATCGCGGGAAGTAAGAAAAATTTTGCAAAAATTGTCGGAATATGGGAATGTTAAGTATTTGTTAAGCGCCGTTTTGTAACATAGAGTCAAATAATCCGATCAGGGGACACAAACGGAAAGGAGGTATCCAGTTTCTTTCAGGCAGGAAACTGGGGAGTATATGGCAGAATACTTATCACCGGGCGTATATGTGGAAGAGTTTGAATCCGGCGGAAAGCCGATGGAGGGCGTAAGTACCAGCACTGCAGGATTTATCGGCCTTGCGGAGCGCGGACCGGCGGAGGGTGTACCGCAGCTTGTCACGAATTTTGCGGATTTCAGACGGAAATACGGCGGCTATCTATCGGAAAACGAATTCGGGGAATATCGGTTTCTCGCCTATGCGGTGGAGCATTTTTTTATCAACGGCGGTGCGCGGGCATATATCGAGCGGGTGGCACCGGCCGATGCAAAATGCAGCGAGGGAAAAATTCCGGCCGCGGCGCCGGTGCTAAACATCCGGGCAAAGAACCCGGGAATCTGGGGCAACAATATCAACATTGTGATCACGCCGTCGTCAAAGGCGAAGACACAGATCCTCGAGATCGTGGAGACTGCGGACGGAAAGCGGTATCAGGTAAAAAATGCCGTCGGTTTTGCAGCAGGCGATATCGTGATGTACTCAGACAAAACGACGGTCAGTTACAACCGCGTTGTGAAATGTCAGGACAATATCCTCGAATTTGAGACGGATTTTGACGGGAGTGTAATTGACAAAGAGCTGCTTCCGACAAAAACGATCTCTACATGTGAGTTTGACTTTGAGGTGAGAATCGAAGACCAGGTGGAGATTTACGAAAATGTCTCTTTCAATATCGACGCGCCCAATTATATCGAGAAAAAGACGGCCAAATCAGACATTGTAAAAGTGAGCTGCGAAATTTCCGATGAGAATCCGGTCACGCCGCCATTTCTTGCGCTGGCGGAGGGTGATGCGGAAAAAGCGGTGCTGTCGGTCAGTCTCGGCGGCGGCAGCAACGGGAGTATCGCGGCTCTGTCTGCGGCGGATTTTATTGGTACGGACAGCGGTGCGGGGAAGCGCACCGGAATCCAGTCGTTTTTTGACAACGACAATGTATCCATTATGGCGGTGCCAGGCGTCACGGACCCGAATGTGCAGTTGATGTTAGTCGCACACTGCGAGAACACGGCGAGCCGGTTTGCGGTGCTTGATATTCCGAGGGATGCAAAGAAAATCGACGATGTCACCGCGCACAGGGATATTTTCGACACCGAGTATGCGGCGCTGTATCACCCGTGGCTGACAGTGTTTGACCCGCTTGACAGAAAAAATATTGCGATTCCGCCCTCCGGTTCGGTGATCGGCATCTATGCGCGCAGCGACAATACCAGAGGCGTGCACAAGGCGCCCGCAAACGAGACGGTGCGCGCCTGTGTGGGACTCGACTGCCCGTTTAACAAGGGGGAACAGGATATTTTAAACCCGAAAGGCGTCAATCTGATCCGCTCTTTTCCGGGGATGGGAATCCGCGTGTGGGGTGCGCGGACGGCTACGAGCAACCCGAGCTGGAAATATATCAATGTCCGCAGGCTGTTTATCTATATAGAAGAGTCAATTAAGGCGAACACAAACTGGGCGGTTTTCGAGCCGAATGACGAGGTGCTTTGGGTGCGCGTCAAGCGGACGATCGAGGTCTTTCTGACCGGTATGTGGCGGGACGGCTCGCTTGCCGGGACCTCGCCGGGCGAGGCATTTTTCGTGAATATCGGACATGAGACGATGAGTCAGGACGATATCGACAACGGGCGGTTAATCTGTGTCATCGGCGTTGCGCCGGTGAAGCCCGCAGAGTTTGTAATCTTTAGGATTTCCCAGAAGACGGGCGACGCACAATAGCAGAGGAGGAGCGTGAAACGATGGCTACATATCCATACGGAAGATTCAGATACGAGGTTGAAATCGACGGAATCGCGGCGGGCGGCTTCTCGGAGGTTACGGGCTTTGACGCGTCGATTGATGTGATGGAATACCGGGAGGGCGATATGGTACAGACGCCGATGAAAATACCCGGGCTGAAGAAATACGGAAATATTACTCTGAAAAAGGGCCTTGCGGATTCCCGCGCGCTCTACGACTGGCTTGACGAGGGCGTGACGGGGGAGGTAAACCGCAAGACGATCACGATTACCCTGCTGGATGCGACAAAGACGGCCGTGGCGTCGTGGCGTGTGATCAACGCCTGGCCGATTAAGTACACCGCGCCGGATTTTAACGCCACCTCATCCGAAGTGGCGGTGGAGTCGCTGGAAATCGCGCATGAGGGGATGACAAGAGAATCGTAGTGCGGCGAAGCATTCGGAGCTGCCGCACCGGTAAAAGGTACAGGATAAGGAGGGAATTATGGCATTTCAGACGGAATACGAATTTGTGCTGCCCCGGGGTTATTTTGACAGAGGCGGAATGCTGCACAGGGAGGGGACGATGCGGCTTTCAAATGCCGGAGATGAGATACTGCCGCTAAAGGACCCGCGGGTCCAGCAGAATCCGGGGTATCTGACCGTGATTCTGCTGGCGCGTGTCGTCACTGCGCTCGGCTCGCTGCCGGCCGTTGACACCCGGGTGATCGAGAATCTTTATATAAAAGACTTCGAATATTTACAGGATTTGTACCAGCGCATCAACGAGATGGAACTGCCGTGCTATAAGACGGTGTGTCCGCACTGCGGGGAGGAAATCGAAGTGCCCATAAATTTTACGGAGGCCGCTCTGTAGAATTATATCCGGCAGAAAAAATATACGAGGAAGCGGCATTTATCGCTTATTACATGCACTGGGGGCATGACGAGATTATGAAGTTAAGCCATCTCGAGCGTGTCCGCTGGTGCCGGGAAATTTCAAAAATCAACAGGGCTTTAAATGACGAGCCGGAAAATGTATTTGAGATATGAGAAATACAAACAGGAAAGGAGAGCAGATGCGGGATGGGAAAATTGTCTGATCAGAGCTTTTACGCGTCGGATTTCCGGTTTCTTGTGCTGACCGGAGAAAACTCGAATACAGGAAACGTTCTTCCGGCAAACCGTCTGCGCTTCTCAAAAATATCGGGCATTGAGGAATCCATGGAGTATGAGGAGATTGCGGAGGGCGGCAGGAACGAGGGGCCGCATATTGTGACGGCGCCGCATAAGAGACATTCTCCTCTGGTGTTAGAGCACGGGGTGATTCCCGTGGAGAGCCGGCTTGTCGGTCTGCGTCCCGGTATGCGGCTTGGCACCTGGCTCACCGTGATCGTGCTGAATGCGGCAGGGTTCCCGACGCCGCAGATGTTCTGGATCGAAGACGGAATCGTCACAAGGTGGGAGACGAGAGATCTCGACGCCATGGGAAATTCCGTCCTCATCGAGAAGTTTGAGATTATGCACGACGGAATCCGGTGCTGAAACGCCGTCTGTGGAAAGCCGAAGGGAGGAGAAGCGGGAGGTGTGGATAAATGACGGTGAATCACACGTTTGCAGAGAAGATCATGGCAAAATATACACAGCCCCGCAGATACCGGGGAAGAGAGGCGGGTCTTGTCTTTTTTCTGCCGCGCAAAAGACAGGAAAAAGAAGTGAAAAGAAGCGGCGCGGTTTATGTGTCGGTTTCGATTGAAAACAGTATCCGCCAATTTCTTTCGGTGAACAAAATGAACCGGAATTACAGGGAATACGCGGTATTCCGGAATATTGCAACGGTCTTTGAAAACAGGGGAAGTCGGCCGGATCTGGCGAAAAAGGCGGAACGCGAACTGCTTCGGATACTGTCCGCGGAATTTTATACGTTTAATCGCAGCAGGCAGCAGAAGGAGATCGCACAGAGCATCGAGTATCATATGAAGATGCGGCAGACGCATACGGAGCTGACATTTCGCAGAGAGCGGACGGCCGGCGCCGGCAGACATGAAGAGGTCGGTGCCGGCAGACAGGAGGAAGGCGGCTCCGGCGGCGAAAGCCGGACGGCTGTTGATAAACAGACCGTTCTCACCGAGGTGCGAAAAGAGGTTGTGACCGCTGCCCGTATACCGGAGACGGATATCAAAAGGATTACGGGGGAGGTTATGCGGCAGATGGAGCGGGAGATGCATTTGGAGAGACTGCGCCGGGGACTGTAAAGAAAAATAAGACGAGACGGAGGAACGCATGCGGTGACGGAGAAAGCGGTGATTAAGATTCTAAACGGCAGTCGAAGTGGACAGGAGATAAAGGTGATGTTCAATCCGGAATCCTACAATCTGTCCGGGAGCACCGCCTACAGCGAAAAGAGGATTCCGGGACTCGACGGTCCGATCAGCCAGTTTGTCGCCGGGGAGAGCATGACCCTTGACATGACACTTTATTTTGACACCTATGAGCCGCCGACTGCGGATAAGCCGGAGGGCGGCAGCAGTGCGGCCGAAGAGACGGAAAAGCTTGCGCAGCTTTTGAAAATTGACGGGGAACTGCACTGTCCGCCCACGGTAAAATTCTGCTGGGGCAAATTGCAGTTTTACGGTTATCTGGCGAGCGTCCGGGCAAATTACACGATGTTTTTGTCGGACGGTACGCCGGTGCGGGCAAAGGCGGACATATCGCTGAAATCCCTGTTAAATCCCGACGACAGCAAGCGGCTCTCCCCGTTTGAATCGCCGGACCGCACAAAAGTGCGCCTGCTGCGCGAAAAAGAACAGCTCTGGCATTATGCGTGGCAGGAATACGGGGATGCGGAGCGCTGGCGGGAGATTGCCGCGGCAAACGGCATTGCGGATCCGCTGACGGTGGAGGCGGGGATGATCATCCGGCTGCCGGCGCTGTGACGGCGTGAGGGAGGACATATGGCAGAGGATTTGCTGACCGCAAGCTTTCAAAAGGATGAATTGCGAAAAAAATATAAAAATTATTTTGCGCCGGCCGCAAAAATATCCGTGGGTTCCGCGGGAAAGGATCTGGTGTCCGGAGCGGGCGTACAGTTGGAGAGCGTTCAGGTATCTCTGAATATCGACGGGGCCGCGAGCGCGAGCTTTACCGTATCGAACCTGTACAACCCTGTGGAGAACAGCATCAGGCAGAGCGTGAAATCACTGCTGGTCTGCGGGGCGGCGGTAAAAATCGAGCTGGGCTACGGCTCCGAGTATGTGGATGTTTTTCACGGTTTTATCTACGAGATTTCCACACAGTTTTCAGAGATGCCCACAATGCAGATTACGGCGATGGATGTCAAGCGGCTGATGGCGGACAATATGCGGCTGGGCCATGTCTGGCAGAATCGGACGCTGTCGGAACTCTTTAACGAGATGATGGCCGATTATTCCGGATTAAACCTGACGCCTTCGGTATGCGACAACGCCGACGATGTGATAGAAACCCTGATTCAGCGCGGAAGCGATCTCTGGCTGGTCAAAAAGCTCTGCCGGGCAAAGGGACTGAAATTCATCGTGTACGGAGAATGGGCAAAGCTTCTCGCAAAGAGCGGAAGCAGCGCGGTTGTCAGTCTGTCCTGGGGAAGCGATCTGATCTCGTTTTCCCACAGCGCCGCCTATGTGAACGTTCATGTGGAGGTCAGAGGGAGCGTCAGGGGTTCGCCGGAGACGGACAGCGTGATACAGTCGCAGGACGTCGCGGGCGAGGGCGCAGGAAAATGCGGCATCCGCCCGACCGTCCGGGTGATTGAGGAGACGAACGTGAAAGACGCGGAGGAAGTGGCCGACAGGCTGAATGACGAGGTGGAGGCGCTAAAGGAAGGCATGTATTCCTGCCGTGGAAGCTGTATGGGCATGCCGGTGCTGATACCGGGCCGCTATGTCGGAATCGAGGGCATCGACGGTGCGGTAGACGGCGAATATTATCTGAAAGAAGTCAGCCATTCGTTTGGGGCGGACGGGTTTACAACGGATTTTACACTGGGAGGAAAGCGTTAGCGATGAGCATGTTTGACGAGTGGTATGCAAAGGGTGAAGACGAAAGCGGCGGCCTGATACCTGGGGTGCTTTTGGGGGAAGTCAGGGAAAACTGGGACAGCGAGCACCCGGGTATGGTCCGGGTAGAGCTTTTGCTCGGAGCGGAAACAAAAAATGAGCTCGACTGGATTCCCGTGGCATCCCCCTATGCGGGAAAGGAATACGGGGCTTATCTGCTTCCGGAAATCGGAGCGCAGGTGGTCGTGGCGTTTTATATGGGACAGCCGCAGAGCCCCTATGTGATCGGCTGTCTCTGGAATCAGACCAATACCCTGCCGCCGGAAACCGCAAAGGAAAACAATCCCGTCAAACTCCTGTGTACAAAAGGCGGAAACCGTATCCAAATCAGCGATGAGGAGGGAAAAGAAAAAATCGAAATCAGGACAAAGGCGGAGCATGCGATTTTGCTCGACGACGAGAATGGAAAGATTACGCTCGGTGACAAGGAGGGGAAAAACATCGTAACGCTTGATGTCGGAGAGGGAGTGCTGACCTTTGCGGCGGAGAAAAAGGCGGTGTTTTCCGTCGGCGGAAAAGAATTGCTGACCTTAGACGGAGAAAAGGGGGCGATATCCGCGTCGGCGGATAATATTGAAGTGAACGCGGGCCAGAAATTAAAGTTGAAGGGACAGAACATCTCCGTCGAGGGGAGCAGCACCGAGATTAAGGGGCAGAACGTGAAAGCCGAGGCGCAGGCGTCTTTAGAACTCAAGGGAACGGCCTCGCTGAAGGCCGAGAGCAGCGGGATACTTCAGGCAAAAGGCTCGACGATCAAACTGAACTGAATACCGGGGAGGGGAACACAGATGGAAGAAAGAAAACGGGCGGCAGATTTTCTCGGGTGCGGGATTTCCTTTCCGCCCCGGGTGGATGAGGTGACAGGCCGGATGCGGATGTCCGTGCAGGAGGAAGATATCAAAGAGGCGATACGCATCATCCTTTTTACCGGGAAAGGCGAACGGGTGATGCAGCCGGAATTTGGGTGTGGAATCAGACAATATGCGTTTTCCGCGATGAGTATGATGGATCGAACCGGGATGGAGGAGGAGATAAAGCAGGCGCTCGTCCGGTGGGAGCCGCGGATTACGGACATCAGGGTGCGTGCGGACTGTGTGCGGATCGATCGGGGAATTGCGGAGATTCATATTGACTATGTGGTGCGTGCGACAAACAATCCCTATAATCTGGTCTTTCCTTATTATATAAATGAGGGCTCCGTGTGAGACAACGCCCCAGAGCTCGGGGAGGTATGATTTGCTATGGAATTGCAGGAAAAGATGGCCGTGCTCGCGGCGGCCTACACGCCGGAGTGGCGCTTTGACCCGGAGAATCCCGATGCGGGAACGGCGCTGGCGCTGCTGTATGCGGAGCTGTTTTCAGGTACGGAGGAGCGCTTCAAAAAGCTTTCGGAAAAACACAGATACGCTTTTTTTGACATGCTTGCGCTTGCGGCGCAGCCCGCACAGGCGGCGGGAGGATATGTCACCTTCGGGCTTTCGAGTGATGAGTTCGGAGGGGTATTTCTCCCGAAGGGAATCCCGGTGTCCGGCGCGCCGGAGCCGGGTAATGCGGGGGATGCGGCAGCGGAAAATATCGTTTATAAAACGCGGGAGGCGCTCTATGTGACGCCTGCAAAACTGACGCAGGTGCTGTATGCGGACGGAGAGCGGGACTACATTGCAAAAAAGGATTTCACAAAACCGTTTCTTCCGTTTGCAGCGGAGGAGCCGAACCTGCAGGAGCATGCTTTTTATCTCTGTCAGGACGAAGTGCTTGATGTGTCGGGGCAGGCGGAAATCCGTATTACGTTTCGGCTGCCGGGGACGAACCAGATGATCGATGCGGCGGATTATTCGTTTTTATACGCGACGGAAGAGGGCTTTGTCGCGTATGCGGCAACACGCGCGGAGGGAAATACATTGATTCTTACGCGCAAGGAGGGGCAGCCGAAGCCGGCGGCAAAAGAACTTTTCGAAAAGAGAGGGTACTGGCTGTGCTGCAGAAGCCGCGGACCGTGGAAAAGAGAACCGTTTGCGGCGGAGGAGATACGGCTTGCGTCCCGCAGAGAGCGAATCGAGCCGGATATTCTGTGGAATCAGGACGGTGAGCAGGAAAATGCGGATATGTTTCCGTTCGGAGAAAATCCGGCTCCCTACGGCGCGTGCTATTTTGCGTCGGCGGAGGCGCTCGGAAAGGCGGGCGCGCAGATTACGGTCACATTTAAGCGCGACTATGAAAGGATTCCCTTTGACAACAGTTTTGTGCAGCCGCGGCAGTGGAAAATGCTGATGAAACGCGCGGATTTCATGCCGGACCCAGAATATGACATCACGATAGAGCAGGTTGTGTGGGAGTACTATAACGGAGCCGGATGGAGCAGGCTGATGCTGTCGGAGGAATCGGAGACAGTGTTTAACGGCAGCGGAAAACGGGTTGGGCAGCAGGTGTGCCTCACCTTCGCCTGTCCGCCGGACGCAGCGCTTTTGGAGTGGCAGACTGCGCCCACCCGGTATCTGCGGGTGCGCATCCTGCGGATGAAAAATCTTTACAAAATAAAAGGAGCTTATATCGCCCCGGTGATCAGTGACGTGAAGTTTGGTTTTGACTACGGAGAGGCCGGGAGGAAGCCGTACTGTGCGGCCGCTTGCAATAACCGGGAACGGAAGCTGTATTCGATGAGGGAATCAGAATCGCCGTTTGTGCTCCTGTGCGGCCTGCAGGAAACGCGTCCGTCACTTTACCTCGGCTTTCATCGGCCGCTGTCAGAGGGGCCTCTGCGGTTTCTGATTTCGATGGAGGAGGAGAGCCGGGGAGAGCTGCCCTGCCTCGGATTTTCCTATTCCGGAAAACACGGGTTTGTTCCTCTTTCCGTTGTTGACGGGACGCGGAATCTCAAAAAGAGCGGAACCGTCACATTTATGGGTAAAGAAGACTCTGCCGCACGGTGCGTGTGCGGGGAGACGGCCTACTGGCTTTGCATCACAGACGAGCAGGGGGCATGGCGCCCGGCGCAGCACAGCCGGATGCCGCGGGTTAACGGTATTTTCCAGAATGCGGTGCGTATTTCGGCCGATGAAAGGCAGCTGAGTGAAATCGGAGGCGCCGCAGGAAATCGGCTTCCGGGAGGCGTGACAAGAATAGAAGGTTCCTACGGTTATGTGAACCGTGTGACAAATCCCCTTCCGATTGCCGGAGGATACGACGCGGAGACGCCGGAAGAAGCCTTACGGCGCGGGTGTGCCGCCCTGCGGCACGGAGGGCGCGCGGTCACGGCGTCGGATTTTGAGGCGCTTGCAAGGGAGGCGTCCCGATCGGTAAAAAAGGTCCGGTGCCGTTCCGGATACAATGGCGAAGGTGTGTACGAGCCGGGCTCCGTGACGCTGGTGCTGCTGTTGGAGGAGTATGAAAGTGGCAGGATGTATTTTGGGGAAGTCAGCGAGCAGGTGAAAGCGTATCTTTCCTGCCGGATGAACGGAAATACGGCGGATTTGGGACGGCTGTATGTGGCGGAACCGGTATTTCTGGAGATGGATTGCCGGATGGAGGTCGTGGTACGCGATACCGACCGCATTTTTGAAGTGCAGGAGGAAATCCTGCGGGTGACGAGAGAATTTCTCCATCCGCTTACCGGAAACTACGACGGAAAAGGCTGGGAGATCGGCGTGATTCCGAATGAGACGCAGGTGATAAATGCCCTCAAGGGGATTCCGGGGCTTTTTCGGATTCAGAGTCTGCGTCTTTTTGCATACCGGAAGCAGGGAGGACGGCGGATACATGTGCCGTCTGCGGAGAGGGGCGGTTTTCATGCCGCGGGGAATTTAAATATTCCTTTGTTTGCGGTCCCGCTGCCGGGGGAGTGCCGGATTACCGTAAATACGGAATAATGCGCCTGCTCTGCACAAAAGGCGGCGAAAAACAGGGAGGGGCTATGCTGCGGGAAATTTTATTGGACGATGAGCGGTTTTCCGAAATCACGGAGCGCGCAAAAGCGCGGATTGCGGAAATCTGCCCGGCGTGGACGGACTATAACGATCACGACCCGGGGATCACGATGCTCGAGCTGTTTGCATGGCTAAAGGAAATGCAGCAGTTCCATATGGACCAGATCGGCAGGCTGCACATCCGCAGCTATCTGAAACTGCTTGGCGTTACACCGCGGGGAAAACAGCCTGCGGAGGCGGTCGTCCGGGTGGAGGAGTATAAAGGAAGTCTCTTTTTTCCGCGGAAGAGCAGGTGTTTTGCCGGGGATATCTGTTTTGAGACGGAGGCGGAGACATGGATCGATGCGGTGGAGGCGGCAGAGCTTGTCTTCTGTCCGGCAGGCGGGGAGGATGGACGCGAACAGATCGCGCTTTCGGAGAGCAGAATGCGCTTTCTTCCGTTTGGCGCCCGCCCTGCGGCTGGGAATGCGTTTTTCATCGGCCTGTGTGCGCCGCTCGTGCCCGGATTGACTTACCGTCTGGGGATTCATCTCGCGCAGGAAATCGGGAGACGGAATCCGCTTGCAGACGGGACACCGTTTTGTCCGCTGGCGAAGTTTTCCGTTTTCTATCAGGGAGAACACGGCTGGGTGAGGGGCGAAATCACGGAGGATACGACGCACCGGTTTCTGTGGGACGGATTTCTTGCACTGAGAATCGGGGAGGCGGGAGCGGACGCAGGCAGCGGAAAGGCAAAAGAAAAGATGGCGGTCGGGAAAAACGGGCGTTACTGGCTGAAATTTGTTCTGGAGAAGGCCGGATACGAGGTGGCGCCGGCACTGGCGGATGTCAGTTTCCGCGAGTTAAAGGTCCGGCAGCAGAGAACGGCGGTCGAGTATCATGACGGCTGTCTTGGGCCGGGGGAGGTGATCCGGCTTTCGACGTATCTGGCGTTTGCGGGGAACTGTCGTCTGTTTCGGAGAGAGGGAGATCATTTTTATCCCTGGGAGGGAGAGATCAAGAAAAGGGTGTGCGGTGAGGAGGTCTTGTTTTTCCCGTCGAAGCGGCCGATGGACGGGAATATTTTTTACCGCTTACTGTGCTTCGAAGCGGAAGGAGAGAGAAAGATTTTAATTGGTAAAGGGACGGGGATGCCCCATCAGGAATATGAATTGCGGATTTCCGATGTATGCGCGCGAGGGCTTGCGATTCTGGTCGAGACCGGGGAGGGGAGCGGATGCTATGTCTCTCCGAAACTCTGCGATGATTTCGCGGAGAGCGGTCCTGCGGACTGCGTATTTTGTTATGACGAGGAGACCGGGCGGATTTCTTTCGGGGACTGTGAACACGGGACGGCGCCGGAGGGAAAGATTCTCCTTGCGGCGGCATGTCAGAGCCTCGGGCGGCGCGGAAACGTGAAGGAGGGCAGTATCTGTCACATCGGGTGCGTGACAGACACAAGGAGGGTTGCGGTTACAAACGGGAGTGCGGCGGCCGGCGGAAGGGATGCGGAGACGATTGAGGAGTGTAAGAGGAGACTTCTCGCGGAGCGGGAGGCGGTGCGGCGCGCGGTGACTTATGAAGATTTTGAGGCGCTCGCGCTGGCGGCGCCCGGACTGATGGTGGAGGCGGTCCGGGCAATTTCTCCCGCGAAACGTGCAAGGCAGGACGGAAGCGTTTCGGAGGAGTGCGTGACGCTGGTGGTGAAGCCGTATTCGCGGGAGCTGCGGCCGGTTCCGGGAACGGCCTACTGCAAAAATATTCTCCGGGCGATAGAGCCGGGGCGGATGATCGGAACGCGGGTTGCAATCGTTCCGCCGGAGTATATCGGAATCTCGGTATTTGCCGAGATTGCAGCGGGGACAAAAGGACAGGAGGCAAAGGAGCAAGTCAGAGAAGCGCTGGCGGATTATTTTGCGGGAATCCGGGGGAAATTTGGCATGGCGATTCATGTCAGCGCAATCTATGCGGTGCTTGACGTGCTTCCCGCGGTGACGGAAATTTGTTCGCTTGCGCTGGACGCCCAGGGCAGAAATGTAAGGCGCAGCGGCAGCGGGGATCTGATTCTCCCGGCGAACGGACTGGCATATCTGAAGGAATGTATCACGGGCATTTCTGCGGACAGGCAGAGGGGGTAACAGAACATGGGAGGACGCGGGACATATTTTCTTTTGAATAAGGAAAACGATTTCAGACGGGGAATTTCCGAGCATATCAGAATTGACGAATCGGGTATCACACCCGCGGACGAATCCGGGGTGGGCGTCTATGAGACAAGGGTCTTTGACAGTGGAGTGCAGGGAACAAAATGGCACAGGCTGCTTCTTTGCGGCGATTTTGCGGAAGGGGAGGTCCGTGTGACGGTCTGCGCCTCGGAGCGCGCGCCAAAGACGGGGGATATTATGTGCCGCGGAAAGGAGATATGCGCGGAAAGCTATGTGGAATTTACGAACCCCTCGGACGTGCCGCTCTTTGGAGCGGTGGGTCGGTACCTGTGGATGAGAATCCACATGAGAGGGAAAAACGTGCGGATTTCCCGTATTAAAATCTGCTTTCCGCAGCGTACCTGGCTTGATTATCTGCCGGAAATTTATCAGGAGGATGTCTGCAGCGCGTCTTTTCTTGCGCGTTATCTCGGCATTTTTCAGGCGTTGTATGAGGACATGACAGAGAGAATCGAGCATCTTTCGGAGCGCTTTTCGGTGTCGTCTAAGGAGCCGGGAGCGCTCGAGGAGCTCGCAGACTGGTTTTCCGTCGAAAATCGGGAGCTCTGGAACGAAGAGCAGCTTCGTTATCTGGTTCGGCATGCGGTGCGGCTTTCTGCAAACCGCGGGACGGCGGCTCATTTAAAGGAACTCCTTTGGCTGGGAACCGGAGATACCGCCTATATTGTCGAATACGGGCAGATGCAGGTCGGTTTTGACGGAGGGGCCGCCGAGGAGCGGATGAAACGTCTCTACGGTGCAAATCCCTGTGAATTTACGATTCTTTTGGACCGGGGAGGAAAAACAGGCGCCGAAGACTTTTATCTGGTGGAAAAAATTGTGGAGGCGGCAAAGCCGGCGTATATGCAGAGCCGGATTGTTGTGCTCTCACCGTATATTTTTCTGGACAGGCATTCCTATCTGGGCATCAACAGCGTGCTCGGGCGCTACAGGCAATTTTGTCTGGACGGGACGTGTGCGGTACCGTTTTCAGTGATTGGGACAGAAGGAGAGAGGCAATGAAGAATTTAAAATACTTTCCATGCGAGAGAAATCGGTATTTTTACGGGAAATTGCTCGGTGTCGAGGATTTTGAGCTGGAGCAGAAATATATGAATGACAAGCGGCGCCTGATTAACCGTTTTATGCATGGGTGCGGCGTGGTGTGCGGGCTGAATGTCGTCCCGGCCGGGTCCGATGCCGTTTCGGTGGAAGCGGGGCTCGCATTAGACTTTGCCGGAAGGGAAATTATTGTTGACGAGCCCGTGACAGGCAGGCTTGCGGAAATGGAGGGATTTTCGGTTTGTACGGAAAATGAGGAACACAGCAGATACCTCTATCTGTGCATTGAGTATGCCGAGTATGACAGGCATCCCGTCTACAGCATAACGGGAGGAGGCAGCGCCGGAGAGCAGATGCAGCACAGCCGGATTACCGAGGGGTATCGCATCTATCTGACCGATCAGGAACCGGAACAGGGAAACAGCGGGAGTTTTGCCTATTATGAGGAGTGGAAGACACTCTACTGGGGATGCGGCATCCGCATCAGTCAGGTGTTTCCGCGCTATGCGAGAAGCGGCAGCGAGTTTGACATGCGGATTGTCGTGGAAAATATGGGGCAGCCGCAGCCGGTTTCCTTTCACTATGAATTGACGCTCGACTGTATAAAAAAGGAAAAAAAGCAGTGGATGAGAGTGGAGTTTGACGAGGAAAAGCACGAAAGGGCCGGGCGCTATGAGATACCTGTCACGCTCGAGGCGGGAAATGTGACGGGCGTGTGCGGCAGGGCGAAGCTTACGGATGGCAGCTTTTTTCTGAAAGTGGGCGGCAGTCCCATCGAGGCGCAGGTCTCGATCGAAAATACGGTGGAACTTACGGACAGACCGGTGCAGGAAATTATCGAGCGCCATTATTTTGCGGAGGCGATGCGGGAAATCAAAAAGGAAACGTATCATCAGAGTATCTATCTCGCGAAGATCAGTCTGTTTTGGGCCGGTTCCACGGTGGTGATTGACGATGTGGAGGAAATGCCTTTCGGGCAGTATATCTGCACCGATGTGCTCTCCGGCATCCGGGAACTTGCGGCGGGAGCCGAGCAGAAATATCTGATGCGGCGTCTCGCAAAGGGCGGTGCCAAAAAGGTGGAGCCGAAAGCGCCGGATAAAGTACCTGAGGCTCCGACGACGGCCTCCGGCACAGCGATTATAGAACTCGGCATCGGAGGGCTTGCAGGCCAGTGTTTCTTTTCAAAGCCGATCGTTCATGGTCTCGGACCCGGAGAGGTATCGGTGGTCTGCGGAATTGCGGATAACGCGTCAAAGCCTGGTGTGCTGTGTTTCGGCGAGCCGGAGGTGTTTTGGGACGGCGGCGGGGAACTTGCGGCAAAGGTCGCGGTGAAAGCGGATATCAGAGAAGGGACCTTTGTGATCGGGCTCCGGCTGACGGAACCGACGTCTGCAGGCCGTGCGACGGTATTCTGGACCGCGGCCAGCGGCAGGAGGGAGACGTGGGAGGAGCGGGAAGGGAGAAGTCTTTTCCTGAAACCAGATATGGTCTATTTAAAACTCCGGGAGGATTACTATTTCGAGCCGGTGTTTACGGGGGTAAATGATACGCGTGTTTGCTGGTCTGTCACGGAGCAGGAGGGCGGATGCATCGATGAGAACGGCATGTACACTGCGCCCTCCGTTCCCGGGATTTATGAGATTACCGCGAGGAGTGCGGCGCACTCAGAGCTTGCCGCGACAGCATTTGCGGTGGTTCGCGATATCGAAAAGAATTGAGGGGTGACGGCATGTATATAGGGACGCCGCACGGTGCTTACCGCGTGATACGTGTTCTTGCGGAGGATGATCGAATGTTTTCCTGCCTTGCGGTCAGAAAGGAGCAGGGTCGGGAAGTCGATTATCTCATGCAGGAATTTCGGGAGGCGGACACGGCAAGGGAACTTTTCTGCCGTCTTGTGGAACCGGAAAAAGGTGAAAATCCGGGGTTTATCGTTTTTGTGAAAGACGGCAGCCTATGGATGGTCTCCCGATATTACACGGGAATGTCTTTTGCAAAGAGGGCGGCGCAGACAGACATACTTGAGGAAAAGCTTCAGCTCTGGGACGGCGTGCTGCGGGAAATCCTTTTTCGGGATTTACCCGTCTGCCTGCAGTATGAGGCTGCCGCGCCGTCTAATATGATTGCGGATGACGGACTTGCCGTACACGCAAATTATCGGATTTCCGATGCAAAAAAGCTGCGGGAGGGATTGTTTTCGGAGGTGCAGAGGCGACTTTCGGAGAGTTTTGCGGTGCTGTTTGCGTGTGAGGGGAAGCATAAGGACGAAGCGGCAGCAGCATATCGAAGGCAGCTGCAGGAGGCGGAATTTGCCGACGGGCACTCCGTTTATCAGGGGTTTCGCGAGCTGGAGCGCACGCTGTGGGAGCAGGCGCCCGAGGGGGAGCCAAAGCAGGAGGAAATTCTGATCCGATGGTGGAAAAAGGCGTTTGCACATGCGGACGGCGCGGTGAGATACGGCTACTGGCTTATCGTGGCGGCGCTGTGGGGGTTGTTTTTGGCCGTGTGTGTAAGACCGGTGACGGCGCCTGCGCAGCGGAATCTGATTTCCCGGATCGGAACCGTCGGGATCCGGGGATATGAGCCTACGGAGGACGGGAGGGGAGCAGAGTCGGAAAGTAACGAAACGGAGACAGCGCCCGGGGAGGAGAGTAAAACCGGGGAAGGTGCACCCGGGGAGGAGAGTAAAACCGGGGAAGAGACTCCCGGGGAGGAGAGTAAAACCGGGGAAGATGCGCCCGGGGAGAAGAGTGAAACCGGGGAAGAGGCTTTCGGGATTGAGACCGAGACTGGGACTGAGACCGAGGCAGAAACGGGTTCGGGACATGGCGGCCCGGAAATGGGCTAAAGAGGAAGGACGGTGAAGTGTAATGACACGAAGCGGGGAGCGGGCGAGAAAAACACTGCTGTATTTTGCCCGAAAAGCGGCTTACACTCTGTCTGCGCCCATGGAAAAGCGCGTTTCTGTCTTAAAGAAAATTTTGCCGTCCGCAGAACTTGCGGAGACGGTTACAGGGGATATCTCGGAAAAATTCACAGAGATTTTTGCGGCGGAGCCGTCTGCGGAAACGGATTATGTCGCAGTCGGCCGCAGTCTGGCGGCGAAAAAACTGCTGTACCTGCTCGGCATCCTGATACCGGCAGTGCTGATCTTTCTTGCGGCATGGGGCGTGCCGTTTGTGCAGTCAAAATTTTTTACAAGGACGATGGAAATCAATGCGCCGGAAATGTACCGTTACACAGGAAAAGTATGCCTGCTCGCGCCGGGCACACAGACCGTCTTATTTCGCGGCCGGCTGGAGTCGGGAAGAATCACGGGGCAGGGAAGCCTTTATGATTACGGCGGGAATCTTGTCTACGAGGGAAATTTTGAGGAGGAAATGTATGACGGGGACGGACAGATCTACGATCCGGACGGAGGACTTCGGTATCGGGGAAGCTTTGAGAAAAACCGCTGTCAGGGGTACGGATATCTGTACGGTGCGGACGGCAGTCTTTTGTATGAGGGAGAGTTTGCGGACGGAACTTACGAGGGAAACGGGAGGTTGTACGGGGAGAGCGGACTATTGTACGAAGGGGAGTTTGCAGGAGGCCTGTACGAGGGAAGCGGGAAGCTGTACGGTGCGGACGGACTTTTGTATGAGGGAGAGTTTGCGGACGGAACCTATGAGGGAAGCGGGAAACTGTACGGGGAGAACGGACTTTTGTATGAGGGGGAATTTGCAGGAGGTCTGTACGAAGGAAGCGGACTATTGTACGGAAAGAGCGGGCTATTGTACGAAGGGAATTTTGTAAGAGGCCTGTACGAGGGAGAGGGAAAGTATTATGAGGATATCAGCGGACTTCTGATTTATGAGGGAGGTTTTGCAGGAGGTCTGTGCGAGGGAAGCGGAACGCTTTATATGGGAAAGAATGCCGTCGCCTATACGGGAGAATGGAAAGCGGGAAAGAAGTCCGGGACAGGAGCGCTGTATGACCCCGTCACAGGGTTTCCGGTCTATGAGGGGACATTCCGGCTTGATATGTATGACGGGGAGGGCAGATTATACGACGAAAGCGGAAATCTCCTCTATGAGGGCAGTTTTCTTCTTGGGCAGAAAAACGGGGAGGGAACCATGTACGACGCAGTGACCGGGACTGTTCAAAATTACGGGATTTTTCGGGACGGGCTGTTTGTGACGCCGCTTGCCGCAGAGCAACAGGGCGCAGAGATACCGGAGACAGAGGGCACGGAACAGCACGAGAATGTAGTGCAGGAAGGGGAGGTGCTGCAGTGAGATATACGGGGATTGCAGAGACGGGAGAGCGGCTGCTTCGGCTGCTCCGGGAGGCCATGGTGCCGGAGCCGGTGGCTTATGCAAAGCAGATCGGGCTTTGTGCGCCGCAGGACAGGGGAGATTGTATGGTGGGAGTCTGGCTCTATGATATCAGGGAATGCGGGGAATTAAAAAGCCGCAGAATGGTGACGGTCGACAGCGAGAGACAGCGGTATCCGTCAACTTATGTAAATCTGTATTATATGATAACCGCATATTCCGACGGAGACATAAAATACCGCGCCGGACAGGAGGCGCATATGCTGGGAAAAATCATACAGACACTCGGGGATGCGGCAGTCATTGATTATGCCGGGCAGCAGGGATGCGCAGACGGGTCGGTCAGCCAGATTGTGCCATTAGACCTTCCGATGGAGGATAAACTGCGGATTTATCATGTGCCGGACGGCAGCTATAAGACGTCGCTGTTTTATGAAATCGGCCCCGTTGAACTCGAATCGGAGCGGGAGAGCAGGGTGCGCCGCGTGGTGGATGTGTCCTATACGATCGAAGAGTCAGGAAGACAGAGAAGGAGGTGAGCGGATTGAGGCGGAAAGGTGTTCGAATCGCAGGGATTCTCGCGGTGCTTCCGCTGGACGCATTTACGGGCAGACCCGTGCGGAGTAACGATTTTTGGGTAGAGATAAAGGGCATGGGCCGTCCGATTCGAAAGCAGGAGGGCTTTTATGTTTTTTCCGGGGTAGTGCCGGTGCGAGATACCGGGGGAGCGCAGCCGGAGCAGGAGGAGCCCTTTGTGTGTATCCGTCTTTGGGGGCGGGGATACCGGAGGAGGGAGCTGCGGCAATCCGTGTGTGCGGTTTGTCCTGGGAACCCCGTCGTTACGGTTTGCATGGAACCGGACAGGGACTATCCGTTTTTGCCGGGTACGATTTTCATGGAGGGGAGATTAGGGGCAGGTACCTCCGTTCTTGCGGCAGCCGCGGGGCGCGGAAACGGGCTTTGTCTGGCGGCGGATTACCGCGCGGGGGAGAAGATGATATCCATATACGGAGGGGAAAAACGAGATTTTTCGGGATGCGCTTTTTATATGGCGGAAGCGGACGGCGGGCAGCAGGGGGACTGGATTTTTCTTGACGGCAGGAAGTCTTCGGAGGTGGGGAGTTACGGTCTGGCAGAAGCGGGGAGTTACCGTCTGGAGATTCCTGCCGCCCGCAGCCGATGTAAGGCGAAAACACGGCTTTTTCCGGCTTTTGCGCGTCAGGCGTCGGAGGAGACGGAGCGGTATTTTCTGGCGTTTCCGGTTTCCGGGATCACGGATGCGGAAAGGGGCAGCGAGCTGATATGCCGCGTCGAAAATGGGGCAAGCGTAACCGAACACAGGTTGCAGGTGCGGCCGGGGGAGCGCGTGTCACGGGATTTTTGACCGTGCGGCGGATGAGAGGAGAATAAGATGGGATTTTGCGTATGCGCGGGCGCGATGTGCGCCTGCAGTTTTGGAGCAGCGCCGTCGGCGCTTGTCGTGACGCCGGAGAACCGTGTCGCGGCGGGCGGTCCGCCGATGGCGACGATTATGGATTACATACCGATGAAAAACGTACTGCCTTTCGGCATGTGCACGAATCCGGCCAATCCGCAGGTGGCGGCGGCAACGGCGGCAGCGCTCGGCGTTCCCACGCCGATGCCCTGCATCCCGGTGGTTCCCGCGCCGTGGGCGCCCGGCTCGCCGGCGGTTCTCGTCGCAAATAAGCCGGCACTCAATCAAAACAGTAAAGCGATGTGCGCATGGGGCGGCGTGATTCAGATTACAAATCCGGGAAACATGAATGTGATGATACCGTAGGCAAGCCGGCAATTAAAAGTTTCAACCCTAAAGAAGGGAGCATAGTTACATAGATGAAGAAACGGTTTCGGATTAAAATCGGGCTTCGGGCAAAATTCTTTTTTTTCTTTGCGTTGTTTGGAATCGGTATGACGGTCGCAATCGTGCTCGATTTGTCGCAGATTCTGGCGGAAATATATAAAAAGACTTACCGGGATTCACTGATGGACATTGCCGAGATTACGGAGTATAACCTCGGGCTTACGCCGGAGCAGATGCGGTATTATGCGCGGACGGCGCAGATCGATGCGGAACATGAAAAGGCAGAACAGCAGCTTTCTGCAGTCCGGGAGCTGTTTGACCTCGAATCCTGCTATATTATCTATCCCACGGGAGAGAACACGGCAGTCTGGCTGATGGATGCGTCCGGGGAAAACTCCGAGAATGCCGGTGACGAGGTAAAAGATTATGCCGCGGAGGCGTCGGGTGAGGTTCGAAAGGTATATAAAACCGGGAAAAAAAGCGATCGTCTCGATATTTTAGACCAGGAGGATGTTTCCCTTATTTCCGTCTTTTACCCGTTAAAGGACGAAAACGGCGCCACGGTTGCCGTGCTCGGTGTAGATAAACGAATAGATGCGTTAAAGTCTGAACTTGAGACGGCGATAAGCGAGGTAATCAGTCATATGTTTCTCCTGATGCTGGTCGAGGTGACGATTCTGCTTGTATTTGTACAGTTCGGTATCGTGCGCGCGATAAGACGCTTAAAGCAGGGGGTGCAGGAACTGTCGGACGGGAATCTAAACATCGAGCTTCCGGGGCGCAGGCGGGATGAAATCGGAGATATCACACGGGTATTCAATCGGATGTCGGCAAGCATCAGAGGCCATATCGGGGAGATGGAGGAGCTAAACGGTGCATATCAGAAATTTATCCCGCCGGAAACGTTTGCGATACTCCGCAAAAAGAGTATTGTGGATATCCGGCTCGGCGATCAGGCGAGGGCGAATCTGACGGTGCTCTCGATGGAACCGAAGAGTGCAAAGCGCGTGATGCCGGATTTTTCCTCGGAGCAGACGTTTCAATATATCAACGGAATTTTTGCACAGACGGTTCCCGCGGTGCTGGCGTATGACGGTGCGGTCTGGGGGTTTGAGAAGGCGGCCGTCTGCGCCATTTACCGGGATACGGCAAAACAGGCGCTTGCGTCTGCGTTTGCGGCAAGCCGCAATCTGCAGACATGCGGGGAGACGCTTGCGGCGGGCATTGCACGCGGCCCGGTGATGGTCGGGATTGCCGGGCATGAGGCATGCATGGATATTATCGGTATTTCGGAGCAGACCAGGCTTGCGGCACGTCTGACGGAGCTCGCGGAGGAGTATCATGCGTCTATATTAATAGGAAAGAGTGCCGCATCACAGATTCCCGGGTTTGCGGAGTCGTATCACACCCGTTTTCTTGGGTATCTGAAGCTTTCGGAGCGCCTCGAGGGAGTTTACGACGTGTATGACGGGGACAGTGAGGAAGACAGACGGCAGAAGCAGCGGACAAAAGAGTTATTTGAGCAGGGGGTTGCGCTTTATATACAGGAAGATTATGAGAGGGCAAGGGAGGCGTTTATCGATGTGCTGCGCCGATATCGGGAGGACGGCGCAGCGCGGAAATATCTGTCCCTGTGTGACCGTGCAAGGGAGGACGCGGCCTGCCGCGGGCAGGCGTGGTTTGAAAAGCTGAGGGGATAAGACGATGCGGGGGATAAAATGGGATTTTTAGACAATGCAGGGGATAAAATGGGATTTTTAGAGACGGTGATCGACCTGATCATTGCGGAGACCTCCCGGTATTTGGAGAAGACCGGCAGAGAAAACAGTTTTGCGCGTTTTCCGTATCTGCGCATGCGCGCGGACCGTGTGACGGAGGAGCGGCTAAAAGCCGCGGAACAGAGTCAGGAGATACAGGCTGTGCGCTATCAGGCGCTTCTGGCAAGACTTTCAGGCGGAAGCTGCGACGCGGTGATTCAGACAGTGACAGATTTGGCGCTGGCGGCAATGCAGGTGCCTGAATTTGCGGCATATCTCAACTATTACACCGGAGCCCGCGCGACATTGCAGCTCGCATATGAAATGCTCGGCGTTTCATTTCCGGACTGCAGCGAGGTAAAAGAGCGCATAAAGAGACTGAAATGTGCGTTTGATGTGGAAGAGAATCCATTGCCCGCCTTTGCCAATGTCGACGGAAATCAGGAGCTTTTGTCATACCTTACCGGGGATGACAGTGAAAATCCCATGATGGAAGAATGGACGGAATGGTTTTTCTGCGGGGAAAATCCGCATCCGATGTATGTGAGAGGAGCGCTTGCAGAGGCGGGAGCGGACATGCTTGCCGCGGGAAATGCGGCGCTGCAGATGGCAGGCAAAGGCGGGCGGCGTTTTCTGGCAAAGCATATCGCGGTGCGGCTGAACAGGGATCTGCTGTTTATCCCGGCGGACGTGCTGCGGGACATCAATGAGGACGCTAAAAGGCGACAGGCGCAGGCTGTTCACGAAGCGTTTTTGTACGGGGGCGTGGTCTGTATCTACGGAATCAGCGGCGAAGTATCGGAGCAGATGAAACGGGGGCAGACAAAATATTTGCAATCGGCGGAGTTTTACAGACGCGTGGTGCAGCCTTTTTCGGCGGCGGGCGTGCAGGTATTGCTGTGCACGGATTTTGAAGTACGCTTTCCGGATTGCGGGGATGAAAAGATTCCAAGACTGGAGCTTACCGCGCTTTCGAGAAAGGAGCGGGAACAGGTCTTTGCCGGATTTGCCGGACAATACGGATTCCCGGAAAGCCCGGCCCGCTGTGCGCTGCGCTACCGGCTGAACGCGAGCGAGATTGCGGAGGCGCTTTCGGAGTGGAGCAGTCTGTGCGGGGAAAAAGGAGAGCGCCAGAACTTTTCCGAGAGCTGCTACCGGGTGCTCCTTGCAGGAGGAGAGGCGGTTTTCGGGCAGGTTTTAAAGCCGCAGACAGATTTTGAGGAGCTTATGGTGCCGCCGCAGATGCGGCGGACACTCGAGGAAATCTGCTGCGGGGCCGCGGAGGGGTACCGGATTTATGAGGAGTGGAATCTCGCCCGTCTCTACCCTTACGGACGGGCGATGTCGGTCCTTATGGCCGGGCCGCCGGGAACCGGCAAGACGATGACGGCGCATGCGCTCGCGCACGAACTCGACCTTCCGCTCTACCGGGTGGATTTGTCCGGCATTATGGACAAGTATATCGGGGAGACGGAAAAGCATCTGGAGCAGGTCTTTGCTTTTGCGGAAAAGACGAATCTGGTGCTGTTTTTCGATGAGGCGGACGCGCTGTTCGGCCGCCGCGGCGAGGTCACGGAGGGGAAGGACCGCTATGCCAATATGGAGGTCGCCTATATTTTGCAGCGGATCGAGCGGTTTGACGGTATTGTTTTGCTGGCAACAAATTTCTACCACAATATCGACAAGGCTTTTTTGCGGCGAATGAAATATGTCCTGAAATATCAGGAACCGGACGAGGCGCTGCGTCGCGCCATCTGGGAAAGCTGCCTTGCGCCCAGGCTGCCGAAAGAAGCGCTTGACATTGGTTATCTGGCAAAGCAGTTTGAGATGACCGGCGGGATGATAAAAAACGTAATTCAGAATGCCTGCGTTGCGGCGCTGTATGAGGGAAAACCGCTCGGCATGACACATTTGCTGCGGTCGATTCGCATGGAATACGAAAAGATGGAGCGGAATGTGACGGCGGACCTTTGGGGTGAGTATGCGTATCTGATGGAGTAGTGTACGGATACATTGCGAAGCAGGCAGATATTAAGTATCTGTACACGGGAAGGATGGGGATTGCCATGCATGAATATCAGGAAAAAGAAAAAGAGAATCGCACGGGGATTCCGGATGAAATGAAAAAGGATTTCGAGGAGCGCTCCAGCGTATCGCTTGACCATGTGCACGTTTTCCGCAATTCGCCGCTGCCGGAGCGGTACGGCGCGCTGGCATTTTCAAAAGGGGATTCCATCTATATGAAACCGGGGGAGGAGCGGCATCTCGCGCACGAGGTGGTGCACCAGATTCAGGCGGCACAGGGAATGGTGGAGGCCGAGGAGATCACAGGCGGGGAGGCATTTAACAGCAATCCCGTGCTTGAGGAGGAGGCGGACCGTGGAATCGTGCACGCAAAGCCGCCGGTGATGCAGAGGAAGCAGGAGACGATTCAGCGCAAAATCGGGATGGAGTTCCAGACCTACGGGGGAACATGGAATGTGAGAAAGCTGAAGGATTTAAAGGATTTGAACGGTAAAAGCGCAGAGGAGAAAATGCAGTATTTTTCCGAGAATGTGGAGAGGGGCGTAAACGCCGAACGTATGCTGGAATCCGCCGGAAGAGAAACGCTTTTGGATTTTGGCGGGGGCGTGGGATATAAGGTGACGGCGGACGGACCGGATCTCGAGTATATTACAAACGCATTTGACGAGAGGACAGACCGTGCGGGACTGATAAAAGCTGTCAGGAGGGCGGCGCTGCGGCATAAGCGGTATACGGGAACGGCCGGCAGCCTCAAATTTGTCGGCGGAACGTACCATCTGATAAACGGTGCAGACGGGATATACTGTATTAATAAAGGCGGGGAGAAGACGGCGCATCCGCAGGCGACTGTCGGGATAAAATATGAAAAGATTCCTTTATTGATCGATCGGCTCATATCCGCGCCTTCGGCGAGTATCCTGTACCAGGAAGGGGAACGGCCGGGGAAACTGAGAAGTAACTTAAGAAAAGGCCGGGACGCCGCCGTGGCGGGTTTACAATTGGACAAGCGGAAAATTCCGGACCGGGACAGATGCAGAGCGTGGATTCAATTGGTGGAGGAATATCTGATAGCGGCAAACAGTAGATTTCGCAGGGATGAGCAGAGGAAAGAGAAAGAAATATCGGCGATGAATCAATTTATTGCGGCCGTTTCCCAAAGACTTTCGGCTGTGGCAACTCTTGCGGCGTTTCCGGGCTGGTCCGCCGCTGTCCTGAATTTTGACGGTGAGAGAGAGCGCATGAATACCGTGGCGGATGTGGGAGCCATGTTTTCCGTAAATCAGGCGGATATCACGAAGTTAAAGACAAAGTTTCGTGGAATTTCTGTGAATTATGGAGCCTTTTGCAGGAGGGATGGGGAGATTCGGAAGCTGGAACAGCAGCTTGCGGCGGAACAGCAAAGAGAGCGGCAGAATGTGACAACAATAAGACGTATTAACGGGCAAATCTCGGTAAAGCGCGGACTGCAGGAAAAATTAAATGACAAACTGGAAAACGAGTGGCGGGACTTTCAGACAGAAGGCAATAGCATCATAACGGCGATACGGGCAGAACGCGGGGAAAGGATCAGGCGTCTTCGGGAACTGGAACGGGATCAGGTGAAGCTCACGGAGGTGAAGCCTTTGGATCATCAGAGAGACATCTTTGCTTATCTGACGTGGTATTATCGCAAGCTGGAGACATATGTGAAAGAGTGGCCGACGCTGACGAAAAATCCGGAAATCCGGAATCTCTGGTCCCGGATTCAGTCAAATACTCCGTCAAACCCGGAGAAATATTTTAAGACGTTGCTGCCGGTAAAGAGCAGAACTTCATTTTATGATTTGTATATGCTGCTGTCGGAACCAGGTAAAACGTATGTGATGGATTATATAAACGGAAAGTATTCGAGGGATGCGCTTATCTATGAGGATAAATGGGAAGGTAATTGTATTTCTCTCGGGGAATGGCTGGATGCGATGGGGAGGCCGGGAGGAGGTTTGGGACCCCGAAGAGATATTGTCAATTATGAATTGGAAAATGATGCCTGGGATGGAAGCAGTTACAAAAGAAAGTTCGACGTCAGCAGGTCGACGGATATTGGTCATGACGGCGCGGCGGGGCAGGTTCACGGAGCACTGATCGAACTGCGCCGGTTAAAAGGGGAACTGCTCCCGGATCAATGGGAGGGGGCAGCCGCTGCGGTGGCGGATATCGTGGCAGGGATAAACAGGGAAGAACCCGGGGCAATCGAAGTGAAAAAAAAGCCTGAAAAATCCGCAAAACTGACGCTTCCGGAAATAGGACAGAGTACGGCATCACGCGGTTTGGGGGATTTTCGTGGAGGAACCCCGGCGTCGTCATTGAGACGGCCTGCTTTGCCGGGATTGCTGCCGCTTAATGATAACACGCATTGAGCCGTTTTATCGATTTTTGAACCGCGTAGACATGCGTTTTGTTTTGTGATAAAATGGTACCACAACAAAAGAGATGCGGGGGGTATGGGCATGGATAAGAACGATACAATTACACCACAGAACGAGAACCGCGATAAAAACCGGTTGACAGCGATTGTATCAATACTGATTGCGGCGGCATTACTGGTTGCGGATTTGTATGTCATGGTGAATCTGCCGGGAATGATTCCGCTTATCGCAGTGATCACCGTGGGACTGCTGGGCGGCGTCTACGTTTTTGTCAACGCGATTCTGCGGGAGATCAATCGGAGCAAGGAAGAGACAAAAGAGCAGTATGAGAATATCTTTAAGTCGGAGAAAGCCTCTTATATCTTATTGAAAAAGGCGTTTGAGCAGCTTGAAGAGTTAGAGGGCAAGAGCGGAAGCAATCACACGTCGGAGGATATCATCACCGCCCAGAAGGCGATCGCAAAGGTTACGATCAGCCGGAACAGGGAAAATGCCGACGCGTTGTTAAACTCCAACGACAAAATGTTAGAGAAGATATTTGATTTTGAGGAAAAGCTTGGAAGCAGTCACAGCGAACTTTTAGACAGGCAGCGCAGTGTGATAGACGATTCCATGAGAGAATTGCAGGAGTCGTTAAAGAGTGAATTTGCAAAGGCGATCAGTGATTTAAGACAGATGCAGCTTACGGCTCCGGCCGCTGCACCGGAGTTTACGGCGCAGCCGAAAAATACAGTGATACCGGAGGAGCCGTTGCCGGAGGAGCCGCTGTTTTCAGAAGATTTGACCTTGCCGGAGGAGCCGTTGTTTTCGGAAGATTTGACCTTGCCGGAGGAGCCGCTGCTGGGTGAGGAGATACCGCTTGTGGAGGAAGAGCCTTTGACGGATGCATTTTCCCTGCCGGAGGAGCCGCTGTTTTCGGAAGATCTGACCCTGCCGGAGGAGCCGCTGCTGGGCGAGGAGATACCTCTTGTGGAGGAAGAGCCTTTGACGGATGCGTTTTCACTGACAGAGGAGCCGTTGTCGAGTGAGGAACCGTTGTTGGGTGAAGAGATACCACTTGTGGGTGAAGAACCGCTTGGAGGCCAGGCGGAGGAAAGTTTGCTGGACGGTCTGGATATGGGATTAGGTCTGGACTTTGGTCTCGATTTGGGTGTTGATATCGAGGAGGCCGCTGCAGAGGACGAACCGCTTGTGGAGGACGAACCGTCAGCAGAGGCGGAACCGATTCCGGAACCTGCCCCGGAACCGATTCCGGAACCTGTTCCCGAACCGGAATCTGCCCCCGCCCCAAAACCGGCGCCGGCTGCTCCCATGCCGGATTTGTCTGACCCTCATAAGATGATGACGCCGGATGAGATAGCGGCACTGCTGGCGAATATGTAAATTTCAATATGCAAAGAAATAATGACCTGTATTCCGGAATAAAGGACTGTATGTTCTGCGAACCGTTTTTCGTTCGGAATACAGGTCGTTTTTATACAAATTTTGAAGAGCGGGTGTCAAAACCCGACGTACCCTTGTCCGCTGAGGGTAAAGAATTGACATACAGAAAACCATATAATATATTCTCGCATGTCGATATCATTATGGAGATAAATAAACAGGAAACAAAAAAAGACAGCCTCTATCAGGCTGCCTCTTAGGAGAAGGTATTTTTACTATGGGGTATAGCAAAAATATGTATAATGTATTGGGGGTTTTTACAGGTATTATAATACCACGGTTCTACGCGGAAGTGTTCACAAATCTTCCAAAAAATAGATGATGTTTTTGTCAGTTTTGCACAAGTTGGTTTGCTGCCTTTGGTACATTCCATAAATAAAGGTCAAACATATTTAAATGATCATACTTTATCTGTACTTTAAACAGAACATTTCTGTACCTGATATTTGTATGGGGTTAGCAAGTTTTTTCCTTCCAAAATGTGCAATGAAACAGTAGATAGGTAACGACTGTGGGGTAAGAACAAGCTGTTGCCCAAAGCGGAAATGAACTGTAAACAGATAGATAATTATTGCACGAACTGTTGATGTTTCATTCGCCGGAGGAGGAATAGTCAGTTCATTGATGAAAATGGTTGTGTGATGATTGAATTTATAAAAACCGCGCCAGTGGTGCGAGAATTGGAGAAGAAATGGGTGGAGTGGAGATTGCGGGTTATGAGCCATTGGTAAATGACGTAAAGGAACTAATACATAAAAAACAGTTGTAAAAGTTCTGTCAAAAGAGTTGCAGAGGGAATTTTATATCCAGATGGCAAAGCGGTTATATTTGATATAGTTTGACATTGAACAAAGCTTCCGGGAACGACTGTCAGAGCCGTTCCCGGAAGCTTTGCTTCTCTCGATTGCCGGAAAACTTATGCGGCAATCGGACATTTTATCCTGCTGTAGGTGATGTCATGCAGCCTTAAACCCTTTTTTACTGCAGAAGGGAAAGGACGCCCTGTGTGGACTGGTTCGCCTGTGCGAGCATCGACTGTCCGGCCTGTGCAAGGATGTTGTTCTTGCTGTACTCCACCATTTCCTCTGCCATATCGGTATCGCGGATGCGGGATTCTGCGTTCTGTGTGTTCTCGGCCGCAGTATCGAGGTTGGAAATCGTGTGCTCGAGACGGTTCTGGATTGCTCCGAGACGTCCGCGCTGTTCGGAAACCTTCTTAATCGCTTCGTCAATCGTGGTGGTCGCTTTCTGTGCGCCCGCCTGTGTGCTTAAGTCTACCTTATTTCCGTCAACGCCGAGCGCCCGTGCACTCATATCGTCGATGGAGAAGCTCATTGTCTGTCCTTCGTTAGCGCCGATCTGGAGGGTAAGGCCCTCTCCGGAGGATACGCCGTCATAGCCCGCCTGTCCCCACATAGCTTTTGCGCTGCCAAGACCTGCGCCGCTCTTCATTTCAATATCGGCAACGGTTGATGCGGAAGTGGAACCAAACAGTGTATTCGGTTCATCCGGCGTCGCTCCGCTTAATGTTACCTTCATATCGAATCCGCTCTTTGCCAGAATATCCTCTAAATCCGCTGCGGTATATTCTTTTCCGGCCGCCAGATGAATGGCATATTCACCTGCTGTAACTCCATTTGTTGCGCTTATGGCAATGGCAGTGGTGGCATCTATGCCCTCTTCCCCATCTTTTGCGGTAAAGTCGATTTTGAATACGGTACCGTTTAATTCTGTACCGTATTTATTTGCATCAAACTGGATACTGTCTGCGCCCACGAAGCCGGTTACTGCTGCCGCATCAGAAGTAGCCTTTGCGCCGGCTGCTGTAGCAGTTCCGGCCATAGCTGCCGTTCCCACATTTAAAATACTGTTTTTCAGAGTTACGCTCACATTTGCAGGGGTGCCGGTTGCGGTGCTGTCCTCCTGCTTTGCGTTTGCAATCAGCTCGTCAATCTGGTCTTGCGTATATGCAGTGTTTTGTGCGAGATTTAATGTTAACGTTTTTCCTGTCGCATCCCAGATGGCGGATTCGCTTCCGGCTTTTGTCGTTGCGGCTGCCGCGACTGCAACTTTGACTCCTGCAATATTTGAAGTAACCAAAGCGCCGCCCAGAGTTGCGTCAACAACGCCAAACTTCGGTCCGGACCCCGTTGTTGCAGCACTTCCTGCCTGGCTTCCGTCTAACAGCTTCATGGTGTTAAATTCTGTTGTCTCGGAAATTCTTGTCAGCTCTTCCTGAAGCTGCTCAATCTCGTTCTGCACTGCCTCGCGGTCGTCGTCGGTCTCCGTACCGTTTGCGGCCTGTACCGAAAGCTCTCTCATTCTCTGCAAAATCGCATGGGACTCGTTTAACGCGCCCTCTGCAGTCTGGATTAAAGAAATACCGTCCTGCGCATTGTCCGAGGCCTTGTTTAAGCCGCGAATCTGGCTTCTCATCTTCTCGGAGATAGAAAGGCCCGCCGCGTCGTCCGCTGCGCGGTTAATTTTGTAACCGGAAGAAAGCTTCTCGGAAGAC
Source organism: Lachnospiraceae bacterium (assembly GCA_021770345.1). Classification (GTDB taxonomy): domain Bacteria; phylum Bacillota; class Clostridia; order Lachnospirales; family Lachnospiraceae; genus Roseburia. Next base: position 69,150 of record JAETRD010000009.1, on the reverse strand, counting down.
TTTGCCTGTAAACCGGTTGTGATACCTAAATTTCTGTTTGCATTCATCGCTGACATGTTGTGCTGTACTACCATAAATAATTACCTCCGTGTGATATAATTTGTGCCGCAGTCCTGCGGTCTGCCGCGTGATTGCGGCGTGTTCCGGGAATCCGTTCCCGAAAAGTGATATAGATGCGGCTGCGCCGTATCAAGTGGAACCTGCCTGACAAGTCAGGCAGTAGCGGCGGCTATGCCGCCTTTATAGTAAAACCGGACCCCCAGGATCGTCCGGTTCCGCTACCTTGCAGAAAATTACACGGTATTACGCTTGCTGCCTCATGCGCTCCTTTTTCAGGATCGCGTTAATCTGCTGTCTGGCCTCGAGGGAGATATCCGGTTCCTTGTAATAGGAAGCCGCCCGCTTTCCGCCTGCGCTGCTTCTTGCGATGTTAAGACTTTTGGGCGCATCCACCAGCAGATGGATGTTGTTTGCCGAGCCGCCCGAAAAGACGACGCGGATTTCTTCGCCGATATCAATGTGTTCCCCCGGACGTAATGTCAGTTTCAGCATGTGAACCTCCTTGTTTTGCGGAGCAAAATGCGAACCCACTGGTGAGCAGAGGTTCTAACTCCTTGTTTTCATTCGCTAAATCCAAGAATTTTGCCCCTTGTTTTTCTGTCTTGCAGATGCAACAATTCTTATACTATTGTTGCATCTACAAAAGATACCCTCAGTGGACAAGGGAGGCCGTGTGTCCCTTTGCCCACTGAGGGTAACTCACTGAAAGGACAAAAAGGAGGGTTACTATGGGAACAACACAACCGATTCGGGAACAAAAACAGCTGGAACGATTTATGGATTACTATCACAGCGTGCGGCCGTCTGCACGGAACGAAGCTCTGATTACCGTCGGCCTGTACACGGCGCTGCGTATCAGCGATATCTTAAAACTGCGGTGGAAAGACGTTTTTGATTTTGAACGGAATTGCTTTCGAAGCCATCTGGATGTGACGGAACAGAAGACAGGGAAGAGGACAATCGTTGCGCTCAACCGATACGCGGAATCATGCCTGTGTGCCTACAGGAAAGAGCGGCGGCCGAGCACGGAGGACTATATTTTTTCAAAGGCAACTACCCCTGATGCGCCGCTGTGCCGCACACAGGCATACCGCATCGTAAAAAAAGCTGCGGAGCATACCTTGCAGGAGGAGCACATCAGCTGCCATTCTCTGCGCAAAACGTTCGGCTACCACGCGTGGAAACAGGGAACGCCGCCTGCGCTTCTGATGGATATCTACAATCATTCTTCTTACCGCGTGACAAAGCGCTATCTTGGAATTGATCAGGATGAGAAAGATTCTGTTTTTTGCGCTATTGATTTTTCGGGTCATACAAAGAAAAAAGCGTAACCCGGAAATCAAAAAGGAAACTGCTGCAAAAAATTTTTTAATTTTGGGGGTTAAGGAAAAAAGAGATGTGCCGATATAATAGGTGTAAAGAAAAATGCAACATTTGTATAAGAAATGTTGCATTTTTTATGCCATAAAACCTTACAAAACTGTAATTTGATATTAGCTGCCATGCAGAATATAATGATATGAAACGTATGCAGTCGAAAATAAGTGTTTCGGAAAGTATGTATAATATGGAGGAAAAAGTGAAAGATTTTTCAAATCTTTCACTCCCAAGTTTGTGTCTGCGCAGCATCCACAAACTTGATATGCAATAGTCTCAGCATAGCTGAGCCATAAAAAGAAATGGGGTTAAACATGAATCGAATACTGCTCCTTGAAGATGATCCGAGTTTGGTAAACGGGCTGTCTTTTGTTTTTACGAAACAGGGATATGAAGCGGATATTGCAGGAACCGTCAGAGAGGCGGAAGATTTCTGGTCAGGCGGAACGTACGATCTGCTGATTCTGGACGTATCGCTCCCGGACGGTTCCGGGTTTGATTTCTGCAGAAAAGTACGGCTGACTTCTAAAGTACCGATTATTTTTTTAACGGCATCCGACGAGGAGACAAACGTCATTATGGGTCTGGATATCGGCGGCGATGATTATATCACAAAACCATTTAAGCTTGGGATTTTAATATCGAGGATCCATGCGCTGCTCCGCCGTGCAAAAGATTTTGAAGCATCTGCCACGGAGCTTGAATCAAACGGAATTAAGGTGCTTTTGTTACAGGGACAGGCGTACAAAAACGGAAAGCTTTTGGAACTGACAACCGTCGAATACCGACTGCTGTGCCTGTTTATGCAGAATCCCAATGTGGTGCTCTCAAAAGAACAGATTTTGGATAAACTGTGGGACTGCGAGGGCAACTATATAGACGGCAATACGCTTACCGTATATATGCGCAGGCTGAGAATAAAGGTGGAAGACAATCCCAGTGAGCCGCAGATGCTTTTGACAGTCAGGCGTATGGGCTATAAATGGAACGTCATTTGCCAAGGTGTGTTATGATGATATTTGTAAACAGAGATATAAAATGTTTTTTTACCGTTGTGGCCGGCATACTGGCGTTCTCTGTCTTAGCGCTGCAGTTTGTCGTTCGATTTCTTTACGGAGATTTTTCGGCGCCGCTGTTTTTTCTTTCCCTGCTTCCTGCAGGAAGTATATGGACGGCATGTTTTCTCTATTTTTACAGGCAGAATAAGATCATGGAAACGGCCGTCGCACAGATTGAGTCCTACCTCGACGGCGATACGGACGCCCGCATTGACTGTGACAGAGAGGGTGAGCTGTACCGGTTGTTCCACACGGTAAATACATTGGCGGCAGTGCTGAATGCTCATGCTTCAAACGAACTGAGGGAGAAAGAATTTTTGAAAAATACCATATCGGATATTTCCCATCAGTTGAAGACGCCGCTTGCGGCTTTGAATATTTATAACGGCCTTCTGCAAAATGAGGCGGAGGGACTTCCGGCGGTAAAGGAATTTGCCGCATTGTCGGAGCAGGAGCTTGATCGGATTGAAACGCTTGTTCAGAATCTTCTAAAGATTGCGAAGCTTGACGCCGGGGTTATTGTGATGGAAAAGAGTATGGAAAATGTGGCGGGTATGATGAGAGATATTGAACTGCACTTTGCGTACCGGGCGAAGAAGGAACAGAAAGAAATGAAGCTGTCGGGGCCTGAATGGGCGCTGTTTCTCTGTGACCGCGACTGGCTGACGGAAGCCGTCGATAACATTGTGAAAAATGCCTTTGACCATACGGGGCAGGGAGATTCTATTTCCGTTGAATGGGGGCAGTCGGGTTCCGTGGTGCAGATTGTCATAACGGATAACGGAAGCGGGATTCACCCGGAAGACCTGCATCATATTTTCAAACGTTTTTATCGCAGCCGATTTTCCAAAGATACGCATGGCCTCGGACTTGGCCTGCCGCTTGCGAAAGCAATTGTGGAAGCGCATCAGGGTACGATTGAGGTCAGCAGTGAGCCGGGAATCAGGACGGCTTTTGTGATAAATTTCCTGATTCCTGCAAAATTGTAGTCTTGTGGTAATATTGCCGTAAGGTACGGATGGTATTCTTCCAATAGATTCAAACGGAAAGAGGTGTAACAAGATGGATTTATTAGAAGTTCAATCGATTTCGAAAACGTATGGCAGCGGTGAAACGGCGGTACATGCCTTAAAGCAGGTCAGCTTTTCCGTACCGAAGGGCGAATTTGTCGCGATAGTCGGCGAGTCCGGTTCCGGAAAAAGCACATTGCTCAATATGCTGGGGGCGTTGGATTGCCCCACTTCCGGCAAGGTATTGATAGACGGCAAAGACATTTTTTCGATGAAGGAAGAAGCGCTTACCGTTTTTCGACGCAGGAATATCGGATTTATCTTCCAAGCTTTTAATCTGATTCCGGAACTGACGGTGGAGCAGAACATCATTTTCCCGGTGCTGCTGGACTACCAGAAACCAAATAAAAAATATCTGGAAGAACTGCTGACCGTACTGAACCTGAAAGAGCGGCGCAGTCATCTGCCAGGTCAGTTATCAGGCGGTCAGCAGCAGAGAGTGGCAATCGGGCGCGCGTTAATCACGAGACCGTCGCTGATTCTGGCGGACGAGCCGACCGGAAATCTGGATACGCAGAACAGCAGCGAGGTCATTGCGATGCTGAAAGAGGCTTCGAGAAAATACGAGCAGACCATTATCATGATCACTCATAACGGCAGCATTGCGCAGACGACCGACCGCATCCTGCGGGTATCGGACGGCATTCTGACCGATTTCGGAAGGGGGCGTCAGGAATGAGAAGTTATCTGGGCCTGATTCCGATTTCCGCGAAAGTGCGCAGACGGCAGAATCGTATGACGCTTTTGTGTATTATTTTTGCGGTGTTTTTGGTTACGAGTATTTTTAGTATGGCGGATATGCTCATCCGGTCCGAGACTGCCAGTGTCAGGGAGAAAGGCGGCAACTGGCATATTCACATAGAGGGACTTACGGAAGCGGAGGCGGCAGCGATTGCAAACCGTTCCGATGTGGCAGCGGTTTCCTGGTATGATACGGTAAACATTGACAAGAGCCGGGATTATTTTATCGGAGGGATACCGGTCGTGCTTGGCGGCGTTGACGATGCGTTCCGAACGGAGATTATGACCTATTTTCCAAACGAAGCCGGCCTGCAGGAGGGAGAAGTCATCCTTACTCCCAACGCCAGGCATTTTCTGGGAGCGGAGGAGGGAGACAGTGTGACATTGGATACGCCGGCCGGGAGCTATGTGCTCCGTGTAACGGGTTTTCGCAGCGGCAGCAGCCGCTACGCGACCGACAGCGGCACCGGTGAGACAACGGCGCTGCTTGTAAAAGGCGAACAGGTGGGTGCATTTTTGAATATCGCAGCTTTCCGCCGTATTTTAAACGAAAATCAGGATGTGGGGAATCCCGTCTTCTATGTGCAGTTTGATGAGAGAGCGAACATAAAGCGCGCGCTTACAGAGATCAGGGGACAGTTTCCCGACGCCAAAATTGAGGAGAATCTGATTCTTCTGGCAGCGGCAGGTGCGAGCGAAAATCCCACGGTAAAGAGAATTTATCCGTTGGTGGCGGCGGTATGTCTGCTGGTTTTACTGGCCGGAGTGCTGATGATCTCCGGCAGTCTGAACAGTACCGTCGCCCAGCGGATTCAATTTTTCGGCATGATGCGCTGCATCGGCATGAGTAAGCGTCAGATTATCCGTTTTGTCCGGCTGGAAGCGCTGAACTGGTGCAAAACCGCAATTCCGGCGGGTGTGCTTTTGGGTATCGTGGTTTCGTGGGGGCTGTGCGCGTTCATGCGCTATTTTGTGGGCGGCGAGTTTACAAAGATGGTGGTGGGCGGCGTCAGTGTGATCGGCGTCTGCAGCGGTGCGGTGGTGGGGATTCTGACCGTGCTGATCGCGGCCGGGTCTCCTGCGCGGAAAGCGGCGGCCGTTTCGCCTGTTGCGGCGGTGTCCGGAAATGCGGACACCGGGAAAATCAGGCGCGGCAGAGCCAATCCCCGCTTTTTAAATGTTGAGACTGCTCTGGGCGTCTCTCATGCGGTGTCATCCAAAAAGGGACTGCTCCTTATGGCAGGGTCATTTGCCTTGAGTATTATCCTGTTTCTGTGCTTTTCGGTACTGGTTGAGGTGCTCGGCTGTGTGATGCCCACCAAATCCTACGGCTCGGATTTATCGCTTTCGGTTTCGGAAGACGGGGAGCTCATCCCGCATGATCTGGTCAATCTGCTCCGGCAGATGCCCGGCGTTAAAAATGCCTTTGGGCGAAGCTGCGCCTTTGCCGTCCCGGCGACGTTTAGCGTGGATGTACCCCGGGATCATGTGGATGTTATCTCTTATGACGAGATCCAGTTAGACTGGATACCGGGTGACGGAGATCTGCGCGCGGGCGGCGATCTCGGGAAAGTTTACGGGGATCAGGGGTGTGTGCTCTCGATCTGGGATAAGGATGTTCCGCTGCAGGTGGGAGATCAGGTGACATTAAACGGCGTCACGGTGGAGATTGCCGGACAGATGACCTTCAACCCGTTTTCCAACAACGGGCAGACCGGCGGAGACGTCATATTGATCTGTTCCGAGGAGACCTTTGCCCGTCTGACCGGCGGAGACGATTATCGTATTGTAGATATTCAAATGGCTCGCGGGGCATCTGACGAGGATGTGGAGGCCATCCACGAGCTGGTAACGGGGACCTGTGACTTTACCGACCGGCGAGAGGAGGGGGATTTGAGTACGGTCATTGCGTTTCGCCTGTTTATATACGGATTTCTGGCAATCATCGCGCTTATTACCGTGCTCAATATCGTCAACAGTATTTCGATGAGCGTATCGGCGAAAACCCGTCAGTACGGGGCTATGCGGGCCGTGGGTATGGAGGGACGGCAGCTTACGAAAATGATTGCCGCCGAAGCGGCAGCCTATGCCGTGACCGGCTGTATCATAGGCTGCGGGTGCGGTCTTCCTCTCAACCGGCTGCTGTACGGCCGGCTGATTACCAAAAATTTCCCTTATTACATGTGGAGAATGCCGGTCGGGGCGCTGCTTGTTATTCTGCTGTTTGTCTTCGCGGCTACAATCGCTGCGGTTTACGGCCCGTCAAAGCGTATGTGCCGCATGGAAATCAAGGAGACGATAAATGAACTGTGAATCCGCCACCTCGAAGAAAAAATTCTTGTTATTCACGTTCCGCAGTGATGCGGACAATCTCGCGGATTACCCGGACCGCGGTCTGCATGCCTTCGACGGTGATATGCTCATAGGGGCCGTGGAAACCGTAGCCGCCTGTGCCGAGATTCGGACAGGGCAGCCCCATAAAGCTTAAGCGGGCGCCGTCCGTGCCGCCGCGCACCGGGCGGGACAGGGGCGTAAGGCCGACCGAGGTGATGGCTTCTCTGGCGATTTCTATCACATGCGGGTGCTGTTCGATAATTTCCAGCATATTGGCATAGGAATCTTTTATGGTCAGAGTTACGGTCCCGGCGCCGTATTTCCGGTTCATTTCCGCCTCAAGCGTGCGAAGCATGTTTAAGCGGTTCTCAAAGGACGTTTTGTCGTGATCCCGGATAATATAGGAAAGGCTGGCAGAGGATACGTCCCCCTGCATATCCGTGAGGTGGAAAAAGCCCTGACGGCCTTCCGTGTGTGCCGGCGTTTCGTCCGCGGGCAGCATGGAAGCGAGCTCGCAGGCCACGAGCGCGGCGTTTACCATGATGTCTTTTGCCTCGCCGGGATGGACATTGACGCCTTTGACAGAGAAGGAGGCGCCTGCCGCGTTGAAGTTTTCATAGGCGACTTCCCCCTCGTAGTCACCGTCCACGGTGTAGGCAAATGCAGCCTTAAAGTAATCAAGGTCGAAGAGATCCGCGCCGCAGCCCACCTCCTCGTCCGGGGTAAAGCCCACCCAGATATCGCCGTGCGGCTGGCCGGATGCAATAATTTCCTCGACTGCGGTGACAATCTCGGCGACGCCGGCTTTGTCGTCCGCGCCGAGCAGCGTGGTTCCGTCCGTTGTAATCAGCGTGCGCCCCTTTAAATCCGCAAGGGACGGGAAATCGGAAACCTTCAGATAACTGCCGCTGCCTGCAAGCAGGACATCTTTTCCGTTATAGTCCGAAATGATCTGCGGTTTTACATTCTGACCGGAGAAATCGGGGGCGGTGTCCATGTGGGAGATAAAACCGACCGCCGGTCGGTTCTCACAGCCCGCAGTTGCCGGCAGAAGGCCATATACATAGCAGTGATCGGTCAGCGTTACTTCCCGGAGGCCGAGACCGCCGAGCTCCTGTTCCAAAACACGGCCAAGGTCAAACTGGCGTTCCGTAGACGGAATCCGTGCGCCCGCGTCCGTCATGTTGTCTTCGTCGGAGGTCGTCCAATAGGAGACATAATTTAGAAATCGTTCCTGTACTGTCATAAAATCATCCTTTCCTGGTATTTTTCTCAAAAATCTGGTAACAATATACCACGGGCGGAAGGGATTTGTCCATATCGGACAGGTCCGGAAAACCCTGTATTTTTGACGGTAAAAGCCTCTGTATTCCAGGTCTCGACTCCTCCGGGCGAAAAAAATAAAAGAAAAATGAAAGAAATTAAAAAAAAGTGTTGCATTTGGAAAAAAACTATTATATAATAACTTTCGTGCTTACGAGATATACGGGCCATTAGCTCAGCTGGCAGAGCACCTGACTCTTAATCAGGGTGTCCAGGGTTCGAACCCCTGATGGCCCATTATAAAAGTACCGATTTTGCAGCAAAGACTGCGGGGTTGGTGCTTTTTTTTCGAAAAAAACGGGAAATGAGAAAATTCTGTTGCAGCGCCGTCCAACGAAGCGTTGGTTTACCTTCCGCCGGGATTCATTTATGATACAGGAAAAGAGAAGGAGGGAATGTGATATGAACATGAGTATTTCGGAACAGATTGTAAACGGACGGCAGGCGCTTAAGATGACGCAGGAGGAGCTTGCGGTGCGTCTGGGAGTCACTTCGCAGGCGGTTTCCAAGTGGGAGCGGGGGCAGGGGCTTCCGGATGCCGCGATGCTGGCAGACATCTGTACGGTTCTCGGCATAGATGCCAACGACCTGCTTGGAGTCTGCGGCGGCGATAAAGGGGAGGGGGCTCTGATGGCGGATGAGGAAAACATTATGCTCAACAGCTGTGCGGAGCCGATTCTGATTTCTTTTGGGGAGGACTTTATCCCGATATTCAGAGAGGGACTGAAGACGGACCTTATCGGCGAGAAGCGCCGCAGGATCGCGCGGGAAAAGGGATTTGTGATACCGCTGATCCGCATACGGGACGATTTGGAGCTGGCACCTAACGAGTATGAAATATCTATATATGGAAAGAAAAAATGCGGCGGCTGTGTAGAGAACGTGACACAGGAGCTTTATGCGGAGATGATCAACGAGGTATTCGCGTTTGACGAAGCCGGTTACGCAGCCCTTTTAAATAAGCAGATTGTAAAGCAGATGACGGATTCCTGTGAGAGGCTGTACCCTGGGATTGTGGAGGGGGTAATTCCGGAGCAGATTTCTTATTTGGAATGTGAGCTTGTTTTGAAAGAAATTTTAAAGCGGAACGGAAGCATCCGAAACCGGATTGCCGTTTTTGAGGAACTCGAGCATCAGCTGCTTTTGACAGACCTCCGGGGCCGATGCAGGGAGCGGGGAGAGAGCGTGTATGCCGCGGCTGCCGAAGCAATCCTTGCAAAAATGAACGCCTCCGCGGATTGACCGAAGCATGCCGGATATGTTATGGTAAAAACAGGAAACAAAAACGGCAGCTGCGGCGGAACGGGAAGGCGCCTGCGGCAGATGGCACGTCAGGAAAGGAGTATGGTGATAAAGATGAAATTCGAAGAATTTTTTCAGGAAATCAAAGACCGGTTCGAGGGGACGGACGTGAGCGATATCGCGGAACATCTGGCATATCAGTTTACGATTGAGGACGCGCAGGCAGGCGGAATCTTCTATGTCGAGGTCAAGGAGGGGGAGCTCTATATCGAGCCGTATGACTACCATGACAGGGACGCGGGCTTTACCTGTACGCCGGAGACGCTCAGAAAGCTTATCGACGGCAAGTTAGACCCGGTTGCGGCGTTTACGATGCGCAAACTCAAAGTGGACGGCAGCATTGAAAAGGCGCTGCGCCTGAAGGATCTGATCGCAAAAAAGCATAAGTAAAGGCGTATGCCGTAGAACCGCTTTCCGGCATAAAAGGGGCTGCCGCATTGACACCTATATTAGGTGTAAAATGCGACAGCCTCTTTCTACCGGGAAGCGATTAATTTGCAAATCGGATTCCCGAGGGAGGAGAATTTCTCCTCGTACTCTGTCATGACATTTCCCTCATTTATAGCCGCATCGCGGTGCAGATCCCTTGTGGAGGCGTCAATGTGCCAGCCGGCCTCGGGGATTTCCGCGAGGGAAAAGGTAAACAAATCCTGATTGTCGGTCTTAAATTCAAGCCGCCCGTCTCCCGTTAAAATCAGATCATAGCGCGCGAAAAACTGTCTTGAGGTGAGGCGGCGCTTTGCATGGCGCTCCTTTGGCCAGGGGTCCGAAAAGTTCAGATAGATGCGGTCTACCTCCCCGGGGGCGAATACGTCCGGAAGATCTGCGGCATCCATGCAGATAAATTTCAGATTCTGCAGAGGTTCTTCCTGCATTTTCTGCAAGGCCCGGAGCAGCACGCTTGAGTAGCGTTCAATTCCGAGGTAATTTATATCCGGGTGCAGACGGGCCATATCCATAATAAAGCGTCCTTTTCCCATGCCGATCTCGATGTGAAGCGGACCGGGTGCACAAAACGCAGTGTTCCAGCTGCCTTTCATAAGTTCCGGCTGCCTGATGCAGTAATCGCTGTCTGCGACGGCGGCGTCTGCGCCGGGAATATTCCGTAATCTCATGTTTACCTCCATGCGCACACGCATTTTGTGCATGTCAAATTTGTGCGTGTGCGCGCAAATTTGGGATTGAAAATTTCAATTTTCAATCTTTTGCCTCATTTCTGCCGCCGGGCGGCTTTTTAAACAGGATTTTGTCACAGTATGCAAGCTATTCTACAATAAAACGGCAGATAAAAAAAGAGTTTTTTGGCGAAAATTGTTGCATGTATATTTTTTTACAATTATACTGATAATAAATTTGAAGAGAAAGATGGGAGTAATTATGCGATTTCGAAATGATTTGCAAAAAATTGCGTGTCTTGTGCTCGCAATTTTATTTTTTATACAGGCAGGCGGAAGACAGGAGGTTTTTGCCGCGGAATACTGGCCCGAAGCTCCGGAGACGGAGTCTCCCGCGGTCGTTTTGATGGAGCTTTCCACGGGAACGGTCCTATATGAAAAAAACAGTACGGAAGCCCACTATCCGGCAAGTATCACCAAGATACTGACGGCGCTTGTGGCGCTGGAAAATTCGGACATGAATGAGGTGGTGACGTTTTCCGACCGGGCGATTGACGAAACCCACGGTTCCGGCATCGCCAGGGACTACGGCGAACAGATGACGATGGAACAGTGCCTGTATGCGATGATGCTGGAATCGGCGAACGAATGCGCATTTGCGGTGGCGGAGCATGTGGGCGGTACGATGGAGAATTTCGTGGATATGATGAATGCGAAAGCGGCGGAGCTTGGCTGTGAAAACACGCATTTTGCGAATCCCCACGGTCTGCACGACGACAATCATTACACCTGCGCGCGTGATATGGCGCTGATTGCAAAAGCCGCATACGCCAACGAGACATTCCGGATTATTACCGGGACAAAGATTTATACGATTCCGCCCACGAATAAGCATCCGAATGAGGACACGATAGTGCGGAATCACCACGATATGCTCTGCACCTATCATTCGGCTAACGCGAAATATCTCTACGAGTACTGTGTGGGAGGTAAGACCGGTTACACGGATGCGGCGAACAGCACATTGGTTACTTATGCGGAAAAGGACGGAATGACACTGGTCTGTGTTGTGATGAATGTGCAGTCGCCGGGACAGTTTGTGGATACGCTCAATCTGTTTCACTATGCGTTTGACAATTTCCAGGTTTACCATGTGGCGGACAACGAGACCGATTATGACACCTCCCGCGCGGTCACGGTGGGCGCGTTAAACGAGTACAAGGCTTTTGTGGAGCTGGATGGCAACGCGGATATCGTGCTTCCGAAAACGGCCGAATTCGCGGATGCGGTATCGGAGATCGCCTATCGGGAGGACGGCGGCAGCGTGGTCGGAACGATATCGTACACCTACGCAAATCATGAGGTGGGGAAAGCCGATATTGTCCGAAACGGCATAGAGGTAGAGGGATTTGTTTTCGATAATCAGAAAGAGAAGGGGGCAGGAGAGCAGGAGACGGCTGCCATCCATATCAATCCGCTGCTGATTTTCCTGGGTGCACTCGCGATTATGAGCCTGCTGCTCTTGATTTATTTCGCAAAACAGATTGTCGACAACTATTATATCATCCGCCATAATATGGAGGTTCGAAGGAGTAAACGGGAACAGTTTCGAGCTGTCAGAAAACACCAGAGAAGGCGTGGAAGACGCAGATTTTAGTGGAACGGGTCGAAAAAAGACGACATTTTGAGAGAAATGTCGTCTTTTTTTAAATAAAGGACATATAAAAATAAAGGATAAATTATCTGACAATTAGGCTTTTTAACAGAATTTCGAGCTGGGGAACATTTTTTGTGTAGAAAATAATGCCGTTTGATGCGGCGTGCATCGTGAGGTACTTTCCCGCAAAAAGCGGGGAAGCGGCAATCACATGCATGAGATAGGAGGTCAGGCTGCTGTCCGCCTGCAGAAAGAGCGGCTCGCAATTCTCGAGAGAAACGACGGAGGCATCTGCTTTTTCAAACAGATCGCGCAGATCGTTTTCTGCGGCCAGCTGTTCGGTCGTTTTGTTCGGAATAAAATAACCGGCGTCGTCTTTCGGCATGTTGAGTGCCTTCACCGCCCGCTGCACCTGTTTGGTCAGAGCGTCCGAGGCCGGGTAGAGGGACTCAAAGTAACTCATGAAATCTGCCGCCGTGCGGAAGTGCTCATTCTTTCCTTTTTCGAGAATCTCGGTCATGAGAATCCGTTTGATGATTCCCTCGCATGCTTCGCGGGAGGGGTTCTTGCGCAGGTTTGGTTTCCGATAATCCATACGGGCTCCTTTCCGGGGATGACATTATGTACAGAAATCATATTCATTGCCTGTTTTTATTTCTGCCTGTTCGGCTTCATTATAAGACAAAAATGTGAAATTGACAAACTAAGGCGGATAATCTATAGTAGAGAATAGAAAATAAGTACCACAAAAGAGTACGAGGAGCGGAGAAAATATGTCGGATTCATATGCAGTAAATGAGAGAAGAGAACTGATTTTGGACCGTGTCAAGGAATTTATCTATCAGAATGGCGGAGTCGTGAAGAAAAGCCAGTTAAATGAACTCGGAATTGATTATCGCAGGATCCTTGATTTTGTGGAAAAGGGGGATCTGGTGCGGCTGAAGAACGGTTATTACACCGTGCGCATCAGCGATTTTTCTGAGGAGGAGCTGGTGGCGCGGCTGTTTCCGGACTGCGTGATGAACTTAGCGTGCGGTCTTTATGCCTACGGTTACCTTGAGAAAAAGCCTTACGGTTACCAGCTTTCGGTCGACAAAAACACGTCAAAGTCGAGGTTTAAACTGGATTTCCCGAAGGTGACGCCGCTGTACGCGGAGCCGGAGACACTGCAGTTTGGGGTGTCGGAGATTTCGTTCGGCAAAGACGGCGCCAAAATGAAGATTTTTGAGAAAGAACGACTGATCTGTGAGTGTCTCAAATATGAGGATAAGATGGATCGGGCCGTATTTAAAGAAGGATTGCTCGCCTATATCCGCGATCCCAAAAAGGATGCGGCGAAACTGATGAACTACGCCAGGGAGCGGAAGGTCGTAAAAAAGGTCCAGACAATGATAGGAGTATGGCTGTAAATGAAACAAAAGATAATGGATAAACCGGCATTAAAGGCGAAGGGAGAGGCGCTTGGCGTACCGTTTTCCGCCGTGCTGGAAGCGTATGTGGCGGAGGCTTTCCGCTACCTGCTCTCGGAGTCCGAATTTGCGGAGCTTCTCTGGCTGAAAAATGCCGGGCAGCTCGAGCGGGAGCAGTGGGGGAAGCGAAACGGGCTGACGCTGGAATTTGCCTACCTGACAGATGCGCTTGCAATGAAAAAGACGGCGCCCGTACCGGGACAGGCACTGTCATTGAAGATGGGATATGTGATGCTGGCATATATACTGAAGAAGGAAAAGACGCCGGAAATCAAATGGCGGGGGAGAGCCGCGATGCAGGGGGACCTGTTGGAGCTGGTTGTCACCGGCGAGTTTGAGGAGATGACGGTGCCGCTTGTCATTCACATCACGGCGATGGAGGATGAGAGTGCGATGCCCGTAAAGCGTGAGTGTCCGTTGCTGCTGCGGGGAGGCAGCATTGTATATCTGGAATATCCCGTCGGAAATATTCTGGTCGAGAAACTGACCGTGATTTTGCGGGACATGGAACTTCTGCAGGACATGGAGGCTTACGATGCGGTGTATCGGCTTCTGGGGGATGAGACGGTCGAGGGACGTTTCATTGCGGAACAGTTGTCTGCGGCGTTTCGGCAGGCAGAGATTGTGCCCAAAGAGGAACGCCTTTCGGAGATATTGGCCTACCGGGATTATCCTTATATGAGGAAGCGCTGGAAAAAATACCTGCGCGGGAAAAAAAGGCAGGAGCCGGAATGGGATGAGGTGACAGGGCTTCTGGGACGGTTTCTTCCGGGGATCTGGAGCGCGGTGTGCCGGGACGAGGTGTTCCTCGGAGACTGGATGCCGGAGCTTTGCAGATTTCTGGATTAGAAAGGACGGGGCGGACATGGACTTAGAGCAGAGACTGCGGCAGTATCGCGAATCCGATATCTATCCGTTTCATATGCCCGGGCATAAGCGGCAGGCGCTGCCTTTTGCAAATCCCTATACGGTCGATATCACGGAGATAGACGGGTTTGACGATCTGCATCATGCGGAGGGGATTCTTCGGGAGGCGCAGGAGCGGGCCGCCGCGCTGTACGGTGCTGCGCGCAGCTTTTATCTGGTAAACGGGAGCACCTGCGGGCTTCTGGCGGCAATCTGCGCCGCGGCCCGCAAGGGGGATAAGGTGCTTGTCGCAAGGAACTGTCACAGGGCGGTCTACTATGCGTTGTGTCTGCGGGAGCTCTCGGCGGTCTACCTGTACCCGGAAATTACAAAGACCGGCCTGCAGGGGCAGATTACCGCACGGCAGGTAGAAGACGCGCTGCGGGAGCATCCGGACATTACAGCGGTGATTCTGACATCACCCACTTATGAGGGGATGGTGTCCGATATCTCCGGGATTGCGGCGGTTTCCCATGCCGGCGGGGCATCGCTGATCGTGGATGCCGCCCACGGGGCGCATTTCGGATTCGGCGCGGGCTTCCCGGAGAGCCCGGTATCTCTGGGGGCGGACGCGGTCATCATGAGCCTGCACAAGACGCTGCCCTCATTTACGCAGACGGCGCTGCTTCATCTGTGTTCGGGCCGTATCGGCGAGGGCGAGGTCAGACGGTATCTCGAAATTTTTCAGACGAGTTCCCCCTCCTATCTTTTTATGGCGGGGATGGATCGCTGTATCTGTCTGCTGCGAGAGCAGGGGACGGAGCTCTTTTCGCGGTATCGCAGCAGGCTGGATGCGTTTTATGCGGCATCGGCGGATCTGAAATGTCTGCATGTGCTGTGCAGAGGAGATATCAGCCGCGCGGAGGCGTTCGACAGAGACGATTCAAAGCTGGTAATTTTTGCCGGTGAGAGCGAAATGGACGGGATAGAGCTGCATCGGCGGCTGCTTTCGGATTATCGGCTTCAGATGGAAATGGTTTCCGCTTCCTATGTGCTCGGTATGACGAGTATGATGGATACGGAGGAGGGCTTTTGCCGGCTCACGGAGGCGCTGCATCGGATTGACGCGGGGATCGGCGCGGAAGGCTTCGCGGGGAAGCGTCATGTGTCCGGCTCACAGGAATCGGCCGGGAAAGACGAAAAGGGAGGAAACCGGCAGGATTTTATCCGGCGCATGTACGAAGAAAACCCGCGCGTCATGGAGCCGTATCAGGCGGTGGAGCTGCCGTGTGCGGAGGTATCGTTCTCCGAGGCAGTCGGAAAAATATCTGCGGATTACATCTATTTATATCCGCCCGGAATACCGATGATTATACCGGGGGAGACAATCACGGCCGGGTTTGTCGAAAGAATAAAAGAATGCATCAGGCGGGGGCTCTCGGTACAGGCGGCGGCCGATACCGCCTCGGCGCGGATAAAGATTGTATATTTTTAAAGCCTGTATTATACTGGTATAGTCACGCACAGATCTGGAATATATATAAAAAAGTGTGCGCATGGAGATAAATGGGAAAGATTTATTGTATTATAGGAAAAAGTTCTTCCGGCAAGGACAGTATCTATAAAATGCTGCTGGAGGATAAACAGCTGTCGCTCGCGAAAATCATACCGTATACGACGAGGCCCGTGCGGGAGGGAGAGCGCGACGGCGTGGAATATTATTTCTGCAGCGAGGAGCGGCTTGCCGAATTGGAGCGGGCGGGGCGCATCATCGAGCTGCGGGCTTACGATACGGTCTGCGGTGTGTGGAAGTATTTTACGGTGAACGACCGTCAGATTCGCCAGGGAGAGCAGGATTGCCTGATGATCACGACGCTTGCGGCATACCGGAAGCTTGACGCTTATTTCGGGGACGGGCGCGTGGTTCCCGTCTATGTGGAGGTGGAGGACGGCGAGCGGCTGCAGCGGGCGTTAAACCGCGAGCGCAGCGAAAAGCTTCCGAATTACGAGGAGCTCTGCCGGCGCTTTCTCGCGGATGCGAAAGACTTTTCCGAGGAGGAGCTGAAAGCGGCGGGGATTACACAGCGATTTGTTAATCACAAGTTAATAGAAACAGTACAAAATATTAAAGATTTTATGTTAAAATAAAAGACAGTGAGAAAGAACGGGAGGCGGCGCGTTGGAGAATCAGATCAAGGTCAATCAGACGGTACCTGTCACACAGGTGCCGGATACGGCGACAACCGAGAAGGGGGACGGCTCTTTTAAATTTACTCTGGCGAGCGCTATCACGGACGCCGAGCTGCAGGGGAAAATAGATGCGATGCTGTCCGATATCACGTTTCAGGGAAACCGCATCGCAGAGCATATGGACATCCGCGATCTGCGGAAATACCGGGAGCTGATCCGGGAGTTTTTAAATGAGGTAGTTTACCGTTCGCACAAATTTTCCAGAGAAAATTTTCTGGACCGCAAGGGGCGCCACAGGGTCTACGGACTGATTAAGCTGATAGACACGAATTTAGACGAACTGGCACAGGAACTTGTGAAGGATGAGAAGGACCATATTAGCATCCTGAGTAAAATCGGCGAAATCAGAGGGCTTTTGCTGGATATACTGACATAGTACGGTGTGACAGGGGCAGAAAGGATTGATATGGCAGGATTTAAAGATATTTTGGGACATGAGCAGATTATTTCACATCTGCAGAATGCCATTACGATGGATAAAGTATCGCATGCATACATTATAAACGGGCCGGACAAATCCGGCAAACGGATGCTCGCAGAGGCTTTTGCGGCTGCGCTGCAGTGCGAAGAGGGAGGCAGCGAAGCCTGCGGAACCTGTCATTCCTGTAAGCAGGCGGAGGGAAGGAACCAGCCGGATATTATCTATGTGGGCCATGAGAAGCCGAATACGCTTTCGGTGGACGATATCCGCACGCAGGTGAACAATGACATTGTGATTAAACCGTACAGCAGCCGGTATAAGGTTTACATTATCGACGAGGCGGAGAAAATGAATGTGCAGGCACAGAATGCGCTGCTCAAAACGATTGAGGAGCCGCCTGCATACGCGGTAATCCTGCTCCTTACGACGAATGCGGACGCATTTCTGCCGACAATTCTCTCCAGGTGCGTGACCCTGAATATCAAGGCGGTTCCGGACGGGCAGATTAAGAAATTTCTGATGCGCAGATATCAGGTTCCGGATTATCAGGCGGACGTATGCGTGGCTTTCGCGCAGGGAAATGTCGGCAAGGCCATTCAGCTGGCTTCCTCGGAGGACTTTAACGAGTTAAAGGCCGCGACGCTGCAGCTGATGAAGCGCGTGAAGGAGATTGAACTCTATGAGATGACCGAGGCGGTCAGACAGATCGGCGAGTACAAGCTGCAGATCAGCGATTATTTTGATCTGATGATGATATGGTACCGCGATGTATTGATGTTTAAGGCAACCGGGGATGTGAACGGCCTTATCTTTAAGGATGAGGTTTATGATATAAAAAGACAGGCGGAGAAGAGCTCGTACAACGGTATTGAGCGGATTCTGCGGGCGCTTGAGAAAGCGCAGGTCCGTCTTGGCGCCAATGTCAATTTTGATTTGGTGATCGAGCTTTTATTGCTTACCATAAAGGAGAACTAGATATGATAAAGGTAGTGGGAGTGCGCTTCCGCAACGCCGGAAAGATTTACTTTTTCGGCCCAGGAGAGCTGCAGATAGACAAGGGCATGCACGTCATTGTGGAGACGGCCCGTGGTGTGGAGATGGGGACGGTGATGACCGGTCCGAAGGATGTCTTTGAGGATCAGGTTATTATGCCGTTAAAGCCGGTCATCCGCATCGCCACGGAGGCGGATGAGAGGCAATGCGCGCGGAACCGCGAGAAGGAAAAGGAAGCGTTTAAAATCTGTCAGGAAAAGATCGCAAAGCACAAGCTGGAGATGAAGCTGGTGGAGGCGGAGTATACGTTTGACAACAACAAACTGCTTTTTTATTTTACCGCGGACGGAAGAATCGATTTCAGAGAGCTGGTAAAGGACCTCGCGGCGGTGTTCCGCACACGCATTGAGCTGCGGCAGATCGGCGTGCGGGACGAGACCAAGATTATAGGGGGAATCGGCATCTGCGGCAGAGCGCTGTGCTGCCATACCTACCTTGCGGAGTTTGCGCCGGTTTCGATCAAGATGGCGAAAGAGCAGAATCTTTCTCTGAACCCGACGAAGATTTCCGGCGTGTGCGGCAGGCTGATGTGTTGTTTAAAGAACGAGGAAGAGACCTACGAGTATCTGAACAGCCGCCTGCCGGGCACGGGAGATTTCGTCACGACCGACGACGGGTTCCGCGGAACGGTTTCCTCGGTCAGCGTGCTGCGCCAGACGGTGAAGGTGCTCGTGGAAGTCGACGGCGAAAAGGAGCTGAGGGATTACAGCGTTGCGCAGTTAAGGTTTAAGCCGAAACGCAGAAAGGACAATGTGAAGCTCTCGAAGGAGGAGCTAAAGGAACTGGCAGCCTTAGAAGACAAGGGAGGAAAATCCAGATTTGACGAGAGAAAGTAGCTGCGGCCTTGTACGGGAACATGAGCGGTTAGACGAACTGCACCGCAACGGGTATTACATTATTCAGGACCCGGCGCGCTTCTGCTTCGGGATGGATGCCGTGCTGCTGTCCGGGTTTGCCCGGGCAAAAAAAGGAGAGCGATGCCTTGACCTTGGTACCGGCACCGGGATTATCCCGATTCTGATGGAGGCGAAGACCGACGGAGAGGATTTTACCGCGCTTGAGATTCAGGAGGAGAGCGCGGATATGGCAAGACGCAGCGTATGCTACAATCATCTTGAGGACAGAATAAATATTGTCACCGGCGATATTAAGGATGCTTCAAAGCTATTTGGAGCATCTTCTTTTGATATCGTTACCACAAACCCGCCCTACATGATTGAGAGCCATGGGTTACATTCGCCGTCCGGGGCAAAAGCCATCGCAAGATGCGAGGTCTGCTGTACGTTGGACGATGTCCTGCGGGAGAGCGCAAAGCTTTTAAAACCAGGGGGCAGATTTTATATGGTGCACCGCCCGTTCCGGCTGGCCGAAATCTTTGCGAAGATGGTTGCGTATAAGATAGAGCCGAAGCGCATGAAACTGGTTTATCCGTATATCGACAAGGAGCCGAACATGGTGCTGCTGGAGGGACTGCGGGGAGGAAAATCGAGGCTTTTGGTGGAGAAGCCCCTGATCGTATATAAGGAGCCGGGGGTGTATGCGGATGAGATTTATGATATCTACGGGTATTGACCGACAGGGACATGATAAAAGAAACTGGCACAGCTGTGCGGAAATGAGGATTTATGTTTAACAATATTCAGATCGGACCGATTACGCTCCATATGTATGGACTGATGATCGCAATCGGTTTTTTTGCGGCGCTTGTGATGACGCTGCGGAGGGGGAGGAAGCAGGGCTATGACGAGGATATCATCTACGGGATTTTCTTTTGCGCGATTATCGGCGGGATGGTGGGAACGCGGCTGCTCTACTATATCGTGGAACTGCCTGCGATTATAAAGAATCCGTCGATTCTGTGGAATTTTAAAAACGGCTATGTGGTCTACGGCGGCATCATCGGCGGGATTGTGACGAGTATGGTGTATTGTCAGATAAAGAGAACGGCGTTTCTGCCGTACTTTGACCTGGTGATGCCGGCGGTTTCCTTTGCGCAGGGCTTTGGGCGTATCGGCTGCTTTTTTGCGGGCTGCTGCTACGGGCGCGAGACGGATGCCTGGTACGGGATCACGTTTCACAATTCCGGCTTTGCGCCGAATGGTGTGAAACTGATACCGACGCAGCTGATTTCTTCCGCGGGGGACTTCCTGATCTGCGCGCTGCTGTTGGCTTATGCCCGCAGGTCGCCGCGGACGGGACGTGTGGCGGCGGCCTATCTGTTACTCTACGGCGTGGGACGTTTTGCCGTGGAATTTCTGCGCAACGATTACCGTGGCAGTGTGGGCGCGCTCTCCACCTCCCAGCTGATCTCAATCGGTGTTGTGGCGCTGGGGATTCTGATGTATCTGGTGATGCCGAAGCTCTCCGGTGTGGCGGAACAGGAGTAAGGAGAATTATGAGCGGAACATTATATCTGTGTGCGACTCCCATTGGGAATCTCGAGGACATTACATTCCGGGTGCTGCGCACGTTAAAGGAAGTAGATTTAATTGCGGCCGAGGACACGAGAAATTCCCTGAAGCTGTTAAACCATTTTGAGATAAAGACCCCGATGACGAGCTATCACGAGTACAATAAGATAGAAAAGGCCTATCAGCTGGCAGAGAAGCTTCGGGCGGGGAAAAATATCGCGCTGATTACGGACGCGGGGACGCCGGGGATTTCGGATCCGGGGGAGGAGCTGGTGCGCATCTGCTGTGAGGAGGGAATTTCTGTCACTTCACTGCCGGGCCCTGCGGCCTGCATCACGGCGCTGACGATGTCGGGCCTGCCCACGCGGCGGTTTGCGTTTGAGGCATTTTTGCCGCGGGAGAAAAAAGAGCGGGACAGAGTGCTCGCGGAGCTTCGGGACGAGACGCGCACGATCGTCCTCTATGAGGCGCCGCATCATCTTGTGAAGACCTTAGAGGAGCTGCAGGAGGTTCTTCCGGGCCGTCGGATTTCCGTGTGCAGGGAGCTGACAAAGCGCTATGAGGAAAAGACATTGACGACAATAGAACAGTGTCTTTCCTTTTATAAAGAGCATGAACCGAGAGGAGAGTATGTCCTTGTGGTCGAAGGAAAGACATTCGAGGAGTGTCAGAAAGAGGAGCATGCGCGCTGGGAGAGCATGACGCTTGCCGCGCACATGGCACTGTATGAGGGGCAGGGCGTCTCTCATAAGGAGGCCATGCGCATGGTGGCACGGGACCGCGGGATCAGTAAGCGGGAGGTATATCAGGCTTTGCTTTCAGAATAATAATAGCGGTCAAGATATTTTTCCACAATGGAAAACGGAGCGGGACCGATTGTGAGGACTGCCCTGTGAAACGCGATGTCGCTGTAAGCGTCGCCGTAGGTTTCGCGGGCGGTCTTTTTTAGATCCAGAAACTGCAGATAGCCGACATAGTATTTCAGATAATGGGCGGGTTCCGCGACAATCAGGTTATAGATTTCCTGCAGCGCGGTTTTATCCGAGATGCCGTAGGAATCCCAGAACGTACACATTTCGTCGAAGGTCCAGCCGCTGTAGTGAATGCCGATATCTGTGCTGGCGTACAGCGACAGCAGGGCGGACTGGTTTCTGGAGAGAAGCTCGGCCGCGGATTCGTCGATCCCGGCATAGCGGTAGGAGAGCATTTCCACATAGGTGGCCCATCCTTCCACATAGCCGGGATAATTTAACGTGGTGCGGACGGGTGCAAGCCCGGCGTCATAGGACATCACGGTCTGATAAAGATGTCCGGGAAATCCCTCGTGTGCGAGCGTCGTAAAATACTGCATCGAGGAGCTGTCCGTCTCGGCGTTGATAAAGATGGAATTTTCCGTGTAGTTGTCGAGCGGTGCGGTGATATAAAAAGCAGGAGCCATAAAGTCTGCCATACACTCGTCGATGGGACTGACGGTATAGGTGGTCTTTGGCGGGCTCGGAAATTCCTGCAGCATCTCGCGCTCCAGCGTGGTGAGTGCGGTTGACGCGTCCATTCCGGCGAGAGAGATATTCTGGCACTCCGCCCAGAGCGTCGGATATTTCTGCGTCAGCGCCGCTGCCTGCGCCAGATCTTCCTGCCGCTGTTTTTGGATGCGTGTAGAGATGGCGGCGATATCGTCGGCGCAGCCGGTGTTATAGTAGACCAGATACTGATAAAATTTGTTCCCTTCCGGCAGATAACAGAGGCCGCCGTCGTTTTTGCCGCTGCCGAGCAGGGCTTCTAAGGAGTCGGACAGCCGTTCGTAAGCCGGAAGTACCTGTTCCGTGACGATGGACGCATTTCTGGTGCAGAATGCCTGCCGCTCGCTGTCGGTCAGTCCCTCTAGGGCAGCCACTTTTTTGTCAAAGGTCTCTATGAGATAATGCGTTTCGGGATTTCGGACAAAGATCTCGCACTGCGAGATAAGCTGGCGGCATAAAGTGTCCGACATAAAGAGGCCGAGTTCGGCTTTGCGGGCCTCAAAGTCTGCAATCTGGACAAAATATTCGTCGGTGCAGGCGATCAGCGCGAGATAATCTTCGACATCCTGCTTATCGTAAAATTTGTATTCCTCAAAGAGAATCGGAAGCTGGGAGGAAATACCGGTGGAAGGCCGCAGCGGTTCGTCGTAGTAGACCAGATCCGCGGCGCTCTGCTCGGTGGAGAGGAAATCATACAGAATATCGTAGGTCAGCTGCTGTTCCTCCGAGAGGGAGCGGTAATTGTATTTTTTCAGTACGGAGAGCGTATTCTCCGTCGCGGCATGGGCGGCGTTTATCGCATCTTCGGATAAATCGCCGAGCGTGATCCGGGACGGAGCGATGCCGTAGGTTTCCGGGGAGGAGAGCGTGTAGTGCAGGTTCAGTGTGTTTGCAGCCACGGAATCGCAGAAGAGCTGCTGTGTGTAAGCGTCAAAATCTTTTGGTGCCTCTCCACAGCCGACAGTCGTAACAAGAAAAGAAAGTGTGAGTACGGCAGTAAGGAAACCTGTCATACGGTGTTTTTTTCGGGTAAAATCAAAGGAAAAAAAAGGAAGAGTCATAGCGCCTCATTTCAGAAATGCCGGGGCATTTTTTTCGAATTAGCACATCCTATGAACAGAATGCCAGAATTATTCGAACTGTTTTGAAATATATATAAAGCAAAAAGGGAACTGAGGAAAACCATGAATTATTTATGGGCGGGCATGATTTTAATCGGCGTCCTCTTTTCGGCCTGCAACGGGACGCTTCCGGAAATAACAAACGCGGCGCTTGACTCGGCGAAGGAGGCCGTGACACTCTGTATCACGATGACGGGTGTAATGTCGTTCTGGGTCGGGTTGATGCGCATTGCGGAGAATGCGGGCATTATTGCGGGGCTCTCGCGCAGGCTGAAGCCGTTTTTGCGGTTTCTGTTTCCGAATCTGCCGGAGGACGATGCGGCGGGAACCTATATTGCGACCAATATGATCGCGAATGTATTCGGGCTGGGCTGGGCGGCAACCCCGGCGGGATTAAAGGCAATGGAGGCGCTGACGCGGCTCGAGGAGGAACGGCGCGCAGGCAGGCAGCGCGGCAGCGTCCGGCCGGTGCCGCCCGGGACGGCGAATGATGAGATGTGCGTGTTTCTGATCATCAATATCTCGTCATTGCAGCTGATACCGGTGAATATCATCGCTTACCGCGGACAGTACGGAAGCGTGAATCCTGCGGCGGTCGTGGGACCGGGGCTCGCGGCGACGATATGCAGCACGCTGGCGGCGCTGCTGTTCTGTAAGGCGGTGAGCAGAAGGCGAAGAGCGTAAGGCTCTTCGCTTTTGTTTGTATATGAAAGGCTAAAGGTTGTATGGTTTTAAGGGAGATAATAACTTGGTAAGCATGAAATATGGAGAAATTATGATAAATAAGTTAAAAAAATTATTGAAGATAGACGGTGTTAAAATTGCATATACAATGGAAAAGTATTGCTATATAATGAAAGAAAGCGGATTGGGAAAGGATAAATGTTATGGATTACCAACAAATTATGGATGATTTTACACTTCTCTTGCTGCTTCAATTATCAAAATGATTATTATTGCTATGTATAGAATGAATGATTAACGGTGAGGAGCGTGTAGGCATGGGTATATATTTAAATCCGGGAAATGAACAGTTTGCAGTTTCTGTTAATTCCGAGTTGTATGTGGATAAGACGGACCTGATAACATATACGAACAGTCGTATCGGTAAAGACAGACCACTGATCTGTTCCAGCAGACCGAGGAGGTTTGGAAAAACAATGGCGGTAACTATGCTGTCAGCGTATTACAGTAAAGGATGCCATTCTGAAAATTTGTTTGCAGGACTTAAAATAAGTCAGAATGAATTTTTCAAAATGCATTTGAATAAATATAATGTAATTTTTTTGGATATTCAGTGGATGTATGGGAATGCACTTGCGGAAATGAAGAGAAATTCTTCTGTTAAAGTAGTGAGTTATATTCAGGAGCAGGTAATAGACGAGTTGAGAATGGAATATCCGGAATGTGTTCAGGATACGGATGTTTCATTGCCATCTGTGTTGGCAAAGGTTAATGCCATTACAAAAGAACAATTTATCATTATTATTGATGAGTGGGATTGCCTGTTCCGAGAGGATAAAGATAACAAAGAACTTCAAAAGGAATATATCAATTTGTTAAGAGGGTTATTTAAAGGAACTCCGTCGGGAGCATTTTTAAAGCTTGCTTATATTACGGGAATTTTACCGATTAAGAAGTATGGCACACAGTCGGCTTTGAATAATTTTCGAGAACATACAATGATCAGTCCCAGGCAGATGGCGGAGTATGTCGGCTTTACGGAGGCAGAAGTAAAGACTATTTGTAAAGAATATGATATGCCATTTAAGGAGATGCAAAAATGGTATGACGGATATTATTTTGAAAAGATAGGACATGTCTATAGTCCTAATTCTGTAATTGAGGCAGTTGACAGCAGGGAATTTGGAAATTATTGGTCTCGAACAGAAACATATGAATCATTGATGACATATATCGCAATGGATTTTAATGGATTAAGGCAACTGGTTGTAGATATGCTGGGAGGTCAGAGATGCAGTATTGATGTGGAATCTTTTCAAAATGATATTACTACGTTCAATTCTGCAGATGATGTAATTACGTTGCTGATTCATATGGGATATATGGCTTATGATAGTAAAACAAAAGAAGTTTTTATTCCAAATGATGAGGTAAGGAGCGTTTTCCTGCGTGCAATTAGAAATGATGGGTGGGAAGAAGTAATAAAGGCGATTAGCGCATCGGAAGCTTTACTTAAGGCGACTTTGGAGATGGACGAAAAAACGGTGGCGCAGATGATACAGGAAGTTCATATGCAAAATTCCGCCAGTCTGATATATAACAATGAGATTTCGTTAAGTAGTGTAATTACGTTAGCATACTATAGCGCGTGCAGAGATTATACTCTTATAAGAGAAATGCCTGCGGGCAATGGATTTGCCGATATGGTTTTCCTTCCTAAACGTACTTCCTTGAATCCGGCATTGGTTGTGGAATTAAAATGGGATAAAACTGCTGAGGGTGCGATAAGCCAGATTAAAAGAAAAGGATATGTGTCAGCCCTCAAAGAGTATAAAGGAAATATTTTGCTTGTCGGAATCAATTATGAGAAGAAAAGCAGGAAACATCAATGTAGGATAGAAAAATTAGAATTGTAATTTTGTAGTATCAAAAATAAGGAAGAAGCAGGAAACGACAGAACGTATAAAAGAAAGATGCAAATATTGCGGAAGTGATATTTGTCCGAACCAGTTTGAAGCGGAAGTGTAGTTTCATAGCGTAGTAAGGCGGTGAGCAGAAGGCGAAGGTGAGATCTCCCAAAACAGGGAAAAAGTTGTTGCCCAAACACTCAAAAAAATTTATAATAGGTATAAGACCAATCTATCATACATTCGTGAGATTGCAAGAAGGGGGGAGCTTGCATGAAGAGGAAAAGACAGATTTTGATTGTGGATGATCTGAAGTTAAACCGCGCTTCCTTTGCGGCCATATTAGGCGGAAAGTTTGAAGTTCTGGAGGCTGAGAACGGAAAGATTGCGCTCGAGATGCTCGTGAAGCATAAGGAGACGATTGCGGCCGTGATTCTGGATCTCATGATGCCGGTGATGGATGGGTTTGAGTTTTTGGAGCACTATAAAAATATGAGGGAATATCAGGATATCCCGGTGATCGTGGCGACGACAAGCGACGAGCTGGAGAATGAGCGCAAATGCCTTGCGCTGGGCGCATGGGATTTCATTCCAAAAACGTTCCATCCTGATATTATCCGATTTCGCGTGATGAATGCTGTGCAGAAAAGCAAGGTGCGCACGCTGGAATTTGACCCGATGACGGGTATTTACAATCAGCAGAAGTTTTTCCAGGCGACAAGGGAGATGCTTGACGAAGCGGAGGATGAGAAATACGCGTTTATCCGGTTTGATGTGGATCGGTTTAAGATGATAAATTCGCTTTACGGACCGGAGGAAGGCGGCCGTCTGATTCATAGAATCGGTCAGGCCGTTGCCGAGACGGTGCGCGAGAACGGCGGAGGAACCTACGGAAGAATCAGCGGCGATATCTTCTGCATGTGCATTCCCTATAACGGAAAAAAGGAAGTAGGAGCGCTGACCGATAAAATCCGGGAGAAGGTACGAAGGAAAAACATGCAGTATTACCTGGAAACATCTGCCGGTATTTATATTATAGAGGATCCCGATACGGAGATAAATCAGATATACGACAATGCGTCCATTGCGGCGGAGCAGTGCAAGGGACAGCATATGGTGCACAAGGTTTTCTACAGTCGGGAGATGAGCGACCGTCTGATGAGAGAGCAGATGATTATCAACGAGATGGATGCGGCTCTTGAGGCGGAAGAGTTTGTGGTATATTTTCAGCCGAAGTACGAGCTTGAGAAAATGAGCCCTCACGGGGCGGAAGCTCTGGTGCGCTGGCAGAAACCGGACGGAACCTTAATTCCGCCGAATGAGTTTATCCCGGTGTTTGAGAAAAACGGGTTTATTGTGAAGCTTGACTACTATGTGTGGGAGAAAGTCTGCCGGTTTATCCGAAAAGAACTTGATGCAGGGCGTGATCTGGCGCCGATTTCCGTCAATGTGTCCCGCGTTAACCTCTACAACCCGAAGTTCTTGGAGACGATTATCGATCTGGTAGAAACGTATAAGATACCGGCAAAATATCTGCACCTCGAGATTACCGAGAGCGTGTTTTCCGAGGATGCGACGATTATTCAGAATGCGGTAAACTATCTGCACCGGGCAGGCTTTACGATTCTGATGGATGATTTCGGGAGCGGATACTCTTCCTTAAATGTGTTAAAGGACGTCAATCTCGATGTCCTGAAAATTGACATGAAGTTCTTTTCGAGGGGAGCATCGGAGGAAAAGGCAAAGAAGATTGTCGAGGCGGTCATCCGGATGGCCGAATCCTTAAATATGCCCGTGATTGCGGAGGGCGTGGAGGAAAAGAATCAGGTCGAGTTTCTGTGCGGACTGGGCTGCGATTATATTCAGGGATATTATTTCGCGAAGCCTATGCCGCAGATACAGTATCAGAGACTGCTTTATGGACAGTGAGAAATAAATTCGGGTGTTAAACAGCCGGGGTATCATCATATAATGTGACAAGAAAACAGCCGGGTGGCCGTTTATGAAAGTAATGCTGTTCCTGTCAGATGTGATGATACCCCTTTTGATTTTTTTAATCGTAGGTTACGGACTTTTAAACAGACAGAATATATACGAGGAGTTTATCGAGGGCGCGAAGGACGGGTTCCAGACAGTCATCGGAATCATGCCGACATTAATCGGGCTGATGGTGGCGGTTGGAATCCTCCGGGCGTCCGGCTTTTTGGAATTTTTGGCCGGAATTTGCGGAAATCTGACCGCGCGTATCGGCTTTCCGTCGGAGCTTTTGCCGATCACGCTTGTGAAAATGTTCTCCTCCTCGGCGGCGACGGGGCTTTTGATTGATATTTACAAGCAGTACGGGACGGATTCGCTGCTGGGGAAAATGGCGTCGATTATGATGAGCAGCACGGAGACAATCTTTTATACGATGTCCGTCTATTTTATGGCGGCAAAGGTGAAAAAAAGCCGTTACACGCTGGCCGGGGCGCTTGTTGCGACGCTGGCCGGGACGGTGGCGAGCGTACTACTGGCGGGGTATATGTGAGGCGAGGTGCGCACGGAGGATACGAAGGTGAAAAACACAAAATTATATCTGGAACTGCAAAAGCGGGAAAGCGTCTATCTGGAACAGATTAATCAGGTATATAAATATGCCGAAGGCATGCTTCCGAAGATCAATCGAATCTTTGCGAATTATACGGGGCACGGAATCGAGCATTCGATAAACGTCATGAATGATATGTACGACCTGATAACAGATATTTCCCAGATAAGTGATCTGGAAATTGCGTGCCTGATCGATGCGGCGCTGCTCCACGATATCGGAATGGCAGTCCGTGAAGATGAAATTGCGTCGATAAAAAGGCACGAGCTAAATTATCACGGAAGGAAATACTCTGTTATCTGCCAAAAATATCAGAACGAGACAATCACGCTGCAGGAGTGCGTCAGGCCGGCACACGGAGAGAGGGCGTTTGCGCATATTAAGGAGATGAAAAAGGAGTTCTTTGTTATCCCCGAATACACGAACTGTAATTTTCAGGAGGAACTTGCGAAGATATGTCAAGCACATACAATGAACCGGGAATGGCTTTTAGAAAACCTGGATGATTCTCAGGTGAAGGGGAACGACGCGCTGAATGCGCAGTATATCGCAATGCTGCTGCGGGTTGCGGATTACCTGGATATGGATGAGAAAAGGGCGCCGATAGAGTTATACCGTTTTCTGGCGCCTGTGGCTGAACAATGGCCGGCCGGAATTGAGCAGTATCGTGATGTGCCGGAACCGGATGGGTATAATGGATGGGTGTAATAAAGGGATTTGATTGAGGAAAAGATCTTTTTGGGATATAATATTTGAAAGAGGATTTTGCTAAGCATTCGTTGTTCCGTTTAGAGAATGGGTGAGTGTCTGGCAGGGAAGTGTTTTTAAAAGTATTATAGATATAAAATGATAGAGGGGGATATTATGGTAACAACTGAATCTGTAACAATAAGAGTGCCGGTAGGAATGTCAAAATATCTGAAATCTATGAATTCAGAAGCGGAGCTTGTCAGAAATGCACTTTTGCTGTATCCATATATATTAAATCAGACAATATCACATGGCGGTGCGGCAGAGATTTTGGGAATCAGGAAGTCGGAGCTAATTGATATTTACGACAAATTGGGGTATTCATATTTGGATATGACAATGGATGAACTTGATTCGGAACTGGAAACTTTCAGGCAGCTGAAAAAGAAGGAGGCGATAGAATGATTGTTGTGTCGGATACAACACCATTAATATCGCTTCTCAAAATAGATCGTATAGGTTTACTTGAAAATCTGTTCCGGAATCTGCCAGCATACTGAAAAGAGCAACCGGACTTGACCAGGGGGAGAGCGAAGCCATTATCTTGACTGATGAGCAAAATGCTGATGTATTGCTGATGGATGAAGCAAAAGGAAGAGCGGTGTCTTTTCAAATGGGTTTTAAAATTATGGGGACAATAGGTATACTTATGGCAGCTTATGAAGAAAATGAGCTAACAGGCGATGAAGTGAGAGAATGCGTTCAAGGCTTACAAAAGGCTGGAAGGCATATTAGTCAAAAATATTATCAAATGTTGTTGGATAAGTTGAATTGAGTGTCCAATAAAAAAAGTGAAGATAACAAAATAAAAATTTTCGAACGGTGTTCTATTTGGTGAAAAACGGCATATAATACCATCAAAGGCACGAGAAAACGGTATTCTGTCAGCCAGAGACCGTGTTGTAAACTTTTTTTCACCAGTGTTTGACAAGTCGGACAGAAACGGTTATAATAAGTTATGTCAACAGGCAAAGCCGTACTGCGAAAGCGTGGAGAGGCTTTGCAGATAGCGCGGGATGGAGCAGTCTGGAAGCTCGTCGGGCTCATAACCCGAAGGTCGTAGGTTCAAATCCTACTCCCGCAACTCATAAAAAATCCCGGAACCGTCGGTTCCGGGATTTTTTATGCGCAGGGACATGTAAGGAGATTAACAGCTTCGCTGCATGTACCCCGTGCGGCGAGTACGGAAGAAAAATCTTCCCTACTCGATTCTTATAGAATATATCAGATTTTTATAGAATATATCAGACAGTCTTATTTTTCTTCACCCGCAGTATGATCACGATAATACCGACAGCTACCAGTGCATACAGCGCTATGCTGCCAAGGATAGCGGGCATCCGCCACATGGGGGTGGGAGCGGTAATTTCCGTAGCATAGCTGTTAGCGATCGTATACAGATACTGATGTGCGGCCTCCCGCATTTTCAGCTGACCGGAAGCGGAGGCGCTTAATACATCGAATGTCTTAACTCCCCAGCCATACAGCAGAGCGGTGCCGCCGGCCAGCACGGCCTGCTCAATATCCATAAATCCGTGCTCCTCGTTGTTGTCCGTGAGGATTGTGCCGACGAAGCCCCATTCGTTGCGCAGCACGTCGGTGAGCAGCGCATGGCTGGCTCCGGCCCATGTGGTGCCCAGATTGTTGTAGGCGGACATGACAGCCGTGCTGCCGCCGTCCTTTACCGCCAGTTCAAAGGGCACAAAGTAGATTTCCCGCATGGACTGCTCATTTGCCCAGGTGCACAGCCCGAAGTGCCTCTGCGTTTCTCTTTCGTTGAGGGCGAAGTGCTTCATGTAGCAATACATCCCGTTTTCTTCGGCTTTCGCCACGACGCGGGCGGCCATAGAGCCTGCCAGAAAACCGTCCTCAGAATAATACTCGAAATTGCGCCCCAGAAACGGCGTGCGGTGGGTGTTCAGACCGGGAGCATACCAGCCGGAGATATCCCAGGCTTTTCCCTCTTTGGCAATCGCTTCGCCGAAGGCTTCCGCCAGGTCCACATTCCAGGTGGCGGCCAGCAGGGTCTGGCAGGGATAGGATACGGTTTCATAGGTACAGGTTCCCATGAACGCGTCAAATACATAACTTAAGGCGGCGGGACCGTCCATGTCGTAAGTTTGGGATTTCCCGATGCCGGGAACAGCCGCGCAGCCCCAGCCGTTGGCGCCCAGTATATTTCGCATATCATCCAGCGTCAGCTGATCGAGGAAGTCAGACCATTTGACGTCGTCGTAGGCCAGGCCTTTCATGTCTTTGAGAGTGATGCCGTTTTTTGCGCCCAGAGTGGGAGCGGTGTCAGTGTCGTCTACAAAGCTGTCGTCCACGACCAGCGCGTTGCGAAATGCGTCTAACTGCTCAGGCGTGGCTTCCCGGCTGGAGCCGCCTGTGATTTCCCAGTTATCGCGGGAAAGGTATGTCACGTCTCCGGCCACATCGTCAAAATGATTTTCTGCAAGAACCAGGTCGCTGGAGCGTTTGCCCACATATCGGCTATCGGCGGCGCTGCCAGAGTCGGCGTAGACTACGTTGTCCGTCAGCGTGTAAGTATAGGAGGCGTTTCCCTTTACATGGTGGGAGTCGGTGCGCACAGAGACGGTGTATTCCCCGGCCTCCAGCACATAGGAGCCGTTTGAGGAGTAGTGCCGCAAGTCGTCATAGGAGGCCATCTGTGCTACAGGGAGTTCAATGGTTACGGTCTCGGATTGGCCCGGTTCCAGCAGACCCGTTTTGGCGAAGCCGCCCAGCACCGCGCCCGCTTTCTGGATGCCGCTGCCGCCCGCGGCCGCACTGTAATAGGGAGCGGTGTAATATAACTCTACCACGTCCCTGCCCGCTGCTGCGCCGGTGTTGGTCACTTTAATGTCAAAACGCAGGATATCCGTCTCGGTAATGGTGTCCCGGTCGGTCGGGGTTACTTCCCAGTCGAAACGGGTATAGGAGAGGCCGTAGCCGAAGGGGTATTGCACGACCTCGTCGTAGGAAAGGCCGGTGAACTGCTCTCCCTCCCGGGAGGTGTAATCATAACTTTCGCGCGTTTCATAATAGCGGTATCCCACATAAATACCCTCCTGGTATTCAACCAGATAGGCAGGGTGCGAGTCGAAATTTGCGAAGCACTCCTTAGAATTGGTATACTCATAGGTGTCAAAGTTATAATAAGACGGTGTGGTCTCCACGGCGTAGGGATAAATGTCCGGTGTTCGACCGGAGGGGTTTACCGCGCCGGTGACGATGTTGACGATACCCTTTGTGCCCACGTCGCCGGGATCGCCGACCCACAGGGCTGCGTCAATGTCTCCTGCGATGCCGGGACCGAATTCTTTCTCGTTTTCCAGAAAGCCCAACTCCAGAGCATTGCCGCTGTTAATGAGGACAACCACTGTGCCGAAGGTAGCCTTAGCCTGTTCGAGGAGGGACTGCTCCGCGCTGTTCAGCTCCAGATAGTGCTTTTCCTGGTCAGGGGAATAGGCGGAAAATTCCGTCATGATCGTGGGCAAATCGTTGCCTTCTCCGCCTTTTCGGGAAAAGACCAGGACTGCAGTATCGGAATACTCTTTGAGCGACTCAAAAGAGCAGTCGCCGGTGTACTTGAAATCCACGCCCATGGCGGAGGCTAACTCCTGAGTGGCGGGGAGTTCATTAATGGAAAAGTCCACGCCGAAGGTGTTTTCCCCTTCATCGGCACCGGGACTGTAGAGAGACATCGGTGCTGGGTTGACTTCAAAGCCGGCCTGGGTAAAAGCGGTTACAAAGTCGGTGCGGTTGGCGGTATAGCTGCTGCCGCCGGAGCCGGTTCCGCCGAAGACAGGCGTTGCCGAGGCGTAGCCCAGCAGATTAATCCGGCGGTTTTCCTCCGCCAGGGGAAGACTGCCGTTATTCTCCAGCAGGACGGTTCCTTCTTCCTCAATGGCCTGGGCGACGGCCAGACCGTTTTGATAGCTGGCGTCTGCCTCAGCCCGATCCAAATTGCTGCCGGGAAATGCTTTGTCCAGAGAACCGGCGAATACGCCGAACATCAATGTATCCGCCACGATTCCTGTAACCAGTGCCAAACCGGTCAGGACAGCCAGCAGCCTGACCGGCTTCTTTCCGTTTACTTTTTTTTCTTTCATTTAATCCTCCTCCAGTTGTTTCGTTTTTGCGGTCGGCCAAACCGCTTATATGTGCTCGAGCATAGGATACCTTCAATCTAACAAAGGGAACGGGTGTTGTAAACGGAGCTTGCACAGGCTGTATTCCTGCTGGCACAACCTGTCGTTTGCGCGGGCGGAAGATTTGTTATACTTTAAAAGAGACGAAAAGAGGTGAGGATATGTATCGCGTCGCAATCGTTGAAGATTCCTCTGAAGATGCCGGACGTTTGCGTTCGCTGCTGATTCGATATGGGAAAGAAACCGCTATCCAATTTCATATACAACTGTTTGACAATCCTCTTGAGTTCCTTGCCCGGTTCCGGGAGGATTTTGATCTGGTACTGATGGACATCGAATTGCCGGGGCTAAACGGAATGGAGACCGCCCGGCGGATGCGGGAGTCCGACTCTGCCGTAACACTGATTTTTGTGACCAATATGGCGCAGTATGCGCTGAACGGCTATGAAGTGGGAGCGCTGGATTTTGTGTTAAAGCCCGTCAGCTATGCACCTTTTGCCATGAAGCTCAGGAAAGCGGTCCGCAATATCGACAAATTAAAGAATGAGGATATACTGCTGTTTCCCTCCAATGGTTTTGTACGCATATCTGTCTCCGGGATTTTCTATGTGGAGGTACAAAAGCATTATTTGACCTATCACACGGAACAGGGGGACTATGTGGTGCGGGAGTCCATGAAAGCGGCGGAGGAAAAGCTGTCGCGATACCATTTCCTACGGTGTAACAATTGCTATCTGGTCAATCTGCGTCAGGTGACAGCGGTGGACGGCAACATGGTTATGGTGGGCGGTATGACGCTCCAAATCAGCCGGCCCCGCAGGGGAGAATTTCTAAAGAGCCTGACTGACTATTTAGGAGGGAGCATCCGATGACAATTCTGTGGGAGCCTGTTGAATTTCTGGTGGAACTGCTGTTGGCGGAGACAATCTGCTTTTTTTGGCTGGAACGGAGGAGTCATTTCCTTCTGCGGCTGGCGTTGTGGCTTGCCGTCCTGTTTGCCGCTGCTGTTTTTTGGCCTGCAGGATGGGAAGGGCTGATTAAAATGGCAAAATATCTGCTGCTATTTGCCCTGAGCGTTGCGGCCATCCCCTGCTTATTTAAATGCTCCGGCTGGGAGGCGCTGTATCGGGCTTCGGCGGCTTATGCCACACAGCATATTGCCTACAATATTTCCGGTATCTTTTCAAACTTGGCATGGAATCGGGTCATAGAGGTTTCTGATTCCGTGATGAACATGGTGACACTCTTCTTTTATGCGGGCGTTTATGCAGTCTGCTATCTGACCTTTGCGCGGCGAATTCAGCAGGAAAAAACAGCCCGGCGCGACAATCCGTTTCTGACACTTTTTATCTTTATTATGCTGATTTTGGTGGTGGTGCTCAATTACTGTAAATTGTTTATTCTTGATTTTACGCAATTTGGCGCATATATCCTGACTTCCCTGTATTCCATTATCGGCTGTATTTTTGCTCTGTTTATCCAGTCCGGGCTATATCGTCAGTCCCAGCTGGCGAAGAAACTGGAAATCACCGAACAGCTACTCCACACCAGACAGGAGCAGTTTCGCATATCCGAGGAAAACATCGAATGTATCAACCTGAAATGCCATGATTTGAAGCATCAGATCGCGCTCCTTCGGCGCCAGATACCCGACAGCAGTTCCAGAGAGGCGTTAAAAGAGATTGAGTCTGCGGTGATGATTTATGATTCCGTGGTAAAGACGGGGAACGCCGCTCTGGATGTCATTTTGACGGAAAAAAGTCTTATTTGTGAGAAAAACCAGATTCTCCTGACCTGCATGGTGGACGGCAGCGGGTTTTCCTCGTTTCAGGCTATGGATCTCTACTCCATTTTCGGAAATATCCTGGACAATGCCATTGAGAGCGTGATCCCGCTGGATGACCCGGAACGCCGTGTGATCGGATTGACCGTGACCGCCAGCGGGAATATGCTCGTCATCCACACGGAAAACTATTTTGATCATCCGATCGCCATGGAGAACGGGTTGCCTGTGACAACCAAGGAAGATATCAGGTTTCACGGCTTCGGCATGAGAAGTATTCAGCTTTTGGTACGGCGCTACGGGGGCGCGTTATCTGTTGATGTTGACGATAATATTTTCAATCTGAACATCATGATTCCAGTTGCAAGGCAGGGGAATTAACCGCCGTTTCGCGGATTATGATCGCTTGCAGACCGGGAAAAAAGAAATCCCTTTCCGACAGTTACTTGTAAAACAGGAAACGGAATGATATAATGTTTGTGACAAATGAACAGGGGAGCTTGTGTGACAGGCTGAGAGGAAGGTAGACCTTCGACCCTTGAACCTGATGCGGGTAATGCCGCCGGAGGGAGTCGCAGGAACCTGTATTTTTCAGGGGGCATCCAATCCGGATGTCTCCTGTTTTTTTGTTCATTTGCGGAAAGGAGAACATACGATGTTTGAACAGATTTTTGAGAACGTTCGCCGGATATCGCCCCTGGTCCACAATATCACAAACTATGTCACGGTCAATGACTGTGCAAATATGCTGTTGGCCTGCGGCGGATCACCAATTATGGCGGATGAGTTGGAGGAGGCTGCGGACATCACTGCCGTCTGTGGCGGACTGACGATCAATATCGGGACTTTAAACCGCCGCACGATTTCTGCCATGTTTGCCGCAGGAAAGCGTGCCAACGAGCTGGGCCATCCCGCAGTATTAGACCCGGTGGGAGCCGGGGCGTCCGGGCTGCGGACGGACACGGCTCTCGCGCTGATGAAAGAGGTGAAGTTTGCGGTTATTCGGGGAAATATTTCGGAGATCAGAACTTTGGCCTGCGGGACCGGCACAACCAAGGGGGTGGACGCCGATGCCGCGGACAGAGTAACGGATGATAACCTGGATGAGGCGGTGTCTCTTGCCCGGGACCTCGCCCGGCGTACCGGGGCAGTCATTGTCATTACCGGAGCCATCGACATTGCAGCGGACGGAGAGAGGGCCTTCTGTATCCGCAACGGCCATGCCATGATGTCTGCGGTCACCGGTACCGGCTGTCAGCTCTCAGCTCTAACGGCGGCTTTCGTCACCGCGAACCCCGGCCAGACCTTAGAGGCGGCTGCGGCCGCCGTGTGCGCGATGGGATTGTGCGGAGAGATCGCATATAAGCGTCTGACGGAAGCGGACGGCAACGCCTCCTACCGAAATTATATCATCGACGCCATGTACCGCCTGACTCCGGCGGCATTGGAGAAGGGAGCATACTATGAAGTGCGATAAGCGGCACATGCTGCTCTACGCCGTCACCGACCGTGCCTGGACCGGGAAACAAACGCTTTATCAGCAGGTGGAGGCAGCGCTGCGGGGCGGCGCAACCTGCGTCCAGCTTCGGGAGAAGGAACTGGACGAGGCGGCATTCCTCCGGGAGGCAAAGGACATCTGCGGCCTGTGCCGCAGGTACGGCATACCGTTCATCGTGAATGACAACGTGGACATTGCCATTGCCTGCGGCGCGGACGGAATCCATGTGGGGCAGGAGGACATGGCGGCGGCAGAGGTCCGCCGCCGGGTGGGAGAACAGATGATTCTGGGCGTCTCTGTCCACACGGTGGAAGAGGCCCGGAAGGCGGTAGAAAGCGGCGCGGATTATCTGGGGCTGGGAGCAGTGTTCCCCACCGGTACCAAGACAGACGTAAAACAGATGCCGAATGAGATGCTGCGGGCCATCTGCAGTGCGGTGAAGGTTCCCGTTGTAGCCATCGGCGGTATTAACGAGGGCAATCTTCTTGGATTGTCAGGCAGCGGTGTGGACGGCGTGGCTCTGGTATCGGCTATCTTTTCCGCGGAGGATATTGAAGCGCGCTGCCGGAGGCTGCGCGCGCTGTCAGAGGATATGGTGAGCGCATGAAAAGCTGTCAGAGGAGAGGATGAACGCATGAAAAACCGTGCGGCTCAATAAAAAAATGAAAAGGAGATACGGCAATGAAAACGGCATTGACAATCGCGGGAACCGATCCCAGCGGAGGCGCGGGGATACAGGCCGACCTGAAAACAATGACGATGAACGGCGTTTTTGCCATGAGCGCGGTCACTGCACTGGTAGCCCAGAATACCACCGGCGTACGGGAAATCGTCGAAGTGACGCCCGAGTTTCTGGGGCAGCAGATCGACGCGGTGTTTGAGGATATTCCGCCCGACGCGGTGAAAATTGGCATGACATCATCCTGCGAGCTGATTGAGACCATCGGGGAACGTCTGCGTTTCTATCGCGCAAAAAATATCGTTGTGGACCCGGTAATGGTGGCCACCAGCGGTGACCGGCTGATTTCCCCGGAGGCGGAAGAAACGCTGAAAACCAGTCTGTTTCCGCTGGCGGCCGTGGTGACTCCAAACATACCGGAGGCGGAAATTTTGTCAGGCATGACAATCCGCAGCAAAGCGGATATCGAGGCCGCAGCGAAGCGCATCGGTGCGGCTTACGGCTGTGCCGTTCTGCTCAAGGGCGGGCACAGTGTGAACGACGCAAATGATTTTCTCTATGCGGACGGCGCAGGAACGTGGTTTAGCGGAAAGCATATTGACAATCCCAACACCCATGGCACCGGCTGTACGTTATCCAGCGCCATTGCCGCCAATCTGGCCAAAGGGTTTGAACTGCCCGCATCCATCCGGCGCGCAAAAGACTACCTTTCCGGTGCGTTGGAGGCTATGCTGGATCTGGGATGCGGCAGAGGGCCGATGCAGCATAATTTCAATCTGACCGGTGAATTTGCCGAGGAGGCGCGGTGAAATCCGCGGATCGGCTTTCAGAGGTAAAAAATTTATCATTTTCAGGGAATGGAATAAAAATGGCCTGTAATTTGTGCTATGATAGAGGCAATGAATCAGGAACAGACAACGTGGCATGGGGAGGGTATCAGTATGACGAATATCGAACGGTTTTTACAGATGGTAAAGGAATCCGATAACATTGTCTTTTTTGGCGGCGCCGGGGTGTCCACGGAGAGCGGAATCCCGGATTTCCGCAGTGTGGACGGGCTGTATAATCAGAAATACGATTACCCGCCGGAGACGATTTTGAGCCATTCCTTCTATATTAATAATACGGAGGAATTTTATCGGTTTTACCGCGACAAAATGCTCTGCCTGGATGCAAAGCCGAATATTACGCACAAAAAACTGGCGGAGCTTGAGGCTGCGGGCAAGCTTGCCGCAGTCATTACCCAGAATATCGACGGCCTGCATCAGGCTGCGGGCAGCAAGCGGGTACTCGAACTGCACGGAAGCGTGCACCGCAACTACTGCAGGCGCTGTGGGAAGGAATTTGACGCGCGCCATGTGCTGGAATCCGACACCAAAATACCGCGATGCGACGCCTGCGGCGGCGAGTTAAAACCGGATGTCGTGCTCTACGAGGAAGGACTTGATCAGAAGACGTTAGAGGATGCACTGTTTTACATCCGCCATGCGGATATGCTGATTATCGGCGGGACATCCCTGGCGGTTTACCCCGCGGCAGGGTTGATACACGACTATCATGGGGATAAGCTGGTACTTATCAACAAATCCGCCACGCCGATGGACGGCAGGGCAGACCTCGTGATACAGGCGGGACTCGGCGAGGTGTTCGGACGGGTAGAAGTGTGAATGCGCAAATATTGCGTTTTGCGCACAGAGCGGCGTGGAAACGGAGGGAGTCATGGCAAATTTATATGAGAGAACGGATATTTGTACCGTTTCCGGAGCGGTTCTACTGTGTGGCGAGCACCGGAAATTCGCTGCCGT
Source organism: Lachnospiraceae bacterium (assembly GCA_021770345.1). Lineage (GTDB taxonomy): Bacteria > Bacillota > Clostridia > Lachnospirales > Lachnospiraceae > Roseburia. Next base: position 30,175 of record JAETRD010000009.1, on the reverse strand, counting down.
ATGTGACAAATGAGGAGGTCATACAGGTACTCGCACAGATGGATGCGCTGGTGGCACCCGGCGGTTCTCTGTATTACGACATGCGCAACTGGGATAAAATACTGCGGGACAGACGGTGTTTTTATCTGTATAATCCGGTATTCCGGGACGACACGCGGATTAATCTGATGCAGGTGTGGGATTACCACGCGGATGACTCAATGACGTTTCACCTGCTTTACACGTTTGAACGGGAGAATCGGATTTTTCAAAAGGAAGAATTTGAGGAGCATTATTATCCGGTGAAGCGGGCGCTTTTGCTCGACAAGATAAAGGAGATGGGTTACCGGGATATCCGGCTGCTCTGTCATCCGGCTTATATCACGGACATGGATGCCGGCGAGGCGGACTGGTACTGTGTGATTGCGAGAAAGGAGCAGTGCCCATGTGCCTGAGACAGGCTTATTATGTGCAGAAACGGAGGATTTTATGGACAAATACAGCGTAGGGGACGTCGTGCGTCTCAAGAAACAGCACCCCTGTGGGAGCAGCGAGTGGGAGATTCTGCGGGTCGGTGCGGATTTTCGGCTCAAGTGCATGGGGTGTGGACATCAGGTTATGCTTGCGAGAAAACTGGTGGAGAAAAACACAAAAGAAATTCATAAAAAGCTTGAAACATAAGGGAAAACATGCTATAGTAGAGACTCGTGATATATTATTAATTAATCCTTGCTCGCCGCGCAGGCAGCGGGCCAGAGACCAGAAGGAGGAAACATTCGCATGAACAAGTATGAATTGGCACTCGTAGTCAGTGCAAAGATCGAAGACGATGCGAGAACTGCTACCGTGGAGAAGGCAAAAGAGTACATCACTCGTGCAGGCGGTAACATCACAGAGGTGGAGGAGACCGGCAAGAAGAGACTGGCTTACGAAATTCAGAAGATGAATGAGGGCTATTACTACTTTATTCAGTTTGAGGCAGCGTCTACCGTTCCGGCAGCAGTTGAGCAGGATGTCCGCATCATGGACAACGTTCTTCGTTTCTTATGCGTTAGAAAAGACGAGGCATAATAGAGAGGAAATCAAATCGTATGAATAAAGTTATTCTTATGGGACGATTGACAAGAGACCCGGAAGTAAGATACTCCCAGGGCGAACAGGCAACGGCAGTCGCACGTTATACGCTTGCGGTTGACAGAAGATTCCGCAGAGACGCGGACCAGCAGACCGCGGATTTTATCGGATGCGTCGCATTCGGAAGACTCGGCGAGTTTGCAGAGAAATATCTCCGCAAGGGGACCAAGGTCGTTGTGAGCGGGCGGATTCAGACCGGCAGTTATACCAACAGAGACGGGCAGAAAGTGTATACGACGGACGTTGTCGTAGAGGAATGTGAATTTGCAGAGAGCAAGAATGCCGGCGGAGACAACTCCGGCGGATTCACACCTTCCGAGAGACCGTCGCCGAGCAGCGCAGCGGGTGACGGCTTTATGAATATTCCGGACGGAATTGACGAAGAGCTGCCGTTTAATTAACAGAGATCACCGCGTGAAAATCACTGGGTGATTCCATATTTGATCAGGAGGTAATTATCATGGCTTTCAATAAAGCAGCAGACAAAGAAGGCGCGCCGATGAAGAGACGCCCGATGCATAGAAGAAAAAAAGTTTGTGTATTCTGCGGAAAAGACAATGTGATTGATTACAAGGATACCAACAAGTTAAAGAGATACATCTCTGAGAGAGGAAAGATTCTTCCGCGCCGTATCACAGGAAACTGTGCAAAGCATCAGAGAGCGCTTACCGCAGCAATCAAGAGAGCGCGCCATGTGGCATTGATGCCTTATGTATGCGAATAAGCGTTGCTTATCGCAGCAAGTAAGCAAGCTTATCGCAGCGAATAGGCAAGCCTATCGCAGCAGGTGGATTATGCGAATCAAAGAGCCAGCCGTTTCGGCCGGCTCTTTTTATATGCACACGGGACGCGTGGCAATTATTAATTTTGAAACGATATGCTTGGCAATTCTGACAGAATCATATAATATAGTGTAAACGGGCGGGAATGCCCGCAGAAGGACAGAATATATGGCAGGAGGCAGCGGATGACAAAAAGCGGAAGATGGGCAGCGGCAGTGATATGGACAGCAGCTTTGCTGGCGGCGGCTGGCTGTGGAGAAAAAGAAAATACGGCCGGAGTGGACATGCAGGAAGAAAGCGATACGGCGTTATCCGGTGAAACGGGACTGGAACAGGAAAACTTTGTGCAGGAGCTTGAAGAACAGCTTCTGAGCGCGGGGGATGACCTGGGTGATTCCGAGACGGAGATCGTATACGCAGAGGAGCAGGAATACCCGGCGCTTGCGGAATTTTTGGCGGAATATTACCGGGTGCCGGGGGAACAGCTGGCGCAGACAAGATATTATTATAATTATATTGACCTGGATGATGACGGGACGGACGAGATTTTTGCGGTGGTAATCGGGGAATACACCGAGACTGAAGCCGGGGGATATCCGGCGGTGATCCTCAAGGCGGATGAAGCGGACGGCTTTACCGTGTTTGAGGCCTTTCCGGAAATTTCCACGCCGGTTATAATCAGCAGCCGGTCGACAAACGGGCTGCGTGACATCATTTTGGACACATACGGCCTCGGCATGGGCCGGGTCGGTTACGAGATCTGCCATTACCAGCCAGGGGGCGGGTATCAGACAGAGGCAAATGAACAGGTGGACGGCCTGGAGATGTTTCCCTGTACACAGATTTTATCGAATAACCTGATTGATGATATGGATCAGGGGGAGTACATGACGCTTGCCGGAGAAGGGGTACGTTAACTGCACGCAGTAACTGCGGAAAAAATACTTTATATCATGAATGTAAAATGGTATAATTTAAGGTAAGTATTATCTCGGTGATATTGTTTTCTGGATAAGCGGAGGCAGAATTTGAAGAAAAAAAACGTAAGATTTAAGGGAAAACTGCGGATTTATATGTGTTGGCCGCTGTTTCTCACAATCCCTCTGATCGGTATCAATATCTTTATATATTTTGACAGCTATACGTTGGGAGCCGTGTTTTCCGGGTTTGTCGCGGTGTATTTTGTGGTTATGCTGGTTGCCTACTTACATAATAAGCCGTGTCTGGTGGATGAAATGATAAATTTTGCCACACAATATGGGACGGTGCAGAAACAGCTGTTAAACGAATTTGAGATACCTTATGCGCTGGTGGATTACAACGCGAAGATTTTATGGGTAAATAAACAGTTTACCGAACTCACCGGTAAGGATAAACAGTTTCACAAGTCGATCAGCGTGATTTTTCCGACGCTGACAAAGGAGATTCTGCGGAAGACGGAGGAGGAAACGAGTCAGCATCTGACGTTAAACGACAGGGATTTCCGTGTTGTGATGCGGCGTATCTATTTTGATACGATGGCGGAGGGAAGCGATATTATCTCGATGGATGCAAACGACGAGTATCTGACCGCAGTGTATCTGTTTGACGAGACGGAACTCAGCCACTACATCAGGGAGAATGAGGAACAGCGTCTGGTATCGGGGCTGGTATACATTGACAACTATGACGAGGCGCTCGACAGCATTGAGGATGTCAAGCGTTCCCTGCTGGTAGCTCTGATTGACCGGAAGGTAAACAAATATTTTGCGGAAATTGACGCGCTTGTCCGCAAGACGGAGAAGGACAAATATTTTGTCGTGTTTAAGAATAAATATCTCGAACAGCTGCGGGAAGACCGCTTCAGCCTGATTGAGGATGTGAAGACCGTGAGAGTCGGCAATGAGATGGCGGTCACGCTCAGCATCGGAATCGGCGGCGGAGGCGACAGCTATGCGCAGAACTATGAATATGCGCATATGTCCATCGACCTTGCGCTGGGCCGCGGCGGAGATCAGGTTGTCGTCCGCGAGGGGGAAGACGTCTGCTATTACGGCGGAAAGACTCAGCAGGTGGAGCGCAACACGCGTGTGAAGGCCCGTGTCAAAGCGCACGCGCTGCGGGAGATCATTCAGAGCAAGGAACATGTGATCGTCATGGGACACAGCATCAGCGATGTAGACTGTCTCGGGGCTGCCGTGGGCGTGTACTGCGCGGCCCGGGTGCTCGGCAAAAAGGCACAGATTGTCGTAAACGAGGTGACTTCATCCTTAAGGCCGCTGGTGGACGGTTTTTCCCAGGAAAAGGGATATCCGGCGGATCTGTTTATCCGCAGCGAGGAGGCAATGCTTCTGACGAACCGGGATACACTCCTGATGGTTGTGGATGTGAACCGTCCAAGTCATACCGAGTGTCCGGAGCTTTTAAAGCGGACGGATACCGTCTGTGTATTTGACCATCACAGGCAGGGCAGTGAGATTATCGAGGGACCTGTGCTCTCCTATGTGGAACCTTATGCGTCAAGCGCCTGCGAGATGATTGCGGAAGTGCTGCAATATTTCCCGGAGAATATTAAACTGGAACCTCATGAGGCGGACTGTATTTACGCGGGGATCCTCATCGATACAAATAATTTTATGACAAAGACGGGCGTGCGGACCTTTGAGGCGGCGGCATATCTGCGCCGGGCCGGCGCGGAGGTGACAAGGGTGCGCAAAATGCTGCGGAACGATATGTCGGCTTACAAGGCGAGGGCGGAGGCGGTGCGTCGTGCGGAGGTTTACCGCGGCTGCTTTGCCATATCCATCTGTCCGGCCGACAATGTGGAGAGCCCGACGATCGTCTGTGCGCAGGCGGCAAATGAGCTGCTGAATATTGTCGGAATCAAGGCGTCCTTTGTGTTGACGGAGTACCAGAGCAAAATCTATGTCAGTTCGCGTTCGATCGACGAGATTAACGTGCAGCTTATCATGGAGCGGCTCGGCGGCGGCGGCCATCTGAGCGTGGCCGGGGCCCAGCTGACAGACTGTTCCGTGATGCAGGCCAAACACATCATAGAAGACACCATTGACGAAATGTTAAAAGAAGGAGATATCAAAGATTGAAGGTAATATTATTAGAAGATGTAAAAGCGCTCGGAAAGAAGGGCGAGATTGTGAATGTCAGCGACGGGTATGCGAGAAATGCCTTGTTTCCAAAGAAACTGGGTGTGGAGGCGACCCCGAAGAACTTAAACGACTTAAAGCTGCAGAATCAGCATGCGGATAAGGTGGCGCAGGAGAATTATGAGGCGGCGCTTGCACTTGCAGAGGAACTGAAAGATAAAAAGGTAGTGCTTAAGATGAAAGCGGGCGAGGGCGGACGCACCTTTGGGTCCGTCTCCACAAAGGAAATCGCAGCGGCGGTAAAGGCGCAGCTCGGCATGGAGTTAGACAAGAAGAAAATGCAGCTGCCGGAGCCGATTCGGACGTTCGGGATGACGGAGGTGGCGATAAAGCTGCATCCGAAGGTGATCGGAACGTTTTCCGTACAGGTTGTGGAGGAATAAATGGAAGAAGCGCTGATTAAGCGGATTATGCCAAACAGCTTAGAGGCTGAACAGTCCGTGGTCGGTTCGATGATTATGGACAGAGACGCCATTATCACGGCAATGGAAATGCTGAACACGGAAGATTTTTATCATGTACAGTACGGGATTATCTTTGACGCCATGATCGAACTCTATAATAAGAGCCTGCCGGTGGATTTGATCACACTGCAGAATCGGCTGAAGGAGAAAGATGTGCCGCCGGAGGTCGCGAGTCTGGAATTTGTCCGTGACTTGCTGACGGCGGTTCCGACTTCCGCAAACGTGAAATATTATGCGCAGATTGTAAAAGATCATGCCCTGCGCCGGAAGATTATTAAACTGAACGAGGAGCTGGAGAACGAGTGCTATCTCGGCCGGGAGAGCGTCGATACCGTCATGGATATCATGGAGAAAAAGGTGTTCGATACGATATCCGCCCGGGGCGGCGGCAACGATTATGTGCCGATCCGCAAAGTCGTGATGAATGCGCTCGAGAAAATCGAAAATGCGGCCAAGGCTTCGGGGACGGTCACAGGGATTCCGACAGGATTTATTGATCTGGATTACCGCACGGCGGGGCTTCAGCCCTCGGATTTGATTCTCATAGCGGCCCGCCCGTCGATGGGTAAGACCGCGTTCGTGTTAAATATCGCGCAGTATGTGGCATTCCATGAGAATATGTGCACGGCTATTTTCTCTCTCGAGATGTCAAAAGAACAGCTGGTAAACCGTCTGTTTTCATTGGAATCGCGTGTGGACGCGCAGGCGTTGCGCACCGGAAATCTCTCCGATACAGACTGGGAAAAGCTGATAGAAGGCGCCGGTACAATCGGAAATTCGGAATTGATCATTGATGACACGCCGGGAATCTCGATTGCGGAGATGCGCAGCAAGTGCCGTAAGTACAAGCTTGAACATGATTTAAAGCTGATTATTATCGATTACCTGCAGCTGATGTCAGGCTCCGGGAAGTCTTCCGACTCGCGCCAGCAGGAGATCGCCGATATCTCGCGTTCGTTAAAGGCGCTTGCAAGGGAGCTGTCTGTGCCGGTGATCGCCTTATCCCAGCTTTCGCGTGCCGTGGAGCAGCGGCCGGATCACCGTCCGATGCTGTCGGATCTGCGTGAGTCGGGGGCGATCGAGCAGGATGCCGACGTGGTGATGTTTATTTATCGTGATGACTACTATAATCACGACTCGGAGATGAAGGGCATTTCCGAGATTATTATCGCAAAGCAGAGAAACGGTCCGATCGGTACGGTAAACCTGGTATGGTTGCCGCAGTATACGAAATTTGCAAACATGGAAAAATAAAAACGGGATTGTTGGGGCTGTTGCATTAACTCTTATGTTGCATACCGGTAACCATTTGAGTAAATGCGACAGCCCCACGGATTCTGTCGCAATAAGACGAGCGAAACTTGTTGTAGTGGCGACATCGGTTGCTTATAATAGTAGGTAAGCATAGAAAGGAGAATCCCGAATGGAAAAAGTACGTTACATGATTTCCGATGCGGCAAATATTGTCAATGTGGAATCACATGTGTTGCGTTACTGGGAAGAGGAATTGGCGCTCGACATTCCTCGCAACGAGATGGGGCACCGATACTACACGAAGGAAAATATCGAAGAATTTCAGAAAATAAAAGACCTGAAAGAAAAGGGATATCAGTTAAAGGCAATCCGTATGATCGTACATAACGGGGATTTGGTTGCCAGCACGGTGGAAAAAGCTGCCGATGCGGCTGTCGGCACCCTGCCGAAAAACCAGCCGCCGGAAGGGGCACTTGTGGCAGCGCCGAAGATACAGCCGCCCGGGAATATCCCGAAAGTGGAATCACCGCAGAGCATATTAGACAATACCGATAAAATGGCACAGTTTACCGAGCTGATGACACAGATTGTGGGACAGGCTCTCGCCGCGAACAATCAGCAGCTCAGCAAAAATATCGGCGAGGAAGTCGGCGAGCAGGTGATAAAGGAAATGAATTATCTCATGCGGGAGCGTGAGGAGGCGGAAGAAGAGCGGTTTCGAAAGCTTGACGGGGCAATCCGGGAGAGTCTGCGCCAGAAGGGCGGAAAGAGAGGAAGGGAGAGCCGCACGGAAGAGAAGGAACCTAAGATTTATCCGTGGAAAAAGAAAAAAGTAACGGAATAGAACTATGTGCATAAAAAATAAGAGGCTTTTCGGCCTCTTATTTTTATGCAGATTATTCCTCGCTGATAGCGCCTGTAGGACAAACACCTGCGCATGTACCGCAGCTGACGCATGTACTTGCATCAATCTGGTACTGGCTGTCGCCCTGGGAGATAGCGCCTACCGGACAAGCCGGCTCACATGTACCGCAGCTTACACAAGAATCAGAAATAACAAATGCCATTTTAATTCCCTCCTTAAAATTAATAATCGTCACACGATTACCGTAAAGATAATCTTGAAGTTATTTTAATACAAAACACAGCGGTTTACAAGAAGTAAACGGCTGTGTTTTTAATTTTAGACATTAAAAGGTTGAGAAATGGTATAAGGTCTTAGAACGGAAGTTTTCGCCTGAGTGCAGAACAATGTCCGGAAAGTTCTCGTGGTTGATGGAATCCGGAAAATGCTGGGTCTCAAGACAGACGCTGGTACGCGGGCCGTAGGTGACGCCGTTTTTGCCCGGTGTGTGAAGCGGACACAGAGGCACATAGAGCTGTAAGCCCGGTTGATCTGTAAAACAGGTCATGCGGATACCGCTTTCCCGCGACTGGAGAGCGGCGGCCTCACGGAAGCCGGTCCCCTGAATGACAAAATTGTGATCGTAGGTTCCGAAGGTCTGATACTGTTCGTGTTCTGTGTTTACGGGCTTTCCGAGGGGGCGCATTTTTCGGAAGTCAAAAGGTGTGCCCTCAACGGAGAGCAGCTTTCCGGTCGGTACCTGCGTGTCGTCAAGTTCGGTAAATGTATCCGCGGCCAGGAACAGCTCATGCGAAAGGATATCCCCGTCGCCCTGACCGTTGAGGTTAAAGTAGCTGTGGTTTGTGATGTTCAGGAGGGTATCCCGATCGCAGAATGCTTCGTATAAAATGGAAAGTTCATTGTCCTGCGACCAGCCGTAGGTGACGCTGAGGGTCAGATTGCCGGGGTAGCCCTCCTCACCGTCAGCAGAGTGCAGAGAGAGGATAAGTTTGTCACCGGAAATCGCTGCGTCCCATACTTTCGAGGCATATCCGATCCTGCCGCCGTGAAGATGGTTCGTGCCGTTGTTGGTGGCGAGACTGTAGTCCGTGCCGTTTAAGGAAAAGCGGCCGTTTTTGATGCGGTTTGCAACGCGGCCTACGACGGCGCCGACGCTTGCAGCATCCGCCTCATAGTCAGGAAGAGAATCAAAGCCGAGACACACATCCGTGAGTGTGCCTTCCCGGTTTGGAACAAGAATCCGGACAATGCGGCAGCCATAGTTGAGGATGTCGACGTATGCGCCCGATGTATTTTCGAGATGATATATAAAAACAGGTTCGCCTGTCTGTGTGACACCGTAATCAGATTTTGAAATTTTCATGGAAAGCTCCTTTCATAAGGTTTTATTATGCCATATTTGTAAAAACATGGCAAGCATGTTGCCTATTTTCAGGAAATATGCGATAATGTACAGTAAGCATTGAGCAGTGCCGGGTGATGCGGACGAAACGTGTTGTGCTTGCACAGGACACGTTTCGGCTGTATCGACCGATAGGGCGAACGCCCGTGAGCGAGACGGAGCGGAGCGCAGGCGAGCTTGCACTGCGAAGCACGCAGAAGGAAGCGGCCAGGGCGAACGCCCGTGAGCAGCTTGCACTGCGAAGCACGCAGAAGGAAGCGGCCAGGGCGAACACCCGTGAGCAGCTTGCACTGCGAAAAGAGAGTGGTACAAAATGCACACAAAAATTATAAAAATTGATTCCGCGGATATAGACAATAAAAGTATGACCGAAGCGGCGGAACTTATCCGCGCGGGGGAACTTGTGGCATTTCCGACCGAAACGGTGTACGGCCTTGGGGCGGACGCTTTAAATCCCGGGGCTTCCCGCAGGATATATGAAGCCAAAGGCCGTCCGTCCGACAATCCGCTGATTGTGCACATTGCAAAGTTTCAGGATTTGGAGGCGATCGCGAGAGAGGTGCCGCGGCAGGCGAAGCTTTTGGCGGATGCTTTCTGGCCGGGGCCTCTTACTATGATAGTCTGGAAAAACGACAGTGTTCCCCGTGAGACAACTGGCGGGATGGATACGGTGGCGGTGCGCATGCCGAATCATCCGGTCGCGCTCGGGCTCATCGCGGCGAGCGGGTGCCTGATTGCGGCGCCGAGCGCGAATACTTCCGGGAGGCCAAGTCCCACGGAAGCGGCGCATGTGGCGGCGGATATGGACGGGCGGATTCCGATGATCCTCGACGGAGGAGCTGTGGGAATCGGGATCGAGTCCACGATTATTGATTTGACCGAGGAGGTTCCGATGGTACTCCGTCCCGGCTATATCACGACAGAGATGCTTTCTGTAGTTCTCGGACAGGAGGTGCAGCTGGATCCCGGTATCATAGCGGCAGATTCCGAAAGGAAGCCAAAGGCGCCCGGAATGAAATACAGGCATTATGCGCCCCGGGCCGATCTGACGCTGGTTGAGGGAGCGGAGAGCGAGGTCATCAGGGAGATTAACCGGAGGGTCTGCGCGGCGCGCCGTGCAGGGCAGAAAACGGGTGTGATCGCGACGGAGGAGACGAAGGGAAGATATCTGGCCGACTGTGTGGTCAGCATAGGTGCCAGGCACGACGAGGATGCGATCGCCCGGCAGCTTTACCGTATTCTGCGGGAGTTTGATGACACAGACGTGGACGTCATTTATTCCGAGAGCTTTGCAGCGTCGGGAGTCGGACAGGCAATCATGAACCGTCTGCTCAAAGCGGCAGGGCATCGTGTCCTTACGGTCTAGTGGAGAGAAAAGAATGAAAGAATACAACAAAATAGTGTTTGTTGCCGACAGCGGTATCTGCAGAGCTCCGATGGCAGCAGGCATATTGGAAGAATGTAAACTAAAGCATCCGGTAGAAATTGCGGCAAGAGGGCTTGTCGTCCTGTTTCCGGAGCCTCTGAATCAGAAAGCGGAAGCCGTTATGATCAGCAACGGCATTAATATGGAGGGCTATATGTCCACGCAGCTTTCGGAGGAGGATTTTGCCGATGATGCGCTGATTCTTGTGATGGAGGCCGTTCAGGCGGAGAAGATTTTTGAGAAATACAAAAACGCGAAGCCGGAAAACGTTCATGTGCTGACGGAGCTGGTCGGTGAGGAATTAGAGACGGTCAATCCGTATGGGGGAACGCTTCAGGCATACGGGTTGTGTTATGAGACGCTGCGCAAGACCATTTTAAAACTGGTAAACTTATTAAACGGAGGGAATTATGTCTAAAATAGTAGTAATGGATCATCCGCTGATTCAGCACAAAATCGGTATTATCCGCAGGGAGGAGACGGGATCCAAGGATTTCCGCACACTTGTCGGCGAGATAGCGATGCTGATGTGCTATGAGGCGACCAGGGATTTAAAACTTGCCGATGTGGAGATCAATACGCCGATCTGCAAGACTACGGCGAAAGAATTAAAAGGCAAGAAGCTTGCCGTCGTTCCGATTCTTCGGGCGGGGCTCGGCATGGTGGACGGCATGCTCAGTATGATTCCCGCGGCGAAGGTGGGGCATATCGGACTGTACCGGGACCCGGAGACGTTAGAGCCGGTGGAGTATTACTGCAAGCTGCCGGAGGACTGTGCGAACCGCGAGGTATTTGTCGTAGATCCGATGCTTGCGACCGGAGGTTCTTCCGTGGCGGCAATTCAGATGCTCAAAGACAAGGGGGTCAAAAGTATCCGCCTGATGTGTATCATTGCGGCGCCGGAGGGCGTAAAGAGAATGCAGGAGTCACATCCGGATGTGGACATCTATATCGGGGCGCTGGATGATCATCTTAACGAACATGGATATATTGTCCCGGGGTTGGGCGATGCGGGAGATCGCATTTTCGGCACAAAATAGCACGGACGGGTAAACCGCAGGACTTTGCGCAGACTAGGGCAGCGCAGAAATGAGGTGGATGATGAGCCGTAAGCGCGAGGATTATATCTCATGGGACGAATATTTTATGGGGGTTGCGACCTTATCGGGTATGCGTTCCAAGGATCCGAATACACAGGTGGGAGCTTGTATTGTCAGTCAGAATCACAAAATCTTATCGATGGGCTACAACGGGTTCCCGACGGGGTGCTCGGACGACGAATTTCCGTGGGCGAGAGACGGAGATCCGCTCGAGAGCAAATATTTTTATACGACGCACAGCGAACTGAATGCGATTTTGAATTACCGCGGGGGCAGCCTCGAGGGGGCGACAATGTATGTGACGCTGTTTCCCTGCAACGAGTGTGCGAAGGCAATTATACAGGCCGGCATCAAGCGTCTGGTGTATGACAGCGACAAATATGACGGCACGCCGGCTGTGATTGCGTCAAAGCATATGCTCAAATCCGCCGGAGTGGAGATGGTGCGGTATCGGCGTACGGGCCGGGAGGTCCGTTTTACACTGTAGAAAAGTTCGTGGACAAAAGCGGGAAAAATGGTATAATAAGCCCATGGTTGTTTATAATCGAATCGGAGGGAGCGGCTATGAAAAAGAATCGTAAGGTTTTTCAGGCACTGACCCTCATTTTGCAGTTTAGTCTGAATATGATCGTGCCGATTATGATGTGCACGCTGTTCGGCGTGTGGCTGGGGCGGCGCTATGACATTCCTGTTATTGCGGTACCGCTGTTTGTCGTGGGAGCACTGGCAGGATTTACGAACATTTTTAAGATGGCGAAGAAACTATACGGACAGGACGGTGAGTCGGACAGGAATCATGCTGAGAAGATTAAATGACGCATTACCGGGGCTGGTTTTGGGAATTCTTGTATATGGAGCGGCGGTAGAGCTCGCGGGAGTCTGGTTTGCGGCGGATAAGCTGCGGTTTACCAGCGGTCTTGCCATCGGCATCGCGCTTGCGGTCGGTATGGCAATCAACATTGCCGTCGTACTGCAGGATGCGGTGGACGTTTACGGCGAAAGCCGGGCGCGGGCAAAGATTATCGCAAAGTCCCTGCTGCGCTATGCCGTGGTGGTCGTCGTGTTTTTTATTATGATGAAATTTAACCTCGGAAATCTGATTTCCGCGTTTATCGGTGTTTTGGGCTTAAAGATATCCGCGTATCTGCAGCCTTTTGCACATAGATTTATTTCAAAGCTGAACGAAAGAGGTGATGTGTCTTCGGACAGTGGTAATAATGAATCTGTATTAAGGAGGTGAAATTGTGAACAATGCAATTTTGATGACGTCCGGTGCGGACAACATTGACTTTATGATTCATGGGATTTTTTCCTATGAGATTTTCGGTCATGAGGTCTGGATCACCACGTCACACGTCTGCATACTCATCGTAATGCTGCTGCTGGCGGGGTTTTCCGTCGCGGCAAACCGCAGGATGAAGCGTGCAACAGAAGTGCCGGATGGCTTCCAGAATGTTCTTGAGCTCATCGTCGAAAAGCTGGACGGGGTAGTGTACGGAACGATGGGAAAAGTGGCCGCGCCGAAGTTTGTGAACTACATCAGCACAATCTTTGTATTTATTCTTATGAGTAATATTTCCGGCCTGTTTGGTTTGAGACCGCCAACCGCCGATTACGGCACGACACTGGCGCTTGGTCTCATCACGTTCTTCCTTATCCACATCACGCAGTTTAAAAATCTGCCGCTGAAACAGATATGGACGGACATGTGTTCGCCGCTGCCGCCGTGGCTGCCGCTCTGGCTGCCGATTAACTTAATCAGCGAAATCGCAGTGCCGATTTCCCTGTCGTTGCGTCTGTTTGCGAACGTACTGTCAGGGACGGTAATGATGGCGCTTGTTTACGGTCTGCTGAGCAAAGTGGCGCTTATCTGGCCCGCAGCGCTCCATGTGTATTTTGATTTGTTCTCGGGAGCGATTCAGACGTATGTATTCTGTATGCTGACGATGACGTACATCAGCCAGAATTATGAGGCGGAGTAGCAGGGGCGGACAAATGTGTGCGCCGCGGGGCGTATCGGCCGCCGTGGCAGATGCCGCGTCCGTATGGCGGATGGGGCAGACGCCTGCAGTACAGTTAATAACCGCGGAGAGCGGAAAATTATTTTAGGAGGATTTTACTATGAATATCACAGGACACGATTTAATTATGGCATGCTCGGCAATCGGTGCAGGTTTGGCAGTTATCGCAGGTATCGGACCTGGTATCGGGCAGGGTATCGCAGCAGGACACGGTGCGGCAGCAGTAGGTAGAAACCCGGGTGCAAAGGGAGATATCATGTCTACGATGTTACTTGGTCAGGCCGTTGCAGAGACGACCGGTCTTTATGGTCTGCTTATCGCAATGCTCTTACTTTTCGTACAGCCGCTCGCATAAATCGGGCCGAAATTTCGATTTTAAAGAATATGAAAAATAACGGAAAGGAGGCCAACCCTTGGAAGAGATGACAAGACTCTTTAACCTCGATGCCCAGCTGCTCCACGACGTGATTCTGATGGCGCTTGCGGTATTCTTCTTATTTATGTTCATGTCCAAGATGCTGTTTAATCCGGTGCGCAAGATGATGAGCGACCGGAAGGACAAGATTGCGGGAGAACTCGAAGACGCTGCAAAGAATCAGGAAGAGGCCGCTGCATTAAAAGCGGAGTATCAGGCAAAGTTAAAGGACATCGATAAGGAAGCAGAGCAGATTTTAAGCGAAGCCCGCAAGAAGGCGCAGCAGAATGCGTCCCGTATTGAGAGCGAAGCCAAGGAAGAGGCTGCACGCATCATCCGCAATGCGAACGAGGAGGCGGTGCTTTCACGCAAGCGTGCGATGGATGAGGTAAAACAGGAAATGATAGCGGTTGCGTCCATGATGGCGGCAAAGGTGGTTGCCGCAAATATTGATGCGACGATACAGGACAGGCTGGTAGAAGAGACATTGAAAGAAATGGGTGATTCGACATGGCAAAGCTAGTATCAAAAACATACGGTGATGCATTGTTTGAGGTCGCGGCGGAATCCGGTCGGATGGATGAATTTCTCGCGGAAGTCAAAGCCGTAAAGGCGGCCGTGGATAAAAACCCGGAGCTCTTCAAATTAATGGGTCATCCGAAAATCGTAAAAGAAGAAAAAGTAAAAGTAATCGAAGACATATTTGCAGGCAAAGTTTCCGGCGAACTGGTTGGTTTGCTTCGAATGATCGTGGAAAAGGGCCACTTTGAGGAAGTGACGGGGGTGCTTGACTATTTCATCGACGAGGTGAAAGAGTATAAGGGCATCGGAACCGCCTATGTGACCTCCGCCCTGGAATTGTCCGAGGGGCAGAAGGCGGCGGTTGAGAAGCGGTTGTTGGAGACGACAAAGTACGTGGAATTTGAGATGCATTATGCAGTGGATTCCGCATTGATTGGCGGAATGGTAATCAGAATCGGCGACAGGGTTGTCGACTCGAGTGTCAGGACCAAATTATATGATCTGACACGAGAATTATCCAAAATACAGTTGAAAGCAGGTGAATGCGCTTCATGAATTTAAAACCAGAAGAAATAAGCTCCGTAATCAAAGAACAGATTAAACGATATGCAGCGCAGTTAGAAGTAGCTGACGTTGGTACCGTTATCCAGGTAGCAGATGGTATCGCACGTATTCACGGTCTTGAGAATGCAATGCAGGGCGAGCTTTTGGAGTTCCCGGGCGAAGTATACGGAATGGTGTTGAACCTTGAGGAAGATAATGTCGGTGCCGTACTTTTGGGCAGCCAGAAGAATATCAACGAGGGAGATACCGTAAAGACAACCGGACGCGTTGTTGAGGTTCCGGTCGGCGACGCCCTGTCCGGACGTGTCGTGAATGCGTTGGGGCAGCCGATTGACGGCAAAGGCCCGATTGAGACCGATAAGTACCGTCAGATCGAGCGTGTCGCATCCGGTGTTATCTCAAGAAAATCCGTAGATACGCCGCTGCAGACCGGTATCAAGGCGATCGATTCGATGGTTCCGATCGGACGCGGTCAGCGCGAGCTGATCATCGGCGACAGACAGACCGGTAAGACTGCGATCGCGATTGACACCATCATCAATCAGAAGAGCCAGAATGTAAAATGTATCTATGTTGCAATCGGTCAGAAGGCTTCTACCGTTGCATCGATCGTAAAGACGTTAGAAGAATTCGGCGCGATGTCCTACACGACCGTCGTTGCCTCCACCGCGAGTGAGCTGGCTCCGCTGCAGTATATTGCACCGTACGCGGGATGCGCGATCGGTGAGGAATGGATGGAGAACGGACAGGACGTTCTCGTTGTCTACGACGATTTGAGTAAGCATGCGGCGGCATACCGTACCCTCTCTCTGCTTCTCAAGAGACCGCCAGGGCGTGAGGCGTATCCGGGAGACGTATTCTACCTGCACTCGAGACTGCTCGAGCGTGCGGCGAGACTTTCCGACAAGCTGGGCGGCGGCTCTCTGACCGCACTGCCGATTATCGAGACGCAGGCGGGCGACGTGTCGGCTTATATTCCGACGAACGTGATTTCTATCACCGACGGCCAGATTTATCTGGAGACGGAGATGTTCAATTCCGGATTCCGTCCGGCGATCAACGCGGGTCTTTCGGTATCGCGTGTGGGAGGTTCCGCACAGATTAAGGCGATGAAGAAGATCGCTGCGCCGATTCGTGTCGAGTTAGCGCAGTACCGCGAGCTGGCGGCGTTTTCACAGTTCGGCTCCGAGCTTGATGCGGACACGACCGAGAAGCTGGCACAGGGCGAACGCATCCGCGAGATGTTAAAGCAGCCGCAGTATCAGCCGATGCCGGTTGAGAGACAGGTTATGATTATCTACGCAGCGACAAAGAAATATCTCATTGATATTCCGGTTGCGGAGATTCTGCCGTTTGAGAAAGCGCTGTTTGAGCTTGTGGATACAAAATACCCGGAGGTTTCCGAGAGCATCCGTACCGAGAAGGTAATCACCGACGAGACGGAAAAGAAACTGATCGCAGCAATCGAGGAGTGCAAGCGCTCCTTCAAAAAATAAAAACGGTAGAAAGGCGGTGCGTAGATTATGGCCTCAATGCGGGACATAAAAAGACGAAAAGGCAGTATACAGAGTACGCAGCAGATCACAAAAGCCATGAAGCTTGTCTCTACCGTTAAATTGCAGAAAGCCAGAAACAGAGCGGAGCAGACGAACCCGTACTTTAACTATATGTATCGGACGGTTGCCTCCATGCTGGCAAAATCCGGCGGAATCAATCACCCCTATCTGAACAGGAGGGATTCCGGGAAAAAGGCAGTGGTCGTCATTACGTCGAACCGCGGACTTGCCGGGGGCTACAATTCCAACGTCGTAAAGCTTGTGACCGGTTCGGATGATCTGAATGCAGGGAATACGGAGGTCTATGCGATCGGCAGCAAGGGAAAAGAGGCGTTAGAGCGCAGAGGATATCAGATTAAGGCGGACGGTTCCCAGATTATCGAATCTCCGTCCTATGAGGATGCCGCCGCACTTTGCAGAAGAGTTTTAGAGGCGTATACGGCAGGGGAGATCGGTGAGATTTATCTTGCCTACACGCACTTTAAGAATACGGTAAGTCATGAACCGACTCTGATCAAATTGCTTCCGGTTGAGCTCGACGGGGAAGAGATTGAAAAGGCAGCGGGTTCCAACGTGCTCATGAACTATGAGCCGGGGGAGGAAGAAGCGCTCGATACGATCATCCCCAAGTATGTGACGAGCCTTTTTTACGGAGCTCTTGTGGAGGCGGTCGCGAGTGAAAACGGTGCGAGAATGCAGGCGATGGATTCTGCGACCAGCAATGCAGAGGAAATGATCAGTGATTTGACACTGAAATATAACAGGGCACGTCAGGGCTCCATCACACAGGAATTGACGGAGATTATCGCCGGTGCATCTGCGATTTCCTAGATATGCGCTTTGCATAGACAGGATAGGATTATCAAAATTATTGACAAGGAGAAATAAGCGATGGCAAATAATAAAAGCAATCAAGATTGCTTGGGTAAAATTACCCAGATTATTGGCGCCGTTCTGGATATCAAATATTCGGAGGGCAGCCTGCCGGAGATCAACGACGCCATCCGTGTTCCTATGAAGGACGGGAAAGAGCTGGTCGTCGAGGTATCCCAGCATCTGGGTGATGATACGGTGAGATGTATCGCGATGGGATCGACCGACGGACTTGTACGCGGCATGGATGCGATCGCTACAGGAGGCCCGATCAGTGTTCCTGTAGGTGAGAATACGCTGGGACGTATGTTCAACGTACTGGGAAATCCGATTGACGAGATCGATCCGCCGAAGGATGTGGAAAGCTGGCCAATCCACAGACCGGCTCCGGCTTTCGAGGAGCAGGCGACTTCCCAGGAAATGTTAGAGACCGGTATCAAGGTCGTAGACCTTCTCTGCCCTTATCAGAAGGGTGGTAAAATCGGTCTGTTCGGCGGCGCCGGTGTAGGTAAGACCGTGCTGATTCAGGAGCTGATTCACAATATCGCGACGGAGCACGGCGGGTATTCCGTATTTACCGGTGTAGGGGAGCGTACCCGTGAGGGAAATGACCTCTACTACGAGATGAAAGAATCGGGCGTTATCGATAAGACGACGATGGTGTTCGGGCAGATGAATGAGCCGCCCGGAGCGCGTATGCGCGTGGCACTGACCGGACTTACGATGGCGGAGTACTTCCGTGACAAGGGCGGAAAGGACGTGCTGTTGTTCATCGACAACATTTTCCGTTTTACGCAGGCAGGTTCCGAGGTGTCCGCGCTGCTCGGACGCATGCCTTCGGCCGTTGGTTATCAGCCGACGTTACAGACGGAGATGGGCGCGCTTCAGGAGCGCATTACATCGACGAAAAACGGTTCCATCACATCCGTGCAGGCCGTGTATGTGCCGGCCGACGATTTGACGGACCCGGCGCCGGCGACGACGTTCGCGCATCTCGACGCGACGACCGTACTGGAGCGTTCGATCGCCGAGCTTGGTATTTATCCGGCCGTAGACCCGCTGGGATCTACCTCCCGTATCTTAGACCCGCGTATCGTGGGGCAGGAGCATTTTGAGACGGCCCGCGGTGTTCAGGAAATTCTGCAGAGATACAAAGAATTGCAGGATATCATTGCGATTCTCGGTATGGATGAGCTGTCCGAGGACGATAAGCTTGTCGTAAACCGCGCGAGAAAGGTACAGAGATTTTTATCTCAGCCGTTTTTTGTTGCGACGCAGTTTACCGGTCTGGACGGAAAATATGTTCCGATTGCGGAGACAGTTCGCGGATTTAAAGAGATTCTGGAAGGAAAGCATGATGACATTCCGGAGAGTTACTTCTTGAATGCGGGAACGATTGACGAGGTTCGCGAGAAGTTCAACAGCCAGAAGTAACAGCGGAAAGATGGAGGTTCATTATGGCAGACGACAGCAGAATTTTTAAAGTGGAGATTATCACGCCGGACCGTGTCTTTCACACGGGCGAGGCGACCATGATCGAATTTAATACGGCTGCCGGTGAGATCGGTGTGTACAAAAAGCATATTCCGCTCACCACGGTTCTCGCGCCCGGAATGGTGACGATTCACAGGGACGGCGAGGAGAACCTTGTTGCAGCGGTTCATTCCGGTTTTGCGGAGATTCTGCCGGATAAGGTAACGCTTCTGGCAGAGATTGCGGAGTGGCCGGAAGAGATTGACAAGAATCGTGCGGAGGCTGCCCGTCAGCGTGCCGAGGAGCGTCTTGCCAATAAAACGGAAGCGACGGACTTAAAGCGTGCCGAGTATGCTCTGCGCAGGGCTCTGACACGGATTGATGTTGCGAAATAGTGTATATAAGGAAAGCTGACAGTGTTTTCCGTCGGAGTACGGGAGGCGGCTGTCAGCTTTTCAGATGCACGGACAGGCGGCAAACGCAGCGGGGAGATAGAGGATGAAATTATATTTTGTGCGGCACGGTGAGACGGAGTGGAATGTACGGAAAAAGATACAGGGTTCTACGGATATTCCGTTGAATGAAAACGGTCTGCAGCAGGCGCACCGGCTTGCAAAAGAGCTGAGACAGCAAACGCTTGACGGGAAGCTTCACCTTGTCAGGGTGTATACGTCGCCGCAGCTTCGGGCAGCAGAGACGGCCAGGCTGGCGGCGGATGCGCTGCAGATTCCGTGCGTCCCCTGCGATGGCCTGCGTGAAATGGACCTGGGGGAATGGGAAGGCTTGAACTGGGATATCATCCGGGAGAGCTATGGAGAAGTGTACACCTATTGGAATGAACATCGGCGCTATACGCATACACCCGGCGGCGAGAGCTATCAGGAGGTTGTGGAGCGGACCTTTGCGGCTCTGTCAGAGATTCTCGACAGGGAGGCACAAGATGTCCTTGCAGTTACGCACAGCGCGGTTCTCATGGCGTTGCGCTGTTATCTGGCAAAGCTTCCCTTTGAGGAGATGGTAAAGCGGTACAAGACAAAAAATGCCGAGGTGGTGGTGATCCCTGCGGAGGAAATCCGCGAAGCGGCCGAACGTTTTTGCAGAGGGGAATAGAGAACAATCGGAAAAGACCTGATTTTGGCAATAGTAGCCAAAAAGTCAGGTCTTTTTTTGTGACTGTTTTTGACTGAATATGATTGACTTTGACCGAATGTGGTTTTATAATGCAAGTATCAGGAATGAACGATTTTGATTGAATATGACCGAAAATGGAGGTGATAATATGCTGACAGAAGAGAGATATGCAAAGATTTTATCCGCATTGGAGAAACTGGGAAGCGTGACAGTACAGCAGTTGATGGCGGAGCTGGATACATCGGAATCCACGATTCGCAGAGATCTGACGGCACTGGATGCGGGCGGACAGCTGACAAAGGTACACGGAGGCGCTATTTCAAAGAGCACTGCATACAGTACCAGGGACGATGAGGTCGTGCATCGGAAGGAGCAGAACAGGACATCAAAGCTGGCGATTGCACAGTATGCGGCGGGACTGATCGTCCCGGGGGATTTCGTCTATATCGATGCGGGGACGACGACGGAGTGCATGATTGATTTTATCACGGAAAAACAGGTGACATTTGTGACAAATGCAATTACCCATGCAAAAAAACTGGCAGACCGGGGATGTGCCGTCTATATTCTGGGCGGAGAGTTTAAGGCGGTCACCGAGGCGATCGTGGGGGAGGAAGCGGTCGTGACACTCGCGAAATATAATTTCACAAAGGGCTTTTGGGGCGCCAATGGTGTGAGCCGGCAAAAGGGGTTTTCCACACCGGAGCCCAAGGAGGCCATGGTAAAACGCAGATCTATGGAAAACTGCAGAGACTGCTATGTGCTTGCGGACGGGAGTAAATGGAATCAGATTTCAAGCGTGACATTTGCCCCGTTTGAGCGTGCGACAGTGATAACGGCGGGGCTTGCACAGGCGCTATTCCATGATTGCCCGAATGTGATCAATGTGCAGGAGGAAACAATATGATTTATACGCTGACATTTAATCCGTCGCTCGATTATATCGTGACGGTACCGCAGTTTACCTGCGGAGTGGTAAACCGCACGAGCGGAGAGCTGATTTATCCGGGAGGAAAGGGCATCAATGTGTCGATGGTGCTTAAAAATCTGGGGTACGACAGCACGGCGCTCGGATTTCTGGCCGGTTTTACCGGGGATAAACTAAAGAGTCTCTTAGAGGATAAGGGAATCCGGGCGGACTTTATCGCCGTGAAGGAAGGAATGACCCGCATTAACGTAAAGCTTCGCTCCGAGCAGGAGACGGAGATCAACGGCCAGGGACCGGCGATTGGAGCAGACGATATCGGGCGGCTGTACGCGCAGCTGGATGCGTTAAGGGACGGTGACATTCTGGTCATGGCGGGGAGCATACCGGATGTGATGCCGCAGACGATTTATATGGATATCATGAAGCATCTGCAGGCAAAGGATTTGAAAATTGTAGTCGACGCGACAAAAGATCTTCTGGTAAATGTGCTGCAATATCATCCGTTTCTGATAAAACCAAACAATCATGAGCTTGGAGAGATATTCCGCGTCAGGATAACAGAAAAGGGAGAAGTAATCCGATATGCACGGAAATTACAGGAGATGGGTGCAAGAAATGTGCTGGTATCGATGGCGGGCGACGGTGCGGTTCTCGTGGCGGAGGATAAGGCCGTGTATCAGGCGGATGCACCGAGAGGAGAGGTGATAAACTCGGTTGGCGCAGGGGACTCCATGGTAGCGGGCTTTCTGGCGGGTTTTCTCGAGCAGGAGGATTACCGGAAGGCATTTGCAATGGGTGTGTGTACCGGGAGCGCATCCGCGTTTTCGGAGGAACTGGCAGTAAAAGAGGATGTAATGCGGTTGATGGAACAGGAGGGCAGAGATGAGGATCAGTGAATTGCTGGCGGCGGAGAGCATTGCGCTAAACGGCGCCGTGGGAAACAAAAAAGAAACACTCGACGCAATGGTAGCGCTCATGGCAAAGAGCGGAAAAATCGCGGATATCGAGGCTTACCGGCAGGGCGTATATAAAAGAGAGGAAGAGGGAACGACGGGAATCGGTGAGGGGATTGCCATACCGCACTGTAAGTCCGACGCGGTGGCGGCGCCGGGGCTTGCGGCGATGGTGATAAAGGACGGCGTGGATTTCGATGCGCTTGACGGTGAAAAGGTAGACCTCATCTTTCTGATTGCCGCGCCGAATACGGAGGACAATGTGCACCTGGATGTTTTGAGTAAGCTGTCGGTGCTGCTGATGGACGAGAATTTTACGGCGGGGCTGCGGAGCGCGAAATCTATCGAGGAATTTATCCGTGTCATCGATACGGCGGAAGCCGGAAAAGACGCGGAGAAGGCTGACAGGGATGCGGCAGAGGCCGCGGCACAGAATGCCGTAGAGCCGGCGCAGACACCCGCCAAAGCAGGCGCATACATCCTCGCGGTGACCGGGTGTCCGACCGGAATCGCACACACCTATATGGCGGCGGAAAGCCTTGAGAAAAAGGCAAAGGAGCTCGGATGCCGCATCAAGGTGGAGACGAGAGGTTCGGGCGGGGCGAAAAATGTCCTCACGGCGGCGGAGATCAAAGAGGCGGACTGCATTATCGTCGCGGCGGATACCCAGGTGCCGATGGAGCGTTTTGACGGAAAACTTCTGATTCAATGCAAAGTGGCCGATGGAATCAGCAAGGCGGAGGAACTTTTGAACAGGGCAATGCAGGGAAAGGCAACGGTATATCATGCGGGGCACAGGGACGCGGAGGAGCGTTCCGGCGAAGGAGATGACAGTATCGGGCATCAGATTTACAAACACCTGATGAACGGCGTCTCACACATGCTCCCGTTCGTCGTGGGCGGTGGAATCCTGATCGCGATCGCATTTCTGATTGACGGTTTCGCGGTAGACTTAAATTCATTGCCGCTCGAGCAGAGAGGCGACTTTGGAACGATCACGCCGGTGGCGGCAATGTTTAAGTCGATCGGCGGTGCGGCATTTGGGTTTATGCTTCCGATTCTGGCAGGGTTTATCGCGATGAGTATTGCAGACAGGCCGGGGCTCGCAGTCGGGTTTGTGGGCGGTTCCATCGCGGCGGGCGGGACCTCCGGTTTCCTGGGAGCACTTGCCGCGGGCTTTCTGGCGGGCTATATTGTCAGACTCCTAAAGAAGCTGCTTGAAAAGCTGCCGGACAGTCTGGACGGGATGAAACCGGTGCTGCTCTATCCGCTGTTTGGCATTTTACTGACAGGCGTTATCATGATTTATCTGGTAGAACCGCCCATCGGAGCGCTGAACACCTTTATCAATAACGGTTTAAATGCGATGAACGGCGCGAGTGCAATCGTGCTCGGAGCGCTGCTCGGCGGAATGATGGCCGTCGATATGGGAGGCCCGTTCAACAAGGCGGCCTATGTATTCGGGACCGCGTCGATTGCAGCCGGCAATTATAACATTATGGCGGCGGTGATGATTGGCGGGATGGTGCCGCCGATTGCAATCGCACTTGCAACAATGCTGTTTAAGAATAAGTTTACCGCGGAGGAGCGCAAATCGGGGCCGACAAACTTTATTATGGGTCTTTCGTTTATCACCGAGGGAGCGATCCCGTTCGCAGCATCGGACCCGCTCCATGTGTTGCCGGCCTGCATTATCGGCTCGGCTGTGGCGGGAGCGCTGTCAATGGCGTTTGGGTGCACGCTGATGGCGCCGCACGGAGGGATTTTCGTGGTTCCCACGATCGGAAATCCGCTTCTGTATCTGCTGGCACTGCTCGTCGGTTCCGCAGTCAGCTGTGTGCTGCTTGGCGTGTTAAAAAAGAACGTGTCAACCAAATAAAGGAAAGAGGAACGCATTAACAGAATAAACAATAAATGGGGACGGCGCCGCAGCGGCGCCGGGAAAGGAGCAATTATGACGGAATTTAATTATGTAATCGTTGACAAACAGGGGATTCATGCAAGACCGGCGGGACAGTTCGTGAAGGAGGCGGCCTCCTTCCCATGCGAGGTTCACATTGCAAAAGGCGGAAAAGAAGTCGATGCAAAGCGCATTTTGGGCGTGATGGGACTCGGTGCGAAATGCGGGGATACGATCACCGTAAAGACAAACGGGGAGCAGGAGGCAGAAGCCGCGGAGCACCTGAGGAAATTTTTGGAGGAAAATCTGTAGAGAAGCGCTGCAGGGAGCCGCGCCACGGAAAGCATGGGGGAAACAGTCATGATATTACAGGGAAAAAGCGTATTCGGCGGAATTGCAGTCGGAAAACTGGCGCTATACCGCAAACGGGACGATCAGGTAAAGCGAAAAAAGATCAGTGATGTCGAGGCGGAGATACGTCGGTTTGAAAAAGCGAGGAAACAGGCAAAGGAACAGCTTGGGACGTTGTATGAGAAGGCGTTAAAGGAAGTCGGCGAAGTGAATGCGATGATTTTCGAGGTGCATCAGATGATGCTTGACGATCTGGACTACATAGAGTCGATTACCAATATGATCCGAACGCAGGGCGTCAATGCCGAGTTTGCGGCAGCCACCGCCGGAGACAATTTTTCGCAGATGTTCGCGGCGATGGAAGATGATTATATGCGGGAGCGTGCGGCGGATGTGCGGGATATCTCCAACCGCTTGATCGCTGTCTTGCAGGGAACTGCGTCGGGTGGAATCGACGGGGAGGAACCGGTGATTCTGCTGGCGGATGACCTGGCGCCGAGTGAGACGGTGCAGCTCGACAAGTCCCGGGTATTGTCGTTTGTCACGCGGGGCGGATCGACCAATTCCCACACCGCGATTCTGGCCCGGACGATGAATATCCCGGCTCTGATCGGGGTCGATTTTTTCGGAAGCGGGTCGAAGCGTCAAGATGAAACTTCCGCGGAGGAAGACAGGTTTGCGGAGGACGGCTGGCCGGACTGGGACGGGAAGACGGGGATTGTAGACGGCTATACGGGAAAGTTATATATCGAACCGGACGAGAAAACTCTGTCCGAATACCGCGCGAAAAAGGAAGCGGATGAGCAGAAAAGACGTCTGCTGCAGGAGCTTAAGGGCAAGGCAAACGTGACGTCGGACGGTCGGGAGATAAATCTTTACGCTAATATCGGCAGTGTCTCCGATGCGGCGGGCGCACTCGCCAACGATGCCGGGGGAATCGGACTGTTCCGCAGTGAATTTTTATACCTGGAAGCAGAGGATTACCCGGGCGAGGAGGTTCAGTTTGCCGCATACAAGACGGTTGCCGAGAATATGGCCGGAAAAAAGGTGATTATACGGACGCTTGACATCGGAGCGGATAAGCAGGCGGATTATTTCGGTCTGGCGCGGGAGGATAACCCGGCGATGGGATATCGGGCAATCCGCATCTGCTTAGAGCGCAGGGATATATTTAAGACACAGCTGCGCGCGATTTACCGGGCGAGCTATTACGGGACGATTTCGATTATGTTTCCGATGATTATCTCGGTCGGCGAAGTGCGGCAGATTAAAGAAATTATCGCGGAGGTAAAGGCGGAGCTTAACGCGGAAGGATTTCTCTACAGGGACTGTGAGCTCGGTATCATGATAGAGACGCCGGCCGCGGTTATGATCAGCGAACTGCTGGCGCGGGAAGTGGACTTTTTCTCCGTCGGGACAAACGATCTGACCCAGTATACGCTGGCGATTGACAGACAGAATCCAAAGCTTGACAATATCTATGATTCCCACCACGAAGCAATCCTGCGCATGATCCGCATGGTGGTGGAAAACGGACATAAGGAGAATTGCTGGGTCGGCATCTGCGGGGAACTCGGCGCGGATACGACGCTGACAGAGACGTTTATCAGAATGGGGATTGATGAGCTGTCGGTGACGCCGTCTATGATATTGCCAGTGC
Organism: Lachnospiraceae bacterium; assembly: GCA_021770345.1. GTDB lineage: Bacteria > Bacillota > Clostridia > Lachnospirales > Lachnospiraceae > Roseburia. The sequence goes on along the minus strand of JAETRD010000009.1, from coordinate 4,279 downwards.
GGGATGCCATCCGGAAATCCCGGGCATTTTCACAGGATTTTGCGCGGTGATACAGGTCCCCTTAGCGGTCAAAGGGTGCATACGCATGTTGTCCGCTGAGGGTGCATATAGAAAAATAAAGTGGGAAACGGAATCCGTGTATGAAACATACGGGTTCTTTTTCTTGTGTTTCACGCATGAAAATGATATATAATAAAAAGGAATGACAGAAATAGTACGTTGATGCGGATATGCACCGGGATATACCCGGTGGGATATGCCCGGCAGGATATGGACAGAATATACAGAAAGTGCGGATTGCGGCCGTGGAAGTCTGCGGTCGGCGTCGCCTGATTTTATGTCTGAAAATAAGAGGTCAGGCAGAAAGGAGAATTGCGTATGGGAGAGTATTTATTGATCAGACAGGGGACGGTTCACGATGCCGTGCGGGAGACACCTTTTACGGCGGATATACTGGTGGAGGACGGAAAAATCAAGCGGATCACACCGGCGTTGGAAGATATCCCGGAAGGGGCGAGGGTGATTGATGCGGCGGGTATCGACGTGTACCCGGGGTTTGTGGAAGCACATTGCCATCTGGGCTTAGACGGCTATGCGGTGGGGTTTCCGGGACAGGATTTCAATGAGCTTGGGGACCCCGTCACACCGCAGCTGTCCGCAATCGACGCGATAAACCCGCAGGACGAGACATTTCGCATCGCAAGGGAGGGCGGCGTAACCTGTGTCTCCACCGGTCCGGGAAGCTCGAATATCATCGGCGGTACTTTCTGTGTGATTAAGACGGCGGGAAAGCGGGTGGACGATATGATTGTGAAAGAAAAGTCCGCGATGAAGATTGCATTCGGTGAGAACCCGAAGAACTGCTATAAGGATAAAGGCGTCTATTCCCGTATGTCCGTCGCAGCGAAACTCCGCGAGATGCTGACTAAGGCGTCGCTTTACGCCGAAAAATGTGAGGAGGCAGGATGCCCCGGAGGAGTTGCGGGAGCGGACCGCGGGGCGCTCACGAAAGAACAGCGAAAAGAACTTCCGACTTACGATGCGAAGCTGGAAGCGCTGATTCCGGTAGTGCGAAAAGAGATACCGTTAAAAGCGCATGTGCATCGCGCGGACGATATCTACACGGCGATCCGTATCGCAAAAGAGTTTGATCTGGATCTGCGTCTCGATCACACGACGGACGGAGCGCTGATTGCCGACGATTTGGCGAAAGAGGGTTTTCCGGTGGCCGTAGGGCCGTCTTTCGGACATGCCACAAAGTACGAGCTGAAAAATAAAGGTTTTTCCACGCCCGGTATTTTGGCAGAAGCGGGCTGCCGGGTCTCCATCATCACAGATTCGCCGGTGATTGAGCAACGGTATCTGGCGCTCTGCGCGGGAAGAGCGATTTACAACGGGATGAAGGAGTTTGACGCTCTGCAGGCAATCACGATTAACGCGGCAGGACATATCGGGGCCGAAGCGCGCGTCGGAAGCATTGAGGAGGGCAAGGACGGAGATTTTGTGCTGGTGAGAGGAACTCCGTTTGCGGTGGACGCGAAGATACTATATACTATTATAGAAGGGCAGATTGTATATGAAATGAGGACTCTATGATAAAAGTAGCGATTGTGGAAGATGAAGTGCAGCAGGCAAAGCAGCTGTCGGATTTCCTGCTGCAGTATGGCCAGGAGAACGGCGAGACATTTGATATCACGCTGTTCTCGGACGGGGATGCCATTGTAAATAGGTACAAGGCACAGTTCGATATGATTCTGATGGACGTGCAGATGAAATTTATGGACGGGATGTCGGCGGCGGAGGAAATACGCAAGGTAGATACGGAAGTGGTCATCATTTTTATCACGAATATGGCGCAGTATGCAATCCGCGGTTATGCGGTGGATGCGCTGGATTATGTGCTCAAACCGGTGTCATATTTTGCGTTTTCACAGAGGCTGAACCGGGCGATCTCGCGGATGAAAAAGCGTGAGAAGAAGGCGATTTCCCTGAGCATCAGGGGCGGTGCGATCCGGGTGGATGTGACGGATATCTTCTATATAGAAAGCCAGGGCCACAATCTGATTGTGCACACGGCCTCCGGCAATTATGAATCCCCCGGTGCGATGAAGGATATCGAGGGGAAGCTCGGTGAGATGAATTTCTTTCGCGGAAATAAGGGATATCTGATCAATCTGGCCCATGTGGACGGTGTGCAGGACGGATCTGCGATGGTGAAGGGGGAGGCGCTGCTTCTCTCCCGGTCCCGCAGGAGAGATTTTATGGAGGCGTTGACGAATTACTGGGGAGAGGTGATGAAGTAATGGAGCAGCTGCTGACGGAGATTCCCAGGCATTACACGGCGATCGCTGAGTGGGGATCGTGCCTCCTGTTTGTCTTGCTTCTGCGGCATCGATTTTCGCGCGGGAAGATGATCGGTATCTCGGCGGGAGCCCTTGTATTGCAGATTGCATTTTTAGTGCTGACCGGTGATGTGCCGCTTGCTTTCTGGATTCCGTGTATGGCATTTGCGGTGATGCTGATGTATGTGTACATATACAGTGTCTGCGATATCAGACGGGCGGATGCGGTCTATTTCGGAATTCAGGCGTTTGTTGTGGCGGAGTTTATGGCGTCACTGCACTGGCAGATTATCGGTTTCTCATGGATGATGGATGTCGCGGTACCGATATGGGCGGAATGGATATTTCTGCTTGTGATATACGGCGGTATCTGGTTTGCACTCTGGGGACTTCTGCACAAGCATGTGCCCAAAGACGGCAGGATGCATATCCGCAGGCAGGAATGTGTTTCGGCGCTGATTATCGGCATCGCTGTTTTTACGATCGGCAATGTGAGTTTTCTGAGTATACAGACGCCGTTTTCCGGCCAGTATGCGTTTGACATTGTCAATATCCGGACACTTGTCAATCTCGGGGGAGTGGCGATGCTCTACGCCCATATGGTACAGTGCTGCGAGATTCGTGTGCGCGAGGAGCTTGAGGCGGTACACAATGTATTGCAGAACCAGTATCTGCAGTACCGCCAGTCTAAGGAAAGTATTGATCTGATCAATTATAAATATCATGATTTAAAACACCAGATTACAGTGCTCCGCAGTATGGAAAATGCCGAGGAGCGAGGCGAGTTTCTCGATAAGATGGAGGCGGATATCCGCACATATGAACTGCAGAATAAGACCGGAAATAAGATTTTGGACACCGTGCTGACGAGCAAAAGCGTGATGTGCGCGCGGAGCGATATCACGTTTACCTGTGTGGCGGACGGGACGTTGGTGGATTTTATGGATACCACGGATATCTGCAGCATTTTCGGAAATGCGCTGGACAATGCGATCGAGTGCGAAAAAAAGATTGCGGACAGGGAAAAGCGACTGATTCATACGACGGTGTCAAGGCAGCGGGATTTTCTGATGATTAAAGTGGAGAACTATTTCGAGGGCCAGCTGAAATATCGTGGAAACGCACCTGTCACCACAAAAAAGGATAAAAAGGTTCACGGTTACGGCATCAAAAGTATGCGGTATACGGCGGATAAGTACGGAGGAGCGGTCAGCATTCAGGCCAATGACAACTGGTTTGAGATTAAGGTGCTGATTCCTCTGCCAAAGGAGAAGCGGCAGGCGTGACGGTGTAGCGGCATTGTGTGATTTGTGCGGCAGTCGAATTTGCTCTTCTTCCGAAAATCTCCCGGAGCCCCTGTAAAATCAGGCTTCCCGGGGATCACGGTTTCAAATTGAGATTTTTCTGGATGGAACAGATGATAGTACGGCGCGATACCCTCGGCGGGCAAAGGAGCACACATCCCTTTGTCTGTTGAGGGTATGATTCGTTTTATCAGTTTCTCCTCATTTCTATTACCAGAAGCGGTACTGCCATTCCGGCGGTACCGCTTTTGGCGTGTCTTTTTAAGCTCAAATTCGGACGAGTCGAATTTGCTCCCCTCCAAAAAAACGCCGGGAAGCCTTATAAAATCAGGCTTCCCGGGGGCCACGATTTCAAATTGAGATTTTTCTGGATGGAACAAATTATATTACGCGAGCCGCATGCAGCGGCAGAATGGAGGAAACAATGACAAACACAAACATGGCAAACAGAGAAGTCTGCGACTTAATCTTCGCGGACTACGCGACAAAGAAACCCTTTCTCAACTTAGACTTCGCCAACGTGACCACGACCGAGCTCACCGGCGAATCCGTCTTCGCATACGGCGGAAAAGGCCACCCGAAGCGGATGTCCTTCTCCGGCGAGAGAGGCGGCACGATCACGATTGAGACCCA
>JAETRD010000092.1 GCA_021770345.1 Lachnospiraceae bacterium | reverse complement strand
CTCCCCTATCCACGCCTCATCGCCACCCTTTTCAACGGATGTGCGTTCGGCCCTCCACTGCCTCTTACGGCAGCTTCAGCCTGGACATGGATAGATCACCCGGTTTCGGGTCTGCGCCGGCTGACTTCACGCCCTCTTCAGACTTGGTTTCCCTGCGGCTCCGCGCCTTGGGCGCTTAACCTTGCCAGCCGGCGCAACTCGCCGGACCGTTCTACAAAAAGTACGCGGTCCCGCACATATGGCGGTCCCACAGCTTGTAAGCACAGGGTTTCAGGCTCTCTTTCACTCCCCTCCCGGGGTTCTTTTCACCTTTCCTTCACAGTACTCTGCTCTATCGGTCACTAAGGAGTGTTTAGCCTTGCGGGGTGGTCCCCGCCTCTTCCATCAAGGTTCCACGTGTCTCGATGTACTCTGGATCCCGCCCTGCCGGCCTGCCTTTCGCCTACGGGGCTTTCACCCTCTCTGGCTGGCTTTCCCAAAGCCATTCTGCTAGGCTTGCCGGATCAGTTCCGCGGTCCTAACCCCGGGATGCACGCATCCCGGTTTGGGCTCCTCCGCGTTCGCTCGCCGCTACTTGCGGAATCGATGTTTCTTTCTCTTCCTCCGGCTACTTAGATGTTTCAGTTCGCCGGGTTCCCCTCCATGCGTTATGTGTTGGCGCATGGATACATGAGGGTTCCTCATGTGGGTTTCCCCATTCAGACACCTGCGGATCGTCGGGCATTTGCCCCTCCCCCCATGCTTCGCTGGCGCCTTGCGGCCTCCAGCTTTTCTTTCGGATCATTTGATGTCTTGTCAAGATCATTTCTTTATCTTAAATCATCTTTCTGTGTGAACTTTTCAAGGTACAGTGTTGAGCGCTCAGACACGGCCTTCCTACCGCCTTCTTCCCGCCCGGCTGTTTTATCAGCCATCAGAACCCCCGGCTCCCGGATGCTCTGATCGCTGGTAATCCCAGCTATGACAACAGCGATTCCCCGCTGACATGGACCGGCTTCCGCAGAAGCCCGCTTTATATTGAAAAGGCACATGCCTTGCTTCCTTTTCCAATCCGGCAGCCACCTGCTCTCCCATGCCGTCTCCAGCATAGTACCATCGGCCGCTTAAGTCTTAACCATCGTGTTCGGGATGGGTACGGGTGTTTCCCTTAAGCGCATCGCCACCGGAAGCATTGAGTACTTGGCGAGGTGCTTTCGAGCCTAGTACGAAAGCTGTTCGATGCAACTTGATGAAAGCGAGCCTTCCTGGCGAAGCTTGAATCTAGTGCAGCCGAACGTCCTCCTCATTCAGTACGTCATCATCCTCTTGACAACTCAACAGTGAAATAACCCCTACTCGACTTCCTTAGAAAGGAGGT
>JAETRD010000035.1 GCA_021770345.1 Lachnospiraceae bacterium | reverse complement strand
GTCTTCTGCTCCTTGCCGTAGGCGGTAAGGTAATGCCTGCGGTTGTATGTGCCGGAAAGCAGCGGGTATTCATAGGAAACCGCATCCCGCCCCTCCATGTAGTCGTACACATGGGGGAGCGCCCACGGCACCTTGTCGTAGTCGTCCCAATAGGCCACGATGGGGATGAAGGGCTGCGGAGGCTTGTCGTCCGTGAAATTATATCCTCCCGTCATCCATAGCTGTGCAGCATAATAGGTGTTGGAAGTCCCCCGGTAGGTGACTCCCATGTTCTTTGGCGTGTCGTGTATCCGCCAGTTCCACCCGTAGGCGGGCATCCCCAGGAACACTTTATCCGGGTTCATGACCTTCACGGCATAATTGTAGATGCCCTCCAGCCAGGAACGCGGGGACACCGGCCCCGGCGCACTGCCCGCCCATGCCATGCCGTAACTCATGATGGAGGCCGTGTCGCAGTAATTGTTCAGGTCACCGTAGACGCACCAGTTCTCCCCGCCCACAGAGCCGTTGATGCTGTCCATCCCCGGCAGGCAGATGTTCATCAGCTTTGCCGGATTATAGGATTTCACGGTATTGTAGATATTGCGGAACATGGCCGTGGATTTTGCCGCCGTAGAATAATCGTCCCCTTTCTCCAGGTCGATGTCCACGCCGTCACACCACGGGTACTTTTCCATGATCCGCACAAGCTCCGAGAGGAACACATCCTGCGCCCCGCCCGTGTTCTCCCGCAGTGCCTTGAAGATGCTGTTCGTTCCGTCATTCGCCACGGTCAGCAGCCACTTGATGTGCGGCCACTTTTTGATATACGTCCGCATGATGGAGCCTTCCGCAATGGAAACGCCGCTCTCGTAGATTTCCCCGGTCGCCCTGACCTTGAAGGAAAAAAGCCCGATCTGGCTGATGCGGTCGCCGTAGTCCCGGAGCGCCTGATACATCCTCGTGTTGCCCATGAACGTCCAAACCATGATCTGCTTGCCTTTCAGTGTATCCATTAGCAGTCCCTCCTTAAAATGGGCAGCAAAAAAGCGCCTGGGGTTCAGACGCTTTTTCAATATTTTTTATTCTGATTTTTCATTTCTAATTTCGTAATGCTTTAAATTCTCAAGCTCACTTTCAACAATTTTTTGATACAACTCATCTTTTATATTTGTTTTTCCAACAATGTTAATAATGGATAAGAATCTCTCATTATTATGCAAAGAAGCATAATAGTAATTTAGCTGTTTTAATGTTTTTTGATAAACAAACAAAGATGTTCCTGCCAAAACTTCCACAATTACTCCACCTATTGTTGTGGCCACAGCAATCTGGTTATTATTAAATATCAAAGCGATTAAAACCGCTACCGCAATTAATACAATACCTGCAATACTTGAATTCTTTGCTAATTTGTATGCATTTTCAGCTTGACTTTTTGTTAATTTATAAAATTGTTTTATCTCTCCCAAATTATTAATCATCAACCCAAGAATATCATTATTTTCTTTTGCCGTATATATGCCTAAAGAATTCTTTAAATTCTCCTTATATGAGTCAATGTCTTCTTCGTCATCATACGTATTGATTTTTACATTGGAACCATTTCCGATAACGATATTGTTTCCATTGAATTTGTTATCTTGAGAATAATCTAACAAAAACTTTGCTAATGCACTGGACACCCTCGCATCTAATTCTGCTTCATCATTCCAAAAAGATACTGTTGTATTGGTTAACAACTTTTCTCTAAATTTCTTTAAATTGTCTGAAACATCATTTGTAGCAATATTTTTTATAAAAACTAAAACTGGTATGCCATTTGTCAAAGCATAATTGTATTCAGCTTCTGTATAACTGACACCCTCATCAGGATAAATGGAACCGTACTTTTCTCCGACTACAAGTATAACGCAATCCGATTCTTTAATACATTTACTGATCGCATCGAATTGTTTGACATTTGTTGCTTTTAAGAATTCTGCCCCCATAGGGAATTGCCCTAAATGCAAAACTGATTCTATTACAATCTTGCGTTCTTCTATCAAGTCCATGTATGATGAAGAGATATAAATTTGACATCTCTGCTGCAATTAAATCACCTCAAAATTTTTCTTGTGTTTACTTCCCATGTCTGAAATTATAATATAAAAATATAAATTTTACAATCACCCTTCACAATACATCACCCCCATCCTGCATTTCCTGCATCGTAAATAACAGTCTCGCTGTTTTCCCGCTTTCCAGCACCACCTTATGTTTGGAATCCCATGCGGCGCTGTACTGGTAGAATCCTTCCTTTTTCTCCGAAACCCCGTTCTTCGTGCATTCCCTTGTGCTGGCAAGCAGCGCGATATCATCCTCCGCTTCCACAGCATCGGGAAAAGACACCCTCTGGCCGCCCACGCCCTGGGCAAGCCGCACCGTCCCCGCCGCCATATCGGATTTGGGGTAGATGTGGATGTCCAGCGGCGCAGATGTCTTCCCCATGTTGAAAAGGATGACCGTCTCCGCTGAGCGCACCACGCCGTTGAACCACACGGGAGCTTTTATCCCGCCATCCTCCCGGAGCTTCTGCAGGCAGGTTTCCGTGTACGGGGCATATCCCGCAAGCCCCGGCCCTTCCTGCAGTTGGAGGTCGGTAAACCATATTCGCCCGGAGCAGTCGGCAATGGTGGGGATTACCGTCACGCTCACGATGCGCATATCCTTTTTCTTATTGACCACTTCCGCAAGCCGGACAAACTCAGCCATCCAGCGTCCACCTCAGTTCCGAGGGATGCCCCACCCATCCCATTGCCACCGGCCCGCCCTGCAGGAGGATATCCGTGATGTAGAAATCCCCCGTGCAGTCTGTAATACAGACGCGGACGGTGACGGATTTCAGTCTTTCGGCTGAGAAGTTTTCCGGAGTGATTTTCGCTATTGTCCTTGAAAAATATGCCATGCTGACCTCCCATCAATACAGGTCGATAAACCTTGACTCCGTACTGCCGTCCTCGTATTCCAGCACGATCTCAATGCCGACCTGCGAATTCCCGCTCAGTTTCTTAAGGTTCTCGGATGCAATCTGCGCCGAAATCGTATAGCTGTCACGGTTGGCAGGGTACACCGTCTGCGACAGGCTTTTGGTCATGCCCGCCACGCCCTCTGCTTTGAAAGATGCCGTGCCGCTCGCCCCGTTTTCCCCGTCCGCCTCGAAGCCAGAGGATACCCAATAGGCAAGCCCGTCATCGGCGCGGGAATTTCTAAGGAGGTTGAACGGCACAAGCTCTGCGATGTCCTCGCTGGATACCACGCTCACACCCTCCAGCGAATCGGCGGCATTGTCCCACTTGCTCGTGGAGCTGCCCAGGTTCTTAAGCACCGTGGAAAGCTCCAACACCGTGTTCCACGGCTCCTGCAGGTTGTATTCCCTGCGGACGATTCTCGTGGTGACCGAAAGCCCCAGGTCCTTATCCTCCACCCGCACATAGTCCCCAAGCTCCCACGCCTCATGCTCATACCCCGTCAGCACAGACAAATCCATGGCGTTCAGCACATAGGAGACAGTCGGCCTGCAGTAATCCGCAAGCCTCATGCGGGTAAATTCAAGCATCTGGTAGGGGTTCGTGAATGCGGAGCAGTCCAGGGTGGAAACACGGACTTCTTTCGAATAGGTGAAATCCTCCACATAAGGTTTGCCGCCGTTGATGCTGGCAAAGGTCATGCCGTCCGCACCAATGGCATAAAGCCTCGTGACAAGCCCCGTGGTGTCCACCGTCCGCTCAATGTCCTTCATGTTCTTCCCGTACATGAACAGCGCGCCACTGTCCTTCCCGTTTAAGGTAAGCAGATGCACCAGCCGGTTCGGGCAGTCAAAGACTAAATCCCCTCCATGTAAATCCGCCACGTTGCGGAGGATGGAGAGCGCGTTCTTCTCCGTGGAGGTCCATGTGCGTTTAGTCGTGACCGTGACCGTCCCGACCTTCCATTCCGTGCCGGAAAGGGCGTAGGCCATGGCCGCATCCGCCTTTTCTGCGTCAAAGGCTTTCTCCTCCTTCCGGACGGAATAGGCAAGGTTGTAAAACTCCGCCTCGGCGTACACCTCCGTCACGGCGTTGCCGGAGGCGTCCTTGCTGTCCGTGACCGTGCGGATGATGTATATGTCATCCACGATCTGGATTTTCTTCTCGTTGTCGATATACTTCCGCTTGGCGTCGGCAAAGGGTATCTTGAAATTCAGCGTATCCTCGCCGTTAACTTCGCCCGTCACGATGATGCCGTAGGCGTTTTCCAGCACCGCCTCCCATGCGCCGTTTGGGTCCAGCACCACCGGGCGGGCATAGCCGATCTTCTCATAAGGGGACTTCGGTATGTCATAAATCTGGATGTCCGTCAGCTTCGGTGTCCTTGCTGTATCCGCTGTCGTGAGCGTCACCCGGAAACGGATATAGGTGCGGGCAGGGGACGGCATCTTCCCGTCCGCGCCCACCGCCGCCCAATCGCTCCAGCTAATAAGGTCGCTGCTCGTGGAGGTCTCCACAAGGGGAATGTCCGTCACGCCGGGTACGCACTCGCTTGAGACAGATATTTTTCCAGCACCGGAAAGGCCGTATTCCACGGCTCGTGTATAAAGCACTCCGCTTTCCGGATAGGTGCCGTTACTCCCCTTCCGCAGCGTCACGCCATCCGAAATAGAGAGGGCATCCACCGGTCCCGCAGTATCGCCGCCGTTGGCAAAAATTGTGGCACGGAAATAATCCGCCAGATCCTCCGCCGTAAGCTGCGAATCGCAGTCTAAAAACCAGTCGTCAAAGCCTCCCGCATACCAGTAGGAATTGGCGTGCATCCCCATGATGAGGTCTGCCGTGCAGGAGCGGTTCAGCTCCCCCGTAAAGGACAGGGCCGCAGAAATCCACACCGCCCCGCTTTCCCGGACACCTATGACATACTGCGCCTTTTTATTATCCGGCTCTATCTCACAGGCAATAAAGTACCACCCGTTGTTCACAAAGGAAAAAGGCGGCGTCACCGACTCATCCAGTATCAGGGAGCCGGAGGAATTGTAAAGCATGATCCTCGGCTTTCCGCGGATAAGGGAAAGGTAGAAAATCGGCTGCCCCGGCCCCTGCCTGGTATTGAAGATTGGTGTGTAAGTGTTGCCCACGGAATAGGTGGTGGGGTTCATCCAGCCGCCCACAATGATCCGCTCCCCAAGGCTCTGGAAGATGGAGCCGTCATTCGTCACCTTCAGATAGGTTTTCTCCGAGGCAGGGTTTGTGATGTTCATGCGGAAATGCCGCCCCTTCTGCCCGCCCCGGAAGCCGGCGCTCGTACCCGACCAGCCGGAAACAAACATCTTCCTGCCCCTACCGGAGGAATCGATAAGCATCGTGTCCGCATCCGGGGCGTTCTCATTGAAGCGCCATAGTCCACTTCCACCGTGTTCAGCCCCGCTTCAAGCGTGGGGAAATTCAGCTCGCCGATATACGGCAGGGCATTGCGGAGCGTGTTCCCCTCCGCGTCCTCCACCCATGCCGTCATTTTCGCTGTATCAATTACCAGTGTTTCCCCTTCCGAAAGCGTGGCGTTTGCTATTTTCAGCTCCGCCCCGTTTGTAGAAATGCTGATATGCCTTCCCGCCCCGGATGCCAGGACGCCTTTCAGCCGGTACATGGGATTGGAATAAATATTCCCCTTTGTCCGCCTTACCGTGTGGCTCCCTGCTTCCGTGATGGTAAAGACCTCATCCTCCGCAGCGTAGCCGAAGGGGTCAGGGCAGAAAAAAGCGAGGTCGAAGGTCGCCGCAAGCCGCACCACCCGCTCAAAGGTGACGCCCTCCTGGAGCCTTGCGTAATAAACCCGCCCCGGCTCCGTGTCCAGCTTCAGTTCGCACACACCTTTGTCCGGGCTTAACCAGCTTACGATTTCATCCTTGCACTGGAGCAGCTCCGCCGCCGTCCGTTTTGGAGGGATGAAGCAGGATATTTCTATCACCCGCTCGGAAAGGGACGCGCCCAGGTCAATGAGGCCGTCCCTGCCCGCCATGGAAATGGTGCGGTTTTTCAGTTCCGGCACCCGGTTCTCCGTTGTCATGCGGCTTGCAATCCCCATGCTTTTTGATGTGACGCCGTCAAAGGAAAATCCCATCTGCCTGCCCCCTTTCCTACGAATATCCGTTTGCCCGCCGCCCCTGCTGGAGCTGCCGGTAAAGCTGCTGTGAGATTTTGCGGATGTCCTCCTCGCTCCTCACGTTCATTTCCTTCACCTCGATCAGCG
>JAETRD010000008.1 GCA_021770345.1 Lachnospiraceae bacterium | reverse complement strand
AAAACATCCATAAATAAAATAATCTGACGTAGAAAGCATCAGATTAACTTATCCGTCTGATATATTTATTTGACGGATAAGGGGAAAATGAGTGGATGGGAATTTGACGGTCTACAATTAAGGAAATCGAAAAAAAAGCAGATGAATTAGTGCAAAAATGCAGTATCATGTTTGTTTCATCTGTGAATGAGAAAGGCTATCCAAGAGTATGCTGCGTGAATAAGTTGAGCGATAAGGGGTTCCGGGATATTTATTTTGTGACTTCCAAAAGAAGTGAAAAGCAGGGGAAGGCGAAACATTTTGAAACCAACGAAAAATCAAGTATCTGTTTCCAGCAAGGGGGCGATTCTTTAACGCTGGTGGGAGAAGTCGGGATCATAACGGACAGAAACGAAATGCAGGAGTTATGGAATGAGGATGATAAAAGTTTTTTTCCAAAAGGGATTGATGATCCTAAGATAAGATTTATTCATTTCCATACATTGGAGGCGACTTTTTGGATAGAACATAAGTTCAGGACTGTCAAATATAAATAGGGATTATTTTCCCCGATTTACTGATGAAAGGTTGTAACTATGGCAATGTGGAATCCGTGGCGTGGCTGCCACAAACATAGCGAGGGGTGTAAATACTGTTATATTCATAAAGGTGATTTGAGGCGTGGGATGGATACAGACAATATTGTTAAAACAGACAATTTTTATGCACCTGTCGCTAAAAATAAATCGGGAGATTACAAAATCAAACCGGGGCAAACTGTATATCTTTGCTTTTCTACGGATTTTCTGATTGAGGAGGCTGATGCATGGCGTTTGGAATGCTGGCAGATGATACGGGAGCGTTCTGACCTGCACTTTTTGTTTCTGACAAAGCGCATTGACCGGTTTATGAATTGCGTCCCGGAGGACTGGAATGATGGATACGATAATGTGTCAGTTGGCTGTACGGTAGAAAATCAGGACAGGGCTGATTACAGGCTTTCCATTTTCAATGAACTTCCAATCAGACATAAAAATATTATCTGCCAGCCATTGATTGAGGAAATAGACATTACCGCCTATCTTGATGATGTTGAGTTGGTTGTGGTCGGCGGCGAATCGGATAGAAACGCCAGACCACTTGACTATGCATGGGTACTTTCCATACGAGAGCAATGTATCGCCCGTAAAGTACATTTTGAGTTTCGGCAGTGCGGGACACATTTTATCAAGGACGGAAAGAGATACGTTTTGGCTACCCGCGATTTGTGCAGTCAGGCGAGAAAAGCGAATATCAATTATTGAGCTGATAAAGGAGCCTGTTTTGAATCACTACAAGCATAGAAACATACCTGTTCTGGATACGGAAAACCACTGGCATATCCCGGCTGCTACCGTTCCGGAACAGACAATGCTTCGCCAGCTTTTGGATTTATACAGGTACTCCCCAATTGACCCGCAATATCTGATAAGCAATATCGTTGAGATTATAAAGAGAGTAAGAAAAACAGTTGCCGGTGAAAATTTCGATGGTCTTGATTTGAGACAGTGCCGTTTTTATGAAACAATCTGCTCCGCAGGAACAGGTGATTCCTGCCTTGCGGCTTCCTTTCGGAACTGTAAAATCACAGACCGGACATTTCTTTTTGAAGGGCATATTGGAACATATACTGATTTTATAATTCCGCAAAGCAATCCAGACCGGATTCTGACACTGGGGGATGATGATCAGGTCTGCCTGTGGGACAGGGGTACACACAGGATGCTTTCTTCTTTTATTGTGGACAGCGCCATCGCACAGGAAGGGTATGATCCTGATAAAAAGATTGTGGCAGGTTCTGTACAGACTTTTCTTACGCGCTTTTATGATGATACGGAAGATGGAAGAAGAACCTACATTGAATATGCACGGGGAGAAGAAGGAGAACTGCTATTGACAGGAGAAAAGGAGGAACGCGTCATTGACGATATGCGGTTTTCTCCATTCGGTACATACATCTGCGGTGTATGGGGCGGGGATACTGTCCGCTTATTTTCTGCTGTTGACGGGAATATGCGTTACAGCTATGTCTACACGGGGCTTGGGCGTATCTGTCATGTTGCTATGCCTCGGGAAAACCAGATTATTCTTCATATAAAGTTATCGGAAGAAATTGTTACGAAAAAAGCATATCACCCCAGTGAATGGGAATTTCTTCGTCTTGATATGGAGTGTGACAGGTTACAGAAAATCTATCAATATGAAACTTGTCGGGCATTCGATACACCGGCAAACGAACCAATGAGTGCTTTTGATGGCTGCCAGACCAAATGTATGATATATTCGGGCAAACAATTGATTATCCTTAATCTGGAGAATGGGGAAACGGTTGTTTTGGATGAATTGTCTGAAGAAATAATACCGGAACGGGGAGAGTTTCTTGATATTGAAGGCAATAAGGTCAGCATCTATTGGGATGATGCAATCAAATTATATGATATTGACCAAAAGAAAGCGTCGCTCCATCGAAATCTGTTGCTGAAACAGTGTAAGGCAATTCAAATGGCTGACCATAATGTATATGTCATAGATGAAAACGGTAGGATTCATGAGTGGAATCTGGAAACGGATTCTATTTTAGAAAATGTGTTTCCAACAGTCAGACTGGATATCAGGAAAATCCATGCCGATACCAGCGGACATATTCTGGTAGAATATGACAATAACTGTATTCTTACAATTGATGAAGCGTCTGACAGTCTTTTATCAACTTTTTATGATGTGGACCCAGAATCGGACGTAGATATCTGTACTTATCTTGAACAGTCCAATCAATTTTTCATTGTGCTGCATTGTCCGGATTATGAACAGATTCTGCTATATGATCCCATATCCGGGAAAAGGGAAAGAATTAAAGTGACATTTAAGAGCCAGCTGAAATACCGGGCAGTATTGGAAGAAAATCATATGCTGTATATAGCATTTGACAAAAAAATGATTGTACTGGATATGGACAGTGGACAACAGAAAGAAATCTGGCATGCGCGTGCGGGCGAGACTTTTTTTGATTTTCATGTAAAAGATGGTATGGTATATCTCCTGCTCCAGTGGGTATTTATCTGCCGTATGCCGTTATATTACGTTTTCGCTCCAAACTCTGAGGGTGACTATGAGCAAATCGGAACGGCGCCTGTTTTGTACGTTACAGAAAAAGAGTCTAAATATATACTTTTGGATAGAGACGGAGATATGGATATTGAGTTTTTTGTCAAAGACCCTGTTAAAGAAAAAGATATTGGTACTGCACGTGGGATATTTCTCAATCCTTCACTGGTGTTAAGACAAAAATATTCTTCCTTTGAAGCGATACCAGAGGAAAGTACAAGGGTTTTCTTTTATGTAGAAGATTATGGGAGATATGTTCGGAATATCATAGGGGAATCCGCCTTTGTTGAGCAGAACAATCATATGTATCTTACAATTCTGAAAGATTATATGGAAGTATGTGTTTACTGTAAGAACGGAGATGGGAAATTTGAACAAAAATACATGTTTACGCCGTGTGGACAGGACGATGAATGTTTGAACTTATATCATACGGCTATGGGCGCTCATGGAAATGCCTATTGCTCAACGAGCGATGATAAGCTTATTAAGGTCAATCCTGAAGACGGAAAAATAATGAAAAAGTTTTCATGGCTACCGGGAATCATACTTACCGGCTGTGATTTCTCCGGAACTGAAATTTCTGAGTATCTGAGAAATATACTTGTTGGGCATGGGGCAAGGATTTGTTAATGAATCAAGTATCCATGGGGATTTTGTTTATGACAGCTTTTGGAATCCATAAATGATGATTCACTTGAGCTGACATTTTGAAGTTTCACCATTGTAATTAAATCACTAAATTGGTGAAAGCGATATTAAAGATGAAAACACACTGTAAAGAACAGGAAATCGTAGCAGACCGGTTTTCGAGGCTGCCTATTGTACAAAAAATAAGCGCCGCATTTTTAGGAGCATATGTCAGGTACTTTTTGAAAATAGGTGGAGAAAAAATAAAAAAGGAATCTCAGAAGCCAGATGAATAAAGGCTTAGAGATTCCGGGAGTCTAATGAAACGGTTGGGAGAACTTATCTTGTAAGTGACAGCTTACGCATTTTTGGTGTGACAGCAAGCTATTTTCAAAGAAATTTCTTTAATCCGATTCTCAGGGTATTTGGAGTGACAGAAACGGCATATGAATATGCGTTTGAATATTATAAAATAGTTGCAATGGGCTGTCTGTTTCAGGGACATACACAGGTTTTTTGCGATTTTGTGCGCGTTTCCGGAAAGCCTGTTTGGGGCATGTGTGTCACGGGTATCGGTGCCGTAACAAATATTGCCCTTGACAAAGAGAAACATTTTCTTTTGATTTTGGTTTCTCCGGGAAAATTATATTCTGCGGTTTTGCTTTTTGGATTGCACAAATGGCAATGGGGATGATCAGCCTTGTTTATAACAGTCAATTAGGAAAATATGGCGGAGATACGGCAATCAGTGTGTATGCCGTTGTTGCAAGTATAATGACATTTGTGATCATGCCCGCAAGCGGTATCAGTCAGGGCATACAGCCGATTGTCGGCAATAATTTTGGCGCAAAAAATTACAGGAGGGTTATGGCAGCCCTGTATCAGGCTTCTGCTTTTTCCGTCGGCATTACCTGTATGATCTGGCTCATCGTCATGTTCTTTCCGGAAGCAATTCTTTTGTCCTTTGGTGCTTCCGAAGAAATGCTGGATATCGGAGTTGCAGGGCATAGTGATTACCTTTTTAAGGCAGGTTTTATTCCGATACCATTTATCTATATTTTTCCTGTGCTTTGGGGGGATTAACGGCATTTTTGTTGCCCAGCCGGTCAGCGATGCATTGGCGTTGATATTTTCTGCCGTTCTTGTTGTCAGAGAACAACGACAGCTTTATAGTCTGGAGACGGATTCGCATAAAAATTGAGAAAGCAGGGCGAATGTGTCCGATGGCGCTTAAACATTGTATTATGAAGATATATTTGGTATAATTTAATCCATATTCTTCCAAAAATGTGAGAGCATCTGTTTTAAGGAAAATACGGAGGAGGAAGCCATATGTCAGATGAAAACGGGAGCGGTACGCAGATTATAGAGAGCGAAAAAGTCGTTATCGAGGATATGCCGAAAGAGGAAGACATTGAAGTAAAAAATCCCCGCATCGGCAGGGTGTTAAAGCTGCAGGAAGAAGCCGAGCAGCAAAACGAGCTTGAGAGACAGCGGGGCAGGAGAATCCGGCAGCAGCAGATCTATATTGACCGGATGATTGCCTCGGTGGAGGAGAATCTTAAGAATACAAAGGAGGAACAGGCTTACAACGAGGCGTTTGAGCGGCGGATTCAGGCGCAGGTATACCGGATGCACGGAATCAGCGAGGACAAACTGATGGGAATGACGGAGGCAAGGCGGTCATGGCAGCAGGGGGCGGCCTTTGCACTGTTTTTTCTGTCGCTGATGATGATTGTGCTGTGCGGAGCGCTGCACGGTTTCGGATCGGAAATCTGTATTTTTATGGCGTTCTTTACCGCGATTGAGGGCACGCTGCTGTCAAATGGAAAGAAACAGCACCCGATTTTGGACGGCCTGATAAAAGTATTGTATCTGTTGCTGTTCCCGGCTATGATGGTGATATTTGTCTGCTATGAGCTCGGATTTGAGGAGTACGGTATACTGCTGCCGTATTTCACGGCGGCGGGAGTGCTGATACTGGTACTCGGAGCGGTTTCGTATTTCTTATATGACCCATACCGTGAGGACCGCCGCAGCAGAAGAAAAGCCGACGGCTACCTCAAAGAGATGGAGCGCGCGGCAGCGAAAGAAGTCTGGCTGAAAGAAAAGGCGTACGCAAAGCAGGAGAAGAAAAAAGAGCGAAAAGCGGCGCGCAGGGAGAAAAAGGAGCGGTGGAAGGAGCGCTGGACGGCCGTCTGGAAGCGGGAAAAAGATGACGCACAGCCGTATTCCGCGGCGGGAGAGCCGGCGGAGGACACGGAGGAATCTCCGGTGAAAACAGAACCGCCCGCAGAGCCGGAGAAGACAAAGCCGCGGGCGACGAAACCGGCGGAGGATGCGCCGGAGATAAAATCGGAGACATCGCGGGAAGCGCAGCAGGAAACCGTGTCCGGACAATCCCCGGAGGAGCCAGGGAAGACGCCGCAGAATGTGCAGCAGGAAACCGCGCCGGAGAAATTCCAGGAGGGACCGGAGAAACCGACGCCTCGGGAAGCGCAGCCGTCAGGCACGGAGCTTGACAGCCCGGAAGGGATTGGATAGACTGTAAGAAACATATAAAATACCGGAAAACGGAGAAAGGAACGCGGCGGACGGATACCGGCGCGAGGGCAGTGTTTTTATGGAGGATTTTAAATTTTCTGAATTAGAGTACAGGAGGCCGGATTTCGAGGGAATCGCGGCTCTTGCCGTGCAGGCGAAGGAGCGGATTGAAAAAGCCGCTTCGTACGAAGAAGTCAAAAAAGTGATGGCAGAGATGGAAGAGCGGAGCAAAGACTTCGAGACGGAGTGTACGATCGCATCGATTCGCCATACGCTGGATACCACGGACGAATTTTACGAGAAAGAGGATGCGTATATCAACGATATGTTTCCGACGATCATGCCGCAGATGCTCGCGGTGGACGAGGCGCTGGCGGAAAGCCCGTTCCGCGCTGATTTCGAGCGGGAGTATGGAAAGCAGTATTTCGTGAAGAAGGACCTGCAGAAGAAGACCTTCTGCGAGGCGAATATCCCGCTGATGCAGCGGGAGGCAAAGCTGACAAACGAATACCAGAAAATCATGGCGACGGCGGAGATCCCGTTTGACGGAAAGACGTTAAACCTCTACGGGGTGCAGAAATATTTCGAGCATGAGGAGAGGGAAGTGCGAAAGGCCGCCGTGCAGGCGTATTCTGATTTCTATCACAGCCACGAGACGCGCCTGGAGGAAATCTGGGACGAGCTGATTAAAATCCGCAACGAGATGGGGCGGAATCTTGGCTATGAGAATTTTATCCCGGTGGGCTATATGCAGCAGGGACGCACCGATTACGGGCAGAAGGAGGTAGAGTCGTTCCGGGAGCAGGTGAAGACAGTGCTCGTGCCGCTCTGTGAAAAGCTCTATGAGGCGCAGGCGAAACGGCTTGGGGTGGACAAACTGTTCTGCTATGACGAGAAGCGCATTTATCCCGACGGCAATGCGGTTCCGGCGGGGGATGACGACTTCATGGTTGCGGAAGCGCGGAAGATGTATCATGAGATCAGTCCGGAGACGGGAGCGTTTATCGACTTTATGATCGAGCACGAGCTGATGGATCTGAAAAATAAACCGGGAAAGGCTTCGACGGGGTATATGACCAGCCTGTCGCGGTATAAAGCGCCATTCGTATTCTCCTGCTTCAATCAGACGATTTTTGACATGCAGGTGCTGACACATGAGCTCGGACACGCGTTTGCGGGTTATATGGCGATGCGCCATCAGCCGATTATGGACTATTACAGCGAGTCCACGGATATCGCGGAAATTCACTCGATGTCGATGGAGCAGTTCGCCTATCCGTATGCGGAGCGTTTTTTTGGGGAACAGGCGGATAAATTCCGTTTTGCACATTTGCAGGAGGCACTCACGTTTGTGCCGTTCGGCGTGGCGGTCGATGAATTTCAGCATATCTGCTACGGCAGGCCGGAGCTGACGCCGAAGGAACGCACGCTTGAATGGAAGAAACTTGAGGAGAAATATATGCCGTGGAGAAAGTACGAGGCGGACGATTTCTTCGACCGCGGCGGATACTGGTACCACAAGCTGCATATTTTCCTCTATCCGTTCTATTATATCAACTACACGCTGACAACGATGGGCGCGATGGAGTTTAAGAAGAAAGAAAAAGAAGATCACGAGCGCGCGTGGGAGGATTACTTAAAGCTCTGCAAGTGCGGCGGCAGCATGAGCTATCTTGAGACGCTCGCGCACGCGGGACTTTCGAGTCCGTTTGAGCCGGGCAGCGTGGAGCGCGCCGTCGGCGTCGCAAAAGCCGAACTTATGGAAAGCGCATTTATGAAATAGCGGAAAACCAGAGAAGCCGCTATACCGATTTGCGGATTACAAGGGAGGTTTCAATCTGAATCTTTACCGGTTCATTTGTCTCCGAAGAAATAATTTCCGCGAGTCGCCGTGCAGCCATCCGGCCCATGTACTGCTTGGGAACATGTACCGTGGTCAGAGCCGGCTCCACATAGACGCACAGCGGCATATCGTCAAATCCGACGACGGCGACATCCTCCGGAACCCGGAATCCGGCCTCTAAGAAGGCGCGAAGCGCTCCGGCGGCGATTAAGTCATTGTCGGCAAAATAGCATCTGGCGGGCTGCTCTCCCTGTGAGAGCAGCTCTTTCATATCGGCGTAAGCGCCCTCCACGGAAGGGGAGAGCACATGTACAAGAGACTTGGAGGTGGACATCCCGTTCCGCCGGATTGCCTTGTAGAAGCCGTCCGCACGCTCGAGAAAGTTCTGGATGGTGCAGGAGGATTTCAGATAACCCGGCTGCGCCGTCTGCCCGGTGTGGGGATTCCGGCAGTGACGAATCAGATGGCAGGTGGCCAGATAGGAACCCTGGACATTGTCAATCTGGACATAGTCCGCGCTTAAGTTTTCAAAACAGGTGTCTAAAACCACAACGGGAATCCGCAGGGAGGCGAAAGGAGAAAATTCCGCCTCTGTCATCTCCGTACCCAGTAAGAGGATCCCTTTACAGCCAAACCGTATGATTTCGGACAATTCAAAATCAATCGAATCCCCCTCATACAGATAAGAGATATTCATGTGATATCCGGCAGCTTTGCAGCCGGACTCAATTCCCTCTGACAGCTGTGAGAAAAACGGAGTATCGGCGACGATGGCTCCGTTTTTTTTGTAGATGATAAAATAAATCGTTCCGTTGGAGACGGCAGGTTCTGCCGGAACGTTTCGTCTTGTGAAGTCATAGCCGTTTGCCTTTGCGGCGTCTATGACTTTTTTTCGTGTCGCAGTGCTGACGCCGGGCTTCCCGTTTAACGCCATGGAGACGGCGGCTTCGGACAGACCGAGCGTTTTTGCGAGTTCTTTTGCGGTGACTGCCATGACAAATCCTCTTTTCTGTGTCAATAATTGCAGATTCAGAATAGCAAATTTAGTAAATTAAGTCAATAGATCCGGGAACTGAACTTAATAATTTATTGAAATTAAGTTTGCGGAATCAGATAATAAAAGCAGAAAAGAGATGCACAAACCGGCGCACGGGTGAAGCCGGCGGTTTACAGAGAGAAGGAGGAAAAGCATGGATCAGATTACATTGGGGTACGCGCCGACAAGGCGAAGCATTTTTTCCGCACCGGATGCGGTAAAATATGCGGATCTGACGCGAAGAAAGTTGGAGGAGCTCGGGGTTTCTTTTGTGG
The DNA here is from genome assembly GCA_021770345.1 of Lachnospiraceae bacterium. Lineage (GTDB taxonomy): Bacteria > Bacillota > Clostridia > Lachnospirales > Lachnospiraceae > Roseburia. The sequence goes on along the minus strand of JAETRD010000008.1, from coordinate 143,686 downwards.
ATATCGACGATATCGCGGAGGACGGCCTGCTGCATGACGAGGCAGACCGCATCCGGATTGCGGAGAAATTTAAGCAGGAGCGGGTTGACGGGTTGTTTTTCCCGCATACCAACTTCGGAACCGAGTATGAGGTGGCGCGCCTGGCAAAGGAGATGGGGGTACCGGTTCTGCTCTGGGGGCCGAGAGACGAGCGGCCGGACGAGAACGGGATTCGCCTGCGGGACAGCCAGTGCGGACTCTTTGCAACCGGGAAGGTGCTGCGGAGATTTCGGGTGCCGTTTACTTATCTGTGCAACTGCAGACTGGAAGATGCGGAATTTGCGCGCGGCATCCGGAATTTTCTTGCGGTGTGCAACGTGGTAAAGGCATTTCGGAAAACAAGGATACTGCAGATCGGGCCGAGGCCGTACGATTTCTGGTCGACGATGTGCAACGAGGGAGAATTGCTCGAAAAGTATAATATCCAGCTCGCCCCGGTTCCGCTTCCGGAGCTTGTGGCCGAGATGGAACAGGCAAAGCGGGATGGGACGAAGACGGCGGAGGTAATCGCGTATTGCAGAGAGAACTTTGATATCGCGGTCGGGGAGGAGGAGCTTACCAATATCGCGGCGTTAAAGGTTGCCGTGCGCGCGTTGGCGGACAGATACGGCTGTAATGCGGCCGCAATTCAGTGCTGGAACGCACTGCAGTCGGAGATCGGAATTATGCCGTGCGCGGCGAACAGCCTGCTGAATGAGGAAGGTTTTCCGGTTGTCTGCGAGACCGATATTCACGGGGCGGTGACGGCCGTTCTCTGTGAGGCGGCGGGCATGGGAGAGGCGCGCAGTTTCTTTGCGGACTGGACCGTGCGCCACCCGGACAATGAAAACGGGGAGCTGCTGCAGCACTGCGGGCCGTGGCCGATTTCGTGCGCATCGCACAGGCCGACCATCGGATATCCGCTCGCCTTTGACTATCCGGGAGCGGTGGAGGCAGAAGCAAGGCACGGCGAGATGACGCTCTGTCGTTTTGACGGCGATAACGGCGAATATTCCCTGCTGCTCGGCCGGGCAAAAGGGGTCGAGGGACCTTACACAAAGGGGACGTATGTCTGGGTGGAGGTTGAGAACCTGAAACGTCTGGAAGCCAAACTCGTCGAGGGACCTTATATCCATCACTGTGTGGGAATTCACAGGGACGTGGTTCCGGTGCTCTACGAGGCGTGCAAATATATCGGGGTGACGCCGGATCTGTACGACAACAATGAGGAAGAGATAAAAGCGTTTATAAGGGGTGAAGATTGAAAATTAAAATTTTCAATCCGTGAATTTGTGCTTACGCCCAAATTCACACGCCAAGAAAGGAGCATGGAATGGATGCACTGACAAAAAAAGCATATGAGTTGCGCCGCGATATCATCGAGGAGGTCTACCGCTCCAAAGCCGGACATGTGGGAGGGGACTTGAGTGTCATCGATATCATGACAACCCTGTATTTTGGGGTCATGAATGTCGGGCCCGACAACTGGACTGATGAAAACCGGGACCGTTTTCTGCTGAGCAAGGGACACTGCGTGGATGCGCTTTACATCGTGCTGGGGGAAAAGGGTTTCTTTGACAAACAGGAGGCGATCGATACATTCAGCGCATTCGGCTCGAAGTATATCGGGCATCCGAATACCGAGGTTCCCGGGATTGAGATCAATTCGGGTTCGCTGGGGCACGGGCTTGCGCTCGGCGTCGGCATGGCGCTGGCGGCAAAAATGGATCACAGGAGTTACCGCACCTATGTGGTGCTCGGAGACGGGGAGATGGCGGAGGGCTCGAATTACGAGGGCATGATGGCGGCAGGACACTACAAGCTGGACAATCTCTGCGCGACCGTCGATGTAAACGGACTGCAAATCAGCGGGACGACGGCGCAGGTGATGAACAGCGCGGATCTGGGAAGAAAATTTGAGGAATTCGGATGGAATGTGATTGAGGTGTCGGACGGAAACGACTGCGGGCAGCTTGCCGCAGCATATGAGAAAGCGGCTGCGTGCAAGGGAATGCCGAGCGCAGTCATCGCGCACACCGTAAAGGGAAAGGGCGTTTCCTTTATGGAGCATCAGGCGGGCTGGCATCACGGTGTGATCACGGAGGAGCAGTATCGCCGCGCGGCAAAGGAGATTGAGGAGGTGTTAAGATGAATCAGATAACAAACCGCCAGGTAATCTGCGATACGCTGTGTAAAGCGGCGGAGACGGATAAGGATATCGTAGTCGTATGCTCCGATTCGAGAGGTTCCGCCTCGATGACTCCGTTTGCCGAAAGCTATCCCGCACAGTTCGTGGAGCTAGGCATCGCGGAACAGAATCTGGTGACGGTATCCGCGGGGCTTGCGGCATGCGGCAAGAAAGTATTTGCGGCATCGCCGGCCAGCTTTTTGTCCACGAGGAGCTATGAGCAGGCAAAGGTGGACGTCGCATACTCACAGACGAATGTGACGTTAGTGGGAATCAGCGGCGGAATCAGCTACGGAGCGCTTGGCATGACCCATCATTCCTGCCAGGATATCGCGGCGATGGCGGCCCTCCCGGGGATGCGCGTCTATCTTCCGAGCGACCGCTTCCAGACAAAATGTCTGGTGGAAGAATTGCTAAAGGACGAAAAGCCGGCTTATGTGCGCGTCAGCCGGCTGCCGACGGAGGATGTCTACGACGAAAATATATTGTTTCGGCTGAATCGGGCGAATGTGATCGCGGAGGGATGCGACGCGGTCCTTATCGCCTGCGGGGAGATGGTTCCGGCCGCCGTGCGCGCGCGGCGACTGCTTGAGAAGGAGGGATACAGCATCGGCGTCATTGATATGTACTGCGTGAAGCCGGTGGATAAGGAGGCAATCTTAAAGGCGGCGGGGGGCGCGAAACTTCTGGTGACGCTCGAGGAGCATTCTCCGTACGGCGGACTCGGGAGCATCGTTTCCCAGATTGCGGGGGAGTACTGTCCAAGGCGGGTCATCAACCTTTCCCTGCCGGATTGCCATCTGATTGCGGGCACAAACACGGAGGTGTTCCGGTATTACGGGCTGGACGAAGAGGGAGTTGCGGCGACGGTGCGAGAAGCGCTTGCAAAAGACGGCGCGGCAGAACGAGAGGGACAGGAATAACGGGAAACAGCGTGTACAGGTATGTGGAGGAAGCAGATGAAATATGTGGTTGGCATCGATCAGAGTACCCAGGGGACCAAAGCGGTTTTGTTTGACGAGACCGGCAGGCTGCTCTGCCGCACCGATAAAAAACACCGTCAGCTGGTCGATGAGCGGGGGTGGGTTTCGCACGATCCCGAAGAAATCTATCAGAATACGCTTACGGTTTTTCGGGAACTGGTAATAAAATCAAAGATAGACAAGGATGATATCGTGACGGTCGGCATCAGCAATCAGCGTGAGACGACCGCGATGTGGACGAGGGACGGCAGGCCGGTGACAAACGCCGTCGTGTGGCAGTGCAGCCGCGCGGAGCAGATTGTAAAACGTCTGTATGACAGCAGGGATTCAGTCCGCGAAAAAACGGGACTTCCGCTGTCCGCGTATTTCCCGGCGGCAAAGATGCGCTGGCTTCTGGAACATACGGTTGTCTCTGCAGCGGGCGCTGCGGCGGACGGAAGCGGCGGCATCTGCAGGGACGATGTATCGCGGGGCGGCATCTGCGTGGGTGATGTATCCCGGGACGGCGTTTGTCAGAGCGACTGCTGTCTTGGCACGATAGACAGCTGGCTGATCTACAGGCTGACCGGGGGCGCATATTTTGCGACGGATGTCTCGAACGCGTCGCGGACACAGCTTTTTAACATTCACACGCTGTCGTGGGACGAAGAACTGTGCAGGATTTTCGGCATTCCGCTCTCTATGCTGCCGGAGATACGCGACAGCAATGCGGATTTCGGGAGCACCGATTTCGACGGATACCTTGCGCATAAAATCCCGATTCACGCGGTGCTCGGAGATTCCCACGCGGCGCTGTTCGGGCAGGGATGTCACGCTGCGGGGATGGTAAAGGCGACCTACGGCACGGGAGCTTCGATTATGATGAATACCGGAGACCGCTGTGTGAAGAGCGAAACGGGGCTTGCGACCTCTCTTGCGTGGGGGATGGACGGCAGAGTCAGTTATGTTCTGGAGGGAAATATTAATTATGCAGGAGCCGTGATTTCCTGGATGCAGGATGATTTGAAGCTGATCTCGTCTCCCGCGGAGATTGCATCGCTTCTCGAATGGGCGAACAAAGATGACGAAACGGTTCTCATCCCCGCTTTTACCGGACTTGGAGCGCCATACTGGAGGGCGGAGGCGCAGGCAATGTTTTACGGAATGCGGCGCACGACGGGAAAGGCGGAACTTGTGAAAGCCGCGGTGGAGAGTATCGCGTTTCAGGTGCGGGATGTCGTAAAGGCCATGGAAACGGATCTGGGAAGTCCGGTTGCGCAGCTGCGGGCGGACGGCGGGCCGACGAGAAATTCTTATCTGATGCAGTTTGAGAGCGATATCGCGGGAACGGCGATTCTGGTGTCGGAGCAGGAGGAGCTTTCGGCTATCGGCGCGGCGTATATGGCGGGAATTGCGGCCGGTATCTTCAAGCGGGAGGTGGTGTTTTCCAACGTGCATTACCGCGAGATTCAGACGGAAATGGACGCGGAAAGCCGCAAGAAGGTATGTGACAGATGGGCACAGGCGGTAAAAAAGCTGCTTTGAAAGAAGAAGGCAGTGCCGGTGAAAAGGATGGACAGACAGCGGATTTTGGGGATATGATAAGGGAAGAAGATTGGAGGTAAAATTGAAAATTAAAATTTTCAATCCCAAGTTTGTGCGCACACGCACAAACTTGAGAGCCATATATGGCTTTGCACAAAAAGGCGTGTGCGCATGGAGGTAATCATGGAAAAGGTAGAAAAATGGGGATTGTTTGAGCTGGCATTAAACGGAAAGAGCGACGGAAATCCGTTTACGGATTATGAAATCCGTGCGGAGTTTGAGGGGGAGGGCGAGAAAAAGCAGGTAAAGGGCTTTTATGACGGCGACGGCGTATACCGGGTTCGCTTTATGCCGTCCCATACGGGAACATACCGCTACCGGATATCCGGAAGCTTTTCCGATGTGCAGACCGAGGGCATGTTTGAGGCGACGGAGCCGACCGGAAATAATCACGGGCCGGTCCGCGTCTTAGACAAAAGATATCTGGAATATGCCGACGGAACGGCGCACTATTCCTTCGGAACGACCTGCTACGCATGGGTCTACCAGAAAGAGGAACTGCAGGAACAGACATTGCGAACGCTGGAAAAAGCCTGTTTCAATAAGATACGATTCTGTCTGTTCCCGAAATTTTATCAGTATAACGAGTCGGAACCGCAGATGTATCCGTATGTCAGGGGAGAGCGGCGCGGTGTGGACGAGGAGCGCCTGAAACGTCATCTGCGGATGACGTTCCACACGGAGAAAGAGATTTTGGATATTACGGATTTTGACTGTTTCCGGTTCGACGTAAAGACATTTCAGAAATTCGATGCGCGCATTATACAGCTGTGTGAGATGGGAATCGAGGCGGATTTGATTCTGCTGCACCCGTATGACAAGTGGGGATTTTCCGATATGACGACGGAATGCGAAAAGTTATATCTGAACTATGTGGCAGCCCGCTACGGTGCGTTCCGCAACGTGTGGTGGTCGATGGCAAACGAGTATGATCTCACCACGAAGACGGTTGAAGACTGGGAGGAGCTTGCGGCGGCGGTAACGGAGGCGGATGCGTACGGACATCTGATTTCAATTCACAACTGTATGGGATTTTACGATTATCACAGGGATTGGATCACGCACTGTAGCATGCAGCGGCAGGATTTTTATAAGCATGTGGAATACACCGCGGACTATCTGGACGAGTACGAGAAGCCGGTTGTCTGGGATGAGATTGCCTACGAGGGAAATCTGTCTATGGGCTGGGGAAATATTTCGGGCGAAGAACTGACCCGCAGGTTTTGGGAGGCATTCGTCCGCGGCGGTTATGCTGGCCACGGGGAGACCTACAGGAACGAAAATGATGTGATCTGGTGGTCGCACGGCGGCGTACTGCACGGAACTGCAGAGCCGCGCCTTGCATTTTTAAAGAAGATCATGGAGGAGACGCCGGGGAAATTTTTAAAACAGGTTCCGAGAATGTTTGACGAGGTTGTGGGCGTCCCTTATCAGACCGAAGTAGCCAGGACGCGGCCGTTTTTCGATCCGGTTGTGTACTGCGATTACGAGCTGCATTATTACAGCTTCGGCAGACCGTCCTACCGGGAATTTGAGTTCGGGGAAGACGAGAAATTCCGGATTGAAGTCATTGACACCTGGAATATGACGATCACGGATACAGGGGTACACAGCGGTTACACGAAAGTCGAACTGCCGGGAAGGGAATACATGGCGATCCGGCTGGTTCGGGTGGAGTAAGCATGTGAATTGTGTGAAAGGAGGGAAATCCCCTCCTTTCAAGTTTGTCCGCTTCTTTTGTCATTTCCTGTGTACCGACTTGTAATAGTTCAGGAACGGAATAGCAAATAAAATAAACATTGCCAGATACAGCACAAACATCACGCAGAAAAATCCGAGCATAACGGGATGTTCTGGCGTATGAATCTGCAAGGATATCTGCGGAATAATAACCGTAAGGAAGAGGGCCAGCAGCGGAATCATACGTCCCACAAAAACGCGTTTTAACATGTCCAGCCGGGACGCGTCGTCGCAGAAGATTTCCTCCTCCGTTCCGTCCATTTCGGACGCGGCTTTGCGGAAATAACTGTAACCGACATAATTCTGCAGGTATTCCCATCCGCAATCGCGGAACATCTGCAGGTATTCGCGCTGGTTTGCGGTGCTGTCCGGATTGTAGTCTAACTGATAGACGACGTCCTTTGGCTCACACCGTTTGAAATGATAGAGACACAGACCGCTGACCAGAACAAATTCCCAGCCGGCTTTGTGCTGCTCCCTGAGATAAGTTTCTTCCTTTTTCCACGCCGGAATAGAAAAAAATCGGATTTCGGTTTTGGTATTTTTCATGTCAGGTTGCCTCCCTCATATTCTGATATAAACGTTCTATTCGCTTCATTTCCAGCTCAAGCACCTGTGTCCCAAGCGCTGTAATGCGATAGATTTTGCGCTTTTCTTCTTCCCGGACATATCGGATGAGACCGTCCTTTTCCATTTTAGACAGGCTTCCGTACAGGGTTCCCGGACTGATCTTTATTTCCCCATGAGTTAATTGCTCCGTTTTTTTTACGATACTGTATCCGTGTGCTTCTTCTCGCAGACACAGCAAAATGTAAAAACCTGTCTCTGTCATCGGCACATATACTTTTCTGATATGACTGTCTATAGATATCACCTCACTCTGCATTGCGATGTATCGAACTTCGATGCATAGAGTATAGCACTGCGATATACGAATGTCAATATCCGGGAAGCATAAAATTGCGGCGGACAGGAAAATGCCCTGCCCGCCGCAATTTTGTGACGATAAACGTGATTCTATTGTCTGTCGGTTTTTTTCACACTGTAACCGAAACTGCCAAGCTTTTTGCCGAGCAGGAAATACTCTCCGTGGGAGTAAGCGATAAGCCCGGTGGAATTTAATTCAAATTTACCGCTCTCACTCATGTAGGTGCCGTCGACGGTGACATTTACCACGTCGGCGAGTATCATCGAATGGCTGCCGAGCGGGGTGATCTCGTGCACGCGGCACTCGATATTGACCGGGCTCTCGGCGATACCGGGCGCCGCGATTTCTTTTGACGGCAGCGGCGTCAGGTGCATTTCCCGAAATTTGTCCACATCCCTGCCGGAGCGGACGCCGCAGTAGTCGGTGGCGCGCACAAGCGCTTCCGTCGTGAGATTCACGACAAATTCGCCGGATTTTTCGATGATGTGATAGGAGTAGCGCTCGGGGCGGACGGAGATGGAGAGCATCGGCGGATTGGTGCAGACTGTGCCCGCCCAGGCGACGGTGATAATGTTGGGTTTTCCCTGTAAGGCGGGATTGGTGCATGCGGGGTCGTCCGTGCCTGGGTAGAGGCAGCTCACCATCACCACGGGGAGCGGGTAGAGCATGTTGCCGGGTTTAAACGTCTGTTTTGTCATTTTTACCTCCGTTTTGGTGCGGGCGCGGATACGCCCGCTCTGTCTTTTATTCTATGATGCAGAGTGTCAAAAACTGACTCTAAAAACTGTTTTTGTGCAAAATGCCAAAATTAGTTTAGATGGCGATTTTGCCTCGCATCATTTTATAAGGATATCCATCAGATAGGCGTAGATGTCCTCGTTCTGTTTTTTCCAGTTGTCGCAGACGGCCTCGGCCTGCTCCTTTTTCTTTACCGTGAGCGTCAGATCGATGAGGCTGATACCGCGTTCTTTAAACTGGCAGCGCACCGCGTAATCCTGATTTGGCGTCTTGTAATAGTCGGCGACAATGGAATTGACCGCGCGCAGCGCAAGCTTGTTTTTCTCGAAATAAGCGGTGATGTCACGCTCGATTGCGTCGGTGATCTTATCCCTGAAAAAGCCGAGTGTCTCCCTGCCGGCAGCGGTGATATAATATCGCGTGTTGCCGTGGGTGGCCTCCGGGCGGATCAGGCTGGCGTCGGAAAGATCGTTTATCACCTGCTGGACGCGGAAATAGTCGGTGTATTCCTGCTCTAAAAAAAAGTCGGAAATCTGTGTGTTCGTAAGCGGAAAATCCACTTTGTCTAACATATTCAAGATGGTAAGTTTGTATATTGTAAATGGTTCTGCCATGGTTTTGCCTCACTTCCTGTATAAAATTTTCCCTGCCACAGATTTTTGTCCTGCAGCCGCTTCTGGATCGTGTTGAGCACGCGCTTTTTATCGGTGCTCCAGAGAGGAGCCGAAAGCAGTGCGCGCGGGCCGTCCCCGGTAAGCCGGTGAATGACCGTTTCCGGCGGCAGCAGCGCGATACATTCCGCGACAAAATCGCAGTATTCCTCCAGCGTAAAAAGCGGGAACGGCTCGTCTGTGTACATTCTGTCCAGATCGGTATCTTTTAATATGTGCAGCAGCTGCAGTTTGATACCGGACACCGGATTTTTGGCGAGGTAGGAAACAGACTGCCGCATCATCTCTTTTGTCTCCCCGGGGAGGCCGAGTATCAGGTGTGTGATGACGGGAATCCGGCGCTCCTGCAGCGAGGAGACTGCCGTTTCGTATTGTTCGAGAGAAAACCCGCTGCGGATCAGGGTGAGTGAGGACGCGTGTATCGTCTGTAATCCCAGCTCGACCCAGACGGGCTTTTTCTGGTTCAATTCCGCAAGCAGCGCCAGAACTTCGTCGGAGAGACAATCACACCGGGTGGCGACGGAGAGTGCAACGATTCCGGGATGCAAGATAGCCTCCGTGAAAATCCGGCGGAGATAGGATACGGGCGCGTAGGTGTTTGTGTAAGCCTGGAAATAGGCGATGAAAGCCCGGCAGTTTGATTTCGAACGGATGCGCAGTATGGCATCCTCAATCTGCGCGGGGACGGGGAGTGCGGGGGATGCCGCAAAGTCGCCGGAGCCGCCGGCGCTGCAGAAGATGCAGCCGCGGGTATCTATGGTGCCGTCCCGGTTCGGACAGGTCATGCCGCCGTTTAGGGACAGGCGGTAGACCTTCTCGCCGAAAGTTCGTTTCAGATAGCAGTCGAGGGAATAGTAGCGTTTATCTCCCCAGAAAACCGCTTCCGAATCGTCGGAAGCGGCGGGGCAGTTTTCGTATCTCATAAAATCGGTTCCTGTATCATAAGAAAATCAGCGGCGGATATGGGATTTGACGGCTTCACTTACGACCTCGGCCACTCTCGGGTCAAAAGCCTCCGGCATGATAAAATCGTCTGCGAGCTGCTCGTCGGAGACGAGACCCGCAATCGCCTCCGCGGCCGCAAGCTTCATCTCCTCGGTGATCTGCGCGGCGCGGCCTTCCAGGGCTCCCTTAAAGATTCCGGGGAAGGCCACGACATTGTTGATCTGATTCGGGAAATCGCTGCGTCCTGTGCCGACGATCCGGGCGCCGGCCGCTTTCGCCGCGTCCGGCATGATCTCCGGCACTGGATTTGCCATCGCAAAGAGGATGGAATCGCGGTTCATCGAAGCGACCATTTCCGGCGTTACGATATTCGGAGCGGAGACGCCGACAAAGATATCTGCGCCGTTTAACGCATCCGCCAACGTGCCGTGTTGATTCTCAAGATTGGTAACCCCGGTCATTTTCTGCTGCATCCAGTTTAACCCCGGGTAATCTTTTCCGATGATTCCCTCCCTGTCGCACATCGTAACGTGCGGGAAACCGTAGGTCAGCAGCAGCTTTGTGATGGCGATGCCGGCCGAACCTGCGCCGTTTACGACAACGCGGCAGTCTTCCTTTTTCCTGCCGGTCACACGGAGCGCGTTGATGATGCCTGCGAGCACCACGATGGCAGTGCCGTGCTGGTCGTCGTGGAAGACCGGGATATCGAGTATTTCCTTAAGGCGCTCCTCAATCTCAAAACAGCGGGGAGCGGAGATGTCTTCTAAATTGATGCCGCCGTAAGCCGGGGCAATATTTTTGACGGTGGCGATGATCTCCTCGGTGTCCTGCGTGTCAAGGCAGATGGGAACCGCGTTGACATTTCCGAATTCCTTAAACAGGACGCATTTTCCCTCCATGACGGGCATGGCGGCGTAGGCGCCGATATTTCCGAGGCCGAGCACGGCGCTTCCGTCCGAGATCACGGCGACGGTGTTGGCTTTCATCGTGTAGGTGTAGGCAGCCTCGCGGTTTTCGGCGATTACCTTGCAGGGCTCGGCGACGCCGGGTGTGTAGGCGATCGCCAAATCCTCCCTGGAATTTACTTTTGATTTGGCGATGGTTTCTAATTTGCCGTTCCAGAGCTCGTGCATATATAGTGCCTTTTCGGCGGTACTTTGATTTTTGTTTTCCATAAAATAGCCTCCGTAGTCTGATAAGGTATAACAATCATAGCATTATCGATTTGACAAATCAAGAATTAGGACTTCCTATTTGGAAAAAAGTGGTGTATAATGGTCAGTATCATAAATTCCTTTTGTCGTTTCAGACAGGATTCCCAGAGCAGCAGAGTATGGTAATCGTGAAAACACGTTTACTGTCATGTAGAAGTACAGATAACAGGATAGGAGCAGTGAATGAGAGAAAAGTATGAAAGTTTGTCGGCGGTTGTATTGCGTGATTTGGCAAAGGCCAGGGGGCTTAAGAATATTTCAGGGATGAAAAAGAGCGATCTCGTGGAACTGATGCTGGCGGAGGATGAACGTCAGGCAAAAGAGAAAAAAAATCGCGCGGAGGCACAGCCGCAGGCGGAGAATCACCGGGAAAGCAGTGCGAGAGAGGGCAGTGCGAGAGAGAGCGGCGGCGCTTCCCACACCGCGGAGCGCGAGGGGGCAGGCAGAGAGGGCGGCCGTGAACCGGGAACGCAGGAGGATACGTTTGCGGCGCTTGACAGCGGAGTCACGGCAAACGGTATCCTCGAGGTGATGCCGGACGGCTACGGGTTTATCCGCTGCGAGAACTATATGCCGGGGGAGAACGACGTGTATGTATCCCCCTCGCAGATCCGCAAGTTTAATCTGAAGACCGGTGATATCATCAGCGGCAATACCAGAGTGAAGACACAGCAGGAGAAGTTTTCCGCGCTGCTGTATGTGACATCGGTCAACGGACTTCACCCGGGTGTGGCGCAGCGGCGCAAAAGTTTCGAGGATCTGACGCCCATATTCCCGAACCGCAGACTTCGTCTGGAATATCCGGGCTGCAGCGTTGCGATGCGGATCGTGGATCTGGTCTCCCCGATCGGAAAGGGGCAGCGCGGGATGATCGTTTCCCAGCCGAAAGCCGGAAAGACAACGCTGTTAAAGGAGGTTGCCAAATCGGTCACAAAGGCGAATCCCGATATGCATCTGATCATTTTGCTGATCGACGAGCGCCCGGAGGAGGTCACGGATATCAAGGAAGCGATTGAGGGAGCAAATGTCGAGGTGATCTATTCCACTTTTGACGAGCTTCCGGAACATCACAAGCGTGTGTCGGAGATGGTGATCGAGCGCGCAAAGCGCCTGGTTGAGCACGGCAGGGACGTCATGATATTGCTGGACAGTATCACGAGACTGGCGCGGGCATACAACCTGACGGTTCCGCCGAGCGGACGCACGCTCTCCGGCGGTCTTGACCCGGCGGCGCTCCATATGCCGAAGCGCTTTTTCGGTGCTGCCCGGAATATGCGGGAGGGCGGGAGCCTTACGGTGCTTGCCACGGCGCTTGTCGACACCGGAAGCAAGATGGACGACGTGGTGTTTGAGGAGTTTAAGGGAACCGGCAACATGGAGCTGGTGCTCGACAGAAAGCTCTCCGAGAAGCGTGTGTTCCCGGCAATCGACATCGTAAAATCAGGTACCAGACGCGAGGATCTGCTGCTTGCCCCGGAAGAGCAGGAGGCCGTGGACATCATGCGCAAGGCCATCAACGGGATGCGCACCGACGACGCGGTGGAGAATATCTTAAATATGTTCGCACGCACCAGAAATAATCAGGAATATATTAATATGATTAAAAAGACAAAAATCGTCTAAAATAATCTTGCGTTTGATGAACAGATATGTTATGATAATACCGCTGTTTATTCGGGACAATCTTTTGCGGTAAGTGCCATATACGAATCGGGTATACGGGCATAAAGAGATTGGAACAGGTGTGAAACTGATAACGATAAGAAATAAAGAGGTGAAAATCATGAGAAAAGGAATTCAGCCGGATTACCATCAGGCAACTGTTACATGCAACTGCGGGAATACATTTGTTACGGGTTCTACGAAGGAGGACATCCATGTTGAGATCTGCTCCAAATGCCATCCGTTCTATACGGGCCAGCAGAAAGCGACACAGGCGCGCGGACGTATTGACAAGTTCAATAAGAAATATGGTATGAACAACAACTAGTGTAGTGACCTGTTCATTTTCAGTTAAATGACGCAGGATGAATTTTCAGTCTGCAAGGCGGCTGAACGAGGCGATGCGGTGGCATCGTTGAGTGAAGCCAACGCCGCAGATGAAAATTCAGGCAAGTCATTTAGCGAAATATGAACAGGTCGCTACACTAGCAGGTGCGTGCACCGTTGCTGAAAATATGACGGTTACAGATAAGGTTGAGGTTGCAGAATCTCAACCTTTTTTGACAAAAAGGAAAAAGCAATGAAATATTCCGGAATTGGCGGACAGGCAGTCATGGAAGGCATTATGATGAAAAATCAGGACAAATATGCCGTTGCCGTCCGTATGCCGAATCAGGAGATTACGGTTGAGGTTTCCGATTATCAGGGAATCATTCACAATAAAAAATTGAGAAATATGCCGATTCTGCGTGGGGTGTTCAGTTTTATAGAGTCACTTGCACTCGGGATCCGCTCGCTGATGTACTCGGCCTCCTTTTTTGAGGAGGAGAGCGAAGAGCGCGAAAAGGGCGGAGCTTCTATGTCGGAACAGGAGAAGGCGGATACGCCTTTTTCCGAGGAGGAGCGTGCGCGGCAAAAGCGGCGGGAGAAAAGAAAAGAGGACGCCGCGATGGGCGGCACGGTTGTGCTGTCCGTCGTGATGGCAGTGGGGATTTTCATGATACTGCCGTACTGCATTTCGGTGTTTTTCGGGCGTTTTGTGGAATCAGAACTGCTGCTTGCCTTGCTTGAAGGGGTGGTTCGTCTTGTGATTTTCATCGGATATGTGGCGGGGATTTCACTGATGCCGGATATCCGGCGTGTCTATATGTATCACGGGGCAGAGCACAAGTGCATCAACTGCATTGAGCACGGGCTGGATCTGACTGTGGAGAATGTCAGAGGCAGCTCAAAACAGCACAAGCGCTGCGGGACGAGTTTTCTGCTGTTTGTGATGCTGATCAGCATTTTATTCTTTATGGTCATCCGTGTGGATAACGGGGTGGGACGGCTTGCGCTGCGTATCGTTCTGATTCCGGTAATCGCAGGGGTTTCCTACGAGTTTATCCGCATTGCGGGGCGCAGCGACAATGCGGTTATCAATCTGCTCAGCAGACCTGGGCTATGGCTGCAGAATCTGACCACGAGGGAGCCGGATGATTCCATGATTGAGGTTGGCATCGCTTCGGTGGAGGCGGTGTTTGACTGGCGTTCCTATGTGGCCGAAATCAGACAAGAGGGATAAGAAAAGCGATGACATATCGGGAGGCAACCGCCGTTGGCGAGAAAATTTTAAACAGGGCCGGGATTGCGGATGCGAAGACAGACGCATGGCTGCTGCTTGAGATGGTGTGCAGGGTGGAAGGAAACCTTGATTTCCGGAGTTTTTACTATCTGCACATGGAGGACGAAGTTCCGGAGGAGCAGGTGCATGAGTATGAGATTACGTTAAAGAAGAGGGCGGAGCATGTCCCGCTGCAGTATATTGTGGGCGAGACGGAGTTTATGGGCTTAAGGTTTAAGGTCAACTCGAGCGTGCTGATACCGAGGCAGGACACCGAGACACTCGTGGAGGAAGCGATAAAGGCGGTAAAGCCCGGCATGCGGGTGCTGGACCTCTGCACCGGATCCGGGTGTATCATTGTCGGGATTCTGCACAATGTGCCGGATGTGACGGGGGTGGCGGTGGACATTTCCAAGCAGGCGCTTAACGTGGCCAAGGAAAACGCGAAGCAGAACGATGTTCCGGTGCTGTTCGAGCGCAGCGATCTGTTTGACAATGTGTCGGGGACTTACGATGTGATTGTATCGAATCCCCCTTACATTCCGACGGACGTGATTGCGGGTCTGATGCCGGAGGTGCGTGATTTCGAGCCGATGGAGGCGTTAGACGGCAAGGAGGACGGGTTGTATTTTTACCGGAGAATCGCGGCGGAATGCGCGGACTATCTTGTGCCGGGTGGCCGGATTTTGTTTGAGATCGGTTTCGACCAGGGGGCTGCGGTTTGTGCAATTCTCAGGGAGGCCGGTTTTACCGATGTCGCGGTGGTCCGGGATTTGGCGGGGAATGACAGGGTTGTGAAAGGAATGAGAGCGTAATGTTTGATAAGTTGGAAGATTTGTTAATCCGTTTTGAGGAATTGATGAGCGAGCTGAGCGAGCCGGGCGTGGCGAATAATCCGGAGCGTTTCCGCAGGCTGATGAAAGAGCAGAGCGATCTGACTCCGATTGTCGAGGCATATAAAGAGTATAAGCAGTGTAAACAGAGCATCGAGGATTCTCTGGCAATGCTCGAGGAGGAATCCGACGAGGAGATGCGGGAGCTCGCGAAGGAGGAACTTGGCGAGTCAAGAAAGCGCGTGGAAGAGCTCGAGACGGAGCTTAAGATCCTGTTGTTGCCGAAAGACCCGAATGACGACAAGAATGTGATCGTGGAAATCCGTGCGGGCGCGGGCGGCGACGAGGCGGCGCTGTTTGCGGCCGAAATTTACCGCATGTATCAGCACTATGCGGAGGAGAAGCGCTGGAAGACCGAGATCATGGAGGCGGACGAGACCGGTATCGGCGGAATGAAGAGCGTGACGTTTTTGTTAAACGGTGCGGGTGCCTATTCCGTGATGAAATACGAGTCGGGCGTGCACCGGGTGCAGCGGGTGCCGGAGACCGAGTCCGGCGGGCGCATTCACACATCGACTATCACGGTGGCCGTGATGCCGGAGGCGGAGGAGGTAGACGTGCAGATTGACGAGAAGGATATCCGCATCGATGTCTGCCGTTCGTCGGGTGCGGGCGGTCAGTGTGTCAATACCACGGACTCTGCGGTGCGCTTAACGCATATGCCGACCGGGATCGTGATCTACAGCCAGACCGAGAAATCGCAGATTCAGAACCGCGCGAAGGCGTTCGCGCTGCTGCGCACAAAGCTGTATGACTTAGAGCAGCAGAAGGCGCATGACGCGGAGGCGGAGCTGCGCAAGAGCCAGGTGGGAACGGGCGACCGCTCGGAGAAAATCCGCACCTACAATTTCCCGCAGGGACGCGTGACCGACCACAGGATCAATCTCACGCTGTACAAGCTTGACAAGATCATGAACGGGGATATCCAGGAAATCATCGACGCGTGCATTGCAGCCGACCAGGCGGCAAAGCTTGCAAAGATGAATGAAGTGTAAATCCGCCTGGTCGGCTTTCGACCAGGCGGCAAAGCTTGCAAAAATGAATGAAGTGTAAATCCGCCTGGTCGGCTGACGACCGAGGCGGCAAAGCTTGCAAAGATGAATGAAGTGTAAGACGGGCGAAAGGCGGTTGCTTTTTGCCCGTCTTTTTCGAAAGGTGAAGCGCTTTACAGAACATATCGATGAAAGGTTACAGGTGATTTATTATGGATATAAAAGATATTGTGGGAATGTTAGATGTGTGGTTATCAATTTTCTCGGTAGTAGGAACTTTTATTATATATAAATTTATTCCTTATTTACAGACAAAGATTATTACGAAAAAATATTACAATACAGAGAGTAGTTTTATTTTGATTATGTATGAATTGATTGGAATGACAGTACTGAACATTATCGCTATAGTATTTGCTATTATATTTGGAAAGTCAACATGGCAGCGAGTATTGTTTAGAGAATATATGATTGCATGGTTGATTATTATAATATTCTATATAGCAGGTATAATTTGGATTGTGAGATATAAGGCAGAGAGAGGGTCTGCTAAATATAAAAAGAATATATTTTATGGATTTGTTATTTGTTTTATTATGTTTGTAGCTTTTCTTTTGATATTTATAAATAAATATCAAAAGAAATATAATTGGTGTGTATATTTTTTCATTTTTTATATTGTCTTTAAACAAGGAAAATATAATGTCGAAATAGAAAAAAAGAGAAATATAAAATACACAGTCTTGACAGTTCATGAAGAATGTTATGATACATTATTTAAACCAGTGAAACAAGGAAAATATTTTTTTATAAGCATTACAGATGAACAAGGAAAAAGGATAAAAATGATACAGATTCCAGAAGACAGAATTGAAAAAATAGAACACATAATAGAAGATATTTAGGGATAATCGAAAGGGGTTATAAGAAATCAATTTGTATTAATGGTTGCTGTAGTATATAATAAAATTGGGCATTGGCAAAACGAATGAGAGACCAGCTATGAAGGTATCTCACAAGGTTGTCGCCGTAGTGTGTCGTGGATTCAAGACCGATGATGATGCTGTCGTCCAGATAAGAAAGTTCAGAGAGACGAGAATCCAGCATTTGGAAGCCATCGCTGTCATTTGTGAATTTGAACGGCTTCATGAGTTCAGTGCCATTAGAAGATATGGCTGGTGCAAAGTGGTTAAGTTTGGCAATGTCAATGCCTACATAGATCATGAGGTTGTACCTCCCTTTCATAAAGTCTGATACTGTGATATCCACCATCGATTATCAAAAATCATAAGTCCACAGTATCTGAATTGTATTGAACCACGATGCAAACTAAAAAGAAAGGAAACATGGTGTTTTTGCTTCTGTAAACATCATATAAGAATACATGAATATTGAAATATATAATCAGGTGAAGAAATTGGCGGATAAATATGCAGGAGAATTAAAAAAGCAGGTCGATTTCAGGATTGAGGAAATGAAATCAGATGATATTTCACATTATTTATTATACAGGGTTTTGGGAGTGACGAGTGAGGAAGGTGCCTTGATAGATCTGTACCAGAATAAAGGCCGATTTTTATATAAATATGCGGGAGCATTTTTAGAGGAAGCAGCGGTGTCGTGTATAAAGTCCAAATATGCGTATGCTTCTAAGGCGAAAATTCCAAATATATTGGGTACACGGCCTAAAACGTTTGAAATTGATTGTCTGGTTGATAATTTGGCACATGAAATAAAATGGAGAGATGCGACAACGGATGGGGACCATATAACAAAAGAACATACAAGAGTAAAGGTTATTAGTGAGAACGGATATATGCCAATCAGAGTGATGTTTTATTACCCGCAAAGAGTGCAGGCAAGACGTATACAGGAAACATTGAAAACATTGTATCAGGGAGTAGGCGGTCGGTATTATTATGGAGAGGCAGCGTGGGGATACATAGAAGAGTTTACAGGGATTGATTTATTAGAAATACTTGAATACATTGCGAGTGACAGGGAGAAAGAGCAGTGCTAATATGTGATGATTGTTTATATGGATTAAAGAAAATAGGGAATGATACGATTGATATGATATATCTGGATCCTCCTTTTTTTTCTCAAAGAAATCAATATATGAGGGATTCTAAAGGAACAGAATATGAATTTTCGGATGTCTGGGAAAACAGAGGAGAATATCTTGAATATATGAGAAACCGTATTCAAGAGGTAAAAAGAGTATTAAAAAATTCGGGAAGTATTTTTCTGCATTGTGATACTTCGGCTTCGCACTATTTGAGAATTATATTAGACCAGATTTTTGGAGAGAATAATTTTAGAGGGGAGATTATTTGGACATATAAAAGATGGTCTAATGCGAAGAAGGGATTGCTTCCCGGACATCAGACGATATTCTTTTACTCGAAAACAAACGATTTTAAATTTAATACAATATATAATGAGTACTCACCGACTACAAATATAGATCAAATTCTTCAGGAGCGAGTACGGAACAATGTCGGAAAAGCAAGTTATAAGTATGATGAGAAGGGGAATATTGTATTAGCGAAAGAAAAAAAGGGAGTACCGTTGTCTGATGTCTGGGAAATTCCTTTTTTAAATCCAAAGGCAAAAGAAAGAACCGGGTATCCTACTCAAAAACCGATAGAATTACTTGAAAAAATAATTTTAATAAGTACAGATGAGGGAGATTCTGTTTTAGATCCGTTTTGCGGAAGCGGAACCACACTGGTAGCTGCAAAATTGTTACATAGAAATTATACAGGAATTGATAAAAGTCATAAAGCGATTGAGTTATGTCGTCAAAGATTGGACATGCCGACTAAGACGGTATCGCGATTATTACAGGTCGGAGAAGATGCATACAGAACTAAGACGAAAGAAGAATTGGCAATATTAAATATATTAGAATGTGATGTGGTACAGAGAAATAAGGGGATAGATGGATTTTTGAAAAAATACTATTTGGATGCTCCGGTCGCAGTAAAAATACAAAAATCGTGTGAAAGTTTTTATGATGCGGTTGCGTCACTTGACCGTGCAGGAAAGAAAAAAAATTGTAGTTTTACGGTGCTTGTTCGAACGACCGAAGAACTGATAGATGGCGCCATTATGATACCGTCAAATATGGTAATAATTGACGGACTTAAATTGCAGTTGAATACTGAATTATCAAAGATATCAGATGGAAATAAGAGGAAAGTAATGCAGGGGTGAGACTCAGCAGAAAACCGGAAAATTCTGGCCGCTATGTGCCGGCCGCCTATTCCTGCAGTTTCCTCAAATACCGGTAAACCATCGGCACGGCCAGAACAAACGCCAGCACATCCGCAACCGGGCCGGACATCTGCATACCGATCAGGCCGAACAGGTTCGGCAGGATGAGCAGCGCAGGGATATAGAAAATCAGCTGACGGCTGAAAATCAGCACACTGCTTGAGAGCGGCTTTTTTACGATCTGAAACAGTGTGTTTGCGCTCTGCATATAATTGCCAAACGGCAGTGCCAGACAGATCAGCCGGAGCGCTGTGGCGCCCACGCGGATGACCTCGGGATCATCGCGGAAGATCCCGATCAGATAGGGCGCCAGCAAAAAACCTGCCGCACCGAATGCACACATGCTGACAGTGCTGACTTTAACCGAATAGGAAAACCCTTCTTTTACGCGCGGATAATTCTTCATTCCGTGCGCGTAGCCGATCACCGGCTGACTGCCCTGATTCATTCCGATTGACACGGCATTGGTCAGGTACATCAGTCGGCCGCAGATACTCATCGCGGCAATCGCCGCATCTCCCCATCTCCCGGAAACCGTATTTAACAGAACATTTGTGATCATGTTGCAGCCATGACGGCACAGACTCGGAGAGCCGACGGAAAACAGGCGGACGTAATCGGCCGGGTTTTTTGAGATATCTCGGAAGGACAGACGCACCTGCGTCGTTTTCTGTATGTAATAGCGAATCATCAAAGCCCACGCGATCACCTGGCTTAATGCGGTGGCAATCGCGGCTCCGCGGACGCCCATCTGCAGACCGAAAATAAACACGGGGTCCAGAATCATGTTCAGGACGCCGCCGATTACCTGACCGGTCATGCTCTCTTTGCTTTTGCCCTCCGCGCGCAGACACTGGCCCAGCGCCAGGCTGCTGGCCGCAAAGGGCGCCGCGGGCAGAAGAAAACGGCTGTAATCGAGCGCGTAGGGGACGATCGTGTCCGTCGCGCCGAGCAGCCGCATCAGAGGCGCCCCGCCGAGCAGTCCGACGATGGCAACAATGATTCCGAACGCAAAAGAGAGAAAGAAGGCGGTACTGAAAATGGTGTCCGCCTGTTTGTTTTCTTTTGCGCCGAGGAGCGCGGAAATAAGCGTGGAACCGCCGGTTCCGACCCAGAAGCCAAGCGCGGTCAGTACCATCATAACGGAAAAGACGACGCCGACTGCGGCGGTCGCGCTGGTTCCGATCTTTCCGACGAAGAACGTATCCGCAAGATTGTAAATGCTGGTGACAAGTGTCGTGACCATACTCGGCACTGCCATGGAGAGGATCAGTGGCCCCACCGGGGCTGTTGTCATATATTCGTATTGTTCCTGCTGTGTTTTTTCGTTTTTCATCGATTTCCTCATGTCCGCATCGTATTTGTTTACGGCGGGCCTTATTTTATTGTTCGCGTTTATTCAGATACCGGTAAACGGTGGGTACGGATACAAAGAGCTGTGCGGCGATTTCTGGCACAGAGCCCTTTACATTGAGGATGCCTTCGTCACTCATCCGGTGGACAATGCGCACCTTTTCGTGAATGGACATCCGTGCGGGGGAAATGCCGCTCTCCGCAATGATTTCCTGAATGCGGTCCCGCATCAGGCCGGACATCGGTTTGTCGAGACTTTCCGAAAATTCAGTATCTTCGCATCGGGACAGATTAAACCATTCCAGAAGATTCGATACCGCATTATTCAGGTTCTGCACGGCATTCATATCCTTATTGATACATAAGAGGCCGATGAGACGTCCCTGATTTTTAATAAAGTAAGTAGAAGAGAGAAATTCTCCGTTTTTATTTCGTCCGGTGTAATTCGTCAGGTAATCCGCATTGATGTAGGAACCTTTGTCAATAATGTCTCTCGCGAAGTCTGTGAGGGGATTGCCGATTTCCCGGCCGGATACGTTGTTGCGGATGGCGACCAGCGAATGCTCCGGATCTGCCACATCGTGGACGGCTATTTCGCTGCCGGGACCGCACACCTGCGCTAAAAAAGGGACGATATTGATGTATGTCTGTAAGACTTCGAGATCTGTCATATGGAGTTACCTGCCTTGCTTTTGTGTGTCACGCTTAATATTACTATTGTATCACGCAGAGGAAATATCTGCAAGTTTGGCGTCGCCGCTTCCGTCGGACAAAATTATAAAAAAGATGTGATAAAATTCTTTACAATATGAGAAAAATATTATAATATCTAGTTATAAGTGATAATAAAATTATTGATTGATAATTTTATTATTGTAAATACCAATAGAAAAGGAGAGGATATTATGGGGAAAACGGTAATTTCCACCAAAAACGCGCCGACGGCAATAGGGCCTTATTCGCAGGGGATTGATGCAAACGGGATTGTCTATGTGTCGGGACAGCTTCCGGTAGATCCGGAAACGGGAGCGTTCGCAGGGGAGGATATTTCGAATCAGGCGGAACAGTCGCTGAGAAATGTGCAGGCGGTTCTTGCAGAAGCAGGGCTTACGCTGGCACATGTGGTGAAGGCAACAGTCTACTTACAGAATATGGGAGATTTTGCGGCGATGAACGAAGTGTACGCCCGTTATTTTACAGGGGACTGTCCGGCGAGATCGGCGGTCCAGGCTGCGGCGCTGCCCAAAGGCGCGCTGGTTGAAATCGAGGCGATAGCCGTCAGATAAGCGGTCTGTGCGTCGCATTTTTCGGACAAAATTGCATCGAAAGTCAAAGGGAGATTGATTGATGTACAAAATGTTGTATAATGAGGAGGTACGGATATGGAGGAAAAAGGAAAGAAACTAAAGACAGTGAATATCGTCGGACTCGGGCTTGGCGGAGCGATCGGCACCGGTATTTTCCTGCTGCTGGGGTATGGGATTGCTTACACGGGGCGTTCCATTGTCCTTGTCTGTGCGGTGGGCTGCTTTTTCATGCTGCTCGCCTACTGGTATCAGTTTGCCATCCCCACCATGTTTGTCTTAAAAGGCGGGGATTACAGCATGAAAACAATGCTTTTTTCACCGCTGCTCAGCGGGATCGGCGCATGGTTTACCGTGGTGGGGGGATTTGCATTTTCCGGCTATGCGATCGGAATCACGGATTATCTGGGTGTGGTCATACCCCAAATCAAGAGTTATTCGATGATATGTTCTCTCATAATTATCACGCTGGTGTTTGCCGCAAGTTACAAGGGGTCCCGGTTTATTACGATTTTGGAAAACCTGGTTACGGTTCTTCTGGTGGTCGCGCTGGCATTGTTTATTCTGTTTGGAATGGTAAAGGTAGATGCGGGGAATTTCTTTTCTCCCACATATGACGGAGGATTTTTCCGGGAGGGATTCGGCGGTTTTGTCGCTGCGATCGCGGTGATGGGATGGGCGTGTCAGGGGACGACAATGGCTCCGATTTCCATGGCGGCCGTGACGGAGAAGCCGAAGCGCACGCTGCCGAAAGCGATCGTGATTATTACGATTTTGCTTGCCGCAATCTATGCGCTTATGGCTTATGTGGCGTCCGGCGTTCTTCCCTATGAGCAGGTTGCGGGCGCAAATATCAGCGTTACGGCAGAGGCGATACTGCCGAGGGGACTGTACCTCTTCTTTGTGATAGGGGGGGTAGGAGCGCTTGCGAGTTCCATGCTCGGCGGCATCGGAATGATGCGCTATCCGATGCTTCAGGTTGCGGAAGACGGGTGGCTCCCTGCCATATTTAAGAAAACAACCAAAAGCGGATATCCGTACATAAGCTATCTGATGTTTTATCTGATCAGCATTTTCCCTATCGTGACGGGGATGGGGCTGGACAGCGTGGTTTCGCTGGTTATGATACCTACGATGCTGATGAATATGTATATGAATTTTGTCTGCATCACGCTGCCGAAGAAATATCCGAAGCAGTGGGAGAAGGCTTCGTTTAAGATGCCGGTCTGGCTGTGGAATGTCTGCTGTATTCTGGGCGTTTTTTGCGCCGGGGTTGTCTGCTATAACCTGTTTACGGAGCTTTCCCTGACGGATTCCGTTGTCTGTGTGGTCCTGGTTGCAATGCTGGTAGGGCTTTCTGCGCTGCGTCTGAAACAGGGGGCCGTTTCGAAGGAGGCATTGGAAGAGAATAAAAATGCCGTGATTGAACAGGCGATCGCAGATGATGTAAACTGATCTTACCGGTTTGTCAGACAGGGGCGGCCGGGCAAGCGAACATCCGACAGAAAACAGAAACACGACATATAAGAGAAAAAGGGAGGTATTTTTATGAAGTACGATTTTACATCGATTATGGACCGCAGCGGCAAAGACGCGATCGCGGTAGACGGGCTGGGGGCAATACCGGGATTTACGCCGGGCGCCCCAAAAGAAGGCTTTGACGCGATTCCGATGTGGGTTGCAGACATGAATTTTCCGACTGTGCCGACGATTCCGGAAGCGATTATCGAGCGGGCAAAGCATCCGGCGTACGGGTATTTTCAGCCCACGGACGCGTACTATGATGCGATTATCAGATGGCATGAGACACGCAACAAAGTGACCGGGCTGACGAAAGACTGTATCGGCTACGAGAACGGGGTGTTGGGCGGCGTTATCTCCGCTCTGACCGCATTTGCCGCTCCCGGAGACGCGGTGCTGCTTCACAGTCCGACCTATATCGGATTCACGATGAGTATCGGGAACAACGGATTTAAAATCGTTCACAGTCCGCTGGTGAAGGACGAAAACGGCGTCTGGCGGATGGACTATGAAGATATGGATATGAAACTTAAAATGGAAAATATTCATGTGGCGGTGTTCTGCAGTCCGCACAATCCCTGCGGCCGCGTCTGGGAGCGCTGGGAGATCGAGAAGGCGATGGAAGTCTATCAGGCGAACGACTGTCTTGTGATTTCCGACGAGATCTGGTCCGACATTATTCTTGCGGGACATAAACATATCCCGACCCAGATGGTCAGCGAGGATGCGAGAAACCGTACAATCGGCGTGTATGCGCCGAGCAAGACGTTCAATCTCGCGGGTCTGGTGGGAAGCTATCATATCATTTACAACAAGTATTTGAGAGACCGAATCCGGGCGAAGGGCAGCAAGCCCCATTACAACGATATGAACGTGCTTTCCATGCATGCGCTGATCGGCGCTTACAAGCCGGAGGGCTATGAGTGGGTCGATGAGCTCTGCGAGGTAATCACCGGAAATGTGGACTATGCGTGCGATTATATCCGGGAGCATTTCGAAGGGGTGGAAGTATCCAAGCCGGAAGGAACCTATATGCTCTTTTTAGACTGCACAAAATGGTGCGAAGCCCACGACAGGACGATCGGCGAGCTCCAGCAGGCCGGCTGGGACGTGGGCGTGGCATGGCAGGACGGCAGGATGTTTCACGGTCCCTGCTCCATCCGCCTCAATCTTGCGCTGCCCTTAAGCCGCGTCAAAGAGGCGTTTGACCGCATGGATAAGTACGTCTTTAACGGCGGATTTGCCGTGGAGGAGGGATATCAGAAACGTTTGAATGCGGGGGATACGATGGCGGACTTTACCTTTGACACACCGTTTGAACAGGGGCGCAGCCTGCGGGAGACCGCGGGGCGGGCGAAAAAGACGGCGCTTCTCTTCCTGCGCTATTACGGCTGTACACTCTGCCAGGTGGACATTCACCGTCTGGCGGAAAATTATGATAAGATAACCGCGGGAGGCGGACAGCTTCTGGTTGTGCTCCAGTCCGAGCCGGAGATTATTTCCGGGCAGATTGAAAAGGACATGCTGCCGTTTGACATGATCTGCGATCCGAAACAGACGCTTTACAGACGTTTCGGAGTCAGGGGTGCAGCGGATATGAGCGCCATGATTGACGGCAGGGCATACACGAAGATAACGGAGGCCGCTGCCGCAGGATATCAGCACGGAAAATACGAGGGCAACGAGCTCCAGCTTCCGGCTGCGTTTGTGTTAGACGGCGATTGTAAGGTGGAGTATGCACATTACGGGAAAACGCTTTCGGATATTCCGGATGCGGACATGTTTGCCAAACTGCTGGCAAAATAATATCAGAATTGCGCGTTGACGGGTAAGAGGGTGTCCCAAAAGTCATGAAATGACTGAGGGGCACCCTTTTTTATGGCTTTGGCCAGAGATGAAATTATTAAGACGTTACCGTGACAGAGATTACCTTTACTGTCTCCGTCATTTCCGTGTATAATAATACTGTCAAAAACAGACTACAAAAGGAGATTTTTATGGAATATACATGGAATACTATCGAACGGCACATTGCCGCCTGCGCGAACTGTCCGCTGAGCGGTACCAGGCAGCAGCCTGTGATGGGGCGCGGAAGCCGCGAGGCGGATATTATGTTTATCGCCGAGGCGCCCGGAGGGGAGGAAGACCGGCAGGGGATTCCGTTTGTCGGGCGCTCCGGGGAGATCTTAGACAGGCTTTTGCGGGACAGCGGGCTGACCAGAGAAGAAATATACATTACCAACATCTTAAAATGCCATCCGCCCGGCAATCGGGACCCCAAAGAGGAGGAGAAAGCGGCGTGTTTTCCGTATCTGAAATACGAAACGTTTCTGCTAAAGCCGAAAATTATTGTCTGTCTCGGGCGCGTCGCGGCGCAGCGCATTATCGCGCCGGATTTTAAAATCACACGGCAGCACGGCACCTGGACCTGCCGGAAAGACTGTGCGCTGACCGCGACATACCATCCGTCAGCGGTTTTGCGCGACCCTTCCAAATACGAGACTGTGAAGAAGGATTTCTGCGAAATCGTAAAAAAGCGGGAAGAATACGCATAAATGGCAGGCGTCACGCAATCCGCTGCAACAGGATGACCGCATGATTGACCGCCTGATGGTCGATTCCGGTTCCCGCGAGAAAATCTTCCGTCGAAGATTTGTTGCGCAGCGTGACGGTTGAACCGGCCGAAATCGCGGTGATGAACATGCCGGTTATCCCGGCGCGCTCGGTGCTTGTAAGTTCGTCGGAGTAGATGCCGAAAAATGAAAGCGGATTTTCGAGTCCGTTGATGGCTACCGCATAGGCGATGTTCAGCAGGCGGGAGGCGGGACGAACCAGCAGGGAGTAGTCGATCCGATAAACGCCTTCGGTATTTACGATAATCTCGGCCGTGTTTGGGGTAAACGAGAAATCGCCGGACTGGTACGCAAGCAGAAAATTCACGTCTCCCTCCGGCGGGACGGTCTGGAATCCGCCCTGCATGACGCCGTTAAAATAGGCCGGCTGTACGCCGGAGCCCGGCGCACCGGGCGGACCGGCTTCCCCCTGTGGTCCTATCGGCCCCTGCGGTCCCATCGGACCGGGCGGACCGGCCGGTCCCTGACAGCAGCAATTACAGCATGGTATGTTATAGTTTTTATTCATATTATGGGCTCCTTTCCGCATATAATAGTACTTTTATTTTATGTGAGGGACGGTTGGTTGTGCATAGAAACCAGGGAGTCGTCCGGTGGAGATAACGTTTCGGGAGGGAAACATTCATCTTTTCAAGTGAATATGGGGAGAAGGAAAGGCATGCAACAAACCTCTTTGATTTGTTGCATGCTTTTTTGATGCGCCGGTTTCTTGCAACAGGAGGCGCTTTTTTTAAAACAGAAAAGAGGTTCGCCGGAAGCAGTGATGATAGAATGGGGACAGTAAAAGCAAGGAAACGTTATCAATTCGGAGTGATGGAGAGGAACGGATATGGAAAAGCTCAAAACACAGATTGTAGTGATCGCGGGCGGGCCGTCGGGAATGTCCGCGGCAGTGCAGGCGGCGGAGGACGGAGCCGAAGTCATCGTGCTTGAAAAGGCAGGGATCACCGGCGGTGCGGCCAATATGGGAATGGGGCCGCTTGGAATCGGAACCAGGTATCAACAGGAGCAGATGATCGATATTACGGTCGAAAAAGCATTTAACATGTTTATGGAGTACACCCATTACAATGTGGATGCGCGGCTGGTAAAGCGGTATTTTGAACAGTCTGCCGAAACGATTGAATGGCTTGAGGACATGGGCGTGGAGTTTGAAGGGGCATTTCGGTATTTCCCGCAGTCGGAAGCAACCTGGCACATCGTAAAGACCGGAAATAAGATTGGCCCGCGGGCAGCGGGAGCCATGAACCGGGCATTGTTCCAGAGAGCGCAGGAGCTTGGCGTGAAGATTATGCTTGAGACAGTCGGAAAGAAAATTTTGAAGACGGACGGAAGAGTGACGGGAGTGCTTGCGCAGAAAGCTGGGGGAGAGGAATTTGAGATTGCGTGCGATGCGGCGATTATCTGTACCGGCGGTGCGGGCGCAAACAAAGAACTGATAAAAGAAGAAATCGGTCTCGAGCAGGGCAGAGAACTGTTTAATTTCGCAATTCCGGGCATTGTGGGCGACGGCCTTCGGATGGCTTGGGAGGCCGGCGCGGATCATCTTCCGGTCAGAATTGAGCAGGCCTGCGATTTAGGCGGAGGCGAGGAAGCCGCCGCGGGAGTAATCAATATTTTTAAACAGCCCAACCTGCTGGTAAATAAATTTGGCAAGCGGGTCATGAACGAGGAGTATATGCAGAATACCACATATCTCGGCAACCTCGCGAACCACCAGAAGGATAAGACCGTGTACAGCATTGTGGATGCTTCTATTGTGAAAGCGTATGTGAAAAACGGGGTGGACGTGACAAGTCTCGTAAACCCGGAGACGGATGTCTCCGACTTCTATGACGGAATGGACCGTCTGCTCGAAAACGGAACGAAAAATTTCTTCCGCGCGGACAGTATCGAGGAATTGGCCGCACAGCTCGGGATAGAGCCTGAGGCGCTCGCGGATACCGTGGATGAGTACAACGACTACTGCGACAGCAGAGACGAGGAATTTTTTAAGAATTACAGATATTTAAAGAAGCTCCGCAAGGCGCCGTACTATGCGGCAGCCATTCATCCGGGCGGGTACGGGACGGTCGGAGGTATCCGAATCAATGAAAACTGTGAGGTCTGCGATAAGGAATTTATGCCGATTCCGGGACTGTATGCGGCCGGCGCGGATTCCTGCAACATCTACGAGGACAGCTATATGTTCCTGCTGCCGGGCAATTCGATGGGATATGCCGTAAACACGGGGCGGATCGCAGGTATGGAAGCGGCGGAATACATAGAAACGGTTTAAAAGTGATTTCTTAACAATTCAATAGAAAATTTATAATCAATTTATTTTAAAGGAGGATTTCAACATGGGAAAAATTAAGGTTGCGATTGTCGGATGCGGTGGGATTGCAAATCAGAAGCATATGCCGTCTTTAAAGCAGTGCGGCGACAAAGCCGAGATGGTGGCTTTCTGCGACACGGATCTGGAGCGGGCGAAAAAGGCATGTGACGAGTACGGAACCGAGGGGGCAAAGGTATACGCCGATTACAGGGAGATGCTTGCGGACACTTCGATAGAGATTGACGTGGTGCATGTGTGCACGCCGAACGTGGCGCACTGCCCGATTACCGTTGCCGCATTTGAGGCGGGCAAGCATGTAATGTGTGAGAAGCCGATGGCGCACTGCACGGAGGATGCAAAGAAGATGCTCGAGGCGTGGAAGAAGTCCGGCAGGAAGTTCACGATCGGATACCAGAACCGCTTCCGCGACGACACGACCACCCTTCACGCGTCCTGCGCGGCCGGAGAGCTGGGCGAGATCTATATGGCAAAGGCGCACGCGCTCAGAAGAAGAGCCGTTCCGACCTGGGGCGTATTCCCGAACAAGGCGCTGCAGGGCGGCGGACCGCTCATTGATATCGGAACACACGCGCTTGATATCACGCTCTGGATGATGGACAATTATGAGCCGGTATCCGTGTCCGGACAGGTTTTCTATAAGCTTGGACGCGACGAGCACGGCCCGGAGGGCAACGTATTCGGCCCGTGGGACCCGAAGACCTTTGAGGTCGAAGATTCCGCATTCGGCCTTGTGAAGATGAAAAACGGCGCGGTGATTTATCTGGAAGCATCGTGGGCGTTAAACGTTCTGAAATCGATGGAGGCATCCACGACACTCTGCGGCACAAAGGCGGGCGCGGAGATTCACCACGGCGGCAGCTATCCGAACGACGAGCTGATCTACAACACCGTTGAGCACAACCAGCTGATGGAAAAGATTATCTCACCGGCGGGCGTGGTGGACTTCTTTGAGGGCGGCGCGGCAGCGGAGGCGGTCAGAGAGCAGGAACAGTGGTTAGACGCGATCGCAAACGACGGGGAGCCGCTGGTGAAGCCGGAGCAGGCATATGTGGTGACACAGATTCTTGAGGCAATCTACAAATCGGCAGAGACAGGCAAGGAAGTATTTTTCTAGGAATCGGAGGTAAGGAATGGCTGGAAGACCAATCTATAACCCGGACAGTTTTCAAAACATCCGGGAGGACGGCAAAGTTGTCGGATTTTGTTTTGAGATGAAAGCGCAGTACTACAGAAGCTTTACGCTTTCGATTTTAAGGGATATCAGGCTGAATGTGGATGGTGAGGACGTAAACCGGGACGATATCCGCATCACGGTAAACGGTGAGACATTCACACTCGAGGAGACGCGGACGGTGATCGACCCGGAGTACCGCTGGGAGTTCGGCGAGTACGCAGCGGTTTCGGTGAGGAAGGAAGGCGGGCTGGCACAGGGAACACACAGCCTGCGGGGCATGCAGATCATCGCTCCTTCCTACATGCCGTTTCAGATAGAGGCGCCCTGCGACACAGAATTTGAAATCAGGTAACGGAGGAGATGAATATGAGCAATATAAAAAGATGTGTATCCCTCTACAGCTACCAGGACGAGTACTATCTCGGAAAACTGGATCTCGAGGGATGTCTCAGGGAAACCGCAAAGACCGGAGCCACGGGAGTGGAGCTTCTTGCGGAGCAGATGATCAAACGGTTTCCGCTGCCGATTGAGACAGAGGAGTTCCGCAGTCAGTGGTTTGACTGGATGGAGAAATATAATCTGACGCCTGTCTGCTACGATGCGTTTCTGGAAAACCGCATTTATGACAACCGGACGCTGACGCTTCGTGAGCAGATTCAGATGATGAAACGGGATATCCGGCTTGCGTCGCTGCTCGGCTTTCACAATTTAAGAACGCTCGTGTCCACGCCGATGGACGTCATCGAGGGCAGTATGGACTATGCGGCAAAGATGGATGTGAAAATCGGTCTCGAGGTTCACGCGCCGTTCTCGTTAAATTCTGGATGGGCCGACGGCTACATGGAGATGATTCACAGAACCGGCACGAAGCATTTCGGGTTTATCCCGGATATGGGAATTTTCTGCAAGAATATCCCGGATGTGGTGCGCGAGAAAGCGAGAAGGCACGGGGCGTCCGAGGAGTGTATTAAGATTGTGGACGATGCTTACGCGAGCCGCAGGGAGAAGGGCTTTGTCAAGATTAAGTATGACCTTGACCTCGGAAAAGCAAATATGGAATACCGGATGGCAAACGGCATGAAAGAGATGATGGATGCGGTTGCCGCGGCGGGCGGCGGCCCTGCGGATATGGAATATGCGGGTACATCCTTTACTTATTCTTGGTCCGAGCCGCAGGATATCATTGATAACATCGACTATATCTTCCACACGCATGCGAAGTTTTACAACATGCATGAGGATTTGCAGGAGACAGCCGTTGCGGTTCCGGAGGTTGTGGAAGCATACAAAAAGGCCGGTTACACGGGCTATTTAAGCTCGGAGTATGAGGGCGGAGAGCATCTGCGCATGGATTTGGACGTGGACAGCATCGAACAGGTCAGACGCCATCAGGAGGCGTTAAAGGCTGCGATCGGCGAATAATGAGAATGGGGTGATTTTACGGAAATCTTAGCGTTAAAAAATATACATAAGGATTATCCGGGCGTGAAAGCACTTGACAATGTATCGATTTCCTTTGAAAAAGGGGAGGTACATGCGCTGGTGGGGGAAAACGGGGCAGGAAAGTCCACCTTTATCAAGACGATATCGGGCGCCATCCGCCCCACTTCCGGGAGCATTGTGATAAACGGCAAAGAATACACGCATTTGGAGCCTTCGCAGGCGATTGAGATGGGAGTGGCAGTCGTTTATCAGGAAATGATTCAGATGGAAGCCATGACGGTCGCGGACAACATCTTTATGGGAATGCCGGACGGCTTTGTCTTAGACGACAAAGCCAGATATGAGAAGACAAGAGAGATTTTAAAGAAATTTGACAGCGATATCGAGCCGACCTGTCTGATTCGCGAGCTTTCGATGGCGAACCGGCAGATTGTCGAGCTTGCAAAGGCGATCGTGAAGAATGCCCGGATTATTATTATGGATGAGCCCACGGCGTCCATCACGATGGCGGAGCAGCAGAAGCTCTATAAGCTGGTAAAAACGCTCAAAGCGGACGGGGTGACGGTCATCTATATTTCGCACCGGCTCGAGGAGCTGTTTGAAATCTGCGACCGGGTTTCGGTCTTACGGGACGGACAGTATGTGACGACGATCAATATCGGCGATACGGATAAGGACGGCCTGATCGCCTACATGGTGGGCAGAGAATTGCAGGAGACCTACCCGCCGAAAAAGCCGGCGTCGAAGGACGTGGTGCTTGAGGTGGAGCATCTGACCGGAAACGGGGTAAAAGATATCAGTTTTGTGCTTCACAGAGGGGAAATCCTCGGATTCGCAGGGCTGGTCGGCGCGGGGAGAACCGAGCTGATGTCCGTGATTTACGGCGCCGCAAAGCGGGAATCGGGAGCCGTGAAGATGAACGGAAAGGAAATTCATCCGACGTCACCTGCGGACGCGATGGCGGCCGGGATCGGTCTGATTCCGGAGGACAGAAAGTATCAGGGATGTTTTCTTGACAAGCCGATTTTCTGGAATATTTCGATCTCCAATCTGAAAAACCTGAGCAGAAATCTTGTGATGGATACGAAACGGGAGATGGAGATCGCGGAGGATTACAAAGAAAAACTCCGCATCAAAACGCCGGGTTTGTTTCAGACGGCGGGCGGGCTCTCGGGCGGGAATCAGCAGAAAGTGGTTATCGCAAAAGTGCTTGCGGCCAACCCGGAAATTCTGATTTTTGACGAGCCGACCAGGGGAATCGACGTGGGTGCGAGGCACGAGATTTACACGCTGATGAATGAGCTTGCGGAGCAGGGAAAGAGCATCATCATGGTTTCGTCCGATATGGAGGAGCTCCTCGGGATGTCCGAGCGGATTATTGTGCTGCACGAGGGCAAGATGACAGGGGAGCTTTGTAAAGAGGAATTCAGTCAGGAAGTTGTCTTAAAGAAGGCTTCCGGCTTATAGGGAGGAAATGATACATGCAAAATAAAAAGTCAATCGGCCGTTTTTTTGCAGACTGGTCAATGGTGATCTTATTAATTGCGCTGATTGTGATTTTCAGTGTGATGTCGCCTTCGTTTCTGACATCGCTGAACATCTCGAATATTCTGGTTCAGAATGTGCATGTGGCGGTCTGCACAACGGCGGTATTTATCATTATGGTGAGCGGAGGCTGCGATCTGTCCATCGGATATCAGGTATCCGTGGCGGCCGTGCTCTGTACGAAACTGCTGTCGCTGGGACTTGTATCCGTGCCGGTTGCGGTGGTATTGGCAATCGTTGTCTGCGCGCTGCTCGGGTCGTTTAACGGCATTATGACACTGGTGCTGAGGAGCAACGCCATGATCGTAACGCTCGGAACGATGGCAATCTTTCAGGGGATTTCCTACCTGATCAGCGGATCGAAAACGTTTCACAATCTCCCGAAGCCTTTTATGTATATCGGCCAGGGGAAAATCGGCGGAGTGGTTCCGATTAATGTGATCATCATGATCGCAATCGTCGCGATCGCAATCTTTCTTTTGACGAAAACATCGCTCGGAAGAAAGGTATATGCGGCCGGAGACAATCCGGAGGCGGCGCGGCTGGCAGGACTTGACGTGGCGAGAATCAAAGTGCTGTCGTTTACGGTGGCGGGCGCACTTGTCGGAATCTCCGCAATCCTTCTGGCGTCGAGATCGGGGTCCGCGGATTCCGGAACGGGTGCGGGAATTGAGTTTACGGGAATCACCGCCTGCGTGCTTTCCGGCGTTGCGTTAAAGGGCGGCGAGGGAACACTCTGGAAGGCAATCGTGGCGGTGTATGTGCTCGGCGTGCTCGCAAACGGCATGCAGCTGATTAATCTGGGCACTTACCCGCAGTATATCGCAAAAGGCGCGATCATGCTGTTCTCTCTGTACCTGAGCAACCGGGAGGCGCAGACAGCGTAAAAAGATAGTTGAATTATAGCCGCTGCGGCGGCGGAATGGAGGAAGAAAATGAAAAAGAAAGTATTGGCAGTGGTGATGTCTGTAGTGATGGCAGCCGGAATGTTTGCAGGCTGCGGAGCTCCGAAAGAGGAAGCTTCCGGTAACAATGCTGCGGGGAACGAGGCGGACGGTGCAGCGGCAGGCGCAGAGAATAACGAGGCAGAGAATGCCGCGACAGAGGCGGCAAATGATGCGGCGCAGGCAGTGACGGAGGCGGCAGGCGGTGAGGGACACAGCGTGGGCTTTGTGACCTTCGGACTTGGCGGGGACTTTTTCCAGATGCTCGCGGACGAGTTTGTCACCGTGATGACAGACGCCGGCTGGGAAGCGCAGTACGCGGATGGCGAATTTAATCCGACGACGCAGATCGAAGCGTGTGAAAACTATATCGCGATGGGCGTGGATGTGATTGTCTGCTGGTCGGTCGCACCGGAGTCGATGGACGGCGTCATCGCGTCGTGCGAGGAGAAGGGGATAAAGTTTGTGGCATTCGTAGCCCCGACAAGCACCTATGACGCATTGATGGTTTCGGATGATGCGGAACTTGCGGACTATGCGTGCAAGCTTGCGGCAAAGTGGATCGATTCCACCTATGCGGACGCGGAAGATCACTCGGTTCCGGTTGTGGTGTTAAGCTGCCGTACCGCGGACACCGGTGTGGTTCAGGCGGATGAGCTTGTCAAAATTGAGGAGTTCTCCACGAAGGCAAAATTCGTAAAAGAAGTGGAATGCCAGGATGAGAGCGTAGACGAAGGGATGGCTGCGACAGAGAACCTTTTCACGACGGATTCCTCGACAAAGGTGATTCTCACGGCGCACTCCGCGCTGGCGACAGGCGCAAACAATTACCTTACCGGTCTCAGTTCTCCGGTTACGGATTACTCCGATATGGCGATCTTTGCCATCAACGGTGACAATGCGATGGCGGAGCTGATCAAAGGTTCTGTCAGCGGCGAGACACCGCTTCGCGGAATGGTAATGACAGGCTCTGTCAACGATACGGCAAACGAGATTCTGTATGTCTGCAACGGCGTGATGGCGGGAGAGCTGGAAAAGGGATACATCCAGAAAGCAGGTACGCTGTTTGTGGATGCAGATACTGTAGACGAATTCCTTTCCACGGGAACCGTGACCTCTGTCACAAACGCGGATTTTGACTAGAACTGTCGTACAGTGACACGCCAGGGCGTTTCACGACAAAGCTGTCCATAGGAGAATACGGAGGTGCGCATCAACGGCGGGATTGTTGATGCGCGCTTCCTGCTATTTCCAGAAGAAAAAAGGTTGTTGAAAGATGCCGAAAAAGATAAGATAGAGAAGAAAACAGTGACAAAAGATATGACATATCAGATGGGGGAACAATGAATTTATATCATCAATTTACAGTGAATATCAGCCGGGAGGGCAGCGAACCCGTGCACCAGCATTCGGATGTCGAGCTTTTGTATGTGGTGGAAGGGCGTGCCCGGGTAAAGATAAAAGAGACGGACTATACGCTTGAGAAAGACGACCTTATCGTCGTCAATTCCAGCGTCCAGCACAGCTGCAGCACGGGGGAAAAGACGATTCTTTGCAGTATCAGGTTCGGGTATCAGATTCTGGTTCATCTGCTGAAGAAACCAAACGGCATTTTCTGGTGCAACAGTGTGGCGGAACCGGAGAGATCTTTTTATGAGCTTCAAAAGCTGTGCAGGGAATTGATTTATGAGGAAGTTGTTTCCAGGCATCGGACGGACAGTTTAAAATACAGCCTGATGTACCAGATTTTTGACGAACTCGTGGAGCATTTTATGCTGAATGATACCAATGCGGAGATTTCCGAGAACTATGATGCGGACGAGAAGCTGCAGGTAATCATTCACTATGTACACCAGAATTACCAGGACGGCATCAGTTTGTCCGATCTGGCAAAGCAGATGTACACGTCGACCTCCACACTCTCACGGCTGTTTAAAAAGCAGACAGGAACCTATTTCGCGGAATATGTGAATCAGGTGCGCACGCAGTATGCGGTGGGCGAGCTTTTGTATACGGAAAAAAATATGACGAAAATCGCGATGGACTGCGGCTTTTCCAACGCCTCTGCATTTACCAGAGTATTTCGGGAAATTTACGGGATGGCCCCGACGGAATACCGTCTGAAAATGAGGAGAGAGGGCACGGGGCGGCAGCAATTCGATGAGGCATTAAAAGCGCAGATCGAGGAAAAATTTAAAAACAGGCAGGCAGATACGCCTGCAAATGCAAAGAAAGACACGGAAACCGTGGATGTCAGAGAGACAGAGCCGATGTATAAGAACTGGAATCAGATGATAAATATAGGCTTTATCCATGACATGGTAAATGCAAACGTGCAGTATCACACGTTGTATCTCGCAAAAGAGCTGGGGTATCAGTATGCCAGAATCTGGATGATTTTTAACACCAGAACAATGGTCAGCGACGGAAAGTCTGTCGGAAACTACAACTTTGACATGATTTTTGAGGTGCTCGATTTTCTGGTGGAGCACCATATCAGACCCTGGCTGGACTTTACCAACCGTCCCTATGCGAATGTGAAAAATGCCGACGATACGGTATGGTTTGAAAACATCTGCATCACCTATCAGAACAGGCGTGTCTGGGAGGATTTGTATCAGACGTTTTTCCGGAGCATCGTCCGGCGGTACGGTGTGAGAGAGTGCAGTATGTGGAGATTTGAGATCGGCAGGGAGGAGTTTCACGAGTCCTACGACCGCTTTTATGAGGCGGACGGATTTGAATTTGAGGATGTCTATCGCTTTATCTGCAGGAAGGTGAAAGAATTTATTCCGGGGGCGATGGTCGGCTATAACGGCGGGGCGTCCAATATCGGGGAAGTCTATCTCGAGCGGACGTTAAGGAATCTGGCGTCATCCGAATACCGGCCGGATTTTGTCTCCTTTATGATGTTTCCGTACCATCCGCTGCCGCCCGGGGAGCAGCAGGAGGAAAAGGCGGGGTTCGTGCGGACAAAGGACCGCGACTTCGAGGGAAAAGAACTGAAAAAAGTGAAAGAGCTTATGGAGCGGGTGGGGCTTTCAGAGGCAAAGATTGTGGTCAGTGAGTGGAATTTGACGGTTTCAAACAGCAATTTTTTAAACGACAGCTGTTTTCGGGGCGCACTGTTTTTGCGGACGCTTTTAAACCATGCCAGAGAGGTGGAGACGTTTGGCCTGTGGATGTGCACGGACTGGATCTGCAATTCTTATTCGGCGAGAAATGTGGTGAACGGCGGCGGTGGACTGCTGACGAAGGATGCGATACGAAAGCCCATATTTTATGCGGTGCGGATGCTCAACCGGCTGGGGAACGAGCTGATCGCCCGCGGGGAGAACTATATTGTCACAAAACAGGGGGACGATGAATATCAGATTCTGTGTTACAATCTGGTCTGGTACGGTACGGGCTATTTTATCAATGCGGAGAACCAGTCGCGGGTGGAGGAGGTGAAGTCGTACTTTGATATGTCCGAGAGAAGAACCCTTGAAATCGAGCTTACCGGTGTCAGCGAAAACAGCTGGTACTATGTAAAGCGCAGGAGCGTCAATGCGAGCCACGGGTCGATCGTGGATGAGTGGGAGAAGTTCGGCAATGACAGCAATCTCGAGCGGACCGATATCAAGTATCTTCAGGAAATATGCATGCCGGAGCTGACGCGTACCAAAATTCAGTCAAACCGTGACCGGTTAAAGCTGACGATTGAGATGCAGGCGGAAGAATTCTGCAGGTTTCACATTTTTCCGGCGGACTGAATCTGCAACAGAATGGGGGGAATGGTTGCAGGCCGAAACGCGTCCGGAATGTTTTGCAACAGTTGACAAATATTTGAAAACAGAAAAAAGAAGAAACGGGGGATTCCCGATATAGTTAAATTAGTTCCTGAGAGAGGACGGCTGTATCGGGATGTTGTCAGGGAAAAGTATCTGCGGCGGCATCGATGTACGGGCTGTGACGGCGGATACTTTTTTGTTGCATGAAACGGATTATTTTAAGGAGGAAAAGGCATATGAAACTGGGATTAATCACATCGATCTGTGAGGGGATGACATTTGAGGAGGTTGTCGATTTTGCGGCGGAAAACGGGCTGGAATGTCTGGAGGTGGCATGCTGGCCGAAGGAGAAAGCGGCGCGCCGCTACGCGGGCGTAAGCCATATTGACGTCGCAAACCTGACGGAGGAGACGGCAAAGGAGATGAACGAACTCTGCAAGAGGAAAGGGGTGGAAATTTCGGCGCTCGCGTATTACCCGAACACGATGGACCCGGACGAGAAGAAGCGGGAAGGGTATATCAATCATTTGTATCATCTGATTGATGCGTCCGCCATGCTGGGCGTCAATATGATCACCACTTTCGTGGGAAGAGACCCGAAGAAAAGCGTTGCGGAAAATCTGGAGCTGGTAAAGGAAATCTGGCCGCCGATTGTGGCTTATGCGGAGAAGAAGGGCGTGAAGATTGCCATCGAGAACTGCCCGATGCTCTTTACCGACGACGAATGGCCGGGCGGACAGAACCTGATGACGACTCCGGCGAACTGGAGAAAGATTTTTGAGATTCTCGACAGCCCGAATTTCGGAATCAACTATGACCCGTCGCATTTCGTATGGCAGCAGATTGACTATATCCGGCCGCTGTATGAATTCCGCGATAAGATTTTCCATGTGCACTACAAGGATATCAAGGTGTATCCGGATAAGCTTGCGGACGTCGGAATCATGGCGACCCCGCTGCAGTATATGTCGCCGAAACTCCCGGGGCTTGGCGATGTGGACTGGGGGAAATATGTATCTGCGCTGACCGACATCGGATACGACGGGTATACCTGTATTGAGGTCGAGGATAAGGCGTTTGAGAAAGACCTCGAGGATGCGAAGCGGGCAATTCGGCTGAGCATCCGCTATCTGAGAAACTTTGTAAACTGACAAGAAATGAGGAGAACAATGGAGACGATCAAAATAGGGATTATCGGGCACGGATTTATGGGACATGAGCATGAGACGATGCTGACACAGATGGAAGGATATCGGGTTGTCGGTATCTCGGATATCGACCCGAAACAGCTGGAGGACGTAAAAGAGGGGATCAAACGGTATGCGTCGAACGAGGAACTGTTTGAAGACCCCGAAGTGCAGGTCGTGCTGATTGCGGCAAATAACAACCAGCATCACAAACTGGTGCTGCAGGCGGCGCGGGCCGGCAAGGATATCATCTGCGAAAAGCCGGTGGCGATGAATGTGCAGGAATTAGACGACATGGTGCGTGTGGTGGAGGAATGCGGCGTGAATTTTACCGTGCACCATCAGAGGCGTTTTGACCCGGATTTCAGAACGATGAAGGACGTCTACGACAGCGGGACGCTCGGGAAGGTCTACAGCGTTAAGAGTGCGCTCTACGGCTTTAACGGCAATATGCACGACTGGCATGTGTATCTCGCGGAGGGCGGCGGAATGCTCTTTGACTGGGGCGTGCACCTTTTAGACCAGCTGCTTTATATGATGCCGGGGGCAAAGCTTCTTTCCGTGTATGCGGACGTCCGCAATGTGATTAATTTTGAGGTGGACGACTACTTTAAGATTCTGATGCGATTCGACAACGATGTCACCGCGGAGGTGGAGCTCGGCACCTATTTCCTTTCCGACAAGATGCATGACAAGTGGTTTGAGCGCCACTGGATCATGGGCGGAGATAAAGGAACGGCGTATGCGGACGGTTTTGACCCGGAGGGAAAAATCGTGCGCACCACGAGGCTGCTCACAAATGTGGGCGGGCAGCGCACGATGACGGCGGCAGGCCCGACAAGGTCTTTCGGGCCGCCGTCTGAGGGAACGCTTGTGACGGAACCCCTGACGAAAGCGGGCACCTGCCACGAGGATTATTTCAGAAACTACAGAGAGGCGTATGACGGACAGACGGATTTCCTCGTAAAGATTTCGGAGACGAGACGTGTGCTCGCGCTGATGGAGGCGGTGAGAAAATCCGCCGAGACGAAAGAGTCCGTGCGGTTTGAGTGGGAGTGAGCGATGGGATATCAAATTTTGACAATCAATCCGGGTTCGACCTCGACGAAGGTGGGCTGCTTTGCGGATGAGAAACAGATTTTTTCGATGAATATGTCCCACGACGCCGCAGAGCTCGGGGCATTTGCCGGCATCAGCGACCAGCTCGCGTACCGGAGGGATGCCATATTAAAAGAATTGGAGTATGCCGGAATTGATTTGGCCGGGATGGATGCCTTTGTGGGGAGAGGCGGCGGCCTTCTCGCCGTGGAGGGCGGTACTTACCTGGTGGACGAGACGCTGCTTTTGCACGCGCGCATCGGGGCAAACGGCGTGGCGCATCCGGCGCAGCTCGGCTCGCAGATTGCACATGAATTTGCGATAAAATTTGGCAAACCGGCGTTTGTGGTGAATCCGCCGGACACGGATGAGCTTGTCACAGAGGCGCGGATTACCGGGATTAAAGGGGTCTACCGGAATGTGCATCTGCATGCGCTGAACCTGAAGGAGACGGCCATCCGCCACAGCCGCATAAACGGTGTAAGATATGAGGACTGCAATTACATTGTGTGCCATATCGGGGGCGGAATCTCCGTCTCCGCGCACCGGAAAGGCAGGATGATCGACGGCAACGATATTGTCGGCGGCGAGGGGCCGATGGCGCCGACCCGCTGCGGGGCCGTTCCCGCCGCGGAGCTGATACGCTACTGCGATGCGCACGGCGCGAAGGAAACCCTGGCGCTCACCACAAAGACCGGCGGGTTTGTCAGCCATCTGGGGACGTCGGATGCGCTTTCGGTGTCGCGCAGGGCAGAGAGCGGCGATACGCAGGCCAAACTGGTCTGGGATGCGATGGTGTATCAGATTATCCGGTATATCGGCGCGATGGCGGGCGTGCTGCACGGCGCGGTGGACGGAATCCTCCTCGGCGGCGGGATGGTTCACAACGAATCGCTCGTGGATGCGATTGCGGAGGCGTGTCAGTGGATTGCTCCCGTGACTGCCTATCCGGGAGAGTTTGAGCTTGAGGCGATGGCGGCAGGGGCCATCCGGGTCTTAAGCGGCGAGGAAGAGGCGAAGCGGTATACCGGAAAGCCCGTATGGGATCCCGGGGAAGATTGTGAAAAGAAGGGAGACGTTATATGAATCAGACAAAGGTAAATCAATATGCAAGAAGCGTATCCATCATCGGCGTCGGCTGTACGCCGTTTATGTACACCGTTGACAACCAGGAGACGGACGGCCTGACTGAGGGGGAACTGTTCGGATATGCGGCGTTAAAGGCGATGGAGGACGCCGGGGTCAATCCGCAGGACATTGATTTTTATTTTCACGGCGAGGCGTCCCCGTTAAACGGCTCGAATTATCTGACGCCGAATATCCAGATTGCAAACTGGTTCGGAATGAAGGGGAAAGCGTCGATTCATCATTCCGAGGCCTGCTGTACCGGCTATTACGCGATCGAGCAGGCGGTGAACGCGGTCGCGAGCGGGAAGTACAACTGTGTGTTATCCGGCTGCGTGGAATTCGGGGACAGCGTTGCGGTGCCGAATCATCCGTATAAGAGAGAAAAGATGACGATGGAGAAATTCCT
Organism: Lachnospiraceae bacterium; assembly: GCA_021770345.1. Classification (GTDB taxonomy): domain Bacteria; phylum Bacillota; class Clostridia; order Lachnospirales; family Lachnospiraceae; genus Roseburia. Next base: position 102,401 of record JAETRD010000008.1, on the reverse strand, counting down.
GCAGACGACGGCATGGCTTTACGACCGCAACTACACGAGAAGCTTTATGGCGGGGCAGGAACTGATCTATGACGATGCGGCAGAGTGGTATAAGAGGACGAGAGGCCTGACCGACGAGCAGATGGACGACACGTTAAATATGATGTCGATTGCAAACCGGAAAAATGCCTCGATGGATGAGATTGCCATCGAGAGGCGTACCTACGAAGAGCTTGCGCGGGAAGCGGGCTTTGACAATGTGATGGACTATATGCGTTCCCCGTACAATCCGAAGAACGGCGATTTTTTGCGCATGAGCGGAATCGAGCTCAAGTGTGACGGGGCGGCTGCGGTGATTGTCTGTGCAACGGATATGGTGGAGACCTATATGGGGAATAAGAGCCACAAGGCAATCGAGGTGTTAGGCTGCGGCTGTGCCGCCTGCGAGGCCACGACACCGCATTTTGAGGTGACGGCGACCGAGGAGGCCGTCCGGCAGGTGTACGAGGTCACGGGAGTGAAGCCGGAAGAACTCGACATCTTCTACGCAAATGACTTTATCATCACCTCGCATCTGGTCTCTGCGGAGATTGCGGGCTACCTGCCGTACGGCGAGGGATGGAAATATATCTGCGAGGGACGCACCGCATACGACGGGGACAAACCGATCAACACGAACGGCGGAAGAACCTCATTCGGCCATGCGCATGCGGCGTCCGGGCTTGCGGATTTGTATGAGGCGGTCAAACAGATGCGTGGGGAGTGCGGGGAGCGTCAGGTGAAAAAGCTGCCCCGGACGGCGATGTTAAGAGGCTACGGCGGCGCGCAGAACATTTGTACCTATATTATCAGAACGGCAGACTGAGCGGGAGGGATAGACATGGCTATTAAATTAGAAAAAGTGGTGCAGGGCTTTTATGATTTCCTTGAGGAAGGGAAGATTATGGGGCGCAGATGCCCGAAGTGCGGAGCTGTGGAGTTCCCGCCGGTCTACGCGTGCAACTCCTGCGGCAGCCTTGAGACGGAGTGGTGCGAGATTTCCGGAAAAGCAAAAATGCATTCCATCGTCATGCCCGCGGCGCTGTCCTCGAAGCCGGAGTACAGGGAACTCGGCAAATATGCCTACGGGGAAGTCGAGCTTGCGGAGGGTGCGAGATGTAACGCGGTCGTGCGGGGAATCTCGCGGAAATCCAGAAAAGAACTGCTCGAGAGGATGCCGTTAGACGTACATGCGGCCATCTACCAGAGGGACGGTTATAAGACGGTCGTGTTTGATCTGGACGAGAAATATCTGGGATAAACGGATTTGTATTTCAAAAGAAATTGTACTGGAGGTATCGGAATGGAAAAGAAAAAAGTATTAGGGATTTCATTCGGACGGAAAATGAGCAACTGCGACGTGATGGTAAAGCACGCGCTCATGGAATGCGAGAAGGCAGGCTGTGAGGTCGCGTTTCTCCGCGCGGATGATCTGAATGTGAGCAACTGTACCGGGTGTATCGCCTGCACCATCGGCCTGATGACGGGCAGAGGACGCGGCTACTGTGTGAGACACGATGATTTTGATATTTTAGACGAGGCCGTGATGCAGTCGGATGCGGTGATTCTCGCCTGTCCGACCTATGAGACGTCCGTCACCGGCCGTTTCAAGACGATCTGTGACAGAATCGGACCGAGCCATGACATCACGTTCCGCAAAGCGGCATTTGAGGAGGGGATGGCGGCCGGAAAGCCCGAGGAGCAGCTTCCGGATAAGCGTTCCTTCAAGAAGCGGCAGGCGGCACTGATTTCCGTGGGCGGTGCGATGACGGAAAACTGGATTGCGCTGACGCTGCCGATGATGTTTGAATTTACGTTCCCGATGGCGATTGACGTCGTGGATGCCGTGGAGTATTACGGCGCGATGGCGCACGAGTCGGTGGTCGGCTATCCGGAAATGATGGAGCGCATGACGAGAGTGGGACAGAATATCGTCGCTTCTTTGAATGCCGAAACGGAGGAGGAGCGCATCGCATGGCGCGGGGACGAGGAGGGAATGTGCCCGGTCTGCCATACGAGACTGATTCAGATTTCCCACGACAAAAAGACGGCGGACTGCGTGGTCTGCGGCAGCCATGGAACGCTTTCCATCGATGAAAACGGCATTGTGAATATGCACTATACAAAAGAAGAATTAGAGCGTTCCCGCCTGAGATGGGGCGGAAAACTCGAGCACTCGACGGAAATCAAGACAAAGGCGCAGCCGAGCGGCACCATCAAAAATCTGGCGGAATTAAAGGCGCCCTACGCGGCGTTTAACCCGGGCGTGTTTGCCGTGGAGAAAGAAGCGTTTGGAAATGTAAAGGAGGACTGAAGATGGACAGAAAAGAATTAGAAGCAAAAATCATTGAACTCGTGTCGATTACATATCAGAGGGATGCGTCGGAGCTGACCGTACGCACATCCTTTCAGGACGATTTGAAAGGCGCGTCGGTTCTCATGGTCGGTCTGGTGGCAGAAATCGAAAACGAGCTGGATGCGATGATTCCGCTGCAGGATGCGGCGGCATGCGCCACCATCGGGGAACTGGTAGACAAGGTGGAAGAGGAATTGTAAGTATGGGTATATTAGATACAATCTATGCGAGGGCGAAGGCGGACCCCGGACGGGTCGCTTTTCCGGAAGCGGAGAACGAAAAGATGCTGCAGGCGGCTTACGAGACGGGAAAGGAAGGGTATATTCGTCCGATTCTGGTCGGAGACAGAGAGCGGATTCTCGCAAAAGCTGCGGCGCTTGGGTTTGAGCCGTCGGTATTTACAATCGTAGATATCGCGGAAGACGCATACAAAAGAGAGCTGATTGCGCGGTACGTCGCGCTTCCCGACACGAGGTTAAAAGAAAAGGCGCTCGCAAGGCGCATGGAAGACCCGCTGTACTATGCGATGGTGATGCAGAAGACCGGCGAGGCAGACGTCACGTTTGCGGGGATTGACAATACGACAGGGGATGTCCTTTTGGCGGGGCAGATGATCGTCGGACTTAAGCCCGGAATCGACACGATCTCGAGCATCGGACTCTGCGAGATACCGGGCTACGCGGGCAGCGAGGGCTCTCTGCTTGCGGTCGGCGACAGCGCGGTCTGCACAAACCCGAATGCAAAGGAACTTGCGGGCATTGCGATATCGGCGTGCGACACGGTAAAAGGGCTGTTAGGCTGGGAGCCGCGGTGTGCGATGATCTGCTACTCCACGCTTGGCAGCGGGCAGGGGGAGCTTGTGGATAAGGTAAAAGAAGCGCTTGCAATCGCGAATGAAAAGCGCCCGGATTTAAAGATTGACGGGGAATTTCAGCTGGATGCGGCGATTGTTCCCGCAGTGGCGGCCAAAAAGGTAAAGCGGGAGAGCGAGGTTGCAGGAAAAGCCAACGTGCTGATCTGGCCCGACTTAAACGTGGGAAATACTGCGGTCAAGCTGATCCAGCAGTTTGGGCATGCGGATGCGTACGGGCCGATGCTGCAGGGATTCAACCACATTGTCTGCGACTGTTCGAGAGGGGCGCCCGTTTCCGAGATAAAGGGAAATATTGTGATTTCTGCCGTGCGTGCGGCAGGGGAAAAGCAGGGCTGACAGCGCGCGGGGACGGGAGACGCGTTTGCGGAAAGGCGTTTAAAACATGGGAAATGTAGAGGGGATTGGAATTGATCTGGTTTCCGTGCGTGAGCTTGCGGAGTTAGACGGGAGAACCCGGGGAGCGTTTTTTGAAAAGACCTTCGGGCAGGCGGAAAAACAGGAAGCGTTGCGCGCGCCCGACATATACGGGTATCTGGCGGGGCGGTTTGCGGTGAAGGAAGCGGTTTACAAGGCAATCTGCGGACGCCATGAGGAGATTCGTTTTGATTTCCGCATCGTGCAGACCGTAAGGCGTCAAAACGGCGCGCCGGAGGTTCTTGTTACAGAGGAACTGCAATCGGTCATGAACCGGGCGCATATTGGCGAAATATTGATTTCTATTACAAATCAGGGCGATACGGCGCTTGCCATCGCCCTGGTGCTGTCCGTGTGAACCCCGGCTGCAGGGCCCGGGGTTCGCGGAAGTAAAACACAGGTGCATGGAGGGAAAAATGGCACAGGTAAAACTGACAATTGATGACCGTGAAATACTGGCGGAGGAGAGCAAAACGGTGCTTGAGGCGGCGCTCGAAAACGGTATTTATATCCCGCATCTCTGCCATCATGAAAATCTGCATCCGAACGGAGGCTGCCGTTTGTGTGTGGTGAAGCAGGAGGGAGTGGACGGCGTAATCACATCGTGCTCCGTGAAGGTAAAGGAGGGCATGATAATCCGCACGAGGGACGAGCTGGCCGAAAAAATCAGAAAGCTCTCCTGCGACCTTATGTTTAAGACGCACCCGAGCGAGTGTGTCGGCTGTCCGAAATACGGGAAATGCCAGCTGGCTTCCATCTCGCAATATATCGGAGATGGCGGGCGGGATCTCCGGGAACAGAAGATACCGGCGCAAAATGACGAGAGCAATCCGCTGATGGTACATGAGCTGTACCGCTGCATTCTCTGCGGCCGCTGCGTCCGCGCATGCGGTGAACTCCGCGGTGTCGGGGCGCTGAAATTCACAAAAGAGGGCGGCAGGATGCGGGTTTCCGTAAACGGGAACAGCTTAGAGGAGGCGGGCTGTATGTTCTGCGGCGCCTGTGTCGAGGTATGCCCGACGGGCTCTATCCGGGATAAAGTCGGTATCTTTAAGGAGGGAGTCGGACGTGAGTTGTCGCTTGTACCCTGTATGGAGGGTTGTCCGGCCAATATCGACGTGCCGAAATATATCCGCTTTATCAGGGAGGGAAACTATCCGGCAGCCGCGGCGGTGGTGAGAGAAAAGGCGCCCTTCCCGGAGACGCTCGGATATATCTGCACGCATAACTGCGAGATGCAGTGCAAGAGGAGCCATCTGAACAGCCCGCTCTCCATCCGCAATCTGAAGCGGTTTGCGGCCGCGCAGGATGACGGAAGCTGGAGGGAGCGCGCGGTCAGAAAACCGGACAGCGGCAAGCGGGTTGCGGTGATCGGCGCGGGGCCCGCGGGACTTACGGCGGCGTATTACCTGAAGAAATTGGGGCATGAGGTGACCGTTTTTGAAAAACTGCCGCAGGCCGGCGGACAGATGCGGTACGGGATTCCGTCTTACCGTCTGCCCAGGGAGGTTCTCGACAGAGAGATTGCGGAGATTGAGGCGATCGGCGTTGTGATAAAATGCGAAAGCGACGTGGCTTCTGCGGCGGAACTGAAAGCGTCCGGCTATGACGCGGTATTTGCGGCAATCGGAACGCACGCGGGCAATAAGCTTCCGATTCCGGGAAATGATCTGGAAAACGTCTATCTGAATGCGGAATTTCTCCGTGCGGTAAACCTCGGAGAACCGATGAAGGTCGGGGAGCGGGTGGTCGTGCTCGGCGGGGGCAATGTGGCGATTGACTGTGCGGAATCTGCGCTGCGGCTCGGCGCGAAGGAAGTACATATGGCATGTCTCGAGGCTGCGGACAAAATGACGGCATCCGATGAAGAAATCGAGTGGGCAAAGGAGGACGGCATCCACATCCACAATTCGAAAACCTTCAACGAGATTATCGGTGAAAACGGTAAAGCAGCGGGCCTCTCGGTTACTGGCGTGAAGAATTTCTATTTTGAAAACGGAAAGGCGGTCATCGAAAAAGAGGAAAATTCGGATGAAATCATCGCCGCCGATACCGTGATATTTGCGGTGGGGCAGCACCCCGATGTGACGGAGGAATTTGGGCTTGCGCTTGCGCGCGGGCGGATTGTGACAGATGGAGGGACCCGCACTTCGGCGGAGGGAATTTTTGCGGCCGGAGACGGTGTGACGGGCACGCAGTCCGTGATAAAAGCGATCGCGGGAGCGCGCGCGGCGGCTTCGGAGATAGACAGATATCTCGGCGGAGACGGTGTGATTGAGGAACAGCTCGCGCCGGAACAGGATGCGAACCCGTGTATCGGAAAGGCTGCGGGGATGGCAGCGATGGAGCGCGTGGCGCCCGCGGTTGCGGCGGTGGAAACACGCACCTGCAGTTTTGCGCCCATGGACTTTGGCTATTCCTGCGAAGACGCGGCCTGCGAGGCAAAAAGGTGTCTCCAGTGTGATCTTCGCGTTCAGATTGCGCCCCAGAAATTCTGGAGTGACTATGCAGGTGAGGAAGGAGGACGGCAGGCATGAAAAAGTTACTGGTATGCAGCTGTGCGGCGGACGATGGATACGCGCCGGTTTCCATGCATCTGATGAAGGAGCGGCTTGCGGACGTAGTCGCCGGTGTGGAAAAATATGCGGCGGACAATGAGGCGGAGATTTTGTATCTTCTTGCGGAGGGAGAGTGTGTCTGTGGTCTTGAGGAACAGGCAAGATACAGCGCGGTAAGCCCGGTATTGGGAAATCCGTATGCGGTGGCGCAGGTGCTTTCCGGGAATCTTCCGCGCCCGATGATTCGGGATGACTTTGCGGCGGAATATGAGGGCAGGGAGGTGATGGTGCTCACACCCGAGGCGGCGTACGGCATCCAAAACGGGTTTGAAACACGGTTTACGGCGGTAAACAGGGACGGAAAGACAACGGTAGAGGAAGTAAAAATTGGAACGCCGTTGGAGGAGCTTGCGGACGTGACGGATGCAGGCGCGATTTTGCTCGGCGGGCTTCGCGGCAGATTTGTCACGCCGGCGGAATATTCCGGGATGAAAATTACCGCGGAGCAGATGTATTCTTCGATTACGATTTACGGCAAAGACGCCTGCATCGTGGATGTGTGCAGAAAACTTGCGCAGGAAGCGCATGAGAGTTCCTGCGGCAAGTGCGTGCTCTGTAGAGAGGGAAGCTCACAGTTTGGGCAGATGACTGCAGAGATGACGACGGGAAAGGCAAAAATAACGGACCTTGCGCTGATCAGAGAGGTCGGTGAGCTGGTTTGTGCCGGAAGCTACTGTCCGTTCGGACAGAATATGCCCGGTCCGCTGTTGTCGGCCATAGAACTTTTTTCGGAAGAGTTCGAAGCGCACATCAAAAAAAAGACCTGCCGCTGCGGGGTTTGTTACCGGGAAGCGAGTACCTATATCATCTGGCCGGACAAATGTACCGGCTGCGGGGACTGTGCGGATGCGTGCGGGGAAGATGCGATTGAGGGAAAAAGCGGCTATATCCATATGATTGATCAGGATATGTGCGAGCAGTGCGGAAACTGTGTGTCTGCCTGTGAGGAAGGGGCAATCGCCCCCGTCTTCGGCAAGCTTCCGCGGCTTCCGAAAAAGTTGACAAAGGTGGGAAAATTTTAATGGCTGAGAAAAAAGAAAAGCGGATGGATTGCCTGACACTTGCGTTTACCATTGCGCTGCTGCCGCCGATATGGGCTGTTGTAAGCCCATATCTCGGCGTGTCGGTCGGTTCGGTTGCGCTGATTTGTGCCGGGCTGTATGTGGCGGCGGGAAACGATGTCAAAAAGGCGGTGCCGATCTCAATCGGGTTTCTGTGCGGAGATCTCTGGGCCGTCATCGTGTTGGCGGTGCAGGAGGCCCTGAACTTTCAGCCGGATGCAGAGCTCTACGGAATATTGTTTGTGATGGGAGGTCTGACGGTGATTGCCGGTTCCGTCTTAGCGCGCTGGATTTATCTTCCGGCCTGGCTTTGCGGATGGGCGATCGGGCTTACGGTTATGGGGCCTGTAGGTATCGATGCAATCGGGACACTGCCGATACAAATCGGTGCTGCGATGCTGGCCGGCATCTGGTATGTGGGAGCGACCGGTGCACTCTTTCAGAAACTGTTGCTCAATTTCTTAAAGAAAAAGCGCTGATTGACAGTCGAATATATTATATCCTCTTTAAATATATGCACAAAATTATGATAATACGCATATTTAAAGGGGATATTTTTATGCTATAATGCGGCGGAGCAGCAGTGTGACAGATGATTTTTATGCATCGGGCCGTGCAGACGAAAAATAAATCAAACAGGTTGAGAACAATGAAATACGAAGAAATATAATAAAAATATAAGGGGATTGTTTACAAAATTATTGAAGATAAATTTTATTGTTAATAAAATAGTAGAAATATAAATAAAAATTAAGATTATAAAAAACAGAATATTAATTCTGACAGAAAAGAATTTATCCTGCGAAAGCAATTTGGGGTGGATGTGAATACGGAAAAACGGCTGCCTCAAAAGTGTCATAAACATTAAGGAGGCAGAGCGGCAGATGAGAGAAAGAAAATGATGGGGATGTGTCGGGAAAAGATGGACGCGCAATTGACCGGATAGTATAATAGAATATAAGAAGTAAAACAGAGACAGCGTTCGGACGATTTGTTAGTTTTGCGGTGCAAAAGGGGGAGATGTCATGCGGAAATTTGAAATGCGGTGTCTGGCCGCGGCACTTGCTTTTCTGCTGCTCTCCGGCTGCGGAAGTGCAGCGGGGGGAGCGGGAGTACAGACAGAAGAACGGCGGCAGGCACAGGGACAGACGGAGGCGCAGGAACAGGAGCAGAAGCGGACGGTTTCCAATGAATTTGAGGGATTCGGAACTTCGGGGCTTAGCGAGGAGCAGTTGAAAGAGAGCGGCGCGGTGTTTGAGGACGGGCCGGTTGCGTTTGGGGACCCGGTGACGGAGGAGATGCTGCGGAACATGCTCGGAAAACCGGAAGGGGAGGTTTTGCGCAGTGAGTTACAACAGATTCACGCGATTTACTGGCGCTTCGACAAATATTGGTCCGACTTGCAGAAGCTTGACGGAACGATTGCGTGGGAGCTGGACGAGGGATTCTGGCAGACGAAGCAGCCTGCGTCGCTTGCGGATTTTGCGCTCTGCGACAATCTGCAGTGGGTGGAGTTCGGGTCGATTGAGCTGCCGTCTCTGGAGCCGCTTTTGGGACTGACACAGTTGGAAATGATCGCCTTTCACGGCGCGTCTGCCTCGGAGGAGCGGATAGACGAGCTGGTGGAGTTTCCGGCGTTAAAAGGGTTTGCAATCGGAAACGGGGAGGGCACGGACTGGAACGGCATCACGGACGGCAGTTTTCTGCTTCCGATGGCGGACCGTCTGGTCTATCTGGAGGCCGGCGGCAATATAGACTGGAACCCCGAGGTGCTCGCACAGATGACAAATCTGGAGTTGCTTGGCATGTGGAATCCGGGGGACCTCTCTTTTCTGTCGGAGCTTAAAAAACTGCGGAAGCTGTATCTGAGCGTCGAGGACGAGATTGACGGGAGCCCGATCGGAGAGGCCGTCTGGCTCGAATGGCTGACGATTATAACAAGCAGAGGAAATACAACCGGCGTCACGCTCGACGACCTGCGTCCGCTTACCGCTCTCCGGTATCTCGGACTGGTCGAGAGTGAGCTGAACGAGCAGTATACCCGCGAGGAAATCATCGAAGCATTCCCGTCGCTTGAGGTTTTGCATACATAAAGTTTTGGAGGAAAAAGGAATGATGAAAAAACAGGGTCGTTTTTTGTGTGTCATGCTTGCCGTGCTGCTTGCCGTGCTGCCCTCCGGCTGCGGGAGCCCGAAGGAGACGGGCGGGAAGCTTACCGTCTGCGCGGACGGGAACGGTTTAAACGAAATGTATCTGGGGCCGATTTTGGCGGAGTTTCAAAGCATTTATCCGGATATTGAGCTGGAAGTCGTCTATCTTCCGCCGGTCAACACGCAGGATGGAGCGATGACGGAGGAACGCGCGGCGGCGCTGGCGCGGACCCGCACGGAGCTGATGGGCGGCGAGGGCGCGGATATCTATCTTTTTTTCAACCGCGCATCGGAGGATTATGACAGCTTTATGCTGTTCCCGAATCTGGAACGCCAGATTATGGGAGGCGTTTTCCATGATTTGGATTTTGTCTTTGAAAGTGCAGAATTTGATGCAGAGGCATATATCCCGTCCCTGCAGGAAGCCGGAATATATGAAGGAAAATCCTATATTCTGCCGCTCAGCTACACCTGTCCGGCGCTGATTGCAACGGAGGAGGGCCTTGCGGGCAGCGGCTTTGACGAGAGCGCGGCGGCCGCGGGGACGACGGCTTACACGGAACAGCTGATGTCCTTACAAAAGGAAATGCGGCCCTATCTGAACCTTTCGCTCCCGCCTTTGCTGATGAATGCGCCGACTGTCTCCCCGGTTTCCGTGCAGGAGGCAGAAATCCGGCTGGATATGCCTGCATGGCAGGATACGTTAGAGCAGGCAAAGCGGATTGAGGGAGAATACGACGGCGCGGAGGATGATTTTTTTGCCGCGCTGGATTTGGAAATGTGCGTTCAAAACGGTGCGGTCTTTCTGGCGGGGGCGGCTGTTGACCCGGGATATTCCCTGCGCGTCCTTGAGGACGGAGGCCATACGGCCAGACTTCTGCCGATTCCGAACGAGAGCGGGAGCCTGACTGTGATGCCGTGTATTACGGCTGCCGTTTCCTCGGGCTGTGACAACACTGACGCGGCCGCACAGCTGCTGTTGTTTCTGCTCGGCGATACGGTGCAGGGCAGCGGCGCCTTAGAGAGCAGCGGGGACGTGGCAAAACTGATCGCCGGCGGAACAAGCTGGCCGGTGCGGCGGGGCTGTGCGGCGAAAATGCTCGAGCAGCTTACGATACAGCCGGTGCAGCCGGGAGAAATCAGCGGCACGTTAAAAGCGGATTTGGGGCATATGGAAGAACGGGCAGATACCTGCCGCCTTGCCGGCCGTTACGACGGAGAGCTTTATCCGCTGACAGAGCCGTATCTGAACGGAACGATGAGCTGGGAGGAATGTTATGCCGGAATCGAAAAGGAGTGGTCCTATCTGGACGAATAGAAGAAAATCAGGCGGGAGGCTCTCCCTATTCCGGCGCAGGCGTCTCGTGGGCGGGCTGCTGTTTCTGCCGATTCTGGCCGGAACGCTTTTGTTTTTTGCGCTGCCGTTTTGCATGGTCGTCGGCTATTCGTTCGGCCTTGCGGGCGGGCAGGCCCGCTTTGCGGGATTTTCCAACTATGTGAAAGTGCTGGAGTCGGAGGCTTTCCGGCTGGCCGCGGGCAACACCGTAAAATTTCTGGCGCTCGGTGTGCCGCTTTTGCTCGTGACGGGGCTTTTGCTTGCGCTGCTTTTGCACGCGGCGCTGCCGGGGAGCCGCCTGTGCAGCAACACGATTTTGCTGCCGCTTGTTTTGCCGATTGCGAGTATCGTTATGGTGGTGGAGTGGCTGATTCCGGCTCCCGTGCTGGAGAGCCCCGCGGCCTTTTGGGTTCTTCTGGCGCTTTATCTGTGGAAAAACTGCGGCTATATCACGGTGCTGCTTCTGGCCGGTCTGGCGCTGATCCCGCGCGAACTGTATGACACTGCGGCCATGGAGGGCGCGAATCGCCGGCAGCAGCTTTTGTACATTACGCTGCCGCTGCTTGCACCGTCGTTGTCGTTTTCCGCGGTGCTCGGAGTGATCAACAGCTTTAAATCTTACCGGGAGGCTTTTCTGCTCGGCGGGAAATACCCGCACGAAAGCATTTATCTGCTGCAGCATTTTCTCAACAACAACTTTGAGAATCTGAACTATGCGAGACTGGCGGTGGCTTCGGTGCTGACGGCGCTGCCGATCGTTTTTGCAACCGTCTGCGTTCTGCTGTATCAAAGGAGGCATTCATGAGAAAAAAGGTGAAAGATCTGCCGGGCACGCTTGTGATTCTGCTTGCCGCGGCGGCTGCGCTCGGGCCGGTGATTTATCTGTTCCTGGGATGCTTTGCGAATCCGCAGGGCTTTTGGCTTACGTTTCTGCGCACGCCGGAGTATCTCTACAAATTCTGGAACAGTCTGGCAGTCTGCGCCGTGATTACGGCGGGACAGCTTATAGTCAGCTGCATGGGCGGGCTGGCGCTCGCGAAATATCCGCTTCCGTGCCGCCGTTTCCTGATCGGATTTCTGGTGATCGTTCTGCTGCTCCCGCTGCAGGTGACGCTGATGCCGAGCTATCTGATTCTCGATCGGATGGGGCTGCTCGACACCGTGTGGGCGCTGATTCTGCCGGCGGTGTTTTCACCGTTCGGAACGGTCATTATGTGGATGACTTTCCGGAGTGTGCCGGACGAATTGTTAGACGCCGCGCGGATGGACGGGGCGGGCGTTTTTGCACTGCTCTGGAAGATCATGGTGCCCGCCGGGCGAAGCGGCGCCGCAAGCGTGCTGCTTCTGACGTTTGTGGATGCGTGGAATATGGCGGAGCAGCCGATGGTATTCCTGCGGGACGTATCAAAATATCCGCTGAGCGTGTACCTTGCGTCGCTTGACAGAGAGGGCTTTTCGCTCAGCTTTCACAGCGGCCTGCTCTCGATGCTGCCGGCCGTGCTTCTGCTGCTCTATTACCGCGAGGAGCTCGTGCAGGGCGGGGGAATTCTGCTGGAGAAATAGCGGGAGACTGCCGGAAACATGTTTAGCAGGAAGCTGTCCCATCCGGCAGTGTTCCGGAACTATGAAAACACGGAGAAAGGGGGCCGGAAAATGAGTCGGGAAAAGCGTCTGGCAAAGGCACTTGCATGTGTGCTCGGGCTCACGCTTATCGTCTGTACGATCGCGTCGCAGCTCATCTACCGGCGCATGCTGCCGCGCGTGCGGACCGTGGAGGCGTACTGGGGTGACGGCGGATTTGTGCTGCCCGAGGATGCGCTTTATACGGGGCCGCAGGGGACCTGCGTTTACTGTATTGAGGAGAAAGAGGAGCGCTTCGGACCGAAATATCTGGTGAAGGCCGTCCTGGTGACGGTGGAAGCGCGGGACGAGAGCGCGGGAACCGTCACGGTGCGGGGGATTTATGACGATAAATGGGTTTATGCGGCGGGTGCAAACGCGCCGCTCGCGGACGGTGCGGAGGTAAAGCCTGTCCCTTAAGCTGCCGGAAAGCTGCCCCGGCCGAACAGGCAGATGCCGCGGAAGGAAGCATGGCATTCGGTTGACTTTTTCTAAAAATAAAGTATAATAAATTGTGTTTATTGTTACGAAATATATGGAGGAGAATAATTGGGACGCCTGTCCGGGTGTTTTGGATTACGGGAGGGAACATGGACAAACAACAATTATTGATTGTGGACGACGAGGAAGTCAACAGAGCGATACTTAGCATGATGTTCAAGCACGAATATGAGGTGCTTGAGGCATCGGACGGAGAGAAGGCGATTAAGCAGATTGAGAAGTGCGAGGATCTCGCGCTGATTCTGCTGGATGTCGTTATGCCGGTTATGGACGGATTCCGGGTTCTGGATTATATGAAGGAGAAGGAACTCTTAGAAAAGATACCGGTGATACTTATTACCAGCATGACGCCGCAGGAGAGCGAGGAGAAAGCGTACCAGTACGGCATCGCCGACGTCATGCACAAGCCGTTTGAACCGAATGTCATCACGCGGCGTGCGAAGAACATTATCGAGCTGTATCAGAACAAGCGCAACATGGAGCTGCGCCTCAAGGAACAGGAAGAGACGATCCGCCGTCAGGTGGAGAAGCTGAAAGAGGGCAACGAGTTTATGATCGATGCCTTGAGTACGGTTGTCGAGTTCCGAAATGTGGAGACCGGGGATCATGTCAAGCGCATCAAATATTTTACCCGGATTCTTCTCAAATATCTGGCAAAGTATTTCCCGCAGTACGGGCTGACGCAGGAGGACATCGACCAGATTGCCAGAGCGTCCGCGCTGCATGATATCGGCAAGATCGGAATCGCCGATGCGATTCTGTTAAAACCGGGAAGGCTGACGCCGGAAGAGTTTGAGATTATGAAGACTCACACCACGATCGGATGCGGCATTCTGGAATCCTGTAAGAGATCCTATGACGACGATTTTTATCGGTATTGCTACGACATCTGCCGTTATCATCATGAGAGATGGGACGGAAACGGATATCCGGATCATCTGGTGGGAGATCAGATCCCGATCAGTGCGCAGATTGTGGCGATTGCGGACGTGTATGACGCGTTGGTGAGTGACAGAGTCTACAAAACTGCATATAGCAATGCGATTGCATATGAAATGATTCTGAACGGAGAATGCGGACAGTTTTCGCCGGACGTGATAAAGTGCTTTGAACTTGCGAAAGAGGACTTCTTTAACATCGTAGAAGTAATTAAGATGTTTAGCTACACTTGAGGAACGTATGCAAAGAAGGCTGGAGAACAGGGTTATATTGTTTTGCAGCCTTTTTCCTATTCGATGAGAATGTGAGATTGACAGTCAGGAGAGGAGATTAAAGAGATGGATGAGGCTTTTAAAAGTGCATTGAAAGAGGCAGGGGCGGACGTGGAGACGACGGTGCGGCGCTTCATGGGAAATGAGGCGATGTACGAGAAGTTTTTAAAAAAACTTCTGGACAATCCGAACTTTGACAGCCTGAAAGAGAATATGGCGGACAAAGACTACGAGGAGGCATATCGGAATGCGCACACGCTCAAGGGTGTGGCTGCAAACCTCGGACTTGATCCGGTGCAGAAGACGTCCTCGGACCTCGTGGAGGAGCTGCGCAACAAGAAAAACGACGAAGTGGACGTGGAGCGCGCGGAGGCGGCGTGGGGAACGCTCCAGGAGGTGTATCAGCGCTTTTACGACATTATCAGCGCACACAAATGACAGACCGGAACGCTGTCTGCGCGTGAGAGGTGCGTGTGGAAACGCACGGAAAGGAAGCTATGGAGATTGGATGGTTAAATTCCCGCATTGCGGAGGAGACCATAGAACTGGTTTTTGTCTTCAATGAGCGGGGAGAGATTCTTTTCGGCAATCAGACGGCTGCCGACAAACTCGAATACGGGAGGGATGAATTGACATCCGTGTGTGTGACGCAGCTGTTCCGGCAGGAGTTCCGGGAGGGGGAAGCGTTTGACGGGAGGCGATTGACGGGGAAATCCGAGACGGCGATCTACCGCAGGAACAGCTCCTGTTTTCCGGTAAATATCCGCATCTTTCCGGGGGAAGAGGAGGGCACATTTCTTCTTCTCGCGGAGGATATCACCGAGCGGAGAGATATGAATACGCGGGTGATGAAGCTCAAGAAAGAAGAGGCGGAGAATTCAAAGGCGAGAAGCGAATTTATCGCAAATGTGACGCACGAGCTTCGGACGCCGGTAAACGGGATCAGCGGACACGCGACGGCGCTTCTCTCGGAGACGGAGAGTGAAGAGCAGAAGAAAACGCTGGAAACCATTCTCTACTGCTGCAGGAATATGTCGTCGATCATCAACAATATTCTGGACAGCGCGAAACTGGAGACCGGCAAGTTCACCCTCGACGAAAAGGAATTTGACTTTTACAAAATGATGGAGCAGGTGATCGAGACGCACAGTGCGGAGCTCAATAAAAAGGAACTGCACCTGAACGTGAATGTGGATAACCGGATTCCGCAGCTTGTGATCGGGGATGAACTGCGTCTGGTGCAGATTTTAAATAATCTGCTCTCCAATGCGATCAAGTTTACCTCGATCGGGTATGTCGGACTTGTGGTCAGCAAGACAAAACAGGTCGAGGATGAAGTGGAACTGTTTTTTATGGTCAAAGACAGCGGCATCGGTATCTCGCCGGAGGAGCAGGACCGCCTGTTTCAGCCTTTTTCCCAGGCGGATGCGACGATCACGAGACGGTTTGGCGGGACCGGCCTCGGGCTTGCCGTGACAAAGCAGCTTGTGGAGCTGATGCGGGGCGATATCCGGGTGGAGAGCGTGAAGGGAAAGGGGAGTACGTTTTCGTTTTCCGTGAAGCTTCGGACGAATCAGAATGTGGAGGAAAACCACACGGCGGCCTACGAGATCTGGTCGGATTTCATGAAGAAGGCGCCCGAGGAAGACATGGACAGCTATACGGTGTTTGGGGAAGACGCGAACCGGGAGGAATTAAAAAAGCGCATGGAAAAGCTTGTGCTTTCGATAGAGCTCGGAACGTGGGATAAGGCGGAAATGCTGGCATCCACGATCAAGGATCTGGTCAAGAACAGCGATGACGACATGCGGCGGCAGGTGCTGCGGATGGAGATGGCGATCCGCAAGAGCAATCACGAAAAGAGTATCAGCGCCTACGAAAACGTAAAGAAAGCGCTTACGGAGAGAATCGGTGAACTATAGAGAGGAGAAGAATGCTATGGATCCGGGATATGCAAAAAGAGAAACACCCGTGATTTTGATTGTGGATGATATCGGCATGAATGTGGAGATACTCGACAATATTATTTCGCATGAGGGTTACCGGACGCTGTGCGCGGTGAGCGTGCGTGAGGCGATAGAGCTGATGAGGGAGACGAAGCCGTCGCTGGTGCTGTCGGACATGTCGATGCCGGAAGTGGACGGACTGGAATTTTGTAATATGTTAAAGAGCAATCCCGAGACGAGGGATATTCCCTTTATTTTTATCACGGTGCTGGATACCAGCGAGGAGAAAAAGCAGGCGTTTCTCGCGGGAGCCGTGGATTTCATTCCGAAGCCGTTTGACGAGGTCGAAGTCATCATGCGGGTGAACAACCAGCTGAACAGTTACCGGCTCAAACAGGAGATGGCGGACTATAACCGTATGATGCACAAGCTCGTCGAATCACAGCAGGAGCAGATAGAGCGCGAACAGAGAAACGTGCTGCTGGCGCTCTCAAAGCTGATGCAGAAACGGAAATCCTATATGGGGAATCACCTGCAGGACGTGGGGTATAACTGCGGGTTCCTCGCGCAGGGGCTGCAGCTGCTCCCGGCTTACGAGAATGCGATCAACGACGAATTTGTCGAGACGATCGAGATCGCCGCTCAGATACATGACATCGGAAGCTTTATATTGCCGGGAAACGACTGCACGGAGCCGCCGAATCCCAGAGAGCGGAGCATGGAATATAGAAAGGACTGTGCCGTGGAAGGGGCGGCGATGTTAAAGGAAATCTGTGAGGGGCAGGGAAACGGCCGCTTTATCGCGATGGCATTAAAAATTGCCGAATGTCATCATGCCCACTGGGACGGAACGGGATACCCGCCGCTCAAGGGGACGGAGATACCGCTTGAGGCGCGGATCACGGCGCTCGCGAATGATTTTGATCATCTGATGCGGGGGAGCGATGCGGTTTCGGTGGAGGAGAGCATTGCGTATATCAATGAGATGAGCGGGAGCTGGTATGACCCGGATCTGGTAAAGGTTTTTAATAAAATCTGGCGACAAATGAAGAGAGACTGACCGTTTCACACGGTGGGGAAAAAGTCACAAATCAGGCGGACAAGAGATTGACAAAAAAAAACAAAAGTTTTATCATAGTACTAAGTTTTTTGCAGTAAATATGCAAGAAATCACTTTATTGTCTGAGGAGGCAGGCATGATTACAGACAGCGAATTTAACCGTATTGTTGTGTATGTGAAGAACAAGTACGGCATAGACTTGAGCAAGAAGCGTATATTGGTAGGAGGAAGACTCGAAAATTATCTGGTCAGGAACGGTTATGCAAACTATGACGAGTATATGGCGAAGGTTGAGGCGGAGCCGAACAGTTCCGCGGCGACGGATCTGATCAATGTACTGACGACAAACCATACCTATTTTATGAGGGAGAGCGAGCATTTTGATTATCTGACGCGTGTTGTGCTTCCCTGGGCGAAGGTGAAGGCCGGAAGAGACAGAGATTTGCGGGTATGGTCCGGTGCGTCCTCCACAGGGGAGGAGCCGTACACGCTTGCGATGGTGCTGTTGGATTACTTCGGGGTAGAGCATGCGCAGTGGGATACGAGAGTCCTTGCCACAGACGTGTCGACCCGGGTATTGCAGCACGCAACGAAAGGGGTCTATCTGAAGGAGGCGATTGAGCCTCTCCCGTCAAAATGGAAGCAGCGCTACTTCAAGGCGCTCAATGCGGAAGAATACAGGGTAACAGACGAATTGAAAAAAGAAGTGATTTTCAGGCAGTTTAATCTGATGAATCCGTTTCCGTTCAAGAGACGGTTTCATATCGTTTTTTTGCGCAATGTGATGATTTATTTTGAGGATGATACCAAATACGAACTGATCCGGAAAATATATGAGGCCATGGAGCCGGGCGGGTACCTGTTTATCGGTACCACGGAAAGTCTTGACCGGCGAAAAACACAATTTCAGTACATACAGCCATCAATCTATAGAAAGCAGGGGACTTAAACTATGAGACCGATCAGAGTGTTAGTTGTGGATGACTCCATGATGTTCCGAACAATGCTGGTGAAAGGGTTAAATGCGGACCCGAATATCGAGGTGGTCGCACAGGCGGAGGACGCTTACGCGGCCCGGGATGCGATCGTAAAATACAAGCCGGATGTGATGACGCTGGACGTGGAACTCCCGAGAATGAGCGGAATCGAGTTCCTGCGGAGGCTGATGCCGCAGTATCCGCTTCCCGTCGTTATGATCAGCGCGTTAAGCGATAAGGTATTTGATGCCTTAGAGGCCGGGGCCGTTGATTTCGTCAGCAAGCCGGATAATCTGAATGCGGCGCAGCTCAATGTGTTTTTGACGCAGGAGCTTGCGGCGAAGGTAAAAATTGCTTCCACGGCGAAGGTCGGGAAGCTCAAACGCGTGGATACCGGTACGGTATTGCAGCATATCAATACCGATCAGAGCCGTGTGGTCGCAATCGGGGCGTCTACCGGCGGTACCGAGGCGACGTTTGAGGTTGTAAAGAGATTTCACCGCGATATTCCGGGGGTTGTGATCACGCAGCATATGCCGCCGGGATTTACGCAGATGTACGCGGACCGTCTGAACAATCAGTGCGAGGTGGCGGTGAAGGAAGCACAGACCGGCGATCGGGTACTGCCGGGGCAGGTGTTGATCGCACCCGGCGACAGGCACATGCGGATTGTCAAGGTGGGAGGATTTTATCAGGTGGAGTGCAGCGGAACCGATCGGGTAAACGGCCATTGTCCGTCCGTGGATGTTCTGTTTAGTTCGGTTGCGAAAACCGTCGGGAAAAATGCGATCGGTGTGATTCTGACCGGCATGGGCGGCGACGGAGCCAGGGGACTTCTGGAGATGCGCAATGCGGGTGCGCAGACGATCGGGCAGGACGAGGCCACCTGTGTGGTTTACGGGATGCCGAAGGTAGCCTATGATATAGGCGCGGTGCAGCACCGTCTGGCAGTGACGGCGATAGCAGGAAAGGTATACAGCCTGTTGAGCAAATAGATGATGGATAGAAAGGAAAGGAGAAAGGCACCAATGAAAATTTTATTGGCAGAAGATGATTTCGCCAGCCGGAAGTTTATGGACAAACAGCTGTCACGTTACGGGGAGTGCGATGTGATGGTGGATGGTGAAGAGGCAGTGGATGCCTTTATGATGGCGCTTGAGGACGGAGAGCCCTATGATTTGGCGTGTCTCGATGTCATGATGCCTGTCATGGACGGTTATCAGGTCTTAAAGGCGATCCGCGGAATCGAGGAGCAGAAGGGCATCCCGAAAGAGAAGCGGATTAAGGTCATTATGACCACGGCGTTAAACGACGAGCGCAATGTGAAAATGGCGTTTGAGCTGGGCTGTGAGGCCTATGCAGGAAAACCGATAGATATGGAAAAGTTCGAAAAGATATTGGAGAAGCTGGGGCTGATTAAGAAAACAGAATAAAATTCTTGGGAATGGAGGAAGTATGGCAGAAGAATTTAATACAGACAGCATGCTTTCGGTGTTTTTGTATGAAAGCGACCAGCTTTTGGAAAAACTCGAAGGTATTATATTAGAGAAACAAGACGCAGATTGCTTCGACGATGCCGATATCAATGAGATCTTCCGTTGCATGCACACCATCAAAGGTTCATCGGGGGTTTTGATGTATGAAAATATCACCAAAGCATCCCACAAGCTGGAAGATGTGTTCTATTACCTGAGAGAATCCCATCCGGAAGATGTTCCGCATCTGGAACTGGTGGACAAAGTGCTTGCCGTCTCCGATTTTATCACGGGTGAGCTCGATAAAATCAAAAACGGAGAGGCACCGGACGGGGACGAGACACAGCTTGTCGAGGACCTGGATGAGTTTTTAAGCCGCATCAAGGGTGAGATTAAGAAACAGGGAATCCGGCTTCCGCAGGCAAACAAGCACGAGGAGCCGACTCAGTTTTACATTGCGCCGGTAGCGGAGGATGACAGCCACTTTTATAAGATTGTCATCCATTACAAAAACGATACGCAGATGAGCAACATCCGTGCCTATTCCGCGACCTACGCGCTGAAGGGGGTGGCGGAGGACCTGCTCTATACACCGGAAGATATTCTCTCGAATGAGGCGAGCGGAGACGTGATTCTTGCAGAGGGCTTTTACATGCTGCTGCAGACGAAGAGCACGAAGGAAGAGGTCATAAATCTCGTTGACAATTCCGAGGCGGAGCAGATTGATATCGACGAGCTTACCGCGGAGGAGTTCGGAAAGAGGCTGGCAGAGCTTGGCAGAGAGGATGCCCAGGCGGTCATCGATCTCGGAGACAAGAAGGACGCCGAGCCGGAGAAGAAAGCGGCGCCTGCACCGGGTGATTATGTCGTGAAAGCGAAGGAAACCGGAAAAGGCAAGACGCTCGCGAAGAATCAGCCAAAACAGCAGACGATTATCAGCGTTAATATCGAGAAGATGGATGCGCTGATGGATTTAATCGGAGAGCTTGTCATCGCGGAGGCGACGGTGCTGCAGAACCCGGATTTGAAGGTTCCGGGACTCGATCTCACCAATTTCCAGAAGGCGGCGGCGCAGCTCGCGAAGAATACGACGGAGCTGCAGGAAGTGATCATGTCGATGCGTATGATGCCGCTGACAAATACCTTCCAGAAGATGCGCCGTATCGTGTTCGACGTGTCGCGCAAGCTCGGCAAGGACATTGAGCTTGAGGTGATCGGTGAGAACACTGAGGTAGATAAAAATATTATCGAGCATATTTCGGACCCGCTGATGCATCTGGTGCGTAATTCCGTGGACCACGGAATCGAGGAGAATCCGGCGGACCGCACGAAGCTCGGAAAGTCGCCGAAAGGAAAGATTACCCTTGAAGCGAAGAACGAGGGCGGTAAGGTTTACGTTATTGTAAAGGATGACGGAAAGGGCCTGAGTAAAGAAAAGTTATTTAACAAGGCATACGAGAACGGACTGGTTGACAGCAGTAAGACAATCAATGACTTCACGGAGAAAGAAATTTTCCGTTTTATCACACTGCCGGGCTTTTCCACAAAAGAGCAGGTGACCGAGTATTCGGGGCGAGGCGTCGGCATGGACGTGGTAGTAAAGAATATTCAGGATATCGGCGGAAGGCTTGAGGTGGACAGCGTTGAGGGCGAAGGTTCCGAGATGACGCTGATCATCCCGCTGACGCTGGCGATTATCAACGGTATTGTGGTGAAAGTAGGAAATTCCTCTTTCGTGATAGAGACCGCTTCCATCAAGGAATTTGTGAGAGTCGGAGAGGACGCGCTGATACAGGAGCCGGGCGGCGAGGAGTACCTCGTTCTGCGGGGAGAGTGTTACCCGTTTATCCGCCTGAACGAAAGATATCATCTGCCCGATTCGCAGACAAAGATAGACGAAGGGGTTGTGGTCGTATTAGAGCATGAGGGCGAACAGATATGCGTCCTGATTGACAGCCTGCTCCAGGAGCAGGAAATCGTAGTCAAGCCGATTCCTCCTTATGTGAAGAAGGTAAAGGGGCTTTCTGGCTGTACACAGCTTGGAGACGGCAGCATTGCGCTGATTCTTGATATTGCGGGATTGATGCTGGACGGGGAAAGGAGATAGTGCATGGCAGAAGAATTAAAAGAAGAATTACTGGAGGAGGACACACAAAAAGGGAAATACATGACTTTCCAGACGGGAAAGGAGTGCTTCGGAATCAGTATCAGCTATGTGAGTGAGATTATTGCCATGCAGCCGATTACGCCGATTCCCGAGGCGGAAGACTACATTAAAGGATTGATAAATCTTCGAGGCAAGATTATTCCTGTGATTGACGTTCGGACAAGATTTATGATGGAGGCAGCAGAGTACACGGATCGGACCTGTATCATTGTAATTGATGTAAAGTCGACCGTGGTAGGGCTTATCGTAGAAAAGTTAGCGGAAGTAGATACCATAAAAGACGATGATATCATTCCGCCGCCTACGATCAGCGGCAGGGAGAATGAGCACAGCAAATATGTGTATGGGCTCGCACGGACGGAATCGTGTGTTAAGCTGCTTCTCGACCCGGAGAAATTAATTCAGCAAGAGGATTTGAAGTTACTTGAAAACGTACAAGAGGAAGAAGAATCATAAAAGGAGAATATATCATGAAAAAGAAAAGATTTTCAATTAATGACATGAATGTCAGAGGCAAAATCACCATGTTCAGTGCGATTATGCTGATTCTGATGCTCATTATCTCAGGCGTTGGCATCTGGTCTTCAAAAAACATCAATACGGTACGTACCAGCCGCTACAACAACTATGCGATGGGGGAGTATCAGTTGAGTCAGGCGTTCTGTAACTTCTGCAACATTAAAGTACATGTGCGCAACATTTTGTTTGTGTATTACAGTGAACCGACAAGTCTGGCGGAGCAGAAGGAACTGATTCAGAAATATGAGGCGTCAACCAGAGACTATCTGGCGCAGTTTGAGGAAAAGCTTGATAAGTTTTCTCCGGAAATCCGCAGTGCATATCAGGAAATGGAAGACACCATGGAAGAGTGGATTGCTGCAAATGATAATTATGTTGCAATGGCTGAACAGGGAAAAGAGGAACAGGCGATAAAGGAGTTGATGGATACCGGGCGTACGCTTGCAAGCGCTGCAGAGTCGGAACTGGCAGATTTGCTGGCGCTTTTGGAGGCGGAATCCGCAGAAAATAACGAACATGTTCAGCAGCAGTGCACCGGTATGATTGTCATTTTGATTGTGGTGTCTGCAGTTGCAGCTGTGATTACGTTTGCATATGCGATTGCACTGATCCGCGCGATTACAGTTCCGGTTAAGATGCTGTCTGAGGCTGCGGAGAAGCTTGCGCTCGGCGATGTGGATGTGGACTGCCGGAAGCTTCATGAGGATGACCTCGGAGACCTGATGGATAAGTTTGCGATTATGGCAGACGGTATCAGGGAACAGGTAAAGGTTGCGGACGAGATTGCAAAGGGCGATTTCACGGTAGAAGTAAAGCCGAGAAGCGACAGGGATATCCTCGGAAAGGCGCTGCAGAAACTTGTTATGGATGAGAATGCAACCCTTAACAATATTAAAGAGGCAAGTGCACAGATCACCGTTGGTTCCGAGCAGGTGGCAAATGCGAGCCAGGCGCTTGCACAGGGCTCTACCGAGCAGGCAAGTGCAATCGAGCAGGTAACTGCTTCGATGGACGAAGTGACACAGCGTACCAAGGATAACGCGACAGAGGCAAGCCAGGCGAGCACACTGGTACACAACATTAAAGAGATGGCGGCAGCCGGAAATGACCAGATGAAGTCGATGATCGAGGCAATGGACAGCATCAACGAGTCTTCCGAGACGATTTCCAAGATCATCAAGACGATTGACGATATTTCGTTCCAGACCAATATTCTCGCGCTGAACGCGGCAGTTGAGGCTGCGAGAGCCGGCGTACACGGCAAGGGCTTCGCGGTTGTAGCGGAGGAAGTGAGAAATCTTGCTGCCAAGAGTGCATCCGCAGCGGGTGAGACGGCAGAGATGATCGAGGATTCGATCAACAAGGTTGCAAACGGTACGAAGATTGCGGAGGCGACCGCGAAATCACTCGATGAGATCGTGAAGTCTATCGATGAGATCGTGGCGTTAATCGGAAGCATTACGGCATCCTCGAATGATCAGGCAACGGCAATCTCCCAGATTGACCAGGCGATTTCACAGGTATCTACCGTGGTACAGACCAATGCGGCGACCAGCGAGCAATGTGCGGCGGCCAGTGAAGAACTTTCCAATCAGGCGATGACGTTAAAGAGTTTAATCGGACAGTACAAAGTAGTAGCGTTAGGACAGAGCGCTCCTTCCTTTGTGGATAATGCAAGCTCAAGCTACAGCGATAACGAGCAGATTATCTCTCTGGACGGGGATTTTGGTAAGTACTAAGATATTGGGACACGATGCAGGTACAGGGGAGGAAGTTTGTTTCCAGACTTTCTCCCCCTGTTGCGTTATAAGAAAAAATGTCTGCGACTTTATAAGCAAAAATGGAGAAAGCGTGATATGGGAAAAAGACAGATGAGTGAGGACAAAAGGAATAGAAAGTATATGCGTATCGGGCGGAAAGTCGGCAATGTTGTGGTGATTATGCAGGTGATTGCCGTCGTTTTGGCCGTGGCGACCTGCGTGTTTATGTATAGTGCTCTGATTAAAAATATGCAGAAGAACATTTGTACAAACGGTACCAATATGCTGGAGTATGAATTGGACTGGTTATTGGAAGAGGAAGATATCAATCAGGAGTTAGATGAACTGAAAGGATATCTGGGGTGTGAATTTACGATTTTTGAGGGAGACACCAGAGCTTACAGTACGATAACCCAGAACGGAGAGCGGGTGGTAGGAACGAAGCTTGATTCGAAGCTGTGTGATATTGTACTAAAGCAGGGACAGTCTTATGTCGGGGAAGCCACGATTCTCGGTGAGGACTATCTGTGCTCCTATGTGCCGACAAAGGGTGCGGACGGTCAGATTAACGGTTTGGTTTTTGCCGGGATCTCATTGGCGGAGGCGGAGGCGGAGACCGCCAGAATTATTAATCTGGCCATGGTGGTCAGTGTGGCCGTGATTATTGTGTGCATTATTTTCTTAACGTTTTACTTAAAGAGGAAAGTATCTGCACCGCTCGGAAAGATCACGCAGGCAGCCATGCAGATGGAGAAGGGGGAACTCGGGCTGTCTGGCGGGACGGATGTTTCCATCGGCATCCACTCAAACGATGAAATCGGTATCCTTGGGGAGATATTTGAGGATACCATCAGCCGTCTTCGCTCTTATATAGGGGAAATCTCTGATGTGCTCGGAGCGATTGCAGCCGGGGATCTGACAAGGGATGTAAATCAGGATTATATGGGTGATTTTCAGACAATCCAAAAGTCACTGGACAGTATTTTAGGCGCGTTAAATCACACAATGGGACAGATTTCGACCAGCGCCGGTCATGTGTCGGACGGAGCGGAGCAGGTATCCGCCAGCGCGCAGACTCTTGCTCAGGGCGCTACCGAGCAGGCCAGTGCGGTCACCGAAATCTCAACCACGATTACGGATATTTCGGAGGGCGCAAAGCAGACGGCGGCGATCGCGGAAGAAGTGAGCCGGTATGTGAATCAGGCCGGGGCACAGATGGGGATCAGTATGGACAATGTCAAAGAGCTGAATGTGTCCATGGAAAATATTTCCAGCGATTCCAAGCAGATCAGCACCATAATTGCGACAATCGAAAATATTGCGTTTCAGATTAACATTCTCTCGCTGAATGCGGCTGTGGAAGCGGCGAGAGCCGGTACCGCCGGCAAAGGATTTGCCGTTGTGGCCGATGAGATCAGCAGTCTGGCATCGAAATCGGATGAGGCTGCCAAGGCTACGAAGGAGTTGATCGAGAGCTCTGCAGCCACCATTACGGAAGGTGAAAAGGTCGTGAACCGGGTGACCGAAGCGCTTGAGCGGACGGGTAAGCTGACCGACAGCGTGATGGTTAAGATGGAACAGGTCGTAGAGGCGGTGGAAGGACAGACCGCGGCGATGGGGCAGGTTGCTGCCGGTGTGGAGCAGATTTCTGCGGTGGTGGAGAATAACTCGGCGACCAGCGAGGAGTGCGCGTCGGCCAGCGAGGAGCTGTCATCTCAGTCCGGCACGTTGAAGGAACTGATATGCGCCTTCAGACTGAAGGGGTCCCGCCGTTAGGATGCATAGGAAGAAGAACCGGCGCAGAGAGTCATAAGAACAGCATTTGCGCAAATATGAAAAAATTCGGATAGATCCGTAAATCAAAGGATTCTATCCGAATTTTTGTGCGTATTTATTTCTGATTGAGAACGAGATGCTGCGGCAGGCCGTTTACCATAAAAGGCTGATAGTCGCCCTGAATCAGCGGTTCAATGTAATTGATAAACGCGTCGGTGATATAGTTTCCTTCGTCGTTGACCCATTCTCTCGGGACAAGCTTTTCATTGTTCGCGATGCGGTGCACATCGTAGATGCCTGCAGAACTCATATACGGATCGTCCGCGATGCGGTCGATGACGACCATCTTTCCGGTGTCGCCTTCGTCTGCGGCCTTGACGGCGGCGCCGCCCACCATGAACGCCTCGTTGATATCGACGCGGGAAGCCATGTGGGAGGCGCTTCTCTGAAGCGTGGAAAACTCGATGCTTCTCGTCTTGCAGCCGAGTTCCGCGCCGAGAAAGCCCGCCAGATACGCCGCGGTCCCCTGCAGCTGTCTGTGGCCGAATGCATCCACATAGTCCGCTCCGCCCGACAGCTCGCAGACATAGCGGCCGTCAGCGAGCTTGATGCCCTCGGAAACGGCGATGACGATGGAATCCTTTTCTTTGAGCAGCTCGGTTACTTTTCCCTTAAAATGATCGATATCGAAGGTTACCTCGGGAAGGTAGATCAAATCCGGGCCGTCGCAGTCCTCGGTCCTCGCGAGAGCGGTAGCCCCGGTCAGCCAGCCGGCATTGCGCCCCATGACTTCGAGTATCGTGATCGTCTTTTTGTTGTAGGTAAGCCCTAAGGCGTCGCGGATGACCTCTTTGGTGGAGGCGGCGATATATTTTGCCGCGCTGCCGAAGCCCGGGGTGTGGTCGGTTAAGGCAAGGTCGTTGTCGATGGTCTTCGGAACGCCGAGGAACTTCTGGTAGTGTCCCTTGACGATGGCGAAGTCGGAGAGCTTTTTGATCGTGTCCATCGAGTCGTTTCCGCCGATGTAGATAAAAGCTTCGATGTCCAATTTATCCAGTATGGAAAAAATCTTTTCATAAATTTCCGGGTTTTCATGGATTTCCGGGAGCTTGAAGCGGCAGGAACCGAGGAATGCGGACGGGGTTCTCTTTAACAGTTCGATATCCATGTCGGAGTGAATCTGTGTGGAGAGGTCGACATATTTCTCGTCGAGAAACCCTTCGATTCCGTGTAGCATGCCGTATACGGTGTGGAATCCGCGCTCCTTAGCGGTCTTGTATACGCCGGCGAGACTGGAATTGATGACGGAGGTAGGACCGCCGGACTGTCCTACGATAATGTTGCCCTTGTGTGTTTCCGTGGTGTTGTAATTTTTCCCCAAAATAATTGCCTCCTTTGATGAAATGAACTACTTCTATCTTACAGAGGATGGCGCGCTCTTGCAAGTAAAAACGGAAGATTTGTATCACTAATTGTAACAATTCGGCCTGCACCTTTCCGAGAACACTAATTTTTAGAGTTTAGATGTGAAATATAGCCGGTAGTATGGAAAAAGTTCTTTCCATATAATCAGAAAAGATATAAAAATATAGAATAGACAGAAATGAAAACGGAGGACTCGGATGTACGAAAAAATATGGAATCAGAATAAAATTGCCTACGGCGGAGATTATAATCCGGAACAGTGGGACGAGGAGACCTGGGAGGAGGATATGCGCCTGTTTCGTCTGGCTCATATCGACACGGTGACGCTCAACGTCTTTTCCTGGGCGGCGCTGCAGCCGGACGAAGATACCTACCGCTTTGAGCGCCTGGATAAGATTATGAATCTGGTGCGGCGCAACGGCCTGAACGTTGTGCTTGCCACATCCACGGGGGCACATCCGGCATGGATGGCGCGCCGCTACCCGGAGATTCTGCGGACGGAGGCGGACGGCAGGAAGCGCAAATTCGGCGGCCGCCACAATTCCTGTCCGAACAGTCCCGTTTACCGGAAGTATTCCGCGCGCCTTGCGGGAAAGCTGGCGGAGCGCTACCGGGATTATGATAATCTTGTGGCATGGCACATCTCAAACGAATACGGCGGGGAGTGTTACTGCGAGAACTGTGAGCGGGCATTTCGACGCTGGCTGCGGGAAAAGTATCGCACGATCGAAGAACTGAACCGGGTCTGGGATACGGCTTTCTGGGGACATACCTTCTATGACTGGGACGAGATTGTGCTGCCGAATCTCTTAAGCGAGCACTTTGACGGCGAGCGCACGATGTTTCAGGGGATTTCTCTTGACTACCGCAGGTTTAACTCCGACAGTATTTTGGAGTGCTACAGGCTCGAATATGAGGCCGTAAAGAAATACACGCCGGATATTCCGGTGACGACGAACCTCATGGGCTTTTATAAGCCGCTGGATTATCAGAAATGGGCGAAAAATATGGATCTGGTATCGTGGGACAACTATCCGTCCAATCAGGATACGCCGGCGCAGATCGCCTTCAGCCATGATCTGATGCGGGGAATCGGAGGCGGGAAACCGTTCCTGTTGATGGAGCAGACGCCGAGTGTGACGAACTGGCTGCCCTACAATGCGCTAAAGCGCCCCGGGGTGATGCGGCTCTGGAGCTATCAGGCAGTGGCGCACGGCGCGGACTCGGTGATGTTTTTCCAGATGCGCAGGAGTATCGGCGCCTGTGAAAAATACCACGGGGCGATTATCGACCATGTGGGGCACGAGCACACGAGAGTATTTCGGGAGGCGGCGGGGCTCGGAGCCGAGCTTGCCGCACTCGGAGACGAGACGCCCGGAACCAGGAAGGCGGCGAAGGCTGCAATCCTTTTTGACTGGGATAACTGGTGGGCGATCGAATACTCGGCGGGGCCGAGCCGGCTGTTAAAGTATAAGGATGAGGCAGAGAATTATTATGCGGCGCTTTTTGCACAGAATATCGCGGTCGATATTATCGGTGTGGAGGATGATTTCACGGGGTACCGCGTACTTATAGCGCCTGTTCTGTACATGGTAAAGCCGGGGTTGGACGAGAAAATCAGGGCGTTTGTCGAGGCGGGAGGCCGCTTTGTGACGACATTTTTCAGCGGTTATGTGGATGAGCATGATCTTGTGACCGTCGGCGGTTACCCGGGAAAGCTCAGAGAGCTGCTTGGAATCTGGGTGGAGGAGAGCGACGCGCTGCCCGAAGGACAGAAGAATCATTTCATATGGAATGGAAGGCGCCATAAGGCGATGCTGCTGTGCGATCTGCTGCACCTTGAGGGCGCAGAGGCACTCGCCTCCTATGAGGAGGATTTCTATGCCGGGATGCCGGTGCTGACGAAAAACGTGGTGGGACGCGGGGAGGCCTATTATGTGGCGACCCGTTCCGATGCGGATTTTTACCGGGAATTTCTCGGAAAGCTCTGCGGGGAGGCGGGAATCTGCGCGGCTGCTCATACGCCGGAAGGCGTGGAGGCCGCGGTGCGCCAAAATGCGGAACAGGAATACCTGTTTCTGCTGAACCATACGTCGACAGAACAGACCGTGATCCTTGAGCGGGACGGCATCGAGCTTTTGCGCGGCGAAGCAATAAAGAAAGGGAATCAGCTGGCACTCCCGCCGTACGGGGTGGCAATACTGAAACGAGACGTATGAAAAAAAGACTGGGGAGAATGGTAAACCGGATTCTCGGAATGAAGCTTGCATACAGGCTGACGCTGTTTTACATTGTCGGCGGGCTTGCACCGCTTGGGATGATCAGTTTTTATCTGATTCGCGGGACGAATGAGATTCTGGTGCGGCAGGCGGAAAATACGGAGATTACGGAGCTTGAGGCAATCTGCGGACAGATTCTGGAGATTGAAAATACGATGACGACGGTCTCCTCTTATTTTTATTTTGACCCGCAGCTGGAAAAGATTGCGCAGACAAACTATACGGATTATCAGGAGATGATTAACGATTACCGGAGTTACGGCAGCTTCAAAAATTATCAGAGCTACTACAATACGATCATCTCTAGGATCGGTATTTTCCTGAAAAATGATTCGTTGCGTGGAAACGCAAACTTTATCCGGGTAGACGAAGAGACGGAGGAGGAGCCGTGGTATCAACGGGTCAGCGAAAACGGAAGCGGCGTGGTCTGGGCGTACCTGCCTCACGATGTGATCGACTATGACCATGCGCCTGCGCTCACGCGGATGCTTAAGACGAAAACAGGGGAAAATGTCGGTGTGCTTGCCATCTATCTGCGGCCGGAGAAGTTTGAGCAGATGATTCGGGGGCGGAGCGGAAGTACCTATATTGTTTTGGACGGTGAGACGGTGATTGCCGGGAACAACGAGGAGATTCCCTTTTCGGAGCTGAGACAGTATCTGCCGGAGGGGAAGGAGGAATATCAGGGGCATATCCG
This sequence comes from Lachnospiraceae bacterium, assembly GCA_021770345.1. GTDB lineage: Bacteria > Bacillota > Clostridia > Lachnospirales > Lachnospiraceae > Roseburia. Next base: position 72,161 of record JAETRD010000008.1, on the reverse strand, counting down.
GTTTGCGGACGGTGCGTATGTCATGACCTGTGAGAGTGTCGGGCAGAAGGACACAAGGGATTATTTTCAGGTCGTGAGCGTTCGCGCAGTGGACGATATTCTAAAGGAGGCGCAGCGGCAGCACAGGAAGAGCCTGTGGCTTTTTTGCGGCAGTATCGTGCTTGCCGTCTCGCTTATCATGATATTTTCATCGTCCTTCGGACGCCGCGTGGGACGATTTCGGGAGCAGATGCAGAAGGCGGCGGAGGGGAATTTCGAGCTCGAGGAAAAGCTTGGAGGAAACGACGAGATCAGCCGGCTCTATGATTATCTGAACACGATGATATGGAGGATTCAGAGGCTCCTTGCGGAGATCTATCAGGAACAGATTCATGTGGAACGTTTAAAGGCCAGCCAGAAGGATGCGGAATTTAAGATGCTGACAAGCCAGATCAATCCGCACTTTCTTTACAATACGTTAGAGACGATACGGATGCGGGCGCGGATCAACGGGCAGTACGAGATTGAGGAGTTGGTGAAAATGCTCGGAAAGATCCTGCGGAGCAGTATACAGGTGGGGGAGAAGGATATGACAATCCGCGAGGAGGTAGAACTGGTGGAATATTATCTGAAAATTCAGCAGTACCGGTTCGGAGAGCGCATTCAGTATCGGATTTTTGTGGAGGAGGGGATGGAAGAGCAGAAAATTCTTCCGCTGCTGATACAGCCGATTGTCGAAAACTGTATCATCCACGGGCTTGAGGGAAAGGAGGATGTGGGTCATATCGATGTGTCTGTCAGAAGAAGAGACGGGGATGTAACGGTTACGGTCACCGACGACGGGATCGGAATTGCGGAGGAGAAGCTTTCCGGAATCAGAAGGGAGCTCGCGGGCGGAAGGACGAAGGGGACGCATATCGGCGTCTGCAACGTAAATCAGAGAGTGCGTCTGCGCTACGGGGAGGATTACGGGGTCTCGGTTGCGAGCGTGCAGGGGGAGTATACAAGGGTAGAGATTCGATTTCCTGCGGGGTAGCGCTCCTGGCAATGCGCCGGCGGATATATTCCGCCGGTGTTTTTATGTCCGAATTCGAAGGTAAAAAAATTAAGGTAAAAATAATGGAATTAGTGAGGTACCGCAAAATTTGCTCCACATTTATAATTGTTTCCAGAAGGAGGGAAGCACTATGAAAGTGGGAAAGCAAAAAAAAGAGAAAGTAATCCGGCAGAAATTCAGTACAAAGCTGATGTGGAAGCAGAGATACCTGCTGCTGATGTCGGTGCCCTTTGTCATCTGGCTCATTATTTTCAAGTATGTTCCGCTGTGGGGATGGACGATGGCGTTTCAGGAGGTGAAGCCGAAAACGTTTGCGCTGCCGTTCTGGGAGCGGGAATTTGTCGGGCTTGAAAATTTTAAGAAGGCATTCACCGACCGGCTGTTTGGGCAGACGATGATTAACACCGTCGGAATCAGTATTCTGGGGATTGTGATCGGCACCGTGATGGCAATCCTGTTTGCGCTGATGCTCAATGAAATCTGTTTCAGTCGTTTTAAGAAGGTGACGCAGACGGTTTCTTATCTGCCGCATTTCGTGTCATGGGTTGTCATCGCGAGTATTGCGAAGATGGTGTTAAACGATGGCGGAATGCTCGATACGCTGCTCGGGAAAAATTTAAAACTGATGTCGACGAACTCGGTGCTGTTCTGGTTTGTAGTCTGTATCATCAATGTGTGGAAAGAGGTCGGCTGGGACGCCATTGTTTATCTGTCCGCGATGGCGGGAATCGATCAGGGACTCTATGAGGCCGCAAAGGTGGACGGAGCGAACCGTCTGCAGAGAATCTGGCATATCACGCTCCCGGGAATCAAGCCGACGGTGGTGGTGCTCCTTATCATGAGCATCGGCGGCGCATTAAATGTCGGGATGGAGCGCCAGATGCTTCTCTCAAACGGGATCGTGCAGGATCATGCGATGGTGCTTTCGTGGTTTGCATATATCCGCGGTATCGGAAGCAACAATTACGGACTTGGGACCGCGATCGGTATGTTCCAGTCGCTGGTCGGAATTGCCCTGCTTCTGATTGCAAATAAGGTTGCGGGCTGGCTCGGTGAGAGCAGACTGCTGTAAGGAGGGACGCAGAATGAAGAGCAAGGATAAAATATTGGATTACATACTGCTGGTACTTTTTATCGGAGTCATTATCATTACCGTGTATCCGTTTCTGAATGTGCTGGCGATCTCGCTAAACGACCCGATCGATACGATGCGGAATATCAATTTTATTTTTCCGCGGAAGTTTACATTCAGCAATTATACCTATGTATTTAAGGAGAATAATCTGATAAAACCGTTTATGATGTCGGTGGTAAGAACGCTTCTCGGCACGCTCGCCGGTGTCATCTCAACGTCGATGGTGGCCTATGTGCTGAGCAGAAGAGATTTTTACTTTAACAAGGTATTTACGATGCTGTTTGTCGTAACCATGTATGTCAGCGGAGGTCTCGTTCCCGAATATCTGCTGTTGACAAGAGACTTAAAGCTGGGCAATAATTTTCTGGTCTATATTTTACCTGGGCTGATATGGGTGTACAACATCGTTCTGATGCGCTCGTTTATCGACGGCCTGCCGATCGCCCTGCAGGAAGCCGCCCGGATTGACGGGGCAAACGATTTTATTATCTGGGCGCGGATTGTGCTGCCGCTCTGCAAACCGGTGCTTGCGACCGTGGCGCTGTTTGTGGCGGTGGGACAGTGGAATTCCTTTATGGACACCTATCTGTACGCCAGAGACATGCCGACGTTACAGTATGTATTATACGAAATCATGGAGAAAGCGACGATTAAAGTGGATCCGCATGCCGCGGACCAGGTGGCCAATGCAGTGTCGCCGCTGTCGGTGCGGATGGCGATCACGATTATCGCGACGCTGCCGATTTTAATCGTGTATCCGTTCCTGCAGCGCTACTTTGTAGGCGGTATGACGGTCGGTGCAGTCAAGGACTGATAACTGATAAATGGAAGAGCTCAGAAAGAAAAGGAGAGGAAAGATTATGAAGCAGAAAAGATTCTGTGCGCTGATGCTTGTCGCATCACTTACGGCCGGCATTCTTGGAGGATGCGGCGGCGACGGGGACGCCAAAACTTCCGTGAACGGAGGAACCGAGGTCTCGGAGGGAGCATCCGGGGATGTTGTGGAGTTGGTTTTCTATAATGCGGACGGGAAGGAGGATCCGTGGACGGACCCGGTTGCGGAAGCGTTGACGGCGGCGACCGGAGTGCGGCTTAAGGTGGAATACCCGGTGTCTTCCGACGACGAGAAGGTGGCGCTCATGATCGCGGAGCAGAACTATCCCGATTTGATTTTTGCAAAGGGGGATGCGGGCAGTCTGATCGAGGCCGGCGCGCTGATTGATATGACGGACCTGATTGAGGAGTACGGGCCGAATATCAAGAAAATGTACGGGGATGAGTTTGACAAGCTGAAATACTCGGAGGATGACCCTTCCATCTATCAGTTGTCCTCTTACGCGGTAGGAGGGGAGGTTTTTAAGAGTGCGGGAACCGCGCAGCTGCAGTGGGATGTGTTAAAGGAGAACAATTATGAGATTCCGGATACGCTCGATAAGCTGGAGAAGGTATTGAAGGATTATATCGCCGCGCATCCGACGACGGACGACGGGCTTGACACAATCGGCTTTACGCTGTCCGCATCGGACTGGCACTGGATGATTACATTGGGAAATCCCGCGGGTTACATCGCGGACGGTGCGCCGGATAACGGACAGTGGATCATAGACGAGAACAATACGGCGATGTACAAATTCCGTTCCGAGGCGGAGCGGGAATATTTCCGCTGGATGAACCGGATGTACAATGAAGGGATTCTCGACCCGGAGTTTGCGACGCAGACCCACGAGGATTATATTGCAAAAATTGCCTCCGGCCGCGTGCTGGCGCTGTTTGACACGGACTGGGATTACAGCGACGGCGAGAAAATATTAAAGGGAGACGGCAAGTACGGCAAGACCTATGCGCCGCTGCCGCTTACGATGAATGAGGATATTAAGTGCCCGACGCTGATGTATCAGGGACTTACGACCGGTCAGGGCATCGGCATCAGCACTTCCTGCGAGGATCCGGTTGCGGCTATCAAATATCTGGACTATATCTGTTCTGACGAGGGCCAGGTGCTGGTACAGTGGGGAATCGAGGGTGTGAACTATTTCGTGGATGAGGACGGAAAACGTTACCGCACCGAAGAGGAAGTGAAGTACTCCGTGGAGGATAAGGATTACGCGAAAAAGACCGGTGTGGGATTCCACAACTATCCGTTCCCCTGCTACGGAAACGGCGTCACGGATTCCACCGGAAGCACTTACACGACCACGAGCAGAGAGAGCGTGATCGCGGATTATGACGAGGAGCAGAAAGCCGGATGCGAGGCCTGGAATGTAGACCTGTTACTGGACGTATTCCCGCAGCCGGAAGAGTTTGAGACGCCGGATTACTCGCCCATCTGGGCATATGTAAAACCGAGCGAGTTCGACGAAATCGGAAATCAGCTTGACGAGATCGCGTGGTCGTCGCTGATCAGCTGCGTCGTCGGGGACGAGGCGTCATTTGACGCATCCTACGACAAGATGATCGCGGACCTCGAGGATGCCGGAATGACGGAGGCGGAGCAGATGCTCACGGATATTATCAAAGAGAAGGTTGCAATCGTACAGTAAGGATTGCAGCGGAAGATACCGAAAGCGGGACATCAATAAGGATGTCCCGTTTTTCAATGTGCCGCTAAAGCCTGTCGGCGAAGCGTATGGTCTGCAGTCTGCTATGCATTCTGCGTGCCGCGCGCGTTTTTGCGGAATTCCGCCGGCGTCTGTCCGACAAGCTTTTTGAATTTGATATGAAAATAATCCACATTGCGGTAGCCGACTTTCTCCGCAATCTCATAGACCTTCATCGTATCATTGCAAAGGAGCTCTTTCGAGCGCTCGATGCGGACATGGTCGAGGTAGGAATTAAAGTTCTCGCCGACCTTTCTGGCGAATATTTTGCCGAGGTAGGAGCTGTTGTAGCCAAAAAGCGGCGCGATACTTTCCAATGTGATGCTGCGGGTATAGTTGTGCCCGATGTAATACAGAATATCGTCGATGACGCCGTCCCGCGAGGAGTGGCCGATTGCGGAGAGAATGCGCTCGAACTGTTCCGTCAGAAACAGGATGATCTCATAGAGATACGGTTTTGCGGAGATTGTGCGGATAATATCCGCATTGCTCGGGAACGGGATATCCGCGCCGGAATAGGTCCGGTTGATGCGCTCTTTCAGCTGAAGGTACAGATCGGCAAAGAAAAGCCGGATTGTATCGATGGAATCCGCAGAGCTGTAGAATGACAGGAGCAGCTCCTCGAGAATCTCGGCGGTTTTGCTGTGGCGGAACGCGGAGAGCGCATCAAAAAGTCTTGCGGCGTAGGAGTCTAAAAATTCCGGAGAAATCAAAGGCGTGCAGCCTGAGAGCACCGGAAGGTTCTCGTAGCCGATCGTATGCTGTCCCTGCTCGCAGAAAAAGCGCCGGTCGATCAGCTTGCAGGCATCCCGGAAAGAATCCGGGATATCGGACAGCGTATGCACCGGACGCCCGTATGCCAAAAACAGGCTGTCGAGCGGGGAATCCTTCTGAGGATGCGGCTCACTCTCGTAACGTGTCAGAAATTCGTTAAATTTCCGCAGCGCAAAATTGCCTTTCAGGAGAAAAAATTCGCGGCAGCCGTCCGTGATATTGTCAAAGGAGCTGCGGTTCTGGTTCGTGACGCGCAAAAGCTCGGAAAAGCGGTAAGAGACGTCGGATTCGCCTGGAGTGTATTTCTCGCAGATGACGACCTGGTAGATATCCGTGTCAAGCTGCAGTTCCCCGGCATTCAGCTTTGAGAAGTCCGCGGTGCCCGAGAGAATATCACGGATAATGGTATCGTAAGCCTTTCTGCGGTAGTGCGCGGACGCATCGCGGGCCGCGGCGTCCGCGTCGAGTCGTGCGCGCACCTGTGTCACGAGTTCGGTAAGTTCGTCTTCGTCGATGGGTTTTGTGAGATAGGAGAGCACGCCGTAGCGGATGGCTTCTTTGGCGTAATTGAAATCCGAGTAGCCGCTCAAAATGACGATTTTTCCGTCAAAGCCGGCTTCTCTGGCGCGCCTTGCGACCTCGAGCCCCGATAATTTCGGCATGCGGATATCGAGCAGTACGATATCCGGTTTTTCGCGCGCAATCAGCGCGAGCGCGTCCTCCCCGTTCGCCGCGTCTCCGGCGACGGTAAACCCCAGATTTTCCCAGTCGAGCAGGCATTTTAAGCCCTCGCGGATCGTCATTTCGTCATCTGCAATGATCAGTTTATACATGCGTTATGCCTCCCGTTTCGCTTAAAAAAATTATATAATCAGTGGGAGGCTTTGTCAAATTTCCGGTGTGTTTTATCTGAAATTTCTGCGGTATTTTTCCGTGGCAATACAGGGTAAGATGAGGATGCAAAAGGTAAGAAAACAAGATAAGGAGAGGATTGCAATGAAATTCAGTAACGGATGCTGGTTACAGAAGGAAGGGTGTGCCTGCTTTTCGCCGGCACAGGTGTATTTTTCAAAAATCGAGAGCGACAGGGTCGTGCTCTGCGCACCGACGGGACGCATCGGACACAGAGGGGATACCCTCGGCGGAGTCAATCTGACAATAGAGATCAGCGCGCCCTGGTCGGAAGTGCTCAGAGTGCGGACATTTCATCATATGGGCCGGCGGGAGCGCGCGCCGCAATTTGAGATCGCAGAGCCGCAGAGCGGCGTGCTTTTGACGGAGGAAACCGACACGCTTCTGATTATGCGAAGCGCATCCCTCTCGGTCGAGGTGGAAAAAGAGAGCGGCGCTTTCCGCTTTGTGCGCAGGAATGCACAGGGGGCGGCGGAGAAGCTTACGGCCAGCGGGTGGAGAGACCTCGCATACATGAAGACGGACTGGAAGGGTGCCGCCTATGACAGGGGGTCCGGGGACGCCTATATGAGGGAACAGCTCTCTCTGTCCGTGGGGGAACTTGTTTACGGGCTCGGCGAACGGTTTTCGGCGTTTGTGAAGAACGGACAGAGCGTGGATATCTGGAATGAAGACGGGGGCACCTCCACGGATCAGTCGTACAAGAATATTCCGTTCTATATGACAAACAGAGGTTACGGCGTGTTTGTGAACCATCCGGAGCGCGTGTCCTTCGAGGTGGCGACCGAGGCGGTGACAAAGGTGGAATTTTCCGTGCCGGGCGAGGAGCTGGACTATTTTCTGATAAACGGGCCGACGATGAAGGAGGTCCTGATGCGCTATACGGATATCACGGGCAAGCCGGCGCTTCCCGCGCCCTGGACTTTCGGGCTCTGGCTGTCCACCTCCTTTACGACGAACTATGACGAGGAGACGGTCAGTCATTTTGTGGACGGGATGGCGGAGCGGGGGATTCCGCTTTCGGTGTTCCACTTTGACTGCTTCTGGATGCGGGATTTTCACTGGTGCGATTTCGCCTGGGATTCGAGGGTGTTTCCGGACCCGGAGGGAATGCTGCGCCGCTTAAAGGAGAAGGGCTTAAAAATCTGTGTCTGGATTAACAGCTATGTGGGGCAGGAGTCCCCGCTGTTTGCGGAGGGCGCAGAGCGAGGATATTTCTTAAAACGCCCGAACGGGGATGTCTGGCAGTGGGATATGTGGCAGCCGGGCCTTGCAATCGTGGATTTCACGAACCCGGAGGCATGCGAGTGGTACGCGGGGAAGCTTGAGGCGCTGCTCGATCTGGGCGTCGACTGCTTTAAGACGGATTTCGGCGAGCGCATCCCGACCGACGTGGTCTACTATGACGGCTCCGACCCCGTAAAGATGCACAATTACTATACATATCTCTATAACAGGACGGTCTATGAGGTGCTCCGCAGGAAAAAGGGGGAGCGGGATGCGATACTGTTTGCGCGCTCTGCGACCGTGGGCGGACAGAAATTCCCGGTGCACTGGGGCGGCGACTGTTGGTCGGATTATGAATCGATGGAGGAGAGCCTGCGGGGAGGCCTTTCTTTGACAAGCTCGGGGTTCGGTTTCTGGAGCCACGATATCGGCGGTTTCGAGAGCACCTCGACACCGGACGTATACAAGAGATGGTGCGCGTTCGGGCTGCTCTCCACCCACTCAAGGCTGCACGGCTCCAATTCCTACCGTGTGCCGTGGAACTATGACGAGGAATCGGTGGAGGTCGTGCGCCATTTTGCGCGGCTTAAGGCGCGGCTGATGCCGTATCTGTACCGCAATGCGGCAGAGACGCACGAGACCGGAATCCCGATGATGCGCAGCATGGCGCTGGAATTTATGGAGGACAGAAACTGCGCTTATCTCGCGGACCAGTATATGCTCGGGGACTCGCTTCTGGTGGCGCCGATTTTTAATGAAGAGGGAATCGCGGAATATTATCTGCCCGAGGGACGCTGGACTTCGCTGGCAGACGGCGAGGAGAAGGCAGGAGGCAGGTGGTACAGAGAGCGGCACGGATACTTAAGCATCCCCCTGTATGTCAGAGAGGGAAGCATTGTGGCGCTCGGAGCCCGCGACGACAATGCCGTCTACGATTATGCCGACGGTGTGACGTTAAAGGTGTACGCACTGCGCGACGGGGAGACGGCGAAGACTTGCGTGTATGACACGGAGGCGAGAAAAGTATTGAACGTCGTGGTGACGCGCAGCGGGATGTGCTATCGGGCGGAAGTCTCGGGCGGAAGTCATGTGAAGCTTGCGTTTGTGAATGCGGGCGTGCTAAAGCATGCAGACTGCAGTTATGAGACGGACGGCGGCAGCGTTGTCTTTGCGGTGCCGGAAAACGGAACGGTAGAAGTGGAATATCAGGAAGAGGGAGGGAACAATGGCGGCGGAACGGAATGCATATGAGACCAGGGCAGAGCATGAGGCAGAGATAGAAGCGCTGCTGGCGCAGCTTACATTAGAAGAAAAAATCGGCATGATTCACGGCGCGGGCCTGTTTCGCACGGCGGGGGTGGAGCGGCTTTCCATCCCGCCGCTTGTGATGTCCGACGGGCCGATGGGCGTCCGCGCCGAGTTTGCCGACAATGAATGGAGAACTATCGGGACGACGGACGATTATGTGAGTTATCTGCCCTGCAACAGCGCGGTGGCGTCCACATGGAACAGGACACTTGCAAAACGGGCGGGGGAGGTGCTCGGCGCGGAGGCGAGGGGCCGGGGCAAGGATGTGATTTTAGCGCCGGGAATCAATATCAAGCGCAGTCCGCTCTGCGGCAGGAATTTCGAGTATATGAGCGAGGACCCGTATCTGATATCGGAGCTTGTGCTCCCGATGGTGGAGGGAATCCAGGAGAATGACGTCGCCGCCTGCGTCAAGCATTTTGCCGTAAACGTCCAGGAGACCGAACGCCTCTGGGTGGACACGGAAGTCTTGGAGCGGGCGCTGGAAGAGATTTATTTTCCCGGCTTTCGCGCGGCCGTGCGCGGCGGCGTCTATGCGCTGATGGGAGCTTATAACCGGTTAAACGGGGCGCACTGCTGCACGGGGAAAAAGCTCTTAAATGACACGCTGCGGCGGGACTGGGGGTTTGACGGACTCATCGTCTCGGATTGGGGCGGCGTCCACGACACGGGGGAGGCCGCGGAGTCGGCGTTGGATGTCGAGATGGATGTGACGGCCGATTTTGACGGGTATTATATGGCGCAGGCATTGCTTGAAAAAGTGCGCGCCGGCGAGATTGCGGAAGCGTTGATTGACGAAAAGGTTCGCAATGTCTTAAGGTTGATGTTCCGGCTGCATATGATAGGCGAGGGGCGCGCCGGACGCAAAAGCGGCACCTACAACAGCAGGGAGCACCGGGACGCCGCGCTCGATATCGCAAGGGAGTCCGTGATTTTGCTGAAAAATGAGGAGGCGCTGCTGCCGCTGGACGAAAAGAAGGTGAAAAAGGTCGCGGTCATCGGGCAGAACGCGGCGGCAATCCACTCGAACGGAGGCGGCAGCGCCGAGATAAAGGCGCTCTATGAGGTCTCTCCGCTGCTCGGCATCAAAGAGCTGCTCGGCGGAAACGTGCAGGTCTGCTATGCGCCGGGTTACGAGGTTCCAACGGAGGCGCCGCAGGGGGAGCTCAACTGGCAGGCCGACAGCACGAAAAAGGACGGGGGAACGGCTTCCGGGAAGCCGGAGGAAGCGTGCGCCGGGAAGCCGGAGGAGGTGTGCGCCGGGAAGCCGGAGGAAGCGTGTGCCGGGGAGTCCGGGGACGCGGCGGAGGATCGCAGCGCGGCGTACCGCCAGGCCGCGCTGCAGCTCGCGAAAGAGTGCGATACCGTGATCTTTGTCGGCGGACTAAACCACACGTTTGATTCCGAGGGCCGTGACAGGAAGGATCTTGCGCTTCCGTACGGGCAGGATGCACTGATCGAAGCGCTTCTCGCGGTAAATCCTGACACGGTTGTCGTGCTTTTGGCCGGCTCGCCGGTCGCGATGCCGTGGAAGGAGCGCGCAAAGGCGATTCTGTTTTGCTATTACGCCGGAATGGAGGGCGGCTATGCGCTTGCGGAGACGCTTTTCGGCCGGGTAAACCCGTCGGGAAAGCTTGCGGAGTCCTTCCCGGCATCGATTGCGCAGTGTCCGGCGCACAGTATCGGGACGTTTGGGGAGAAAGATGTCGTCCGCTGTGCGGAAGGTGTGATGGTCGGCTACCGCCACTACGATACGGTGGGAACGGAACTGAATTTCTGCTTCGGACACGGACTGTCCTACAGCCGCTTTGTCTACCGCGATATGAAAGTTGTGCCGGCGGAGGAAGACGGCGGTGCCGGAGCGTACACGGTTTCGGTCACGGTAAAAAACGACAGCAAAATCGGGGGAAGCGAGGTGGTTCAGTTCTATGCGGCGCCGCTTTCCGGAAACGGGGAACAGCCACATCATGCGCTGTGTGGGTTTCGGAAAATCTGGCTGGACGCCGGGGCTGAGTGCGAGGTATGTGTTCTTTTGACGAAACGTGCTTTTTCGTATTATGATGAAAACGTGCACGCGTTCGTTTTGTGGCGCGGCGGATTTGAGATTCAGGCCGGCAGTTCCGCGAGGGACATCAGGCTGCGCCGTAAAATAGAGCATACCTGTAAATAGCCCCGTTTCCGGTGATTACGCCAATGTGTCCGGGTTTTTGGAAAACTTCTGTCTTCCGAAAGATATTGCTGAATTTACCGGATTGTGGTAAAGTGTATTCGTATATAGAGATAAGCGATAGGGGGGTACACGGTTATGTACCATTGTCATTTGCACTTTTATTTGACGGGCCGTCGGTGTAAGATATTTGAGATTGTAAAGGACATGCCCCCGCTTGCGCATTTTACCCATGTGTTTTCGGAGGGCGGCACATTCGAGGGCGCACTGAATGCAAAGGCGGACGTGATTTTGCTCAATTTACAGGGGACGGACGTAGCGGAAGTACAGCGGACACTTGAGGCGGACAGAGACGGGAGAAGCCGGATCATACTGATTGCGGATCAGGCGCAGTTCCCGCAGTTTGCCGGATTTCTGACAAAGATAGAAGACGTTTGGACGGAACCGATGCCGGAGGAGGAGATACGGTTCCGCTTTCTGCGGTGGCAGCAGAACTGTAAGCAGGGGATAGACTGGTGGCAGACGAGCCAGTATCTCGAGACGACGATCAACAGTATTCCGAATCTGATCTGGTACAAGGACAAAGACGGAATCCACAGGAAGGTAAATGACAGCTTCTGTGGGACGGTCAACAAGACAAAGCAGCAGGTGGAGGGACGGGATCATTACTATATCTGGGATGTCACCCCGGAGGAGGCCGGAACGGACTGTATGGAGACAGACCTTGAGGTTATGCGGGTGAAACAGACCTGCGTTTCGGAGGAGTCGGTACAGACCGGAGACGGGCTGAAGCTGATGACGACCTACAAGTCTCCGCTGTACGACTGGGACGGAAGCGTGATGGGAACCGTGGGTGTCGGGATTGACGTGACGCAGGAACGGGCCTATGAGCAGGAACTGATCCAGAAGAGCCATGTGCTCGAGAAGATTTTTAATACGATAGACTGTGGGATCATCTGTCATTCCATGGACGGCAAGCGTATCATACAGGTGAATGAGATGGCGCTTCGGATATTGGGGTATCACTCCAGGGAGGAGTTGATGGACTCCGGATTTGACATGATCGCGTCCTCCGTTATGGATGAAGACAAGCCGAGACTGCGGGAATGCATCCGCATGCTGAAAAAGGAGGGCGACTGTGTAAATATCGAGTACCGGGTGGAGCATGACAACGGAGATATCCTGTATGTCATGGGCAACTTCAAGCTCCTAGAGAAAAACGGAGAGCTGTACTGCCAGCGGTTTCTTCTCGACTGTACGGCGCAGAAGCTTGAGAGGGAAAGAGACGAGAGATATCAGGCGCAGCTGGTACAGGCGTTGAGCAGTGACTATAATCTGGTCCTGTACTTTAATCTCGATACCGGCATGGGGATCACGATTCGTGCAAACAAGAACGACAACGAAATTTTTGCCGTGGATTGCGGGATGAAGATTTCTTTCCGGGAGCGGATGGAGCGCTACATCGAGGAGGTCGTCTACGAGAAAGACCGGAGCATGATGCGGCAGGCATACTCGCTGGACGAGATGAAAAAAGAGCTCGCCGAAAAGCGGCTGTACCATATCAATTACCGTGTGATGCAGGGCGGCGAGATGAAATATTATGAGATCAAAGCCGTGCGCGTGGGCGAGTGGGGAGAAGGACCCGGTGTCGTTTTAGGATTCCGCAATGTGGACGAGGAGACACGCAGCGAGATGGAGCGCAGAAGGCTGCTTGAGGCCGCGCTGATGCAGGCAAATCAGGCGAACAACGCCAAGAGCGTGTTCCTTTCCAATATGTCACACGATATACGCACGCCGATGAATGCGATCTTCGGCTTTACGAATCTGGCGATTGCCCATATCGACAATAAAGAGCGGGTCGAGGATTACCTCAAAAAGATCATGGTGTCGGGCAATCATCTGCTTGGACTGATCAACGAAGTCCTGGATATGAGCCGGATTGAGAGCGGGAAAATGCAGATCGAGGAGAGCCTGTGCAGCCTGTCGGACATTGTGCACGGACTTGCCAATATCGTGCAGACGGATATTGAGGCGAAAAATCTTACGCTGTATATGGATACGGTGGATGTGGTTGACGAAGAGATTTACTGTGATAAGCTGCGGCTGAATCAGGTGCTCTTAAATGTGCTCGGCAATTCGATCAAGTACACGAAGGAGGGCGGAGAGATCAGTCTGTGGATCACGGAGAAAGCCGGGGCAATCGCAGGTTATGCAAATTATGAATTCCGCATCCGGGACACCGGCATCGGCATGAGCAGAGATTTCATTCCGCATATCTTTGAACCGTTCGAGCGGGAGAAAAATACGACGACAAGCGGAATCCAGGGAACCGGTCTCGGAATGGCGATCACCAGGAGCATTGTCGATATGATGAACGGTTCGATTGAGGTGGACAGCGAGGAGGGGGAAGGGACCGAAGTCACGGTTTCCGTTACGTTCCGCGTGAATGCCGCTGCGGAGACAGCGGAGATACCGGAGCTTGTAAACCGCAGAGTGCTGGTGGTAAATGCCGACTTAAACATACAGAACAGTCTTTCACAGCTCCTTCGGAAAATCGGAATGCGCGCCGACCGGGCATCCTCGGAGGAGGAAGCGGTCCGCAGCATCCGGGAGACGGCGATGCGGGGCGAAAGCTACGGCGCGTATATGATCGACTGGCGGGTACCGGGTATGGACGTGGCAGGAACCGCTGCGCGAATCCGGGCGGAGGCCGGTGTGAATCCGCCCATCATCGTGCTGACTGCGTTTGACTGGTCAGAGACGGAAGAGGAGGCCAAAGAGGCCGGCGTGACGTCATTTTGCAGCAAGCCGCTGTTTTTGTCCGAGTTAAAGAGCTGTCTGCGCACGGCGGCGGACGGGGAAGAGAAGCAGGAGGCCGATAAGAGTGAAGACATAAAGTCAAATATCGGATATATACTGCTGGTTGAGGATAACGAGCTGAATCAGGAGATTGCCGTGGCAATTTTGGAGGATGCGGGATTTCGGACGGAAATCGCATCAAACGGACAGATTGCGGTGGATATGGTCAGGGAGTCGGAGCCGGGACACTACGGACTGGTACTGATGGATATTCAGATGCCGGTGATGAACGGTTATGAGGCGACGAAAGAAATCCGCAGGCTCGAGAACCGTAAGCTGGCATCGATACCGATTCTGGCGATGACGGCGAATGCGTTTGAGAAGGATAAGCAGGAAGCTTTAAAGTGCGGGATGAACGGGCATATCGCGAAACCGATCGACATGGAGAAGATGCTTGATATTCTACATAAGGTCCTGTCCAAGGGTGGGGGGGGTAAAATGACCCCCATGACAGAGGAAAGTAACGGAGATTTCGGCATAGAATAATAAAGAAAAATATTTTGCGAGGGACGGATGGCACAGAGAATTGTGGAGGGAACCATGCCATACACTTCGGCTCGCTGTGACAGCGAGATCGAAGCACTTGTCCGGAGTTATCCGGCGATTGAGAGAGGAAGCATCGGAAAGAGCGTGATGGGAAAGGAGATTCCTTTCTTAAGGCTCGGAACGGGAGGCACTGAAGTATGCTACAGTGCCTCTTTTCATGCAAACGAAAGCATCACGACGCCGATATTGCTGCGGTTTGCGGAGGAATACGGGAGCGCATATGCCGCAAAGGAGATGCTCGGAGGCGTTTCGGTGGAGGAATTATACGAGCGCTACACACTCTATCTGATTCCGATGGTAAATCCGGACGGGGTGGATCTGGTGAACGGAGCGCTTGAGGAAGGGAGCTATTACCGGCAGGCGCGGGCAATCGCGGATGCATACCCGCAGATACCGTTTCCGTTCGGCTGGAAGGCAAATATCGAGGGGATTGACCTGAATCTGCAATTCCCGGCAGGCTGGGAAAATGCGCGGGCAATCAAATATGCGCAGGGCTATACGACGCCGGCCCCGAGGGACTATGTGGGAAGTGCGCCGCTTGTGGCGCCGGAGAGTGCGGCTGTCTATGAATTTACCAGATCTCATGACTTTGCGTTGATCCTGGCCTATCACACCCAGGGGGAGGTAATCTACTGGAAATATCTGGATTACAACCCTGCGCGTTCCTATGAAATCGCGCTGTATTTCGGGGAGGTCAGCGGATACGCCGTCGAGACGACGCCGACGGCGTCCGGCTACGCAGGCTATAAGGACTGGTTCATTCAGGCCTATGACAGGCCGGGGTACACGATTGAGGCCGGACTCGGAGAAAACCCGCTTCCGATGTCGGAGTTTGAGGGGATTTATGAGGCAAACCGCGGTATACTGCTCGGCGGAATGACGCAGATTTGATTACAGGAGATTCATCACGCGCATCAGAAACAGGCACAGGGCGGTGATTCCGACCCAGCAGCAGGCGCCCATCACAAGGGGCTTTGCACCGGTCCGAATCAGCGTGACCAGGTCGGTGCCAAGCCCGATGCCGGCGAGAGCCAGTACAATGAGGAACTTTGAGAGCTCTTTTGCCGGCCGGAAAACGGTGACGGGAACGCCGAGGCGGATCAGCACGGTGGTGAATACGGAGGCCGTGATAAAGTAGAGGATGAAAAAGGGAAAAATCTGTCCGAGGCGGACGCCGGGGCCTTCTCCTGCGGCGGCTTTTCTGGTGCGCATCCATGCCAGAATCAGGGTGATCGGGATGATGACAAGTGTCCGTGTCAGCTTTACCGTCACGGCCGTATCGAGGGTGGCGCTGCCGAGGCCCCACATGGCATCCCATGCCGATGCGGCCGCGGTCACGGAGGAGGTATCGTTGACGGCGGTCCCGGCAAAGATGCCGAAGGGTTCGCCCGAGGCCCGGCTAAAGCCGAGCACCTGCCCGAGCCAGGGAAAGGTCAGCGCCGCGAGTACGTTGAAAAAGAAGATGACCGAGACGGACTGTGCAACGTCCTCGTCCTTCGCGTCGATGACCGGGGCGGTTGCGGCGATGGCGGAGCCGCCGCAGACGCAGGAGCCGACACCGATCAGAATCGAGACGGAGGAGGGAAGCCGCAGGAGGCGGTGCAGCAGAACCGCGATAAGCAGGGAGGCCGTGATCGTGGCAAGGAGAATCGGGAGGGACTGTTTTCCGGTTGCGAGCACCACGGAGAGGTCCATGCCGAATCCGAGCAGGACCACGGCCCACTGCAGGATTTTCTTTGCGGCAAAGCGGATGCCGGGCACAAGGGCGGATTTGTCTTTGAGGAGAGGAGAAAGGAGCATGCCGGCGGCGATGGCGATCACGGCGCCGCCGATCACGGGAAACAGTATGCCGAGGAACCAGGAGGGCACGGCGATGGCGAGACAGACAAGCAGTCCTTTTACATATTTTTTCATGGAAGCACTCCTTTCGTTTTTCTGTACATACTCCGGATTGACAGGGGCATGTATGCCCCTGTCAATCCGGAGCGCCGATTGCGGCGAGCTGTTATCAGTGTGCGCACAAAGGCGTCGGATTATGTAACATGTGGTGGGAGAAAGTGGGATGAACATGATATTTTATTGGGAGAACACGCCCGGGGGCGGCGTGCGTCTGCTTCGGGCATTCGGCGGGATATCCGAGGTGCGGATTCCGGATTTCATAGAAGGAAAGCCGGTGACGGAAATCGGAGCGTACTGTTTTGCCGCAGGGGCGCGTCTGCCGGAATCATATCAGAGGACGCAGGCGGCGGACGGGGAAGGGACGGAGGATGCAGCCGCGGTGCGGCTACGGGAGCTGGCCGGAGATTATCCGACGGCGGTTTTCCTGCCGGATAGCGTCCGAAAAATCGGCGGGTTTGCCTTTTATAACTGTGTGTCCCTCGAAAGGCTTACACTTGGCGCCGGGACGGAGGAGATCGGCGGAGACGCCTTTATGAACTGCAGAAACCTGCACCGGCTGACGCTCCGGTGCGGCGCCGGCGAGCGAAGCGGGGCACGGCAGGTGCTCGGCCAGATAACCGCGGATCTTACGGTGACGTATCTCGGGGAGGACGGGCCGGAGGCGGTTGTGCTTTTTCCGGAATATTACGAGAGCTATGACGAGGTGGCTCCGGCACATCTTTTCGGGCGGAATATCGAGGGGGAAGGGTTTCGGGCGAGACAGTGTTTTCGGGACGGAGTCTGCGATTTTGCCCGGTATGATGCGATTTTCCGAAAGGCGTGCGCGGAGGAGAGCGAGGAGACGCTGTGCGCGATGGCGATGAACCGTCTGCGCTATCCGGCGGGACTGACGGAGGCGGCGGAGCGGTTGTATGAGACATATGCCGCCGGGCATGCGGACGTCATTTGCAGACAGGCAATCCTGCAGCGGGAGACGGAGCCGATCGCGTTTTTGTGCGGGAGGGGACTTTTGAAGCAGACGGCATTAAACGCGTGTATCGGGGATGCCGCGGATGCGGAGTGGGCCGAGGGGACGGTTTTTCTGCTGCGGCTTACGGAGCGGTATTTCCCGAAAAGAAGCGTGCGGGAGCGCTATCGGTTTACGGATTGAGCCGCATACGGCGGCAGAATGAGAGGAAATATGGCACATCAGATGACGCAGGAGGAGTGGGAAGCGCAGACGGCAAAGAAGGTTCTCGCCTGTGTGCGGGACGAAATTTATCTGGAGCTGCGCTTTTTCGGGATCGCGCTCTCGGCGCTTACACCCCGGCCGGATTCGGCGGTAAAGACGTTTGCGACGGACGGGACATATCTTTGTTTTTCGCCGGAACAGGTGCTTCGGGTGTTTCGGACGAATGCGCTTTTTTTGGACCGTGCGTATCTGCATGCAGTGCTGCACTGTATTTTTGCACATCTGTGGATCGGAGGTGACAGGGAGCGCGCGCGGTGGAATGTCGCCTGCGATATCGCGGTGGAGTACACGATCGACGGGATGGGCAAAGCCTGCACGAAGCGCATTTTGAGCTGGAGCAGGCAGCAGTTTTACGAGCGGCTCAAAAAGAGCGGAGAGGGGATTTCGGCAGCGGTCATCTACCGGATGTTAAAAGAGGTTTCCCCGGAGGAATTGCGGCGGCTTGCGGCGGAGTTTTACACCGATGACCACTGCTACTGGCCGCGGCAGGCGGAGCGCAGGGCGGGGCAGAGCATGGCCGCCGCGCAGAAGCAGTGGAATCAGATTGCAAGGCAGACCAGACAGCTCTCGCTGCGGCGAGGCGAGGTGCAAAAGGAGGGGGAAGCGCAGCTCTATGCACAGCTTGCGGCGGAGCGGGGGCGGCGCAGCTACCGGGATTTTTTGCAGAAATTCTCGGTGCTGCGCGAGGAGCTTTCCGCGGACCCGGAGGAATTTGATCTGAATTACTACACCTATGGCCTTAAGCTGTACCGAAACATGCCGCTGATCGAGCCGCTAGAGAGCAGGGAAGTCAAAAAGATACGGGAGTTTGTCATCGTGATCGACACGAGTTACTCCACGAGCGGCGGGCTCGTGCGGCAGTTTCTGCGGGAAACCGTGGATATCTTAAATCAGAGCGAGCGTTTTTTTGCCGATGCGCGCATCCGCATTCTGCAGAGCGACGATGCGGTGCGGCAGGATACGGTCATCCGCGGGCAGCGGGAGTGGGCGGGGTTTCTCTCGGACTTCCGGCTTGCGGGAGGCGGCGGAACGGATTTTCGCCCGGCGTTTTCCTATGTGGACGGGCTGCTTGCGAGGGGAGAGATCAGAGAGCTTTCCGGCCTTTTGTACTTTACCGACGGTAAGGGAATCTACCCCGGGAGGCGGCCGGATTACAGGACGGCGTTTCTGTTTCTCGGGGAATATGACGACGCGGCGGTACCGCCGTGGGCGATGCGGCTGAAATTGGAGCCGGAGGAGTTTCTGCGGGAATAAAAAATGATAATAATTTCATATTTTTACTTGCAATTCTCCGCTACAGTGTTATAATCTTTTATGTCAGCAGTTGTTGACATACGGAAGCATAGCTCAGCCGGGATGAGCGTTCGCCTCACACGCGAGAGGTCATGGGTTCGAGCCCCATTGCTTCCACTATCCGGGGATATAGCTCAGTTGGGAGAGCGACGCGTTCGCAACGCGTAGGTCAGGGGTTCGAGTCCCCCTATCTCCATTTTTGAAAGATCGCTGGTCCATGAAAAGCAGGATTTTTGTATGGCATATCTATAACCGCATCAGATTAGAACCTGGGGCGGTTATTTTTGTACTGTTATTTTCGGGAACGGCCGGCGAAGTGCGGAAAGGGATAAAACAGAGATGAATATCAGACAGGCGAAGGAAGAGCTTAAGCGTACCGTGCGCGCATATCTCGCAAAGGATGCGGCCGGGAATTACCGGATTCCCGCGATTCGGCAGCGGCCGGTGCTTTTGATGGGACCTCCGGGCATCGGAAAGACGCAGATTATGGAGCAGATTGCGGCGGAGATGAACATCGGGCTGGTGGCTTACACGATCACGCACCACACGAGACAGAGCGCAGTGGGACTTCCGTTTATCAAAGAGGAAGAATTTGACGGCAGAACCTGCTCGGTGACGGAGTATACGATGAGTGAGATTATCGCGAGCGTATACCGCAAAATCCGCGATGCGGGGCAGCGGGAAGGAATTCTCTTTATCGATGAGATTAACTGCGTTTCGGAGACGTTAGCGCCTACGATGCTGCAGTTTTTGCAGTGCAAGACGTTCGGGAATCAGGCGGTGCCGGGCGGGTGGCTGATCGTGGCTGCGGGGAACCCGCCGGAGTACAATAAGTCGGTGCGCGACTTTGATATGGTGACGCTCGACCGGGTCCGTTATCTGACGGTCGAGGCGGATTTTTCGGTGTGGAAAGAATACGCAAAAGAGCAGGGGATCGGCGGTGCCGTTATGAGTTATCTGGAGCTTCGACCGCAGAATTTTTACCGGGTCGAGACGGACGTGGACGGGATGAAGTTTGTGACGGCCAGAGGATGGGAAGATCTGAGTAATCTGATGACGGTTTACGACGAGCTCGGACTGCCTGTGGATGAGGCGACAGTGCAGGGGTTTGTGCACCACGACGACGTGGCGGAGGATGCGGCGGCCTATTTTGATCTGTACCGGAAGTACCGGGACGATTACGGCATCCCCGAGCTGCTGCGCGGCAGGGCAAAGCCGGCCGTCTATGCACGCATCGATGCGGCCGCCTTCGACGAGCGGCTTGCAGTGGTAAATCTGCTGCTGGACGGGCTGCGTGGATATCTGAAAAAGGCGTCGTCGGAGAGGGAGCGGACGGATGCCATGTACGCCGCGGCAAAGGCGGCTGCGAAAGCCGCGGGGGAAGACGCCGGGGCTGCGGAGCGCGCGGCGTTTGAAGATCAGCTGGATTTGCTGGAGGAGGCGGAACGGGAGACACTTGAAGCGATCGAACACGCCTTTGACTTTATGGAGCGGGCGTTTTTAAACGGGCAGGAGATGGTGGTGTTTGTGACGGAGCTCGCGATGGACGCGGCGGCGGCGCTGTTTTTGGCCGAGCACACCTGCGAGCGGTATACGCGGTACAGTGCAACGCTTATAATCGGGACAAAAAAGGCCGGGCTGCTGGCCGAGATAGAACGGAATCAGTGAGAATCAGGAAAGATCAGGGAGGAAGCATATGCAGAAAGCAAATGAGCTACAGGCGATATTGAGGCGGATTGACCACAAGGGATATCCGGCTTACAAAGACACCAGAGGGGCGTACGAATTCGGAAAGTATGTACTTTCGATTGACCATGTGCAGGGGGATCCGTTTGCGGCGCCGTCGAAGGTGAGCATCCATATCAGAGGTAACGTGGCGGGATTCCCGCGCAATCTCTGGGAGAAGCGGTGCAGGCGCCTGGCAGTGCAGGATTATCTGCTCCGCGTGTTCGCAAAAAAGATCGACGATTATTCGTTTCGCGCGAAGGGGTCCGGCAAAAGCGGGCTGATGTCGGTGAGCCGTCCCGGCCAGGAAGTGCTCGAGCGCAGCGCCTTTGAGATTGACGCGCAGTCGGGAGATATCACGCTTCGGATGGAGGTCGGTTTTCCGGCAAACGGCCGGACCGTCAATGCGAGAGAGCTGGAGAAAATGTTCTTTGACTTTCTTCCGGACTGCGTGAACGAGACGCTCCTGTTTGAATCGGCAGATGCAAAGCGCATCGGTTCCGTGGCGGATCTCGCGGAGGATCAGCAGTATATCCGCGACCATTTAGAGGAACTCGGACTTGTGGCGTTTGTCGCAAACGGCGCCGTTCTGCCGCGCGAATCCGGAGTGTCGGGGCGCCCGATGAAAAAGGCCGTTCCGTTTGCATCTCCGAAGGAGCTCGAGGTTTCGATGGTGCTGCCGTATCACGGAACGATTACCGGGATGGGAATCAAAAAGGGCGTGACGCTGATCGTGGGCGGCGGCTATCACGGCAAATCTACGTTGCTCAAGGCGCTTGAGCTCGGCGTGTACAATCACATCAGAGGGGACGGCAGGGAGTTTGTCATCACGGACGCAACCGCGGTAAAGCTGCGTGCGGAGGACGGGCGGAGCATTAAAAATGTTGACATTTCAATGTTTATCAATCATCTTCCGAACGGAAAGGATACGGTAAAGTTCTGTACCGAGGATGCGAGCGGAAGCACGTCCCAGGCCGCAAACATGGTGGAGGCGATGGAGGCCGGGGCGAAAACGTTTCTGATCGATGAGGATACGAGCGCCACAAACTTTATGATTCGGGATGAGCTGATGCAGCGGGTGGTGAATCGGAAGGACGAGCCGATCACCCCGTTTATCGACCGCATCAGAGAGCTCTACAGCGAGTACGGGATTTCGACGATACTCGTGGCCGGAAGCTCCGGCTCCTATTTTCACGCGGCGGACCGGATTATTCAGATGAACCAGTATGAGCCGATGGAGATTACGGAGGCCGCAAAGCAGGCTGCACGGGAGTTCCCGCTGCCGAAGCAGGAGGCAGACCGGGCGAAGAAACCGGATTTTAACCGCCGCGTGCGGCCGGACCGCAGCTTTCGGGAGGAACCGCGGTTTAAGCTTAAGACGATGGGACGTGACGCCGTCGTCGTCAACAAAGAGACGGTTGACGTGCGCTATGTGGAGCAGCTGGTGGACAGCGAACAGCTCGCGACGCTGGGATTTATCATGAAGTATGCGCAGAGCCGTGTCTTTGACGGCAAAAAGACGATGCGGCAGGCAGTGGAGGAAATCTGGAAGGCCATGCAAAAGAGCGGGATGTCCCTTCTGGTGGACGGAAACTATATTCCGACGGGGCTGGCATATGTGCGGAAGCAGGAGATCTATGCCTTTCTTAACCGTTACCGGAGACTTGGCCTATGAGCCATAAAAACAACCTCTGTGTCGGCATTCTTGCCCATGTGGACGCCGGAAAGACGACGCTGTCGGAGGCGATGCTGTATGCGGGCGGCGCGATACGCCGCGCGGGACGGGTCGACAGGGGGGATGCGTTTTTGGACACGGATGCGCTCGAGCGTGCGCGGGGAATCACGATTTTCTCCAAACAGGCCGTGATGCCGCTCGGCGCCATCCGGCTGACGCTTGTCGACACGCCGGGACATGTGGATTTCTCGGCGGAGGCGGAGCGGACGCTGCAGGTCTTAGACTATGCGATTCTTGTGATAAACGGAGCGGACGGCGTGCAGGGACATACGCGGACGCTTTGGAGGCTTCTTGCGCGCTACCGCGTTCCGGTTTTCGTGTTTGTCAACAAGATGGACCAGAGCGGTGCGGACAGGGAACGGCTTCTTCGGAATATCCGGGAGCAGTTCGGGGACGGCTGTGTGGATTTTACGCAAAATCCGGACGGCACGTTCGGGGATGCCGGTTTCCATGAGGATGTGGCTGTGTGCAGCGAGGAGGCGATGGAAGCGTTTTTTGCGCGCGGAGCGGTGGAGGATGACATCATCCGCACGCTGATCGCGGAGCGCAGGCTGTTCCCCTGCTTTTTCGGGTCGGCGTTAAAGCATTCCGGCGTTGACGGGTTTTTGGACGGGTTAAAGAGCTATACGAGGATGCCGCGGTACGGGGACGAATTCGGCGCAAAAATATTTAAAATCGCCCGGGACGGACAGAATAACCGCCTGACTTACCTGAAAGTGACAGGGGGAAGCCTGCGGGTGAAGCAGACGGTCTGCGGGGAGGAGAAAGTAAATCAGATCCGCATCTACTCCGGGGAGAAATACGAGGTTGCGGATGAGGCGGCCGCCGGTGAGATCTGTGCGGTGACGGGGTTAGAGCATACGCGCCCGGGACAGAGCCTTGGGGCGGAGCGCGCCTGCGTGCAGCCCGCACTCGCGCCGGTGCTCACCTGTCGAATCGACTTGCCCGAGGGCATGGATGCGGCGGTGATGCTGCCGAAGCTGCGGCTTCTCGAGGAGGAGGACCCGCAGCTTTGCATCGTGTGGAACGAAAAGCTGCAGGAGATTCAGGCAAAGCTGATGGGAGAGGTTCAGCTTGAGGTGTTAAAAAGCCGGATTCTCGAGCGTTTTTCCGTGGATGTGGAGTTTGGTGACGGAGCGATTGTCTACAAGGAAACCATTCGGAACGCGGTGGAGGGAGTGGGACATTTTGAGCCCCTGCGCCACTATGCGGAGGTTCATCTTCTGATGGAACCGGGGGAGTGCGGCAGCGGTCTCGTCTTTGAGGCGGACTGCAGCGAGGACGTGCTGGACCGCAACTGGCAGCGGCTGGTGCTGACGCATCTGGCTGAGCGCGAACACCCGGGCGTGCTGACGGGCTCCGCGGTCACGGACATGAAAATCACGCTGAAATCCGGACGTGCACACTTAAAGCATACGGAGGGCGGCGATTTCCGTGAAGCGACCTACCGTGCCGTCCGGCAGGGGTTGATGCGGGCGGAATCCGTGCTGCTGGAACCGTACTATGAGTTTGTGCTGGAAATCCCCGAGCATGCGGTGGGACGCGCGATGACGGACATCGAGCGCATGAGCGGGACGGTCGGCTTCGGGGAAGAGGGACAGACAGCGGCCGATGCGGGAACCGCGGAACATGGTATGCGGCGTCTGACCGGAACGGCGCCGGCGGCGAAGATGCGGAATTACCAGCGGGAGGTGATCACCTATACGCGGGGCTTAGGACGGCTGTACACCTCTTTTGCGGGATATCTTCCCTGCCATAACGCCAAGGAGGTCATCGACCGGATCGGCTATGACGCAGAGAGCGATTCGGAGCATCCGGCCGGTTCCGTGTTCTGCGCCCACGGCGCGGGGATTTTGGTGCCGTGGGATATGGTTCCCGCATATATGCATTTGGAGAGTTGTATGGAAAAGCCGCAGGAGGAAGCGTGCCCGGACGGGGAGACGGCGGAGGCGAAACAGGCTGCGGACAAACGGACGGCGGAACGGGAAATTCACCTGGGGACGGAAGAGATTGACAGAATACTGGCGCAGACCTACAATGCGAATAAGCGCGATAAGTCCGTACCCGGGAGATACGGCCGCAGGAGGAAGGATATGCCCGGGACACTGACCGCGGCGGAGGCTTCGCCTGCATCCGGACACCGCAGGGAACAGCCGAAAGAGGAATACCTGCTCGTGGACGGCTATAATATCATATTTGCCTGGGAAGAGCTAAAGGACATAGCGGAGGTAAATATCGACGGTGCCCGGGGCAGGCTTTTGGATATTCTCTGCAATTATCAGGGGATCCGCGGCTGTAATCTGATCGTGGTATTTGACGCGTACCGCGTCGAGGGACATCAGACGGAGTTTTTTGACTACCACAATATCCATGTGGTCTACACGAAGGAGGCGGAGACCGCGGACGCGTACATCGAGCGGTTTGCGCATGAGAACGGAAAACGGTACCGGGTGACGGTCGCGACATCAGACGGACTGGAACAGGTGATTATCCGGGGCGCGGGCTGTGCGCTTTTGTCTGCGCGGGAATTTGAGCGGGAAATCGCGGAACAGAACAGCCGGCTGCAGGAGGATTACGCAGAGAGGAAGGAGACGGACAGGAATCGTCTGTTGGAGGAAAAGCTTCGGCATGGAGGTTTTATATGAAAAGAGACGAAGAAATGAAAATGACACATTCGGGGATACTTGCCAAAGACGGAAGGCGCTATGTTTCCGTGCGCTTTGAGCGGGGCGGCGATGTGGCTGAGGCGGTGCTCCCGGGGTGTAAGGTGATCCGGAACAGCGGGTTTTCCGAGGAGGAAGTGCAGGGGCTTGAGAGCTATCTGATGCAGGAGAACGACAACATTTTTGCCCGTGCGAAAAAGCTTAATAATATCCGGAACTGGTTTTAGGAAATCCCGGACGAGAGGAGAAAACATGCTGCCACACGATTTTTTGGAGCGGATGGAACGGATGCTTGGAGCGGAATATCCGGCTTTTTTGGAGAGCTATGAGAGGGAGCGGTATCAGGCGCTGCGGCTGAATACACAGAAGGCATGCAGGGAGACGTTTGCAGAGCAGGCGCCGTTTGCGCTCACTCCGGTCTGCTGGAGCAGCGCGGGCTTCTGTTACGGAAGCGGGGATGCCCCGGGAAAGCATCCGTATCATGACGCGGGGGTCTATTATATACAGGAGCCCTCCGCGCAGGCGCCGGCGGAATATCTGACCGCGGACATGGAGGAGCCGGAGCGTGAGCGGATTCTTGACCTGTGTGCGGCGCCGGGCGGAAAGAGTACGCAGATCGCGGCTGCGATGCGCGGGCAGGGAGTGCTTGTCTGCAACGAGATTCACCCGGCGCGCGCGAAGATTCTCTCCGGAAATGTGGAGCGCATGGGGATTCGAAACGCGATGGTGACAAACGAGACGCCGCAGCGGTTAGCGGAGGTATTCGGCGGTTATTTCACGCGGATTCTGGTGGATGCGCCCTGTTCCGGGGAGGGGATGTTCCGCAAAAACGAGGAGGCCTGCGGGGAGTGGAGTCCCGCGAATGTGAAGCTGTGTGCCGTGCGGCAGGATGAAATCTTAGACTGTGCGGCGTCGATGCTCGCGCCGGGCGGCAGACTCGTATACTCCACCTGCACGTTTGCGCCGGAGGAGAACGAGGGCAGTATCGTCCGCTTTCTCGCGCGCCATCCGGGATATGCGATAGAGGAGACAGCAAGGTTTCCCGGTATGAGTCCGGGCGTCCCGGAATGGACAGACGGCGCCGGGGAGGAACTTGGACGAACGATCCGGCTCTGGCCGCATCGGCTGAACGGCGAGGGCCATTATCTGGCCGTGCTGCGAAATGGCGGAGGCGCACCGTGCGGCGGCGAGAGCGGCGAAAACCGCAGGCACCCGCGGTGCGGCGTCTGCGCGGGTCAGCCGGGGCTTTCGGCAAAAGACTGCAAAACGCCCGGCAAAGGCTTGGCGGAGTTTTTTTCGTTTGCGCGGGAGACACTTGCGGAGCAGACATGCGCGAACTTTTGCGGCGGGACGAACTATCTGAGATTCGGAGAGCAGCTCTACCGGTTTCCGGAGGGGATGCCGGCGGTAAAAGGCTTGAAAGTGCTGCGTCCGGGGTTGCACCTCGGCACTGTCCGCAGGAACCGGTTTGAGCCGTCCCATGCGTTTGCGCTCGCACTCACGCCGAAGGAGGTGCGGCGTGTGGCGGATTTTGCGGCGGACGGTCCTGTGATACGCGCTTACCTGGCGGGGGAAACATTCCCTTATGAGGGGGAAAAAGGGTGGTATCTGATCGCGGCAGACGGTTACAGCCTCGGCTGGGGCAAGCTTTCCGGCGGGGTGATGAAGAACCATTACCCGAAGGGGCTGCGGAGAGTTTGACGGAGAAGACGGATTCGGCTTTGGAGGGGAACTTATGTTAAAAATGCTGGCGGGCTACAGTCTGTTTGCCGCGGGTCTGTTCGCGGTGGTGCTGCATCCGGCGTGGAAGAAGTATTATATTGCGGGAAAGACGGTCTGCAGTTTTGCGTTTCTGGCGGTTTTGGCGGCCGCAGGTATCTGCGGGGAGAAGGAGGCACAGCTGCGGCTGATGCTGCCCGCCTTTCTCTGCTGTCTGGCAGGGGATATTTTTATGGGGTTTTACAACCGCTTTCGGAGGCGGCCGCAGTTTCTGGCGGGGCTTTTCTGCTTTCTGGCGGGGCATGTCGGATTTGTGCGCTGGCTGTGTGCAAGGCAGCCCGTCCGGGGAACACAACTCCTGTTTCCGGCGGCGGCCGTGCTCCTTGCGCTCGGCATGACAGGTGGAACATATCTGCACACCGGCCGGCTCAGACCCTATATTGCGGTGTACGCGTTTTTTGTGGCGCTGTTTTTTACAAAGGGCGTCTGTCTGCGGGAGGCGGAGCCGGGAACGGCAAGTCTGATGATAGCAGTCGGTGCGGCGCTTTTTTTCCTCTCGGATATCTCAATCCTGTTTCTCTATTTTTATAAGAACAGGAGTGTGTGGATTCATATTTTTAACCTCGCGACCTACTATTACGGAATGTTTTTTCTGGCTGTAAGTCTGCTTTTTTGACGGAAAATGTCGAAACAGTGCGGAATTTTATTTTAAAACAGCCGAAATATTGTTATAATGATATGGGAGTGATGATAAATGGGTCAGGATACGAATGAGGGAAAGCAGGAACAGCTGTACCGGGCGCTGATGGATGCGCGGCATGCCAATCGGGAGAAAAACATATTTTTGGAGCGGATGAGCCATGAAGTCCGCACGCCGCTGAATTCGATTGTCGGACTTTCGTATCTGACGAAGGAGTATGTGGACGACCGAAAGCAGGTGCTCGAGAACATGGAAAAAATAACCATGTCGGCGCATTTTCTGCTGTCTTTTATGGATGATATTTTAAACCTCTCCAACATTGAGAGCGGCAATATCGCACTAAACCAGGAGAACACCGATTTTGAGGCGTTTCTGGAGGGACTGCGGCGCATGGCGGCAGAGCGCGCGGCCAAAAAGCAGATTTCCTTTGTATCGGAAAAAAACGGCGCATTTGCCCGGGAATATTGCTTTGACAGGGAAAAGCTCGGCAAGGCGCTGTACAACATTCTCGATAATGCCGTCAAGTTTACGATGCCGGAGGGCGCGGTTGTCTTTTGCGCCGAGCTGGTCGGGGAGACGCCGGAGGCGGCGGTCATCCGCTTTTCGGTGACGGATAACGGAATCGGGATTGCGCAGAGCTTTCTGCCGGATATGTTCGAGCCGTTTGAGCAGGAGGACTGCGGCAACACGACACTGAGCGGGGGAACCGGGCTCGGTCTTGCGGTTGCCCGCAATATCATTGATTTCATGGATGGTCAGATCGAGGTATCCAGTGAAAAGGGCAAAGGCTCGGTATTTGCGGTCACGGTTTCCGTCGGAAAGGTGGCGGGCGAAAGGGCAGAGGCGTGCAGGCGGGATACGTCCGGGATGCCGGACTATGATTTTTCCGGTCGTCGGGCGCTTCTTGTGGAGGACAATGAGATCAATGTTGAGATTACCAGAAATATTTTGTCACACAGGAATTTTGCGGTCGATGTGGCGGTCAACGGGGAAGAGGGAGTCGCGATGTTTCTCGCACATGAGCCGGGTTACTATGACGTGATTTTGATGGACATCCGTATGCCGGTGATGGACGGCCTTACGGCAGCGGAGAAAATCCGGGAATCCGGCCGTACGGACAGCGGGAAGGTTCCGATCGTGGCGATGACGGCAAACGCTTTTGAGCAGGATGTGCGCAAGTCATTTATGGCCGGAATGAACGCCCACCTGAGCAAACCGGTGGATATTCTGCAGATGTATGAGGTGCTCGGCGATATGCTCGGCAGATAAGAGGGCTGTTTTGTGACGAGGTCACGGATTTATTTTTAAAAATGGGTATACTGAGACTATAAAGTACAGAATCTAAGATAAAGGAGAGATGAATATGGCGGCATTGCATGTGACGACGGAAAATTTTGAGCAGGAGGTATTACAGGCCGGGGAACCGGTGCTGGTAGATTTTTGGGCACCGTGGTGCGGTCCCTGCCAGATGCTTTTACCCGTGATAGAAGAATTGGCAGATGAGGTAAAGGATGCGAAAATCTGCAAGATCAACGTCGATGAACAGCCTGCGTTAGCGGAGCGCTACAGTGTGATGACGATTCCGACGCTCATGGTATTCAAAAACGGTGAGATGGCGGAAAAGTCGATCGGGGTGATACCGAAGGAGCAGATTTTAAAACTGATTCACGGATAGTTATGAAGGACGGGTGAAGCGAAAGTGCTTTCACCCGTCTTTTTTTGTCGAAAAAAGTAGAAGAAAGAAGAGAATGGGCGAGAGATGTAAGGAATTGTCAGAAACCAGTGTCATAAAATGCGCGGATAAGATATACTCTTGGGTGAGTTGAAAAGGAGGCGATGAAAAGGAGATGGAAATGAGGCAGACAATGCTGATAGCAGATGATTTAGTGGTAAACCGGGCATCTATCCGGGCAATGTTTGAGGAGGAATATGAAGTTTTAGAGGCGGAAAACGGCGGACAGGCGTTACGGATTCTGAGGGAAAAGCAGGTGGATGTGGTAATCATAGATTTACATATGCCCATCGGACAGGGGGAGGATGTAATCGGTCAGATGAAATCGGACCCTGCGATGCGCAATATTCCGATTATTGTAAAGACGGCTTCTAAAGGCGATGCGGAAGAGCGGATGCTTGAACTCGGAGTGGATGATTTTATCTTTTCCCCCTGTAATCCGGCCATTATGAAACGGCGTATCAACAATGTTGTGCAGCGCTACGGAATATGGAAGGCACGATGGCAGCAGAGAAGAGAATCGGAGGAACAGTCGAGAAGATCGCTTAACGCATACCGGGCGAGAGAGGTTCGGAAACTGCAGGGGATGCTCGAAGAGATTGTTTCACTGTGCACGCAAGGAGGTTCGGAAAGCGAAAAGGACAAACACATGTTTGATTTAATCGGCAGTCAGGCGGCCGGCGCATTGTCGATGAGCAGTCAGCTGGCGAAAGAGCTGGGAAAAACGGGAGAAGCATTCGCTGCAGATAAATGTTCCTTTCGGCTATACGGAATTGCCGCAGATATCACGAGGGAGTATATGACAGTCTGCTGGGGCAAGGGAATTCAGTTTTCCGTGGAACCCTGTAAGGAGCGCGACGAGAGGCTTTACGGGGATGTGGCAAAGCTTCGGCGTATCTGGAGCAACCTTTTGGAAGGCGCTTATTACAGTACGGAAAAAGGAGGAAGGATTAAGACCGGATGTCGGACACACCGGACGGACAGCGGCCATGTGGAGGTGGTGCTTACGGTGGAGAGCCGTCTTGTGCCGGATGTGGAGTACACGTTTACCCGAAGGCTGGCGGAGGCGATGGACGGTACTTTTTCGGTGAGACAGGAAGAGAGCGGAGTGTGCGTCGCGGAAGTGCGCCTGCCCGTCACGATTGACAGGGCGTTTCGGCGTATGCCGAGGAGTTTTAAGAGCATGCGGGTTATGGTGATCGATGACAATGAGACGACGAGCAGTTACTATGCGGCCATTGTCTCGAGACTCGGGCTGCTCTGTGATATTGCGGCGAATCGGACGGAAGCGCTCTGTCTGCTCGGAGCGGCTTATGACACGAAACGCTATTATGACATCTGTATTTTAAACTGGAATATGAGAGGGGCAAAAGAACTGACGGAAGCGATCAAAAACAGCAGCGTGCGCGGAAATATGGCGATTGTCTGCGCGACGCATGAGAGAGCGCGCATGGAGCCGGATATGCGCACGGCGGGAGTGGACTATATCGTGGAACATCCGCTTTATCAGGCGACGCTTTATCAATTTTTATCGGAAACCTTCAGCGCATAAAAAAGGGCAAAACGGTTTACACTATCCATTGTTATCAGACAGGACAGTTCCGCCGGGCGGACTGTTGCAAAGATGCAGAATGGAGGGAGAACCATGAGTCAGATATCTGAAAAAGAGCTGTCGGCGTTAAATGATCTGCTGACAGAGGAGGAACTGTTAATCAAGAAATTCCAGATGCTTGCCGAGCACACGGAGGACACGGAAATCAGTGCCAAATTTACGGAGATTTCGAATAAGCATCAGGGACATTTCAATGCGCTGTATGCGCAGTTAAGCTGAGGAAAGGACGCGGGAGACTATGATAGAGCAGATTTATACGGACAAAGAGATTTTAGCGGATGCGCTGACCGCGGAGAAGACAGCGACAAACAATTACAACACCTTTGCCAACGAGTGTGTCCATGACAGTGTGAGGGATGCGATTCTCCAGTGCTTAGAGCAGGAACACTGCATTCAGGAGGATGTGTTTAACATGATGCACGAGAGAGGCTATTATCCGACGCCGGATGCGGATGCAGGTAAGGTTGAGGGCGCCAAACAGAAATTTTCCCAGAGTGTGAAGACAGCCGGAATGTAAAGAGAGACCCGGACCCGCGGAGATGCTCCGCGGGTCTTTTTGAGTCCGGGAATCGTTCCGTCACCCGTCCCCATGGGATGCCGTAAATGGAACTGGTTATACCACATGCCATATGACGAAAAACAGAACAATGCACAAAAAGGAAGACGCAAATATGGTATAATATGCGGTTGCTTTCGGTTGAAAGGTATGTTAAAATTTAAACAATCATGAGGTATGACCAGACATAAACATGTCATGCCGCAGGTACTGTGTACCGTCAGGTATGATGCGTACCGCAGAGGATAAGGGAAAGGGATTTTAGTTATGAGCGATTTTAAAGTTATCGAGATTAAAAAGAATGTGCTCGAGGACAATGACAGAGAGGCGGATGCGCTCCGCAGGGAGCTGAAGGAACGGGGAACATTTCTTTTAAATCTGATGTCTTCACCGGGATCCGGCAAGACGACGACGCTTGTGCGCACGATTGAAGCTCTGAAAGAGGAGATTCGCATCGGCGTGATGGAGGCGGATATCGATTCCGACGTGGACGCGGATACCGTCGCGAAAGCGGGCGTAAAGACGGTTCAGATTCACACCGGGGGCATGTGCCATCTGGATGCGGATATGACCAGACAGGGGATCGACAGCCTCGGAACAGAGGATGTGGAGCTTGCGGTCTTAGAGAACGTCGGGAATCTGGTCTGTCCGGCGGAGTTTGATACCGGAGCGGTCAAAAACGCGATGATTTTAAGCGTGCCGGAGGGGGACGACAAGCCGTTAAAGTATCCGCTGATGTTTTCCGTCTGCGATGTGCTTTTGATTAATAAGATTGACGTGCTGCCGTATTTTGATTTCGACATCGAAGCGTGCAGCGAGCGGGTGAAAAAATTAAACCCGGATATCCGGATTATTCCGATTTCCTCCCGCACGGGCGAGGGGATGGAAGCGTGGTACGAGTGGCTTCGCACCGAGGTAAAGAACTGGAACGAGTAAGAAGAGGAGAACTGTTATGTCAGAAGTGAGAGAACCGATTATCAAATTAGGACAGATGATTACCGACCGCATCGGCGTGAAGGTCACCGAGAACGACCCGGAGTACTGGGGACTCGCGGAGGTGCTGACCGACGAGATGGCGGAGCTGTGCCTTTTTATGAAAGTGCGCAAGCCGATGACCCTGGAGCAGCTGGTGAAAAAAAGCGGTTGGGAAAAGGAGCGCGTGGAACGGCTCTGCGAGGAGATGTCCGTCATCGGTATGCTGGAATTTAACTGGGAGAACCCACAGCATGTGAAGCAGTATGTGCTCCCGATGTTTGTGCCGGGCTGCGCGGAGTTTTTCATGATGAATGCAAAGCAGGTGGAGGAGCATCCGAGGGTCGCGGATTTCTTCGAGAACATGTCGCGTCTGCCGCTCGAGAAGGTGACGCCGATGGTGCCGCTCGGCGGTTCCGGTATCGGTATGCATGTAATCCCGGTGGAGAAAGCGATCCCGGCGCAGCAGCAGTCCGCGAGCGTGGAGCACATTTCCCACTGGCTGAAAAAGTATAAGGACAAATACGCGGTGGGCGCCTGCTCGTGCCGCCGTCAGCAGAGAGTCCGCGGCGAGGGAGCCGGGGAGATCGAGGGAGATCTGTGTATCGGCGTCGGCGATATGGCCGATTATCTGGTGGACACCGGCAAAGGGCGTTACATAGATTACGATGAGGTCATGGAGATACTCGAGCGCTCCGAGCGCAACGGGTTTGTGCATCAGATCACGAACATCGACGGCGTGAATAAGATTTTTGCAATCTGTAACTGCGCGCCGGGCGTCTGCAACGCGCTCCGAACCTCTCAGCTGTTCAACACGCCGAATATGTCCCGCTCCGCGTACCGCGCGCATGTCGAAAAAGAAAAATGCGTGGCCTGCGGGCGCTGTGTCGAGGTCTGCCCGGTGGGCGCGGCAAAGCTCGGCCAGAAGCTGTGCACCAAAGGCGGCGGTGAGATTTCGTATCCGAAAGCGGAACTGCCTGACAACGTAAAGTGGGGACCGGAAAAGTGGGATCCCGATTACAGGAACAGTGCGAAGATTAACTGCTACGAGACCGGAACGTCTCCCTGTAAGACTGCCTGCCCGGCGCATCTGCCGGTACAGGGCTATATCAAGATGGCGGCAGAGGGGCGTTACATGGATGCCTTAAAGCTGATTAAGGCGGATAACCCGTTCCCGGCAGTCTGTGGAGCCATCTGCAACAGGCGCTGTGAGGATGCGTGTACGAGAGGACGCGTCGACGAACCGCTTGCGATTGACGAGATCAAGAAATTTATCGCGGAGCAGGAGCTGCATGAGAAAAACCGCTATATCCCGATCTGCGAGAACCATGTCGGCGAACAGTTTGAGCAGAAGATGGCCGTGATCGGCGCGGGACCTGCCGGTATGTCGGCCGCGTACTATCTGCGGACCAAGGGCTACCCGGTCACGGTTTTCGAGAAGGAGCAGAGAGCCGGCGGCATGTTGATGAACGGGATTCCGTCGTTCCGGCTCGAGAAAAACGTGATCCGGGCGGAGATTGACGTGCTTGTGGAGATGGGCGTCGAATTCCGCTATAACACCGAGGTCGGACGCGACGTGACAATCGAACAGCTCCGCGCGCAGGGGTATAAGGCGTTTTATCTTGCGATCGGCGCGCAGGGCGGCCGCATGGCGGGGATTCCGGGCGAGGACGCAAAAGGTGTCGTAACCGGCGTGGATTTCCTGCGCAGCGTAAACTTAGACGAGGCAAATACAAAGATAAGCGGAAAGACCGTCGTAGTCGGCGGCGGAAACGTGGCGATCGACGTGGCGAGGACGGCGCTCCGCGCCGGCGCATCCGAGGTATCGATGTGCTGCCTTGAGTCGAGAGACGAGATGCCGGCGGCGAAGGAAGAAATCGACGAGGCGTTAGAGGAGGGCATTACCGTGGACAACGGCTGGGGACCACAAAAAATCCTCACGGAAAACGGGCATGTGACGGGAATCGTGTTTAAAAAGTGTACCTCTGTCAAGGATGCGGACGGCCGTTTCAACCCGCAGTATGACGAGAACGAATGCATGACGGTCGCGTGTGAGAATGTGCTGCTCTCCATCGGGCAGAGCATCGTTTGGGGAGACTTGCTTGCAGGAACCGCGGTGGAGACGCGCCCGAACGGAAGCGTGATCGCGGATGAGGTGACGTATCAGACGGCCGAGCCGGATATCTTTGCGGGAGGCGATGTCTACACCGGTCCGCGCTTTGCCATCGATGCGATCGCAGCAGGAAAAGAGGGCTGCGTGTCAATGCACCGCTTTGTGCATGAGGGACATTCGCTGACGCTGGCCCGCGACCTGCGGAAGTTTATCGAGCTTGACAAGGACAATCTGGAACTTGAGAGCTTTGACAACGCAAAGCGCCAGATACCGGGCACCAAAGCGGGCATCGCAAAGGAGACCTTCCGCGACCTGCGCTCCACGTTTACCGAGGAGCAGGTGAAAAAAGAGGCAGAGCGCTGCCTTGGCTGCGGAGCTTCCGTTGTGGATGAGAACAAATGTATCGGCTGCGGCCTGTGTACGACGCGCTGCGAGTTTGACGCGATCCATCTGAGCCGCGATCTGCCGGAGGCAAGTAATATGCGCAGGGCGGAGGACAAATTAAAGGGCATCCTGCCATACGCCGCGAAGCGTGCGATTAAGATTAAGCTCAACCGCGGGGATAAATAAAATCCGTGTTTGAAAGGCCGTCTGCGGCGGCAGAATGAGAGAAAAAATGCATGAATTAGGAATCATCGTACATATCAATAAAACGCTTCACGAGCTCGCCGAAGAAAATCAGCTGACGGAAATCGGTTCGGTCACGCTCGAGGTGGGGGAGGTCAGCACGATCGTCCCCGAATACCTGACAGACTGCTGGGCTTACTACCGCAAAAAGTTTCCGTTAATCGAGAACGCCGAGCTTCGCATGGAGATGCTGCCCGCAGTCACCTTCTGCGAGGACTGTAAGGAGACCTATCCGACCGTGCGCTACGGCAGGGAGTGCCCGTACTGTCACGGCGGCAACACATATCTTGTCGCCGGGCAGGAGTGCAATATCAAAGAGATTGAGGCGAAATAAAAGAGCGTCCGGAGGAATCACATATGAATGATAAAGTGCTTGCATGGGCAGTCAGAATCCAGAGCATCGCGCAGGCAGGGCTTGCCTACGCAAAAGATGTCTATGATAAGGAGCGGTACGAGGAACTGCGCGCGATCGCCGCGGAGATGGTTTCGGAGAGAACCGGGATCCCCGAAGCTAAGATACGGAATCTGTTCTGCAATGAGGAGGGTTACCAGACGCCGAAGGTAGACACAAGGGCGGCGATTTTTAAGGACGGAAAAATTCTGCTGGTACACGAAAATAACGGGACATGGTCGCTTCCGGGCGGCTGGTGTGACGTGGATCAGTCTGTGGCCTCCAACGTGATCAAAGAGGCAAAAGAGGAAACCGGACTGGAGGTGCTGCCGGAGCGGCTGATCGCCGTCTCGGACTGGCGGAAGCATAACGTCTGCAATTATGCCTACGGGGTAGTCAAGATCTTTGTTCTTTGCAGGGAGGTGTCCGGAACCTTTGCGGAGAACATCGAGACCACGGGTATTCAGTATTTCGGGAGGGAAGAACTGCCGGATAATCTCGCGGCAGAAAAAACGACTGCGGAGCAGATTCGGATGTGCTTTGACGCTTCCCTGGACGAAAACTGGAAGACGCGGTTTGATTAAACGGGAGCGGAGTGCGCGTGGCGGGGATTTGACACGCTGCCTTTTGGTACCAATAAAAATACATTTTTTTTAGAATATGTCTATGGAAATGCGGCTTCGTATTCGGTAAGATGGAAGAAAATCAAAGGGACGAAGGAAGCCGAGAGATGAAAAAGGACAGAGACGAAGCGGAGAACTGGAAGGCAGAGTGGCTTACGATACCGGAATTTGCGGATATACGGCCGATAAACCTTCTGCATAAGGAGCAGGATTGTGCGGCGGAAACGCGCGGGCAGCAGGCATGGCAAAATCTGCATGTGCTGGTGCGCGCGCGCTTTTTTGCGGAGAAAAAGCAGGAAAAGATGTGGCTGAACATCACGGCGGACGACCGCTACAAGCTGTATCTGGACGGGGAGTTTGCGGCGGAGGGGCCGGCATGCGGCTATCCGTCGCACTATTATTACAACCGGATTGCATTTGAGCAGGTGGAGCCGGGGGTGCATGTGCTTGCCATCCATCTGTACTACCAGGGGCTTGTCAACCGCGTAACTTACAGCGGTGATCTGCGGTTTGCGTTTGCGGCGCAGCTCTGGGACGAGAGCGGGCAGGAAGTGCCGCTCTCGTTTTGCTGCCGGAAAACAGACGCCTGGCAGGGGGAGACGTGCGGGTATGAGACGCAGTTTCTCGAAAACTTTGACAGCCGAAGATTTCCGGAGTGCTGGAAGGAACCGGATTTCCCGGATGCGGGATGGGAGTCGCCAATTCCCGCCGCATGGGCGGATTACAAGCTTTACCCGCAGCCGACAAAGCTCCTTTTTCATGAGCGCAGAAAGCCGCAGAGCATCACGGTCAAAGAGGACGGAAGTATCTTTGTCGATGCGGGGGAGGAGACCACGGGAAGCCTCTGCCTTGTGGCCAAGGGGCATGCGGGCGATACGGTGGAGGTTTTCTGCGGGGAGGAACTTGATGATCGGGGAGACGTGCGGTATGAGCTGCGCTGCGGCTGTATTTACCACGAGGTCTGGACGCTCGCGGACGGCGTGTGCAGGCTGGATCCTTACGATTACAAGGGGTTCCGGTATGCAAGAATCGTTCCGTCCGCCGGCGTCACGGTCCGGGAAATCACGCTTGCTCTGCGCCATTACCCGATGGATTCCGCGGCGTGTACGTTTACCTGCTCGGATGCGGCGCTTGCACAGATTTTTTCAATCTGCAAACATGCCGTGCGCCTCGGCACGCAGGAGAGCTATATCGACTGTCCGACGCGGGAGAAGGGGCAGTATCTCGGGGATGCGGTCGTGACGGCGCACGCGCAGGTGCTGCTGACCGGGGAGACGGATATGCTGCGAAAGTGCATCGACGAGTTTGCGCAGACGGCGCAGGTCTGTCCGGGGCTGCTTGCGGTCGCTCCGGGCGGGTTGATGCAGGAAATCGCGGATTTTTCCCTGCTGTACGGGCAGCTTCTGCTGCTTTATTACCGCTTTACCGGGGATAAAGAGACGGTTGCGGAATATTATGATACGGCGCGCGGCATTCTTTTGCATTTCGCGCGGTACGAGAGAGCGGACGGCCTGTTAGAGCAGGTGGCGGACAAGTGGAATCTCGTGGATTGGCCCGAGAATCTGCGGGACGATTACGACTTTCCGCTGACGAGACCGGTTGTGGCGCCGGGCTGCCACAACGTGATAAACGCACTCTATCTCGGCGCAAAAAAGACGTTAAACGTGCTGGCGGATATTCTGGGATGGCAGGCGGAATACGAACTTGCGCCGTCGCTCGCGGCGTTTGAGAGGGCATTTTACAGGGAGGATACGGGGCTTTTGGCGGACAGCGAGACAAGCGTGCATTCGGCGCTGCACGCGAACGTCTACGCGCTGTATTTCGGACTGCTGCCCGCAGAGAAGGAGGAAAAGATCATCTCCTTTGTCGTGGATAAGGGCTTTTCCTGCGGCGTGATGGTAAGTTATTATCTACTGCTTGCACTGGCAAAGAAGGGGCGCTATCATGAAATGTATGAGCTGTTGACAAATGACGGCACACACGGGTGGAAGAATATGCTGCGGGAGGGCGCGACCGCCTGCTTTGAGGCGTGGGGAAAGGACCAGAAGTGGAATACAAGCCTGTGCCATCCGTGGGCTGCCGCGCCGGTTCCTGTGATGATCGAGCAGCTCTGCGGCTTTATGGCGGACCCCGGCGCGCCGGGCGGCGTTCGATTTGCGCCGCATATCCCGGAGGAGATTGCGGAACTCTCACTTCGGGTACCGTTTGGCGGGAAGACGTATGCGGTGGAAAAGAAAGGCGCGGACATCCGGTTTGCGTGCCTGCAAAACAGGGAAAAGGAGATAAAATGAGGACGCGGAGGGCACATCTTTCATTAAAAAGCGTATATTATCTGGTGTTTGTCTGTCTGATTGTGATACCGCTTATGGTGGTTCTGGCAGCAGCGCTGCTTATGCTGAAGCGGCAGTTTAAATGCCAGGCGATTGAAACGATAGAGCGTGCACAGGAAAATATCAGAACGGAATTGACGGCGGATATTAACGTCATGTCGATGCGGCTGTCGCATCTGATCTATACGAATAACAATGAGGTGATCCGGTACGCTTCCGGAACGGATACGGAGGATATTATACAGAAATACGAATATGAGCAGAGACTGTCTCAGGCGGGAAATCTGGCGTTGGAGCCGGTAAAAGAGGTGATTTCCGTTACGTTTTACATGAAGGACGGAAAGGAGACCTTCATAAAAAATGAAATCCATCGGGAGCAGGAGCAGATAAAGGAAACGGAATGGTATCAGGCGGCGCTCGCAAACTCGAATTCCGTCTGTGTGGGCACGTTTGATACGAACGATGTGAATGATCTGTATACGGGCGGGAAAAAAGATCTGCTTGTTCTGGCGTTTGCACTGTCGCCGGATGTGACGACGGATCGTTCCCAGCGGACGGAAATGGTCATATTTTATCAACGGACGGGAGCAGGGGATATCATAAAAAAATATAACGAGGAATACCGGCGCGGAAAGAACCGGCTTGGGTTTACCAGAATTGTCGGAGAAAATGGGAATGTCATATTTTCGACGGAAGATATGCAGATGCCTGCGCAGGGGTACACGGTGGTGACGACCCCGATGGCGGTAAACGGTTCTAACTGGTATATTGAGAGCTTTGTCGAGACCGCAGTGCTGATGAGAGACTTTTCCGTGACCGCTGCATGGATTGTGGGGGTTGCGGTTTTTATCTTTTTGCTGGCAGGCTACTATTCCAGGTATTTTCTGGCAAGCATTGTTCGCCCGATCGAAGAGATCAGCAACGGATTAAGGTCGGTGGAGGAAGGCAATCTGGAAATGCATATTGCGCCCAGAGGGCAGTATGAGGTTCGCAGCATGATACACCAGTTCAATGCGATGGTTCGGAGACTGCGGGCGCTGATCGACGAATATGAGGAGCGTGTGAACAGTGCGCGTGTCAGCCCGGTCGATTCTTTTGCCAAGCTTGTGAGGGGAGAGACAACGCCGGCAGAGGTTGCCGGGCGACTGAAAGAATTTTTCATGGATGACTATGTGCTGATGAGCTTTCTGGTCGGGAATTATCCGTCGGAGAAAACGGATGCGGAGTATGCCAGACAGCTGGTGGAGGGGTTTGAGAGAAATCCGAGGTTTGCGGCGCGGTGCTGGATTTATATGGAGAGCCCGTCGTGCTTCCTTGTTTTCTACCGGACGTCCGAGGAGAATTACCTGGAGCGGCTGGAAACGATGCTCGGCGAATTACAGGCGGAAGCGAAAAAGAACTGCGGAATAAGATTTGCAGTGTGCGTCGGAAAAAAGAACTCCGGTCGGGAGCAGTTTGAGGGAGGACTGCAGGAATTGCGGAAAGAGTGTTTTGTGCGGTTTCTGTATAAGGAAGATGCAGTCATTCATCTTGCGGCTGCCGCAGGCGAGACGGAACGGATCCTCGCTTATTCCGATGCGTACCGGGAGCTTGCCGAGGCTCTTTATGTCGCGGATGAGAAGGTGTATCTGGATGAGCGGGAAAAATTATTTGACGCGATTGGTACCTATGAGCGGGCAGACGCCGAACTTCATATCTTTGCGGTCATTGTCGCAATCGGGAGACGGTTTGAAGCGGATAACGGCAGATTTTCGGATATTTTTCAGCAGCAATATGATTATATGGAAAAGGTTCGCCGGCTGGAGGATGTGAGGGCATTAAAGCTGTGGCTGACAAATTATTTTGCATGGATTATGGATTACTCCGCGGCAAAACTGAATTTATTGGAGGCGGACGCCATCGTGAAAGCGAAGCACTATCTGCTCAGACATTACGACGAGCCGGATTTGTCTCTTGCGAAGGTGGCCGAGTACGTCGGCCTGAACGAAAAATATTTCACGAATAAGTTTACGAAGGAGGCGGGCGAGACTTTTTCGTCCTACCTGACGGGTCTTCGGATACAGAAAGCCAGGGAGATGCTAAAGACAACGACCTTTAAGGTTTATGAGATATCGGAGATGGTGGGGTATAACAATACGGAGCATTTCAACCGAATGTTTAAAAAATTAAACGGAATCAGTCCGGCACAGTACAGAAAAACCATGTGAAAGCATGGTTTTTCTTACGATTCATCAAAAAAACTTACGATAAATCAGGATTGCTGAAAGAACGAAACTGTAAAATAATCAAGAAAAATGAAAATAAGAAATAGAAATCCGAAGGGGCAATTGTTATTCTTGGGGCGTAACCACGAAACACATTGAAGGAGGATTTGTTTATGAACAAAAAAGCAGTAGCAGCACTATTGACATGTGCGATGTGCGCCGGGATGCTTGCCGGTTGCGGAAATGACAGCGGAAACAATCAGAGTACGTCGACGCCGGGGGATGCCGATGTGGCAGGCAGCGGGAGCAATGCAGGCACTGAGGTGTTGGCTGACGCAGGAGCCGGAGCGCAGGAGGACCTGAGCGGTACGATTACTTTTACGATCTGGGACAATAATCTGAACGACTTTATTGAAGACAATGATATGGTAGGAAAGTTTCAGGAGACTTATCCGAATATCGAGGTTGAAGTCGAAAAGATTAAAGATGACAGTGAATACTGGAATGCGATGAAAATGCGTGCATCCGCGAACCAGCTGCCGGATGTTATGTTTAACAAGACGTTTACACTGGCAAGATTTAAGGATTATCTGATTGATCTTTCCTCTACCGAGGCATGTAAGAACAATATGCTTGCGGAGGGATATGCGATAGACGGCAAGGTGCTTGGAATTCCGATGACGTCCGGTTACGAATATGTATATTATTGGAAGGACATGTTTGAGGAGGCGGGAGTTGAGGTCCCGGGTACATGGGGAGAATTTGAGGAGGCTGCCAAGAAGCTGCAGGACTATTACGGAAAAGACGATCCGGAGTTCATGGCGATTGCATGCGGATTAAAAGATGAGTGGCCGGATTATCCTTACATGGAGTTTATGCCGGCGTTAGAGAGCGGAAACGGTCAGAACTGGAATACGATGGCAGCTACGGACGAACCGTTTGCGGAGGGGACCGATATTGCAAAGGCTTATGATAAGGTATACAGCCTGTTTACGTCCGGGGTTCTCGGGAAAGACCCGTTAGGTCTTGGAAATGATCAGGCGACGTCACTGTTTGCGGCGAAAAAGGCGGCGATTATCGCGCTCGGCGACTGGGGACTTCAGAATATCCAGAACGGCACGGAGGATTATTCACAGCTTGGGACATTTTATCTGCCGACAAGAAACGAAAGCACGGATCCCTACAATGTAATCGTACAGGGAGATTCCTTTATGGGTGTGACGACACATTCGAAGAATCAGGAAGCAGCGCTTGCTTTTGTGGAGTGGTTTTATTCCGACGCATGGTATCCGGATTATATCAACTATGTTTCATCGGCATCGTCGATGACAAACTTCGAAAAGGAAAAAGATCCGATTCTGGCCGAGGCAGACACGCTTTGCCCGGATATGCAGCTTATTATGTATGACGGCGGCGGAGACGATTTTACAGCGATCCAAAATGAGACAACGTTTGATTATAAGAAGCTCGGAGCGCAGATGATGACGGAGAACTTTGACCTGAGAGGAAGTCTGGATGAGCTGAACCAGAAGTGGAAAGAAGCGAGAGCGAAGCTTGGAATTCAATAAGAACGGAAAGGGACGGTTTTGAGGGCTGCCTTCGGCAGCCCTCAAACTGACAGCGCTGTTTTACCGGAATTTTATTAAAAATATTGCAGCTATCGCTGTACGGAAAGGAAATCGTATGAACAGACTGAATAAAAAAAGAAAACAGTTTATATTTGTGTCGCTTATCATACCGGTTACTTTGCTGGTAGCATTTGTTGTGTTTCCGGCTGTCGATCTGTTTCGCATGAGCTTTACAAACTGGGACGGCTATTCGCCGGAGAGCAGGTTTATCTGGTTTGAGAATTACGTCAGTATGTTTCAGAATAAGGATTTATGGCTGTCGCTGAGAAATAACGCGGTATACTTCTTTGTACATCTGCTGATGATTATCGTAGAATTGGCGTTTGCGGTTCTGCTGACCAGCAAGCTGCGGGCGGCAAAATTTTATAAGACAATGGTCTTTCTGCCGTATATTATCAACGGAGTGGCCATCGCGTATGCATTTTCTTATTTCTTTTCGCCGATCAACGGTGCGTTTGACGCAATCCTGTCGGCGGCTCATCTGGAAAACCTGATTCGAAACTGGCTGTCTGACGAGAAGATCGTGAATTTTGTGCTCTCCTTTGTCTCGCTGTGGAGATTCAGCGGCTATCATGTCATCCTCTTTATGGCGGCGCTGCAGTCGATTCCGCAGGACATTATGGAAGCGGCGGAGGTGGACGGGGCGAATACCTGGCAGTTATTCCGCTATATACAGATACCGGCAATCATGCTGATGGTTGATTTTGTGCTGTTTGATAACATCAGAGGTGCGCTGCAGGTATTTGATATCCCGTTTGTCATGACGGCGGGCGGTCCGGGCTATGCCTCCTCGACGTTTACACTGTATACCATCAAGACGGCCTTTACTTTCTCGAACTTCGGACTGGCGGCGACAATGGCAGTGGCG
This sequence comes from Lachnospiraceae bacterium, assembly GCA_021770345.1. Taxonomy (GTDB): domain Bacteria; phylum Bacillota; class Clostridia; order Lachnospirales; family Lachnospiraceae; genus Roseburia. Next base: position 28,979 of record JAETRD010000008.1, on the reverse strand, counting down.
ATGATGTTTCTGATTATACTTGTGTATGTCGTTCAGAATAAGATTATCCACGGGATTATTTTAAAGGACAGGAGGAATGAAAATGGCTAAGAGAGTAGTGACACAGGCAGTCAAGCAGATCATCTGTCTGTGTATGGTTGTAATTGTGCTGGCACCGATTCTGCTGACCCTGTTTGCTTCCCTGAAAACAAAAACGGACATGGCGGTCACTTCACCCCTGTCGCCCCCGGGCCTCTCAAATATTACGTTTGAGAACTATAAGGAGGTGCTGACAAACAAGTATTTGCTTTTGGGCTTTAAAAATACGGGGATTATCCTCGTGGTTTCGCTGTTTTTCAACGTAATATTCGGAACGATCACGGCATTTATTATTGAACGGTTTGAGTTTTTCGGCAAGAAGGTTATCGTTGCCCTGTTTTTTGTCGGAATGCTGATACCGACCTTTGTCACGGAGATTGCCAGATTTCGTCTGATTAACAGCATTCATTTATATAATACGCTGGGAGCGCCGATTATCATTTATGTGGCTTCGGATCTGATGCAGCTCTATATTTACAGGCAGTTTATTTCGGGTCTTTCCGTCTCTCTCGACGAGGCGGCGCTGATTGACGGATGCTCCTATTTCCGCCTGTTTTACACGATTATATTTCCACTGTTAGCGCCGGCGACGGCAACGGTGTGTATCATCAAAGCAATCACGATTATCAATGACATGTACATTCCGTATCTCTATATGCCGAAGAACAAGCTGCGGACACTGACCACATTTCTGATGGACTACGCAAATGCGCAGCAGGGCTCCTGGCAGACGCTGGCGGCCGGAATCATTGTGATCATGATTCCCACGATTCTGATTTACATATTTTTCCAGAAATATATTCTGGCGGGGATAGCATCCGGGGCCGTAAAGGAGTAAAATACAATTGCGAAAGGAAATATGTAAGAGATAAAAAAATAATGTGAGGAAAATCAGAATGAAAGCAGATATCAGATGGTTAGACGACCCGGAGGTCTTTCGGGTCAATCAGCTTCCGGCGCACAGCGATCACATGTTTTATGAGAGCGAAGAGGCGTACCGGGGAGCGATGAGCGCGCTCCGGCAGTCGTTGAACGGAGACTGGCAGTTCTGTTATTCGGTGAACGGGAAGAGCAGGCCGGCGGAATTTTACCGGACGGATTATGACCGGAGCGGTTTTGACGAAATCCAGGTTCCGGGACATATCGAGCTTGCCGGCTACGATAAAATCCACTACATCAATACGATGTACCCGTGGGAGGGGCATGTCTACCGCAGACCGGCTTACACGGGAGGAAAACAGGAAGTTCCGAAGAGCTTTTCCGCGGCGGACTACAATCCGGTCGGTTCTTATGTAAAAGTCTTTGATTTAAAACCGGAGTTTGCGGGAAAGCGCGTCGTCATTTGCTTTGCCGGTGTGGAGCAGGCGATGTATGTCTGGCTGAACGGGCAGTTTGTGGGCTATGCGGAGGACAGCTTTACGCCGTCGGAATTTGACCTGACGCCGTTTGTGCAGGAAAACGGGAATGTGCTGGCGGTCGAGGTGCACAAGAGAAGTACGGCGGCGTATCTCGAGGACCAGGATTTTTTCCGGTTTTTCGGCATTTTCCGCGACGTTGTGCTGTATGCAAAACCCAGGGTGCATGTGGAGGATCTGTGGGCGAAGCCGGTGCTTTATGAGGACTGTAAAAGCGGCAGCTTTTCGGCGGAACTTTTGCTCTCCGCGCAGGAGGACGGGGAGGGGGTCACCGCGGAAATCAGTCTGTGCGGCGCGGACGGGACGCAGGCGATAAGGCAGATGCTTCCGGTCGCATGGGACGAGACCGGATATGCGCGGCTTTTGGTGCCGGCGCAGAAACTTTCGGAAGTCACGCCGTGGGGCAACGAAAATCCGTATCTGTATACGCTTTTGATTACTCTGCGCGGGAGGGACGGGGAAACGCTGGAAATTGTCCCGTATCAGATCGGGTTCCGGCGGATTGAGATTGTAAATAAGGTGATTCGATTAAACGGCAGCAGGTTAAAGCTTTACGGCGTCAACCGGCATGAGTGGAGTGCGAAAGGCGGGCGCTGCATCGGGCCGGAAGAGATGGAATACGACATCGAAATCTTTCGGAAAAACAACATCAATGCCGTGCGCACCTGCCATTATCCCGATCAGATTCCGTGGTATTACCTGTGCGATGCAAACGGGATTTATGTGATGGCGGAGGTAAATCTTGAGTCCCACGGCTCGTGGCAGAAAATGGGGGCCGTCGAGCCGTCCTGGAATGTTCCGGGAAGCATTCCGCAGTGGCGCGAGGTTGTCTTGGACCGCGCGAGAACGAATTTTGAGCTTTTGAAAAATCATCCGTCCGTGCTGTTCTGGTCGCTTGGAAACGAGTCCTATGTGGGGGACAATATCGCGGCGATGGACCGGTATTTTAAGGAAAAGGATGAGAGCAGGCTGGTGCATTACGAGGGGGTCATCTATGACAGAGCCTACGAGGATGCGGTTTCCGATGTGGAGAGCCGGATGTACGCGACGCCCGGGGAGATTGAGGAATATCTGTCCAATCAGCCGAAAAAGCCGTTTCTGCTCTGCGAGTATATGCACGACATGGGAAATTCACTCGGCGGGATGAAATCCTACATGGATTTGTTTGAGAAATACGAGATGTATCACGGCGGATTTATCTGGGATTACATTGATCAGGCGCTTTTCGTGGAAGATGAGGTGACCGGAGAGCCCGTGCTGCGCTACGGCGGAGATTTTTGCGACCGGCCGAGCGACTATGAGTTTTCCGGAAACGGGATATTATTTGCGGACAGAACGGAGAAACCGGCATTGCAGGAGGTGCGATATTATTATGGGAAATAACGAAAAAACGCTGCGGCTTGTATACGGGGACGTGACGCTCGGCGTGCACGGAGAAGATTTCCATTACATTTTTTCTTACGCCTGCGGGGGCCTGGAATCGCTGGTATCAGGCGGTGTGGAATGGCTGTACCGCGCGCCGAAACCGACCTTCTGGCGCGCATTGACCGACAACGACAGGGGAAGCGGGTTTGCGTATCGATCAGGCATGTGGCTTTCGGCGGACATGTTTCCAAAGTGCACGGACAGCCGTGTGCGCGCAGACGGCGGGGAGTGGATGCGGATGACGGCGCCCGCGAACAACGGGTGCGGCGGCGACGAGCGGGCGCAGTCGGCAGAGATTCTGTTTGTGTATGAGACGGCCACGGTACCGGTGACGACGACAGACGTCACCTACCGCGTGGATGCGGACGGGAGAATCGGAGTCGATATGCACTACCACGGAAAAGCGGGATTGCCGGAGCTTCCGGTGTTCGGCATGCGGTTTGTGATGCCGGCGAAGGCAGAGGGCTACCGCTATGAGGGGCTCTCCGGCGAGACCTATCCGGACCGGATGGCGGGCGGCGTGCCCGGCGTGTACGAGGTTGCGGGACTTCCGGTGACAAAATATCTGGTGCCGCAGGACTGCGGGGTGCATATGAGTACAAAATGGCTCGAAGTGTATCGGAAAACGGGGAGACCGGGGATAAAAACGGGCACCGGAGAAAACGGCGGCACGGTCGGACTGCGTTTTGGTACGGAGGGAAAGCCGTTTGCGTTTTCCTGCATTCCCTACACGGCGGAGGAGCTTGAGTGCGCCACGCATATCGAGGAGCTTCCGGCGGCGCGCAGAACGGTGGTATCGATTCTCGGAGCCGTCCGGGGCGTCGGCGGTATCAACAGCTGGGGAGCGGACGTGGAGGCCGCGTATCACATCGACGCCGGGACGGATATCCGGTATTCGTTTTTTATTGAGAGAACAGCGCCTGCCTGATGTGTCTTTGCCGACGGGAGGAAGATCCGAAAAAATAGTGCATGATTTTGTAGAAAATGACATGGAAGAAAGCCACGGTTTCCGTTACCATAATAAAATGTCAGAAGCGGATATTCTTCGGACGGAAATTGATTCAGAAGACGAGGAGGTTATCGTATGTTATATCCAGTGGAAAATGCAGCCCGCGGAATCATAGATCTGGGCGGTGTGTGGAATTTTAAGCTGGGAGATGAGACAGATCCCGGCGAGACCTGCGGAATCGGGGAAGGCGCGGAGCCGATTGCGGTCCCGGCATCCTACAATGACCAGAAAGATGATCCGGCATACCGGAATCATTACGGATGGGCTTATTATCAGAGGAAGGTTGCGGTTCCGTCTTATCTGAACGGTCAGCGGCTAATGCTGCGCTTCGACGCGGCGACGCATCACGCGAAGGTATATATCGACGGCGCGCTTGCGGCGGAGCATAAGGGAGGATTCCTTCCGTTTGAGATCGAAGTGACGGGACGGATAAAGCCGGGAACGACGGCGGAGCTCGTGGTTGCAGTCGATAACCGTGTCAATTTCAGCACGCTTCCGATCGGAAATGAGGGGACAACGCCGTTTTTTGGTTCCGACAATCCGGGCGTGCCGAGCGTCGAGGCGGCAAAAGTCTGGAGAAGGGCACAAAATCTGCCGAACTTTGATTTCTTTAACTATGCGGGGCTGAATCGGCCGGTGCGTATCTACACGACGCCGCAGGCATATATCGAGGATATCACGCTGGTGCCGGACATCGACGGAGACGACGGTATCGTCCGCTACGCGGTGCAAACGGCGGGCGCGCCGTGTGACAGAGAGGTGACGGTAAAGATTCTCGATGCGGATGGAAAGGAAGTCGCGGCGGCTTCCGGCGCGAAAGGGAAGATTGTGATCCCGGATGCGAAGCTCTGGTGGCCGTGGCCCGGAACGCCGTATCTGTATACGGCCCTGGTGGAATACGGGGACGATTCCTACGGGGAGAGCTTCGGCATCCGCACCGTGCGTGTGGAGGGGACGTCCTTTTTGATTAACGGAAAGCCGTTTTACTTTAAGGGCTTCGGAAAGCATGAGGATTCCGCATTCCGCGGAAGAGGTCTCGACCTGTGCTTGGATGTCAAGGATGTGAATCTGATTCACTGGCTGCACGCGAATTCGTTCCGCACAAGCCACTATCCGTATGCGGAGGAGATGTACCGGCTCTGCGACAGGGAGGGAATCGTCGTCATCGACGAGACGCCGGCGGTCGGAATCGGCGCGGGCGAACATACCGATCCGTACAAGACCTTCCAGATCAGGGAGCACCACGAACAGGTACTGCGCGACATGATCGCGCGGGATAAAAATCATCCGTGCGTTGTGATGTGGTCGATGGGAAATGAGCCGGACACCGAGCATTTTCCGGAGTCTGCCTATGAATACTGGCATTCTCTGTATGAATTGACGCATGAGCTTGACCCGGCGGACCGCCCGGTGACGTTTGTCTGCTGCCAGAATAATTACGAGCGGGATCTTGTGACGCGCACGATGGACGTGGTGTGCTTCAACCGCTATTACGGCTGGTATAACCTGTCCGGCGATCTGGACGCGGCGTGCTACGGGCTTAACATGGAGCTTGATTTCTGGGAGAAGCAGGGCAAGCCGGTGATGATCACCGAGTACGGTGCGGATGCGGTTGCCGGAATCCATGCGTGTGTGCCGGAGATGTTTTCCGAGGAATTTCAGGTGGAGTTTTATCGCAGACAAAACGCCGAATTCGATAAGCGCAGTTTTTTCATCGGCGAGCATGCGTGGAACTTTGCGGACTTTGCGACGATACAGGGCTGTATGCGTGCGGACGGCAATAAAAAGGGTCTTCTGACGAGGGACCGCAGGCCGAAAATGGCGGCGCATTACTTTAAGGACAGATGGGATCAGATACCGAATTTTGACTACAAATAAAATGGCGGAACGCAAAATTCCCTGCCTGTGATTCTCACTATGAGAATTACAGGCAGGGAATTGTTTGCGCAAAAGCCGCGGTTTTGTGTTGTGTTCCGCTTTTTATAGCTCGGGGACAGAGGAGTTGCTGTATTCCCTGGGGGAGACGCCCTCGATTTTTTTGAATACGCGGCTGAAATAAAACGCGCTCTCATAGCCGAGTTTGTCGGAAATCTCGTAGACTTTCAGGTTGCCCTCGGAGAGCAGCTGCTTTGCGCGGTCAATCTTTGCGTGGTTGATGTAATCCACGAATCCCATGTCGTTGTATTTCGAGAAAAGGATGGACAGGTAGTTCGGGCTGATACCGAAAATATCGGCGACCTGATTCAGGGCAATCTTTTCCTCGACATGTTCGTTGATGTATTTTTTTACGGATGATATGGTGCGGTTTTTGTAGTCCTTGTGATGTTCCGAAAAGAGGCGGCACAGGCCGTCGCGGAGCGCGGACATCCACTGCATGATCTGTGAGACGTTTTCCGCCTCATACAGGCAGTTGTAGCCGCCCCTGTCCGAAAATATCTGATTGAGCAGCGCTTCCCCGTTGCCGAGGCACGACAGGACGAGGTGCAGCACATTGCTCGCGGCGCTCAAGGCCTGCGCATAGTGGCGGCTGTCATTGTGAAACAGCTCGATAATGTCGTCCATGACCGCGGCAAGCGCCTTGCTGTCATATTCGCTGAACGCTTTCTGCAGTTCATCCTTAAAGATGGCAATGTGAAAGACATTATGATTCTTTGCAGAGTCCGGCATATCGTCGATAAACACGAGATGTTTTCCCGCGTGCGGCGTCTCCTCAAAAATCTGCCTGCAGTCCGAATAGGAGGACGAGATTTCCCGCGGGTCGCTCACAAGGGAACCGATCGCAGTCAGGACCTCGATGCTGTAATAGTTGTAGAGCATCCGTGAAGTCTGATTTATGGCATCCTCAATCAGAGCTTTCCAGCAGTCGAGCTGGTCTTTTTCAAACCGGAAGATAATCGCAAAATGCGTCGTGTCCAAAAACAGGATATGACAGGGAAGATATTTTGCGATCAGACTCTTCATCATCTCGTAGCTGCTCTGAAAAAGCGCCGCATCCTCCGTGTGGAGAAGGGATTCGCTGTGCCTTGTGTTTGCCATCTTCAGATAGCCGACCGCATATCCGGCGGAATCAAACGGAACGGACAGAAGGCTGCACAGATTCGTGAACTGTTCTTCCGTCTCAAACAGATTCAGCAGAAGGCGAATATAAAAATTGTCCACAAACACGGAAAAATCAGACGCTGTCTTTTCGGGGACGGCGTTCTTTTTTTCCTTTTCAAGAATCGCGAGCGCTTTTTCCACGGCCTCGGTTAAAACCTCCGGCGTCAGTTCGAGCTTTACCAGATAGTCCAAAACCTGGTAGGAGATGGCCTGTTTGACCAGCTGAAATTCCTCGTAGCTTGTCAGCAGGATAAAAAGCGGCGGATGCGGCAATGCCTGACATTTTTCGATGAGCTGCATGCCGTCCATGATAGGCATTTTGATGTCCGTGATGACAATCTGCGGCTGTTTTTCGAGAATGATATCGTAGGCCTGTTTTCCGTTGCTCGCGGTGCCTGCAATCTCAATTCCCAGGTCTTCCCAGTTCAGCATCGAACGGATTCCGATCTGTACTAAAGGTTCGTCGTCTACAATAAGTAGCTGTGTCATAAGCGTTGCTCCGTTTCTGAAAAATTATGTTTTAAAGGATTCCGATGCCGCAGCCGGATTTTCCGGTGTCGTCAAATGTCAGCCCGGCCGGCAGGGCAGCAGGATGGATATGGTCGTGTACTCCGAGAGCCGGCTGTCGATCAAAAGCCCGTAGGAGGCGCCGAATTCATACTGGAGCCTTTTATGTACGTTATTTACACCGATTTCCCTGAAAAAATCTGCTTTCCCGTTACTTTTTTCGGTCAGAAGAAGCGCCGCCTGTTCCGCTGTCATGCCGACGCCGTCGTCGGTGATGTCAATCTGTAAGACCGTGTCGTCTCTGCGGAAGATATGGACGGTGATCGTTCCGGGAGCGCCTTTCGGCTCGATTCCGTGAAAGATGGCATTTTCCACGATGGGCTGCAGTGTAAAGCGCGGAATCGGGCAGTTTAAGGCCTCCTTATCGTCAATCTGATAAGTCATAGTGACGATTCCCCCATAGCGGTATTTCTGAATCGTAAAATAGTCGTCTAAAAGGCTGATTTCGGCGGAGAGAGGAACGGTTTTTTCGGTTCCCTTGGCAATGCTCTTAAGCAGCCTTGAGAGCGCGGTCGTCATCTCTGCGATCCCCGGCGCGTTCTGTATCGTGGCCATCCATTTGATGGAGTTTAACGTATTATACAGAAAATGCGGGTTGATCTGGCTCTGCAGCATTTTGTATTCGTACTCGCGCTTTTCGTGCTCGTCTTTTACTTTCTGTTCGAGCAGCATCCGGACATCCTCGGCTAGGTCGTTAATGCTTCTGCCGATATCCCCGAGCTCGTGCTCCCACTCGATCGAGGAATCCCGCTCAAAGTTGCCCTCGGAGATGCATTTCATCCGTTTCTGAAGTTCATACACGGGGACGTTTACCATGCGGTTTAAGATCGCGTGCAGAATAAAGCCGGTGACGACGGAGCATAACAGGATGATGAGGATCGTGGTCAGCAGCTGCTCGTAAAAGCTGCCGGCCGTCATAAGCTGTGTGATGTAGCAGTTTTTGGCGGTGAGAGGGACGGATACCGCTATGTAGGTGCCGCGGTCATTGCGGATTTCGTTTATCCATGTGCCCGGATAGGATGCCGTGTCGGACAAATCGCCGGTGACGGTGCAGGATAAATCGCAGTCGGAGAGCGTGTAGTTGCGGTACTGGTAGTGATGTTCTCCGAGCGTCAGAAAGAAGTCCTCGTTGCCATAGGTTCCGGCGGTCTTCAGCGGAACCGTCACAACATTCGGTGATATTTCCATATAGATAAAGCCGAGCTCGTCGGAACTGTATGTGCTGTAGAGCGGACGTACCACCGGCAGATACTGTCTTCCGGTGGAGGTTTTAAGGATGCCCTCCGTGTAGAGATAGGTGCTCGCAGCGTAGTAATCGTCAAAAAAGTATTGATTTTGCACATCCGCTGCGGACTGGAAAAGGTGCGTGCCGGTGGAATCACCTACCTGAACAAAATCGTCTCTGCCGTAGGAAGCGATAAAGACGCGCTTGATATAGTAGCGCCCGTTGTAGCTGTTGTAGCTGTCCTTCAGATAATTGTAAGCCGTGATCCTTGAAGTGCGTGTCTCGGAGGACTGTAAATAATTCATCACGGAAGAGCTTGTCCGACAGCTTCGGATAAAGGAATAGGCATCCTGAATATTGCTGTCAATCGAAGCTGCCAGCAGAGTCAGCGAGGACTCCGTCTGGTGTATCATGTCCCGCTTGACGGTCTGATAATAGAAGGAGTAACTGACTGCAGAGACCGCGATGCTTATCACGATACAGAGCGTGATGGTTGTGATTGTAATTCCGGAACGTATCGTCTTAAAATTTTTCATCATAGACCATATTATACATGAAAGAACGGAAATAGAGAAAGAAAATTTTATGTCTTTCGTATAAAACGGCAAATGTGGAAGAAAAAAGACAGTTTTTATAAAAAAAGACATCTTTTTTATAAAATCGGATAAAAGCGAAACAAAACTGGAAAAAAATATGAATTTAAACGTAAAAAAATCTATGTAAAACCCGTGGCGGAAAAAATATAATAAAATCATCCAATCGGAGACGATGGAAGAAAAAGATTTCGAAACAAGGAGGAAGACTATGAAAAGAAGAGCATTGAGCATGCTGCTTGTGGCAAGCATGGCAGGAACCTTACTCGCAGGCTGCGGCGGTGACAGCAAGGACGCGGGTGCAGACGCAAATGCAGATGGCGGCGCAGATAACGCGGCGGTGGCAGGTGATGCAGCGGCGGGTACCGAGGCGGCAGGCGGAGCAGATGCGGGTGCGGCGGATGCAGGCGCGGCAGACGGTGAAGCGGTCACCTTAAAGTGGGCGATCTGGGATCAGGAGACAACACCGTACTGGGGGGCGCTCAAAGACGCCTATGAGGCAAAGAATCCGAATGTGACGATTGAGATGGTGGACCTTGGTTCGGCTGACTATATGACGGTTCTGGCAACCGAGCTGTCGGGAAGCGATACGGACTTTGACGTTGTAACCATCAAAGACGTACCGGGCTATGCGACACTGGTTCAGAAAAATACACTGGAATCCCTTGACAGCTACATCGCGGACGCAGGCATCAATCTGGCGGATTTCAACGGTGTGACCGATCAGGTGACTGTGGACGGAAGCTTATACGAACTGCCGTTCCGGAGCGATTACTGGCTGGTATTCTACAACAAAGACGTGTTTGACGCGGCAGGCGTTGCGTACCCGACCAACGATATGACGATGGAAGACTATGACGCGCTCGCAAGACAGCTGACGGATACGACCTACGGTTCACAGGTATACGGATGTCACTATCACACCTGGCGTTCCGCGGTAGAACTGTTCGGAACGTTAGACGGACAGCACTCCGTACTGGACGGAACCTATGAGTGGATGGCTCCGTACTATGACATGATCCTGAGCGAAGAGGACGACGGCGTATGCCAGTCCTACACCGATTTAAGCACCGAGGGACTTCACTACTCCGCAGCATTCTCCAACGGAAACGTTGCAATGCTCAATATGGGTTCCTGGTTTATCGCAACCCTGATCGCAAATATTGACAGCGGCGAATATGACAGCGCACTCTGCGGAAACTGGGGTATCGCAAGCTACCCGCATCCGGAAGGAGGAGAGGCCGGCAGCACGATCGCCACGATCACAGGTCTTTCCGTGACAAGCGCTTCCCAGCACAAAGATCAGGCATTTGACTTTGTAAACTTTGTATCCGGTGACGAAGGTGCAACCATCATGGCAGGAACCGGCAACTTCCCGGCGAAGATGACGGACAACGTAATCGACATTATCTCCGGTATGGCAGGCTTCCCGACAGACGAGAGCAGCAAAGAGGCACTCAACATCACCAACGCATATCTTGAGGTACCGTACGCAGAAAACGTATCGGAAATCAACAGCGTGCTCGATACATATCACACCGCAATCATGAACCGTGAGGTGACGGTGGAAGAAGGTATCGCATCCATGAACGAAGAGGTCGGCAAGATTCTCGGAAACTGATAAGGCAGAAGAAACGTAAATTTTATAAGGGGCCGGCTGTCTTGGCCGGCCCCTTATACAGTCCGGGACAGCGCGCGGGGCGCGTTGCCATCCGGCGAAAATGGGGAAAGGAAATAAGCCGTATCTGGCTTTTGGATGTTGGTTATGAACGATGAGAAAGCAAAAAAAATAGAGCAGCTGGAAGCCGAGATGGCGAGGCTGTGGGAGGAGAGTCAGAACGAAACTGATATTAAGAAAAAGCAGAAACTGATCGCAAAAAGAAATACGCTGCAGCGAAAATATGTGGCGATCCGCTATAACAGAAAGATTTCAAGAGAGACAAAAAAGGATCTGGTCGCCTATTCCTTTATCGCGCCGAACTTTATCGGATTTGCGGTATTTACACTGATTCCGATCGTCTTTGCGTTTATTCTTGCGTTTACGGAATGGGACGGAAATAATCCGATTCAATTTGTGGGAGTATCGAATTTTGCGCAGCTGCCGGGAGACACGTTCTTTGTCGCAGCGCTCAAAAATACGATTATTTATTGTATCGGTACGGTGCCGCTGACGATGATCGTATCGCTGGCGCTCGCCATTGTCTTAAACCAGAAGGTAAAGGGAAGAGGGTTTTTCCGCACGATATCATTTTTCCCGTATGTGGCGTCTCTGGTGGCAATCACAACGGTGTGGTCCATGATTTTCCATCCGACCAAGGGACCGTTTAACTATCTTCTGATGGCAGTTTTCGGGGTGGACCAGAAGAGTCTTCCGAACTGGTTTAGCGGCAGTCTGGTCATGCTGACACTGATTTTGTTCAGCGTCTGGAAATACATGGGGTATTATATGGTCATTTATCTGGCCGGGCTTCAGGGAATCTCGGCGGAGCTGTATGAGGCGGGGAGTCTGGACGGGGCCACGACCTGGCAGAAGTTTCGCTACATCACATGGCCGCAGCTGCGCTCCACGACCTTTTTCGTGGTGGTCATGCTGACGATCAACTGTTTTAAAGTGTACGATATCGCGATCATGCTGGCGGGCGGAAGCGACGGAAACCTGAGCAATTCGGCGTCGGTACTTGTTTACTATATCTATCAGAACGCGTTCGATTACTGGAAACTCGGATATGCAAGCGCGGTCGCAATGGTGCTGTTTGTACTTGTTCTCGTGGTGACATTGATCCAGTTTGCATATGAAAAGAAATTAGAAGCGTAGGGAAGGAGGAACGAAGATGAGCAGTCAAACTATAAAACAGAAAAAAGAAGCGTCAATCAAGCGCAATAATTTTATCAAGAAGTTCTTCCTGTATCTGATTTTGCTGATTCTCACGGTGGCGATGCTGGTGCCGTTTATCTGGATGCTGTCGGCGTCCATTAAGTCAGACCGCGAAGTCTTTCAGATGACGCCGTTCGTGCTGATTCCGGAGGTGCCGAAGTGGAGCAATTATGTGGACATCTGGACGAAGATTCCGTTCGGAACGTTTGTGAAAAACACGGTATTTCTGACAATTATTGTGACGGCGCTGCAGCTTTTGACGAGCAGCTTTGCGGCGTACTCTTTCGCAAAGCTTGAGTTCAAACACAAAAACCTGCTGTTTATGGCGTACATAGCGACGATCGCAATGCCCTGGCAGGTGTACATGGTTCCGCAGTTTATCATGATGCGCAAGATGGGATTAAACGACAAACTGCTGGCGATTATCTGTTTACAGGCGTTTTCGGCATTCGGCGTGTTTATGATGCGGCAGTTCTACGACGGAATCCCGAATGAGCTCTGCGAGGCGGCGCGGGTGGACGGGATGAGCGAGTATATGATCTATTCGAGAATCATGCTTCCGCTGTCGAAACCGGCGCTGTCGACCCTGACGATTTTTACGTTCGTTGCGACCTGGAACGATTATCTCGGACCGTTGATCTACTTAAAGTCTCAGGAGAAGAAGACCATCCAGTTAGGACTTAAAATGTTCATCGGACAGTATTCGTCCCAGTACGGCCTGATTATGGCAGGTTCGGTGCTCTCGCTGATCCCGGTGCTGGCAGTCTTTATCTGCCTGCAGAGATATTTTGTCGAGGGCGTTGCGTCGACGGGATTAAAAGGTTAAACTATATGCGTGCATGAGGTTTCGTGCACGCATATTCTGTAACGTGAAAAGCGGTGCATTTCGGAGGCCGGTGCGATTCCCGGGAGTCCGGGAGACAAAAACAGGAGGAGAAGGATATGTTGTTTGAGGAAAAACCGCAGATATCGGAGTCTGAGATCACGGCGGCGATGGATTTTGCGGTGGCGCAGACCAGGCGTTGTCTGCCGGAATTTACGGAGAAATTCAAAAAGGCGTACAGCGAGCACGATTTTTATCAGCCGACTGAAAATGTGGACTGGACGACGGGGTTCTGGACCGGACAGATCTGGCTGTCCTATGAGGAAACCGGCAAAGAATGCTTTAAGCGGGCGGGAGAGATTCAGATTGAGAGCTTTTTAAACCGCATCGAAAACAAAATAGAGGTCGACCATCACGACATGGGGTTTCTCTATTCCCCGTCCTGTGTGGCGGGCTACAAGCTGACGGGAAACGAGAACGGAAAGAAAGCGGCAATCCTCGCCGCGGATCAGCTGATTCGGCGGTTTCACCCGGTCGGGGAGTTTATCCAGGCGTGGGGGCCGATGGACGCGCCGGAAAATTACAGACTGATCATCGACTGTCTGTTAAATCTGCCTCTGCTCTACTGGGCGTCGGAGGAGACCGGCGATGCAAAATACCGGGATATCGCGGAAAAGCATATCCATACGGCCGTCGCGAATGTGATCCGCGAGGATCACTCGACTTGGCATACGTTTTTCTTTGATATGGAAACCGGCGCGCCGGACCACGGGGCGACCTGTCAGGGCTACCGCGACGGCTCGGCGTGGGCGAGAGGCCAGGCGTGGGGAATCTACGGGATGGCGCTCGCTTACAGGTATACGGGCAGGGAGGAATACATTCAAAAATTCCGCGACGTGACGGCGTTTTTCCTGGAGCATCTCCCGGCGGATCTGGTTCCGTTCTGGGATCTGGAATTTACGGACGGGGACGATGAACCGAGGGATTCGTCGTCCGCGGCGATTGCGGCCTGCGGAATGCTCGAGATGGCGAGGTATCTCGGGGAGGAGGAAGCAAAGGAATACCGCGCGCTCGCAGGGCGGCTTGTGAAGGCGCTCTATGATTTTTACGCGGTGCGGGACGAAACGCAGTCGAACGGGCTTGTGCTGCACAGCACCTATTCGAACCATTCCCCGTACAATACCTGCAATCATTACGGCGTGGACGAGTGCAATATCTGGGGGGACTATTTCTATATGGAAGCGCTGATGCGTCTGAAAAAAGATTGGAATCCTTATTGGTAGCGTGAAAAGTACTTCTAGGGCTCATGCCAGAGGGCATTTCGCCAAGAAGTACTAAGTTTCACGCTGGAGAATCCCCGGAGACAGGGGATTCTCCTGTGTGAAGAAAGTATACAAAGCAGACTTTCTTCACGCTGGAATTTGAGAGAAAAACAGGAGCGAAGATGAAGAGAGAGGATTTTTTTGACAGGGATGTTTCCCATTATTTTTGTGATGACGGGAAGGCGGCAGGGGAATATTGTAAGAAGTATTTCCCGGGGGAGGCGGCGCACGCGATTGCGGTCGCGGACGGCGTCTGCGAGAGGCGTTTTCTGTTTAATTCCAAATGGGACTTAGAGCAGGTCAACGAGCCGGTGACGTTTGAGGGGGATATCGACTGGAATTACATGCCGGCGGGCGACCCGGAGTTTGTCTGGCAGTTTAACAGGCACCGGTTCTTCCTGACGCTGGGGCAGGCATATCAGATGACCGGGGATGAGAAGTATGCGAGAGCCTATGTAGAGCTGACAAGAGAGTGGATCAAAAACGTGCCGCTTATGGAAGAATCTGCGGGCGGTCCGTGGAGAAGCCTTGATACCGGCTTCCGCGGGGAGTACTGGAGCAAGGCGATCTGCCTGTTCCGGGACAGCGAGGCGCTTACCGGGGACTTTTTGCAGGAGTTTTACGACTGCATGCTGCTGCATGCAGGACATTTGATGGAGAGTCACTCGGCATACCGCTATATGAGCAACTGGGGAGTGATTGAGAATCACGGACTCTTTGAGATCGGCGTGACGCTGCCGCAGAGTGAGGCGACAGAGAAATTGATCGCGTTTGCGGTTCAAAATCTCGAGATTGAGGCCAGGATGCAGATTATGGAGGACGGCGTGCACTGGGAGCAGTCGCCGATCTACCACAATGAGGTGCTGCACTGTTATCTGGATGTGATTTTGCTTGCGGCACGCAACGGGATTGCACTTCCGGAGAGCATTCTGCGCAGGACAGAGCAGATGGCGCTCGCCAACGTGGCGTGGCTGAAACCGGATCATCATATCGTGATGATGGGGGACAGCGACGACGTGGACGTGCGGGATCGCATCAGCACGGCGGCGTATCTGTTTCGCAATCCCGTGTTAAGGTTCGGTGGTTACGAACGGCTTGATTACGAGAGCATCTGGGACCTCGGCATGCGGGCGGTGGCAGAGTACGCGGCGATGGAGCGCAGGGAGCCGGATTTTACGTCCGTATTTCTGGAGCACAGCGGGAATACCTATTTCCGCACGGACTGGACGGAACAGGCCACGTTTTTGCATCTGCACGGCGGGACGCTCGGCGCCGGACACGGGCACGCGGATAAGCTTCACATCGATCTTGTGGTAAACGGCGAGGACGTGCTGATGGACGGCGGGCGGTTTACCTATGTGTGGGGAGCAAAGCGCAGGGAATATAAAGACCCGACCGGGCACAACACGATCACGGTGGACGATAAATTATTTACGGTCTGCAAGGATTCCTGGGAGTGCGCAAAGCTTGCGGCGCCGGTCAAGCAGAATTTCCGGCAGACGACGCTCGCCGAATTTGCGCAGGCGGGGCATCTGGGATACATGGATATGCCCGGCGGCGTCTACTGTAACCGCAAGGTCATCTTCATCAAACCGGATCTTTTTCTTCTGGCGGATGAGCTGTACACCGGGGACGCGCACACCTATCGGCAGTATTTTCATTTTAATCCCGACGGAGCGGTGACGGAGCGGGCGGGCGCGTTTCCTGGTGTGTGCTACCGCGGGAAAAAGGCAAAAGCGGATTTTTATTTTCTGTCGGACGGCGTACAAAAGGAGCTGTGCAGTGGATATATTGCAAGGCATTACAACAGCGAGGAGGAGGGCGCGGTCTGCAGAATCACGAAGCGGGGAGAAGGGTTTACGAGCCTGATTACCGTGATTGACGCTGCGCCGGAGAGGCCGCTGCAAATCGAAAAACTGCCGGTGCGTTCCGCGTTAAAGGAAATCGACTATCCGGAGTCTGCGGCGGAAGCGGTAAAGCTTACGGCAAAGGGGCGAGAGTATGTCGTGATTGTCTGTCACCGTGAGGTCAATTCCCCGACGGATCTCGAGGAGGCCGACGGATGCATGGGATACGGGAATGTCATCGTGTTTGACAAAGCGAAGGACACGCTGGTCGGGGAAGTGCTCAACTGGTGACGGCTGGCGGCGGAGAGGAGATACGGTCTGTGCGAAAGAAGATTTCTGACTGGTGGACTTACCACAGGAGAAGTGTGATATCGGGATTATTTGCGGCAGCCTTTGCGGTGTATGCGGCAGTCTCCTTCGGGGAGGAAGAAAAAACACAGCTTCTTACAGGGATATTAATTAATCAGGTGCGGGAGGACGCGGTTACGAGTCGGATGGAAGCGGAAATCCTCGGCGGAATCGGAGGAAATTCGGAGACGGAGGAGGTCTTTATCGATGCGACGCTCACAATGGATGCACAGGAACTCGGGAAGGAGGCCATCTCGGACCTTAACACACAGGAATCGATGGCGAAGCTTACGACTTATGTCTACGCGCATGAACTTGATTTTCTGATTGCGGAAGCGGCCGTGTTCGACTATTATCAGAATCTGAATGCATTTGCGGAGTTAGACGGGCTGCTGACAAACGAGCAGTATGAGGCGTTGGAGGATATGCTGTATGCGGCGGACGGAAAGGCGGTCGGCATCCGCATGGACGATACGGAATTTATAAAGAACTACGAAATCACACTGGATGAACCGGTGATCGGCATTATCAGTGGTTCGGAGCGCAAAGGTGCGGCGGTAAAACTGATTGCATATCTGTTTTCCGCGGAAAAATAAAACGGGAAAGGAGTTTGGCGGTTATGGGACTTTTTAATATGGAGAATCCGGTCTGGAAGTTTATGGGGAAGGTGACGGATATGTTTCTTCTGACCTGCCTGTGGCTGCTGTTTTCCCTTCCG
Source organism: Lachnospiraceae bacterium (assembly GCA_021770345.1). Taxonomy (GTDB): domain Bacteria; phylum Bacillota; class Clostridia; order Lachnospirales; family Lachnospiraceae; genus Roseburia. Next base: position 11,635 of record JAETRD010000008.1, on the reverse strand, counting down.
ATTGTGACAATCGGGGCGTCGACGACCGCGCTGTTTTACTGTGCGATGCGTCTTGCGTCGAACAGAGAGGGGTATCTGCGGGAGGATTTTGTGCGCACGTTCCGGGAAAATTTTAAGAGTGCGACGATTGCGTGGCTGATCATGTCGGCGCTCGGCATTTTCATTGCGGGGGATCTGTATTTTTATCACCACCTGGGCGGTAGTGTCGGGAATCTGTTTTTCTGGGTGTTTCTCGTGCTTGCCGTTGTCTTTGTCTTTGTGGCGGTCTATATGTTTCCGCTGCTTGCATGGACGGATGCAGGGCTTAAAAAAGTCGTGATGCTGGCGTTTGTCATGGCGTTTAAGAATTTCGGCTGGTCGCTGCTTTTGATTACGTCCGCACTGCTTCTGATCACGGCGGCGCTGTTTGTGTTCTGGCCGCTGTTGTTTGTGTCGGCGGGCGGGATTGCCTATGCGCATGCAAAAATTTTGCAGTTTGTGTTTTCACAGTATGAGTGGAAGCAGACGTAGGGAGGAAAATCCATGGGATTTTGCCGCAGCTTCCACGCGCATTCTATTGTAAACACAGATGTTTCCTGTTACAATAAATGCAGGACGGAGGTATACGGTATGGATGTAATAGGAAAAAACGAGATCCACACGATTGATGAAATTTATGCATTGCCGGACGGACAGAGGGCGGAATTAATCGACGGAAAGATTTATTACATGGCCCCGCCAAATACAAAACACCAGAGGCTGGTACATTTTTTTGACCGGGAAATCGGAAATTATATTCAAGGAAATAACGGAACATGTGAAGTATTTCCCGCGCCGTTTGCCGTGTTTCTGAATGAAAATGAGAAAAATTATGTGGAACCGGACATCAGCGTCATATGCGATCCGAATAAGATTACGGACAAGGGCTGCAGCGGCGCTCCGGATTGGATTATTGAGATTGTCTCGCCGGGCAGTAAAGCAATGGACTATTTTACGAAACTGTTTAAATATCGAACGGCAGGCGTCAGGGAGTATTGGATTATTGATCCGATAAAAGAGCGCATTACCGTTTACTTTTTTGAGAGGGAATCTGTCGAGGAATATTCTTTTGAGGAACATGTGCCGGTCGGAATCTATGAGGGATTTCTGATAAAAATACCGTAAATAGTTAATAACTGTCAGGTGCCGCTATGCGGCACTTTTTTTATTGCGGAAAAAAGAAATTCTTTCTAAACAATACAATATATTGTTGAAATTCTTATTTGCAGGGAATATAATGTGGATATGTATTCTTAAAAAGAAAGAATTATATTCTTAAAAAGAGGGAAGATGCAGGATGATTACCTATACATGCAACAACCGTGATGCCGGGACAGGGGAGCCTTTCACCTGCACCGGAAGACCGTGTGAGACCAGCGTATGTCCCGAGTGCGGAGGACGCGCGGACGCGTCGTCCGAGATATACTGGTGCAATCATTGTCTCGTGCCGCTGTACGAGGAGCAGTGTCCGCTGTGCGGCAGCAGGGGGACTTATCTGACGTCGGATCTGCGGCCGGTGTTTCCGGAGGAGCGGCTGCTTTTGGAGATCATCGAGGGCAGACCTTTTTGCTATCGGGAGGATTCCGTCTGGAACGGGGCGGGGAACCGCTACTTTGTAAACGGCAGGAAGGTTGCGTTTTCCGTGAATGGTTTAAGGAAACTCGATGCGGATAAAATCCGCGCCGGCTACGAGGCACTGAAAGCGCAGAACGGTTATGAATTTTTTGACCGGTATGCGGCGCGGTTTGTGCAGGCGAACCGCGGGCGTTTCGCGCAGATGACGGAGGAGGCGGCGGATTATATCCGCGCGGCGGCAGAGGGATTCGGGGCAATGGATATGTTTGTTTCCTTCAGCGGAGGAAAAGACTCCACGGTGACGTCGGATCTGGTCATGCGGGCTTTGAGCAGCCCGCAGATCATGCATATTTTCGGGGATACGACGCTGGAATTTCCGTTTACCTATGCGTATGTGGAGCGGTTTCGGCGGGAGCATCCGCGTACGCCGCTGATTTCGGCCCGCAACAAGGAGAAGGATTTCGAGGAGCTGTGTCGGCTGATCGGTCCGCCGAGCCGCGTGATGCGCTGGTGCTGCACGGTGTTTAAGACGGGCACGATTCAGAGGCGCATCCGTTCGCTGTACCGGGACAAAAGCAGGATTCTGACCTTTTACGGCATCAGGCGGAGCGAATCTATGAGCAGAAGCAGGTATGAGCGGGAGTCCGACAGTCCGAAGATTACGAAGCAGCACATTGTCTCTCCGGTCATAGACTGGACGGATTTTGACATCTGGCTGTATCTGCTTGCAACCGGAATTGACTTTAACGACGCATACCGGCTCGGCTATGCGAGAGTGGGCTGCTGGTGCTGCCCGAATAACAGCGGCTGGTCCGAATTTCTGTCAAAAGTCCACATGCCGGAGGAGTCCGGGAGATTCCGCAGCCTGCTGATTGACTTCGCGAGGAGCGCCGGGAAGGAGGACGCGGAAGTCTATGTGGACGGGGGCTTCTGGAAGGCCAGACAGGGCGGAAACGGCGTGGCCTGGGCAAAAAAGGCGGCGGTGGCCTACGAGCCGTGCGCGGCGGAAGAAAACGCATTCAGCTACGAGCTGCAGCGGCCGATTGAAACGGAGCTGTATGAGTTGTTCCGCCCGTTTGGATATCTCGATTTTCATATGGGGAAGGAACGTCTGGGCGAGGTGTTTGTGCTGGACAAAAAGGGCGGGATTCTGCTGAAACTTCAGGGGAGACCCGGGACGCGGATGCTTAAGGTGACAGTCATAAGCCCGAAGATTGCAGGGGCATCCGACCTGCGGACGGCACAGGAGCGCATCCGGTGCCAGATCACAAAGTACCAGATGTGCATGGGCTGCCTGGCCTGCGAGAGTGTGTGCAGATTTAACGCGCTTTCCGTGAAAGAGAAAAAGGGCGGCGGAGTCGAATATCGGATTTCCGACGGGAAATGCACACGCTGCGGGGCATGCGTGGGACATTTCACAGCGGGGTGCTATATGAGAAAGGTTCTGACGGTAAAGCAGAACTGAGCGGACGACGGGAGGAGAGACATGGCGGGGAAGGGAACGATACGGTTTAAAGGGCACGAGACATTTACACTCCGCGAGGGATGGCTGAATAAGGGACTTGCGGCGATTGCGGAAAATCCGCAGGTCTTTCGGGAAAATTACGGGGCGGACGCGCTCGGCATGGGGCCGAATATGGCGAAGGCGCTGCGCTACTGGCTGCGCTGCGCCGGGCTCGCGGAGGATATCCCCAGGAAGGGGTCAGAGGAAGGCGGCATGCGTCTGTCGGCGGTCGGGCGGATTATTTTTGAGAAGGACAGGTATATCGAGGACGTCTTTACGCTGTGGCTGATTCACTGCCGGATTGCGGCCAATTACAGTCAGGCGACCGCGTGGAACCTGTTTTTCAATCAATTCGGCTGCGAGGAGTTTGACAGGGCGCGCATGATGCAGGAGATGCGCTCATTCGCGTATCTGGCGTGCGACAAAGCCGGGGCAAAGCGGCGTGTGCCGGATGCTTCGGTGGACGCGGACTGCGACGCGATCCTCCATATGTATGTGAGGCGGGGAGAGCGTGAGGGAACGCCGGAGGAAAAGAACGTAAGTCCGTTCGGGCGGCTTGCGCTGATCAGACCGGCGGACGGTGCGTATGTGCGCTGCCAGCCGGATCTGGGGCGTCTGCCGGAAGAGATCGTGCTCTATCTGCTCGCGGAGAGCCTTTCGGGGGCAAATTCGGAGGAGCTCGATACGCTGCTTGCAGCGGAAAACGGCCCGGGAAAGCTGCTGCAGCTAGGGAGAAACGGGCTTGCGGAATTGCTTGAACGCCTTGCGGCAAAGGGGAAGATTACGATAAACCGCACGGCGGGACTGAATATGGTATATCTCGGCGAGCCGGTGACGGGGGAACAGGTTGCGGCCGATTATTACGGGAAACGCGAAAAAAGCCTTTGTTTCCCGCGGCGCTACACGGCATAAGAGAAAAATGGGAGCGGTGTCATGAAACGATGCATAAAGTTGGTGCGGACCAATCGAAAATTTCGAAAATCCGTGAATTTACAGCTGGATCTGGGAAACCGTGAGCGTGTCGAAAGTTATATTCCGACGCACTCTTCGGTTGCGGTTCTGGAGCGCTGTTTTGAGGCGGTCGCAGGGCGGCGGTCGGAGCATGCGACGCTTTTGATCGGGCCGTACGGAAAGGGAAAATCACATCTGCTGCTGGTGCTTTTGACGCTCCTTGGGGGTGAGCGGGAGGTCTGTGCGGCGCTGCTTGATAAAATCGGACGGACAGATGTGTCTGTGGCGGGGAAAATCGCCGCGGTGACAGAACACGGGGGAAAATATCTTCCGGTGCTGTTAAATCCGGCGGCCGGGGACGATTTAAACCAGGTGTTTGCGGCGGCGCTGCGGGAGGCCCTGCTGCGCGAGGGGTTAGGAGATCTTGCGCCGGAGAGCAGTTACTCGGAGGCGGTGCAGACGATTGAGGGCTGGAGACGGAATTTTCCAGATACCGCTCAAAAGTTTGCGCAGATTCTCGCGGAGAACGGGACGACGGACGAGGCGTTTGTACAGGCGCTTCTCTCGGGCAGCAGAAAGGCGCTGGATTTTTTTGTGGGAGTATATCCGGCTCTTACGTCCGGGAGTACGTTTGTACCGATGCTTACGGCGGGAGCGCTTGACATATACCGCCAGGTGGGTCGGATTCTGACCGGGGAGACGGGATACGCCGGTATTTATGTCGTGTTTGACGAATTTGGCAAATACATCGAGGGACATTCCGGCGAGGGATTTTCGCGTGATATGAGAACGCTGCAGGATATGTGCGAACTGGCGGAGGATTCGGGGCAGCAGCTGTTTCTGACACTGGTTGCGCACAAGAGTATCCGCACCTATGCAAAGGCGGTACCCGCCGCGGCAAAAAATGCGTTTCGGGGTGTGGAGGGACGTCTTACGGAGATTGAATTTGTCGTTTCCGCCCAGAACAATTATGAGCTGATTGCGGATGCGATCACAAAGCAGGAGCCGGAATTTTCTGCGGAATACAAAAGGCTGTCCGCGGAGGAGACTTACCGGAAGTTTGTGGAGGAATCCAGGGGGCTTTCCTGCTTTCGAAAGCTCTTTTCCGGGGAGGAATTTGCGCGGATACTGGCGAAGGGATGCTTTCCGCTGGCTCCTGCCGTCTGTTATGCACTGATTCATATCAGCGAGCGCATCGCCCAGAACGAGCGGACCGTCTTTACGTTTCTGGCAGGGGAGGGACAGGGTGGCCTTGCATGGCTTTTGGAGAGAGACGGGGAATCGCTGATCGGTATCGATAAAATCTATGATTACTTTCGAAATCTGTTCCGGGAGACCACGGAGCAGCCGAAGCTGCACGGGGAGTGGTTAAAGGCCGAGGATGCGCTTGCGAGGACCGCGGACGGGACGGAGCGCGCGGTCATCAAGGCGATTGCGGTGATACGGATGGTGGGGCGTGAGGAGGAGTTCCCGGCAAAGAAGCGCACGATACGGCTTGCGCTTGCGATGGAGGAGGAGACGTGCAGCCGGGCGGTCGACGCGCTGACGGAGCGGGAACTTATCGTATACCGCAGCAAAAGCGGCCTCTATGCGTTTCGCAGCAGTGTCGGTGTGGATGTGGAAAAGGAGATCGCAAAACGCATGGAGGAGTTGCGGAACCGGGATATCGTGTGCCGGACGCTTTCCGATGTGACGGAGATGCGCTATGAGCTGCCGAGACAGCACAATCAAAAATATGCAATCACGCGCTTTTTCTCGTATGTGTATCTGCGGACCGCGGATTTTATGCGTCTTACGAGTGCGGAATATCTGTACGAGGAGGAATTTTCGGACGGAAAGATTCTGGTGCTGATACCGGATACCGCCGCAGATGAAACTGCGCTGCAGGAACAGCTCGACCGGCTTGCGGACGATCGGCTGATCGCGCTCGCGCCGGGGCGGGAGTTTCGTGTGGAACCGCTTCTTTTGCGCTGTGCGGCGATCGATGCGCTGATGCGGGATGCGCAGTTTATCGGGGACAATCGGATGCTGCTGCAGGAGCTTGCGCTGTGCAGGGAGGATATCGTCTTTGAGATCAATGCGAAGACGGAGGAGTGCTACCTGCCCGAAAATGGAAACGTATGGATTTACCGCTGCGGGAAAGCGGTGCGGCAGGGGTGCACCGCCGCGGAATTCGGCGCTATGCTGAGTGAAATATGCGATACCTATTACTGCTTTTCCCCGCGGGTCAATCATGAGCTGGTCAACGTGCGAAATATAGGGCCGCAGTATCTGCGGGCGCGCAATACGGTTGTGCAGAAGCTGCTTGCCGGGGAGGACTGCAGCGTGTATCTTGCGGGGACAAGCCCGGAATGCCTGGTGTACCGCTCCGCGTTTGTCCACACTGCAGAGGACGGCGGATGCAGGCGTGTGTTTTCGGAGATTGACCTGTTTCTGCGGGAATGCACGGGCTGCCGAAAGTCTTTCGCATCGCTTTACGAGCGTCTCGGCGGCAGGGATTACGGTGTGCGCAGAGGAGTTCTCCCGCTTTTCCTCGCAAAAAAACTGGCGGATATGGACGCCGCCGCGGCAATTTATACCGGGAAACGTGAGATGGCAGTGGATTACGCCACGCTGAATCAGGTGAATGAGGCGCCGGAACGCTATGAGCTTTATCTTGAGCAGGAGACGGCGGAAAAAGAGCAGTACCTGCAGGCGCTCGAGCAGATGTTCGGCGTATCGGGCGCCTGCGCCGTCTCGCGCCAGGAGCGCATCGGCAGAATCGTCCGGTGCATGCAGGGCTGGTATCGCGCTCTGCCGCAGTATGCGCGGGTGACAGGCGCTTTTGCGCCGGAGGACGTGCGGCGGACGGAAGGTCTTAGAAATGCGCTTAAGCGCGCGGAAATCAACCCGCGGGAGCTGTTGTTTGACCGGCTGCCGGAGCTGTTTGGCGGCACAGCCTGCGAGCAGACGGCGCGGGAAATTGGCCGCTGCAAAGGACTGCTCGACGGAAAGCTTCGCATGTTAAAAAGGGAGATTGCAGACGGGATTAAAGAGGTATTCGGGGCGGGGGAGACGTCGAGCCTAAAGGCGTGCCTGAAAGAGTGGCAGCAGACGAGGCGGGAAGTTTTAAAGACCTATATTGTGAGCGCGGGCGCCGACCGGTTTCTGCGGTATCTGGAAACGCTGGACACAAATGATGAGGAGGAGATTGCGGCCCGCATTTCAAAGATTGTTCTGGATGTGTATGTCGAAGACTGGCGCGACGACACGATGGTCTCCTTTTCGGAAGCGCTCCGTCTGATCAGGCAGCAGACGGAGGAGCTTTGCGGCAGGGAGGAGAAAAACGCCGGATACCACCGCATTATCTTAAAAGACGCGGGGGGAAATGAGATCGAACGCCGCTATGAACCGGGGAAGGGAGACAGCACAAGCCTGTATCTCAAAAATATGTTGTCCGAGGCGCTCGAGGAATTCGGAGACACGCTGGAGACCGGCCAGAAGGTGGCGGTCCTGGTGGAGATGCTGGAGGAGATGTTATAGACAGGAGAACAGAGGATGGATGCAACGATATATCTCGACAATGCGGCGACGACGTTTCCGAAGCCGGAGGCGGTGTACCGGGCGATGGATATGGCGAACCGGGAGCTTGCGGTGAATGCGGGCCGCGGCTCCTACGCGCTTGCCCGGCGTGCGGAAAAGCTTGTCCGTGAGACAAAAACAGAGTTAAAACGCCTTGTCAGTGCCGGGGAGGAGACGGAGGTGGTTCTGACTCCCTCCGCGACGATTGCCTGCAATCAGGTTTTGGGCGGGCTTACATGGTCGTCCGCGGACGTGGTGTATGTGTCTGCCTATGAGCACAATGCCGTGATAAGGGTACTGCATTTGCTTCAGAAACGGTACGGATTTTCGGTGGAGGAGCTTGCGGTGAATGAACGGACTCTCGAGCTGGATCTCGAGCGCATCGCGTTTCAGTTTCTTCGGAAAAAGCCATCGGCGGTCGTGCTGTCCCATGTGAGCAATGTGACCGGGTATCTGCTCCCGGTTGAAAGAGTGGCGTCTCTTGCGGCGGATTACGGGGCCGTTGTCGTCGTGGACGGCGCACAGGCACTGGGGCTGGTGCCGACAGACCTGGGGTTTCTGTCGGCGGACTTTTATATTTTTGCGGGACACAAGACGCTGTACGGACCGCTCGGCGTCGGCGGATTTTTCTGGCGGAAGGGCAGAAGGCTGAAGCCGTCTCTTGCGGGCGGCACGGGGAGCGATTCTTTAAATCCCGAAATGAATGCGGCGGATGCGTCGGGATTTGAGCCGGGAAGCCCAAACCTTCCGGCGATTGCGGGCCTGCTTGCGGCGCTGCGGGAGGCGGAGGAAACGGGAAGCGCATCCGGCGGAAAGGAGAGGCCGCAGGCGGGAGAACGGCCGATGCGGCCGTGGACGGCGCGGGCCGGGCAGACGGCGAGAGAACGACTTGTGCGGGAAGGGCGGCTGGCCGCATACATGACGGTGCGGCTAAAGGAGACAGACGGGATCCGGCTGTATCATGCGGCGGATTTGTGCAGGCAGACCGGAATCGTGGCTTTTGGCGTCGAAGGGTATCAGGCCGCTGAGGTGGGACAGCTTTTGGATGAGGACTACGGCATTGCGGTGCGGACAGGCTATCAGTGTGCGCCGCTGATTCATAAATATCTGCGCAGTACGGACAGCGCGGGGGTCGTGCGGGCAAGTGTCGGGCGGTTTACAACGCATGAGGAAATCGACGCTCTGGCGAGGGCGGTCAGAGAGATTGCGGAGGGATAAGGGCGTATGAAAAAGCTTGAAAAGACGACAAACACCAATTTAAAAAAGATCACGGAAATGATACGGAAAGGGGATCTGCTGCTGCCGGATTTTCAGCGCGGGTTTGTATGGAAAGAGGAGATGGCAAAGTCGCTGATTGCCTCCGTGCTGGCAAAAATGCCGATCGGGAGCATTCTGCTTCTGGAGGCGAAGACAACCGATTACGGGTGCCGGATACCGGGGCGGAAGGATGAGCCGGATTCCGGGGAGCCGGAGCGGGAGGTATATGTGCTGCTGGACGGGCAGCAGCGCCTGACGGTGCTTTCAAATGTCTTTTCAAATCTCCTCTACTATGATTACCGCGGCGGAAAAAGTCCGGACTGTGATTATTCCAAAATTATTTCCACAGAGCTTTTGAGCCGTTATTTTCTTAAAATTCCTTCAGTGGATAGTCTGGACGGAGAGAACGACAGATTCCGTTTAAAGAATTTGAGCTTTTTCCCCGAAAACCCGGAGTGCGATATCCCGAATTTTCTGACCGGCGATATCCTGCCGTTTATAGAGTGTTACCGTTTCGACAGGAAGACGGAGGAAGCGTATGCGCCGCACGCGGAGACACTGCCCGGATTGAAGCGATTTTGCATCCGGGACGACTGCTATCTGATTCCGCTGTATCTGCTGCTCGGCGACAGCACAAGCGAGACCCGGCTGAAAGCGATTTTAAACGGAATTGTAGAGGCGGTAGTCGAGTACCGACTGGAAAACGAGTACGATGCGTTTGCCACGGCAGAAGAGCGGGAGTGTCTGATCCGGACACAGATCGAGGACGATTACCGGGAGGAAATTTTAGAGGCGGGGGAGAGACAGCGGGATATTCTCAAAAAGAAATGGGTGGATATGGGGGAGACGCACTGGGCGGACCGGATGAAGCAATACCTGTTATCCTGTGTGAATAAGCTCGATCTGCATCAGATTATCGTGGCTTCCTCGGACCGGAACAGAGCGATTGACATTTACGAAAATCTGAATATGGGAGGAATTGCGCTGAGCACGTTTGAACTGATTCTCGCAAAAGCGGCGAAACGGAAAAACAGCGACGGCAGGAATCTGTATGATGCGATTGTCGAGTATGTGCAGACGCCGCGGGATTATGACAGAAATATCCTGTCGGAGTGCCAGGAGAGAAGCTTTGCGGATTTTATTGCGGACAGAGGAGATTATTCGGCATCGGAGGCGATGGGCTGCCTTGACAACAAAAAGAACCGGCTGAATAAAAAATATACGGATGCGTTTTTAAACGTGCTGTGCCTTGTCAGCAATTTTCCCGATTACGCGATTCGGGAGGGAGCGATCAGTGTCAGTTACATAAAGCGGCCGAAGATACTCGAACTTGGCGAAAATGCCATATGGGACAATTACGGGAGAGCCTGTACGGGAATCGACAGGGCGTATTTCTTTTTGCAGGCCCGATGCGGGATACGCAGCCTCGGCGAGATTAATTATGAGCTGATGGTCGTCCTGCTGGGCTATGTGCTGGCCTGGGATGACTTTTACCGCGACAGAACCGTGATACAGCTGCTGGATACATGGTATTGGACCGCGGTTTTTTCCGGCAGATACGATAAAGACCAGAACGAAAACCTGATTGCGGATCTCGTGAATATCCGCAGGACGATAGCGGATAAGGCGGACAGGGCGTGGCTGTCGGAAATGAAAACGAAGGTGTTTGCGATGCCGGGTTTCTCTGATGAAAATACGCTGCTGATGCACTCGACGGTGCCGCCGAAGAAGGTACTCCGACAGAAAATATGTCAGTTTTATCTGTCAAAAACCTATATGGATCTGCGGACGGACGAAGTGCTCGGCCCTTTCTCGGAGAGCGCCGATACGCTGGAAGAGCATCATATCGTGCCGATCGGCAGTCTGATGCGCACCTACAAAAATATGGAAAAGGCGGAGAATAAAAGCGAGCGGGATAACCCGAAGAGTATCTTCAATTCGCCGCTCAATTTTGCTCTGATCACAAAGAAATCCAACACGGAAATCTCGAATCAGAATATCGATTATTATATCCGTTGCTGCAGAGGGAGGAGTATTTTTGAACTGAACATTGAAACGACAGGGGAGGAATACGACGCGGAAAAGGTATGCAGCATTTTAAAAAAGCGTTTTGACAAGACGAAGACCGAGGTGGAAGAGCGGATCAACAGATTTCTATAGGATGCGGAGAGGGGGCGGTGGAGATGGCGGAGATTTCGGAAGAGAAGCTGCGCGCGATTATTTTTGAGATACTGAATCTGGAGCGCAAAAACTTAAGGAGCAAGGCAAAGACAGATCAGCGGATGTCCGAGGAGATTCAGCGGATCATTATGGAGTATGCCAGGCAGCGGTTTTAGCGTGAGAAGTACGAAATCTGCAAAGCGGACTTTTCTCACACCGGGAAACCGCAAAGCAGGACATGGGGGTCGGTATGAAATTTAAAAGCATCCGCATGAAAAATTTTATGCGGTATAAGGGGGAAAACAGCATCGAATTCAGCTGTGACCCAAAGAAAAATGTCACGGTTGTGCTCGGGGATAACACGGTCGGGAAGACAACCATCGCGCAGGCATTCCGCTTTTGCCTTTACGGGGCGATTCAGACAGAGCGCAGGAAAAGCGCGGAGGATTATGTGCTTCTGAATAACGATATTCCACCCTCAGTGGACAAGGGTACACACGGTCGGAAAAGAGCCAATTTTTGCCCCTGCCGCGTTGCTTTCGTTCCGCGTACGTCCAGTACGCGTCAGTCAAGCGCCTTGCAGGGACGAAAATTGACTTCTTTCCGACT
>JAETRD010000091.1 GCA_021770345.1 Lachnospiraceae bacterium | reverse complement strand
GAAATCCTTTCGCTGGCGGCTTCCGCGCCGGATAAGTCAAGGCGTACATGGTAATATTTTTCTTTCTTGAAATGGGAGATCGCTTCGCCCCGGTCAACCAGCATTTTCAGTGTGGGGGTCTGTACCCGCCCCACGTTCAAGGTCTTGTGATACAGGCAGGAGAAAAGGCGCGTCGCATTGATACCGATAATCCAGTCGGCTTTTGCGCGGCACAATGCGGAAGCATAAAGCGCGTCATAGTCCCGCCCGTCCCCTAAGTCTGCAAAGCCCGCCTTGATCGCGCTGTCCTCCATTGAGGAAATCCACAAACGGCGCATAGGCTTGTTACATTTTGCCACGTCGTACACAAAGCGGAAAATCAATTCCCCCTCGCGCCCAGCGTCGCAAGCGTTCACCACTTCGGAAACGTCGGCGCGGTGCATAAGCTCTTTTAAGGTTTTGAACTGTTTCCCCTTGTCGGCGGCGACGGTGTACTGCCATTCCTCCGGCAGAATGGGTAAGCTCTCATAGCTCCATTTTTTATACTGCTCCCCATAGGCGGCAGCGTCCGCAAGCTCCACCAAATGACCGACACACCAAGAAATGAGGTAGCCCCCGCCCTCGATATATCCGTCCTTTTTCTCTTTTACCCCAAGCGCGGCAGCGATACTTGCCGCGACGCTGGGCTTTTCTGCAATGACTAATCTATGTGAAGTCAATAAAAATTCCTCCTTTCATTTTCCCGTGTTTTTCTTCTCTGTCAGCTTCTTGATACAGTACCCCACGCAGAGGGGTTTTCGGTGAACAGGGTCATGCTTCCTCGTCCTCCATTTCCCCGGCTTCGTCGTCCGGCTCCGGCTCGTCCTCGTCGTAATCGTCAAAATCGAAATCGTCAAGGTCTGTGCCGCCCTTTACGTCCTGTTTGGGCTTCATAATCTTAAAGTAATAGAAAGCACCGCCGCCCCCGGCAATGGCGACGATCAGAAAGAGCAGCAGCCCGCCCGTGCCTGTTTTCTTCTCCTTTGGTTCCTCCGGCTCGTCGGGTTCCGGCTCCGCTGCCTTGCCGCTGCAAGCGGTCATGTTGTCCTTGCAGACGGGGCAGCTTACATTTACTTTCCCGGCTTCGCATTTCTCCGTACAGTTGCAGACTGTGGGCGGCTCCGTCTTTTCGCTCCCGTCCTCCATGAGTGCCATAAGGTCGGCTTCGTCCACTTGATTGAGGAAATGCACGGTGTTTTCCCCCTCGTCGTCCCGGTCAATGAGGATATAAAAGTAATTGCCGTTTTTGGTCGTCACGGTGATAAGCTGCTTGTTGCCGCCGAAATCGTCAACCAGCGTCGCGTTCCCGTCCGGGGT